>NZ_JUIV01000016.1 GCF_004151235.1 Flavobacterium anhuiense
TAAATTATCTTTTGTTTCTTCCATTATGGCTGTGGCTTTAATAAAATAGCTTTCTATAGTTTTGATCTGCTCTTCTGAAAAAGTGGAAAGCAATGCCATAGTTTTCTGCTGCAGTTCGTCAAAGGAAGGCTTGAGAAGCTTCATGCTGTTTTCGACATTTGGAACAATGATGACCTTTCTTCGGTCTTCTTTGGTGAAATGCCTTTCCACGAGCTTCATTTTTTCCAATCGGTCTATTAATCCCGTTACGGCACCTGTGCTTAAACCCGTAAGTTTTGAAATTTCTCCCGCGGTTATAGATTCGTAGGGAAGAATAAGCCCTAGATATTTGTGGTCGGTTCCCGAAAGCCCTGCTTTTCGTGCAATCGCAGCATGCATAAATGCAGATGCATCAGAATACTTTCTGCTCGCATTTTGGAATCTTAACAGTACATCTTGGTTATTAATTTCACTCATAAACTAAGTATCTTAGTGACAAAGATAAATAATTTATATGAGAATGTGAACTCTATTGAAACGTTATTCAGGAAGCATTACGCCAAACATCAGACATTCTCGTGAGAAATGCCGAGGAAGAAAGCAGTGAAGGATGGATTGCAAAGTGTGTAAATCCTTATACGTTGGCGTAAGTTCAGCCTATATTATTCCTTTTGCCAATTCATTTTTCTTTTTGTAATATAGCTGGACTAATCCAGTTTCAAATGTTTTTGCCGAAATAAATTCAAGCGTTTGTTCTGGTCTTCCATCTTTAAAAAGTCTTGTTCCGTCACCCAATAAAATGGGAATAACTGAAATTGTAAACTCATCTATCAAATTGTTCTTTAGAAGTTCATTTATGACTTCAGCGCCGCCATCACAATAAATATTTTTGCCTTTTTCAGATTTTAGTTTTTTGACAAGTTCGACTATATTTCCTGTATAAAAAATTGTCCGCCCTATTTGTGGTCTTTCAGTTCGTGTGATGACATAAATATCTCTTTGACCGTTGTCGTAATGAGATGAACCAATTTCCTTTAGAACATAATCATAAGTTTTTCTGCCAATAATTAAAGTATCTACATTAGCAGTAAATTCTGCATATCCATAATCTTCATCTTTTTTTTCGACAAGTTTCAAAAAGCTTAGATCGTCATTTGGCTTTGCTATGTAGCCATCTAAGCTCATAGCGATGAAAAGTGATATTTTTCGCATTTTTTATTAAGTTTAATGTTTTGTCAAATGTACTTTTGTGCCACCGATTATACTTTGTAAAAATGCGACAAATTACAATGATGATGGTGAAAGTCCAGTATTTCGCTTAATTTCATTACTGAGATGCGAATGGTCATAATAGCCACATTCAAATGCAATATCCGAAAGACTTCGATCTTGATTTGTTTTTTTAATAATATTTAAAGCATTTTGAAAACGAATGATATTTGAATATTCTTTTGGTGAGAGTCCAATGTATTTTTTAAAATTACGTTCCAACTGTCTTACTGTTGTGCAATTCTTTTTAGCCAATTCGTAAATGCTGATTTGTCCGTTTGCTAAATCGATATCATTAATAACAGATTGCAGAGGAATGTTTTTATTTTTTAATCTATCCAAATAGAAGCGGTTAAAATAATCGAATGATTTTTCAAATACCGTATCAGTATGAAAGGAATTAGATTTTTCAAATTCAACAGTATTGTTTATCAATATACGTTGCGGGTCGTAGCTATAGAAATTGGCAAAAGCAGCTGGTTTTAGACATGCTCCTGCTAAATGAGTATCCATATCTATTAAACTGTCTTTATAAGAATCCATTGCACCAACAGCATAGGTTTTTCCAAACTCCAAAAAAAGAGAGCCATTATCGGTCAAACAGCTATTTCCTAAATTAATTATAATTCCGCTGCAGCCGTCAGGATAAACTCGTTCCTGTTGTGATTTGTATAGGTTTCCTTTCAGTTCCCAAAAGAAATGAATGTAAGGCTCTAATTCTTTACAAGGTTTTATTTTTTTGTACTCCATACATCCATTTTTTTGTTTCAAAAATAGGTAACCTTCGTTCGATATAGCAGATTGGTACGAATTTAAGCTTTAATTTCAAAAATGCCTATTAAATAGTCTGTGAAATATGTCTATGCTTTTGACTGATAAATCCATCTTATAGGACATCATTATATATAATTTTATTTTTCAGTTCAGGATCTCATGGTTTGGTTCTGGGTTTTATGTAAGACCGCTAATTATTAGTGAAAAATTTTTGTTAGGTTTTGTTTGTGCAGGGGAGATTAATTTAATTATTTAATCTCCTTTGCTTTATTTGGCTAAAGTGAATTAAGACAATTTAATAAATATATGATTTATATGAAAAGTGAGAATTTTAAAATTAAAAAGAGCAGTTCCCTGAAATTGGCTGTTGTGGCTTGTATGCTCTTGTTTTGCGGTTCCGTAAAAGGGATTTGCCAAAATGAAGAAAAAACAAAAAGTGCTTTTGGGGTTATTGAAAGGCTTGTTGGGAGTCGCGTTAACGAATTTCAGTTAAGCATTGAGGAAGACAAAAAAAGTAAATCGGACTGGTTTGAAATTGAAACAGATAATAATCTCGTAAAGATAAAAGCTTCTACTAATACAGCAATCTGCTATGCTGCATATAATTTTTTAAAAGACATAGGAGCAGTTTTAATTAGTTGGGAAGGAACCAGAATTGAACTGCCTAAAACATGGCCGAAATATTCAAAAAATGGAGATACGCCTTTTCAATACAGAGAATACCTCAATGCTTGTACTTTTGGCTATACAACTCCTTGGTGGGATTGGAAACGCTGGGAACAAGAAATTGACTGGATGGCTTTTCACGGGATAAATCTTCCAACTGCTATGGAAGGTCAAGAAGCGGTTTGGCAGGAACTGTGGAAAGAATATGGCTTAACCAATGCGCAATTAGAATCTCACTTTGCAGGCCCAGCCTATCTGCCTTGGCAGCGTATGGGAAATATTAATAGTCTAGAAGGACCGTTGCCACAGGAGTGGTTTTTTAAAAAAGAAGCTCTTCAAAAGAAAATCTTAGAACGAATGAGAGCTTTAGATATGCATCCTGTTGTGCCAGCTTTTAGCGGTTATGTGCCAAAGGCTTTCGCCGAAAAACATCCCGAAGCTAAAATAACCGAACTTAAATCATGGTCAGGCGGTGGATTTGCAAGCACTTTTCTGTTAGATTCCAAAGATCCTTTATTCAAACAAATAGGAAAACGCTTTATTGAAATTTATACCAAAATGTACGGAAAGTCTAATTTTTATTTAGCCGATTCTTTCAATGAAATAGAACCTCCTGTTTCAGAACATAATAAATATGAAGAACTTTCTAATTATGGAAGTGCTGTTTATGAAACTATAAACGAAGCGGCTCCTGGTGCAGTTTGGGTTATGCAAGGATGGCTTTTTGGAGATAATAAAGAATTTTGGACAAAGGAAGCGACGAAGGCATTTTTAAGCAAAGTTCCAAATGAGAAAGTGATGGTTCAAGATTATGCCAACGATAGATATAAAGTATGGGAAAATCAAGAAGCTTTTTATGGCAAACAATGGACATACGGATATGTGCATAATTACGGAGGATCGAACCCTGTTTATGGAGATTTGAATTTTTATAAAGACGAATTAGCAAGCTTACTTAAAAATTCAAATAGAGGAAATATTGTAGGCTACGGAGCAATGCCTGAAGGATTAAATAACAATTCGATAGTTTACGAATATATATATGATCTGCCATGGACTAAAGCAGAACAGCCTTTAAATGATTGGATGGCTAAATATTTAAATGCAAGGTATGGGCAGACTTCAGAATCTGTTTTTCATGCTTGGGAATTATTGATCAAATCTGTTTATAATGTTAAATATTGGGAAACACGTTGGTGGAACGACTGGGCTGGAGCATATCTATTATTCAAACGTCCTACAATCAAAATTACAGAGTTTAAAGGAAATCCGGGAGACAAAAGCAAATTAAAAGAAGCTTTGGATATTTTGAAAATAGAAGCTAAAAAGTACAGTAAGAAGAATCTTATTCAATACGATTTAATCGATGTTTCAAGGCATTACAATTCACTTTCTATTGACGAAGAATTGATTGAATGCGTAAAAGCGTATCAGGAGAAAAACATTGCAAAAGGAGATCAATTGTTTAAACAGATCGAAAAACAAGTTTTAGAAACAGATAAGATGATGTCTGGACAACCTTTAAATAATTTAGACCAATGGGTTAAATCGGCCTCAGATTACGGAAGTTCGGCAGAGGTTTCTTCATTATATATCAAAAATGCTAAAACATTAATAACTCTTTGGGGTGGAGAAGGGCATCTTAATGATTATGCTTCAAGATCATGGAAAGGAATGTATAAAGAATTTTACTGGCCAAGATGGAAAATGTTTTTGCAAGCTTTAAAAAAGGCATCAGTTGGCAATACTTCTTTTGATGAAAGTAAGGAAAGAGAATCAATTAAAAATTGGGAAATTAATTGGACAAAAAACAAATAAAAGATTCTAAGATTACAATTAATGCGTATATAAACATAATTTAAGCTCATATTTATAAAATAACCTAAAGCGATACTATCTGTATGAAAAAGAAAAACTTTCGAAATCGATTTATTAGTCAGTTTTTGACTATATAATTGTAGAAAAAAAACTTTGCAAAGCCTTATTACCATTGACTTTATAGAAATTATCCATGTTTATGAATAACTTGTCCATTTGTTAACATTTCTTTAGCGCTAATTTCGTCAATACTTTAACTAATTAACCAATATTACAATGGAAAAACTTAAACTTTTATTATTAGCCTTCTTCTTTGGCTTCTCAATTAATACCTGGGCACAAAAAACAGATGTGTCAGGTGTGGTATTGGATGACAAAGGTATTCCTCTGCCAGCCGTTAATGTACTTGAAAAAGGTACAACTAATACTGTAACAACAGATTTTGACGGTAAATTTAAAATTACTGCTTCAAACAAAAATGCTACACTTGTATTCTCTTTTATGGGATTTGAAGATCAAGCTGTTAAATTAGACGGAACGAAAACAAATTATTCGATTAAATTGCTTTCTACTACAACCAATCTAGAACAAGTTGTTGTTGTAGGTTACGGTAAAGGATCACGTAAAAACTTAACCACTGCAGTTTCTTCTGTTAAGGCTGAAGATTTGAACAGAGGTGCAATCAGCGACGTTGGACAACTTTTGCAAGGAAAGGTTTCTGGTTTGAATATTTCTTCCAGTGGCGATCCAACAAAAACGGCTTCTGTTGTTTTGCGTGGGGCTTCAACATTAAATAGTTCTCAAGGACCGTTTTATGTAATTGATGGTATTCCTGGTGTAGACATTTCTGTGATTTCGCCAGATGATATTGCGACTATTGACGTTTTGAAAGATGCTGCTGCAACAGCAATTTATGGTAACCGTGCTGCAAACGGGGTTATTATGGTAACAACAAAAAAAGGAAGTAAGGGTAGAACGCAAGTGGCGTACAATGGATATGTTGGTTGGGAAGAAGTTTCAAACAATCTGGATATGATGAATGCAGATCAGTTGAGAGATTTTACAACAAGAAACAATTTAAATTTTACTCCAGAAAATGACAAAGGTGCCAACACGAACTGGCAAAAAGAAATTTTAAGACCTGGACGTGCCAAATCAAGCAGCCATAACCTTTCTATGAGTGGTGGAGGAGATCACGGAAGCTATACTGCAAGCATCACTTCGATTAATAAAGAAGGAGTTATGTTAAAAAGTGATTTCTCTCGTATAATTGCTCGTTTGTCTGTTGAACAATATGCTTTTGACGATAAAGTTAAATTTGGCTTGAACGTTACTAATTCAAATACGAAATATCAAAATGTACCGCAACGTAATACAGTGCTTTTGCAGGCAGCAAGTTATCTTCCTGTATCTCCGGTAAGAAATCCTGACGGTAGTCTTTTTGAAAATTTTGTGAGCCCAGGATATTTTAACCCTGTAGCCTTAATTGAGCATGGTACTGACGAAACTAGAACAGACAACCTTGTAGGTAATCTTACTGCAGAAGTAAAACTTCCTTTTGGAATTACGTATAATTTGAATTTAGCACATCAGAGATTAACTGCATCTCATGGAGAGTTTTATGACAGTTATTATTCTCAATACAACAGTGCCAACTTTTACAATAACCCAGATCCACCTTTGACAAAAACATTGGTTAATTTTGGTGTAAATGGTTCTGCATTGAGAAATTCGTATGAAACTAGAAATAATATTATAGAGAGTTTCTTCACATGGGATAAAACATTTGGAGATCATAAAATAAAAGCTGTTTTGGGTTACTCATGGCAGGAAAATACTTTAGGAGACGGTTTTCAAGCTACTACGACAAACTTTCCTGTAGATAATGTTGGATATAATAACTTAGCTTTAAGTAATTACACTTCAGTTAATGGTTATGTAGTAAATTTTGGAGATAGCAGAGCCTACCAAAAAACACGTTTAATTTCATACTTCGGACGTTTAAACTATAATTATAAAGATAAATATCTTTTGCAAGGATCTCTAAGAAGAGACGGTGGATCTATGTTTGGTGCAAATAACCAATGGGGATATTTTCCATCTGTAGGAGGTGCTTGGAGATTAGATAAAGAAAGTTTTATGCAGAACCAGAATGTTTTTAGCGATTTGAAACTGCGTGCAAGCTGGGGGGTAACAGGAAATTCTTCTGGGTTTAATGCTTACACGGCTCAATTTATATCTGGAAGTTTAGGAACTTTTTATTACAACGGACAGCAGATTGGGGCTTATGGACCTAACCAGGCAGCAAATCCTGATTTGAAGTGGGAAAAAACAGCGACAGCAAATATTGGACTTGATTTCTCTATTGCAAAAGGAAAAGTAACAGGTTCTGTTGACGTTTACGACAAAAAGACAACAGATATGATCTTCAACTATAATGTTAATCCAGTATTGGTGCCAGTAGGAACAATTGTGGCAAATGGAGGTACAATGTCTAATAAAGGTATTGAGCTTAGCTTAAGCACAACTCCAGTTAAAACGGCAAATTTCAGCTGGAATTCTAACCTGAATTTGGCTCATAACAAAAATGAGATCGTGAAATTAACTAGTCCGTTTTTTGTTGGAGGTGACTCTATCCGCCGTGTACAGCCAGACGGAGGTGGACAAACAGGAAGTACTTTGCAGATTTTTAAAGAAGGAAAACCTCTTGGGCAATTCTTTACATTGAAATATGCAGGGAAAAATGCAGATGGGGTTTCTCAGTATTATGACAAAAATGGTGACTTGACTACAACACCGCAAATCGGAGTAGATTATCATTATGCAGGAAGTGCACAGCCTAAATTATTAATGGGATGGGCAAATAATTTTCAATACAAAAAATTTGATTTAAGTATTTTCTTCAGAGGAGTTTTTGGAAATAAAATTTTCAACGCAACTCGTGCCGATTTGTTTAGACCAAGCACGGCAATGACCAATAATATTTTGGTTGATGCAGGAAATGAATCTCCAAATGATTTAAACTCATTTAAATATTCAGATCGTTTTATCGAAGACGGCAGCTATATAAGATTGGACAACATGACATTAGGATATAATTTTGGTAAAGTGGGCAGATACATAAGCAGTCTTCGCCTTTATCACACGGTAAATAATGTATTTGTGATTACTAAATATACTGGAATTGATCCTGAGGTAGAACAAGGAGGAACAGCTCCTGGTGTAGATTCAAATAACTTCTATCCAAAAACAAGAACGTATTTGTTCGGTTTAAATGTGACCTTCTAAAAATTAAATGCTAAAAATTATGAAAAAGATATTAAAATATTTAGGACTCCCAGTACTTATGGCTGGTTTAGTATGGTCTTGCAGTGACCTTGATGTGCCTATTACAACACAATTGACACCTGATGTGTTTCCTCAAAATTCAACACAATATGTTCAGGCTACGGGTCCAGTTTATGTAGCTTTCAGAGGAGAATTTTCTTTTGCTTGGTGGTGGGCTCAATCTTTAAGTACAGATGAATCTATTTTGCCTGCAAGAGGAGGAAACTGGTTTGATAATCGAAATTATATTGCCATGCATTACCATGACTGGAATGCCGATAATGGTATCATTGGAAGTCTTTGGGACTGGACATCTAAAGTGATTGGAACATGCAATCAGACGATTTCAATTTTAAGACAGACAATGCCTGAAGGAACAGAGAAAAAGACTCTGATTTCAGAGATCAAAACAATGCGTGCTATTTCTTATTTCATGTTAATGGATAGTTATGGAGATGTGCCTTTGGATACTTTATATGGAGATTTTACTGCTCATGCTAAAACACCAAGAAAAGAAGTTTTTAATTTCATTGAAAAGGAATTAAAAAGTGCCGTTCCTAATTTGAATCCTGCATCTGGGGTTAGCACTTATGGACGACCAAACAAACAGACTGCCAATGCAATGCTAGCCAAATTATATCTGAATGCTGAGATATATTCAGGAACCTCACGTTATACAGATTGTATTGCAGCTTGCGATGAGGTAATTAATTCAGGATTATATGCTGTTGAGCCAAGAGCAACTTACCTGCAGATGTTTTACCCGACCAATGGACCACAAATGAAAGAGTTTATTTTTGCAGTTCCTTATGATCCAGCAGCAGTTACAGTTGGCTACAACGGACAAATGTATCACGCACGTTATGATGTGCCACGTTCTGAGAGAGCTAAATTTGGTCTTTCTTTTACGCCAAGTGCGCCTAGAAGTACGCTTCCTGAATTTTATGCTTATTTTAATGATCCTAATGATATTCGTAACAAACAGTGGTTGACTGGTCTTCAGTACATGAATGATGGCGTGACTCCAGTTATGGTTACAACAACTAAAAAAGGATATGACCAGTTTTACACAGGATCTGACGGAGGTGCTTCATACACTTATCAAGTAAATTTAACGCCAAATATTATACCTCGCCAGAGTGAAGCTTTATTTGATCTTGGAAACGATGAAATTGCTTGGAACATGGGGTATAGAAATATTAAATTCTACCCAGATGCCACTTCAACAAATCGTAATCAAAAGAATGATGTTCCTTTCTTACGCTATTCAGATGTGCTGTTAATGAAAGCAGAATCAATCCTTCGCGGAGGCGCTGTAACTTTAGGTCAAAGTGCAGATGCATTGGTAAACATGGTTCGTTCTAACCGTACAACATCTGCACCTGTAAGCGGCGTTACTTTAGAAGAGCTTTACAAAGAAAGAAGCCGTGAGTTTGCTTGGGAAGCTTGGCATAGAAACGATATGATTCGTTTTGGAAAATATGAAGGATCATGGGGCTATAAAACTAATACAGATGTTTATCGTCGTGTATTCCCGATTCCAACCAATGCTATGGTTTTAAATCCAGCTTTAATTCAAAATGACGGATATTAAAAATAAGGGTTTTGAATAGGTACGCATTGTAACCCAATTTAATTTTGAAAGGAGAAGAGCACAAAATTCTTCTCCTTTTTACTAAAAGTAACATTGGTTTTTGCTATTTATAATAACCAATTCATTTTTGTTTCATTTTTAGAATGCTTGCAAAGCCTAATCAAATGTGTTTTTTGAAGATAAATGAGAGATTAAGCTTTGCAACATTCTTTTAATTTTTATTAAAATCATTATCAGCCCAATTTTGTCCCATCAATACACAGCATAAATGGAACTAAGTAAAATCTATAAAATAGGACATATTGCCATAAGTTTGACTTTAGTTTTTTTATTGTCATGCAACGCTCAGAAAACCAATTCTCTACAAAAGAAACAATTGTCAGATATGGTTTATCCGTTGTTGGACACCGAAAATTCAAGATGGTTTTACTTTTCATCAGCAAGCCGTCCTTTTGGTATGGTTAATTTAAGTCCCGATACTGAAATTAAAGGCGATTGGGGAGGCGGCTATAAATACACTACAGACACAGTTAAAGGTTTCAGCCACATTCACGAATGGCAGATGTCTGGTGTATCTATAATGCCAGTTACGATTTCTGACACGAATAAATCAACCGTTTTTAAAGATTTTTATTCCAAATTCAGCCATCAGACCGAAATCATAACACCAGGATACCATTCGTTGAAATTAGATAGATATCAGATTACAGCAGAATTGACCAGCACACCAAGAGTTGGATTTCATCAATATACTTTTCCCAAAAATGCACAAAAAGCCATTCTTTTTAACCTCAATACCATTTTAGGCCCTTGCGAAAATACCAATGGAAAATTAGAAAAAAACAATGATTTTGAACTTTCAGGATCATTAGTTTTGAGTACTAATTTCAGGCGTCCAAAACCATTGACCGTATTTTTTAAAGTCAAAACAAATCAGCCAATTGCTTCTGTAGAAAGAGATCCTGCAACGGGGAATTATTTAGTCCTTTTTAGCGGAACAAAAGAACAGATACTGATGAAAGTCGGCATTTCTTATACCGCAATAGAAAACGCTGCGATCAATATCGAAGCAGAATTGCCGCATTGGAATTTTAGCCAAACAGTTTCCAATTCAAGAAAAGAATGGAGTGCTTTATTAGGAAGAATAAAAATAGAAGGAGGTACTGAAAACGATCAAAGAAGATTTTATACCGATTTATGGCATGCTTTACAAGGAAGAAAAATGATTAGCGATGCAAATGGAGCTTATCCTGATAATACAGGAGAAAAATTTAGGGTGGGACAGCTGCCTGTAAATGCTGATGGAAAACCGAAATTCAACCATTATAATTCTGATGCTTTTTGGGGCGCACAATGGACGATTAGCAACCTCTGGGGATTGGTTTATCCTGAGATTATGGAAGAATTTGTGCATTCGCTAATGCAGTATTATAAAGATGGAGGTATTATTCCTCGGGGTCCCGCTGGCGGAAATGATACGTATGTAATGACAGGAGCATCGACAACTCCATTTATAGTGAGCGCAATCCAAAAAGGAATTGTAAAAGAAAATTTAGAAGAGATTTATACTGCACTCAAAAAAAATCATATGCCAGGCGGTATTATGGGAAAAGCTGGATATGAACACAATACCAATATTGGAGGCGGACTAAAATATTATTTGCAAAAAGGATATGTGCCGTATCCGCTTCCTGATGGGGATTTTGGCAGCCACCAAGACGGAGCAAGCCAAACTTTAGAATATGCCTATCAGGATTGGACTTTGGCACAGCTGGCAAAAAAACTGAACCATGAAGATGATTATCTATATTTCATGAAAAGATCCGAGAATTATAAAAATATATTTGATCCATCAATTGGCTGGATGCGTCCGAGAAATGCGCAAGGAGAATGGCGAGAGAATTACGATCCGTATCAGTATGAAAATGGATTTATTGAATCTAACGGAGCACAGTCAACTTGGTTTGTTCCTCATGATATTAAAGGTTTAGCAGCATTAATGGGCGGAAAAGAAAAGGCGGCAGAAAAATTGAATATTCAATTTGAAACAGCTAAAGAGCAAAATTATACCTCAGGAACTTCACATGACGCAGAATTGCATCCAGAATTCAGCAGGATTCCTGTAAATTTCGGAAATCAGCCATCAATCCAAACTTCCAATATATTTACTCTTTTAGAAAGAGCCGATTTAACGCAGTTCTGGACTAGAAACGTAGTGAAAACCACTTTCAGCGGATTATCTCCTGCAACTGGCTATAATGGAGATGAAGACCAAGGTCTAATGGGAAGTTTAAACGTTTTGCTTAAAATAGGCTTGTTTCAAATGAATGGGGGAACAGACAAGGATGCAGTTTACCAAATAGGAAGCCCAATTTTCAACAAAATTACGATAGATTTGAATCCAGCATATTATTCAGGAAAGACATTTGTAATTAGAGCCCAGAATAATAGCTCAGAAAATGTATATATAAAAAACATCAGATACAATAATAAAGCAGTAGAAGACTTTACGCTTTCGCATCAACAGATTACAAATGGAGGTGAGTTAATCTTAGAAATGTCAGATCAGCCAAAATCTTAATACTAAAGAAATAATAAAGAATGAAAAATACAAAGTCGCTCATTTTTTTAGCAGCAAGTTTCTTTCTTGCCCTAAATAGCAGTGCTCAGCAGAATGTGCATCAATATGTTGATCCAATGATAGGTTCAGAAGGCGTGGGAAGAGTTTTTATTGGCCCGTCTTGTCCGTATGGAATGGTAAAGCCAAGTCCCGATTGTACTTCTAGTCCAAACAGCGGCTGGCTTCCAGAACCAAAAGAAGTAACGGGATTCAGTCAGGTGCATGTGAGTGGAACGGGGGGAGGACCAAAGTACGGGAACATACTGATTATGCCTTTTTCGGGTACTTTGGATAAAATGGATCAGACTTCTTTTAGAGCTGAAGAAAATGTAAAACTAGGTTACTACGAAACCATTTTCAAAGAAAATAATATCAAAACCGAAATCACAACAGGTGAGAAAGTTTCATTTTATAGAATTACATATCCAAAAAACAGTTCCAAAGAATTAAAAATAGACCCAGGATTTTTTCTCGGAGAAGAAAAGATTCCTGATGCTAGAGAAGCCCAGCAGTTTGTTGGGTCACAAATTGAAATAGTTTCAGATACGGAAGTGAGAGGCTATAGCAGAATTAGAGGCGGATGGAACAATGGAAGAGCTTACACGGTTTATTTTTATGCTGTTTTCGATCAGCCTATATCTAAATATGTAACTTTTAAAGACGGAAAATTCTATACCAATCAGAAAAGCCAATTTGACTCTGGCAAAAAAACTGCAGCATTATTGTCTTTCGGAAATGGAGGAAAAGAAGAATTGAATGTAAAAATCGGAATTTCTTTTTTGAGCGAATTAAAAGCGAAGAATAATATAGATATTGAAATTCCGCATTGGGATTTTAATAATGTATTGAACACATTACAAAATAAATGGGAGAATTTATTAAGTCGTATTCAGCTTTCAAAAGACACTTCAGACGAATATAAAAAAATGTTTTATACAGGTTTGTATCACACTATGATTATGCCTGTGGATAGAACAGGAGAGAATCCTTTATGGACAAATGATGAGCCGTATTACGATGATTTTTATACGATTTGGGACACATTTAGAACTTCAAGTCCGTTAATCACGCTAATTGACAGCAAACGAAAAGTAGATATAATCAACGCGATGCTTAATATTTACAAACGTGAAGGATATATGCCAGAAGGAAGAAGCGGAAATGATAATGGAAGAACTCAAGGCGGATCAAATGCTGAGGTGGTTATAGCTGATGCTTTTGTGAAAAACTTAAAAGGAATTGATTACGAATTGGCTTTACAAGCCATGATTAAAGACGCTACAGTGCCGCCGGGAGGAAATGAAGAAAGAGAAGGTCGCGGCGGACTTTTGGATTACCTTAAATTAGGTTACGTTCCTTATGGCACTGACCGCGCAGGAAACCGAACAATCGATTATTCGTACAACGATTATAATATTGCCACAGTGGCCAAAGGTTTAGGCAAAACAGAATTGTATGATCAATACATGAAACAAGCTGAAAGCTGGCAGAATTTATGGCGTGCCGATTATGAAAATAACGGAGCAAAAGGATTTATCATGCCAAAAGACAAAGACGGAAACTGGCTTGATGATGTCGTTTTTGGAGAATCTAAAATCCAGAAACCTACTTTTAAATATACGCCTGTTATTATCGAATCTCCTTGGTATGTATGCCATTGGTGCGTGTTTTTCTACGAAGGGACTTCTTGGGAATATTCATTTAGCATTCCGCATGATGTTCCAGAACTGATTAAAAAATCGGGAGGAGAGAAAGCGTTTGAAAATAGGCTGGATATTTTCTTTGATCATAATTTGTTTAATGTCGCCAATGAGCCGTCATTTTTAACGCCATGTTTGTATCACTGGATTGGGAAGCCCTATTTGAGTAGTGACAGGATTAGAACCATTATAAAGAATAATTTTAATGCTTCAAGAGAAGGTTTGCCAGGAAATGATGATTCTGGCGCTATGTCTTCTTGGCTGGCTTTCCACATGATGGGATTATACCCAAATGCTGGACAGCCTTATTATCTGATCAATACGCCTTTGATTAAAGAAACAGTAATACAGTTGGAAAATGGTAAAAAGTTTACCATCTCAGCTAAAAAAATGACGGATAAAAACAGATACATAAAAAGCGCTCTACTAAATGGAAAACCATACAACAAAGCATGGATTATGCATGATGATATTAATAACGGTGGCGAATTGGTTTTAGAAATGGATTCAAAACCATCAGCTTGGGGAACGACAATTTTACCGCCAAATAAATAAAAAATGATAAACAGGATGAAAAATATATTTTTAATGCTTCTTTTCTGCATCGTTTATCAGAAAGGAACCGCACAGCAATACATTCCGACAATTAAAAATAACACACAGCTGCATTATGTATGCAAGCTTCACGGACAAACCAGAAGTCTGCAGCTCATAGCAGAAATAGCAACTGATAAATTAGCTTTTAAATTGGAAACCAGAGGCGTGAAAAGTAAAATTGTAATGCTTTCTGAAGCTGTGCAAAATGGAACCGAATTAAGTTTTAATCAAGGAGAATATGAACCTGTTTTAAATTTAAAACCAACAGAAACTTTTTTTATGATTTCTAGATCGGCTTATCAAGATTTAGTAAAAAAAGGTTTCTTTGTTTATAATAATACAACCTATGTTCTAGATGAAAAAAATGCAGAAAGTGTTCTAATTGAAGGCAAACCAATTGATGCTCTGCATGTAAAAGCGAAGATTGATGAAACTGAAATGTGGATTGTAAAAAATCCCGATTTTCCCTTAATCTGTAAAATTACAAATAATCCATTAGGGATCAACCCAACGTTGGTAAAGGTTGTGGATTAATAAAGTTAACTATTGGGTAAAATTAATTTTAACACATAGAAACATAGACTATTTTATTGCTTTTGTTTAAGATTACCAAAAAAAGCAAGCTTTAACACATAGCTATGTGTTTTCAAATAAGTGAAACGCCTTTTTTAAAGTTTACAAAAGCTATGTTTCTATGTGTTAAAATTAATTTCACCCAAAGGGTTAAAGTTTCTGAGTTATAATAATAAACCATGGCATTTAAAAATTTCTGTTGGGTATTGATTTTTGCAGTTCTGATTTCCTGTAAAACAGAACAGCATTCGCATGGCCAAAAAATAAAGATTGCTTTTATAGCCGATGCTCATTTACAGGATATTTTTGCCAAATTTGAAGATAGCAATTATCAAGGCATTCAAAACCCTGTAACGGGCGAATACGCGAACATTAGAACCATGAATGCGCAACTGCATTCAACTCGAATTTTTAATGAAAACTACTTTGCTTTTTTAGAAGCGTTAAATGACATTGCAAAAAGAGGCATAAAACAGGTAGTTCTTCCAGGTGACTTTAGTGATGATGGACAGCCCGTTCATGTTCGCGGATTACGAAAAATACTCAACGATTATTCTCAGAAATATGGTATTTCATTTTATGTAACCACAGGAAATCACGATGTTGTGAGGCCTTTTTCCCAAGATGCCGTTAAAACGGACTTTCTCGGAAAAGATGGAAAAGAGCAAATCATCAGTAGTTCTTCAAATAATTTCAAGACAAGTAAAAGCGATCTAGTTCCCATTATAACTGCAGATATTCAAAACTGGGGCTATAAAGAAACGATTCAAGAAATGCGTGATTTTGGTTTCTTTCCTAAAAAGACTGATTTATACTGGGAAACACCGTTTTCAAATTATTCGTACGAAGAATATAATTTTGAAGAAGCCCAAAAAGAATCCGCTTTAGAAAAAAGAACGTATACAATTAAAAACACCAATTTGTTGCTGCCAGATGCAAGTTATTTGGTTGAATCTGTAAAAGGAATCTGGCTATTAGCAATTGATGCCAATGCGTATGTTCCGAATGAAAAATTATCAGGAAAACCAAATGATCCTCATGACTTTTCTGGAGCAAATACAGGGTACAATAATGTTCTGATTTATAAAAGCCATTTGCTAAAATGGGTAAAAAAAGTGGCAGAGCAAGCAAAAGCAAAAGGAAAAATACTAATTGCTTTTAGCCATTATCCAATGGTAGAATTTAATAATAATGCTTCAGCTGAATTAAAACTGCTTTTCGGCGCCGATAAAATGCAATTGCAGCGTGTTCCCAATGAAGATGTCGCACAGCAGTTTGCAGATGCTGGAATTCAGATTCATTTTGGGGGACACATGCACATAAACGATACAGGCGTAAGAACAACAGCAAAAGGAAATACACTGTTTAATATTCAAACTCCATCGCTTGCCGCTTATATGCCAGCTTATAAAATACTGACGATTCATTCCAATTCAACACTAGAGGTCGAAACTGTCGTAATTGGAAAAGTAAATAAATTCAATAGTCTATTTCCTTTTTATGAAGAGGAATATGCTCATTTAAAAGAAATAAAAAGCAAAGACATTTGGGATAAAGAAATTCTCAAAGCAAAAGATTATGAAGAATTTACCAATTGGCATTTAAAAGAATTGGTTCGTCTAAGGTTTTTGCCTGAGGATTTTCCTGCAGAATTTCTAAAATCAATAGTTAACCTATCAGGAAGAGATTTATTAGAAAAGAACAAAAATATGCAAGAAGCAGATAGAGATTTGAAAGAGAATTCTCTGACCCTTTCCGATTTTGAATCTTGGAATGGTTTTGATATGATTTTCGATTTTTACCGTTTAAAAAGTGCTGACGAATTAGCATTTTCAAAAATTGGAAAAGAAAGATTAAAACAATATGAAATCATATGCAGACAGTTAAAAAAAGCAGATGATCAGAAACTGATTTTATGGTCAGAAATATTTAATAAAACGATGAATGGCGAACCTTCGGATCATTTTATGATTGATTTAAAAAACAGTAAAATTGATAATTTATCTGTTAAATAATTTTGATATTTTTTAAATCAAAAAAGATTAAATTGCATTTATAATTTATTTTCATGAGACTAAAATTCCTTATAGCATTCTTATTGTTTAGCAGTTTTTATTATTCGTATTCACAGAATATAAAATTTGCGCACTATAATGATAATAATGGACTGTCTCATAATTCGGTACGCCATATTGTGCAGGATAAAAAAGGTTTTATGTGGTTTGGAACATTCTCTGGATTAAACCGTTTCGATGGCTATCAGTTCAAGAATTATATGAGTTCTACTCCTGGAAAAAATAAATTATACAATGATGATATTACAGCTTTAGAATTAGATGAAGCTTCTAATAATTTATGGATCGGCACTCGAAAAGGATTGACGCTTTTTAAAATGGACACTCATGTCTTTACTACTTTTTTTCATAAAAAAGACGATCCAAACAGCCTGCCTGATGATGAAGTGAGATCGGTTTATGCTGATAAATTTAAGAGAGTTTGGGTGGGTACAAAGACCAAAGGAGTCTATTTGTTTTCTCTAAAAGAAAACCGATTTGAAAAAGTCCAGCTAAAAGGCTTTGATTATGTCAAAGAGATTTTTGAAGATAAAAAAGGCAATGTTTGGGTTGGTAGTTATGAAAAATCAGGTGTGGCCAAAATTACAATGGATGCAAAAGGGGCAATTGTCAGGATTATGACCTATACGCTCTCTGTACCAAATTCAAATGTCAAAAATCCCTATCTCAATTTTATTTATGAAGATGCCAAATCAGATATTTTTATCGGAACTAGAGAAGGATTGTATAAATTGGATAAAGCCAGAAATCAGTTTGTTAATCTATACATCGATAACAAACAGGTTAGAGGCGCTTTAGGTCCATATTTTCTATCTGTTGCAAAAGCCCCAGACGGGAAATATTGGGTTGGAACGTTAGGAGGGTTGCTGGTTTGCAATGAGTTGGAAGATATTCAAAAAGGAAATTACAAATGGTATTATTCTATTTTGTCAGATGATAGTTCGCTGGTTGATAATTTAATAGCCTCACTTTATTTTGATAAATCTGGCGTACTATGGATTGGAACCGAAGATGGTCTGGATAAATATGATCCTTATGAAAATCAGTTTACTTTAAACAAAGACATATCGCGTTCTATTGGAAATCAGGCGCCAAGAATAAGAGGTTTTGCAAAAACATACGATGAAAAAGTAATTGTTGCGACCTATCATAACGGACTTTTTATCTCCAATACAAAAGGCTCAGTCCCGTTGCATAATACAGGAAAAGATATTGCCAGCATTTATTCAGATGATGGAAAGATATTTTACTGCGGTCTTTGGGATGGAAATATTTTGGTGTACAATTACATGACAAATTCTTCCAGAGAAATACATACCGGATTTGATAATTCGCCTGTTTTTGCTTTTTCTAAAATTGATGGAGAATCTCTCATTGCGGGTTCATTTGGAGAAGGTGCTTTAATTTTAAATACTAAAACTCTACAGATACAGACTTCAAGCAAGCTTTTGCCAAACTTTCAAATCAATGCGATTGATAGGGATGCCAAAAATAATATATGGTTTGCTACAGAAACGGGAGTGGTAAAATACAATATCAATTCAGGGAAAATAGAAACCTATTCCTCTCTTTTTGTTAAAGAAAAGGGAGTTCCTCATGATGAAAATGTAAGCGATGTTTTAGTGGATGTAAAAGGCAAGATATGGGCTTCAACACGTTTTGGACTATGCTTATACAATCCGAAAAAGAACGAATTTGAACCCATAAAAAATTTGAAAGAACTTTCGGGAAAATGGATTACCGATATTCTTTCGGATACAAAAGGGAATTTGTGGCTAAATATCAATAACAATAATATTGCTTTTGTTAAAGCTGATTTGAGAGAAATCAGTATCTATCATGTAAACAGCGGTAATAGATTGGACGTTTTCAGCTCCAGCGGCTTCTTTTATTTTAATAATTCGAATATTTTTCTGGGAGGGAAAAACGGAATTATTTCTTTTTCGCCTCCAGCTATGAAAAGAAACAAATGGTCGCCATTGCCGGTGATTTCTGAATTTAAAATTCAGAACGAAGAAGTTTTTCCAGAAATGGAAATCAATGGAGAAATACCGCTTTCAAAAGATCTGAATTATGGTAAAGAAATTGAGCTGAGCCATAAAAACCGCAATTTTTCTATTCAGTTTTCTACTCCTTCTTTTGCAAATGAAAAATTGAACAGGTTTCAATATATGCTAGAAGGCTTTGATAAACATTGGATTACGGCAAATAGTACCTCAAGAATCGTTCAATATACCAACCTTTATCCTGGAAACTATACTTTTAAAATCAGATCGAGCAATAGTGACGGATATTGGAGTAAAACGGTTTCTTATAAAATAAAAATCCTGCCTCCGTTCTGGCTCACGCCAACTTCGTTTCTAATGTTTTTTGCAATTCTGTTTGGCGTTTTTTATTTCATCAGAAGAGAGATTAAAAACAGGATAAGACTAAAACAAGAACTGCTTACCGAAAAAGTAAACAGAGAACATGATATAAAACTGAACAACGAAAAACTGCGTTTCTTTACGAATATTTCGCATGAATTAAGAACTCCTTTGACATTGATTTTGGGGCCTGCAAAACAGCTTTTGGAGGAAAACAGCAATGCAACCGATTATGAAAAAAGCAGATACAATCTGATTTATCAAAATGCAAGCCGATTGTTGAATCTGGTAAATCAGGTTTTAGATTTTAGAAAAGCGCAATCAGGTGAGTTGAAGCTAAAGGTGACACAGACGGATATTCTTTCCTATTCTAAGAATATTTTTGATTCATTTAAAGAAATGGCTTTCGACAAAAAAATCAAGCTCAATTTTATTTCTGAAGATGAGCAGATAAACGGATGGCTGGATAATGACAAGTATGATAAAATACTGTATAATCTTTTATCGAATGCCTTGAAGTTTACCAATAAAAACGGAAATGTAGATTTGTATGTCGGGCTTAAAGATACGGTTGAAGATATTTTGGTAATTGAGGTAACTGATGATGGAATCGGAATACCATTCAAAAGCCAGAATAAAATTTTTAAACGTTTTTATCAGGCGTCTAACAGTCAGGCAAACAATACCGGATCGGGAATTGGCTTGTCGCTTGTAAAATCTTTGGTTTCAATTCATAAAGGGATTATTTCGGTTGAAAGCACACCAGGAAAAGGAAGTACATTTAGAGTCGAAATTCCGATAGATCGCTCTTCTTATGAGAATAAAGAAGTGTTTGAATATGCTCTTAAAAATGACAATCTAAGCATGCTTATTCCAGAAAAAGCAGCTAAGAAAATCATACAAAGTACAGATTTAAAAGAAAAAATCTTGGTTATTGAAGACAATAGTGAACTAAGAAAATATCTAGTTGATTATTTGTCTGATTATTATAAAGTTTACGAAGCCGAAAATGGGCAGGAAGGTTTGAAAATCTGCCGACAAATTAAGCCTATCTTATGCGTTACAGATGTCATGATGCCTGTTATGGATGGACTAGAATTTTGTAAAGAACTTAAGAATGACGAATTTATCAGCCATATTCCGGTTATAATGCTGACGGCGCTTTCTGAAAATATGGATAAAGTAAAAGGTTACGACACTGGAGCAGATGGTTATCTTGTAAAACCTTTTGAGCCATTATTATTGAAAACAGTTATTGAGAATATGATCAAATCGAGATTGGAGCTCAAACAGAAATTTTCTGGAGAAGTGGAAAGCAAAGTAAGCATGCTCACACATTCGCCAATAGATGAAGAATTTATGGAAAAAGTGACTAATCTGATCAATGATAATTTAAGTGAAGTAGATCTTTCTACCGATTTCTTGTGTGATAAATTGGGAGTAAGTTCGTCTAAACTCTACAGAAAAATAAAAGAACTTACCGACTTGGCCCCAAACGAGTTTATAAGAACCATACGTTTGAAAAAATCGGCAGAATTGCTTAAAACTAAAAAGTATAATGTTTCTGAAGTAACCAATTTGGTTGGTTTCAATGATCCGTTATATTTCAGCCGTTGCTTCAAAAAACAGTTTGGTTTTCCGCCGAGTAAACTGATATAATTAAGTTTTTTCTGCCACGAATTCACGAATTTTTTTAGCTCATATTAGATCGGATTTTTGTTCTAATTGCACTAATTTCTACAAATCGCTTATTTTCATTCCGACGAGAACCTGAGTGATAGCGAATAGGTGAAGCAAATTTCCATAAGTAACTCCGTAAAGATTTTAACTCCATTAAAAACATAGCCCAAGGTTTCAACCTTGGGTACAAAATATATTTCCATTAGCGGTATTCTGCCCTTAAACAATTATAAATATTCATCTAAATAATTTAGAAAAAATCCGTGTAATTTTTACTTAAAAAAAGAAGTAGCATCTGTCTTCAAATAAAAATTCGTGAATTCGTGGCAAAAAACACATTGCCATAGCTTTTCGTTTGTTTAGTGTGAAAAAATCCTACAATAATCAATTTTATCCATGTTTTTGATGTATTAGTCCATTTTGAAAGGAGTATGTAATTCTATTTTTGTCTTGTAACTTTTAACTATTAAGCATTATGAAAAAGCATATAGATACAGATAATCCTTTGAAAAATTTAGATGAATGGGAAGATGATTTACTAATGCGATATCCTGATCCTTCTGAAAAAAATGTAAAAGAAAAGCAAAAAGAAGAATTTAGGAATTATGTCGATTCAGAAAGGGTAGAAACAGTTAAGGAGTTTTATAGAATAAACCATACGTATCAAACCTATGATTTTGTTTGCAGTAAAGAACAGGAATTTCTGCAATTCAATAAAAAAGAAATGTCAATCTGGGAAGCTGTTGATTTTTTAAACACGCTTGTAGACGACAGTGACCCAGATATTGATTTAGATCAGACGCAGCATCTTTTACAGACTTCAGAAGCAATTAGAGCTGATGGCCATCCTGATTGGTTTGTCTTGACGGGTTTTATTCATGATTTGGGTAAAATATTATGCTTGTTTGGAGAGCCGCAATGGGCAGTTGTAGGAGATACATTTCCTGTTGGATGTGCCTATTCGGATAAAATCGTGTACTCAGAATTTTTTAAAGAAAACCCAGATTACACAGATCCAAGATTCAATACCAAATTTGGAATCTACACAGAAAACTGCGGATTGGATAAGGTAAAGATGAGTTGGGGACATGACGAATATTTATATCAGATTATGAAAGATTACCTGCCAGAACCAGCTTTATACATGATTCGTTATCATTCATTCTATTCTCAGCACAAAGAAAATGCGTATTCACATTTAATGAATGAAAAAGACATTGAAATGTTTGACTGGGTTAGAAAGTTCAATCCTTACGATTTGTATACAAAAGCCCCAGTTAAACCCGATGTAAAGGCATTGCTTCCTTATTATAAAGAATTAGTGGCTAAATATCTGCCTGAGAAATTGAAGTTTTAAAAAGGCCAGATAGATACATAGAAACATAGTTTTTTGAGCTAAAGATGTATTATAAGAACTAGTTTCCCACACATAGCTTGATATTTTATAATAAGTCAAACGCCTTTGAAATAAAGTAAAAAACTATGTTTCTATATATTTAAAAAAAATAATGTCAGCTATCTAAAACCAAAACAAATGCAGAAAACCAAAACCAAAATACTTTTATTCAGCCTGCTTATACTTTGTGGCGCAGCTGTTTTGGCACAGGAAAAAGATCGCAACGATTGGGAAAATCCTCTTGTGTTTCAAATCAACAGAGAACCCGCAAGAGCAGCTTTTCTTCCTTATGCAGATGAAACTTCTGTAATCATTGATAACTATGAAAATTCGCCTTGGTATTTTTCTTTGAATGGAAAATGGAAATTTTCATGGTCGCCAACACCAGACGAGCGTCCAAAGGATTTTTATAAAACAGATTTCAGCACTTTACACTGGAAAGAACTTCAAGTGCCTTCGAATTGGGAATTAAACGGATATGGAGTTCCGATTTACACCAACATAACGTATCCTTTCGAAAAAAATCCGCCTTTTATTAATCATTGGGATAATCCGGTAGGATCTTATAAAAAAGATTTTGTGCTGCCTGAAAATTGGAAGAATAGACATGTTTTTCTTCATTTTGAAGCAGGAACAGCGGCAATGTACATTTGGGTAAATGGTGAAAAAGTAGGTTATACAGAAAACACCAAAAGTCCAGCTGAATTTGATATTTCGAAATATCTGAAACCAGGTAAAAACGATTTGGCTATTGAAGTTTACAGATGGAGTGATGGTTCATATCTGGAAGATCAAGATATGTGGAGACTTTCTGGAATTGACAGAAATGTGTATTTGTATAGTACAGACAATGTTCGCATTTCGGATTTCTTTGCAAAACCAGATTTAGATGCAAAGTATAAAAACGGAAGTTTAAATGTTGATGTGAGTTTAAAAAATCTGACTTCAAAAGCGGTAAACAATCAAAAGCTAATTGCGAAACTACTTGACGCCTCGGGTAAAAATGTTTTTAACAAAGAGTTTAATGTCAATTTTGAAGCTTCAAAAATTCAGAATCTTAATTTTTCTCAGAATGTATCGAATCCGAAATTGTGGAGTAGCGAAACTCCTAATTTATATACTTTAATTCTCACCTTAAAAAACACAAAAGGAGAAATTGTAGAAACGGTTGGAACGCAAATCGGATTCAGAAAAGTGGAACTAAAGGGCGGGCAATTATTGGTAAATGGTGTCAGATTGATGGTTCATGGTGTAAATATTCACGAGCATAATCCAGAAACTGGACATTACCAGGACGAAGCTACGATGATGAAAGACATCAAAATGATGAAACAGCTAAATATAAATTCTGTACGCTGCAGTCACTATCCAAACAATATTCTGTGGGTAAAATTGTGCAACAAATACGGTTTGTTTTTGGTCGATGAAGCCAATATTGAAAGCCATGGAATGGGAGTGGAAGGACAGCCTCTAAAGTGGATGAATCCAAAAACTAATCCGGGTTATCTTCCAGAATGGAGAGAAGCACATTTGGACCGAATTTATAGTCTTGTTGAAAGAGATAAAAATATGCCATCGGTAATCATTTGGTCATTAGGAAACGAAAGTGCTAATGGACCAGTATTTCATGAAGCATATAAATGGATCAAAAAAAGAGATAATTCGCGTTTGGTTCAATTTGAGCAGGCAAAAGAAAATGAGAATACAGATATCATTTGTCCAATGTATCCAACAATTGAATACGTGAAAGAATATGCGGCAAGAAAAGAAGTGAGCCGTCCGTATATCATGTGTGAATATTCGCATGCAATGGGAAACAGCAGCGGTAATTTTCAGGAATATTGGGACATTATTCGCGGCAGCAAAAATATGCAAGGCGGATTTATTTGGGATTGGGTAGATCAGGGATTTTATGGAGTCGATGAAGCGGGGCGTAAATACTGGACTTATGGTGGCGATATGGGAAGTCAGAATTATTTAAATGATGAAAACTTCTGCCATAACGGATTAGTTTATCCAGATAGAACACCACATCCTGGGGCTTTTGAAGTGAAGAAAGTCTATCAGAATATTTTATTTAAAGCGGTAGATATCAAAAATGGTATAATCGAAATTAATAATGATTTTGGATTTACAAATCTGAACAAGTACAACTTTAAATATGAAGTTTTAGAGAACGGTAAAGTAATCAAACAAGGAAATTTGAATGTTGCTTTAGATCCAAAAACTAAAAAACAATTCAAGCTTGATTTGCCAAAATTAGAATCAAAAGAAGGAACAGAATATTTGTTGAATGTTTTTGCTTACACAAAAGAAGGTTCAGAATTATGGCCTCAAAACTTTGAAATTGCCAAAGAACAATTTGTAATTGAAGACGGTAAATATTTCGAAAAGTCTGAAAAACCTGCTTCTGCAAAAATTCAAGATGAAAAAGACCAATTTGTTTTGACTTCAGATAATGTTACAGTTAACATCAGTAAAAAAACAGGACTGATATCTTATTACAGTTTAAAAGGCGAGCAATACTTTACAGAATATCCTGAACCGAATTTCTGGAGAGCTCCAACTGATAATGATATCGGAAATAAAATGCAGATTAGAACCAATGTCTGGAGAACAGCTGGAAAAAACACTTCGTTAGAAAATATTCAGCAAACAGAAGAAAACGGTAAAAAATATATCGTTGCAAAATTAAAATTGAATGATGTTGCTTCTGATTACACAATTAAGTATGCATTAGAAAATGATGGTGCTTTAGAAATTCAAGCCTTTTATAAAAAAGGAAATAATCCAGTACCAGAACTGCCGCGTTTCGGAATGATTTTCACCTTGAAAAATACTTTGGAGAATCTGGATTATTACGGAAGAGGTCCTTTAGAAAATTATCCAGATAGGAAAACTTCTTCATTCAAAGGAATTTATAATAGTAAAGTTGCAGACCAATATGTGCCTTATACACGCCCACAAGAAAATGGATATAAGACCGATATACGCTGGTTTAAATTGTCAAGCAATACAGGAAAAGGCTTGGAAATAAAAGGTCTGCAGCCTTTATGTATGAGTACTTTGAATAATTATCCGAGTGATTTTGATGGAGGAATTTCTAAAAAGAACATTCATTCCAGCGATATTACTCCGAGAAATGAAGTAGTCGTATGTGTAGACTTGACTCAGCGAGGCTTGGGGGGCGACAACAGTTGGGGACAACCGCCACATGAACAATATGTATTAACCCAAAGCGAATACAGCTACGGATTTATTATTAAACCACTTTAAATAACCTGTTGTTTAGTTCTAGTCACAGTTTTCAGTAACATAAACACTGAATACTGCGACTGCGACTGAATACTGCGATAGAAAATTAAAACTAGAACTAAAAAATGAGTAACCCTACAAACGGAAGATTAATTTCTTTAGATGCGCTGCGCGGATTTGTAATGTTTTGGATTATGAGCGGCGAACATATAATTCATGCTCTAGCCAAGGCGGCTCCAATTCCTATTTTTCTATGGATGTCATCGCAATTGCATCATGCGGAATGGAATGGCATTACATTCTATGACATGATTTTCCCTGTGTTTTTGTTTGTAGCAGGCGTTTCTATGCCATATTCTTTTGAGAAGAAAATGAATTTAGCGGGAGTATCAACTCCGCAGGAATTGCCCTCAAAAGAAAAACGAAAAATATACCTTTCTATGCTGAGGAGAACTGGAATTTTAGTGGTTTTAGGCTTCGTGGTTAATGGACTATTGCGTTTTGATGGATTTGATCATACCCGTTTTGCGAGTGTTTTAGGAAGAATTGGAATAGCTTGGTTTTTTGCCGGAATGATTTATTTGAATTTTGATTTTAAAAAACAATTTATTTGGTTTTTAGGCATCTTGGTGGGTTATTATGCGGCCATGAAATGGATACCGGTTCCTGAGTTTGGAGCGGGAGTTTTAACCAAAGAGGGATCATTGGAAGGGTATATTGACCGCCTATTTTTACCAGGCAGACTTCACAGTACCGTTTATGATCCAGAAGGCATTTTTTCGACTCTTCCCGCGATTTCTACAGCTTTATTAGGAGTTTTTACAGGAACATTTTTAAAAGCAAGAAATCAGTTTTCAATAAATGCAAAGTTAATTTTGATGGCTTTGACGGCTATATTGCTAATTATTGCAGGTTTAATTTGGGACATTGATTTTCCAATCAACAAGCATTTGTGGACAAGCTCTTTTGTATGTTTTGTCGGCGGATTCAGTATTCTGTTTTTTGTCTTTTTCTATTTGATAATTGATTTGTCTGGTTTTCATAAATGGGCATTTCCGTTGATTTTAATTGGTTCAAATTCGATTTTAATATATATCGCAGCAGAAGGTTCTGTAGATTTTAAACATACCGCAGATTACTTTTTTGGAGGTATGATACAGTATTTGCCAATTGTCTGGCAGCCAGTATTTGTTGCGCTCTCAGTAACTGGTGTACAACTTCTTTTACTTTATTTTCTGTATAAAAGAAAATGGTTTCTCAAGATTTGATGCGATCAGATCTTACAATACATTTTACTATCTAACCACACAATAACCACACATTATGAATGTATTACAAACCGCAGATTACATTGTTTTCTTTATTTACTTTATCATAGTCACGGCCTATGGAATGTATATTTACAGAAGCAAGAAAACTGCAGCAACTAGTTCCAACGAATATTTTTTAGCAGAAGGCTCTCTTACTTGGTGGGCAATTGGAGCATCATTGATTGCGTCTAATATCTCAGCAGAACATTTTATAGGAATGAGCGGCTCGGGCTTTGCCATCGGACTTGCGATTGCTTCTTACGAATGGATGTCGGCTGCCACTTTAATCATAGTGGCTATGTTTATTTTACCAGTTTATCTTAAAAACAAGATATTTACTATGCCTCAGTTTCTTGCTAAAAGGTACAGCGGTACGGTAAGTACAATTATGGCAATTATCTGGCTGTTGATCTATGTATTTGTAAATCTTACTTCAATTATATATTTAGGCGCTTTGGCGATTTCCTCTATTGCTCCGATAAGTTTTCAATTTTGCGTTATTGCGCTGAGTTTGTTCTCTGTAATTGTGACTTTGGGAGGCATGAAGGTAATTGGATATACCGATATGTTTCAGGTTATTGTTTTGATTTTGGGAGGTTTAGTCACCACTTATTTAGCTTTGACCTTACTTTCAGATCAGTTTGGTTTTGGAAAAGACATTTTAAAAGCACTTGCCATTATTGTTGATGAAGCACCAGGACATTTACATATGATATTAGAAAAATCCAATCCACATTACAATGAACTGCCAGGAATGTCGGTTTTAGTGGGCGGAATGCTAATTAATAATCTGGCTTATTGGGGATGTAATCAATATATCGTTCAGAGAGCTTTGGGAGCCGATTTAAAAACAGCACGCAAAGGAATTTTGTTTGCGGCTTTCTTAAAATTGTTAGTTCCAATTATTGCTGTTTTACCTGGTATCGCAATGTTTGTAATGCACGAGAACGGAATGTTTCAGCAGGAAATGGTGGATGCGGCAGGAGTTTTAAAACCAGATCAGGCCTATCCAACTTTAATGAATTTATTGCCTGCAGGATTAAAAGGCGTGGCTCTAGCAGCTTTAACAGCTGCAATTGTAGCTTCTTTGGCAGGAAAAGCCAATAGTATTTCGACTATATTTTCTTTAGATATTTATAAAAAATATTTTAATTCCCAAGCATCAGAAAAAAAGCTGGTTCGTACCGGAAGATGGTGTGTTGTGGTATGTATGATTATTGCAGCATTTGTAGCTCCAGCATTAAAATCATTAGATCAGGCATATCAGTTTATTCAAGAATATGTAGGTTTCTTTTCACCGGGAGTTTTAGCGATTTTCTTGTTGGGAATGTTCTGGAAAAAAACAACTCCAGCCGCTGGATTGGCTGGGGCATTATTAACAGTACCACTTGCAGCTATTTTGAAATTTCTGCCAATGTGGACAGAAGGTGCTTTTCCTGATTATCCTTTTTTGGATCGCATGACTATTGTTTTCTTTATCATCGTATTGATAATGGTCGGAATCAGTTTAGCAAAACCAGTATCAGAAGAGGAAGCTGAAGTTCATAAAATTGAAGTTGATAAATCGATGTTTAAAGTATCATCAGAGTTTATAGTTGGATCTTTTATTATCTGTGGAATTTTAGTGGCTTTGTACACTGTTTTCTGGTAATTTATGTTTTGCCACGAAGGCACAAAGACTCAAAGTTTATTTAAAAGGATTAAATTGAAAATTGCTCGCAAAAGCGTAAAGTTTATTAAGGAGAGAAGGTTTTAAAAAAAAACTTAGCGATTTAGTGTCTTTGTGGCATAAAAAAAATAACAAATGAAAAGAAATTTTGTAATCGTACTTTTTATTTTTTGTATTTCCTTATCTGTTTCAGCACAGAAAGTATTTGATGTTAAAAAATATGGTGCTGTTGGAGACGGAAAAACTTTGAATACAAAGGCAATCCAAAAAGCAATTGATGCGGCCAATAAAAACAAAGGCGGTAGAATTCTTTTTTCTAAAGGAACCTTTTTATCTGGAAGTATTGTTTTAAAAAGTAATGTAGAATTGTTTTTTGAGGATGGTGCCATTTTACTTGGCAGCACCAATCCAGAGGATTATCCAAAATATGAAGGAATTAGAGCTTTTATTATTGCGAATGAATCTAAAAATATTGCTGTAAACGGAAAAGGAATTATTGACGGACAGGGAAGAGAACTGGCTCTGGCAATTGATTCTCTGCATCACACGGGAGTTCGAATAGACCCAAAATATAATTACAGAAGAATGCGCCCTGAAGACGGAAGAGGAAAACTGATTTCGTTTGTAAAATGTGATTCTATCACGATGACTCAAATTACCTTGAAAAACAGTCCTGGCTGGACGCAGTGCTTTAGAGAATGCAAAAACATTGTTATTGATTTTATGAAAGTAGAAAGCCGTGCGTATTGGAATAATGACGGAATCGATCTTGATGGCTGTGAAAATGTACGAATTACAAACTGCAATGTAAATACTGCTGATGATGGAATTTGTTTAAAATCTGAAGTGCCAGGGTTGCACAATAACAATATTTACATTGGAAATTGTACCATTAGATCAAGTGCCAACGCTGTGAAATTTGGAACGGGTTCTTATGGCAGTTTTAAAAATGTGACGATTGAAAACATCAAGGTGTTTGACACATTCAGATCTGCTGTTGCAATTGAATCTGTTGATGGAGCGGAGATTGAAAATATTAAAGTTTCAGATATAGTGGCAACCAATACTGGTAATGCTGTATTGATTCGTTTGGGGCATAGAAATGGAGATAAACCGGGATATATCAAGAATGTATCGGTTAAAAATGTAAAAGTGCAAGTCCCTTTTGGTCGTCCAGATATTGATTATGATATGCGCGGGCCTGAGGTTGATTATTTCCATAATCCGTTTCCGTCTTCTATAGCTGGAATTCCAGGGCATTCAATAGAAAATGTGACTTTAGAGAATATTGAAATCGTTTATCCGGGAAGAGCTTCGAAAGGTATGGCATATCATCCTTTAAGCCGATTAAAAGATGTAAAAGAAAATATCAACGGATATCCTGAATTTACCATGTTTGGCGAATTGCCTTCATGGGGATTTTATGTCCGTCACGTAAACGGAATCGAAATGAAAAACATAAAACTGATTTTGGATAAAGAAGATTTTCGTCCTGCTTTTGTTTTTGATGATGTAAAAAATCTGACCATGAAAGCAATTGACATTCCTTCAGACAAAATCAATCAGATTGTTTTTAAAGATGTTTCATCAAGTGATTTGGATAGTGAAGCTGCAAAAAGAAAAATCGAACCAGAACAGAATAAATTTGAATTACCGGCTCATTAAGAATTGGCCACAAAGGCGCTAAGACTCAAAGTTTTTTACCAGAGATTGTAAAATTTTATTTCGCGCTCCCGATAGCTATCGGGAGCGTGAAACAAAAAAACTTAGTGTCTTTGAGCCTTCGTGGCATAAAAAAATTAAAAACATGAAAAAGAAATCTATAATCGCGCTACTTATTTTTTGTATTTCCCTCACTGCTGCGGCACAAAAGGTTTACGACATTAAAAAATACGGAGCAAAAGGAGACGGTAAAACCAATGATGCTGCAGCCATCCAGAAAGCAATTGATGCCTGCAGCAAAACGGGCGGAAGAGTTTTGATTCCTGCACCTTTTACCTTTTTGGCTGGACCAATTGATATAAAATCAAAAGTCGATTTGCATATTGAAGCTGGGGCAAAATTACTGGCAAGTCCAGATGAAAAACTCTATACAAAAAGTGCTTTCAGAACCAATCCGGGTGAAGGGACGATTTGGATTGGAGGAGAAAATATAGAAGATTTTACCATTAGCGGCAGCGGGAAAATAGACGGAAACGGAATTTCTTTTATGGGAGAGGAAGAAGAAGATGCTTATGTTTTAAAACCGTTTAATGTATTAGATCCAAGACCTCATGTGTTAACGATCATAGGCGGAAAAAATATTAGAATTAAAGATGTTCATATTGGAAATTCGGCCTACTGGACAGTTCATTTAATTGGCTGTAACGATGTCGTAATTAGCGGGATTACTTTATTGAACAGTTTAAAGGTCCGCAATAGTGACGGGATCGACTTGGATCATTCTAAAAATGTCAGAATCAGTGATTGTTATATCGAAAGCGGTGACGATTGCATCTGTTTGAAAAACAGAAGAGAATTTGAAGAATTTGGTGCCTGCGAAAATATTACAGTGACTAATTGTACTATGACCAGCAGCAGCTGCGCTATTAAAATTGGTTCGGAAAATATGGATGCTATTAGACAGGTAGTTTTTAATAATTGCATAATTAAAAACAGCAATCGTGCATTAGGGATTCAGAATCGTGACGAGGGAACAGTAAGCGATGTTATTTTCTCTAATATTATTATAGAAAGTAAATTAAACACGGATACTTGGTGGGGAAAAGCAGAACCGATTTATATAACAGCTTTCAGCAGAGCAAAAATAAATCATAAAGATGCCAATTGGCGTTTTCCAAAAGGAGCAACAGAAGGAAAAGTGGGCGAGATTAAGAATATTTATTTTTCTAATATCCAATGCTCAGGAGAAAACGGTGTTTTTGTGAGTGGCGAATCAAAAGATAAAATCAAGAATATTGTTTTTGACAATGTTAGTGTTTTTATAGATAAAATGACTTCTTTTCCCGGTGGATTATACGACAGACGACCTGCAAATGTAGAGGGTTTTGTGAAAGGAAGCACGTCAGGATTTTATTTTGATAACGCTGAAAGTATAAAAGTTCAGAATTGCACAGTTCAATGGGGAAAAAACAAACCAGATTATTTTAAATATGCGGTTGAAAGTAAAAATGTCGATGTTTTGAAAGTAATCAATTTGGATGGAGAAGCCGCTTTCCCAAATAAGTATGAGGCAGTTAAAAAGTAATTTATTCTTGTGAGAAAAATATAAGTGTAAAAAATACAATAAAAATACGCTTTCAAAAGATTAATTAATAAATTGCAGGTGCATTCTCAATATAAAAACAAAACAATACAAATGAAAAGAAACGTAATTTCAACATTATTCATAGGAGGTTTACTATTTAGCAGTATTTACGGAAATGCCCAAAAAGCGGCTTTGGAGGTTGATGCTTCCAAAACGATAACTAAAATCCAGCCGACCATGTTCGGTTTGTTTTTTGAAGACATCAATTTTGCTGCTGATGGTGGACTTTATGCTGAAATGATTAAAAACAGATCTTTTGAATTTGAGAAACCTTTAATGGGATGGGAACAGCCTAAAAGCAACAGATCTTCCATGAATAAAGAATCTGGAATGGCGCTGCCCATCAACGTAGCGGCAAATAATACTAATTTTTGCAGGGTTGAAATTAATAATGACAAAGGTTATGCTTTAATAAATGAAGGTTTTAGAGGAATGGGGGTGAAGAAAGATGCGAGATATAATCTTTCGTTTAAAGCAGCTAATCATAAAGGAGCCATCAAAAAGATTATTTTCCAACTGATTGATAAAGATCAAAAAGTGCTTGGAGAAACCAGTATAGTTCCAAAATCAGATGAATGGACCAATTATACCGCACAATTTACGGCAACTGAAACTGAGGCAAAAGCAAAACTGAAAATCACTTTTGAGGGAACCGGAACGATTGATTTGGATATGATTTCATTGTTTCCAGAAGATACGTGGAAGAATAGAAAAAATGGACTTCGTAAAGATTTAGTTCAGCTTTTATACGATGTAAAACCTGGATTTTTACGTTTTCCAGGCGGTTGCATTGTAGAGGGAAGAACTTTGTCAGATCGTTATCAATGGAAAAAATCGATTGGGAATATTGAGGATAGAAAAACCATGATAAACAGATGGAATGTTGAATTCAATCATAAATTAACGCCAGATTATTTTCAAAGTTTTGGTTTAGGATTTTTTGAATATTTCCAGCTTTCAGAAGATATTGGAGCAGAACCGCTTCCAATTTTGAGCTGCGGAATGGCGTGCCAGTACAATACAGGAGAATTAGCATCTATGGACGAACTGGATCCGTATGTGCAAGATGCTTTGGATTTAATTGAATTTGCTAATGGAGCTGTTACTACGGCTTGGGGAAAAATTCGTTCGGATATGGGACATCCAAAGCCGTTTAACTTAAAATATATCGGAGTTGGAAACGAGCAATGGGGCGCTGATTATATTGAAAGATATAAAGTTTTTGAAAAAGCTATAAAAGCAAAATATCCAAATATCATTATTGTATCAGGAAGCGGTCCTTCGCCAGACGGAGAACATTTTGATTATGCAATGGAAGAACTTAAGAAGCTGAATGCAGAATTGGTTGATGAACATTATTACCAAAGCCCAAAATGGTTTAGGGAAAATGCTGGCCGTTACGATAATTATGATCGCAAGGGGCCAAAAATATTTGCTGGAGAATATGCGGCACAAAGTGTTTCTGGGGCAAATCCAAACAATAGGAATAATTGGGAATGTGCTTTCTCAGAAGCGGCTTTTATGACAGGATTGGAGAGAAATGCAGAAGTAGTTCATTTAACGTCTTATGCACCTTTAATGGCTCATGAAGATGCTTGGCAGTGGACTCCAGATATGATTTGGTTTAATAATCTCCAGTCGTACGGTTCTGCAAACTATTATGTACAACAGTTATTCTCTACCAACAAAGGAACAGATTTATTAAATATTACTCAGGATGGAAAAGCTTTAATTGGTCAGAACAATTTATATGTATCGGCAGTAAAAGATGCAAATAGCAAAGAAATTATTGTGAAACTGGTTAATACTGCAGCCACAGCATCAGAAGTGAGTATCGACTTGAAAGGAGCAAAATTGGGATCAAAAGGAAGTATAATTAGTTTGGTAAGTCCAAATTTAGAAGATGAAAATACCTTTTCAGAACCTAAAAAAATTACTCCAAAACAAAGCGATTATAAAATAACGAAAGGAAAACAGCAATTGAATCTTCCTGCTTATTCTGTAACTGTTTTGAAATTAAAAACGATTTAAATAATATCCATTTAAAATAAAATACATGCCGTATCATTCTCTTCAAAAAAACCTTTTTTTAGTGTTAACGCTGACAGGATTTTCTGTTTTCGCGCAAAAAGATTTAAAACTGCAATACAATCAGCCTGCCGTGGAGTGGACGGAAGCTCTGCCGATAGGAAATGGTACACTTGGAGCAATGGTTTTTGGAAGAGTAGATTCGGAGTTAATCCAATTGAATGAAGCTACTTTGTGGAGCGGAGGACCAGTGCATCAAAATGTAAATCCGGATGCTTTTAAGAATCTGGCTTTAATTAGAGAAGCTCTTCAAAATGAAGATTTTGAAAAGGCCAATATTTTGACTAAAAATATGCAGGGACCTTACAGTGAAAGTTTTATGCCTATGGGAGATCTTATTTTGAAGCAGGATTTTGGCGGACAAAAAATAGAGAATTACAATAGAAGTCTGGATTTACAAACAGGATTGGCAGTAACAGATTTTACTATTGCCGGCGTAAAGTACAAAAGAGAGATTTTTGCTTCGGCACCAGCACAATGTATTATCATTAAACTTTCGGCAGATCAATTAAAGAAACTTTCTGTTACACTTGATGCTTCAAGTCTTTTGAAAAATGAAAGAATAGTACAAAATCAGACTTTGGTTTTAAAAGGAAAAGCACCATCGCATTCCGATCCTAATTATATTGATTATAACCAAGAACCAGTCATTTACGAAGATCCGTCAGGATGCAGAGGAATGCGTTTTGAACTGATTATTAAACCAATAATAAAAGACGGAGAAATAAGCTCGGAGGGAAATAAATTAGTGATTAAAAATGCCTCAGAGATTTTGCTTTTCGTCTCAGCGGCAACAAGCTTTAATGGATTTGGTAAATGTCCAGACAGTGAAGGGAAAGACGAACATAAATTTGCTGAAAGTCCAATTAAAAAGGCTGTTACGAAGAAATATGATAGTTTATTAAAAGAACATATCGCAGATTTTCAGAGACTCTTCAATAGAGTTTCCTTAAAGCTGAATGAAAAAGAAACCAATAAATCTAATCTTGCAACAGACATAAGATTGGAAGAATATGCAAAAGGGCAAAAAGACGCTGGATTGGAAGCTTTGTTTTTTCAGTTTGGCCGTTATTTGTTAATATCTTCTTCGCGTACGCACAATGCACCCGCCAATTTACAAGGAATTTGGAACAATAAACTTCGTGCGCCATGGAGCAGCAACTACACTACAAATATCAATTTACAGATGAATTACTGGCCTGTAGAGTCGGGAAGTTTGCCTGAATTATTTTTTCCGCTTGACGACTATGTAAAAAATGCTTCTGTAACAGGAGCAGAAACAGCCAAAAGTTATTATCATGCCAATGGCTGGGTTTTGCATCATAACTCAGATATCTGGGCAATGACCAATCCTGTAGGCGATTTTGGAAAAGGAGATCCAATGTGGGCCAACTGGTACATGGGAGCGAATTGGCTGAGCAGACATTTATGGGAACATTATGAATATACTGGCGACAAATCCTACTTGAAAAAAGTATATCCAATTATCAAAGGAGCGTCAGAGTTTAGTTTAGACTGGCTTCAGAAAGACAAAAATGGTCATTTGGTCACAATGCCTTCAACTTCGCCAGAAAATATTTTCTATTACGACGGAAAGAAACAGGGAACTGTAACAACAGCTTCTACAATGGATATTGGAATTATTAAAGATTTGTTTGAAAATACGGTTGAAGCCTCTAAAGTTTTAAATACCGATTCAGAGTTCAGAGAAAAAGTAAAGAAGGCGGCAGAAGAATTACTTCCTTTTCAAATAGGAAGCAAAGGACAATTGCAGGAATGGTATAAAGATTTTGAAGAAGAAGATCCGCATCATAGACATACTTCTCATTTGTATGCTTTGCATCCTGCAAATTTAATTTCTCCGCTAAATACACCAGAATTAGCCGCGGCAGCAAAGAAAACATTAGAACTGCGTGGCGATGATGGAACAGGATGGAGTCTGGCTTGGAAGGTAAATATGTGGGCAAGACTTTTGGACGGAAATCATGCGTATACATTATTCAAAAATCAATTAAGATTGACAAAAGATAACGATCCTAAGTACAAACGACATGGAGGCTGTTATCCAAATTTGTTTGATGCGCACCCGCCTTTTCAAATCGATGGAAATTTTGCAGGAACTGCAGGCGTGATCGAAATGCTGATGCAGAGCCAGAATAAAGAAATTCATCTTCTTCCAGCATTGCCAGATTCTTGGACAGATGGTGAAATTAGAGGAATTACGGCAAAAGGCAATTTTACGGTGGATATAAAATGGAATGAAGGAAAAATGATTCACGCTAAAATTATCTCTAACATTGGGGGGACCTGTTCTATAAGATCCTCTCTGCCATTTGCAGTAGAAAAATTAAATATAAAGAGTGAGAAATCCTCCATTGGCTACACTGCAGTTTTTGAGACTAAAAAAGGTATTTCTTATAACATAACGCCCATAAAATAAGAGTAGATAATTAATGAAAAACAACAAAAAACAAAATATTGTGAACGCAAAAAAAATTTTACTGCCCATACTGCTCTTGTCTTGAAATTGGTCTCGGACTATTGCATTTTACGAGAAAAATGGATTTAATAAAAAGGCCCCAAACTAAGGCTTGATTAATTAGTTTTGAAATGCAGAATGAAAAATTTGGCCACATTAGAATTATTTTTTTCTCCCTTGCGGGAATCAATAAATACCCCTATCATAAATTATTAGGCAATTAACCAATTTTTTGCCTCAGTCGAGCAAAACATAATAATTGAAGATTTACTCCTTTAAATAAACATTACCGGAAAACCCATTTCAAGGCAGTCCAGTAAGAGGTAATTTTCAATGGCCTTTAATTAATAATGTCAATTTAACGGGATATTATTTTCAGGGAGTATTAATTAATCATTTAAATATAACTGAATATCCGATTAGAAACCCTTAAAATAAAAACTGTCTTATTCATTTCTTTTATAGCTATGCTAATTTTGAATTGTAAAAAGAAAAGTGATTTAGAAAATCAAATTACTGTAAAAATTAAAGCCATTGACAGTAAAACAAAACAGTATAGGGTTAATGCATCAGACACTACTGAAATTAGAATGGTTAAGCCTGGGTATTTAAAGAAAAAATTTGTTACGGTTGGCGAATATATAACAGATTCTACTGGTTCGGTTAAAGTTAGATTAGATTCTACCGAAGAATATCATAATTAGTCTTTATGGAACAAATGTTTTTGGCTGGGCCAATTTTAATAAAAATGATTTAAAAAATGGCCAAGAAATAATTATAGTAGCTTCATCTCCTGAAAAAAGATAAATATTCATGAGTACTAAAAAAAGCCAAGTGCTCGGCTTTATATTGTTATAATAATTATTGTTGTAAATCTGGCTTTATAATAGAAATATATTAGTTAGTCCCTACATTGTAACTAGCTCACTTTTATAATGAGGGCATGGATGGGCGCTTGTATGATCCTAAATTGCTCCGTTTGCAGACGGATAATTATGTTCAGGATCCAAGCAACACCCAGAACTATAACCGATATGGGTATGTGCTGAATAATCTTTTGAAATATACAGATCCGATCGGCTGGCTTACGGAAGAAGAGAAGGCAAAAAAGCACAAAAAGACGAAGAGGAGCGATTAAAAAACGAATATGGCCGAGCGTATGGCAGGCAGTTTCATAGCATTAAACCAATATATAAATTACAAAATTTATGGAGGATTTTAAAAGAATGTTTTAAGTTAAGGAAAGATTGTCTTTCTTTGGCTCTATGAATTACTTTATGCTATTTAGGTTTTGTCGCACAAATGTAATCCCTTTCAATAAAAATTTAAAACATTACTAAAAAGATTTGAACGGAGGCTTTTAAGATGATTTTGAAACTAAAAAGGCTGCCAAAAGACAGCCTTTAAAAACTAATTAAAATAAAAAAAAATAAAAAAATCGATAAGAATGTTTTAAACCTTGAAACTAAAAATGGATTTAAAATTGATTCTTACTTTGCTTTCATAAGCACTTGTACGCTGTTTGATTTCTTCAAGGCATTTACTGTAAATTCTTTTAAATCTTTCGCAGTAATGGTGTTTAATGTATTTTTAAGAAGTTCTATATCAAGAGGTGTTTCATCGTTGCGAACGTACGATGTGAGCACATTAAGCCAGTAACTGTTTTCTTTAATCTGTTCCTGATAATTTTTAATGATCGATTGTTTAATGTCTTCCAGCATGTTGGCAGGAATATTTTCTGTTTGTACTCTTGTTAGTTCTGCGTGAATGATTTTTATCAACGCATCTGCTTTGTCAGGATTACAGTCAAAATTGATTTCTAAAGAGTATAATGGAGAAGGGGATTGCGATAAATTGGCCGCAACTTGTACTCCGTAACTGCCTCCTTCTTCTTCACGAATGGTTTCTAAATAACGTTTTTTCAGCCACTCCGAAACTATAAAACTCAGAATTTGGTTCTTTTTAGAATAGATTACATCTTTATTTTCTAAATGAAGATAAACAGTCGTTTTGGGCGTATCCATCGTTCTGAAAATTGTTTTTTCAGTATTTCCATTTTTCATATAAATTTTATGATCGACGTATGTTTCTGTTTTTTCGCTTGATGGAATATTGCCTAAATAGGTATTGATTGCTTCAGTATCTTTCTCAGAAATGTTTCCTACGAAAAGGAAAGTAAAATCTGCAGCATTAGAAAAACGTTCTGTATAGAATTTCTTTGCTTTATTCAAGTCAAAAGCATTGATGAAATCTTGTGATAATAACCAATTGCGTTTATTATAATTGCTGTTTAAAACCGAAATCGTATCACTTAATGCTTTTTCGTTGCTATTGTTAGCATTGTTGAGTTTGTTTTGGTACTGCTCTTTAATTTTGTCAAAAGTATTGGCGTCAAATCTTGGATGCTGAAAATATAAATAAGTCAGCTGTAACAAAGTTGTCAAAGATTCTTTATTGCTGCTTCCGTTAAAACCTTCATACAAGCCTCCAATATATGGGCTCACGGTAGCTGTTTTACCAGTTAGTTTCTTTTTTAAATCAGTAAACTTATAATCTCCTAAACCAGAATATGAAGCCACACCAGTAGCAATCTGAGCTGACGGAAGATCCTGCCAGTCTGCAAGCGAATTTCCTCCTGCGCTGTAAGCCGAAAACAAAATCTGGTCTTTGCTTAATGTGGTTGGATAAATAATCACTTTTGCACCGTTGGCCAAAGTATATTCTTTCGCATTTGCGAAAGCTTTGATATCGCTGGTTTTTACAATCCCTTTTTCTGTCAATTGTTCTTTTACCAATGAAGCTGTAAGTTCTTCTTCTTTGTACGGTTCTAGTTTAGTGTTTGAAATGGTTTTTATGGCATTCCAATACTCGTTTGCTTCAGGAAATTTGGTTGCAGCATCTTCTGGGGCAGAAACCGATAAGATTAAACTTTGTTTTGGCTCTAAAGCTCTAAAAGCGGCATTTACCTGCTCGAGTGTAACTTTATCTAAGAAGCTGTTTATCCATTTGTACTCTTGATCCATTGTCATAACTGGATTGGCTTCTAGGAAATACATCTGAAATTGTTCTGCCCAGGATCCGTTGCTGATTTTATCTTTATTTGCCAGACGGTTGTCATAACTGCTACGCATTTTGGTTTTCAAGCGGTCTAATTCCTGCTGTGTGAAGCCGTTTTGAATGGCTCTTTCATATTCTCTATACGCTTCTGAAAAAGCTTCTAAAAACTTGCCTTTTTTAGGGGCAATATTCAATGAAAATTTGCTGTCTAATCTGGAAAGATTGCTATTAGATATTCCAAAAGATAAAGCAGCCGTTTCATTATTCAAGATATATTCTCCAAAACGAATATTCATTAACTGCATGGCAAGGCTTTCCTGCATGCTTTTGGTCATTTCAGTTTCGTTTTGCAGTAAAGGTTTTGGTCTGGTATAGGAAAGTGAAATCCCTGAGCGCTGTAATTCCTTATCGGTAGCTAGAACATAGCGATTTTCCTTTTGCGCCGGAATTTTTTCGTATTCTCTTTTGTTGATTTTCTTTGGAGTAGGTATCGAACCGAAAATCTCTTTAACACCTTTCTCGATAAACGCCACATCGATATCTCCGACAATAATGACAGCTTGGTTTTGAGGCTGATACCATTTTTTGTAATAGTCTCTTAAAACCTGATATTTGAAATTATTGATGACATTCAAATCTCCGATTACATTTCGTTTTGCATATTTTGAACCTTGAAAAACGACTTTGTCTATTTTTTCTCCGGCTCTGTAATCTGCATTTCTTCTGGTGCGCCATTCCTCACGAATAACGCCTCTTTCTGCATCAATTTCGTTGTCGGCCAAAAGTAAATAACCTGACCAATCATGAAGTACATACATGCAGGAATCCAGTAAAGTTTTGTTGTCAGCCGGAACATTGCTTATGTTGTAAACGGTTTCGTCATAAGCCGTGTAAGCATTGATGTCTTTTCCAAAAGAAACACCTTGTTTTTCCAGCATATTGATAATTCCTTTTCCTTTAAAGTGTTCTGTTCCATTAAAAGCCATGTGTTCCAGAAAATGAGCTAATCCGTCCTGATCATCGTTTTCTAAAATTGCTCCAACATTTTGCACGAAATAGAAATCGGCTCTGTCTTTCGGCCATTCGTTGTGCATGATGAAATATTGCATTCCATTTTTAAGCGTTCCATGCGCCACTTCTTTGGGCAATGGAAAAGTAGTCTTAAACTGCGCAGAAACCTGAGTTAAACCCAGAAATAGGAAATGCGCTAAAATTAATTTTGTTTTCATTGTTGATCCTTATTGTTCTTTTTTTTGATTGAATTTTAGTTGGAATAGGGTATAAGAAGTCCCTGCTATTCATTTGAAGGTCTCGCGAGAAACCCTCAAACAATAGTTTTTTTAACACATAGAAGCATAGTTGCTAGACTTATAAAAGGCGTTTCACTTGCATCAATTCACATAGTATTCTATGTGTCGAAGCTAGCTTCTTCTTTGCTCTCAAAAGAAAAAGAGAAAAAAATCTATGTTTCTATGTGTTTCATAATTTTAATTAAATTACATCCAGTCTGGTTTTGCAGCACCTTTTAAGTAGTAATCAAAATACTGCTGCATTTTGAGTGTCCAGTCTTTTCTATTGCTGGCATCGTCTAAGGTATGTCCTTCTTTTTTATAGTTTACCAATAAAGCAGGTTTTCCTAAACGACGAAGTGCAAAGAATAAAGATTGTCCTTCTTGATAAGGAACTGCGCGGTCATTATCATTATGGAAAATCAAAATAGGGGTTTTAATGTTTTTTGCAGCAAATAAAGGCGAATTTTTGATGTATCCGTCAAGGTTATCGTGCATTGAACTTCCCATACGATATTGATCGGCTTCGTATTTAAACATAGTCGAAATTCCATTGGATCTCATAACAGGATAATTGGCAGTAAAGTTGCTTACGCCAGAACCTACAATTGCACAAGTAAAAAGATCTGTTTTAGTGGTTAAGAAAGAAGTTTCGTAACCTCCAAAACTGTGTCCCTGAATTCCGATTTTACCTTTTTCAGTAATACCATTTGCAATTAAATAGTCGACACCGCTCATGACATCATTGTAAACGCTGTTTCCAACATCACCATAAACATAATGAACGTCTGGCTGAAAAACGATATATCCTCTGCTTAAATATGAAGGAATATTAATGTTTGAAGAACTAATTTCTGGCAGCTGATATGCATTAAATTCTGTTGTATGTTTTTCATAAAAATGAACAATTACAGGATATGTTTTTTTGCTGTCGTAATTGTCTGGCAGATAAAGATTCCCTTGGTTTTCTTTTCCGTTAAAGCTTTTCCATGTCAATACTTTTGCAGTTCCCCAAGCATAATCTTTCTGTTGCGGATTTATATCTGTCATTTTAGATTGTGAACCAAAATTAGCAGTGCTCCACCATAAATCTGGGAAAATAGTATAGCTTTCTTTGCTGAATAATACACTTGAATTATCTCCAGAAACAGCTTCAATTCGCACATTATAATCAGCATTAGCAAATACTTTTGTAATCGTACTATTATTAGCTAATTTATATACTCCTTTTGATTTACTTGTGATATCAAAACCTATGAAAGTAATTGATTTTTTAGTGTCCAAATCTCCTATAAAGCCTGTTTCATTATAACGAAGCTCTACATTGTTTTTTCTTCCGAAACCATTCGTAATAGAATAAGCCGCTTTTTGATTCGTAAGATCAATCGCCCACAAATCAAACTGATCGTAAAGAACAACTGTATTTCCGTTGTTTAACCAGCCAGCAATTCCGTAAGCCGTATTGGCCGATTTCATGTCTACGTTTTCATCTGAAACTGGAAAAGGAATTTGTGAACTTATGTTTTTAAACTGCAAAGAAGCAGAATCAAAAACTGTCCAAATTTTTTCTTTTTCATTATAATAAACAGCAAAACTTCCTTGCGGATTCCATGTTATACTTCCAAAAACTCCAGTTAGTACTTTTGTAGATTTTCCTGTCGAAGCATCAATCCAATATACATCGTTACGTTCATTAAAAGTCCAATCTACTTCTACAGCATATGGTTTTTTATCAATGGCAAAAACACCTTTGAAGTTTCCAGATTCTGGAATTAGAACCTGATCAAATTCGCCTGTTGAAGCAAGTTTTATAACTTTTTTATTTTGAATATCATAAATGAATTTTTGTTCACTTGGAAGCGTTTTCGTATTTCTTAGTAATTCCTGTCTGCGCTCCATAGTTCCCTGATTTGATCTCCAGATTTCAATATTCGATTTTGCAATCTGTGTATTTTCAGGACGTTTATTAGAATTTACTAATAGCGTAATAAAACGAGTGTTTTCGTTTAATCCGTATGCTGTTTTTGAAATCGAATAACCAGATTCGCCTAATTTAATATCATCATAGTTGAATGAAACTTTTGTAGAAGTATTATTAAGATTAAAAGAATAAACCACATTAAAATCGGAGCTGTTATTGCCTTTCAAAGTAAAACTGCCGCCATTTTCTTTATCGTTTATTTGAAAATCGCCAAAATCAGAAGCTTTTCCGCTGTAAATAGTTTCTTGTTTTCCGCCAATTGCTCCGTGTTTTAGAAAAACCTGATCCTTTTCAATCTGAACATACACGATCGATTTGTTCTTTAAAAAACGAGACGACTTAATGTTGCTTACAAAAGTACTGTCATTACTTTCTAAATTGTAACAAACCAAACGCTGCAAGAAGAATTTTCCTTTTGGAGTTTCAGGGCGAGTGTAGTACAGGAAATCGGTTCCGTCAAGTGCATTTGTGTAATGCTTGCTTTTCCAAAGTTTTTTAACTCCTGTTTTTAAATTCTGCAAAAGCGTGCTGTCATTTTTGCTGTACTGAATCCAGTCTTTTTTTCCGATGAACTTTAAATCACTGATATTCTCCAGCACCAATCGTTTTCCTTTTGGAGCTTCCTGAATAATAATCTGTTTTTTGTTTTCTTTTTCTTCATCTTGAAAAACAGTATTATACGACATCCATTTCCCATTATAAGAAATAGACTTGCTGTTAATTCGCTGCCACGATTGGTATGCCGATTCGTCTACTGCTTTTTTCTGTGCAGATAAACTATGCACACCCAAAGCGAGTGCACATAGTAAAACTATTTTTTTCATATTTTTTTGATTTTCAAAAAGCAATTATTCGTTTTTCAAAGTATTGATGACATTTGTAAGTTCATCTACTAATTGTCCTGGATTTCCAGAATATCCTTCAGATGTAAAACGGATTTTACCGTCTTTAATCACAACTTTTCTAGGAATACCGCTTGAATTAAAAATTTTGGCATATTGGCCAAAAGAAGCATTGTTTGTGCCACCGCCTTTTTTAACCAAATCAAAGTACGTATTGATTTTTAAACCTTTTTCTTTTAAATATGCCAAAGCTTCTTTTTTATAGCCTTCTTTAGTTTCCTGAGTACTGATAAAATAAATTTCAACTTGTTTATCATCTTTGAAATTGTTTACCAATTGCTGCATAGCTGGGAAAGCTTTTTTACAAGGCCCGCACCAAGTTGCCCAAAAGTCGATTACGATAATTTTACCGCTGTTTAAAACCAAATCTTTTGTTTTGCCATCTGCTGACTGCACTTTAATTGGAGGAGCGGCGATATCAATCAGAGCGATTTTTTCTTCTGTTTTGTTTTCTTTTTTCAGCTGCTCCAAATAAGCAGGGAAATCAGCTTCTTTTTTGCCTTCTTTCAAATACAATTCTTTAAGTTTTGCAGTTGCGCCCTCAGATAAAGTATTGGCTCTTGCCGCATTTTTTAAAACCTCAATGATTGGTTTGTTGAAAGATTCTAATGCTTTGATATGGATATCGTTAATACTTGCTTTTTCATAACGTTTTTCAAATGGAAGCAATTCGAAAGTCTCTAAAACTTCTTTGCATTTTTTCAGCATATCATACATTCGAATCTGAATCACTAATTCGTTGTTAAGCTGATTTTTTGCATTTTCAGTGGCCTGATTTGGCGACCAATACAATCCTGACATATAAGACATGTCATTTACCTTTTCCTGCATCAGTTTAATCATAGGCACTGCCATAGTTTCAATAGTTGCAGCGTCAACAGTTTTTAAGTACAGCGCTTTAGAAATATTCTGGTGATAAGCATCATTTAAATTAGCAAAATTCATGGTTGGAATCATGGCCAAAATGCTTTTATAATCTTTGTTTTCAAAATAATTAGTAAACTGCAATTTTACAATATTGTTATAAAAATACTTTTGAGACGACGGCACTTCAGAACTGTATGGAAAATCAGCTAAAAATTGTGCAATTAATTTATTCCTTTCTGCGGCATCTGCAGTAGGCATAATTTTTTGATAAGCTTTTTGCCTTAAAAATGCTCCTTTTGGAAACTGTTTTACGATTACATTTTCAAGAGAATCTGCTTTTGTTTTGTTTTTTAAATCATTCAAATAAATTTGATACACTTTTAGATAAACTTCTTCTGGCATTCCCTTCATATTTTTTGTAAAATCTCCAAGGAAACGAGTGCCCAATTCCTGAAATTTTTCAGGTTTTTGAACTTTCAGAACTTGGAAATAAGTATCAAAAAACTCTGGAAATCTGTTGCCATTACTTGCTACTTCTTTTTTTAACCAATATTCTGTAGCATCGCCATCAATAGAAAAATCTTTAAAATAACCTCCAAATTGGCCATTAAAATCTTTATTTCTAAAAGTTGCCCAAGCCAAATCTGCACCAGGCATTTTAACTTTTGGTTCTTTAAAAGCAACCAGCATATAACCAGTATCCTGATTAGTATCGGTAACTAATCCGTTTTCGGTATTGCCATAGAATTTGAAAGCCATAAAAGCACAGTTTTTTGGAACTGTAAAATCGGCGCTGTAAACAGCGCCATTTTTTTTCATTTTTAGGTCTTCAATTTCCCATCTGTAATCATTAAAAACATAAGCATAACCATTGATATTTTTAACGTTTTCTAAAGGTCCGCCTTTTGGATCATACGTCATGCTGAAAGTTGCTCCAGGAATCGGAATATCGACCATTCCTCGTAATCTGGATTTAACTTCTTGGCTTTTGACCTGTAAGGTAAGGGCGCAGAACACCAATACCAATACTTTGATATTTATTAATTTATTGAACATTGTAAGTTTTATTTGCCCAGTTCTGGGTTTAAATCGATATAATTTTGATTGATTGGGAAAACATATCCGTCGCTGTTTGGAGCTAGGGTATAGGTTTGGCCTTTGAAAACTCGGCTATAAGTTTTCTGATAAGTCGGATCTAAATTTAAGCGGCGCTGATCAAACCATCTGAATCCGCGTCCGATAAATTCTTTTTGCCTTTCAGTTAAAACCAAATCCAAAGCTTCCTTGTTTGTTGCCGCAGTAACACTGTAAGCCGTTCCTGTTTTAAAACGTTTAGCTCTTAAGATATTTAAATAATCAACTGCTTTTTGCGGCTGTCCGCCTCGCGCATAACATTCTGCTGCGATAAGATACATTTCTGGCACTGAAACCCCAACGTTTATACCGTTTGTATTGCTGTAAGTCGCAATTCCAAATCCTCTTCCTGTGTAAGTAGGAGAGATGGCAATATTACCAGCAATTGTATAATAATCGTAGCGCAAGTCATTAGTTCCAAAACTGCTTAATAAATCAGGAGACAAAGGAGCTCTATTGTAGGTATTGAGTAAAGTTTTAGAAAATATTACTTCAGGATTCTGAATCAGAACGGGATAACTGTAGCCAGAAGCAAATGTTTTTAAATCAATCAGGCCATTTTGCATCTGTAAAGCTTTTTCTGCATTTTCAAGACTCAACTGATATTGCCCCATATATAGATATGTTCTGGCAAGTAATGCATACACCGCTTTTTTAGAAGGAAGCACATTAAATGGAGGAGAATCCTGAATATCATTGGCTAAGGCATTCTTTAAATCAGATATAATTTGATCGTAAACTTGAGCAACAGTGCTTCTGTCTAATGAAGAAAACAGTTCAGGTTTCAATAAAATAGGCACAGCTTTTTCTGAATTCGCAGAAGCTGGATCAAATTGAGGTCCGTAAGTGTTTACTAGCTGCAAGTAAGCAAATGCTCTATGCACAAAAGCTTCAGCATAGATTTCTTTTTTTTCTGCATCTGTTCCTTTTTGGCTGCTCATTACGCCATCTAGGATTACGTTACTGTAATAAATTGCTTTGTATAATCCGATCCAGTCTGAATCGCCCTGAGAAGGATCGTAAATTCTGTCCTGCCAAGTATAGCTGTTTGCCCAAATCGTACTTACTCCGTTTTGATAAGTTGTCGGAAATTCAACATCAGCATTAGCAATAAGATAGATTCCTCCAGAAGAAGTCATATCGTTATAGCTGTTAGCCAATGCCCTGTAATCAGAAGTATATTTTAAAATTCTGTTATTTCCAACCTGTTCAACTTCAACATAATCTCGGCATGAGTTTAGTAAAAGCAAAGGAAGGATTATATATAATGCGGTTTTTAGAAATTTCATGATAATCTGTTTTTTAAATTAAAAAGTGCAATTAAATTGTAACGAGTAATTACGCTGTGGGGCAAGTGTATTGTAATTAGCGTTTGACAAGTATTGCGGATCGATTCCTAAATCATTTTTAACCCAAAGCAATCCAAGATTTCTAGCGGCAAAATTGAAACTTAATGACTTAATAAATGTTCTTTCTAACCATTGTGATGGCACATTATATCCTAACGAAATCTGCTGCAATCTAATATTGTCTGCAGGAAGCACATTAATATCTGCCATCTGGTAACGGTTCAAGCTGTTAAAGCTAATATTGGTTAGGCCAGGAACATTTGTAATAGCTTCGTCTCCTGCTTTTCTCCATCTGTCAGCCACTAGCTCGTCTTTAGCAACAGCTCCAGACTGTACGCCAGAATATGAAGGATAATTTTGCAATACGGTATTTCTAAATACGTGTCCTGCATAATAAGTTATTTGAACTCCTAATCTGAAATTTTTAAAAGAAAAATCATTAATAAAGCCTCCAAAATAAGGAGCAAAAGAAGTTCCCATTTTTTTCAAATCGTCTTTATCTATTGCTGCAATTCCTTGAGAAGAGTTAACGATTGTACCGTCTTTTTTATACACCTGAGACTGTCCAGTTGCATCCAGTCCAGCCCAGTTGTAAGCATAGATTGTTCCAATACTGTTTCCAACCATAGCTGCTGAACCAAAATATTGGTTAGTGCTGTTTAATACATAGCGAGAGTCTGTAACTTCATTGGTATTGTAGGAGAAATTAAGGTTGCTGTTCCATTTAAAGGCAGTATTTATAATTGTTCCTGAAAGAGACAGATCAACACCATGGCCTTTTAAAGAAGCGGTATTATACGTTACAAATGACCATCCATAAGTTGGATTGAAAGGAAGGCTTGCTAGAATATCATTTGTTTTTTTATAATATAAATCAAGACTTCCTCGTAAACGATTTTTGAAAAATCCGTAATCTAGACCATAGTTTAGTGTTGCAGTTGTTTCCCATTTAATTTCAGGGTTTTCAGGGATAGAAATAGAAGCTGTTGGTAATTGCGTGTTGAAATCGACAGATCCAATACTGATTACAGGACTCTGGCTTCCAAATCCTCCAGCAGGCGAACTTCCAGATTTTCCATAAGTAACTCTTAATGCTAAACTGCTTAACCAGTTTACATCGCTTAAGAAAATTTCTTTATTGATGTCCCATTTTCCGCCTACAGACCATAATGGCAATGCTCTGTTTTTTCTAGAAGCTCCCAATAGATTAAAATCATCAAAACGAATGCTTCCAGAAACATGGTAACGGTTCTTATAATCATAAGAACCTAGTCCGTAATAGGATAAATAACGGTTTCTTGATTTGCTGATACTATTATCAGTGCTTCCAATAATGCTCTGCCATCCGTAAACAGTAGTATAATACACTGTAGGATTTACCGATTGTCCTGAGTTAGTATCAATATTGTAACCATAGTATCTTTGGCTTGAACCTTCTCTGCGTTCTTCTCTAATTTCAGAACCAGCTAAGAAATGCAGGCTGTTGTTTTCGTTAAAGTTCTTATTGATATTCATCTGAAAACGCATACTCTGAGTATCATTGCTGGAATTGGTATTATACAAATAAGATCCTAAGGGTATACCATAAACTAATTTTCCAGCTGTATTAACTGATGTTGCCTGATTAATCATATTTCGAGTATAATAGCTGTCTAATTCACTCAAAGACTTGATTTTGTTGGTAATATTAGTGTACATTCCAGACGCTTCAAAATTTAGCCAATCTGTAATTGTTGCTGTTAAACTGGCATTTAATCTTAAATTAGCACCTTTGGTTATCACGTTAGAATAATTCAGCTCATCTAAATAATTGTAAGACCAAGGCAAGTATCCTTTTGCTTCAAATCCTTTTGCGACTTCTGGTCTGAAAAGGAAATAGCGGTCAATTCCTTTTCCGTTTTCATCAGCAATCATATCGTATGGTCGCAAGGCTGTGGCAGATACATTTGAAAGAGCTTCGTTTGCAACGTTATTGTTTTGATAGGTACTTGGAACGTAATTTACTCCTGTATTTAACTTTAAGTAGCTTTTAAGCTGAAAAGAATTGTTTAATGTGATATTATAAGATTGGGAATTGTTTCCTTGCATTGCAGCCTGATCTTTATTATAGCCTAAAGACAGATAGTAAGTGCTTTTTTCGTTTCCTCCATTTATAGATAAATCGTATTGGGTCGTAACTGAATTTCTTAATAAATATCTGTTTATCTGCCCCAAATTATCATTTTGCGATAGCTGGCTCAATAATGCATCTCTTTCAGAAACAGAGATTTGCCCTCTTTTTTGTCTGAACATTATTTCTTGTGCTGCACTTGGATTAAGGGCTTGCCAGTTCGAAATATTATCAGCTACAAATCCGCCAGCCACAAGATCTTTTTCATAATCGATGTATTGTGCAGTATTCATAACACGAAGTTTTCCCAAGTCTATTTTTTCTCCAATACTTGTAGTAGTATTAAAAGTTATAGATGGTTCACCTTTTTTTCCTTTTTTGGTTGTGATTACAATAACGCCATTAGCAGCCATTGATCCCCAAATTGAACTTGCTGCGGCATCTTTTAAAACCGAAATGCTTTCTACATCATCTGGATTAAGAAAACTTAAAATAGAAGTTCCTGGTACGCCTCTTTTAGAAAATGCAAAATCTTCTCTTGACTGCGGAAAACCATCAATAACAATTAACGGCTGTCCTGTTCCGCCAAAATTATTTGTTCCTCTGACACTGATTGATCCTGTTCTTGGATCAACATTTACACCAGCAAGTTTTCCTTCTAGCCTTGACTGGATGTCTACTGTCGGAACCTCAGCAAGTTCTTTTGCGCCTATTACTCCAATAGCTCCCGTAACTCTTTCTCTCGGGATTTCAGTATAACCGTTAGAAGCAGGAATTTCAACAGAATGGAGTTCCATAACATCTGGTACAAGTGTAGTATTGATTACTCTTTTATTGTTAACGGCTACGGTTACAGTCTTATATCCTAAAGAGCTGAAAACAATGGTATCATAAGGAGAAACCCTCATTCGGTAATCACCTTCTTTTCTAGTAATATCCCAAGTTTGTTTTCCTTTTAGCACTACGTTTACGCCAACCATCGGGGCACCATTTTTGTCGGTAACTTTTCCTGTTAGTTCATATTCCAGCTGTTCTGCTTTCTTTTTATTTTTCTTTACAATTACTTGCTTATCAATAATATCAAAAGTAAGATTGTTGTTGGTGAAAGCATTATTTAAGATTTCTTCTAAAGTAGCATCTTTGTCCAATGTAATGGTATTGGCAGATTTAAGCACATCGTCATTATAGAAAAAGACATAGTTAGTCTGTTTTTCTAAAGTAGAAAATACCTCGGTTAGTGGCGTGTTCTTGAAACGAACATGTATTTTATTTTGTCCTAAAGAAGGGTTCGCATATAAACTACACATACTTATCCAAATAGATGCAGTAACAGATCTCATAAGCAGCAGATATAGGTAATAGTGGTATCGTTCAGAAAAATACTTTTCTGAATTATGTTTTTTATTCATAATTTTGTTTTGAATTTAAGATATAGTCAATTAGCGTTGACTACTGTTCTACAATGCCAAAAGATGGTTCCAACATCTTTTGGTTTTTTTTTGGTTAGTTTTTACAAATAAGGTTGATATGTTTATTTCTGGTCTTCTATCATAGGCTTTGGTGGTTTTAGAATTGATTTTTTTATTTATTTAATTGTAATAGTTCTTTGGTTTGCGTTAACAGTACAGCTGCTGTTGGTAATACTCGCTAAAGTACTCGCCAGCGAATTAAGGTTTTCATTTAAGGCAAAAGATCCAGAATAATTAGCGTCGAGGTTTAAATTATCGCCTTTGATAAATTCTATTTTATAATATTTTGAAAGTTTGCCTAAAATCGTATTCAATGACTGGCTTTTGAAAGTAAAATAGCCTTCTCTCCAAGACAATGCAGAAGCAACATCTTTTAGTTCGACTTTAATCTGCTTTTTATCTTTGTCGATTGTGGCCATCATTCCAGGCGTTAAATCTTCCTGAATTTCTTTATTGCTTAACAGCCCTTTTTTGTTATACGTAATTCGAACTTTTCCTTGCAATAAGGCAGTTTGGACTGTCTGGTCTTCAGGATAGGAACTTACATTGAAAACCGTTCCGAGCACACGGACATCGCATTCTTTTGTTTTTACAAAAAAAGGTTTGGCTTTGTTGTGCGCTACATCAAACGCCGCTTCGCCAGTTAAATACACTTCACGAATTGCTCCATCAAATTGAGCTGGATAAATTAAGGAAGAACCTGAATTCAGCCAAACCTTTGTACCGTCAGTTAAAACAATCTGCGTTCTTTTACCGTAAGGAACTCTAACTGTATTAAAAGAAGTGCTGTTAGCATTTGTGTTAATTGACTGCGTTCCAACTGTTACTTTTTCACCGTTTTTTCCATAACTAATTACTGAACTGTCCTGTACAGCAATAGTTTTTTGGTCTTGCAGTACAAGAGAGATATTCTCTAAGTCTGCATTAGACATTGTTGTTTCTCCTTTTTCAGCAAAAAGCTCTAAATCTGTTTTAGGTTTGCTTTCTGGAGTTCGACTAATAAACAATCCGGCTAATAATGCTACGCTGGCAGCCGCAGAAAAGGCGATTAATCTTTTCTTATTCCTGATTCTGGATTCTTTTTGCTCCAGTTCTATTAGTCCATGACGAATTTGACTCTTTAAAGAGTCTTTTTCATCGTTCGATATTTTGTTAAAGTTAATTTGCAAGGCGATGTTTTTATGGGGTATATAATACTAAGAGAACAACTCTTGTAAAACATAGACATAAAAAATAACCTTTTTTTAAAGTTTTTTTCTTAATTCTTTCAAACACCTGTAAATCAGTGTTCTGCAAGACTCGATAGAAATGCCCAAAATAGAAGCAATTTCTTCATAAGGTTTGTCTTCGTTAAATCTGTAGAATAATGCTTTGCGCTGTTTTTCGGTAAGTTCTTCCATTGCAAAAGCCAGTCTGGAGTTTAGCGCTGTATGATTTTCTTCTTCGATCAAAGCATCTTCAAAAGAAAGTTCTTTTAATATAACAGAATCATAATCAGTACTTAGGGAAAATATTTTCTGCGTAGCTTTATGTTTTTTTAAAACATTTCGTTGCGTGATTTTAAACAAATACGATTTTACATTGACACTTTCGGCAAGACCGCTTCGGTATTTGTAGATGTCTAGAAAAACATCATGAATAGCATCTTTAGCAATTGAAGTTTCGTTAGTATATTGTAAAGCAAAAGTTAGCAAAACATCAGCGTAGATATCATACAACTTCTCAAAGGCGGTAATATCACCTTTTTTAATCTGCTGCCATAAAAAAATATCTGTTGTGGTATTCTCCATTTAAGGAATGAAATTGCTTTTGATTTTTGAACAAATCTATAACTTTTATCAGTTGATTAGATAATATTTCGAATTTTTCGCATCATTTTGAAGATTTTTCTTGAAATAATGTGTATTATTTTGTTAAAATCAAACTAGTTTTCAAGGTTGCTTTTCTTGTTTTAGATGTTTTTAAATGTATTGGGTCTTAAAAGTTTTGAATCGACAAAATGAGTATTTAGCGGAATTAAAGTCTTGTCATTTTTTTGGGAAGGCTCAGATGATTGTAGTCAACGATAACTACGTTTAATCGATTTTGTAAATTGGACGGAACCCATATTGAGATGTACAATTATAAAACAAAGTCCATGAAATTAAATAAGATGAAATGAAGCAAAAACTGCAATTTACTCTATTATTAAATAAATGGATGTGCTAACGAAAAATGTAGTTAAAGTTAAGGGCACATTTTTGCTCCTTATTTTTTACAATCTCATGTTTAAAGTCAAAGGCTATTTTCAAATTCGCCTATTTTTTTGTGTGAAAAAAAATATGGAGTCTATACAGGTTCTTTCACATTATTTGGCTCTGATTAAAAAAATGAAATTAAAAGCAAAAATGATTCAGAATTACTTTGTTTATAGTCTCAATAAAAAATGGCGCCAATTGAAGACAATTGGCGCCATCTGGCTCAGTGACCTCAACAAGATTCAAACTAGTTCTTTAAACTGGAGATTAGATCCTTTTTAAGGTAAAGATTTCTTTCTTTCTTTCTTTCTTTCTTTCTTTCTTTCTTTCTTTCTTTCTTTCTTTCTTTCTTTCTTTCTTTCTTTCTTTCTTTCTAAAGATTTTTTAATTGCGATTTTGGCCGGCGATGCAAAAATTGATCCGGTTAGCGAATTTGTTTAAATGGATAGACTATTTAAAAGTTAGTTAGTTAGTTAGTCTTTGTTTTTTTTGAGATTTTTTTACTGTGTTTTTGTCGATTTAAAAAATTTACATGTACCAATATCCTAAGATTTTGATATTATAATTAGGACAGAGCAATTAGTTTTTTTGAAAACCTGTCATTTTATTTTAATTAAGAGACACATTACAAATGATGTTTTTTGTAAGATTTTAAATTGTATTTTTTTTCGTGCCTTATTTGTGCTCCGACCTAGTTTACCCGTTGTAAAATTAGGAAAGTTAATTTCTGCATTGGCAAGTAGAGGGAGCTAAGAAATCCAAAATATAATTTAAAAAAGAGTTTAAGATGTTCGTAGAAGTATTTAACTCTTTTTTTTGAATTCAAGAATGAAAAGACAATTAAGATTATTGAATTCTTTTTAAACGACTCTTTTTAAGTTACATAGTAATATTTTTTGTATTATTGTAGTATAGTACAGTATAGAACTGTTATTTACTAACTAATTAAGAAAACCATGCAAAAAATTACAAATGAAACATTACCAGTTAAAAACATTCTAGCTTTAATGCTTTTTTTATTAACAATCTGTAGCTGGGGACAGACTTACGAGTTTGAAAACGGTACTCGTACAGGAAATGCCGACATTCAGAATTGCGATTCCTGTTCAGGAAAAATAGTCGGTAATTTAGGAGGAACAGGTAGCGTTTCGGTAAACGTCAATGTAACAGCATCAGGCTGGTACAATCTGCAATTATTTTATTGTACAGGAGATCCACGCACGATTAGGTTAACTGCAGGTTCAGCCACGGCTATTGCAATTCCATGTGAGCCAAGTGGAGGATGGAGTACAGCGGCGTCCAAAAATATAAGTGTCTATCTAAACAGCGGAATAACCACTCTGCTTTGGGATAATACGAATTCGTGGGCTCCTAATCTGGATAAGTTTATTTTGACACCATTAGCGGCAGGAACTAACCAAACTATCGCTTTTGGAACAAACAATAGTATTGTTTATAACCTCACTAATAAAACCTATAGCATAAAGTTTAATGGTGCAACTGTAATTAGCAATGCATCTGCTTATGCAAACAGTGATCAACAATACTTAAGCAGTAATTTTGCTTCAGCAGTTTATACTTCAGAACCGTTTGCAGACAATATAGGAAGCGGCACCAAACATATTTTTACTTTAAGTGGGAATTATAATCTTGGAATGCAACAGATTTTTTACACTTATACCAATAAAAACTATTTAGCTGTGCAAGTAGTCTTAACAGGAAGCGGATCAAACTGCTATAAAATGTCGCCTTTAACCAGTAACCAGATAACGCCCAATTTTGGAACAGGAGATACAAGAGCAGTATTTGTTCCTTACGATAATGACGCCTGGATTCGCTACAATGCTTATACTTTAAACTCAGCTGAGTTTACAGCATCAGAAGTAACTAATATTTATAACAATACCAATCGAAAAGGTTTAGTAATTGGTTCTTTGGAACATACCAAATGGAAAACAGGTGTTACTGTAAGCGGTGGTGGTTCTTCATCGGCTTATGTTTCGGTTATTGCGGGTTGGACTAAACAAGACGTAACCAGAGATACACGAGGACACGGTTGGGTAAATGTTGGGCAAACGAGTTGTCCTTCTCCAAAAATAATGATTAATGCTACGAACGACTGGAGAACAGGATTTGAAGAATTTGCGCAAGCCAACGCAGCGATGCAACCTAAATATATTTTTGATTGGACAGCTCCAAAACCAATTGGATGGAACAGCTGGGGAGCTATGCAGACCAATATTAACTTAACGAAGGCAAAAGCAGTTGTAGATTTTTTTCATAATGATTGCCCTGCATTTAAAACAGAAGATAATACTTTATTCATCGACTTGGATTCGTATTGGGATAATATGAGCGATGCCGAATTGGCACAATTTGTTACTTATGCAAAAAGTAAAGGATATAAGGCTGGAATTTATTGGGCTCCGTTTGTAGATTGGGGAAAATACAATCGTCAGGTTGAGGGAAGTTCGTATACTTATAATCAGTGTTGGACAAAAGTCAATGGAAATCCTTTAGAATTGGATGGGGCTTATGCTATGGATCCAACAAGTCCAGGAACTAAAGCGAGAATTCAATATTTTATAAATCGTTTTAAAACTGCTGGATTCGAAATGATAAAAATTGACTTTTTAACTCATGCAAGCATTGAAGCAGACAGCTTTGCAAATAACCAATTGCATACAGGAATGGAAGCGTATCAAGAAGGAATGAAATTCTTGATTGACCAAATTGGAGGAACTATGTTGGTTCAGGCAGCTATATCTCCTAATCTCGCTACTGGTCCTTTTGTGCATGTAAGACGTATTGCATGTGATGCGTACGCGACAATAAGTGATACTGATTATACTTTGAATAGTACAACTTATGGATGGTGGCAAAATCAAATTTATGATTATATAGATGCAGATCACGTAGTTTTCGGAAACGCTTCAATCGGACAGAATCGTGCAAGATTATTAAGCAGTGTAGTTACAGGAACGGTAATTACTGGTGATGATTTTTCTGTTGCTGGACAATGGAAAACCACTGCGCAGAGCCTTTTGCAAAATAATGATGTAATGGATGTCGCACGTAATGAAATGCACTTTATTCCTGCAGATGGAAATACGGGATATAATGCGGCGAATGTTTTTTCGGCAACGCACAATAACGTTACTTATGTCGCAGTTTTTAATTACAGCAATTCGGCTACGACAAATAATATCAGTTTGAGTCGTTTAGGGCTTGGTTCAGGCAATTATACTGTTAAAGAACTTTATTCTGGAGCTACGAGTACAGCTCAAAGCACATTAAGTGTTCAATTGCCTCAGGCTGATGCTGCGATTTATGCTATTTCTAGTGGGACATTAAGTACTCCAAGTTATAATTGGGCGAATGCTTCTACTAATTATGTTTTTCCTAATCCTGCGACAGACAGTTTTAGAATTAAGTTTGATCATGAAATTAATGGTCCAACAGCAATCTCGGTGCATAATATAACAGGAAAAGAAGTTTGGAAAACCACTGTTACGACAAATGGAACAATTAGTTCAGAAATTCCGGTAAACGGGCTTACAAAAGGCGTTTATGTAGTAAAAGTGAAAGCATCTGGACATCCGCAGCAAAACTTTAAATTTGTTAAGAATTAAAAATCTTTAAGTAACTTTTTAAAAATCCCGATTTTCATTTTGTTGAGAATCGGGATTTTTTGTATCGATATTTTAGAATTTTTAAACGGCAAATTTGAAATATAGTACTTTTTGCGATGCATATTTTTTGTTTATCTTTTTGAAATTTTTATCCGTTTATTGTCAGATTGACTATTTTGAAACAAAAAAAATAATTTTCGTTAAGTAAACTTGTTTGTTGATTTATAGGAGTTTATGTTTTTGGAATCGGAAAAAATGAGCACTATTTTTACTTATATTCTTGCAGGGTTAATTTTAATTTGTATTATTGTAGTATAGAATAGTATAATAAACCAAAAAACTTATCTAATGAACCACTATCCTTTTCCTTTAAAAAAACTGTTTTTATCCATTTTTCTGGCAGTATTTTTTTGTGTATCAGCTTTAGCGCAAAAAAATATTACAATGAATTTTGGTAAAAACGGAATCATTATTTATGATGCGAAACAAAAAACGATTTCAGTAAGCCAATCTGGAAAAACTGTATTTAGCGGAGCAAAAGCTTCTGTTATAGTTAACGGAAAAACCATAACGACAGATTCATATCCAGATGCTGTTTTTGCAAAACAAACTATTAAAGATGATTTAGGAAATGGTTTAAAATATACTTTAACTTATAAAGAGAAAAATAACCCAACTTTAATTCAGAGTTTTTATACTTATACCAATAAGTCTTACTTTATAACTCAAATAGAAATAATAAGTAACGGAAAACAAATTGCGACCAATTATATCTCACCATTAGATTTAGGCAAAATTGCTTTTGATAAAATTGAAAATCTGCATAGCGTTTTTGTTCCTTATGACAATGATGCTTTTATAAGTTATAATTCTAAAAAACTAGATACTATTTCTCAAAATACTAGTGCAGAAGTTGGAATTATATTCAACAACAATTCAAGAAACAGTTTTATTGTAGGTTCGCTTGAACATACCGTTTGGAAAAGCGCTGTTAAAACAATCAATAAAAATAAAGAAGCACAATTTTCGGCTTGGGCTGGATTTTCAGAAAAAGAAATAACTAGAGATAGTATTGGGCACGGAATAATAAAAGGTGAAAAAGTTTTATCGCCTAAATTCTTCGTCGGATATTATTCTGACTGGAGAGAGGGAATGGAAGAATATGCAAAAACAAATCGTATTGTAGAGAAACCTTTTGTTTTTACTTGGGATAAACCAACTCCAGTTGGCTGGAATAGCTGGGGCGTTTTGATGGAGAAAATTAATTTTGAAAACACGACTAAAGTTGCCGATTTTTTTGCTAACTCAATTCCGCAATTTAGAGTAGGCAATACAGCTTATATTGATCTTGATTCATTTTGGGATAATATGGTAAAAGGCGGATTTACAGGAGATTTCAGTAAATTAAAAGAATTTGCAGATTATTGCAAAAGTAAAGGTTTAGAACCTGGAGCTTACTGGGCGCCTTTTACAGATTGGGGGTGGAAAGATGGACCAAACCGTAAAGCAGAAGGCAGTGATTATACTTTTGGACAATTGTGGACTAAAACCGGAAATACTTATTTTGATTTCGACGGTGCACGTGCCATTGACCCTACACATCCCGGAACTCTTAAACGCGTTGATTATGTTATTAATAAGCTAAAAGCATGTGGTTTTAAAATGATAAAAATTGACTTTTTAGGTCACGCCGCAGCGGAATCGACTTCATTTTATGATAAAAATGTAACCACAGGAATGCAGGCTTATAAAGTAGGAATGGAACATTTAGTAAAAGCACTAGATGGGCAAATGCTAATTTATGCTGCAATTTCTCCTAATATGGCTACAGCCCGTTACGCACACGTTCGCCGTATTGCTTGCGATGCTTGGAAAACAATCGAGCAGACACAATACACATTAAATAGCGTCAATTATGGCTGGTGGCAAACCTATTCCTACGATTATATCGATGCTGATCATGTGGTTTTTGCAGATGTTACCGAAGGCGAGAATCGTGCAAGATTAATATCTTCGGTAATTACGGGGACATTAATTACGGGAGATGATTACAGTAAAGATGGAATCTGGAGCAAGCGCGCAAAAGAGTGGCTTCAGAATCATGAATTGCTTAAAATTGTTGCCAATGGAGTAGCTTTCCGCCCAGTAGAAGGAAATACGGGAAAACTAACAACTGAAGTTTTCGAACAAAAAATAGGAAATGATTGGTATGTGGCAGTTTTAAATTATGGTTCAGCAGCTAAAAATTTTACTTTGCCATTAGAAAGACTTGGTGTTAAGAGCGGTAATTATAAATTGCAAAATCTTTTTACAGCCGAAACTGTTGAGATAAAAAACAATAGTATAGATTTAAATCTCGGTGCTAAAGATGCGGGTTTATTTAAGATAGTAAAACGTTAATTGATAGAATTATGAGAAAACATTTTTTTAAGAAAACGGCTTTAGTATTTACCTTATTTATTCTTTCCTCAAATGTAATTAATGCAACGGTTTTATTACCATCTTTCTTTACAGATAATATGGTTTTGCAGCAAAAAAGTACTGTTCCGTTTTGGGGAGAAAGCGATAAACAATCAGTGTCTGTTACAACTTCTTGGGATAAAAAGACTTATAAAGCCAATGTGGTAAATGGCAAATGGAATGTAGTTTTAAAAACTCCCGTTTATGGTGGTCCTTATACAATTGCGATAAATGACGGAGATTTAAAAACACTGCAAAATGTTTTAATTGGAGAAGTTTGGCTATGCTCAGGACAAAGTAATATGGAAATGCCGTTAGAAGGCTGGGGGAAAATCAATAATTATAAAGAAGAAATTGCAAATGCCGATTATCCTCAAATACGATTATTACAAGCCGAGCATATCGAAAGCACTTTACCTCTAAATACACTAAAAGTGCAACACGATGGCTGGAATATATGCAGCCCTAAAACTATTGCGGATTTTAGTGCGACAGCTTATTTTTTTGCTAGAAAAATTTATAAAGAAAAAAAGATTCCTATTGGATTAATTCATTCTTCTTGGGGCGGAACATTAATTGAAGCTTGGACAAGTTCGGGGGCGTTAAGTACCATTCATGATTTTGATACCGAAATTGAAGCCATGAAATCTGAATCAAGTAGAGAAACTTTAGAGAAAAAATACAATGCTGATTTAGCAGTTTGGGAAAAACATCTTGCTAATGCTGACAAAGGATATGAGAACGAAAAAGCAGTTTGGGCAACGTCTAAAATTGATGATTCAGCTTGGAAAACAATGAAAGTGCCTTCTTTTTTTGACAGCAACGGTTTAGGAAATTTTGATGGAATAATCTGGTTTAGGAAAACAGTCAACATTTCGGATAATACTAAAGATTTTAAGCTGAGTTATTATGCCGACGACGATGATATACTTTGGGTAAACGGAAATTATATTGGTGAAACCAAAGGTTATAATGTAGAACGCCAGTATACAATTCCTGCAAAATATTTGAAGAAAGGTGAAAACCTAATAACAATAAGAGTTTTTGACGGATCAGGAAATGGAGGGATTTACGGAGATGAAAATATCGCTTTAAAATCAGAAAAAGAAACCATTGCATTATCTGGAGATTGGAAGTATAGTATTGGTGCAGACAGTAAAGATTTGCCTGCAAAACCTTATATGGCTCAAGGCCAAAACCGACCAAGCGCCATATACAATGCCATGATTGCGCCTTTGTTAGATTATAAAATAAAAGGCGTAATCTGGTATCAGGGTGAAAGTAATGCGGAAAGAGCGCATCAATATCAAAAGTTAATGCCACTCTTGATAAACGACTGGCGAGATAAATTTAAAGACAAAAATCTTCCTTTTTTCTTTGTGCAATTGGCTAATTATAAAGAGAAGAAAATACAGCCGGGAGATTCTGATTGGGCAGAATTAAGAGAAGCACAATTTATGGCTCTAAAAGTCCCTAATACAGGAATGGCTGTTACGACAGATATTGGAGACGGAAAAGATATTCACCCAAAAAACAAACAAGACGTTGGCGGACGCTTGGCAGATATTGCTTTAGCAAAAGTTTACAATACTAAAATTGATTATTCAGGTCCGCTTTATAAATCCTATAAAACAGAGCATAATAACATTATTCTGGATTTTGATTTTAATGTAGGAATTAAAGCCAAAGAAGGTTCGTTAAAAGGATTTTCTATAGCAGGATTAGACCAGAAGTTTTATTGGGCAGAAGCAAAAATAGTGGATGGAAAAGTAGTTGTTTATGCTCAGGAAGTTCCAAACCCTGTGGCTGTAAGATACAATTGGGCAGACAATCCAGACGGAAACTTAACCAATGCATCAGGATTGCCAGCATCATCATTTAGAACGGATAATTGGAAAGGAATTACAGAAGGAAAAAAATAAAAAAATAACATATAATAAAATGAAAAAACAAAGTATCAATTTAAGGCAGTCTTTTGCGATAGCATTTTTTATTCTCACGAGTTATTGCAGTACAGTAACCGCACAACAGATTATTGCTGTAAAAACAAAAACTAATGCATTAGTTTTACAAGTAACACCAGGAAAAGAAGTTAACACTATTTATTTAGGAGAAAAACTGGCAAACGATTCAGATTATGCTAAAATACAAAGTCAGTTTCGTCAAGGAACGGATTATTCAGGAATTTATAACGCGGCTTACACTGCTTCTGGATCAAAAAATTTATTAGAACCTGCAATTACAGTAACACATGCTGACGGAAACACTTCTTTGGATTTGCTATATGTAAGTCATAAAACGAATACGGTTAGTACAGGAGTTACTCAAACTGAAATTACATTAAAAGATCCTGTATATCCAGTTGAGGTTCATTTGTTTATCCAATCTTATTATGATACTGATGTGATTGAGCAATGGACAACTATTCAGCACAATGAAAAAGGAAGCATCACTTTAAATAAGTATGCATCGGCTAATTTATATTTGAAAGGATACAAAAACTTTTATTTGAATCAATATCATGGAGACTGGGCAAAAGAAATGCAGCCAGAAGAAACTAAAATTACTCACGGAATCAAAACTTTAGATACTAAATTAGGATCTCGTACCAATTTATTCCAGCCTTCAGTATTTATGGTTTCTTTGGATAAACCAGCAACTGAAGACGAAGGAAAAGTTTTGTTTGCAGGTTTAGAATGGTCAGGTAATTTTAGAACCGATTTAGAGTTAGATCCATTGAACAATCTTCGTGTTATTTCTGGAATCAATAATGCAGCGGCAGCTTATAAACTGGCAAAAAGCGAAGTTTTTACGACTCCTAAATTTTGGTACACTTTATCATCAAAAGGAAAAGGAACTGCAAGCCGTAATCTGCATGATTGGTCAAGAACTTATAAAATCTTAGACGGAAAAGAAGATCGTTTGACCTTATTAAACAACTGGGAAGCAACTTATTTTAATTTTGATGAAGAAAAACTTAAAGTTTTAATCGCCGATAGTAAAAAAATAGGCGTTGATCTGTTCTTGTTGGACGATGGCTGGTTTGGAAACACGTATCCTCGTAACAACGATGATGCAGCTTTGGGAGATTGGGATGTCAATAAAAAGAAATTGCCAAACGGAATTGGAACTTTAGTAAAAACGGCCAAAGACAATCAAGTGAAATTCGGAATTTGGATTGAGCCTGAAATGGTAAATCCTGCAAGTGATTTGTATAAAAAACATCCTGATTGGGTTATCAAACAGCCAGGAAGAGCAGAACATTATTTCCGTAATCAGTTGGTTTTAGATTTGGCAAATCCAAAAGTTCAGGATTTTGTGTATGGAGTTGTAGATAATCTTTTTACTGAAAATCCAGAATTGGCTTATATTAAATGGGATTGTAATGCTGTGATTTATAATGCTTATTCTAATTATTTGAAAGACAGACAGAATAATTTCTACACCGATTATGTAAACGGATTGTACAAAGTGTTGGAACGCATTCGTGTAAAATATCCAAAAGTACCAATGATGCTTTGCTCTGGCGGTGGCGGAAGAGTAGATTATGGTGCTTTGAAATACTTTACAGAATTTTGGCCAAGTGACAACACAGATCCTTTAGAGCGTGTTTACATGCAATGGGAATACTCGTATTTTTATCCAGCGCTTACCATTGCGGCACACGTTACAGACTGGGGAAAACAACCTCTAAAATACCGTACAGATGTTGCTATGATGGGAAAATTAGGTTTTGATATTGTAGTAAAAGATTTAAATGAGAAAGATCTAGTTTTCACTCAAAAAGCAATAAAAAACTATAACGAATTAAGTAATACCATCTGGCAGGGAGACCAATATCGTCTGCAGAATCCGTGGGATAATGATGCCGCTTCTGTAATGTTTGTCAATAAAAATGGTAATGAAGCTGTGGTTTTCAGCTATTCTGTTAACTCTAGATATGAAGCAGGAACTCATCTTCCAATTAAACTAAAAGGATTGCAGGCTGGACAAAACTATAAAGTAGAAGAAATCAATGTATATCCAGATAAAAAACCAGTGGTAGAAACCGCTGTATATTCGGGCGATTTTTTAATGCAAGTTGGGATTAATCCGAATGTTACAGCATCAAACAGCAGTGTTGTTTTAAAAATTACTAAGGCCTAAACTAAATTTCAAACATTAGTATATATTTGTAATACAATATTTTCTAAATAAATACTTATTAAAACGATTTATGAAGCAAATTATTCAGCAGATCAAAAATCTTGAATCTATAAATTCCTTATCTAAGCATGAGCAATTGGTTCAAGGAATAATTAATGCCATTGATGAAAAGGTAGTCGTAAAAGGCGATTTACTTCCGTCTGTAAATACTTTTATAAGCGAACTAGGTTTTGCGAGAGAAACCATTGCAAAAGCTTATAAAGAATTGGTACACAGAGGAATTATCGAATCGAAAAACCGTTTGGGATATTTTGTTGCGACCAATGATGTAAAGCAAGAATTAAAAGTGGCATTGCTGATATTTGCTTTTGATATTTTTCAGGAAATGTTTTATGAGAATTTTAGAAAAGGACTGGGCAAGAATGTGCAATTGGATATTTTCTTTCATCACAACAATTTTGATACGTTCGAGAATATAGTTCAGAGCATAAAAGGAAAATACGGAATGTTTGTTATCGCTCCGATTCCGAATAAAAAAACACCTGCTGTCTTAAAACAATTGCCTACAAACAGAGTATTGCTGGTAGACCGTTTTATAGAAACGGATGAAGATTACAATTATGTTGCACAAGAGTTTGGAGATTCGTCTTACAATGCTTTTGTGCAGCTTAAAGATAAAATTAAAAAGTACGATGAATTGGTATTTTTCTTCAAGCCATCGTCTGCAGAACCTAATGAAATCTTAAATTCTTTTAAAAGATTTATGAAAGATTATGATATCAAAGGTGTCATAAAAGAAGAATATACAGCTGGCTCTCTGGAAAAAGGAAAAGTATATTTTACCATTCACAATTTGGAACTTTGGGAAATGCTGAAAGATTCTAAAATTAAAGGATTGAAGATTGGTAAAGACATTGGTTTTATTTCGCATAACGATGATATTGTAAAAGAGATCATTTTTGACGGGGTAACTACATTTTCTACAGATTTCTCTGAAATGGGAAGAAGAGCAGCCGATTTTGTGCTGAACAGAAAAAAAACGCAGGAAATTATTCCAACAGTTCTTATCGATAGAAATTCGCTGTAATTTATGAATGTTTTATCGATTGTTAGTTTCCTACTGATTACGGGTTTGGTTGCCGTTATTTCAGCAATAAAAACGCGAAAAAAAAAGGTACAGACAACAAGCGGACTTTTTTTTGCAGACCATAACAATAATTTTTTTATAGTTGGAGGTGCTTTACTGCTCAGTAATATAAGTGCTAATCAGTTTATAGGCGAAAACGAATCTATTTACACCAATAACATGAGCGTGATAGCATGGGGCGTAAGTTCTGTGCTGGCAATGCTTTTGGTTGCGGAATTTTTTCTTCCAATTTACTTTCGTACAGGCGCTATGACAATTCCTGATTATTTAGGAAAACGTTATGATGAATCGACCAAAAGATTGGTGTCCATCATATTTCTATGCAGTTATATCGTTAATTTACTTCCAGCTGTATTATATGGTGGTGCAGTGGCACTGACAGGAATGTTTAATTTTCTGTATCCATTAGAATTAACCTATTGGCAGAATATCTGGGTAATGGTCTGGCTAATAGGTCTTACAGGTTGCGCTTATTCAGTTTTGGGCGGTTTGCGAGCCATATCGATCAGCGATACTGTTTTGAGTGTTGGTCTGCTGACTATTGGTATTGCATTTCCTTATTTTGGATTTAAATTCTTAGGAAACGGAGATTGGTTCAAAGGTCTTCATATTTTGCTTTCAGAAAATAAAGAGCATTTAAATGCAATTGGTGGTCCTCATGATGAAATTCCGCTCAGCACCATTTTTACAGGTATGTTTATCATGAATCTGTATTATTGGGGAATGGAACAATTTATTGTACAGCAGGCACTTTCGGCAAAAAGTTTATCCCATAGCCAGAAAGGTATGGGGCTAGCTTGCTTAGGAAAGCTCTTATGTCCTTTTATTATCAATATTCCTGGATTGGTTGGAACACATCTTTATAAAAATTTAGAAAATACAGCAGAAGTTTTTCCTCTTGTTATCAAGGATACTATGCCGGGAATTATGATTGGTCTAACGGCAGCAGTCGTTTTAGGAGCAGCAATAAGCACTTTTAATGCAGGACTTAACAGCAGCAGTACTTTATTTGTTCTTAATCTTTACAAACCTTGGTTAGAGAAAAGAAATAAAGAAGCGACAGAGAAACATCTGGTTTACACAGGACGTAAATTTGAAATTATTGTTTCAGCTCTGGCTATGTTTTCGGCGCCATTTATCATTTTTAGTAAAGCTGGTTTTTACACTTACTTGCAGCAATTAGGCGGTATGTTTTGTGTGCCTATTTTTACTATTATACTGATTGGTTTTGTATTTAAAAAAGTACCGCCTCAAGCAGCAAAAATAGGTATGATTTTTTTCATTTTGAGCTATATTATTTTCAATTATGTATTGGACATTAAATTGCATTATCTGCACATGCTGGCTCTTTTGTTTATTCTGACTTCATTCTGTATGCTATTGGTATCTAGGTATTATCCTGCGTATCAATACACCGAAATCAAACTAGAAACGGTTGAATTATCGCCTTGGAAGAATCGTTATTGGTATTTTGCTTTATTGATTATTGGCATGATAAGCATTTTTATTTTATTCTCTAAATGGGGAATAGCTTAGGTTTTAAGGTGCTGAGATGCTGAGGTTCTAAGGTTTAGGTGCAAAGGTTCAGAGGTTCAAAGATTTATGTAGAGACGCACTTCAGTGCGTCTTTTTTTATGTTTTAGGTTTAAAGCTAACAGTTTTTTAAAACCTGTTAGGTCTAATTAATAGACACATATTGAAAAGTTTTTTATTAAAAAACGCATTTTGCATGTCTTTTAATGGATAAATTTCTTGAGAATGAGTTCTTTAATTTGTACACTTTTTTCCTTGGTTTTAATTGAACCTTTCTTCTTTTTTGTCTGACATTTCTTTAAATTATCATATCCTTTATTTTCTTTTTCCTTTTTTAGGTGCCGTATTTGTGGCAAAGCCGAAATAAATCAATAAAAAAAATAGCAAATTCTTAAAACATAAATTTGGATGTAATGAAAATATTTGTATGTTTGTAATGTTGTAGTATAGTATAGTATAAGTCAATTCGTTTTCTCGTATTTTAAATGCTCAATAAAGAACAAAAAACTAACTAACTAATTTATTAACTAAAAACCAAATTATTATGAGAATTGCAATAAGATACTTATGCTTCTTAGTAGTTATGTTGTATGCCGGCACACTTTACTCCCAAACCATAACTGGTAAAGTTAAGGATGAACAAAATTTACCTTTACCAGGGGCAACTATTCAGGTTAAAGGTACTCAGAATTCAACAGTAACAGACATTGATGGTAGTTACAAATTATTAAACGTAAAATCTGGTTCCACGCTTGAGTTTAGTTTTATTGGATTTGATAAGCAAACTGCAATTGCAAACAAGCCTGAAATTAATATCTCTTTGACTCCAAGCACTCAGGAACTGACAGAAGTGGTAATAGTTGGAGCTGCTATAAAAAAGGGAGATCTAACAGGTGCCGTAAGCAGCGTTTCTGGAGATAAGCTTAGAGAGGTTCCTACTCCAAACGTAGTGCAAGCGCTTCAAGGGCGCGCGTCAGGGGTATACGTACAGCAAAGTGCTGTACCTGGTCAGACAGGTTCAATAAGAATAAGAGGGAATAATTCTCTAAACTTTGGAGGTAACCCAATATTTGTAATTGATGGTTTGATTACAGATAGTAATTTTGAAAACATAAATCCTGATGATATTGCGAGTATGGAAGTGCTTAAAGATGCTTCTGCTACTGCATTGTATGGTTCAAGAGCCGCAAATGGAGTAATTGTAATCACAACAAAAAAAGGTTCAAGATCAGGAGAAGCAAAAATACAGTATGACACATGGACTGGTGTATCTGAATTTGCAAGAACTATTCCTTTGATGAATGGCCAGCAGTTATTTGATTTAAGAGTTGACGCTTATGCAAATCGTTATATGGATGAGAATCCTGGAGCTGATCGAGCTGCTTATATTAATCAAATTAAGTCAGATGGTTCGACTGTATTTGCACCTTATGAATTGGAATCTTACAGAACAGGTAAAAGCTACAATTGGCTAGATCAGGTAACGCGTTCAGGTTTTCAAACCAATCATAATTTAAGTTTTAGCGGAGGAGGAGAAAAAGGAACTTATTTTGTGAGTTTTAATTATGTTGATCAGGAAGGGCTTCTTAAAAATTCTGATTTTAAAAGGTATAATGGAAAAATTAACCTTACACAGGATTTAAAATCTTGGTTGCAGTTTGGTACAAATACGACCTTTTCAAGAAGTCAGAGCAATTACCAAGAAGGAAGTGCCTTTGGTGTGGCATTAGGAGCAAATCCATTATTGCCTATAGACCCAAAAGCTACTTATCTGAGATATGGTGAAGTATTTGATCAAAATCTTTACAATCCAATTAAAAGTCTCGACATCATAAATTCAAGTACGCGCAATAGACTTACAAGCAGTAATTTTTTAAGCGCAAAACCAGTAAAAGGACTTGATATCAGAACGAATCTTTCTGTGGATGTTATAGATCAGGCAAATTTTGATTATGTGCCAAGTTATACTGGGCAATCACTTAGAAATTCTATGAATGGCGAGGCGCACCATTATAGATATTCGCAATTAAATTATCAATGGGATAATACCGTAAGTTATAGTAAAGTTTTTGCTGCAAAGCATGACGTAAGTATAATGGGAGGATTTTCTGTACTGAGTAATTCAGGTAATAGTACAGATGTAAGAGCTCGCGGATTTGTTAGTGATGACTTGACATACATGGCATTATCAGGAGCTTATCAAAAAGACAATGCGCAGTTAGGATCGAATTTTACAGATTATACAAACCAATCGTATTTTGCAAGAGCTAACTATACTTTTGATGGGAAGTATAATATTACAGGAACAATAAGAAGAGACGGTTCTTCTAAATTTGGACCTAATAACAAATGGGGAACTTTCCCTTCTATAGCTGGAAGCTGGGATATTGGTAAAGAAAATTTCCTTTCAGGATTTGAAAAATTAAGCCAACTTAAATTTCGCGTAGGTTATGGTATGGTAGGAAATCAGAATGTAGATGCTTACAGATACTTTGCATTATATAATGCACAAGTGAGCAATAATTCTGGAACTTACGTGTCTGATAATTACATCGATAATTTCGATTTAAGATGGGAAAAACAAAAGCAATTTAATATTGGATTAGATGCTGGTTTCTTCCAAAACAGATTGACTGCAAGTGCTAACTATTTCCACATCAATAATGATGATCTTTTGATGTTGCGTAATATGCCAGTTTCATCAGGATATAAATACAAGTTAGATAATATCGGTTCTACAACTAATGAAGGATTTGAATTAGAACTTAGCGGTGACATTATTAAAAACAAAGATTTTAAATGGAATGTTTCTGCCAATATATCATCGGCAAAAAATAAGGTTACAAAACTTTATGGAGATGCTACAGAGATATACAACTTAGGTGGTTATAGTAACAATGAAATCCAACGTACTGGGAACTTTTTCTTAGGAAAATCAGTAAACACAGTTTATGTATTTCAATATGATGGCATAGCACAGCAAGGAGAAGATCTTACTAAAGTAAATTATGGAAGCCGAACTGTTCAGCCTGGAGATATTAAAATTAAAGACCGTAATGGAGATGGTGTAATAAACGATCAAGACAGATATGTGGTTGGCGATTTGAATCCTGATTATTATGGTGGTTTTTCTACAGATCTTAACTATAAAGGTTTTGGATTAAATGCAGTATTTGCGTATTCAATAGGAGGTAAGAGACCTAGCGGTACTTACGAAAGCTATATGAACTCTGGAGGAATGAGTGCAGCACATACAGATCTTTTGGATCGTTGGACTCCAACAAACACCAATACAGATGTGCCAAGAGCTTATTATGGAGGAGGAAGATATACTTTAGGAGAAACAGATAAAGCAATACAAGACGCTTCATTCCTAAGATTAAATGCACTTACACTATCGTATACATTACAAGACAAAGTCGCAGAAAGTGTTTTTCTTAAAAATTGCAGGTTTTATGTAACGGGATCGAATCTGTTTATTATAACTAAATACAAAGGTTATGATCCTGAGGGAGGAGATTCTTATCCTTTATCTAGAATGGTAGTTCTAGGATTAAATGTATCTCTTTAATCAAATTAATTCTAAAAATTATTTTTATGAAAGCAAAAATTATAGCCTTTATGGCCCTAACGATATTATCAGCTTCATGTTCTTCAGATTTTTTAGATCAAGAACCAAAAAGTTCTCTTACTGCTGCACAAGCATATGGTAGTTTAGGTAAAATAGAACCTGTTCTTTTAGGAGCGATAACAAATTGGAGAAATATGCAAAAAGACCGTGCTGGACTTTATACTTCTCTAGGTACAGACGAAGCGCAACAAGGTGCTTTGCAGGTAACAGGAGATGCAAACCAAGCGGGACTTGATTTATACAATGGTTTCTTAAGTCAGGAGAATCAGGCAATTGGGCAATTGTGGAATGACAGATGGCCAGTAATTGAAGTAGCGGCGCAATCTATTAGAGCATTAGGAATTAATACCGAAGATGATAGCGCAAAACGTGATCTTTTAATGGGTGAAGCTAGTTTTTTAAGAGCAACATTAATGTTTGAACTTACACAATACTGGGGAGAAATACCAATTAATGATAAAGCAAAATCGACAGAATATGGTTTAAAACGTCAGCCTTTGCCATTAGTTTATTCTTATATAGTAGCCGATTTAGAAAGAGCAATTGAAAAACTTCCTGTAACACAAAGCAATCCTGCATTTCCTGCAAAAGGAGTAGCTCAAGCGCTTTTAGGAAAAGTATATCTATATGCGCCAGAAGCGTCAGGATACCGTGATTATAATAAAGCAAAACAATGGTTTGAAGCAGTTATTAAATCTGGAAAATACAGTTTATTGCCTAATTACGCAGATGTTTTTAGCCCAGACCACGCTAATTCTTCAGAATCTTTATACGAATGGCAGTATAACAACAACTGGCCAGATAACAACCAGATACAATGGCAGACAGGTTCAAGAGTTTTGGCCAATATGGATCAATATGCCTATTTTGGTGGTTACGATTTGATACTTCCTACTCAATATTGCTATAAAGACAAATCAGCTGGAGGAATATGGGAAGCTGGTGACACACGTAAAGCTGCCAGTATTCGTTATGATTTTACTTATAAGGGAGTTACGCCAACACTTCCTGCGGGTTTTGGTGGTGATGAGCTAGATCCACACATTAAAAAATACGAAGATATTCGTGTAGACGGAAAACAATCATTTTGGAATTCAGGTAAAAATAAAGCGTATATCAGATACTCGGATGTATTGCTTAACTACGCAGAATGTTTAAATGAATTAGGAAGCACAACAGAAGCTGAAAGTTATGTGAATCAGGTTCGAACAAGAGCTTTTGGAGGAACATTGCCAGCAGGAATGGCTTGGAGCGGACTTTCTCAAGCTCAGTTTAGAGATCAAATTTTAGATGAACGTATGCGCGAATTGGCTTTTGAAGGATGGAGAAGAATGGATCTTATCCGTACAGGAAAATTGGTAGAATTGGTAGGCGCTCGCAACAAATGGGCAAAACAAAACGGTACCATTGCAGCATTTCATAACCGTTATCCTATTCCAATTGGAGAGATTAAGCTTAACGATGAGATTGGCCCAGAGGATCAAAATCCGGGCTATTAATATCTAAAAAAAAAATCAATAGTAATTTTTATTTTTTTGGTTCATGTGGTTCGGTTAATGCCACAGTTTTGATTTGTAATGCCATTTTGGGTATAGGTAGTAACAGTACTGAGTTCTTCTGTTCGAAAAAGCTTATTCCAAAATGGCATTCTTATTTCTTATAATTCAATAATTTTTAATCATTCAAATAACAGTATGAAATTTTATACTTATCAGGTTTATCTCTATTTATTTGTTTTAAATGCCATTTCGTTCAATTTTTACGCTCAGAATAAAGTAAGCCTAAACTCTTCTGATATTGTTTGGAAGGTAAAAGCACAAGCAGAAATAGGAAAAGACAGCCTTAAAATGTTTACTTCAAATTTCAGCGATTCAGATTGGGTAAAAGCAGTAGTTCCAGGTACCATTTTTAATTCTTATGTTGAAAGCGGTCTGGAGAAAGATCCCAATTTTGGCGACAATATCTATAAGGTTGATAAATCCAAATACGATCGCAGTTTTTGGTATCGTTCTGAATTTACTATTCCAGAAAATTTTTCCAAAGAAATCATTTGGCTCAATTTTGAAGGCATCAATCGTGAAGGAGAAATTTACCTTAACGGAAAAAAAATAGCAGTTTTAAGCGGTATGATGCAACGCGGTAAATTTGATATTACAAAGCTTGTAAACCGTAAAACAAAAAATGTCTTAAACATTTTAGTAAGCATTCCGAAACAGCCATTAAATAACTACGGAAGTCCAACTTACATTTCTAGCGCAGGATGGGATTGGATGCCTTATGTTCCGGGATTAAATTCTGGAATTACCGACGATGTCTTTTTAACCAATACCGATAAAGTCACAATTGAAGATCCATGGATTCATACCAATCTGCCAACAAATGCACGCGCAGATCTGGAAATAAAAGTAGACTTAAAAAATACATCTGGACAAAATCAGGAAGGAGTTCTTACGGGGTTAATTATGCCTGGAAATATTATTTTTTCTAAAAAAATCAGTTTAGATGCTGATGGAATCACGAATGTAAAATTGACAAAAGAACAGTTTCCGGAACTTTCCATTCAAAACCCGAAACTTTGGTGGCCAAATGGTTATGGCAATCCTAATTTATATACTTGCCAATTTACTTTTAAAGTTGGAAATGTAGTTTCGGATAGTCAAAAGATAACTTTTGGAATCAAAAAATATACTTACGATACAGAAGGTGGCGTTTTGCATATTGCCATAAATGGGAAACGAGTTTTCTTAAAAGGAGGAAACTGGGGTATGAGCGAGTACATGCTTCGTTGCAGAGGTGAAGAATATGATCTTAAAGTAAAACTTCACAAAGAAATGAATTACAATATTATCCGTAATTGGTTGGGTTCAACAACAGATGAAGAGTTTTACGAAGCTTGTGACAAATACGGCATTATGGTCTGGGATGATTTTTGGCTAAATGCCAATCCGAATCTGCCATTGGATATTCATGTTTTTAATAGCAATGTAATCGAAAAAATAAAACGCGTTAGAAATCACGCCAGTATTGCCATTTGGTGCGGTAATAATGAAGGTCTTCCGCAGCCACCATTAAATGGCTGGATTGCCGAAAATATTAAAACGTTTGACAACAACGACAGATATTATCAGCCATGTTCGAATACTGGAAACTTAAGCGGTAGCGGACTTTGGGGCAATAAAGATCCGAGGTTTTATTTTACAAAATATCCAGAACCTTATGCAGGAACGGGCGACGGTCCAAGTTGGGGATTAAGATCTGAAATTGGTACAGCCGTTTTTCCTAATATCGAAAGTTTTAAAAAGTTTATTCCAGAAAAAGATTGGTGGCCAAGAAACGATATGTGGGACAAACATTTCTTTGGACAAAAAGCATTTAATGCCACGCCAGACAATTATGATAAAAGCATCACAGAACGTTACGGTAAACCAAATAATTTGGAAGAATATACTAGAAAAGCTCAACTGTTAAACATAGAAACCAATAAAGCCATGTATGAAGGCTGGCTGGATCATATGTGGGAAGATGCCTCTGGTATTATGATCTGGATGAGCCAATCTTCATACCCAAGTATGGTTTGGCAGACTTACGATTATTACTATGATTTGACAGGAGCGTATTGGGGTGTAAAATCGGCTTGTGAGCCTATGCACATTCAGTGGAGTCCTGTAGACAATTCGGTAAAAGTAATCAATACAACAGGAACCGATTTTAAAAACCTAAAAGCAGAAGCTTTTGTATATAATTTAGACGGTAAAGAAATAGCAAAATTCAAACAAAATACAATTGTAGATTCTTATTCGAATACTGCAACAGAAAGTTTTGTAATTCCGTTTTATTCCAATCAGAAAGATTTGGCTTTTCAAAAAAATGTTACCGCATCTTCTACCGATGGAGGAAATACCAGAGATGTTGCAGACGGAGATTCAAATACGCGCTGGGCAAGTAATTCGACAGATAACGAATGGATTTATGTAGATCTTGAAAAAGAATTCATTATCAATCGAGTAGTTTTAAACTGGGAAAATGCCTTTGGAAAAGAGTACAAAATCCAAATTAGTTCTGACGCCAAAAACTGGACAGATGTAAGCGTGATTAAAGACGGAAAACAAGGACTGCAAAATATTTCATTTGATGAAACAAAAGGACGTTACGTTCGAATGTTAGGAATAAAACGCGGTTCAGGCTGGGGATATTCATTATACGATTTCAAAATTTTTGGAGCCGAAACCAATGTTGATACTTCCGATTTAAGTCCGGTTCATTTCATCCGATTAAAACTAAAAGATGCTTCAGATAAATTAATCAGTGAGAATTTTTATTGGAGAGGAACCAATATGAAAGATTTCACAGATTTGAATAAACTGCCAAAAGTGAACGTAAATGTTTCCAGTAAAGTGGTAAAACAAAATGGGAAATATGTGATAAAAGCCAAAGTTTCAAGTCCGTCTGGAATTGCTTTCGGAATTCATGTGCAACCAATAAATGATAAGTCAGGAACTCAGATTTTGCCAGCAATTATCAGTGACAGTTATTTTACTTTATTGAAAGGCGAAAGCAAAGAAGTAACAATAGAATTTGAAGAATCGGCATTAAAAAATGGAGAAAAACCAGTAATAAAAGCCATACCATACAACAACTAAATGGAGAGATCTATCCTAACAGGTTTCCAAAACCTGTTAGGTTTAATAGATTATGTTCTAATTAAAATCAATAAAAATTTATCACAGAGTAAAAAATCATTTAAATCCGTGTAATCTGTGGCAAAAACAATAAAACCATGAATATCAAAAAAGTCAAAGCCCTGTTTTTTATACTAATACCACTTTTGGGTTATTCGCAAAATAATCCTTTAGCGTTATGGTATACAAAACCTGCTTCACAATGGGAAGAAACGCTACCCTTAGGAAATGGCCGTTTAGGAATTATGCCCGACGGCGGAATTGAAACCGAAAAGTTAGTTCTAAATGATATTACACTTTGGAGCGGTTCTTCTCAGGATGCCAACAATTATAAAGCCTATACTTTTCTGCCTCAGATAAGAGAATTGTTATTGGCTAATAAAAATAGCGATGCCGAAAAATTGATTAATGATAATTTCGTCTGTACAGGGCCAGGTTCAGGAAGTGGAGATGGTGCAAATGTGCAATTTGGATGTTATCAGGTTTTAGGAAATATGACATTGAATTTTGATTATAAAACCAAATCAAAAGCGACCAATTATACACGAAATCTGGATTTACAAACCGCTTTAGCCTCAACACAGTTTATGATTGAAGGCGTAACGTATAAACGTGAATATTTTGCTGGTTTTGGTGATGATGTCCTTTTTGTAAAATTGACTTCAAGTAAAAAAGGAAAACTTAATTTTACCGTTCACTTAGACAGACCGGAACATTTCAAAACAATCAACGACAGTGACAATTCCTTAGTAATGACAGGTCAATTGAACAACGGAATTGACGGAAAAGGAATGAAATATAAAGCCAAAGTAAAAGCCAAAACAGCAGACGGAAGTGTTTTATATACTAACAATACAATTGAAGTAAAAAACGCAACAGAGGTCGTGCTTTATGTTTCTGCAGGAACAGATTTTAAAAATCAGAATTTTGAAACTGTTGTAGATAAAATGTTAGAAACGGCTGTGCAGAAAAAATACGATGAACAGAAGAAAACGCATATTCAAAACTACCAAAAGTTATTTAATCGAGTAGCTTTAAATTTTGGCAAAACAGCAAGAAATACATTGCCAACAAATGAGCGTTTAGATGCTTTTATGAAAAATCCAGATTCAGATACAGGACTTCCAGTTTTGTTTTACCAATATGGCCGTTATTTAAGCATCAGTAGTACAAGAGTAGGATTGCTTCCTCCAAATTTGCAAGGATTGTGGGCACATCAGATACAGACACCATGGAATGGAGATTATCATTTGGATGTAAATGTTCAGATGAATCATTGGGCTCTGGAAACAGGAAATCTGTCTGAATTAAATCTTCCTTTAAAAGATTTGGTTAAAGAAATGGTGCCTTACGGCGAAAAAACAGCCAAAGCCTATTACAATGCTGATGGCTGGGTAGCTCACGTAATTACCAATGTGTGGGGATTTACAGAACCAGGCGAAAGTGCCTCTTGGGGAATTGCAAAAGCAGGTTCGGGCTGGCTTTGCAACAATCTATGGAATCATTATTTGTACACGAATGATCAGGCTTATTTAGCTGAAATTTATCCAATCATAAAAGGCGCTGCTCAGTTTTACAACAGCATGCTGGTAAAAGATCCGGAAACAGGCTGGCTGGTAACTTCGCCATCTGTGTCGCCTGAGAATTCATTTTTCATGGAAAACGGTCAGGATGCACATGTTTGTATGGGGCCAACAATCGACAATCAAATCGTTCGTGAATTGTTCAATAATGTAATTAATGCATCTGCGAAATTAGGATTGGATAATGATTTAAGAACCGAACTGGAAAAACGATTAAAACTATTACCGCCATCAGGAATAATTTCGCCTGACGGAAGAATTCAGGAATGGTTAAAACCTTATAAAGAACCAGACCCGCAGCATCGTCACGTTTCTCATTTATACGGACTGTATCCAGCACCATTGATTACGCCAGAGAGGACACCCGATCTTGCCGAAGCGGCTAAGAAAACACTGGAAGTAAGAGGAGATGACGGACCAAGCTGGTCAATTGCCTACAAAATGCTTTTTTGGTCGCGTTTGAAAGAAGGTAACCGTGCGTATAAATTATTTAAAACCATTTTGAGACCTACTTTAGCTACAAACATCAATTATGGAGCAGGAGGTGGAGTGTATCCAAATTTACTCTCAGCAGGACCGCCATTTCAGATTGACGGTAATTTTGGAGCCACAGCCGGAATTGGAGAAATGCTGATTCAGAGCCATGCAGGATTTATTGAATTATTGCCTGCAATGCCCGATGTTTGGCTAAAAGAGGGTGAAGTAAAAGGATTAAAAGCTGAAGGGAACTTTACTATAAATATGAAATGGGAAAAAGGTAAAGTGACGAAATATGAAATTTTATCTCCTGTACCAACAAAAGTGAAAGTAAAAGTGAACGGCGAATTAAAAGAAATCACTTCATCTAAATTATAAGTTCGAGTAGTAATCCTGCAAGGTTTCAAAAACTTTGCAGGTTTTATATTTTAAGTTGTGCTAAAAACTACACTTACAAGGTCTTGAAAACCTTGCAGGAGCCAAACAGTAATATGAATTGCCTCCAGCTTTAGCTGGAGGTTTAAAAAGTCTATCACATAGGGCTTTAGCCAAAATCTCGATGTTTTGGCTAAAGCCCTAATAGGATCTAATCTCAAGAACCTACAGCTAAAGCTGTAGGCAATTCAAAAAATAATGAAATTATGTTTCATAAATCTTTATCCTAAAATGAAATTCAAACAAATACTATACTCTTGTGCCATAATAAGTTCAATAAGTTTAGGAGCACAAACGGCAGAAAAAACAGCGTCTCATGTAAATCCGTTTATTGGAACAGGAGCAGCACACGGTTCACCGCTTTCAGGAAATAATTATCCTGGAGCCACAATGCCATTCGGAATGGTGCAATTAAGTCCAGATACAAGAAACATACCTGATTGGAGTGTTGCCAGCGGTTACAATTATAACGATAGCACAATAGCGGGTTTTAGCCATACGCACTTAAGCGGAACTGGCGTAGCCGAATTATTTGACGTTATGCTAATGCCTTTCAGCGGTTCTATTGTAAAAGAAGAAACAGGACAGAATGCCTATCAATCTAAATTTACGCATGACAAGGAATCGGCAAAACCGGGTTATTACAGCGTAGAACTTTTAGATTATCAGATAAAAGCCGAATTAACGGCAACAACACATGCAGGTTTTCATAAATACAGTTTTCCCAAAAATAAAGAAGCGCACATCATTGTTGATTTAGATCATTCGATGAAAAAATCAGATTGGAATACGCGTATTATTGCTTCTCAATTGTCTTTTCCGAACGATCATACCATTGAAGGTTATCGAATAATTACAGGCTGGGCGCCAATGCGAAAAGTATATTTTCATGCTGAATTTTCACAGCCAATACTTCATAATCATGTAACAGATGGAGGAAACATGTATGAGAATGCCAAAATAGTAAACGGAAATGCCATTCGCGCTATTTTAGATTTTGATATTTCAAAGCAACAGGAGGTTTTGGTAAAAGTTGGAATATCTGCCACAAGTATCGAAAATGCTCGTTTGAATGTCCAGACTGAAATTCCTGCTTGGGATTTTCAAGCAATTGTAAATAATGCAGATGCTGTTTGGGAAAAAGAATTAAGCAAAATAAAAATAGAAGGCACAGACGAGCAAAAGCAGATTTTCTATACGGCTTTGTACCATACATTCATTCAGCCAAATACTTTATCAGATGTTAATGGCGATTATCCGTCAGCTGATTTTACGGTTAGAAATTCATCCAAACCATATTATTCTACTTTCTCTTTGTGGGATACGTATCGCGGCGCACATCCATTGTACACGCTTTTACAGCCGGAACGTTCTGCTGATTTTGTAAACAGTATGCTGGCGTATTATAAAGTTTTCGGTTATTTGCCAATCTGGCAATTATGGGGACAGGAAAATTATTGTATGATAGGCAATCATGCCATTCCTGTGATTGTGGATGCTGTTTTGAAAAAAATACCTGGAATTGATGCCGAAGAAGCCTTTGAAGCGGTAAAGAATTCATCGTTGCGAGAACATCCCGGATCGCCATTTGGAATATGGGAAAAGTACGGATATATTCCCGAAAACCTGAAATCGCAGTCGGTTTCTTTGACTTTAGAAATGGCTTATGACGATTGGTGTGTGGCGGAATTGGCGAAGAAATTGGTTAAAATCGATGACTACAATCAGTTTGCAAAACGTTCTCAGTTTTATAAAAATTTATACGATAAAGAAATAAGTTTTTTCAAGGCAAAAGACGATAAAGGCAATTGGATTGGACCTTTTGATCCGCTGAAATATGGCGCAAACGGCGGTTATCCTTTTACAGAAGGCAATGGCTGGCAATACTTTTGGTATGTTCCGCAGGATGTAAAAGGATTGGTAAATTTAGTTGGAGGAGATCATTTGTTTACCAAAAAACTGGATGCGTTTTTTACTTTGGACGAAAGACCAGAAGAAGTAAACGATAATGCTTCAGGATTTATCGGACAATATGCCCACGGAAATGAGCCAAGTCATCATATTGCTTATTTATACAATTATGCAGGTCAGCCGTGGAAAACGCAAAAATATACTGCTGAGATTTTAAAGAAGATGTATAATACCACTTCATCAGGCTATTCTGGTAATGATGATTGCGGTGAACTTTCGGCTTGGTATATTTTTAGTGCAATAGGATTTTATCCTGTAAATCCCGCAAACGGTGTTTATGTAATTGGTTCGCCACTGTTGAAAGAAGCTTCTATAGAATTGAAAAACCGAAAGATTTTTAAAGTTACAGCGAAAAACGTTTCAGATCAAAACATCTATATTCAAAGCGCGAAATTGAATGGTAAAAGTTACACCAAGACTTTTATAAAACATACAGATATTGAGGCTGGAGGCGTTTTAGAATTTGTTATGGGACCAAAACCAAATAAAAACTGGGGAAGTAAGTTAGAAGACAGACCGATTAATTAGAAAAAGTAAACTAATATAAAGTACACAGATGAAACTGATTTACTTCGTAAAGACGCGGATTAACACGGATTTTCTATTTAAATTTTAGACAGATTTAAAAAATCCGCGGTAATCTGCGTTTTCGCGTTAGCGAATCCGTATCATCCGTGTACTATTTTTTATGATTAGTCAGAGCAACAGATAAGCCCCAGCGGGGCAGAATATTTGTAGAAATTCAATTGTGTGGATGAAAAAGAGCTCCGGCGGAGCGAAATATTTCGGCATTGTAAACAAGATGTCGCTCCGCTGGAGCTTTTTCATCGATAACAAATACAAATTCTATAAATATTTCGCTTCTCCGAAGCTAATTTTTAGGCCTTGCTATAAAAAAAACTAACTATCTTAAATCGAAACCGATTCCTCGTTTTTCAATAAAGACAAATGAATCGTAACTCCTGAATGGCTTTTCTCTTCAGAAAGCACACTTTTAAAAGTTTCCTCAGCTGTTGCCTTTTTGTCAAGACCTAAAAGACCTAATCCTTTCATGTACAAACAGTGAATTTTGTTTCGCTTGTCTAAATCATCTTCCCAAATCATTAAATCGGGTAATGAAACAGCAAAATAATCAATCGTAACATGATCGTTTACATGTTTTTCTGCGTAAGTAACAAACTTTTCGAAACGTTTATTGGCTTCGGCTGAATTGTTTAATTTTAGATGAGCTAAACCTTGATAGAAAATTTTATCTGGCTGTTGGTCATTATAGAAAATCGCTGCTGTTGGTTCTTCTAATCCTTGAGTTGCTTTATGCCACCAGTTATTCGCTTCTTCTAAATTATTTTTCTTTTCAAAAGCTACTCCAAGCCAATAGTGAATATCATTTTCTTGTGCGCCTGGTAGTTTTCCTTCGCCTAAATTTTCTGGATAAATTTGAGCTTGTTCTAAAAGTTCAATTGCTTTATCATAATTGCCCTCAGAAATCTGTTGTTTTGCAATTTCAATTAAAGAAATAAGATACTGTCCGCTCACTTTTCCTTCACCGCCTTCCCACGGATGGAATTTTCGGTTTTGCAATAAAGTCAGCGCTTTGTCATGTTTGCCTAAAAGATTGTACAAAGCAGCTCTTTCTAAATAAACATCATCTCTTTGGATAACCAATTCTAAATGTTTTTCTAAGAAAGCCAGTCTGAATACCAAATCTCTGTTTAAGCGTTTGTACAATTGATCCAATTCCATTAAAATTCTAGGATCTTCTACATCTAATGAGAATGCTTTTTCTAAACTTGAAAGCGCTTTTTGTTCATCGTTTAATTTGTTGTAATAAGCCAATGACAAATTACGATGAACAGTTGGGAAAGAGTCGTCGATAGCAACCGATTTTTCCCAGCAAGAAATAGCATCATCATAAAATTTTGATGCATACCAAAAGTTTCCTAAATAATACAAAGCTTTGGCATCATTAGTCTGTTTCTGAATCACTTCAGAAAGAACTAAAGCCGCTTCAATCTGATTTGGAAAACAATAATCCGGTTTTGCCTGAGAAGCCATTTTGAAACATTTTTCGGCTTGACCGAAATCATTTAACTTTTCATAAAATGAACCCGCAAAATACCAAGCCAACGGATACGTATTTTCATCTTTTAATCCTTCATTTAACAACGAAGCCGCTTCTGTATAAAAACCTGCTGCATTGTAGTCTAAAGCATATTCGATATAAGTATGAATGTTATTTCGAATAAGCGCATTTAGATAATCCAAATCCTTTTTATCATTGCTTAAAAGATATTTTTCATACAATAAACCAAAATTGAAGCCGTCATTTTTTAAATAATTGTTGGCTAATTCAAGCGCTTTTTCTTTCTGGTTTAATTTTCTAAGAAACGCTGTTTGCAAATGCACTGCTTTATGATCTTCGGTGTTTTTTGAAATGGCTTTTTTAATATGTTCCAAAGCCAATTCATAATCGCCTTTTAAAGCGTCAAGTTGTGCCACATAAAAGTAACCTTGATTCTGCCAAGCCGCATTCCAAGTTGATTTGTAAAAAGCATCATAAGCTTGCTCATTTTTGTTTTGATATTTAAGACAAAGTCCCAAATTAAAATAAGCCTCACCGTCATACGGATTCGGATTTCGCTGTGTCAGCGTTTTGATAGCTGCTCTGAAATACGGCTCGCTTTCTGCAAATTTTGCTCTTCGCATCAGCCATAATCCCATTGCATTATTGCATCGAACATCACCAGAATCACGTTTTAAAGCTTCTTCGTAATACGGAATCGGACTGTAAGTAGCGTGTCTGTATTGCTCTAAATGCTGTGCCGTTAGGAATAATTGTTCGTTATTCTCGATATCTCCTGGAGCAAGTGCAGATTTTGCGGCTTCTGGAATCTCATCTTCGTTTTGAGCTTCATAATTCCAATCTACTAAAACTTTCTCATCAGCATCTGTTACAGTAATTGACAATCCTTCTAAACCTGATGAGGCATTGAAGTCAATAGTTTCTTCAAATGAATTGTATGGAGACGCATCATACTGTTTTTGGAATAAAACAGTATCGTTGTTTTTTAAAGTAACGGTTGTTTTTGGATAAACTCCTGTTGTGTACGCTTTAATGACTAATTTATTGTCAACACTCTCCAGATTAACCATCGCGTTTTTAGTAGCATTTTTTACAACTCCCAAATCGCGATATGGCATAAAATATTGCGTGAATTCTTTTTGTTCGCCTGGCATGATCCAAGTAAAATCAGGCTGATTGTCGGTGTAAACCCCGCACATCAATTCGATATATGGGCCATCTTCATCGGTAAGATTGCGATCCCACGCACGTCCGAAATCGCCATGTCCCCAAGTCCATTGTTTTTTTCCTGGCGAAACGTGATGATTGGCAACATGAAGTAATCCGCCTTTTGAATCATTTTCGTAACCGCCCACAAAATTATACTTAGAGGCAATTGCCATATAAGAGGTAGGAACCGGAATGTTTTTATAACGAGAAATATCAGTTCCTGGCGAATAATCTACTTTGTAATACGTTCCTTTTGCAATTGGAAATGATGAAACATCACGTTTACCGTGATCAAAAACAGCGTTTACATCAGGCGGAAAAACCGATTGATAATCGTCGTTTACTTTAACTGCAGGATTAGCCCACCATAAAAAAGTCTGTGGGAACGATGTTCTGTTGTATAATTGTGCTTTGATTTCCAAGTAAGCTTTGTCAGGATATAATCTAAAACCAGCCATACCTTTTGTTCTAAACATACGCTCGACTTCACTGCACCAAACTGTGGCGCTCCCATCTTCATGTTCTTCAATAGTAAAATCTACGGGGTCAAATGTAGTAGGTCGGTGATGCTGAGGCCAGTTAAATTCGATTCCGCCAGAAATCCATGGGCCTGTAAGTCCAACCAATGCAGGTTTTACAACCTGATTATAATATACAAAATGACGATTTTTGGTTTTGTCATAAGCCATATGAACTCTTCCGCCAAGTTCAGGCAGAATCATTATTTTAATGAATTCATTTTCAAGATATACAGCCTGATATTCTTTGTCGGTTTTTTCATCCGCTATTTTTTCAATAACAGGATAAGGATATACTGATCCGTTACTTCCCTGATACACTCTTTTCTCAATAAATACAGGATTTTTTTCAGGTTTGCCCACCTCATAAGTTGGCAGGATAATTTTTTCCTTCCAAACATTTACTTTTTGCATGATGTAATGAAATTTAAATTATTGAATATGTTTTGATTGATCAGAAGCCATAAGCTCCTCAATCTCTTCAAGACTTTTGTTTTTCGTTTCAGGAAGTTTTCTGAAAACAAATAGAAATCCTAAGGCACAGATAATTCCATACAGCCAGAAAGTGCCTGACGTACCTAGATAATTGTTGAAAATTGGAAAGGTTTGAACCAATAGCGCAGAGGCAATCCAGAGTGCAAATGTGGCAACAGACATTGCAACACCTCTGATTCGGTTAGGGAAAATTTCAGATAAAATAACCCAGGTAATAGGAGCAAGGGACATTGCATAGATAGCAATGGCTAATAATACCAATAAAAGCAATGGGAATCCAGTAACGCTGGTGTAATAAAAATATCCTAGTAAAGCATAAATAACAGCAAGTGCTCCAGAACCAAATAACATTAATTTTTTGCGGCCTAATTTGTCTACAGTTCCCATCGCAACTAAAGTGAAAGCTAAATTAATGCTTCCTGTTATCACAATGTTCATGAAGAGATCATTGATGCTGTAACCAGCTGAGACAAAGATTTCTTGAGCATAATTGAATATAATATTAATACCGCACCACTGCTGGAAGGCAGCCAGTATAATTCCAATAAATAAGATCGAGAATGCTTTTTTGTCGAATAATATTTTGAAATCGGTTTTTTCGCTCTCATGTGTAAAGCTTTCTTTAATTTTTGAAAGTTCTTCTTTTGCATAAGAAACTCCACCAATTTTAGCAAGAGTATCTTCTGCCGAATTTTGGCTGTCTTTTTTAGCCAAATATCTTGGACTTTCTGGAATTAAAAACATTAAAATGAAGAAAAGCACAGCTGGAAAAAATCCTGCCCAAAACATCCATCGCCATCCAGTTTGTCCGTTCCAAGACGCAAGAATTTGTTCGTGAGAATAACCAGTTGGAATCACTTCTGTGATTAGCATATTGGTAATCTGCGCTGCAAGAATTCCGATAACTACGGTAAGTTGGTTTATGGACACGAAAAGTCCGCGGGTTTCCTGAGGTGCGATTTCTGCAATATATAAAGGCGAAATGGTAGAAGCAACTCCAATTCCGATTCCTCCAATAATACGCCAGACAATAAATATGTTGAAGGTTTCTGAAGCTCCTGTTCCAATTGCAGATAAGGAGAATAATACGGCGGCAGCAATCAGTAGAGGACGTCTTCCGTAAGTATCGGCTAGTTTTCCTGCAACAGCGGCACCAGCCACACAGCCAACAAGGGCGCTGCTCATTGCCCAGCCCTGAAGAGCAGGAGAGTCTGAAATGCCAAAGTAAATTTCGTAGAATGGTTTTGCTCCGCCAATAACAACCCAGTCATAGCCAAAGAGTAAACCCCCCAGTGCTGCAACCAGACTAATCGATAGTAAAAAGGTATAATTGTAATTTTTCATAAAAAGGTTTTAATAGCTTTTGTAAAATTAGCGGAATCGGAACCTTTGATTTATGGATATTTTTTTTGAATAGATGGATTATAGTCTGATTTTATGGTACTATGTTTTAAAATACGAAAACATTTGCGTTACTGCTTGTATTCTGTACGGTATTGGATAGGTGAAGTGCTCATTATTTTCTTGAATAAACGAGAGAAATATAAAGGGTCATTAAAACCTAAATTAAAACTGATTTCTTTTATGCTCATAGTCGTAAAACTTAGGTATTGACAGGCTTTCTGCATTTTTAGATAATTGAAATAATGTATAGGAGAATAACCTGTCTGTTTCTTAAATAAGGTAAAAAAATGTGATGATGAATAACTAAAATAAGCTGCAACATCGTTTATTTTTAACGAAAGTTCCAGATGCTTTTTCATGTAATCAATTGCCGATTCAATAGTATTATCCTCTGAAAATTTTCTATTTTTTTGAATAAAAAATTTCTCATACAAGAATGTATTCAGAAGCTGCCATAAAGAAAGATTTGCAAATTCAAGATTACTGGAACTGTAACCATCTTCCATTACATCCAATATATTGTCAAACAACTCTATGCGTCTTTCTTCAAGAGATAACTGAGGAGCTGTATCTGGATATTCGGTAATGAATTTATCGTAAAAGTGAGATGCTTGAGCGCCAGTGAAGTGAATCCAGTAAATGCTCCACGGATTTTGTTTTAAAGCATAATAATCATGTGCAACCTCTGGCGGAATAATGTAAAAGGTGTTGGCTTTGAGCATAATAGTTTTGTTTTCTTTGCTAATGATGCCTTCTCCTTTGTAGCAATAAATCAAAATGTATTGTTTGCTTCCATGCTTTCGCTTCATAGAGTGGTGACTTGCGTTAGGAAAAACACCAATATCAGTAAAATATAAACCTGAAATCAAAGGTGTTTTTTTGATTATGGAAAGGATATTTTTAGGAATCACAATCATACGCTGTCCTAAAAAACCTTCTTTAACTTTTATTTTTTCCTTTTGAGATGTGTTTTTCATTTTTTCAGATCTAGTTTTTCAAATATCATAATTTAATCCATGCTTTCAAAAAAAATGTCCATTTTGAGAACAATAATCAAAACTAAATTTGAAATTCTATACTAACACTTCAGATTTTAACCTTTTTGTAAAACTATATGAATCCTACAAATAATATTGTTTGTGAGTCTTTTGGCTGGCATGGTGAAAAAGAAATTTTCAAATTTCAGATCACAAATAGTCACGGCAATTATGTCGAACTTATTAATTATGGTGCCATAGTAAAATCCATAGTAGTGCCAGATAAAGTGGGGAACAAAGAAAATGTGGTTTTAGGATTTCCAACTTTAGAAGGTTATGTAAAAGATCAATCTTATATAGGAGCAACTGTTGGCCGTTTTGCCAATAGAATTAGCAATGCGGCATTTCCTATCGAAAATAAAATCTATCATCTCGATAAAAACGATGGTAAAAACAATAATCATAGTGGTTCAGCTGGATTTAATAACAAAGTATTTGATTTTATTGTAGAAGAAGATGCCGTAATTTTTTGTCTTGAAAGTAAAAATGGAGAAGGGGGTTTTCCTGGAAATTTGAAAACAAAAGTGACCTATAAATGGACGGATCAAAACGAGCTCAAAATTGAATTTTTGGCAGAAGCCGATGAATCAACTCCATTAAACTTTACTAACCATTCTTATTTTAATTTATCTGCTTGCCAAGACAAAATAGTCAATCACAGATTAAGCGTTAAGGCATCAAAAATTTTGGAAAGTACAGCCGATTATATCCCGACAGGAAAGATTATACCAGCTGATGGATATTTGTTTTTGAATAATAGACTAGCAGATATAATGCAAGAAAAAGGATTAAATCTCTATTATGTTTTAGATAGAGATAGTGTTAATGAAAAACCTGTCTGCGAATTGTTGGAAGAAAAATCAGGAAGAATGATGTGTGTTTACACCTCTTATCCTGGAGTGCAATTATATACTGGAGATTATTTGAACTGCAATATTGTTGGAGAACATAATAAATTATACAGTTCGTTTGATGGGCTCTGTTTAGAATGCCAGTATTATCCTGACAGCCCTAATCATGAACATTTTCCGAATACGATATTTCAATCTGGACAAGTTTATCAAGAAACTATTATTTATGCTTTTGATGTAATCCAATAAAAAAAAGAACTATCACCTCTAATAATTATATAAATGAAAAAAATGTTTCTTAACCGATCTTTAAGTATGCTGATACCCGCAGTATTTTTTATACTGACAAGTTGTGTCGCTCAAAATGAAGAGCTTTCTTTAAAGTCTAAGGACAATCAAAATAAGATTGAACTGTCTTTAAGCCAAGACGGGAAATTGTCTTATAAAGTTACTCGCAAAGACCAAGCGATAATTTTAGATTCGCCTCTTGGATTAAATTTCGAGAACAATGATTTTACTGCAGGACTATCTGTTGTAAAAGTTTCGCCAATTGAAGAAAAGCGCGAAAAATACGAACTAAAAGTTGCGAATAACAAAGTTGCAGATCATGTTTTTAAAAGCAAAAGTATTACATTCAAAAATAGCAAAGGCGCTTTAATGACAGTAGATTTAATTGCAGGTCAAGAAGGTGTTGCTTTTAGATATAAGTTTCTGGAGCAGGAAAAACAAACTAGAATACTTAAAAATGAATTGACTGGCTTTCATATAGCTCAGAATGCAAAAGGATGGTTACAGCCTTATAACAAAGCAGGAGATTATACGCCAGGTTATGAAGATTTTTATATTAATGTCAAGTCTGGAGATCCTATAAACGGTGCAAGAGGTGAATCTGTAGGTTGGTGTATGCCCGCGCTTTTTAATGTTAATGAAACTAAAAATTGGGTTTTAATTGCAGAATCAGGAACAGACGGTTCGTTTCCGGGCTGTCATTTAGATCCAGATTCTAAAGACGGAATTTACAGAATAGCTTTTGCTAAAAATGATGAAAAATTCACACTGCCTTTAGCTGATAAAGGAATTGCATATCCTGAATCAAACTTACCTTGGACAATGCCTTGGAGAGTAATTATGATTGGCGACAAAGCAGGAGATATTTTATTATCGACTATGATTACCGATTTGGCTCCAGCTTCTAAAATTACAGATACTTCTTGGATTGAAACAGGAAAAGCGGCTTGGTCGTGGTGGTCACATCCAGAAGATTTTACTCCTGAAATGTATAACAAATTTACTGACGTTTCGGCTTCATTCGGTTTTAAATATACACTTTTCGATGCAGGATGGGAAAAAGCGAACAAAGAAGGGAAAATTGTCGATTATGCATTGTCTAAAGGAGTTCAGCCATTAGTATGGGGATTTTCAGCGGAATACTTTGATCCAGAAAAAAGAAAAAAGAGATTTCAGGAATTATCTAAAATGGGAATAAAAGGTGTAAAAATTGACTTCTGGTGTTCAGATAGGCAAGAAGTTATGGCTGCTTTACAAGGGGTTTTTGAAGATGCGGCAAAAGAACATTTGTTGGTGAACTTGCACGGAACGACAGTTCCAAGAGGCTGGCATAGAACATGGCCGAATTTTGTAACCGCAGAAGCTATTTTAGGAACAGAAAGTTATTTTTATGAACCAAGATTTCCAGAAAAAGCAGCAGAACAAAATACCGTATTGCCTTTTACAAGAAACGTTGCTGGGCCAGCTGATTACACACCATTTGCTTTAACTTTTAGAAAATATACTCGTTTAAATACAGCTGCACATGAATTGGCTATGGCAATGATTTATACTTCGGGAATTATCCATTTTGCCGATTCGGAAGAAGTTTTCAATTCACTCCCGAATGCATTGAAGAATTTGCTAAAAGAAATGCCTGCAACTTGGGATAAAACAGAGTGCATTATTGGTGAGCCAGGTAAGGCGTTAGTATTGTCACGCCAAAAAGATAATCTTTCTTATGTTGTTGGTATTAATGGGACTAATGCAAATCAGCCGATAACAATTGATCTGAAAAAATACGGAAAAGGTTTTTCAAAATTCAGAATTATTTCTGAAGGAAACGATAAGTTAATGGAATTTAAAGTAGAGACTTATCCTGTAACTTCAAACTGGAAATATAGCTTGGCTCCAAAAGGAGGATTTATTATCCAATTTATTAAATAGCAGAAAATAGAAAATGATCCCCATCATGAATTTGATGGGGATGTTTTTTTGTTTAAAGTTCTAATATAGAATTTTTTAAAAAGTAGTTTTTTTTTATTCTATGCATGCTTATGATTTGATTAATTTTTTAGGATGAAAAAAGCTTGTATCACTAATTTTACACAGATAGTTATTTTTTTATGAAAAAGCAATCGAAATAAATCAGCCGAGAATTTGGTTCACTCCCCGGATGTAGCTACAGTACTGTTGACCACAAATTAACAAGCGGTATATCAATTTTAATACCAACGCTAAAAATAGTAGCATCAAAAGCTCTTTCATTCAAAAGCTTGACAGAACCATCTGATTCTGTAATGCTTGAAGTTTTCAAAGGAAGGAGCTTACAGCCGGCAAAAACGACAAATGGTGTTTTGCGTAATGCATACATAAAGCTAGCTGCCGGGCTAAATACTTCAGAGAAATGGACATCTTTGGAATAGTATTCATTTGAATTCACTAAATAATGGTTTACAATATTACCTAAGTCAATAATATCGATGGTAAAACCCCAATTGTCTGGTTTATTGTTTTTTAAGTTTGACCAAGTATAAGCAAAGCCAATTGGAGCAGTAATGCCTACAGTATATTGTGTTTCTAAAGAAGTTGAAGCTTTTGCCCAAATACGGGAACCTTGAATTCCTACGTAACCATTTAGATCAATTGATCTTGAAACTCTTCGTTTAAGTTTATAAGAGGTAGGCGGTAGTGCGTGGGAGTCAATAACATTTGCAAGATCATCCGCGTTTTTAGTAGCTAAGATATCTCCGAAAAAAGCAGTAAGTTTGAGAAGCTTATCTTGGTACTTAAGTTTAATGCGTTCCTGTTCATTATTTATCTTGGTGTTTGGAACAAAGCTGAATTGCTGTCTAATCAGTGAGTTCAATAATTTTTGGCTGTCTAGATCTCCATTTTTTTGTTTATTATCTTCCATTAAAACAAAGGCTTTCAGCATAAAAAGAACGATTGAGTTTTTAATTTTTAGGGATTCGGACAATTGAGCAATGGTTGTGTTAAAATCTGGAGCTATAGTTTTGATAAGTTCGTCGTTACTGTTTTTTTTGTTTGGTTCAATGAATTTGAGAAAGGTTCTTATTCGTGCAAAATTTTGCAATACACAGATAGTATCCGTTTGATTTCTGACCATGTACAAATTTTGATTTTCAGGTTTGTTTTTCAAGTAATATTTAACGCCAGAAATTGCAAAATAAAATTCTCCATCTTTATAATTAAATTGTGTAGCATCATAATACATTTGTAAATGAGTATTAACTTTATCAGTTATTTTTATTTTATCAATCATTTCCAAAGTTTTATGAATGGCTTCTGAATAATTTTTGTTTTGAATGTTCTCATAAATAGAAATGCCCTGTTTTAATATTTCAATAGTATCTTTATTAGGGCTTATATCTGTGCTTAGATATTGCCTATAATCTAAATTATCGATAATCTGAAGTGTATTTTGCCATACATTATAAAAGTTGTCATTTTGTCCATTTTCTTTTTTTTCTAGTGTTTTTTGGTAGTCTTTATTCACTTTGTCAAATTGACTAAGAGATAATAACAAATTACCTACCCATTTGGACAACGGTTCTTTGCATTCATTAAATTCATCATTGAAAAAACTTGCGAATTTTTCATTGCCGTATTTAAGTTGGATTAACTGTCCTAGCGTGCGCCATTGTATTTGAGTCATTCCGCTAATTTCTTCATAAGATAACAATCTGTAGTTTTTCTCTCCATTTACTAAGTCTATCGCAAAAAGTTCATTTGTAATAATGTATAAAATAGAAATAGAGTTTTTAAGCAATTCCTTCATTTGATTTTCATTACCCCTTTCTAGAAAATCATAATAAGGGTTGGTGTAAAAGTAACGGATGATATCTCTATAGTTGTACTTTTCTGCCACTAGGCGGTTGATATCATAACCGAAAGTTGTCGATGTAAGAAGAAGTTCTGTCTTTTTGAAATTATTTTCAAGAATAAAATTTTTAACCCAGCTGCTGTTTGCTAGATTTATAGGCATTTTAACAAAATCGGAGGCGATTGCATAACGCCAAGCCACACTGAAGTTAGGAGTTTTAAAGTCTTCTAAGTTTTCGATCAATCTGATTGTCTCTGGAAAGGCTTCATAAATAAGTGGGTTTTTCATGTTTTCACGGATTTTGTCCATAAACCAAATTGCAGTTTCCTGCTGTGCCCTTTTTGCTAAAAAGATAGCCATAGCGTTAATCATGTCAGATTCTGAGGGTAGACTATATGTTGGAGTGCCTGCCCGCTGTTCAGCGGTCTGTATCATTGAATTAATATGAATTTCTTTTTCTGAATTTGTAATGTCAGGATTAGTAAGATTTTTTAATTCAATATGAAATGTTTTATCATATTTCAAAGCATACATATCAGCGTATTCATATACGTTTTTATTGAATTGCTGGTGTTTTGTGTTATACTCATCGGTTAGTATTTTTAGTCTAGCAATTTCTTGTTCAATCTTTTTAGAACTAGATAGTTGGTTGATTTGTACCTTCTCCAAGAAAATTTTATTTTCAGCATCCAAAATGCTTAAAGAGCTAGTGTCTTGTGCTTCTAGATGAGTTTTATAAGTGTTTAATAAAGAAATCTTAATTTTAATACTATCATTTGCTGATTTCCCAGCCCTTATTTCTTTGCTTTTTTCTTCAAGAGAAATTAGTCTATCAGTCAAACTAGCAATTTTATCATAATCAGAAAAGTCATAAACGCTAAATTTTGAAATGATATTTTTTTTTATTAGTTCGCGCTGAATTCTATCATTATATAGAAAAGCACCAATATAGTTTGTTTCCTCTGTTTTCTGGGGGGGACTATAATTTAAAACTAAGGAATCAGCTTTAGTTGCAGATATGGAAGAAATTAACGAAGCGTAAACTTTACTTATTTGTGGAGAACTTAAGTTTTCCGAGGTTATGTATTTGCTCAAATAATACAGATTATATACTGGTAGTTCATCATTTGTCGAAGTAAGAGTATTAGACACGGTCTGTCCAAATGCCAGATTTACTGCAAGGCATAACATAAAAGGAAGTAAAGGTATTTTCATGACTCTAATTTTGGTTAGTTATTTTCTTGAAAAGGTATTTTTGGAAGGCAACTTTGAATTATTAGTGTTCCATTTTTTTAAATTAGTCGGTTATTTATGTTGTTTTTAATCTTGCCTGTCTTGTTAAGGCAGGCAAGATTTTAATTTTAAGTATGAAATTATTTGTTAGGGGCAATGTCACCACGGCGAATAGGCACATGGACAGCTTTGTACTGCGACGCAAATTTTCCGTTTTCTGAAGCAGCTTTAGCAGTAAAGAAATTCTCTAAAGCAATAGCGACCTGGAAAGAGAAATCGGTTGAATATACATTCGGATCCATAGAAGTTCCGCATTCTATATTCTGAAACCACTCCATCCATATTTTTCCTCCTCCTCCAGCAGGTGGGTTCACGCCTCCATCTGGAGCGGCATTAGGCGGAACAAGTGATGTCACCGCAGGATATTGAGCTGCATTGTGGCAAGACATGCAAGAAACCGTATTAAGATCGGCAGGACCGTCTAATCTTCCATTCCATCCAAGATGTTGTGGAGGCAGATTTGGACTTTCGAAAATTACTGTCTCTTTCAAATCTTTGTTTACTTCAGTTTTAATTGGAGGATAAGGTGATGTTTTGTTAATCTTGTTTTCAGGATCATTTCCCCATGTAAGTCCAACAGGCACAAGATTCATCAATTTGTTTTTCTTATTGAGCTTACCATTGTAGCAAAAAGTTCCAAATACCCATCCGGTTCCCTGAGGATTGCTTGGACTTCTGTCTGCTCTAGGATCGCGCACAGAGATATCCATCTGCAGAAGGTGAACATCAGAAACTACTCTCTTATCAGATTTCCAGAAATTTTCGGTTATATAAGCTTTCCAAGTCAATGGATTAACTAGGTAGTCTACGAAATCTGTGCCTTTTGGCGCATCGGTGAAAAGCAGTTTTATGAAGACAGTACCCGTTGGGAATCCGCCATTATCATAACGTTTGTCCAGTACTTTTATATTAGGATTTTGTGGAGATTTCCACATTTTACCCATAGCATAACCAGCTTTATCATTGATAAGGGTGATGGCATAAACAGAATAGTCACCTTCAATTCCTTTAAGGCCAGGGCCTAATTGAAGAGGTCCAAGAGGCGCTTCTTTAATTAAACCATGAAAGCCTTCCGTACCTCCGTTTGGCGGATAAGCATTTGGGCCTTCAACACTTGGATGTAGCCATGGAATGTGGTACCAATTACGAACTTTGTTTTTGTATGGATCCCATTCCTCAGTATTTCCTTCAAAACCATAGTCGCGTACAGCTTCGATATATTTTAAAGGTTCTTTCTTGAAATCTATATCAAGAAATTTTGGCATTTCTTCTGGCAATTCAGTTGGGAAATCTGTTTTTAGACGAAAGATCGGCTGATCAGAGTATTTATCTCTGTATTCCTGAGGACTTACCATGTAACCGAAGTCAGGAAATCCATCCTCTTCATAATTTTTCTGTTCCAATGCTGCTAGGGCAAGGTTCTTTTTTTCTGCGACAGGTTCTTCGCGTTTCTTGTCGCAGGAAGCAAACAAAATGAAAATTGCTATAATAAGCGGGTTTAAGTGTTTCATAAATTGAAGATTGGGTTAATAGTTTATTTATTGGCTAAATTGTTTTCAGTAATCTCACAAGCTCTGCGTACTTCCTGTACAGTAGCAGGAGCATCTAATCGAAATAGAGGAGATAAGCCACGCTCTACTCTTGAGGCTCTTATGGCATCTTTTATAGCAAAAAAGACACTGTTGGCAAGCACTAAAGGCGGTTCTCCTACCTCTTTGGCTGAAAATATCTGGTTAGGATCTTCAGGAATGCTCTGAACAGACTTTTCATCCCTTGGAAAAAGATAGGTATTCATTTCTAACGGAATTGTGGTTATAGCAGGAATTTTGTATCGCCAAGTGTTAGTTGAATTTAAACGCCCGATATCCGGACCTTCTGTTTCCGATACTAACTTTTCAGTTAATAGATATCCAATTCCTTGAACGAAAGCGCCTTCAATCTGTCCTATATCAATTGCAGGATTCATACTCCATCCCATATCATAAATAATATCAGAGCTGATGATTTTTACTTCACCAGTAAGGATATCTACTTCAGTTACAGAACATGCAACTGAATAAGTGAAACCCACAAAGGAATCAACACCGCCACCAAGTGAAGCATCTTTTATGCGTTCTACACCTGGAATATTTGGCTGATCTTTTTCGGTTTTAAATGTCATGGCAGGAATCTGTATTTCGCCGCCTTTTATTTTAGCATTAAAAGTGGCGATAAGATTTACCCTTTGAGAGGCGGCTAAACTGATTAGATTTTGCCATATCATGGCTTTATTTCCTGGATTTGGGGTAATTTTTTTAGCCCAACCTTTATTTTCGCCTGCGCCGTAATTCCAAAAATCTATATTTTTATTTTTGCACCATTCTTCGCCATTTTCATTTAGCATCTGATAGCCAAATTCCATAAGCCTAGATCGCATTTCCTCGCAGGTTTGTTTTACGGCTTCGCATGAATAAGGAGTTCCTGTAGAACCTCCAGTACTTGTTGGGTTAGGAGTGATGCTTGTATTTACATTGTCAATGAATATCATTTCCATTGGAATTCCCAACACATAAGAAGCTACCTGCTGTGCTTGTGTAACCAGACCTTGCCCAATTTCAACGCCACCCTGATGAATTACCACGGTTCCATCAGCTGGATTAATAGCCACAACAGCCGCTGATTGTTCCAGCATAAGTAAATTGTATCCTGACCCATATTTTACAGGAATCATAGAAATCCCCCTCTTAAACCATTTGTTTTCTTTGTTGAATTTTTGGACTTCTGCATATTTTTTTTCAAATTTTGAAACTTCTTTAGCGTAAGCCCATACCTGTTTCATGTAGCAGTAAGTAAGTGCCTGACCAAATGGAGTTACATCTCCACGGTCATAAAGATTTTTTTCACGCAGATCTTCGGGTCTCATATTGATAGAAACAGCAGCATCATCAATGGCATTTTCTACAATATTTTTTCCTTGTACATCCCCAAAGGCGCGCATCGCTGTGCTAGGTGCGGTATTGGTTCTGCATACATCGATCTGGCTTTCAAAGTTTTTAATTCTGTAAGCATTGTCTGTACGCAACTGGATGCAATTGGAAACAATAAAAGAACAGTCATAAAAAGCACCGCCATCTCCCCACATTTTGAGCTGGAAACCATGAAGTATTCCTTTGTTTTCAGGTTTATATTCACCAGTGTCCACAGCAATTTCGTATTCACCATAATAAGCATGTCGTTTTCCTATCATAGCAGTATCTTCGTCACGCGGCATGGCTATTCTAACAGGCTTTTTCACAGCTTTCGCGGCAATAGCAGCAGGTCCGGCCACAAAACGAGTCTGTTCTGTTTTTCCTCCAAATCCACCTCCAACAGGCGGTACATTTACTTCTACTTGATGATGATACACTGCTAATGCCGAAGCAACTGTATCGTGCATTCCTCCAGGACTTTGAACAGATGGTTGCACTTTTATTCGGCCTTCATCTATAGGAGTTGCAATACAAGCTTGCGGTTCCATATAAAAATGAGCCTGTCCGCCACAAAGCTGTGAAGAGTTAACCACTAGGCATGGAATATTGTCTACTTTCTCTTTTCTTTCAGTTATGGATTGCTCACGCATTAAAGTTTCAAGTTTAGTTGGCTGCTCTTTTGTCCAATCAAACTGGCTTCCTGGACGAGTTATTTTCCAGATATGAGATATAAATGGAGTTGTAGTGGGCGCGTCGGGAAAGATGCTTTCTTTTTTGATTGCATCAAGAAAATCGAAAATAGGTTCACTCCATTTTCCTATCCAAGGCGTTCCTGGTTTTGTGTACTGAATATATTTTTCTGAAACCTCCGTAGCAATTCTGATTGCTTCCTGTTCGTTTGAAGCGAGTACCATAGCAATAGATTGACCAACATAACTCACTAGTTCTTCTGCAAAAAGTGGCTGGTCATTTCCCATTCCTTGATAATTACGTCCTCCGTTTTTAACATTTTCATAAGTTATGATATCACTAAAAGCAGGAAACTCTTTTTTAAGGTGTAGACGCAATTCTTCAATCTCAACTTTTTTATTATTTACTGCGAAAGAATAATTCATCAGGGCTTTTCGGCTTTGCACAAATGCTCCGTTTAAAGTTTGAGGAGGCACTGGAAGCTCATGTGTGTAATGAATCTGTCCTGAAGTCTGATACATGGCCGTAACCTTGATATAAGGCTGTGCAACTGGCGCTTTGTAATCTTGTGTTTTATAATGCTGGACACCATCGCTTGCAGGCCATTGGCTCCATTTATTTTCAGCCGCCGAAGTTAGGTTTTCTGGAATTTGGACTCCTTTAGCAAGTAGAGCGTTAATAATAGATTTGTAAAAAAAGGATACAGCTAACTGCGTTCGGTATTCTTTAGTGAAATCCTCATTAGGAACTTCTCTCATGCGCTCTTCCTGAAGATCGAGTTCTTTTCGTACTTCTTTTGCCAGAATTGCCGAAAGTGTAGCAGCATCTTTGAGTTCCAACTTTTTATTTATCATCGCTTTTTCAGTCTCTGTTGCTCTCCACGGATATGGAGCAATACCGCCCAGAGCAATTATTGCCGACTCCATAATCTTTTGATTATTAATTTTGAAATTAGTAGTAGCATTTACAATACTGTGCGCATTTACCTCACGAAGTGCCACTTTTTGAGCAAATACAATAGCATCCGAATTTTTCAACGGAATCTCATACGAGCTAAGAACAATATTGTCCGCAAGTTTTGAATCTTTTTTTATCGCTTCTAGAAGTTCTTCTGTTGTTTTTGTATAAGCTTTAAATTGACCATCTTTTTCTAATTGGAAATAACTGATTTTTATATCTAAGGCAAATAAGACAGTAAAAAGATCTGATGGAAATGGCTCGCCTGTGCCTTTTGGAATATGTTTTAGAACGAGCATCGTGTTTCCGCCAATTGTGGCAGCGTTACGGACAATTCGCCCAGCGGTTCTGCGTGCCATATAGTCTAATGCTTGTAGCGAAGTAACATCCGATTTGGATTTGCTTTTGGCACCTTCTTTTACTTCAATATATTCAGAAAGTATTTCAATAAAGCTGCTATAAGTAGTACTGGCTGATAGATGAATATGATCTTCGGTTATTTTTTTATTCTCGTTTAATTCTGGAATAAATCGAATGTCAGCGTAAACAGTATTTGGCAGATACTCATTTTTATAAATTCCGTAAGAGGTGTTTGCGTGTACCAATCTAACGTCTTTGTTTTCTTTTAGAATTTCTGCGAGTTCCTCTAGTGTAGTCGGAGCAGCCCATCGGTTGGTAGAAACACCTATAGCCGAATTTTGTGCTTCTTTTGGGAAAGGTATTTCTAATTTACCCGGTAATTGGGCTTTTCCCACAGGATCGAGCATGCAGGGCATCCTCTTTTCCTCATCATCCTTACTCCAGTCAGAAGCAAAAGTTTTCATTCCTGTAAGAATAGAACGATATCCTGTACAACGGCATAAATTACCGTCAAAAGCTTGTTCAATTTCTTTTTTGGTGGCGTTTTTATTATTGATTATGAATTCTGACATATTCATGACAAATCCTACGCTGCAGTAACCGCATTGGCTTCCGTTGTTAAGCGCCAATTGATAGGCGACTGGGTTTATCCCTGTATGTGTTTCTTCAGATGGAAAATCAGAAATATTTTTTATGAGTTTTATATCGGCTGTACTGTTTCCGTCTTTAATGGCACGGGCAACTTGTTTTAGGACAGCAAGATGTTTAACTCCCGCTTGCTTTTCAGCCTCTTCTAATACTGGAGAATAATCTTCACCTGGAGGAGCAGGCATGCGGGTTGAGCTGGTTTTTTGTACAAAATGTTCTGGATCGGGTTTTCGGGCAGCTCCAGTTCCTTCAATAGTAGTAATAGAAAGGCCTCCTATAGAACATACGGGTCTTAGGCACGAGTTTATTGCCAGATGATTGGGTTTCTTTTCTTTATTATCCCATTCTGATAAGATAACTGTGCATCCACCGCAGCCCCCTTGTCCGCATGGTTTCTTTGGCCCGCAAAGAGCGACTTCGGGAGATCTTAAATAATCAATTAAAAGTAAATCAGGAGAAGGGTTCTCTATAACCGTAGGTTTCCCATTTAAAAAGAAATTTACCGTGTTTTTCATAGTAGCAAGAATTGATTTGGTATTTTGATTTTTTTATTTTTAATAAATGGAATAAATCAATATGGAATTCAATAGTAACCAGACAGGAAATGCTAGACGTATTGCATACAGATTTTTTTTGGCGCAGAGTTGTTTACTGCTATTGAAATTTTTCTGTCATGCATTTTCACAACAGGATTTCAACAGTATAGGAGTATAGAAATAGGGGATTTTAATAATGGTTTATCTTAGAAGAATATAACATTGGCTTGTCTAGAAACATTTCAGACAGTAAAATACATTAATCTGTAAATATTCGATTATTAAATCATAACAAATGTAAGACGACGTTTCAAATTACAATCAGGTAGTAATACGTGTTTTTTTAAGATAAACCCTATAAAATAGTTCTTGCAATAGGGAATTACTATATTGGGTAAAGAAAAGTAATCTGCAGTTTTCAGTAGTTTTGTTATGAATGATGAACTTCAAGGTGTAATCTATCTATCTATTTAATTAATGGAAAAAGATTCTTAGCTGTCTGGTAGATTTGGATCAAAAAAAAAAGGAAACAGTAAAGACTGTTTCCTTTTGATTATAAGATGGTTTTATTTATTTGCCACTAGATGCAGTTATTTTTCCTAGCTGTAGTCTGTAGTCTGGTCTTCTTGCATTGTAGATATCTACAAAGGTCTCTTTATTATCGGTTTGAGAATACACATTAGAGAAAATGCTGTTGCCATACCAATTTTCCAAATCTGAATTGTCAGAGCTGTTCTCCGTAAAGATGTTGCCAGTACATTGGTTGAAAAACATCTCTTCAAATTTGATCTTTTTCAGATTATCATTATTCATTTCAGTTTTGCTGTCCAACAATACTGCAGGATTAAAGCCTGATACAACACTTCTTTTCAATTCCAGAGCAGTATTTTCGCCAACATAAACAGCTTCTTTTACTAAACCAGCTTGGATATCGGCTTTAATATTTTCGCTATCATTAATAAGAGTAATGTTAGAAGCAGAAACGAAAGTCGATTTTCTAGTGAAATCTGTTTCGCTTTTCTTTTCATAAGCTTTTACCTCTAGACATCTTGAACCGTCTTTGTTACTTGATAGGTAAGAAGATCTCACTGCAAGTGAATTGAATAGACGACATTGCGCTCCTTGAGTGATTTTAAAATCATCATTGATAGATTTGTAAGAAACTAACTGTGACGCATTTAAATCTCCACCGTAAAAGGCAAAAGAATCGCCTCCTGAGAAACTTACCATAATGTTTTCTAAAACGGTTTTATTTCCTGCTCCAGCAACTGTAAGTCCGTTAAAGGTGTCTCCTCCTTTTACTTTTCTACCAGCAAATTCAATTCGGATATATTTTAAGATTCCTGAGCTGCTAGCTGTATTGTTGCCTCCATATACGGTAAGGGCAGGATCAAGATCCATGCTATAAGAGCCCGCGCCACCAAATTTATTTACAGGTGCATCACCTAAAACCACTACGCCACCCCAGTCGCCTGCTTTTTTCATGCTTGCATTTGAGGTAAATATGATAGGATCTGTTTCTTGGCCTTCTGCCATGATTTTAGCTCCTTTTGTGATAATTAGAGTTCCTTTGCTTGCTGCATCCCCAATAATAACTGTACCAGGATCAATAGTAAGAATGGCATTATTGGTTACATATACATTACCTTGAAGAATGTATACGTTTTTTTTCATCAGTTTAGTATTCTGAGTGATATTACCAGCTAGAATCTGATTTGCATCTTTAGATTCGGATTTTTGAGGTTTAAATTCTGTCCAGTTGTCCAACCAGTTAGCATATCCGATAATTCCTTTTTCTTGTTGTGCTTTTGCCGCTGTCGCTAACAGTAAACAAATCATTAGAGTAATTTTTTTCATAGTCTTGGGGCTATTAGTTATTACATTTTTTTGGCGCTTCTGAATCTAGTATTACTGTTTATAATTTTGCCAAAGCAGAAAATAGTAATGGCAATAAGAAACACAGATTTTTATTTTTGGAAGAGCTTATAGCAAATATACGCAAAAGATTAGACTTTATGGGGCTTTACTAATATTTAACATTTGTTGAAATGATTATCAGACAAAAAATAAGCTAAATTTTTCTATAAGAAATTGTAATACAATGCCGAGAATCATGTCGGTGTTTGTTTTCTCTTTCTAAAAGGGATTGATTTAGACAGATTTTCTTGCATTTCTATGCTACTGGAAATTGTATAACATCTGCTTGATATTGAATGCTTTATGAACTTTTTTGGTTTGTAACTTTATGATTAGGTTAAAAAATCAATTATCAATAATAAAAAAGAAAGTTATGGCAGAAATTAAAATTGAAAAGAAGAAGCCTCTTTGGTCATGGATTCTAGCCCTGCTTTTGATTGGTGCAATTGTATACTACATCTTTCTAAGAGACGATCAGATGCAGGATACAAATAGAACAGAAATCGAAAATTTTACTCCAACGAATACTATTGGAAATTAGTTCTGATTTGAGTTATAAAATACAATTTATAAAATTAGCAGAGAACATGGAAAATAAAGATAGGAATTTATACATGCTCGATGAGCTTTCAGATTATAAAGTAGCCTCGGACATTCTGATGTAAGAGGATGGAAAATCGTACATGCCGATAATCGAACGATAGGTACCGTTGACAATCTCCGGGTAAACAAAGATATGCAGCGCGTTGTGTATCTAGGTGTAAAAGTCGATAAGACTTTAATTGAGGATAGTCAACGAGAGGTTCATGAAAATATAGCGGATGCAAATGAAAAAGAATTTATGTACCTTGATGGTGACAGTCATCTTATTATACCGATTGGTTCGGTGAATATTAATAAGGATACTAAGATTGCAATGGCAAGAGGTATTGGATATGATATCTTCAGAAGGACTGGTCGCTTCAATACACAGCAGCGATTTGACCGAAATTATGAAAGGGCGGTATTTAAATCGTGCTATCCGGATATTGATTAAGGTTTAGGTTATGACAGTGATGATGCTTTTTACAGTCGAAAAGAGTTTGGAGAGCGTTAAATACAATTTTTAGTTTAAATACTCTGATTAGATTGATTTTATTAAGAGGTTAAAGTTGAGATCAGATGTCTGAGGATATCATGTCTTTTTATTGGTCTCACATTCGGGTTTAAAACCCTGCAATTTATTGCATTACTTTATTAATGCGAAAAAATATAAACTTTTGACTTTTTTTTGTTTTGATAAAAAGTTTAAAATTGAGAGACTTTTATTCTCTCGTCAAACAAACCTGTACACTTTCAGTTCAGAGTGGTTTAGTCATTTATGGTTTGTTTTTTTTAATCTTAGCCTTTTAATGAGTTTGTATGCTTCGAACCATAATACAGATATTGAAGCAATAATAACTGCTAAACCTAATTCTCTTATAGTGAGTCCCGTTAGATGGAAGAATTCAGATAAAGGATCTATATATAAAATGGCAAATAGTATAATAAGTGTTGAAAAGCTGAAGACAGGAAAAAGAATGTTTTTATTTTTGAAGCTTTCATAAAGACTGTAATAAAACGAACGGTTGGTAAGACTCAATAAAATATTGGCAAAAATTAATGTACTGAAAACCATTGCTCTAGTTTTTTCTTCACTCCCGCCATTTTGAACTGTATGTTGATAAATAAAGAGAACGCCACCTGTTATTAATAATCCTTGAATAATACTGATAGAGAGTTCCTTCCAATTGAGAAAAGTATCGGTCATTTTTCTCGGTTTATTTAGCATTGTATTGCGTTCCATAGGCTCATTTTCATATACAATAGAGCAGGTTGGTCCCATTACCAGTTCTAAAAAGATAACGTGGACTGGCGTAAATATCTGTGGAAATATCCAGCCTAGAAACAGGGGAAGAGAAACGGTAAGTATAATTGGGATATGAATAGAAATTATATACTGTACGGCTTTTTTTATATTAGCATAAATTCTTCTGCCTGAAGCAATGCCTACAATTAATTTATCCAGATCATCATTGGTAATTACTAAAGCCGCCGCAGCTTTAGCAATCTCAGTTCCCTTACTGCCCATTGCCACACCTATATGAGCTGCTTTGAGAGCTGGCGAATCGTTTACGCCATCTCCAAGCATAGCGACAACTTCCCCTTGCATTTTTAGTGCATTTACGACAGCAAGTTTGGCATCAGGAAACATACGTGTGAAAAGTATTTTTTCTTCAGCTGCTTTTAGGAGCTGTACTTCCGAATATTCCATTATGTCTTTTCCTTCTATGGCTTGAGAGGTCTGTTTTATTCCTGCCTGTAGCGCTATGCTTCTAGTTGTATCTATATTGTCTCCAGTAATTACTTTTACTTTTATTCCTGCATTATAGATATGGCTAAAAACATCCTTAATGCCCTTTTTCGGAGGATCATAAAAAATCACTAGCCCAAGAAAGTCAAACTTGAAATCCTGTTGCTTGTCGGGATAATTAGTACCATAAAAATCTGATCTAGCCACGCCTAAAATTCGAAATCCTTGACTGCCAAGGTTCTGAATGATACTGCGTATCTTATTTTTTTCATTTTCATTAAGTGCCGAAACATTAAGAATAGCTTCAGGCGCACCTTTTGCTGCTATAATCCGTTCCTTTTCTGTGTTTTCAAAAAGATGCGTCATCATTGGAGGTTTGCCTTCAAGCGGATATTCGTGTATCATTTGAAAATCTTGACGTCGATCGTCTCTTTGTGATAGCTCATACAAACGATGCAAGTTTTTTTCCATTGGATCAAATGGCACAGGCTCGCTACTCCACATGGCATAGTCAATAATTGTAGATAGGTTAGGATTATTAAAATCGTTTTCATCAAAAATTTTGTCCGATGCAAAATTGTAGATGTGTTTGAGCTGCATCGTATTTTCTGTGATAGTTCCAGTTTTATCAGTACATATAACCGTTGTACTGCCCAATGTTTCCACTATGTTGCTACGTTTGACAATAATTCCCTCACGCATTAGCTTCCATGCACCCAATGCCATGAAGGTAGAAAAAGCTACGGGAATTTCTTCTGGCAGAACAGACATGGCAAGTGTCAGCCCATTGAGTAGACTGTCTAGAAGGTTATCTGTGTGATAGTAATTAATGATGCATACCATTACAAATATAGCAATCCCTATAATAGCCATTCCCTTTACAAATAGTGCTATCTGTAGTTGTAAAGGCGATGTTTCTTCTTTTATTTCTGAAATAGAAACGCCTATTTTGCCTATCCGCGTTTCTTTTCCTATTTTTTCGACTTTGATTACGGCTAGTCCTGAAACAGCTAAAGTTCCACTGTAAACCTTATTGTCATCACTTTCATTGCTTTTAAAAACAGATAAGCTTTCACCTGTAAGAGAAGACTCATTCACAGAAAAATCATTGCTGTGCATAATTTCACCGTCAGCATTAATCATCTTACCTTCTTCAATAATACAGAGATCTCCTATAGTAATTTCATGAGTGGGGATTTCAATAACATATGAGTTTCGGATAACTTTGCTTAAAGGTTCATTGAGTTTCTCTAGTGCTTCTAAAGCTTTTCTACTGCGATTATCCTGATATAATGAAATGGTGGTAACCGCTGCAATGGCCAATAACATAAAAATAGCCTCACCGTAATCTCCTACGATGACATAAATAATTGAAATAGCAAACAACAGCACAAGCATGGGCTCTTTAATTATATTCATAAGAAGCTCCTGCCACGTATTTTTATCAGCACTGTTTATCTGGTTGTAACCGTATTTTTTTTGTGCAACAGTTACTTCGTTATCGCTAAGTCCTTTGAGATGTTCAGGTATATTGTAAGACATAGATAATTAGGTTAATCCGATAATGATTTTTAAGGGATTGAAATTTAGTTGATTAATGCCTAATGTAATAGAAAATATAGTATAAATATAATGAATAATGTTGGAAATCAGTGTTTTGGGAAGTTAAAGAAACGATGGATGTTCCTAAAGCTTCATTAGTTCTTGTTTTTTAGTTGTTTTTAATCTGAAAAAAGAAATACAACATAAAACGAAAAAGGTTTAAAAAATATTGATATATATTTTAAACCTTTTTAATACTTTAATTTAGCTTATCGTTAAATTTCTAAATACTTCAATATTTTAGTGCTAATATTTTCAGCTGTAAAACCGAATTTTTGATCTAAAACTGAAGCAGGAGCGGAGTAGCCAAAATGATCTAATCCGTATACAATTCCTTGAGAACCTGCTAAACCTTCAAGATTAATAGGAAGTCCGGCAGTTAAACCGAAAACCAGACCGTCTTTTGGAATTATACTTTCTTGATATTCTTTTGGTTGAGATCTGAAAATGCCCTCAGAAATTATAGAAGCAACATTTATTTTTAATTGCTTTGTTTTTTCCAATTCAGAAGCCGCTTCTAAAAGAGTGGCAACCTCAGATCCGTTTGCAATTAAAGTAAGATCTGGATTTTGGGTTTCTTTAATTAGATAACCGCCTTTTTTAGCTTGTGATGCCGTCTCGAACTTTGGATCCTTGTACGGAAGATCTTTGATGTTTTGTCTTGAAAGGATTAATGCAGTAGGAGTTGTTTTATTTTCAACTGCCATTTGCCAAGCTACCGAAGTTTCAGTTGCATCAGCTGGACGCAGTACCAAAAAGCTTTGATGACCCGAATGGTTTTTAATTTTTTCTAAAAGCCTGATCTGAGCTTCTTGTTCAATTGGCTGATGCGTTGGTCCATCTTCTCCAACTCTAAACGAATCGTGCGTCAACACATATTTTACAGGAAGCTCTTGAATTGCAGCAAGGCGCATTGCTGGTTTCATATAATCAGAAAAAACAAAGAAGGTAGCTACTACAGGAATTACGCCGCCATGCAGAGCCATTCCGTTTGCAATTGCTGCCATTGTAAGTTCGGCAACACCAGCTTGAAGAAATGCTCCGCTGAAATTGCCTTTTTGCATCACTGAAGTTTTTTTCAAGAAACCATCTGTTTTATCGCTGTTAGACAAATCGGCAGAAGAAACAATCATGTTTTCTACTTTTTCAGCCAAATAACCTAAAACCTCCGCAGAAGCATCGCGTGTTGCGGCATTAGCCTTTTGAGATATAGAGCTAAAATCCATTTCAGGAAGTTCTCCGCCGAAAAACTGCTGGATCTTTTTAGCAGATTTAGGATTTTGACTTTCCCAAACCGAGATTTTTGATTTTCTTTCTTCAGCATCCTTAGTTTTTTGTTCTAAAACTTTTTTATAATGGTCTTCAACGCTGCTGTAAATGGCAAAAGAATCTTTTGGATCAGCGCCCAAGTTTTCAAGTGTTTTTATAAAATCTGCTTTTGTTGCTCCGATAGGTTTGCCATGAAGTTCGCATTGTCCTTCGTATAATGTCCCGTCAGAAGTAACACAGCCTTTTCCCATTATTGTTCTTCCAATAATAAGCGTAGGCCTTTTTAATTCGGCATTTGCGGCGTTTAGTGCAGAGCGTATCTGAGTATGATTGTGAGCATCAATAGTAATGACCTTCCATCCCCAAGATTCATATTTTGCGGCCGTATTTTCACTCGTTACTTCGTCGGTCATAGAAGATAATTGCACATCATTAGAATCATAAAACATTATAAAATTGTTTAATCCTAAATGTCCTGCAATCCTTCCAGCTCCCTGCGAAATTTCTTCCTGAACACCTCCATCTGTTATAAAACCGTATATTTTATGATCAAATAAATTATCGAATTTTTCAGATAGAAATTTAGCAGCAATGGCAGCTCCAACGCCCATAACATGCCCTTGTCCCAACGGACCAGATGTGTTTTCAATTCCTCTCTTTACATCAATTTCTGGGTGACCTGGCGTTACAGACTCCCATTGTCTGAAGTTTTCAAGATCTGTTTTTTCATAATTACCCAAAAGATAGTACTGAGCGTACATTAAAGCAGATAAATGCCCGGCATCCATAAAGAAACGATCTCTGTAAATCCAGTTCATTTCAGTTGGATCATATTTTAGATATTCAGAATATAAAATATGCATAAAATCTGCTCCTCCCATTGATCCTCCAGGATGTCCAGAATTGGCTTTTTCAACCATTGATATTGCTAAAGCTCTAATATTATCGGCTGATAATTGGTCTATTGTCTTGTTCATTACTACTAAATAATTATTTTTCTATTTCTAGAGTTTGAGTTATTATATTGGTTTTTGTTTGATTTTTTTCATCTGGCTGAGAGCCTCCAACTGCTATCTGAATTTTGCCTCCATACTGTTTTAAGCTTCCGTCTTCTGTCACATAGGAAAGATCTTCTGGAGAAAGATTAAATTTGACAATAGTACTTTCGCCAGGTTTCAAATTAAATCTTTCAAAGCCTTTAAGAGTTTTTAAAGGCGCTTTTATTGAGGTGTTTTGATTAATTATATACAGCTGAGAGACTTCTTCTCCTGCCATCTTTCCTGAATTTGTTACTTTGACAGAAATAGTAATTGGCTGTCCTTTTTTTATTTTTGCTGAAGTTTTTAATTCACTGTATTTGAACTCTGTATAACTTAATCCATAACCAAAGCCGTATAATGGAGTGCCTGTAAAGTAACGATATGTTTTATTATCCATTTTGTAATCAACAAAAGAAGGTAAATCAGAATCGTCTTTATAAAAGGTTACCGGAAGCCTTCCGGCTGGATTATAGTCTCCAAAAATAACGTCGGCAGAAGCCGTTCCAGCAGCTTGTCCGCCGTACCAAATATTAAGTATTGCTGGAATATTTTCTGCTTCCCAAGGCACAGCAATTGCACTGCCGGTCATAATTAGGAAAACTACTGGTTTTCCAGAAGATTGAAGTATTTTTAGAAGTCTTGTCTGCACTTCTGGAAGCAGGATAGAAGTACGGTCTCCGCCATTAAATCCAGGCGCGTCAACAGGCATTTCTTCTCCTTCAAGTTGAGGTGAAATACCTCCTGCAAAAATGAATGCATCTGCATTTTTATGGCGTTCAATTAAATTATTGAAATCTGTTTTTATAAAATTCCCTGTCTGTAGAGATACTTCACCTTTTCCTTCACCTTGCCAGTATTCTAATACTAGCTTATATACCGTATTTTTCTTGGTTTGGAGTTTGTATGTTTTTTCTCCCCATCGGTTTTTGTCCCAAGCGTTTATGGCTTCTTTTCCATCAATTATAAATCTGTAGCCGTCATCTGCGCGAATTTCAAAAGTAATTGCGCCGTCTTCATCAGCTTTAAAATTTGTAGTATAGCGTGCTGAAAAATGATTTGCTTTGATATTTTTGGTAACCATTTCTCCTTCTTGCCAGAAATTATTTATTTCAGATTCTGTTCTAGTCGTTTCTGGCTGGCCCGATAAGGTTTTGTTATTGAAATAGTCTGCCTTAAAACCTTGTTTTCCTTCATAAGAATATTGATTTTTAAGATCTTTGTAAACTAGCAAAGTATCATTTGTAAAGTTGATGGCTTTTTCATAAACTACTTCGGTTTGTGGTCCAACTTTTTCTTTAATGCCTTGTAAAACTGTTGTTAGTTTGGAAGGTGTCCCGTTGTAATTGCCAAGTATAGAGATTGAATTATCTGCATTTGGACCTAGGACAACGATCTTCTTCAGTTTTTTGCTTAATGGAAGTGTATTTTTATCATTTTTAAGCAATACTATAGATTGTCTAGCCATTTTTAAAGCGTGATCCTTGTGTTCATCAGATTCTAGAACTGAATTAGGAGTTTGCGCATATTTAACCATTGATACAGGATCAAACATGCCTAGTCTGAAACGGATCATAAAAAGACGTTTTACGGAAACATCAATTTGTTTTTCAGTGATTTGACCATCTTTAACAGCTTGAACAAGCGATTTGTAAGCATCTGTTCCGCAATCAATATCTGTTCCATGAAGTACTGCATCGGCTGAAGCTGATGCAGCATCAGGATGTGTTTTATGATTTTTGAAAAAGTCATCGATGGCCCAGCAGTCAGATGTGACATAACCCGTAAAATTCCATTGATTCCTTAGAATATCATTCATCAAAATATCGCTGGCACAGCAAGGCTGTGTTCTAAATGCGTTATAGGCACACATCACCCCTGCAACTTTGGAGCTTGTAATTAACTTTTTAAAAGCAGGCAGATAGGTATCCCAAAGTTCGTATGGCGTTACATCCACATCAAAAGTGTGGCGTAGAGATTCTGGTCCGCTGTGTACCGCGTAATGCTTTGCACAGGCCGCAGCTTTTAGGTATTTAGGATCGTCTCCTTGAAGGCCTTTTACAAAAGCATCGCCCAAAACAGCCGTCAGATAAGGGTCTTCTCCGTAAGTTTCTTGTCCGCGTCCCCATCTTGGATCTCTAAAGATGTTAATGTTTGGCGTCCAGTAGGTAAGTCCTAAATAGCGTTCGTTGGTTCTATTAAGCTCGACAGCTTTATTGTAAATGGCTCTGCCTTCTAGAGCAGAATAATCGGCCATTTTGAAAAGTGAATTTTTATCAAAAGTAGCGGCCATTGCAATAGCCTGTGGAAAAACTGTTGTTTTAAAGGGAGTTCTTGCAACGCCGTGAAGCGTTTCGTTCCACCAGTCATAAGCAGGAATTCCCAGCCGTGGTATGGCAGGTGCCGCATTTAACATTTGCGCTACTTTTTCTTCCAATGTTAATTGGCTCACTAAGTTTTCTACTCGTTCTTCAAAAGTAAGATCAGTATTTTGAAATGGAAATTTAGGGTCTTTGTTTTGTGCCGTACACCAAAGCGAGATTAATACCAGAATTTGATACTTTAATTTTTTTGTTTTCATATGAATAATTTTTACTGATGTTGCGAACTGATGGAGTGCTGTATTTTTATTAAAAAATAAATTGCAACCGATTGTGTAAAGAAAAGAAAAATATTTTAACTTTAGATCATTATTTAAAAAATAATGCCTTTTTACTGTAGTATTAATGATTTTTTATGATAAAAATTTCATTTTATATTGATTTTAAGTAAATTCGTTGGTAAAGTGAAGAATAGTAGTGTTGAAATACTTGACCGATTTTTTAAATTATATTTAAAATTTACGACTAATCATATAGTAAATGGAAGAACACAGACATGTAACAATTTATGATATTGCAAAGAGACTTAATCTGGCTACATCGACAATTTCAAGAGCTTTAAAAGACCATCATACCATAAGCGATAAGACTATTAAGAAAGTTAAAAAGACAGCCGAAGAAATGGGATTTGTTCCCAATACTTTGGCAGCGGGGCTAAGAGGCAACAAATCTAAAACTATTGGCGTTTTAATTCCAACTATCACACAGCCCTTTTTATCATCTTTAATTAGTGGTATTGAAATCACTGCCAGAAAATCTGGCTACTCCGTTATTATTATGCAATCACACGATTCTTATGAAGAAGAGGTTAATATGACCAAATCTCTTTATAGCAGTAGAGTTAGCGGTGTTGTTTGTTCACTGGCGATGGAGACAAAAGACACTTCTCACTTTCAGCAATTTTCAAATAATAATATTCCTCTTGTATTTGTTGATCGTGTGCCTAAGGACTTTAATACATTTAGGGTGGTGATTGATAATTACACTGCTGGATATAAAGCAACAAAACACCTTATTGACCAAGGTTGTAAAAGAATTGCACATATGACTGCAGGTGCAGAATTTGGTAATCTTTATAATGAAAGAAAAAGAGGCTATATAGATGCACTGACAGATCATGGACTTCCATTAAAAGATGAATTGATTATAAATTTGAAAGCCATGACTTATGATGCTGGTGTTAAAGCCTGCAATAAGCTGTTTGGACTAAAGACACTGCCGGACGGTCTTTTTGCACCAGGAGATATTCTTGCGGTAAGTGCCGTGCAAACTGCAAAAAAGAAAGGAATAAGAGTTCCGCAGGATTTTGCTGTAATTGGTTTTAATAATGATCCCATTTCTGAAATAATCGAACCGAATATCACAACTATCACGCATCCCGCAGAAAAAATGGGAAAAGCGGCAGCCAATATTGTCATTGATACGATAGAATCTCATAAAGAAGAAGAAGCAAAAGAAATTACATTTCTAAATACTGAAGTACTGATCCGAGAATCTTCAAAGAAAATTTAAAATTTTTGTCCTTTAAAAAACCGCTATTGCATTTTATGTAATCGGTTTCTTTTGTTGTATCAGATTAAATTTTAATGGAATAGCTGCTTAGACTTTTTCCATTTGAAAAGCACAGAAAGACTAGGTAAAACCAAAATAAAAGAGTTTTTTTTAGAATAATTAGCAATCGGTTGCTGAATGAAAATTACCTAATTAAAGCAAAGTAAATTTGTATTATATGTTTTTTTTATATAATTTTACACAACCGATTGTTTTTTTATTGAATCCAATATTATTTTTGCCATTCTAAAAAATGACATCACTTGCAACAATATTAAGAGAAGCAAATTGCATTACGAACAAAGAATAAATTTAGCTCAGAGAATTTGATTTCGTGATATTTACAAGACCTGGATATTAAACAGCTATCACCATCTAGTGCAGATCGAAACTGAGCTTAAAGAAAGAAGAAGTTAATTATTATAAAGAAAAATATCCCTATGCCTGAAGACAGCATTGAACACATTAATTTTGAAGAAATCAATAATCAGGCTATTTCGAAGCCTTTAGTATCCCATATCTACACTGCCGATCCTTCGGCGCATGTATTCAACGGGAAGATTTATATTTATCCTTCGCATGATATTGATGCTGGAATTTCGTTTAACGATAACGGTGACCATTTCGGAATGGAAGACTATCATGTTTTTTCGATGGAAGACATCTCATCGGAAGCTGTCGACAATGGGGTTGCGCTCCACGTGGATGACGTTGCTTGGGCCGAAAAGCAGATGTGGGCGCCCGATGCCGCGTATAAGGACGGAAAGTATTATTTGTATTTTCCAGCCAAACGCGCCAGCGGAATTTTCCAGATTGGCGTTGCTGTTTCAGATTCTCCCGTAGGGCCTTTTGTTCCTGAAAGAGATGCCATAAAAGGCAGCTACAGCATCGATCCTGCGGTTTTTGAAGATGAAGATGGGAAACATTACATCTATTTTGGAGGAATCTGGGGCGGACAGCTTCAGAAATACCGCAAGAATAAATATCATGAAAACAATGAAGAGCCTCTTGCGGGTGAAAAAGCCTTGGGGCCGATTGTGGCTTTGTTAAGAGACGATATGCTCGAGTTCGCTGAAGAGCCGAGAGAAATCCAGATTTTGGACGAAAACGGAAATGGGCTTCTGGCAGGGGATAATGGGCGTCGTTTTTTTGAAGCTTCGTGGGTGCACAAATACAACGGAAAATATTATTTCTCCTATTCGACGGGAGACACGCATTTCATCTGCTATGCTATCGGAGACAGTCCGTACGGACCATTTACGTATCAGGGAAGAATTCTGAATCCAGTAATCGGGTGGACATCGCACCATTCGATCTGCGAAGTGGAAGGCGAGTGGTATCTGTTCTATCACGATTCAAGCCTTTCAAAAGGGGTGACGCATTTGAGAAGCATGAAGGTTACCAAAATAGACTATCTGGAAGATGGTTCGATCGTAACGATTGATCCCTACGGAATAAGAAGATTATTTGATTAGAAGAGGGTTTTAATTTTATTTTCTATGAAAAAAGAAGACTCAGAAGAGAGAGTAGGTTTTAATTTAAGTCAAGAAAATAAGATAGAAATTGACTGTGTAATATTCTGTTTTGAAGACAGAAGCCTAAAAGTTTTGCTTGTCAAAAATGAAAATGATGCAACGAATGGTAACTGGAGATTGCCTAGTGCCAGTTTGGAAGAGGGGCAGACTATATTAAAAACGGCACAAAAGATTTTGAAAAAGTATATTTCAGAAGATGACTTCTTTTTGGAACAATTACGGGCATTCGGCTATGACTCATCAGCATCATTTCGCGAAAATATCTCAATCGGATATTATGCAATGGTGAGCAAAGAAAAAAAAATAGATGATGACGAATTGCAATCTAATGTGATCTGGGTTGACGTACACAATATAGCTGATTTTGAGGAAAAATATATGGCAGTAATTGATTTCAGCATTAAGGAATTGCGAAAGAATATTTGCTGTAGCGCAGTAGGCTTCAATCTTTTGCCTGAAAAATTTACTTTGCTTCAAGTAATTCATTTATATGAAATAATATTAGGTATTAAAATCAATAAGACTAATTTTAGAAGAAAGATTTTGCAGAGAAGATTAGTTCGCGGTCTTGCTGAAAAAGAAGAGGGCGTATCAAACAGGGCTGCTGAATTTTATAGTTTGAATGTGCCAAAACATGAAATATTTTGGAATGCAAAATTCAATTTTAATTTTTAAAGGAATTTATTTTGATTTGTTAAGATTAAAATCATTAATTCTAATTTGAGTTATGTGATAGCCAAAGAACGTTATAAGTGTGTTATTATTAAAATGTATAATAGATGTAAATAGCTTACGAAGATTGGCGTTACTATATCGTGCATTTTTATAGAAATACTTTAGTAGCGATTGTTTAGAAGACAAAAAGTTTATTTCTTAGAATTTGTTTTAAAAACCTTTCATGAAAATGAAAGGTTTTTTTATGAAAACAAACAATCGATTGTTTTAAAGATGGTTTTTTAGAATTTTAATGATTGGTAGATCAGATTATTACTGTGTAATGTACGATTTTACTGGTATTTTTTGTTGGTTTATCGCCCTTCAATCTCAATAATTTTATTTTTTTTAGACAAGAAAGCAGAATTTTTCATTTTTATGTTTTCTTTAAGAATATCCCAAGAACACATAATTTTCATTAAAGATAGCTACAACGTTATAGTTTGTTTTGTCATATTCTTATATTTTTGGGCTTAAATATGAAGTAACTATTTTTTTAAGGCATGTTTTTTTTGTACTTATCAATAAAAAATTACACAACCGATTGTGTTTGCGAGATATTTTTCTATATTTGTAATAAATACACTTATTAATTTTAACTTTTATAGTGCAAAAAAAATAACTAACTAACCAATTAATAATTAAATCAATTTTTTATGACTAACCACTTTACTGCAAGTAAACACAGACATTTAAAATGTTTATGTTTTTTTATGCTGATGTTTGCGTTTTCATTTCAATCTAAAGCACAGACAACAGTTACGGGAACGGTAACTGATGCTAGCGGACCGATTCCGGGGGCTAATGTTAATTTAAAAGGAACCAAAAACGGTGTGAGCACTGGTTTTGATGGTACTTATTCTATAAATGTGCCGGCAAACGGAGTACTTATTTTTAGTTTTATTGGATTAAAAAGCAAAGAAGTAGCTGTAAACGGGCAGAAAAATATTAATGTAACGCTTGAAGAAGACGCCAATGACTTAAAAGAAGTTGTGGTAATCGGCTACGGTACACAGGTTAAAGAAGCTGTTACAGGATCGGTTGCATCATTAGGAGGAAAAGAATTAAATGAAGTTCCGGCCGCTAATATTACTCAAGCTTTACAAGGAAGGCTTCCAGGTGTTGAGATGACGCAAACTTCTTCTAAACCTGGTGCCGCGATGCAGATAAGGATTCGCGGGACTAGATCATTGACAGGAGGTAACGATCCTTTGGTGGTATTGGATGGAGTTCCATTTGCGGGCTCTATAGGAGATATTAATCCGGCCGATATTAAATCTGTGGACATCCTGAAAGATGCTTCTGCTACAGCTATTTATGGTTCTCGAGGAGCCAATGGTGTAATCTTAGTGACTACTTTAAAAGGAAAGAAAAATCAGAAAGCTACATTTACTTATAATGGTTTTAGTGGAATTAAACAGGTTTTCTCAAAGTATCCTATGATGGATGCTGTTAAATTTGCTGCTCTACGTGATTATTCAGATTTATATGAGGATGGTGTTGATGAGAAAAGAAATGTAAATACAGATTGGCAGGACTCATTGTACGGTTCTGGAGAAATGATAAGTCATGATGTTGGCGTTTTTGGAGGAACCGAAACAGGAGCTTACAATGCAGGTTTAGGATATTACAAAGAAGAGTCAGTTCTTCCTGGTCAAAGCTATGAGCGTTTTAGTCTAAGAGCAGGTTTAGATCAGCAGATTAATAGATCTATACGCATGGGATTTAATACCAATAGCAATTACACGATCACAAATGGTGATAATATTGGACCAGGAACTGTTCTAGCGACTTCTCCGCTTGCTAATCCATACAATGCAGATGGTTCTTTAAAAAGAACAGTTAGGATGGCTGCAGATGATCAATGGGTCTATACTAGACAATCCATTAAAAATTTAGGAGATGCTTATGTTAATCTGAATAGAGGTTTCAGTTCTTATAATAATATTTTTGCGGAAGTGAAAATTCCGGGTGTTGATGGTTTAAAGTACAGACTGAATACAGGTTTGAATTTCCGTACCTCTAACACAGGATATTATGAAGGGCAGGGAGTTTTTGATGTAAATCCGGGAACAATTTCGAATGCAGCAATCACAAACGGTTGGTCTACGCAATGGCTTTTAGAAAATTTATTAACGTACGATAAAACTTTTGCACAAAAACACACTATAAATTTTGTTGGATTGTATTCAAATGAACAATATACAGGACAGAGTTCAAGAGTAATTAGAAATGGTATTACTTCTGATGCATTCCAATTTTATAATTTGGGACAGAGCGAGGAAGAAGCGGTAATTAGACCTGACGAACAGGATTATACACAGTGGGGATTAACTTCTTACATGGCTAGGTTAATGTATTCTTACGATAATCGTTATTTCATTTCGGGAACAGTGCGTTCTGATGGTTCATCAAGACTTGCTCCTGGTCACAAATGGGTCACTTATCCAGCAGTTTCAGTAGGATGGACGCTTTCAAATGAGTCTTTCCTTAAAAATGTAAATTATATTAATTTATTAAAACTGAGAGCGGGATATGGGGAAACGTCTAACCAATCAGTGGATCCGTATAAAACTCTAGGAGCTTTAAGCACAAGACCTTATAATTTTGGAAGCACTAATTCAACTGGTGTGTATGTAACAGAGTTGCCAAATCCTAATTTAGGATGGGAGTTTTCGACGACATGGAATTATGGGTTAGATTTCGGATTCTTCAACAATCGCTTATCAGGTACAATTGAATATTATAAAACCAATACAAAAAATCTATTGCAACGTGTGAGACTTCCATCAACATCCGGCGTAGATAGCTATGTAGCTAATGTGGGAGAAACGCAGAATAAAGGTTATGAAATCTCATTGAACGGAGTTATTTTAGATAATCCTAAAGGTGTGACTTGGACTGTTGGGGTTAACTTCTACAGAAATGAAAACAAGCTGGTATCTCTCGCATCTGGAGCTAGCCGCGATGAAACCAATAACTGGTTTGTTGGATATAATATCAATTCTATATATGATTACCAAAAGGTAGGAATTTGGCAGGAAGGCGATCCGTATATGTCAATTTATGAGCCAGGGCCAACTGGAATTAATGATCAAGGAACAGTTGTAGGATCTATTAAAGTCAAATACACAGGAGATTATAAGCCAGATGGTTCACCAGCCCGTGCTATTAATCCAAGCGATCGCCAGATTATTGAAACAGATCCAGATTTTCAGGGAGGTTTTAATACTAGTGTAACCTATAAAGGATTTGATTTTAATGCAGTGGGCGCATTTAAGAGTGGAGGAGTATTAATTAGCACACTGTATGGAGGTGCAAGTTATATGAATTTGTTAAACGGGCGAAGAAGTAACATTGATGTAGATTATTGGACTCCAGATAATAGAGATGCAGAATTCCCTAACCCTAGAGGTATTAGAGCTGGTGATAATCCAAAATATATGTCTACTATGGGATATTTTGACGCTTCTTATTTGAAAATTAGAGCAATGACTCTTGGTTATACGATCGATCCCAACTTTACAAAAAATGTAGGCATCGATAAATTAAGACTTTATTTTACTGTGCAGAATCCATTTGTTTTATTTTCTCCATATCATGATAAATCTAGAATGGATCCAGAAACGAATTCATTTGGTAATGAAAATCAAGCTGTTGCATCCTATCAATCAAGATTTCCCGTTATTGGTACTAGTACCCCTGCAACAATAAATTATTTATTTGGGCTTAATTTAACATTTTAATCAAACGCAGACATGAAAAAATATATTTTTAAAAATTTAATTATGGGGTCAGCGGTTTTATTCTCCTTAGCTGGTTGTTCGGATATATTAGAAGAAAAACCTCATGATTTTTATGAGCCTGGCTACTTTAAAACAGAACAAGGGGTTAAACAAGGATTAACTTCTCATTATGCACACTTGCGCTGGATTTACGGGCAGGCATATTTTTATAATGCATGCCAGACAGGAACAGACGAGGCAACGTATGCTCAGAGTGCAGACGGAAATTTCAAGGATCACGATTTATCTGGTGTGGGTATCATTAATCCGACTTCAAGCCGTTCGGATGTTTTGTGGAATAACTCTTATTATGATATCAATACTGCGAGCGGTATTATCGAAAATGGTGCAGCCGTAGGAGTTGCCAGCAGTTTAATTGCTGAATCTAAATTTTTTAGAGGATTTGATTATTTCCTGCTTGTGCAAACTTTTGGAGGGGTGCCGTTAGATCTAGGAGCTGGAGAATTAAAGTTTAACAGCAAACCTTCAAGATATTCTAAACGTAATACGGTTCCTGAAGTATATACAAAAGCCATTTTTCCAGATTTGGTTGCAGCAGTTAATGATCTTCCAGATACACCTAGATTGACTGGTACAGTAACTAAAACTGTAGCGCGATTATTTCTGGCAAAGGCATATCTTACTTATGCTTGGTGGTTAGAAAACCCAAATAACATCCCAACTTATCCAGATGCTCCAAGAACAGATCCCGACGGACATAACTCGCAGTGGTACTTTCAAAAGGCTTATGACCTGGCTGTTGAGGGAATAAATAATCCAGGGTCTTATGGGCTATTAGATTCTTATTATGATGTTAATGCGGGAGCAAATGATAGAAATAAAGAAGTAATGCTTTATGCAGATCATACACAAGAAAGCGAATATTACAATGGTGCAAGTCTTACGTACGGTAGTGGTGGTGCTCCAGATAACTTTTCAGGCTGGATGGTAACTTGGAACTATACAGCTATTAGAAGTAAAAATGGAACCGACGCGGTATCTTCAGTTCAAAGAGAAGCAAATCAATTTCTAGGACGTCCGTGGACAAGAATGGCGCCACCAATCGAAGTTTTTACTAATACTTTTGCTGATAAAACCAACGATTCTAGATACGATGGAACATTCGCAACTGTTTATAGAGGCAATTGGAATCTTCTTCAAACAGGTCTTACAAATGTCTTAACGTTAACAAACGCAAATGGCTTGACAATTAAACCTGGAGATGCTGTTTTAACTTTCCTTAATGATGAGCCTGCAACGGCTATAACTTATCCTTCTGGACAAGGAGATAGCGGAGTGGGCGCAGGAGTCTTGCCGGGAAGAGCAGACTATGTGATTTCTCCAAAAGGCATTAGCAGAATCGTATATCCAGGTTTCTGGAAACTTGGACCATACAGAACAGATAATGCTGGAGGATTAGGACAGCCGAATGCAGGAAGTACGAGACCGTTTCCAGTAGCAAAATTCTCTGAATTGTATTTGGTTGCAGCCGAAGCAGCTGTTAAAGGAGCTACAGGATCTTGGAGTGCTAGATCTCTTGTAAATGTACTTAGAGCTAGAGCAGGAAAATGGAAATGGGACAATAATGGAAATACAGCTAAAATTCAGGATAATAGTGCTGCTATGACCAATGCAACTCCAGCCGTAATTGATATTAACTACATTCTTGCTGAACGTTCACGTGAATTTTTTGGCGAAGGATACCGCTGGTATGACTTAGTAAGAACACAGAAATGGAATGAAATTGCTGGGAAATATTCTATAGGAGGATCTAACTACGGACAACACACACCTGAAGTAGTGACCAGATCAATTGATCCGCACCATTACCTAAGACCGATTCCGCAAGGACAGATGGAGGGGATGGAAATGTCGGATGCCGAAAAAGCTACTTACCAAAATCCAGGATATTAAGTTTTATTTTTCTAAAAACTAATGTTAAGCAAATAAGGCCAATTTTATGAATTATCTTATTAGGGTTTATTAATTTAGTTTTAAACAAGCCGGGAGTAACCCTCTCGGCTTTTTAATATTTTTTCGAAATGCACTTTAACAAACAATATAAAATGAGCAATAAAAAAAAGATTCTTATATCATTTGCTTTTCTGTTTTGCTTCATCGTTATGCAGGCTCAGGAAAGCACTATCCAAAAAAAGAAAAGCAGTAAAGATCCAATCTTTTCAAACGTAACTTACGTAGGAGATGATCAGATTTACAAAAGCAATCCATTAAAAGAAGATGAATTTTATTCTCCGATTCTTCAGGGATGTTATCCAGATCCTGCCATTACAAGAAAAGGAGACGATTATTATATGGTGTGTTCTTCGTTTGCCATGTTCCCTGGAGTGCCCATTTTTCATTCTAAAGATTTAGTAAACTGGACCGATTTGGGAGGGGTATTAAATAAAGTTTCAGAGTTTAATCCTCATGATACAGGAATCAGTGCAGGAGTTTATGCACCTGGAATTACGTACAATCCTCATAATGATACTTTTTATATGATTGTTACTGCTTTTACAGGCGGTTTAGGGAATATCATTGTAAAAACTAAAGACCCAAAAAAAGGATGGGGAAGTCCGATAAAATTAGCTTTTAATGGAATAGATCCTTCTATTTTCTTTGATGACAACGGAAAAGGTTATGTGGTGCATAATGATGCTCCTGATAAAGGAAAAGAATTGTACCAAGGACATCGCGTAATTAAAGTTTGGGAATATGATTTAGAAAAAGATCAGGTAATTCCGGGAACAGATAAAATTATTGTAGATGGTGGAGTCGATCTTTCTAAGAAACCAATCTGGATCGAAGCCCCTCATTTGTATAAAAAAGACAATCATTATTATTTAATGTGTGCTGAAGGCGGTACAGGAGGAAATCATAGTGAGGTTGTTTTTATTAGTGATAATCCAAAAGGCCCTTTCAAGCCATCATCTAATAACCCAATCCTAACACAGAGATATTTCCCTCAAAACAGACCTAACAAAGTAGATTGGGCAGGACATGCAGATTTAGTCCTTGGTCCAGACAATAAATATTATGGTGTATTTTTAGGAATTCGTCCAAACGAAAAAGATAGAGTAAACGCTGGACGTGAAACTTTTATGCTGCCAGTAGACTGGTCAGGTACCTTTCCTGTTTTTGAGAACGGTTTAGTTCCAATGGGGCCAAAATTAAAAATGCCAAACGGTGTGGTAAATAAAACAGGTAAAGATGGTTTTTTTCCTAATGGTAACTTTACATTTACAGAAAATTTTACATCACAGAAGTTAGATTATAGATGGATTGGATTACGTGGACCAAGAGAGCATTTTATTTCTATTGTTAAAAAAGGTTTGCAGATTACGCCATTTGCAGTAAACATAAAAGAGTTAAAACCAACTTCTACCTTATTTTACAGACAGCAGCATAATACTTTTTCTTTTACAACAACTTTAGAATATAAGCCAGAGTCAGAAAAAGATCTGGCAGGAATTGTATGTCTTCAAAACGAAAATTACAACTATGTTTTTGGTGTTACGAAGAAAGGAAAAGATACTTATATATTGTTGGAAAGAACAGAAAGCGGACAGTCAGAAATTGTATCAAGTGCAAAAATAGATGCTAAAGGAGCTTTACGTTTGCAAGTTAAAGCAACAGGCGACAATTATCAGTTTAGCTATGCTTTAAACGGTGCTGATTTTGAAAATCTTGGAAATCCAGTTTCAGGAGATATTCTTTCAACAAATGTTGCAGGCGGATTTACAGGAGCTTTGGTGGGTTTATATGCCACTTCATCAAATAATTCACATCCGAAATAAAATTTACAACTCCCATTTATTTCAATTTAAAAAATGATTTATGGGAGTTGTTTTTTAGGATAGCAGCAGTCATCAAATTTTAGTAGAAATGATAAAAAGATATTTTAAATATTTATTGCTTTTACAGCTTTTCACTTTAATAATAGGATGTAAGGCCAATCAGCCACTAGCAAATTCTTCTGAAAAGACGAATGATGAAAACTGGGTCGGATCATGGGCTTGTGCGCCAATGCTTGTAGAACCAAACAACATGCCTCCAGCCCCAGGTTTGGCCGAAAACACGCTTCGTCAAATTATAAAAGTTTCTATAGGAGGAGAACACATTAGACTGCGTTTTTCAAATATATTTAGTGATCAGCCTACCGTTTTAAAAAAGGTTAGCATAGCCAATGTGCTTAATGCTTCAGCAATTGATAAAAACACGCAAAAAAATCTCAGCTTTAATGGAAATCAAGAAGTAACATTAAATCCAGGTCAGGAAGTATTTTCAGATAAACTGAATTTTCAGCTAAAACAAGGTCAATTACTAGCCATAACCATTTATTATGGAGCTGCGTCGCAAAAAACAACAGGACATCCTGGATCGAGAACAACATCTTATATTTTATCGGGAGACAATCTCAATAATGATGTTTTCTCAGGAGCTGTAAAAACAGATCATTGGTATTCTATTGTTGGCGTCGATGTTGTGGCATCAAAAAAGGCATCTAATATTGTTTGTCTAGGAAACTCCATTACAGATGGCCGCGGTTCTGGAACAAACAAACAAAATCGCTGGACCGATATTCTAGCCGCTAGATTGGCTGCCAATAAAGCCACTCAAAATATTGGAGTTTTAAATTTAGGGATAGGCGGAAATTGCGTTGTAAAAGGCGGATTAGGCCCAACGGCATTAGATCGTTTTGACCGTGATGTACTTTCGCAAACCGGTACAAAATGGCTTGTAATATTGGAAGGAATAAATGATATAGGAGGAATTAAACGTGCAGAAGATGCTCCTATAAAAGCACAAGAAATTATAGACGCTTACCAAATTATGATAGAAAAAGCACACGCCAGAGGCATAAAAGTCTATGGCTGTACGATTCTGCCTTTTCAAAAATCATTTTATGACGCGCCTTTCAAACAGGAAGCAAGAGATATCGTAAATGCATGGATCCGAAATAACCATTTTGATGCAGTAGTAGATTTTGATAAAGAAATGGCTTCGGAAACCGATTCTAAAACCATTTTATCAAATATGCATGACGGCGATTTTTTGCATCCTAATGAATTAGGATATCAAAGAATGGGAGAAGTAATAGACTTGAATTTATTTAAGTGAAATTCCATTTAGTACAAAAAACAACTTTAATAAGAAATCATGAAATCAATAATTAGATTTTTTGCAATAATTGTCCTTTTTTTAACGGGACAGCATGGATATTCTCAGGATCCAAATTTTCATGTTTATTTAAGCTTTGGACAGTCCAACATGGAAGGCGCTGCTTCGATAGAAGCTGAGGATAAATTAAATGTAGATCCTCGCTTTCAGGTTTTGGAAGCAGTAAATTGTCCAGATTTGAATCGCGAAATGGGAAAATGGTATACTGCAATTCCGCCATTATGCAGATGTAAAACAGGATTAACATTGACAGATTATTTTGGAAGAACTATGGTAGCCAATCTTCCTAAAAATATAAAAGTTGGAGTAGTAAATGTTGCTGTGGGCGGATGTAAAATAGAACTTTTTGATAAAGATAATTTTGATAATTATATGAAAACAGCGCCAGATTGGATGCTGGGTATGATCAAAGAATATAATGGCAGTCCGTATGCAAGATTGGTTGAAATGGCAAAAATTGCGCAAAAGAAAGGAGTGATAAAAGGTATTTTATTGCATCAGGGAGAATCTAATACAGGAGATACACTATGGCCGAAAAAGGTTAAAATAGTATATGATAATCTGATGAAAGATCTAAACCTTGATCCTAAAAAAGTGCCATTGCTTTCTGGAGAAACCGTTCATGAAGAGCAAAAAGGAAAATGCGCCAGCATGAATAAAATCATTGCAACGTTGCCTCAGACCATTCCAACTTCTTATGTCATTTCATCAAAAGGTTGTGCAGTAGCTTCAGATTTCTTGCATTTTAGTGCGGCAGGATATAGAGATTTAGGAAAGCGTTATGCAGAAAAAATGCTTTCGTTATTAGGGTATAAATCCAATAGCACAAATGATTCTTTTATAGTTCAAGCACCATTTGGATTTGACCAGTTAAATCCAGCAGTTCCAGCAGGAAAAATAGAAACGGTAAGTTATAATTCAAAGACAGTTGGAACAGTAAGAAAAGCTACTATATATACGCCGCCGGGATTTAGTAAAAGCAAAAAATATCCAGTTTTATACCTTTTGCACGGAATTGGTGGAGATGAAAAAGAATGGCTAAACGGAGGAAGTCCGCAGATTATATTGGACAATCTTTATGCAGAAGGAAAATTAGAACCAATGATTGTGGTAATGCCAAACGGAAGAGCCATGAAAGATGACAGCGCTACTGGAAACATAATGGCGCCAGACAAAGTGCAGGCATTTTCAGATTTTGAAAAAGACTTATTAAAGGATTTGATTCCTTTTATTGAAAAGAAATATAATGTTTACAAAGACAGAGCGCATCGTGCCATTGCAGGATTATCTATGGGAGGCGGACAATCTCTCAATTTCGGATTAACCAACTTAGACAAATTTGCTTGGATTGGTGGATTTTCATCAGCTCCAAATACAAAGAAAACAGAAGAATTGGTGCCAAATCCAGAGGAAACAAAAAAGAAACTAAAACTGCTTTGGATTTCTTGTGGAGATAACGATTGGCTGCTTGAAAACAGCAAACGCACTCACGATTATTTATTTAAAAATAATGTGCCACATATTTATTATCTAGAACCGGGAGTTCATGATTTTAAAGTATGGAAAAACAGCTTATATATGTTTTCGCAGCTATTGTTCAAACCGGTTGATGAATCAAGTTTTGCAAAATATACGGTTTTAGGAGCCACAGCTCAAACCAATATACGTAATGCCAAATATCCTCAGATTCTGCCTGATAATAGGGTAATTTTTAAAGTAAATGCACCTGAAGCATCAAAAGTGCAGATCGATCTAGGAAAAAAGTACGATATGCAAAAAGACGGCCAAGGAGTGTGGAATGTTACAACCGATGTGATAAACGGAGGGTTTAATTATTACTCACTTTTAATTGATGGTGTGGCAGTTGCAGATCCGTCAAGCGAAACTTTTTACGGAATGGGACGCATGGCCAGCGGAATAGAAATTCCGAAAAGAGATGGTGATTTTTATGAATTGAAAACTGTTCCGCATGGTGAGGTAAGAATAATGAAATACTTTTCAAAAGGAACTAATTCTTGGCGTGAAATGTATGTGTATACGCCACCAGGATACGAAACCTCTTCAGAAAAATTTCCTGTGCTGTATCTTTTACACGGAGGTGGTGAAGACCAAAGAGGATGGAGCACTCAAGGAAAAGCAAATTTGATTTTGGATAATTTAATTGCAGAAAATAAAGCAAAGAAAATGCTTATTGTAATGCTTGATGGCAATATGGGCAATACAGGAGGAATAGCAGGTTTTGGAGAAGAAACCTTAAAAGCATTTGAAAACGAACTGAAAAACGGAGCCATACCTTTTGTAGAAAGCAATTTTAAAGTTGCAACAGACAGCAAAAGTAGAGCTTTAGCCGGTTTATCAATGGGCGGATTGCAGACACTTTACGCTGGAATTAAAAACTCTAATATGTTTTCAAGTCTGGGCGTTTTCAGTTCAGGCTGGTGGGCAAACAATCCGAAATTATCAGATCCCCAATATGAGTTTATGAAAAACAATGCGCAGTCAATAAATGCTAACTTAAAAGATTTCTGGATTTCGATGGGAGGAAAAGAAGACATAGCTTACGAGAATTGTAAAATCATGATGCAGAAATTTGATCAATTCGGCATAATATATATATACAGCGAATATCCAGGCGGACACACTTGGCCAGTATGGAGACACGATTTGTTCCTGTATTCACAGTTATTATTCAAATAACACAAAACAGAATCAAAGATTTTGATCTAAAATAAGCTGAATCTGAAATGAATGATAAAAAATACCTGATGAAAAACTATTTGAAATTTATATACGCCTTGATTTTTGTTTTAGCAAGTACGCTATCAAAAGCTTCTCAGCCTTTTATAACAGAAGATAAAAGCCAGAATGTTATGGTGCTGAAAGAAAAATCGTTGTCACTTTCTTTTTTTATAAATCCAAATTTAGATGCAGGTATTTTGCGTGCTGTAAATAATCTTCAATCAGATTTTGAAAAAGTTACAGGCCAGCGTCCGCTTATTTTAAACCAAAATCCTAATGGATCTTCACCTCTTATTATCATTGGAACGATCGGATTTAATTCGGTTATTGATGATTTAATTAAACAGAAAAAAATTGAAGGAAAAGAGCTTAAAGGTAAAAATGAAAAATTCATTATACAACACGTTAAAAATCCTTTCAAAGGCGTAGATGAAGCACTCGTAATTGCAGGAAGCGACAAACGCGGCACGATTTACGGAATTTATGAATTATCTAAACAAATTGGTGTTTCACCATGGTATTACTGGGCTGATGTGCCTGTAAAACAAAAAGAAAATATTTACTTCATTAAAGGAACGTACACAGAGGGTGAACCTGCTGTAAAGTACAGAGGCATTTTTCTTAATGATGAAGCTCCAGCTTTAAGCGGTTGGGCAAAAGCAACTTTTGGCGGTTTCAAAAGCAAGTTTTATGAAAAAGTTTTTGAATTAATACTTAGGCTAAAAGGCAATTACATGTGGCCTGCCATGTGGGGAAATGCATTTTATGATGATGATGCAGCCAGCGGGCCTTTGGCAAATGAAATGGGAATTGTAATGGGCACTTCGCATCACGAACCAATGGCTTTAGCCCAGACAGATTGGCGCCGATACATTAAAAAAAATAATTTGCCCAATATTTGGGATTACTCCAAAAATAAGACAGTTTTAGACGAATTCTGGAAAACGGGAATTCAGCGAAGCAAAAATTGGGAAAAACTGGTAACCATTGGGATGCGTGGCGATGGAGACGAAGCGATGAGCGAAGGCACTAATATAAGTCTGCTGGAAAATATTGTAAAAGAACAGCGCAAAATTATTGAGAAAGAAACAGGGCAAAGCGCCAATAAAACACCTCAGGTTTGGGCTTTGTACAAAGAGGTTCAAGATTATTACGATCAGGGAATGCGAGTTCCTGATGACGTCATTCTTTTATTTTGTGATGACAATTGGGGAAATGTCCGCAAACTTCCAGATCTTTCTAAACCCTTGCATAAAGGAGGTTACGGAATGTATTATCATTTTGACTATGTTGGAGGTCCAAGAAATTCAAAATGGATAAACATAAGTCCGATACAAAGAGTTTGGGAACAAATGAACCTTAGTTATGAAAACGGAGTCGATAAAGTATGGATTGTGAATGTTGGGGATTTAAAACCAATGGAATTCCCGATCAGCTTCTTTTTAGACATGGCTTGGAATCCTAAAAACTTTAACTCTCAAAATTTATTTCAATACACAGAAAGCTGGGCAGCAGAACAGTTTGGAAATAAATATGCTAAAGAAATTGCCAGATTATTAAATACCTATCCGAAGTTCAATCGTCGGGTTACTCCAGAAATGCTGGACAGTAAAACCTATTCATTGGAAAATTATAATGAATTTGAAACGTTTGTTAACGATTACAAAAAATTAGCACTAGATGCTTACAGAGTTTACAACGATCTTCCCAACGAATATAAAGATGCTTATTTTCAGCTAGTTTTATATCCAATAGATGCTTGCTGCAATCTTTATGAAATGTATTTTGCACAGGCAAAAAATAAAAAACTGACAGAGCAAAAAAATAGTCTTGCCAATTATTATGCAGATGAGGTTAAAGTAAAATTTGAACGCGATTCTATTCTTCAAAACAAATACAATAATGAAATTGCAGGAGGCAAATGGCCTCACATGATGGATCAGATGCGAATAGGATATAAAGCTTGGCATGATGGCCCAAAAAATATTCTTCCTGAGGTAAAATATCTTTCGGATAGCGAAATTATAGTTCCGAAAGTTTTTGTTGAAAAAGATGGGTATGTTTCGATTCATGCAGAACACTTTTCTAAAGCCAATAATTCAAAAAAAATACATTGGGAAGTGATTCCAGATTTTGGAAAAACGCTGAGTGGAATCACGACCTTTCCGCAAAATGGTTATCCTACAGCAGAAGATAATATATTTGTAGAATACGAGATTAATTTTGCTTCAGCGAGAGAATGCAATGTTGAACTTTTACTGGCTCCAACACTTAATTTTAATAGCAATAAAGGACTTCGATATGAAATATCTTTTGATGAAGAAAAACCACAGCTTGTAAATTTCAATGGACATTATAAAGGAGAATTAGGTAAATGGCAGGCAGAGCACATGATTCATTCTGTAACTAAACATAACATCTTGAGACCAGGAAAACATACGCTTCGTTTCAAAGTTTTAGATCCGGGAATTGTGCTTCAAAAAATACTGATTGATACAGGCGGTTTGAAACCGTCTTATTTGGGAGCTCCAGAAAGTGATCGAGTAGCTGAATAAGTTTTACAATTTCTTTTTGTTAGAAAAGAATATTAAAAAATGACTAAAAATATATGAAAAAGCATTTGTTTAATCTCCTGTTTTTCTTCGGAATTTCCATGTTAGGTCAAGAGAAATCAGATCTAAAGCTTTGGTATAAAACTCCATCTGGTGATGTTTGGGAAAATGCATTGCCAATAGGGAATGGTTTTCAGGGCGCCATGGTTTATGGGAATGTCGGAAAAGAAATTTTTCAGCTAAATGAAAGCACAGTTTGGAGCGGAAGTCCTAACCGAAATGATAATCCGCTAGCAAAAGAAGCTCTGGCTCAGATAAGACAATTTCTTTTTCAGGGAGAATATCAAAAAGCCGAAAAACTGATCAATGAGACTATCATTACCAAAAAATCTCATGGGCAGATGTTTCAGCCTGTCGGAAATTTGGAACTGAATTTCCCAGATCAGAAATATTCCGATTATTATCGTGAACTGGATATTGAAAATGCAGTTGCAAAAACAATGTATAAAGTAAATGGAGTGACTTTTACAAGAGAAGCTTTTACCTCTTTTGCAGATAGAGTTTTGGTCATTAAACTTTCTGCAGATAAACCTGGGCAGCTATCATTTACATCTGGTTTTACATCAGAACATAAGAAGCAAAAAATTACAATTAATAATAATGAAATCTCACTTTGGGGAAACACCAGTGATCATGAAGGTGTAGAAGGAAAGGTTCAGTTTAATGCATTAGCAAAATTAAAAGTCGAAGGCGGAAATATAAGCACTGTTGATAATGCGTTGAAAGTCGATAAAGCAGATTCAGTAGTAATCATGGTTTCTATAGCTTCCAACTTTGTAAATTATAATGATGTAAGTGGCGATGAAAATAAACTGGCTCAATCTTATCTGGATAAAGCGGTTGTTAAGAATTATGATAAGATGAAAATCGCTCATATTGCTGCGTATCAAAAATATTTCAACAGAGTGAAATTGGATTTAGGAACTACAGAACAAGATAAATTGCCTACAGATGAAAGATTATCCAATTTTAGAAATGTTTCAGATCCGTCTTTTGTAACCTTATATTATCAGTACGGCAGGTATCTCCTAATTTCTTCTTCACAGCCAGGTGGACAGGCTGCAAATCTGCAGGGAATCTGGAATCGCAGTATGACACCGGCATGGGATAGCAAATATACCATCAATATTAATACGGAAATGAATTACTGGCCAGCCGAAAAAACAAACCTTTCTGAAATGCATGAACCTTTATTAAAAATGATTCAAGAGCTTTCGCAGACAGGACAGGAAACAGCCAAAGTAATGTACGGTGCTAGAGGATGGATGGCACATCATAATACCGATATTTGGAGAATAAATGGTGCTGTTGATGGCGCAACGTGGGGAGTGTGGAATGCAGGCGGAGGATGGCTGAGCCAGCATGTTTGGGAACATTATTTATATACTGGAGATGCGGCATATTTAAAATCTGCTTACGAAATATTAAAAGGAGCTGCTCTTTTTTATGCTGACTTTCTTGTTGAAGACCCTGCAAACGGATGGCTGGTCATAGCACCTGGGAATTCACCTGAAAATACGCCAATAGCACATCAAAATTCGGCAATGACAGCAGGTTCTACCATGGACAATCAAATTGTTTTTGATGTTTTTAGCACGCTTATAAAAGCTTCAGAAGTTTTACAGAAAGACAGAGAATTTGCAGATAGTCTTAGAGTACTGAGAAAAAAACTGCCTCCTATGCAAATTGGAAAATACAATCAGCTTCAAGAATGGCTTGATGACGTAGATGATCCAAAAGATAATCACCGCCATATTTCGCATTTATATGGTTTGTATCCGTCCAATCAGATTTCGCCATATAGAACTCCAGAGCTTTTTGCAGCTGCAAAAAACACACTGCTGCAAAGAGGCGATGTATCTACAGGATGGAGTATGGGCTGGAAAGTAAACTGGTGGGCAAAAATGCAGGACGGCAATCATGCCTACAGCTTAATTCAAAATCAATTGACACCGCTTGGCGTAAATCACGAAGGAGGCGGAACCTATAATAACCTTTTTGATGCGCATCCGCCATTTCAGATCGATGGTAATTTTGGCTGTACTTCTGGTATTACCGAGATGCTTATGCAAAGTTCAGATGGAGCAATTCATCTGCTTCCTGCTTTACCTGATGCTTTAAAAGAATATGGATCAATAAGCGGTTTAAAAGCGAGAGGAGGTTTTGAAATAAAAGATTTAAAGTGGAAAAATGGAAAAATAACAGCGGTAACTATTTATTCTAATCTGGGTGGCAATCTAAGATTAAGAACTCCTAATGAGCTTATTCTAAAAAAGAATAAAAATTTAAAAATAGCAACAGGGGAAAATTCAAATCTATTTTATAGAGTGGAGGAAACCGAAAAACCAATTATTTCTAAAGATTCAAACATTCAATTGCTGAATATTAAAACATCTTATTTGTATGATATCATGACAGAAAAAGGGAAAACTTATACTTTTTACTTTCAATAAATTCAAATTCAATCTATAATGAAAAACAACATTCTATTTTGCCTATTAGCCTTAATGATAGGAGCCAATGCATCGGCTCAAATGAAGTTATTTGATTTAAGCGAAGTAAAACTAAAAGAAGGACCATTTAAAAATGCTCAAAATGTAGATCTAAAGTATATTTTAGCTTTAGATCCTGACAAACTTCTAGCGCCTTATTTATTAGAATCTGGGCTTCCGCCAAAGGCAGATCGTTATGGCAATTGGGAAAATATAGGATTGGATGGACATATTGGCGGACATTATCTTTCTGCTTTAGCTATGATGTATACATCTACTGGAAACAAAGAGCTTAAAGATAGATTAGCCTATATGCTATCAGAATTGGCCCACTGTCAGGCTAAAAATGGCGATGGCTATGTTGGAGGTATTCCGCAAGGCAAAATTTTTTGGGATCGAATTCATAAAGGAGATATTGACGGAAGCAGTTTTGGACTCAACAATACTTGGGTTCCTATTTATAACATTCACAAACTTTTTGCTGGTTTAATTGATGCTTATCAATACACCGGAAGTGAGCAAGCAAAAGATATAGTAATAAAACTTGGAGATTGGTTTATAGAATTAATCCGTCCGCTTTCTGATGAACAGATCCAGAAAGTTTTGGCAACAGAGCATGGAGGAATAAATGAATCTTTTGCCGATTTGTATATCATTACAAAAGACAAAAAATACCTTGAAACCGCCGAAAAATTATCGCATAAAGTTTTATTAAATCCATTACTGCAAAAAGAAGACAAACTCACAGGACTTCACGCTAATACTCAAATACCAAAAGTGGTTGGTTTTGAAAAGATTGCCGCTCTTTCTGATAATAAAGAATGGTCAGATGGTGTGCAATATTTTTGGGATAATGTGACCCAAAAACGAACAGTTGCCTTTGGAGGAAACAGTGTTGCAGAACATTTTAATCCAGTTAACGATTTTAGCGGTATGGTAAAATCGAATGAAGGGCCAGAAACCTGCAATTCGTACAATATGGAACGTCTTGCTAAAGCTTTGTTTCTCGATAAAAATGATGTGCATTATCTGGATTTTTACGAAAGAACACTTTACAATCATATCCTTTCGAGCCAACATCCAGAAAAAGGAGGTTTTGTGTATTTCACGCCTATTCGTCCAAATCATTATCGCGTGTATTCTCAGCCTCAGACAAGCATGTGGTGCTGTGTCGGAACGGGACTTGAAAATCATACCAAATATGGAGAATTAATTTACAGCCATACACAAAATGATCTTTTTGTAAATCTTTTTATTCCTTCAATTTTAAAATGGGAAGAAAAAGGTATAGAGTTGGAACAAACCACAAAATTTCCTTATGAAAATGAGACAGAATTAGTTGTAAAACTTAAAAAATCAAAACACTTTGCTTTGAATATCCGTTATCCAAAATGGGCTGAAAGTTTTGAAATACTCATTAATGGAAAAGAACAAAAAATCGAAACCAAACCCTCTGAATATGTTGCGATTTCAAGAAAATGGAAGTCGGGAGATAAAATAAGTATCAGATTTAAAACGTCAATACATTTAGAAAATCTGCCAGACGGTTCCAATTGGAGTGCATTTGTCAAAGGGCCAATTGTATTGGCTGCCAAAACTTCGACGGAAGGATTAGATGGCTTGTTTGCAGATGATAGCCGAATGGGACATGCCGCAAGAGGAAAATTTATTCCGCTTGATAAAGCCTATGCATTGGTTGGAGATAAAGCAGATTATATATCAAAACTTAAAGAAACAGGGAACTTAAGATATAGTTTAGATTCATTAGAATTGGAGCCTTTTTTTGAAGTGCACGATGCCCGCTATCAAATGTATTTTCAGACGTATTCCAAAGAAGAATATAAAGAAAAGCAGGAGTTGCTGAAGAAGCAGGAAATTGAAGCAATGGCACTTGAAGCCAAAACAATAGATAAAATAAATTGTGGTGAACAGCAGCCAGAAGTCGATCATTTGTATAAAGGAGAAAAAAGCAATTCGGGTTACGAGGACGGAAAGTTCTGGCGAAATACACGTGCTTATATCTCTTATCAAATGCTGAACAAAAACAGCAAAGGTCAGTTTTTGAAAATCAGTGTTTTAGATGAATACAATAGCGATAATAGTATTATTTTAATCAATGAAAAGCCAGCGGTAGTAACATCATCTGATAAAAAGACCATCAATATAAAAATAGATAACAAGCAAGTGCTGAACATTAAAATTCTGGCAAAAGACGGAAAAGTCAGCCCAAAATTTTCTCAGCTTAGAATTGTTACGAATTAAAGAATAATATCTCTATTAGACATTTTTCAGAGATCCAGAAAAGAAACAAAAACGATGAAAACAAAAGATTTTATATATGTTTTTTTTGCGATTACATTTACTATTGTGACAAGTCATTCTCAAAAAGTAAAAGCCCAAAATCCCATTATTTTTGCAGATGTTCCTGATTTATCTATAATCAGGGTTAATGATGCTTATTATATGAGCAGTACCACAATGCATATGAATCCTGGGATTCCTATTATGAAATCTAAGGATTTAGTGAATTGGAATTTGGTTAATTATGCCTATCAGACCTTAGAAGATCACAACGACCGACTGAATTTAGATAATGGAAAAAATGACTACGGAAGAGGTTCATGGGCGAGTAGTTTGCGTTATCACAATGGCGTATATTACGTGAGTACTTTTTCTGGCACGACTGGCAAAACTTATATTTTCTCTACAAAAGATATTGAAAAAGGACCGTGGAAGAAAATTGTTTTAAACAATTCCTATCATGATCATTCTCTTTTCTTTGATGATAATGGAAAAGTCTACTTGGTTTGGGGTGGTGGAAAAATTCAAATTGTAGAATTAAAAGAAGATCTGTCTGAAGTTAAAGAAGAAACAAAGAAGGTTTTAATAGAGAATGCTAATGCTCCTGCGAAATCCGATATTATGTTACCAGCAGAAGGATCACAGCTTTTTAAAATTAACGGAAAATATTATCTGTTTAATATCTGCTGGCCAAAAAACGGCATGCGTACTGTAATCATACATCGAGCAGATAATATTGCAGGGCCATGGGAAGGAAAAATTGGATTGCAGGATTTGGGCGTCGCTCAAGGCGGACTTATTGATACTCCAGATGGCAGATGGTTTTCGTATTTATTTAGGGATGCGGGTGGCGTTGGCCGTATTCCGTATCTGGTTCCTGTAAAATGGGAAAACGGCTGGCCAATTTTAGGAGAAAATAGTAAAGTGCCTCAAAAGCTAAATCTTCCAGCCAATAAAAGCCTTATTCCCGGAATCGTAAACTCAGACGAATTTAATCGTAAAAACGGAGAAAGTGATCTGCCTTTGGTTTGGCAATGGAATCATAATCCCGATAATGCAAACTGGTCGGTAAAAGAAAGAAAGGGCTATTTAAGATTAAAAACATCCAGAATCGACAGCAGTTTCACGCAGGTAAAAAATATTTTGACACAGAGAACTTTTGGCCCTGTATGTTCGGGAGCTACAGTGCTAGAACTTTCAAATATGAAAGAAGGAGATTTTGCCGGTCTTTCGCTGCTGCAAAAAGATTTTGGTTTGGTTGGAGTAAAAATAGGTGATGGGGAAAAAAGAATTGTGATGGTGGATGCCGAAAAAGGAAATCCAAAAGAAGTAGAAAGTGTTCCATTAAATCAGAACAAAATATATTTTAAAGCCGAATGCGATTTTAGAAATCAAGCAGATCAGGGAAGATTTTATTACAGTTTAGACGGTAAAAAATGGATCAGCATTGGAAAATCTATTAAGATGCCATATACCATTCCGCATTTTATGGGCTATAGATTCGGACTGTTTAATTACGCTACTAAAACTGCAGGAGGTTTCGCCGATTTTGATTATTTCAGAATTGATGAAAAGATTTTAGAAACGAATTAGCTTCTAATTAAAGTTCTAACGGTGATTTAAAATAGAATTAATGAAAATATATCATATAATGTATTTAAAAAGAATAAAATTTCTAGCATTTATCATTCCTATATTTGGTTTTGCTCAAAATCCTATTGTACAGACAAGCTATACAGCAGATCCGGCGCCAATGGTTTACAATAATAAACTGTATTTGTATACTTCGCATGACGAAGACGATTCTACTTGGTTTACCATGAATGACTGGAAATTGTACACTACAGAAGATATGGTAAACTGGACAGATCATGGAGCGGTATTATCGTATAAAGATTTTAGCTGGGCTAAAATGAATGCTTGGGCAATTCAATGCATAGAAAGAAAAGGCAAGTTTTATTTGTACGCTCCAATTACAGATAATCAAGGTCGAAATGGCATTGGTGTAGCAGTATCTGACAGTCCGTATGGGCCATTTATAGATCCGTTAGGAAAACCTTTGGTGCAAAACAGCGACGCCGATATTGATCCGACCGTTTTTATTGACGATGATGGACAGGCATATTTATTGTGGGGAAATCCTGTTTGTCATTATGTGAAATTAAATGAAGACATGATTTCTTATAGCGATGAGGTAAAGATATTTACAAACACAATTGAATCATTTGGAAAGCGAATAGGAAAAGAAGATCCCCGCAGACCTACGACTTATGAGGAAGGGCCTTGGCTTTATAAAAGAAACAAATTATACTATCTGTTTTTTGCTGCCGGACCTATTTCTGAGCATATAGGTTATTCTACAAGCAAAAGTCCGCTTGGGCCGTGGAAATATCAAGGAGTTGTAATGCCAACTCAAGGGGAGAGTTTTACAAACCATCCTGGTGTAGTAGATTTTAAAGGAAAAACCTATTTCTTTTACCATAATGGCGCTTTACCAGGAGGTAGTGGTTTTACAAGATCTGTGGCTGTTGAAGAATTGTTTTTTAATTCTGATGGTAAAGTTAAAGAAATGAACATGACAGAAGGCATTAAAAAAGGAATTGGAACTCTGAATCCTTATGCTAAGTCAGAAGCAGAAACGATTGCTTGGTCTAAAGATGTAAAATCTATGCAGAATAAAGAAGTAGGTGTTTTTATTACTGCCTTAAAAAACAATGCATTTACTAAAGTGAAAGATGTTGATTTTCGCGAATCAGGTGCTTCAAAATTTACGGCTCGAATAGGTACTACGCACAATGGAAATGTATCAATGGAAATTAGACTTGATAGCATAGATGGGGAATTGATAGGAACAGTAAAAGTTCCTATGACAGGAGGAAATGACAGATGGGTTCTCGTTACAACAGATATAAAAAAGGTTTTTGGAGTGCACGATCTTTATTTTATATACAAAGGCAACGCTACTGAAAAAATCATGTATTTCGATTATTGGATGTTTTCTAAATGACAATTAGCTAACCATACTTCAATACGAAGAGTTCAATCATTAACAAAAAGATAAATCTTAAAAGGTTATGAATCTTAAAAATTTAATATTCTTGTTTTTAGTTAGTTTCTTTAAACTAAGCGCCCAATCAGTGGTAAAAAGTCCGGACGGAAAGCTTGCGGTGTCGGTTTCTGCAGATAACGGAATGCCCCAGTATAGCGTAACATTCAATGAAAAAACATTTATAGAAAAATCGCCATTAGGCTTAAAAACGAATGCGGGAGATTTCAGTTCTGGACTGGCTTTGCAGGCAAATAGCATCCAAAACAAAATTGACGAATCATATCAGCTGCGAAACATCAAAAAAAGCAGCGTGCATTATACGGCCAACGAAGCTGTTTTTTCGTTCACAAAAGAGGACAGGCCAGCTCTTGATGTGATTTTTAGGGTGAGCAATAATAATATGGCATTCAAATATAAAGTTTATCCGCAGAAGGAAACGCTTTCGTGCGTGGTTCAGGAAG
>NZ_JUIV01000017.1 GCF_004151235.1 Flavobacterium anhuiense
ATTTTAGATTTTAGATTTTAGATTTTAGATTTTAGATTTTCCAAAATCGCTTCGCTCTTTTGGAATTTGGAATTTAAAAAATATTGGAATTTGATTATAATGATAATCTTCGTTTCTTTGTAAAAACAGTTTCATTACATGATACACGCAAAAAACATACATAAATTCTACGACAAACTTGAAGTTCTAAAAGGAGTCGATCTACATATCAAAAAAGGTGAAATTGTTTCTATTGTTGGTGCTTCGGGCGCTGGTAAAACGACATTATTGCAGATTTTAGGGACTTTAGACAAACCAGACCATAATCCAGATTCATCTCTGACTATTAACGGCAAAAACGTTTTAGAGCTTCAAAATATAAAAAACGAAAGTTCGAATCAAGAAAAAGCTTTTAAAATCATTACTTGGTTGGGAGCACTTTATTTTGTTTTATTGGCAGTATTTGTATTGTTTTTTAGAAGTAAAGTAGAAAACGATATATTCGGTTATGGCACATGGGCAGTAATCCTCACACCAACTTTACTATTATTATTTTACTATAATCGCTACTTCAAAAAGAAAAGCAGACAAGACAAAGTTTTATCCGACTTTAGAAACCTAAATCTCGGATTCATTTTTCAATTTCACCAACTTTTGCCTGAATTTACAGCCTTAGAAAACGTTTGTATTCCGGCTCACATTGCAGGCAAAAAAACAGCCGAAACAGAAGAAGAAGCAAAAAAACTCCTTACTTATCTCGGACTTTCACATAGAATCAACCACAAACCTAACGAACTTTCGGGCGGTGAACAGCAGCGTGTTGCCGTTGCAAGAGCTTTAATCAATAAACCCGATGTAATTTTCGCAGATGAGCCTTCAGGAAATCTGGACACACATTCTGCAGAAAACTTACACCAATTATTTTTTCAGCTTCGAGACGAATTTGGGCAGACTTTTGTTATTGTAACTCATAACGAAGAATTAGCCAATATGGCTGATAGAAAATTAGTTATGGTTGACGGACAGATTAGTAATTAAGCATTCGCTTCAAAATGAACCAAAAAGAACTCAAAGAATTTCTAGACGAAAAAGTCATTCAATATAACAATCGGGATTTTATAGAAAGTGATCCCGTACAGATTCCGCATCTTTTTAGCCAAAAAGAAGATATCGAAATCGCTGGTTTTCTTAGCGCATCAATTGCTTGGGGAAACCGTAAAATGATTATCAAGAATTCGCATAAAATGATGGAACTAATGGGCAATACGCCTTACGATTTCGTCATGTCGCATTCTGATGAAGATTTGGCAAGACTGGAAACTTTTGCCCACAGAACCTTCAACGGACACGATTTTGCTGGTTTCATAAAAGGCTTAAAACATATCTACCAAAACCACAACGGACTAGAATCTGTTTTTGCTAAAAATCAAGAAAAAGACAGTTTACAGAAAAGCATCAGTGAATTCAAAAAAATATTTTTCGAAACAGATCATTTAGCAAGAACTCAGAAACACATTTCAGATCCGTTAAACAATTCGGCGGCGAAGAGAATCAACATGTATTTGAGATGGATGGTGCGCCAAGATGCAAAAGGAGTCGATTTAGGAATCTGGAAAAGCATTTCGCCATCTGTTTTATCTTGTCCGTTAGATGTTCATTCTGGAAATGTTGCCCGCAAACTTGGCATTCTTTCGCGAAAGCAAAATGATGCAAAAGCTTTGCTGGAATTAGATACAAAATTAAGAGAAATGGATGCTCAAGATCCTGTAAAATATGATTTTGCTTTGTTTGGATTGGGTGTTTTTGAAGGGTTTTAAATTTTTTAAGATCTAAAAACACATAACTGTCAGGCTGAGCGGAGTCGAAGCCCACTCTCCAATCGTTGCGCTCTTTGACATCTCTCAGAGTGACATTCAAAGCACCAATACGATATCAAAAATTACAAATTCAACAAAAAACCACGAATTTAACGTACATTTGCACAAAATTTAAAGCAAATGAGCACTTTCGAAAAATTTAATCTTCCAAAATCATTACAAAAAGCAGTTGACGAATTAGGATTTGTTACGCCTACTCCTATTCAAGAAAAATCTTTTTCTGTAATCATGTCTGGACGTGATATGATGGGAATTGCACAAACCGGAACCGGTAAAACATTTGCTTATTTATTGCCTCTTTTAAAGCTTTACAAATTTACTCATACCAACACACCAAAGATTGTAATTCTAGTTCCAACACGCGAATTAGTCGTTCAAGTGGTTGAAGAAGTAGAAAAACTGACTAAATATATGTCGGTTAAAACTTTAGGTATTTATGGAGGCGTAAACATCAATACACAGAAAAAAGCCGTTTACGAAGGTGTTGACATTCTAGTCGGAACGCCTGGACGTACAATGGATTTGGCTCTTGATGCTGTAGTTCGTTTTGACGAAACGCAAAAACTGGTTATCGACGAGTTTGACGAAATGCTGAATTTAGGTTTCAGACCACAGCTGACTTCGCTTTTTGCGATGATGAAAACCAAGCGTCAAAATATTCTATTCTCGGCAACGATGACAGACGAGGTTGATGATCTTTTAAATGATTATTTTGATTTCCCTGAAGAAGTGACATTAGCACCATCAGGAACTCCTCTTGAAAAAATTACACAGATTACTTATAATGTTCCAAATTTCAATACAAAAGTAAATCTTTTAAAACACTTGCTAGAAACCGACGAAAGCATGAGTCGTATTCTAGTTTTCGTAAACAACAAAAAGATTTCAGATATGCTTTTCAATCGTATCGATGAGCTTTTTGATGGACAATTTGGTGTTATTCACTCCAACAAATCTCAAAATTACCGTTTGAGTACGATGGCTGAGTTTCAAGAAGGAAATCTTCGCGGTTTAATTACGACCGACGTTATGGCTAGAGGTTTGGACATTTCTAACATTACACACGTAATAAACTTTGAACTTCCAGAAGAGCCAGAATTGTACATGCACAGAATTGGTCGTACAGGACGTGCAGACGCAACGGGAACAGCAATCAGTTTTGTTACTCCTAGAGAAGAAGAATTCAAAATTGCAACTGAACTTTTAATGGATCAGGAACTTGACATAGCTGATTTCCCAGAAGAAGTTGAAATTTCCGAAAAACTTATCGAAGCTGAAAAAGACAAATTGCCAAGAAAGTTTTTATTGAAAAAACCGAAACTGGAAGGTGAAGGTGCTTTTCACGAAAAATCCAAAAAGAACCAAAAAGTCAATCTTGGAGGTCCTTCAAAAACCAAAAAGAAAACACATGGTTCGGTTAATAGAAATATGTTGAAGACGAGAAACGAGAAGAAAAAGAAAAATAAATAATTTAGGGACAAAGGTTCAAAGGAACAAAGTTACAAAGCAAAAGGCTCAAAAGTACAGTTTTAAACCTCTGCACCTTTGAGCCTTTGCTTCTTTGAACCTTAAAAGAACTAAATTTTCGTAAACAAAAGTCCCACTGGCGAACACATCTGGATTCTTCTGCCAGTATCTGTCAATTTTCCTGTTGCGATATCTCTTTTAAAAATAACTATATCATTAGTATATTGATGACCTACTAAAAGGTAATTTCCTGTTGGATCAATTGCAAAATCACGTGGGCCTTTTCCTAATGTACTTTGCTGCTCTACCAATTCTAAACTTCCTGTTTTAGCAATTTTGTAAACTGAAATAGCATTTGCATCTACACGATCAGTAACATATAAAAAGTTTCCGTCTGGCGAAAGTTTAATTGCCGCTGCTCCTGTTCCGCCTTTAAAATCTTTTGGAAGAATGCTTGTCTCAGCAACTACTTTTAAACTTCCTGTTTTATCCCAGCTTAATGTTGTCAAAGTTCCATCTAACTCTTGAACTAAATACACAAATTTCCCATCTTTACTGAAAGTTAAGTGTCTTGGTCCGCTTCCAGGTTTTACATCAACACTTCCTTTTAAAGTCAGAATTTCATTTTTTGAAGTTGGGTTGTATTTGTAAATAAACACTTTATCCAAACCTAAATCATTTGACAAAACAAACTTTTTGTCTGGAGAAAACATAACCATGTGCACATGCGCTTTTTCCTGACGCGCCGCATTTGGCCCTTTTCCTTCATGCTGAATAAGCTGTTGTTTTTCTGTAATGCTTCCATCTGGATTTTTCTTAAAAACAACAATGCTTCCGCCAGAATAATTGGCAGCAATTACATTTTTATCATCATTAATTAAATGGCAAGGATCTGCTCCAAAAGAATCATTTTTATTTAAAAGATTGATTTTGCCCGTTTGCGAATCATATGAAAAAGAACTTACTGTACTTTGTGTTCCATTTTCGTTTACAGCATAAATAAATTTATTATCTGCAGAAACCGATAAATAACTCGGACTAACAACATTTTCCGAAGAACTCTTTAGTTTATAATCGCCTGTAGAAGCATCAAATTCATATACATAGATTCCGTTGCTTTGGCAAGTATTGGTGTAAGTTCCAACCAGTAAGTTAAATTTATTTTGAGCTTTAACCGTGGTTAATGATAAAGCTGAAAATAACACTAGATATATTTTTTTCATAGTTTGTTTTTTTGAATTAGCTAAAATAAGCAATAATATTTGTTCAAAATAAATTCTTTATCACAAAGAATTTACAAAAGTTTCATTTTTTGGTATTTTTTAAAACCCTATAAGTTATATAAGTCTGACTTTCGACTTTACTTATAATCTCTTACATGAACTTATATGGTTTAATAAATTTTTAATTCGTATTTTTGACCAGCATCTTCGCGAAAAACAAAACGTAGTGAAGTAAATCGAAGCCAGAATGCATTTTAAACATCCCGAAATTCTATACTTTCTGTTTTTATTGATCGTTCCAATTTTGGTTCACTTATTTCAATTAAGACGATTTAAAACTTCCTATTTTACCAATGTTCGCTTCTTAAAAGAACTTGCAATTCAGACTCGTAAGAGTTCTAAAATCAAAAAACGTCTTTTATTGGCTACTCGTTTGCTGTTGCTCACCTGCGCCATTATCGCCTTTGCACAGCCTTTTTTTGAAGCTGCCGACAGTAAGAACGCTTCAAACGAGATGTATATTGTGTTGGATAATTCTTTCAGTATGCAGGCAAAAGGCAAAAAAGGAGAATTACTAAAAAGAGCTGTACAGGAATTGCTTGAAAACACTCCAGAAAACACACAATTTTCACTTTTAACCAACACTGAAAATTTCTGGAATACGGATATAAAATCTTCTAGAAGCGCTTTACAAAACTTAAAATACAGCGCATCTCCTTTTGATCTTTCGGCAATTACAGCTAAAATAAAAGCCCATAAATCGGCTCATAAAAAAGATATTGTCATTATTACTGATGCTGTCGGTTTAAAGGAAGCAGCTATTGCAACTATAGATTTCGAAGAAAAACCATACTTTATTGTTCCAGAAGCGGAGCAAAAAAACAATGTTTCGATTGACAGCGTTTATATCAATCAGACTTTAGAAAACTTCTACGAAATTGGCATTGATTTATCGGCTTATGGCGAAGATTTTAAACCAGTTTCAACAGCGCTTTACAATCAAAATAAACTGATCGCCAAAACTATTGTCAATTTTGACACCAAGAAAAAGAAAATCAATTTTACTATTCCGAAAGAGGCTTTTCATGGATATGTAACAATTGAAGACAATGGATTGACTTATGACAACAAATTGTTTTTCAGCATTTCAAAAAATAAAAAAACAAACGTTCTCAGTATTGGTGAACCTGAAAAAAGCAATTTTTTATCCCGAATTTACACTTCTGCAGAATTCAATTACAACAATTATCCAATCGGTTCTTTAGATTATAATAGTTTAGAAAAACAAAATACTATTATTTTAAATGAACTGGTTGATATTCCGCAAGCATTACAAACCACTTTAAAGGCTTTTGTTTCTAAAGGAGGAAATTTAGTTGTGATTCCATCTGAAAAAACTTCTCTTTCGAGTTTAAATGCTTTATTGGGTAATTTTGGAAAAATTCAATTTGGAAATTTGGAAACGAATCCTAAATTGATCACTAAAATTAATTTTGACCATCCGTTATTTTCGGGCGTTTTTGAAAACAAAATAACCAATTTTCAATATCCGAAAGTAAACAGTTCGTTTGCCGTTTCGAGTTCGTATCCAGCTGTTCTTTCGTTTGAAGACCAAACTGCTTTTGTAACAGCCGTTCAAAATCAGGTTTCTGGAATAACGGTTTTTACAGCGCCAATAAATAGTGCAAATTCCAATTTTCAGCAATCGCCTTTAATTGTTCCGTTATTTTATAAAATTGCGCAAAACAATCAGAAAACTGGCGTGAATGCTTTGACAATTGGAAATAATCAGCCTTATTTTGTTGATGTTTTATTGACTAAAGATGCTATTTTGGAAGTAAAAGGAACAGAAGATTCGTTTATTCCTGTTCAGCAGATTTTAAATAATAAAGTCAAATTAACCTTTAATGATTTTCCTGAAACAGCTAGAAATTACAGTGTTTTTGACAAAAAAGAATGGGTAGAAAATATCAGTTTCAATTACAAAAGAACCGAAAGCGATTTAAGCCAAGTAAACACCAATGTGGTTTCTGATTTTAAAACTGCCGATACCATTTCAACTATTTTTAACACACTACAAACTGAGCGAACTGACAGCCAAATTTGGAAATGGTTTGTTATCTTTGCACTGTTATTTTTAGCATTAGAAATGGCAATTATAAAATTTGTGAAATAGAATTTGCGCTTCCTTTAAAGGCATTTTACTTTTTACAAAAATCATTTTACGACAAAAAAATATCTACATATGAAACTCATCATCAAAAGCGCCAAAATTATCGACTCAAAAAGTCCGTTTCACAACCAGACCGTTGATCTTTTAATTGCAGATGGTTTAATAGAAAAAATAGGCGTTTCGCTTCCAAACGATGACGCAGAAGTGGTACGATTTGACAATCTTCATGTTTCTCAAGGCTGGTTTGACAGCAGTGTCTCGCTAGGTGAGCCAGGTTACGAAGACAGAGAAACTATCGCAAACGGATTAAACGTTGCTGCAAAAAGTGGTTTTACTGCAATCGCATTACAGCCAAATTCATTGCCAATAATTGACAATCAATCTCAGGTAAATTTTGTAAAAAATAAAGCAAACGGTTCTGCAACAGAAATTTTTCCAATAGGCGCTTTAACCAAAGCTAGCGAAGGAAAAGACATGGCGGAGCTTTTTGATATGAAAAATTCTGGAGCAATCGCTTTTGGAGACTATAATAAAAGTATTGACAATGCCAACATCCTGAAAATCGCTTTACAATATGTTCAAGATTTTGACGGATTGGTAATCGCTTATTCGCAAGATCCAAACATTAAAGGAAATGGTGTTGCAAACGAAGGAATTGTTTCTACAAGATTAGGCTTAAAAGGAATTCCAAATTTGGCGGAAGAACTTCAAATTTCAAGAAATTTATTTTTATTGGAATATACAGGCGGAAAACTCCATATTCCGACCATTTCTACTGCGAAATCGGTTGAATTAATTAGAGAAGCTAAAGCAAAAGGTTTACACGTAACTTGCAGCGTATCTGTACATCATTTGGTTTTAACGGATGAAAAACTGGACGGATTTGACACTCGTTTTAAAGTTACGCCACCATTAAGAACTGAGGTTGATAGACAAGCTTTACTTAACGGAATTGCTGACGGAACTATCGATATGATTACTTCAGACCACAACCCAATTGATATCGAATTCAAAAAAATGGAATTTGATACTGCCAAAAACGGAACAATTGGTTTAGAAAGTGCTTTTGGAGCTTTACTGACGGTTTTACCAGTAGAAACAATTGTAACGAAATTAACTGCTACAAGAAATGTTTTTGGCCTTGAAGATCATACAATCAAAGAAGGTGCAAAAGCAAATTTAACTTTGTTTACCACAGAAGGAAAATCAACTTTTACGAAAGAAAACATCCTTTCAAAATCTAAAAATTCTGCTTTTTTAGGAACTGAACTTAAAGGTTCTGTTTACGGAATTTTAAATCAAAATCAATTAGTTACAAAATAATAAAATGAATAATTCAATCGAAGAAGGAAAACCAATTGCTATTACCAGTTACATTCTAATCATTGGCGTTTTAATTGCTATGAGCATGAATTCTGAGAACAAAAACAGTTTTGCTTCTTTTCATATCCGTCAATCTTTAGGATTATCTTTAACCTTTATTTCTTTGGGGGCAATCATCAGTAATTTTGATAGTTTCTTTATTACTTTCCCAATGTGGATTTGTATTTCAATTCTATGGACTTTCGGTATTTTCAATGCCATTCAAGGACAAATGAGACCAATTCCATTAGTTGGAAATTTATTCCAAAAATGGTTTAAAAAAATTGGATAGATTTTTAAATTCCAATTAAAAAAAATCCAAATTCCAAAACTGGATGCTCCAAAACTTTGACAAAGTTCAAACTGAATACTAAAAACCTGAACACTGAACACTAAAAAAATGAATCTATCTTTAGAATATAAAATAAGAGAACCAAAAGTAATTTTAGACAAAAATCCGTTATTGCTTTTATTGCACGGATACGGCAGCAACGAAGCCGATTTATTCTCTTTTGCTTCTGAACTTCCAGATAATTATTACATCATTTCTGCGAGAGCACCTTACGATTTACAATATGGTGCTTATGCATGGTATGCTATCAACTTTGATGCAGATCAAAATAAATTCTCAGACAACGAACAAGCAAAAACTTCAAGAGATTTAATTGCAAAGTTTGTTGATGAACTAGTAGCAAATTACCCAATTGATGCCAACAATGTTACTTTAATCGGATTCAGTCAAGGTTCAATTTTAAGTTATGCAACGGCACTTTCTTATCCAGAAAAAATTCAGCGAGTTGTGGCAATGAGTGGTTATTTTAACGAAGAAATCATCAAAGAAGGTTTTCAAAACAATGATTTCAAAAACTTAAAGTTTTTCGCGTCACACGGAACTGTCGATCAAGTTATTCCTATTGAATGGGCAAGAAAAACACCTGCCGCTTTAGAAAAATTAAATATTCCTCTTACTTACAGAGAATACCCTGTTGGACATGGAGTTGCACCTCAGAATTTCTTTGATTTTAAGAATTGGTTGCTTAGTTAATTTCAGTCGCAATTCTCAGTCGCAGTTTACACTAAATCCTTTATAAAATGAGCATTTCAAAACTTGATAATCCCGCTTTAATTTTAATTGATATCCAAAAAGGTTTTCACAATGTTGCCTATTGGGGTGGCGATCGTAATAATGTTACAGCAGAAGAAAAAGCTGGCGAACTTCTGGAAATTTGGAGAAACAAAAAACTGCCTATTTTTCACGTACAGCATTGCTCTTCAAATCCGAATTCAATTTTAAACGAGACAAACCCGGGAAATGAATTTCAAGATGTGGTAAAACCTCTTGAAGGAGAAATCATTATTAAAAAGAATGTCAACAGTGCTTTTATTGGAACTAATTTAAAAGAGCTTATTGATAATGCCGAAATCACTAATCTTGTTATTGTGGGTTTAACTACAGACCACTGTGTTTCTACTACCACAAGAATGGCAGGAAATTTCGGTTACAACATTTATCTGGTTTCTGATGCAACAGCAACTTTCAATAAAAAAGGCATAAACGGAGAAAATTTCTCTGCCGAATTAATACATCAGACTGCTTTAGCAAGTCTAAACAAAGAATTTGCTCAAGTCATAGATTCTGAGTTCATTAAAGAAATTGTTTAGTATTCAGTCGCAATCTCAGTTTTCAGTCTAACTATAAAAAAACTTTTACAAAGTTCTAACTGAAAACTGAGACTGCGACTGTAAACTTTATTCTCCCGTATAAAGAATCTTCCCTGCTTTTTTCAGAACATATCCTTTCCACGGAATCAACTGCCAATCGCCGTTAACCCAAGAATCACCTTCTGATTTTCTTTCTAGAATTATCGATTCTTTTTGAGTATCTAGGAAGAGTTCTGCTTTATTTCCGTCAAAAATCACATACGAAACTGTAGAATACGTTTTTCCATCTTCAGCGTGGTTTAGTCTTGTGCTGTTTTCAAAAACTCTGATGCATTCTGTTTTCAAAACTGACCAAGTATAGCCTGCTGAAGCTTTACATCCATGAGAATCGGAATCTCCTCCAACGACAGCTTCCTTTTTAGTTTCTTTTGGAGTTGTGCTTGTATTTTCTTGAGAAACTTTTTTTGAACAAGAAAATGTACTTGCAATAATCAAAAACAAAAACATCTTTTTCATAATCCTATATTTATTTAAAGGTCAAAAAAAATAGGATTATAAAATCCTATTTTTGATATAACCAAGTTTGATTTACTTCAAAGGTAATATTATCGTCGTTATCAACAAAGTATTTTAACAAGACTTCTCCCCATAATTCACCATTGCTGTAATCTGCAATAATCCAACGGTGGTTCAAGATTTTTACTTTATTAATGATAAATTTGTTTGGGCCAATTTGATCTTGTCCTGTGTAAGGATTCCCTTTTGGATTTGCATTGAAATCTAATAATTTTTCAGTTACAACTGGAATCAGTTTTTCGTATAAAATCACTTTTCCGCCAGAAGCACTGTTATCAAAGTAATTTTGCGCATTTTCATTATGTTCTAAAGAAAAATAATCAGCTTCTGCCAATTTATTTTTCATCAAACTAATGCTATCTCTTAGTTTCTTAGTTGTTTTATCATATCGCTCTTGTCCAAATTTTACTTCTCCACTATAAAATGAATACGTAAAAACATTCATCAAAATGGCAAGAATAAAAAGATAAAGCATTAAAGATTTTTTCATTGTGTGGTATAATTAAATTGTAATTTCTAAATTGTCGTAAGCCAAGAAAACATTTTCAGGAAGCTGTTTCTGTACTTCTTCATGAAAACCCAAAACGTGGCTAATATGCGTTAAATAAGCTCTTTCAGGTTTAACTAGATCAATAAAATCGAGAGCTTCTTTAAGATTAAAATGAGTATCATGAGGTTCAACACGCAAAGCATTAACCACTAGAACTTTTATTCCTTTCAGTTTCTCAACTTCAGCTTGTTCAATTGTTTTTACATCGGTCAAGTAAGCAAAATCTTCGATTCTGTACCCAAAAACTTGTAAATCGCCGTGCATAGCGTTTATTGGAATTGCCATTTTATCTCCAACAGCAAAAGGCGCATTATTCTGCACTTCGATTGTTTTTACGCTTGGAGCTCCTGGATATTTATTTACAGTTTCAAAAACATAATCAAAACGACGTCTTAAATTATCTAAAACGCGTTTATGTCCGTAAATCGGAATTTCTCCTTGTCTGAAATTAAACGGACGAATATCGTCTAAGCCAGCAGTGTGATCAGAATGTTCGTGGGTAAAAAGAATTGCGTCAAGTTTTCGGCATCCGCATGAAAGCATTTGCTGTCTGAAATCAGGACCGCAATCTATCACATACGAATGCTCGCCCCATGTTATCCAAATGGATACACGAAGCCTTTTATCCTTAGCATCAGTGCTTTTACAAACTGGATGATCGATTCCGATAATTGGAATGCCTTGAGAAGTGCCTGTACCTAAAAAATAAACCTTCAATTGAACTTAATTTTTTTACAAAAATAGATTATTTCTCTTTCATTAGACTGCTAATTTACTAACTTTGTAACAAATCTATTTAAAACAAAATGGGTACAGAAATAAAACTCAAAGGTGACAAGGTCATCGAACAGATTCCTTCTATAAAAGACAAAGCATTACGCATTAATTTAAACGAGAATATTTACGGAACGTTTGCTGAAATTGGCGCTGGACAAGAAACAGTTAGGCATTTTTTCAGATCCGGAGGTTCTTCAGGAACTATTGCAAAAGCGATGTCTGCCTACGATAAAGATTTTAGTGACGCCGTTTATGGCGCTGAAACTGATGGAAGATATGTTACCGAAGAGCGTTTAAAAAAAATGCTTACCCATGAAAGTCAGATCATTGAAGAGCGTTTAAGCAGAGAAAAACACCCAACAAAACTTTTCTTTAGTTACGCCAACACTGTAGCGACGATAGATTTTGCTAAACAATTTAAAGGTCACGGATGGGTTGGAATTCGATACCAAATCGAACCAGACGAAGCTTACAACGAAATCATCCTTCATATTCGTTTTAAAGAGACCGATGCAAGATTACAGCAAGAAACACTTGGAATTTTAGGAGTTAACTTAATTTACGGTGCTTTTTACAAATACAACGATCCAAAACGATTACTTCGTTACTTATACGATCACTTAGACAAAGATCAATTAGAGATCGACACCATTAACTTTTCTGGACCGCGTTTTGCCGATGTTGACAATCGTTTGATGAGTTTGCAATTGGTCAAAAACGGAATGACAGATGCCGTAATGTTTAATCCAGAAGGAAAAAACATTCTACCGGCAGCTATCTTATACAAGAAAAACCTTTTAGCTTTAAGAGGAAGTTTCCGTCCTGTTACGAAAGTAAATATGGATATGTATGAGAAATCATTAAAAATGTTCCTTGAAGAGAATAAGGTTGAAAAAAACAATACGCTTGTTATTTTTGAAATCACACTTTCGAATTTACGTTCTGATGGCGAAATTGACGAACGCGACTTTATGGACAGAGCTGAATTGCTTTGTTCGCTTGGACAAACGGTTATGATTTCGAATTTCCAAGAATATTATAAAGTGGTAGAATACTTCGCCAATTATACCAAAGCCCGTATGGGATTGGCAATGGGTGTAAACAACCTTGTCGATATTTTTGACGAGAAATATTATCGCCACTTAAGCGGAGGAATCTTAGAAGCTTTTGGAAAATTATTCTACCGAGACATGAAGGTATTCTTATACCCAATGTTGGACGAAGATGGTACTTTAATGAACTCGAATAACTTAAAAGTTCATCCTAGAATGAAAGAATTGTACAAATTCTTCAAATTCAATGGAAAAGTGGTTGATATTGAAGATTACGATCCAAACATCTTGGATGTTTTCTCTAGAGAAGTTTTAAAAATGATCAACCAAGGCAAAAAAGGTTGGGAACCAATGCTTCCGTCCGGTATCGCAGAATTAATAAAAGAACATCATCTTTTTGGATATCACCCACAGAAAGAATTAGAACAAAATACATAATAAAAAAAGTCCCTAATAAAGGGACTTTTTTTGTTTCAAGTTTTCTTTGTTTCAGGTTTCAGGTTATAGTTGGAGCGGATATTTTTTTACCGCAAAGCACGCTAAGTTTTCTTCTACCAGTTTACGCTAAAAATACAAAATTCGCAAAGCTTAGTCTATTTAAAGCTTTGCGAGCTTTGCGTATACCATAGCGTGCTTTGCGGTTAAAATATGAGTTCCAACAGGCAACTTGAAACTTGAAACCTGAAACTTGAACCAAAAAAGCCACTATTTCAAAATCTGAGATGCGTGTTCTTTTGTTTTTACTTTTTCGATTACTTCTTCGATAATTCCTTTTTCGTTGATTACAAAAGTTGTTCTATGAATTCCGTCATATTCTTTTCCCATAAATTTCTTTGGCCCCCAAACTCCAAAAGCATTGATAACCGATTTGTTTTCATCTGCGATTAACGGGAAAGGCAATTCGTATTTTTCTTTGAATTTAACTTGCGCTTTTGCACTGTCTGCACTTACACCCAAAAGCTCATAATTATTGGCTTGAAAACGGTGAAAATTATCTCTTAAATCACAAGCCTCTGCTGTGCATCCTGGCGTACTTGCTTTTGGATAAAAGAAAACTACTAGTTTTTTTCCAGCATAATCTGCTAGTTTATGTGTTTTTTCGTCTTGATCTATTCCCGAAAAGTTTGGCGCTTTATCTCCTGCCTTTAATGTTGTCATATATTTTATTTTAGATTGTTGATTTTAGATATTAGATTAAAAAACAAAGATAACTGATAACTATTTACCGAGCTAATAACTAATAACTCATAATTCATAACTTATTTGCCCCAGATTGAAGTGAAAACCCCGGAATTATGATAGCTTACATTTTTTGTATTTAAAAAGCGACCGAAGGAAGCTCTTTTAAATACTTAAAAATGTTGCTAGCATAATGAGGAGTTGAAACGGAAAGCTGGATTAGGCACATCATTAAAATTATATTATTTTTACAGCATTAAAAACACGGAAATGAATAAAGAAGCTCGCGTACAATTTGTTATCGACACCTTAAAAGAACTTTACCCTACTATACCTGTTCCGCTTGACCATAAAGATCCTTATACGCTTTTGATTGCAGTTTTGCTATCTGCTCAATGCACTGATGTTCGAGTGAACCAGATTACGCCTCTTTTGTTCGCAAAAGCCGATAATCCGTATGATATGGTTAAAATGTCGGTGGAGGAAATTAAGGAAATTATTCGTCCGTGCGGTTTATCTCCAATGAAATCAAAAGGGATTCATGGTTTATCTGAAATTTTGATTGAAAAACATAATGGTGAAGTTCCGCAAAGTTTTGAAGCCCTAGAAGCTTTACCTGCAGTTGGACATAAAACAGCGAGTGTGGTAATGTCGCAAGCCTTTGGCGTTCCTGCTTTTCCTGTAGATACACACATTCACAGATTAATGTACCGATGGAATTTATCTAATGGAAAAAATGTTGCGCAGACCGAAAAAGATGCGAAGAGATTATTTCCGAGAGAATTATGGAACGACTTGCATTTGCAGATTATTTGGTACGGCCGAGAATATTCTCCTGCGCGCGGATGGAATTTAGAGAAAGATATCATCACGAGAACTGTCGGAAAGAAATCTCTCATTGAAGAATTGCAAAAAACAGCATCAAAAAAATAAAGGCGCAAAGATAAAAATCTCTGCACCTTTGTTACTTTTCAACTTTGTACCTTTTAACAGGAAACTACATTCCCGCTTTCAAAGCATTATATTCTGCTGTCATATCAAGCGATCTGTAAACGCCTAGCAGCGTTTTTGTTGCATCTTGATTTTTTGGTTCAAGCGTAAGCACTTTTTTCAGATATGGAATTGCACTTCTTGTGATGTCGTCTTTTCTGGCATTCAGCTTATCGTACTTCTGCATCTCAGCTGGCGAAGTTCCCAGTGATGAAATTTCATCCGCTAAATCTTTCTTTATTTGCAATTTCAAATAAGCCAAATTGATATAAGCATCTACATAATTTGGATCTAATTCTAAAACATAATTATAAATGGATTCCGCTTTGGAATAATCCTTTTTCTCAAGATATGCATAAGCCAAATTGTTGTTCACTTCTATTTTTTTAGAAGGCACTGATTCTGTTCTTGGCTTTTCATAAAGACCTTGCTGTATAGCCGATTCTCGAGCTTTTGGCGAAATGAAAACATCTTCTTCTTTTGTTTTCTTATTTGTAGCGTAATACAAAACACCTTTTCCTGAATAATTAATCTTTTTTAGAAGTTCATAATAAGTTACAGCGGCATTGTAATCTTTTGCATTAATAGAGGAAGAGGCCGCATTGTACAAGTTTAAAGTATCTTTCTTGTCGAATAAATATACCTTATAACTTTTCTCGGCACTTTCTTTATATTTTCCAGCATTAAAATCTGCCATAGCTCCATTTACAAGACTGGCTTTCATGTCTTTTAAAGCCATATTAGCTTTAACGGTCCATTTAAATTTTCCTGATTCGTTCTCGTACAAAAATACATCTTGATATGATTGCGATGCCAATGTAAAATTATTTGCTGCATCTATATTTTTTACAGCCAAATCTTTTAAAACGTTCCCTTTTAAGAAGTAGTAATCAGATTTGTCTTCATCAGATGCGTTAAGAATAAGATATTCTGTCTTAGTTAAAATCGCTAAAGCTTCCTGGCTATTTCCTTTATCAAATAAAGACTGTGCTTCCTTAATTTTGTCTTTTTGGGCAAATGCGCCAATACTTATCATCAATAAGCATGACAACACTTTAATGTTCTCTTTCATTTTGCGGTTAAGTTTTGGTGATTAAATGATTTTCTTAGTTTGTTTTGAGGTACAGTAAGAAGAGATAATTAAACTGGATTGAAAATTACCTTTATTACTATTTTATGAGAAACATTTGCTGGTCCAAATTGTCACTCAATAATCAAATGGGCATCAAACTTAACAAAATAAAGCAGGGTAGTTTTTCTTCATAAACAATCTGTTTTGGGGTTAAATATTTAATTCTTAATATATTGTTTTTCTAATTTTTAACTTAAACTGAATTTTCAATGCGAATAATCCTTTACAAAAGCATTTATACCGAATAAAAAATTAGTTTTTTAACTAAAATAGAATTAAAAATCAAACAAACACATAAAATCCAATCAAAATATTAAATTTTAACAAATTAGAGAGAAAAATGCTGTAAAACCTTATACTTTTTTTACACAAAAAAATTTAAAACAAAAAACTCACTACTTGTATATAGAATATACAAACAGTGAGCTCTTAAACCAAAACGACCATTTGGTTTGTTTTTTATAAACATCCGACAGGAGCAGTGGGCTGTTTAATTAGCTATAATCTCAAAATTTTTATCGTCGATCTTAACAACAGTCAAGGCTTTCGAGTAATTCAATAAAAAAGAAACGACTTCTTTTTTAGGTTTAAGATTTTTAGAAGCTAGTGCTTTTTTTGAGTAAATTTTCCCCATACTATCAAAATGTTTTATACTAGTATAACGGGCTAATTATCAAAATAGTATTAGTTGGTTAAAATAATTTGATGTTTATCTATTATTTTTCTCAAATTCATCAGCGCATAACGCATTCTACCTAATGCTGTATTAATACTTACGCCAGTAACTTCTGAGATTTCTTTAAAACTCATGTCCTGATACATACGCATTACCAATACTTCTTTTTGATCTTCTGGAAGCTCTTGAATTAGTTTTTTCAAATCAAGCTCTACCTGATCTACAATCATTTTGCCTTCAATTGTAAGCGCATCATCTGACATAATAGAGAAGATAGAAAATTCTTCTGTTTCTCTGTACATCGGCATTTTTTTGGTTTTTCTGAAATGATCAACGATTAAGTTATGAGAAATACGCATAACCCAAGGCAAAAATTTACCTTCTTCGTTGTACGAATTGCTTTTTAAAGTTTTGATTACTTTAATGAATGTGTCTTGAAAAATATCATTTGAAATATCTCTATCAGCAATCTTAGAATATATAAAACCATATATCTTAGATTCGTGCCTCTTTATTAATGTTGCCAGTGCAGCTTCGCTACCGTCAACATAATTTTTTACTAATAGAGCGTCTGGAGTATGCAGATCAGCCATAATAACTACTTTTTTTAGTTTTATTTTAAAATTTGGAGTATTTTCTAAAAAGTAGTTTTCTTATATAGGCGTGTCTTTTTTTGAGTTATGTTAATATTGTGACCAAATTTAACAAATTTTAATTTTAAAAAGCAAATAAAATCATTAATTATTATTAGTAAAACTTTTATTAATGTACAATAAACATAATATTTACGCAAAAAGAGCTAAAAATCCGTAAAATAAAAGCTCTCAAAAAGTGTTAAAAAACAAACGTAAATACCTTACAATTAACAAGATAAAATATATTTATCACATAAAATCTAAATTTAAATTACAATTTTTCTTGAAATAAAACGACAATTCATCGATATTTTTCTAAAAAAGACTTTAAACTGCATGTTTTCACACTCTAAAAATAGATTTTTTCAGCCGAAAGAAGTCATTCGAATTATGATAAAATAGTTAAGATTTGGAACTAAATCCTTAACTAAATCCAATTCAAAATTGATTACTTTTGTAAAAATTGACTTTTTTATGCAAATTGACCTTTCTAAAATAGATCCAAAATCAAATATTATAATTAAAGGAGCGCAGGTACATAATTTAAAAAATGTAGATGTTGTTATTCCGAGAAATAAACTGGTTGTCATTACAGGTCTTTCAGGATCAGGGAAATCGAGTTTAGCTTTCGACACTTTATATGCCGAAGGACAAAGACGATACGTAGAGAGTTTATCTTCTTATGCTCGTCAGTTTTTAGGTCGTTTAGATAAACCTAAAGTAGAATACATTAAAGGTATTGCTCCTGCAATTGCTATAGAGCAAAAAGTAAATACGACCAATGCCCGTTCGACTGTTGGAACTTCTACTGAAATTTACGATTATATCAAACTTTTGTTTGCCAGAATTGGACGAACGTACTCTCCTATTTCTGGACAGGAAGTTAAAAAAAATACAGTTACAGATGTTATTTCTGATGTCAAAAGCCTTCCTCTAGACAGCAGATGGCTTCTCCTTGCTCCTATTCACTTAGAAGAAGGAAGACAGCTTGAAGATAAACTAAAAGTACTTTTGCAGCAAGGTTTTGCCCGTATTTTGGTTGATAACGAAATGATTCGTTTAGATGAATTTTCTGCCTCAGATTTACATCAATTCGATAATAAAGATATTTTATTGATTATTGATCGTATTGTTGTAAAGGAAGAAGAAGAATTTTACAATCGTCTGGCCGATGCTGTGCAAACTGCTTTTTTTGAAGGAAAAGGAATCTGTTTTCTTCAGGAATTAAATGGCGAAAAGAGGTTTTCTTATTCCAACAATTTTGAGCTTGACGGAATAACTTTTCTTGAGCCAAATGTTCATTTATTCAGTTTCAACAATCCGTATGGGGCTTGTCCTGTTTGTGAAGGTTACGGAAACATCATTGGAATTGATACTGATCTAGTTGTTCCAAATACTTCATTATCAGTTTACGAAAGTGCTATTTATCCGTGGCGTGGTGAAAGCATGAGCTGGTATAAAGATGAATTGGTAAAACATGCTTATAAATTTGATTTCCCAATTCATAAACCATATTTTCAATTAACAGAAGAACAAAAAGATTTAATTTGGACGGGAAATCAATATTTCCAAGGTCTGAATGATTTCTTTAGAGAATTAGAAGAAAAAAATTATAAGATTCAAAATCGTGTAATGCTGTCTCGTTATCGTGGTAAAACGAAATGTCACGCTTGTAAAGGCAAACGCTTGCGCGAAGAAGCCTCTTATGTAAAAATCAACGGAAAAACAGTTTCTGATCTGGTTGATTTACCAATCAAACATTTGGTTACTTTCTTCAAGAACATTGAATTAAACCAATACGAACAGCAAATTGCAAAACGATTAATGATTGAAATTAATAATCGTTTGTCTTTTTTATCTGAAGTTGGCTTAGATTACCTTACTCTAAATAGAAATTCTGCAACTCTTTCTGGAGGAGAATCTCAGCGAATTAACTTAGCTACTTCTCTTGGAAGCAGCTTGGTTGGCTCAATGTATATTCTCGACGAACCAAGTATTGGTCTGCATCCTAAAGATTCTGAAAGGTTAATTAAAGTATTGCTTTCTCTTCGTGATCTTGGCAATACGGTAATTGTGGTTGAGCATGATGAAGATATCATGAAAGCTGCCGATATGATTATTGACATTGGCCCAGAAGCTGGAACTTTTGGAGGAAAACTGGTTGCTCAGGGAACTTATGATGAAATTTTGAAATCAGATTCTCTGACAGCTAAATATTTAAATGGCGATTTAGAAATTACTGTTCCGAAGAAAAGAAGAAAATACAAAAATCATATTGATATAATCGGCGCACGCGAAAACAACTTAAAAAATATTAATGTTACTTTTCCTTTAGATGTTCTAACGGTTGTTACAGGTGTTTCTGGAAGCGGAAAAAGTACTTTAATTAAGAAAATTTTGTTTCCTGCTGTTCAGAAAAAACTAGAAAGCGCTGCCGAAAAAGCAGGACAATTTTCTGAGATTTCAGGATCATTTTCTCAAATTAAGCATATTGAATATGTAGACCAAAATCCGATTGGAAGAAGCTCTAGATCAAACCCTGTAACGTACATTAAAGCGTATGACGATATTCGTGATTTGTATGCCAAAGAAAAATTATCAAAAATAAGAGGTTATCAGGCCAAACATTTCTCTTTTAATGTTGACGGAGGTCGATGCGAAACTTGTAAAGGAGAAGGCTCTATAAATGTCGAAATGGTTTTCATGGCCGATGTTTCACTGCCTTGTGAAACTTGTGGAGGAAAACGATTTAAAAAAGAAATTTTAGAAGTTACTTTTGACAATCAAAATATCAATGATATTCTTACCATGACGATTGACGATGCAATTGCTTTTTTCGAAAAAAACAAGCAGTCTAAAATCACTCAAAAATTACAGCCATTACAAGATGTTGGTTTAGGATATGTTCAATTAGGGCAATCTTCTTCTACTCTTTCCGGTGGAGAAGCACAGCGTATTAAATTGGCTTCTTTTCTCGTAAAAGGCGCTACAAAAGACAAAGCTTTGTTTGTTTTTGACGAACCTACAACGGGTCTTCACTTTCATGATATTAAAAAACTTTTGGCTTCGTTTGATGCTTTAATAGAAAAAGGACATTCTATAATTGTAATCGAACATAATCTAGATTTAATTAAATGTGCCGATTGGATACTTGATTTAGGTCCTGAAGGTGGAGAAAATGGCGGTCATTTATTGGCATCTGGAACTCCAGAAGATATTGTTAAAGTAAAAGAATCTGTAACGGGAGTTTATTTAAAAGACAAATTATAAGCAATTGCCTCATTTTTTAATAACAAAGCCATAAATACAATTGATTAACTGTATTTATGGCTTTATATTTATTTTTCTTTTTTAAATGTTCTAAGCCACCAAACATCTTTCCTCAAATGGAAGACCGTCTTCGTCAATAGCTACTAAAATCTTTTTCTGTTTTGAAGCCTCAAAAGTTAGATATAGCCAAGCAAATGACCATAAACCTAGAGTTAAACAAAAAATCAAAAAATTTAAACTGTGGTTAACCACTTTTCCTCCTTTAGATAAAACTGCAAAAAGCAATTCATCGTTTCTTTCTTCTAAAGTAAATCCATTATGAACTTTGTTTGATATCATATTAGAAAATACTTGCATGCTTTGTTCATGGCTGAGATGATTGTACTTCATAATTACTAATCTACAATTAATTCTGGTTACACTTTTATTCGTAATTTCCTGCAAAAATAGTTAATTCTAAAAAATAAAAAAACACCTACATTTAATCGTTTTGTTAGAAAAAAAACTGCTATTTGAGCAAACAAATGCTAAACATTCATGATAAAGTTAATTTTTATTCAATTAATTACAAAGTATTCAAGTGTTAAAGTTTTAAATTTAATCACTCGTTATCAATTATTTAACCTTTGTTCTTAATATTAAAAACAGGAGATTCATAATCTTCTTTTAAGTAATTTGGCGGAATCGTTGTGGTGTTTCCATCTCGTAAAGCGCTGTAATGAGGCGACATGATCTCGATACCAGCAACATTAAAAGAATCTTGAATATTCTGATGCAGCGAGGAATAAATTCGTGGCTGTTTTGTCGGTTCTTTTGTATAAACATTGATTTGATACGAAACATAAAAATCGTCTAAACTGGTTTGAAGCACAAATGGTTTAGGCTCTTTTTCTGTCATATCTGTTTTTAAAGCTGCATCAATCAAAGCTGCGTGAATATCTTTCCAAGGAACATCATATCCAATTGTCACCGTAGTATGAATTAATAATCCGCTTGTAGAATGTTTTGTATTTGCAGAATAATTGGTAGAAGTACTTGATAATACTGTCGCATTTGGAATCGTAATGTCTTCGAACTTCGGAGTTCTAATTCTAGTTACCAAACCTGTTTTTTCGATGACTTCACCGCTAACATCTCCAATTTTTATATAATCGCCAATTTTAAACGGACGCATATACGTAATGACCAATCCAGCAACCATATTAGCAATAGCATTGGAAGATCCCAATGAAAACAGAACCCCGACAAACACTGAAACTCCTTTAAAAATAGGTGAATCCGAACCAGGCAGATATGGAAAAATAACCACTAGCATGAAGGCGTACATCAATAATCTTATTACATTGAATGTTGGCAGCGCCCAATCGCTGTAGAATCCGTCAATTTTTATATTTTCTGATTTTATTTCATCAAAGAAAAACTTAATTACTTTGAGTGAATATTTAAAAATGATAACAATTACAATGATAGTAAACAAGCTCGGCAAAAACCCAACAAATCCCATTAAAGCAGATTTAGCTGGCGTTAAAATCCATCTAAGCAACATTGTAGTGTAATCTTTAGTAGCCGGAAAGATGCTGAATAAAACTGGAAGCGATAAGTAAACTATTAAAACCAGCGTTATTATTTTTATGAAACCAAAAAAGCGAAGAAACAAAACCAATTGTTTTTCTGGAGATAATATTTTAATCGTATTGTAATTAAATCCTTTAAAGTATCTCGCTTTATTCTTGACAATGTAATTTTTAATGAGATTGAAAATCTTACCGACTAAAAATAAAACAAAACCGATTATAACAACTAATAAAGCGGTATAACCAATTCGTTTTGGCAATTGCGAGTAATTTTCATTCTGATATAGTATCGCGCTTTTAATTTTAGATAAATTACGATTAGCAATTGCGCTTACAGAACTATTTTCCGCCTTTGCATCAGCATCCAAAACAGACATGATAACAAAATCGTTTTGGTAAACAATATCCATTGAAACATCTGAAGGCACAATTTTAATAGAATCTTTTTCAAAAAAAGATTCATTATAAAGCCTTTTAATTTTATTGGCAATGTATTCTGCTCGTTCTTTTGCAGAAAAAGACCCCACATTGTGGTAAACTAAAAAAAGTGTGTCTTTAAAAGGAGCTACTGGATAACCTTTTATTTCTACATTTTTCTGTTCTTTATCAGAAGTCTTCAGATTCTTAGTCTGGGCGTTTACTGAAAAAGCAAATAAAACAAAAAATAAAGCTAATAACCTAAGTACTTTTATCCTCATATTCAATTAGAAATAAATTAGTTATCCTTTCTAGCAAATATAAAAACAAAAAAGCTACGATTTTAAATTATTTACATTTTTCCTACGACTCAGAATTAAATTTTAATCCCTATCTTTTTAAAAATAGAATCTATAACATTATTAATATCTGGAGATATCTTGAACTTATAATTCAGATACAGATATACAATAGTTACTAATATCGATTTCAGAGCAATGCTGATTAATTGAAAAAATGGAAATTCCCAGAAATAAAACAGTAAAAACAATGCAAATGTTAGAAGCATTGAATGGATCGTCTGTTTGGTAAAAGGATACAAATCGAGCTTCTTAACTACAAAAAGTAATTTTGCCAAACTGTATAACGTAATAGACAAAAGTGTTGCAAATGCTGAACCCATAATTCCAAAATCAGGAATAAACAGCATGTTTAAAATCACAGTTAAAACCACCAGCATCAATCCTAAATATAATACCATTCGGTAATATTTGGTATTAAAAATAATGGCATTGTTATTTCCTAAAATCAAGTCAAAATATTTAGAAAGCCCAATCATAAATACAACCGCAATTCCGCCACTGTATTCCTTTGGAACTAACTCATATAATTGTCTAATATTCACAAAAATACACAACATTACAAATCCGCCTACAATCTGCAAGTTAATAGACGTTTTCTTGTACAGCTGATTCAATTCATCATGTTTATTTTCGTGCATTAATTTGGCGGTAATTGGATACACGATTTGATGCATGGCACGGCTTGGAACCGAAATAACCAAAGCAATATAAGTCGCCACAGAATAATAAGCAATATTCTCAATCTTCATGTACTGATTCAGCATTAGTTTATCGCCATCCAGAAGCAAATTGGCAACACTTCCTGAAAGAATAATATAAAAAGTATATTCCATTACTGCTTTTACATTCTCAGGTATTGTAATCTGAAAATTTGGCTTTTTGATATAGAATGCATAAAACATCGTAATCAGAAATGCAAAAAAATAGATTCCTGCTGTTATGTACACAAATCCAACAAGTGAAATCCAATTGAAATACAGTCCAATTAAAGCAAATGTAGAAAGCAGTCTTAAACCAACTTCTTTGATAAAATTTCCGAAAACGGAATGCATATGCACTCGCGCCCATGCGTAAAAAATTTCAAAATAAGCCATACAGATTCCGATAAACGGAATAAGAAGCATAAATTCACGAACAACTGGGTTTTCTTTGGAAACAAAATCGGTTATATCGTCATAGAAGAAGATTCCGATAAGTCCTAACGGAATACACATTAAAATTGGAAACAGCGCTGTAAAGGACAAAAACTGCTCTCTTTCTTCCTCTGTTTTGTACTGCGAATAAAATTTTACGAGCGTATTTTGCATTCCGATTGCAAACAGAGGCATAATTACATTTGCAGCAGAAGTAATGTAATTGGTTAATGCGTAATAAGTTGCCCCAAGAAAAACGGGATAAAGATATAATGTATTAATGGCTCCGATACCAAAACCAATGTATGTAATTATAGTGTTTTTAAAAGACTGATTTAAGACAATACCCATTTTTTGAGTTTAGATTGTATGTGATTTTTAAATGATTATCCTTTAATCAGCTGTGCTAATTGTTTGGTTAGATTTTTTCTTGAATATTGCTGTAAACCAATCCCATGCGACTGCAATTTCCCTTCCAAAAACTGATTAAAAAAGTCCAAAATTACACTTTTTAATTTCGCTTTTTCAGAATAATCAAAAAATACTCCTGTATTGGTCTGTGTAACAATATCGGCAAAGTCAGAACCTTGAGGTCCAATGGCAATTATCGGACGGTTTGAGACCATATATTCGAATAATTTCCCTGGAATAATGCTTTTCGTATCTTCAGAATTAATCTCTATTAAAAGCAATACTTGAGATTTTCTTTGGTGCGCTACAGCTTCTTTATGAGAAACGTAACCCACTAAATTTAAATAGTCATTTAATTGATGTTCTTGAATAGCATCTAGAACTTCTTGACTTACAGCTCCAATTAATTTTATTTCTAAATGGGTTTTAAATTCTGGAACTTCTTGCAGCAATTCAACCAAAACTTCCCATAAAAACGGCGGATTTCTATCAGATAAAAAAGAACCAATATGAGCTAAAGTAAATTTAGTATCTAAAGTCTGTTTTTCGACAGTTTCAACATCATAACCATTTGTAATTACTGTAATTGGCTTATTGGTAATCGCCTCAAATTCAGTTTTAGTGGTTTTGCTGGTTACAATGATTTCGTCTGCTGAATTAAGAACTTTATGCTCTAAATTTTTATGTTTTTTTTCTGCGTAAGAAGACAAACGGAGTGCTTTATGATATCCGATCGTTGTCCAAGGATCACGGAAATCGGCAAACCATTTTACTTTTAATTTCTGCTGTAGTTCTAAACCAATTAAATGCAAACTGTGCGGCGGTCCAGAAGTTACAATTGTATCGATATTATTGTCTTGAATGTATTTTTCTAAATAAGAAACGGATGGTTTTACCCAAAATACACGAGCGTCTGGAATAAAAAGATTTCCACGCACCCAAAGGAATGTCTTATCCAAAAAGGTTTGTTTTTTCTTTTGCGGAAAAATTCCAGAACTGATTTTCTTGGTTTTATTTTTCGAAAAAACAGAAGCCAATTGATAAGGCTCCCAAATTTTATTCTTTAAAACAATTACTTTATCTGATATTTCGCTTACCAAACCTTCATCTACAATTGGATAAGTCGGATTTTCCGGAACGTAAACTATTGGCTGAACATCAAATTCAGGAAGATATTTTACAAATTTCAGCCAACGTTGTACCCCTGGCCCACCCGCAGGCGGAAAGTAATAGGTAATTATTAAAAGTTTTTTTTGTTCCAAGGAAAATGAGTTTAAAAGTGCAAAGGTAAATTTTATTTTAATGCTAATTTCCTATATATTTTATACATAATATAAAGTAAAAACACAGCATTTAGAACAATCCAAAAATTATAAAATCCCCAAACAATTTTGTGTTCCATTTTCATGCTTGAAAAACTAAAATAATCTCCTTGAGTCTCAGAATAAGAATCATCATAGCCCATCATGAAAGTACCACAAAAAATGAAAACGAATAAATCAAAAATAGCCAAGAAAACTATTGTAATAATTTTTGAGAATTTTATTTAAGAATTTAATCTTTCAGTTCACTTTTTGAATTATTTTTTCTGCTTTCAAAATAAATTCCTGCCCCTAAAAGCAACAACATTCCAATTGAACTTATTAAAGTAATTGTCCCTCCAGTTTTAATAATCTGAGGTTCAAATTTAAATTCAATAGTGTGTTTTCCAGCAGGAATTTCCATGGCTCTTAAGACATAATCAACTGGGAAATGATCTGTTAGTTTACCGTCAATATAAGCGTTCCAACCATTTTTGTAATACATTTCAGAAAAAACAGCTAAACCATCTCCTTTATTTTCTGACTTGTATTTGATATAATTTGGCTTATACGTAACCACCTTAATTGTACCTGTTGTATCAAATGCTTTCTTCAATCTTGCATTTTGGAACTTGCTTTCATGTTCGTGAACATTGAAAACCGCTACTTTTTTAGTATCCAAAGTGTTCAAAGCTTTCATTACATCGTCTGGTTTGTTTACCAGTTTTACAGATTCTACAAACCAAGCATTTCCATTAGCGTCAGGATTGACTGCAGGAATTTGATTTCCGTCTTTATCCACTTGAATAACATACTTAACATTCAACATATTAAGCACTTCAAGATTATTCTTAGCAATTTGATAATCGTATAATTGTTGCATTCTTCTTGGTCTTACCGCACTGTATCCTCCAATTGTTTTATGGAAATAAGAAGACCTTCCTTGCAATTGTCCTTGAAGATCAAATACACGGTAAATCGAAGTATCTTTTAAAATCTGAGCATCTGCCTGTGTTTCTTGGAAAGGTGCCGCAATCTGAACTGGACTGACAAAATCTTTAGCAGAAACATATTTTTTATCCACAAAAAACAAATCAAAAATCATTACGATTCCAATTACAATTAAAGTTGTAGTTTGAGAAAATTTGTTTTTGATAAACATCCATAGCACAACAAAAGTAATTACAATTAAGAATCCTGATCGTAATATATCAGCATAATACATGGTAATTCTGTCTTCTTTTAAAGCATCTACAAAACCTGGCCCGTAGCTTTCTAAGAAATATTGATCGCTTGTTCCTGTAAAATGGAAGAAGCTTTTCGCAATTAGTAAAATAACAAGTATTCCTAAACCAAAAACTCCTGTTTGCACTAATGTTTTCTGCTGTAATTTTGGCTCATCTTTAGCTTTAAAAAATGATTGCAATCCCATAACAGCTAAAACAGGAAAACATAATTCTAGAATAACCTGAATTGAAGATACAGCTCTAAACTTATCGTAAAGCGGAACATATTCAATAAAAAAGTTTGTCAATAATGAGAAGTTTTTTCCCCAAGAAAGCACTAAAGTGAAAAGCGCTCCAGTAAGAAAAACATATTTGATTTTTCTGTCGTCTATAAATAAAGCTAAAACTGCCAAAAAGAAAACTACAGCTCCAATATAAGCAGGCGCAGAAACTATTGGCTGATCTCCCCAATAAGTAGGCATTCCCGAAACAAAATCTTGAGCTTGAGAAGCTGGAACTCCCTGTTCAACCATAAATGCATACATACGGCTGTCTGTACCCACATTTTCATGGCTCGAACCTCCAAAAATTCTAGGAGCAATTAAATTTAAACTCTCTGCAATACCATAACTATATTCTGTAATATAGTCTGTAGTCATAGATGCAGTGGTTTCATTTTTAGATCCATCCGGATTAAAAGTCAACTCGCTTTTATCTCTAATACTATATTTAGCATATTCATTTGTTGCCATTAAATTACCAGCATTCGCTCCCAATGCAAAAATTCCAGCAACCAATAAAACTCCACAAGAAATTAGAAGTCCTTTAAAATCTTTTTCTTTGATATAATTAAAAGCATAGTAGCCTGAAAGTATCAATAAGAAAATCAATAAATAATAGGTCATCTGGAAGTGATTGGCACTAATTTCTAATGCCACCGCAAACATGGTGAGCAGACCTCCCTTAATATATTTCTTCTGAAAGACGAGTATAAATCCAGCAATTACCAAAGGCATATAAGCAATGGCGTGTGCTTTTGCATTATGTCCAACACCTAAAATAATGATCATATAGGTTGAAAAACCAAACGCAATTGAGCCAATAAAGGCTTTCAATGGATCTGTTTTTAAAACCAATAATAAACCGTAGAAACCAAGAAAATATAAGAATAAGTAATCTGCAGGACGCGGAAGAAAACGCAAAACGTCATCCACTTTACCAATAAAATCATTCGGATAATTTGCTCCAAGCTGATACGTTGGCATACCTCCAAAAGCAGAGTTTGTCCAATAAGGCTCAGCATTTTCCATAGCTCTAAAGTCATTTTGCTCTTTTGCCATTCCGGTGTATTGAGCAATATCAGACTGAAAAATCTGTTTTCCTTGAAGAACTGGATAAAAATAAATTAATGAAACAAGAATAAAGCCCAGAATAACTAGGGCATGCGGATAGAACTTATTTACTATTTTCAATTTTGGCTGGTTTGGGTTAAAATGAATCCTAAATTTTCAGGACACAAATCTAATCTATTTCTTCGTAATCAACATACTCCCCCACTTTTTTGGTTTCGCGCGGGTTTTTAGCATTGGCAGTATTAATAATTATTTCATCTTTATTAGTATTGGTGTTCTGCCAAGTATTACTTTGATTGTATTGTTGATATTGCTGCTGCTGTCTCTGAAAATTTTCGCTGGCGTTTTCTACTGCTTTTTTAACCAAGACTGGCAAAAAGATTCTAGCCAAAAATTTCATGATATAATAAAAGGCGATTAGCCCAATAATGAATCTTAAACCTGAAAATGATGCTTCTTGCATAACTCTATAATTTTTTTCCAAAATTAATAAATCCGTTGTTTAAAAATAAAATATGAATCTTAAATAAATAATAAAATATGTACATTTGAAATGCGTTATTATTTTTTAATCCAAAAAAAATTATATGTTCCAAATTAAAAACTTACTTGCCCCGGTACTTTTTTTTATTCCACAACTATTTTTTGCGCAATATACCGACGTTATTAATTCCAACCGCCCTGGCGAAACGATGTCAGCCTACGCTGTCGGAAAATCTGTAATTCAAGCCGAATTTGGCGTTTATGGCATTAAAGAAAAACACGACTTATTAGATTATGATGCCAGCGGATTTGGCACAGATTTAACTATTAGATTTGGTGCTTTTCTAGAACAATTAGAATTTATTGCTGATTTACAATATCAAGCAGAAAATTTTGATACTCCGTACACTAGCTACAAAAAGAACAATTTTAGACAAACAGTTTTAGGAGCTAAATATCTTATTTACGATCCGTATAAAAATTACAAAAGAGAAGTAAACATTTACAGTTACAAAGCCAATCGAAATTTTCAATGGCGAGAGCTGATTCCTGCAGTTTCGGTTTTTGCTGGAGCTAATTTTGTTGGTGCTGACAATCCTTATTATTTTTCTGCAGATGGAGCCATTTCTCCTAAGGTTTCGATTATTACCCAAAACCTTCTTGGAGGCGGATCTTGGGTTTTTGTCACAAATATTATTGCAGATTATATCGGTACAGACTATCCAAGTTACGGATATATATTAACTTTGACGCACGGATTTAATGACCGTTGGTCAGGTTTTCTTGAAAATCAAGGATATAAGAGCGACTTTTACAGCGATTCAATTCTTCGTACAGGTGCCGCTTACCTCCTTTCTTCTAACTTGCAGGTTGATGCTTCTATAAGCACTAACTTTAAGAATACGCCTTCTATTTTATATGGAGGAGTTGGAGTATCATGGCGTTATGATGGATGGTACAAAGAAAAACAAATAGAAGACAAAGCTGCAGCAAGAGCAAAAAAGAATCCAGACAATGAGAAACCAATAGATTATCAGGAAAGAGAAAGAAAACGTAAAGCAAAATACGAATAAACATAAATAACTAGATCCTTTTTAAGGACTCTTAATACCATCTAATGATTACAATTAAAGAAGCCAAAAGCAAGAAAGAATTAACCGAATATATCAAATTTCCTTTTTCATTGTATAAAGACAATCCATATTGGGTACCACCAATTATTTCAGATGAATTGGAATCTTTTGACAAAACAAAAAATCCTGCGTTTGATAATGCCGAAGCTTACTTTTATTTAGCATACAGAGACAATAAAATTGTTGGCCGCATAACTGCTATTATCAATTGGTCTGAAGTCAACAATCAGCATAAAAGAAAAGTGCGTTTCGGTTGGTTTGATGTAATTGATGATATTGAAGTTACGAAAGCACTGCTTGAAAAAGTGTATGAATTAGGAAGAAAACACAACTTAGAGCATGCTGAAGGACCAATGGGATTCTCAAACTTAGATAAAGTTGGAGTTCTTACTGAAGGTTTTGATCAGGTTGGAACCATGATTACTTGGTACAATCATGAATATTATGTTAGACATTTTGAAGAGTTGGGCTTCCAAGTTGAAAAACAATATATTGAAAGTATATTTCCTTTTTCTAATGTTAAACCAGAATTCTTCCAGAAAGCACAAGAGTTAATCAAGAAACGTTACGGACTAAAAGCACTTAATTTTACCAAAACAAAAGACATTATGCCTCACGTAGACAAAATGTTCGATTTGTTTAATGAATCTTATGAAAAACTAGCTTCGTTTGTAGCCATTTCTGATGTGCAAAAAGAATATTTTAAAAAGAAATACATCAGCTTCATTAATCCAGAATACATCAAATTTGTGGTTGATAAAGATGATAATCTGGTAGCTTTTAGTATTGTAATGCCAAGTTTTGTGGAAGCTTTGCAAAAAATAAGAGGTAAATTATTTCCATTTGGTTTTCTGCAATTATTAAAGGCTAAAAAACACAGTAAAGATGTTGTTTTTTACCTCATCGGAGTTCATCCTGAATATCAGAATAAAGGTGTAACCGCTATTATTTTTGACGAATATTACAAAACGTTTTCTGCCAAAGGAATTCAAACTTGCATTAGAACTCCAGAATTATTAGAAAATAATGCTATTCATTTACTTTGGAAAAATTTTGATCCCATTATTCACTGTCAGAGAAAAACTTATTTGAAGAATCTTTAAGTATTTTTCGATACAGTTATCACCATAAAAAAATCCATTCGCCCCCAAACGAATGGATTTTTCACTTTATAAAGCACATCATTACTCTACTTTACAATCTACTTTTGTTAAAGTATTTTTTGCATCAAATTTCAGTTTTCTTTTATCTTTAAAAGAAACTTTATTATTTGCATCTACAACATCGCCATATCCTTCAATAAAAGTTCCGTCTTTTTGCAGAAAAGCAACTTCCCTAACAGATGAAACGCCTTCAGAGTTAAACGTATAATCAGCAATTAAAGTATCGCCTTTCATGTTTCCTATTAAGGTTCCTTCATTTTTATCTTTTCCAACCAAATTATAGCTTAGTTTTCCGTTTACTTCTTGATGAGAATTAACATTAAAACTCATTTCGATAACACTTCCATTAGATCTCCAAACATAACATTGATCTCCAGCTGGCTCAACAATTTCTGCCTCTTTTGGCGGATTTGGCGTAATTTGCACTGGCTCAGTTGTAGTAGTTTCTTTTTTACAGGAAGTGAAAACTATTAGAATGATAGCTGTTATGGTAATAACTTTTTTCATACTTGTCTTTTTTTTATTTTGTTGATTATGAAATAAAATTACCTCAAATAAAAAAAAATCCATTCTTAAAAAGAATGGATTTTTTACATAATTCCCATGTGGGAAAGTTTATTTTTTCAAGTCCTTACGAAACGTCAACTGTAGTACGTTCAGCAATTTCTTTATAAATTCCATTAGTCAGTTTCTCGCGGATTGCTTCAAAAGCTGTTAACGTTTCGTTGATATCTTCTAATGTATGAGAAGCCGTTGGAATCATTCTTAATAAGATAATTCCTTTTGGAATAACTGGATAAACAACAATAGAAAGGAAAATGCCGTAATTTTCTCTTAAATCGTTCACCATTACCATCGCTTCAGGGATACTTCCTTCTAAGTAAACTGGTGTGATACAAGTATTTGTATCTCCAATATTAAATCCTTTTTCTTTAAGACCGTTTTGCAATGCATTTACGTTTTCCCAAAGTTTATCTTTAATTGCAGAAGATTTACGCAATAATTCTAAACGTTTCAAAGAACCAATTGTTTGAATCATTGGCAATGCTTTCGCAAACATTTGAGAACGTAAGTTGTATTTCAAATAATCGATAACCGTTTTATCAGCCGCTACGAAAGCTCCAATATTAGCCATGGATTTTGCAAAAGTAGAGAAGTAAACATCAATCTGATCTTGAACTCCCTGCTCTTCACCTGCTCCAGCACCAGTTTTACCTAAAGTACCAAAACCGTGAGCATCATCTACTAATAATCTAAAATTGTATTTTTTCTTTAATTCAGCAATTTCTTTTAATTTTCCTTGCTGTCCACGCATTCCAAAAACACCTTCAGTAATAAATAAAATACCTCCACCCGTTTCTTCAGCCATTTTAGTAGCACGTTGCAAGTTTTTCTCCATACTTTCCAAATCATTGTGTTTGTATGTGAAACGTTTACCCATGTGCAAACGAACACCATCAATGATACAAGCATGTGAATCAACATCATAAACAATAATGTCATTTTTAGTAACCAAAGCATCAATGATAGAAACCATTCCTTGGTAACCAAAATTCAATAAATAAGCAGATTCTTTCATTACGAAATCAGCCAATTCATTTTCTAATTGTTCGTGATACGTTGTGTGTCCAGACATCATACGAGCTCCCATTGGATATGCTGCACCAAACTGAATTGCTGCATCTGTATCTGCTTTACGAACTTCTGGATGATTTGCTAAACCTAAATAATCATTTAAACTCCAGTTTAAAATATTTTTTCCGTGAAATTGCATTCTAGGACCCAACTCTCCTTCTAACTTTGGGAAAACATAATAACCTTCTGCTTGAGAAGCCCACTTTCCTAAAGGTCCTTTATTGTCCTGAATTCTTTCGAATAAATCTTTTACCATAATATATGTAGTAATTTTTTTTACTTAATCAGCGAGCAAAAATAATCATTATTAATTTAAAATGAAGAGCCTCAATTATTTTTATTTAAAAATAATCATCTGATTTTATTCTGTAAGTTTTACCTTAAACAATTATTCAGAATTAGCAGCAAACATGATTTTTATCATAATAAAAGACAAAATAGTCCTTTAATTTTGATCCATATTTAAACGAAAACAAAACCAAGTAATTATGGAAAGAAATAACAAAATTTGGATTAAAATGAACGTGCTGATATGTTCATTTTTTATGATTCTTCTTTTAGGCAGTTGCAAAAAAGATGAAGCTAAAAATTACGCAGATATTATGACTGAGGGCGAAATGGAAGCCGAGCTTACTTCTCCTCCTCATGTACCAAAACCTGTTGGCGGCAGAACAGCTATGAAACTTAAATTAAACATGGAAATTAAGGAACAAGAAGGTACAATGACTGATGGTGTAAAATATACTTATTGGACATTTGGAGGTTCTGTTCCGGGAAGTTTTATTAGAACGCGAGTTGGCGATGAAGTTGAATTTCATCTAAAAAACCATCCTGACAACAAATTACCGCATAATATTGATTTACATGCCGTAACTGGTCCAGGTGGTGGAGCAACTTCATCTCTTGTAGCTCCTGGACATGAAAAAGTTTTCAGTTTTAAAGTTGTAAATCCTGGATTGTATGTATATCACTGTGCAACAGCTCCCGTGGGTATGCATATTGCAAATGGTATGTACGGATTGATTCTGGTTGAACCTGAAGGCGGACTTCCTCCTGTTGATAAAGAATACTACGTAATGCAAGGTGATTTTTACACTCAAGGTGAATATGGAGCAAAAGGCCTTCAGCCGTTTGACATGAATAAAGCGGTAAAAGAAACACCTGATTATGTTGTATTTAATGGAAAAGTGGGTTCGTTAACAAACGGAAATGAATTGACCGCAAAAGTAGGCGAAACAGTTCGTTTATTTGTTGGAAACGGTGGACCAAACTTAGTTTCTTCTTTTCACGTTATTGGAGAAATATTTGATAATGTTCATGTTGAAGGCGGAAGTGCAGTAAACAAAAATGTTCAAACGACTTTAATTCCAGCTGGTGGCGCTGCGATTGTAGATTTTAAAGTTGAAACTCCCGGAACTTTCATTTTAGTTGATCACTCTATTTTCAGAGCTTTTAATAAAGGTGCATTGGGAATGCTAAAAGTAGAAGGAAAAGAAAACAAAAACATTTATTCTGGAACAATTCAAGAAGGCATTTATTTACCTGAAGGAGGAACAATTCAGAAAATGCCAGGAACCTCAACTGTGAAAACTGAAACTCCAAAACGAACTATTGCCGAAAAAGTTAAAATTGGTAAAGAAATCTTCGGAACAACTTGTTTCGCTTGCCACCAATCTGAAGGACAAGGAATTCCAAACACTTTTCCTCCTTTGGCAAAATCAGATTATCTCAATGCCGATTCTAAACGTGCTATTAAAACAATACTTCATGGTTTAACTGGAGAAGTAACAGTAAACGGTAAAAAATACAACAACGTAATGCCTGCTCAGAATTTATCTGATGATGAAATAGCAAATGTGCTGACTTACATTTACAGCAGCTGGGGCAATAACAAAACAGAAATTACGCCAGAAATGGTAAAAGCGCTAAGATAACAGCAAAACCAATGGCATGAAAAAATACATTTTCATTCTTTTAATTGTCTTTTTCTCTGTGTTTACCAGTGTCATGAAAGCACAGGAAACGGGAATGGCTTTCATTAAAGAGGGATCTTTCGTCCCTCTTTATGGAGCCGTTTCTAAAAAACCTGTCGAAGTAAAATCGTTTTATATAGACATTTACCCTGTCACAAATCGTGAATTTTTAGATTTCGTCAAAAAGAATCCTTCTTACCAAAAATCAAAAATTAAAGGACTTTTCGCCGATAAAAGCTATCTCTCTTATTGGAAAAACGATTTTGATTTTGGAAATGCAAAACCAAATTCTCCTGTGACAAATGTTTCTTGGTTTGCCGCAAAAAAATACTGCGAATGCGAAGGAAAACGTTTAGCTACTATGGATGAATGGGAATATGTAGCAATGGCTGACACTAAAAGAGTTGACGCAAGAACCAAAAAAGAATTCAACGAATATATTTTGTCTTGGTATGAGAAATCGAGAACGTATGAAAATGAAATTGGAAAAACCTTCAAAAATTATTGGGGCGTTTACGACATGCACGGTTTGGTTTGGGAATGGACTTCTGATTTTAATAGCATCTTTTTATCGGGAGAATCCAGAAAAGACAAAAGCACCGACAAAAATCTCTTCTGCGGAAGCGGATCTGTAAACGCATCCGATTTAATGGATTATGCCGCTTTTATGCGTTACGCATTTCGTGGAAGCCTGAAAGCGCAATATTCAACACGAAATCTTGGATTTAGATGCGCCAGTACTACAAAACCGAAAATCTAATTTAAATTAGTTGAAATGAAAAAAACAGCAATTGCTTTTCTTCTTCTCTTCTCATTTTACAGTTGTAAAGAAGCAGATAAAAAAGAAGTTAAAGCAGAAATAAAAAAAGAAATCAGCGATTTATCAATTTACAATCTTCCTTCCAAATGGACAACGCAAGATGGAAAAGACATCGAATTAAAATCGCTTAGAGGAAATGTTCTCGTAATGGTAATGATTTACACCAGCTGCAAATCGGCTTGTCCGAGATTAGTTGCTGATATGCGTGATATTGAATCGAAACTAGATAAAAACACCAAACAACATGTCAAATTGATTTTAGTTAGTATAGATCCAAATACAGATACTCCTGAAAGATTAAAATCATTCGCAATTGAAAATAAAATGAATCAAGATCCTTGGATTTTCCTTCGTTCAACAGAAGAAAATACTAGAGAATTTGCAGCAGTTTTAGCGGTAAATTATAAAAAAATCTCTCCGATAGATTTTTCGCATTCGAACATTATTAGTGTTTTTAATCCAGAAGGAGAATTGGTTTTTCAGCAAGAAGGCTTAGGCGTAAATAATGATAAAACAATTGAAACAATAAATATGGAAGCAAGGAAAATATAGATATTTTAAGTAGGTTAATTAGTAAGAAACAAGAGCAGGTTCAACGCGAAATCGGCTCTTGTTTTTTATTTACTAGTGATGTCATTATTAAAACCAATCCCAAAACCAAAAGGATGCTAAAAATCAAAATGCTTTGAAAATATCCTGGAATACTTCCTTCTCCTAATAAGAAAAACCATCCTTGAAGAAACAACAAAACTTCTGTCAAAATATATCCTGAAATAAAACACTTCATTCCTATTTTCAATATTGAAGAATTGGCAGAAAGCATTTTATTCTGCAACAATATTCCAAACAAAAATCCTGTTATGATTCCCAAAGTCGTTAAATGAATAAATCCGATTACAAAATTTCGAATTTGATGTGAAACTTCTGCTAGATTAGGAAAAATTGTCAGCAATTGAATGCCGACTTTTAAAAATAAAGAACACAAAGCCAAACCGTAAACAGCTTTTGTAGTTTTATCTAAAGCATTTCTAAAATGATTGATTTGCGGCTGAAGCATTTTATAAAAATAAATAAAAGCTCCTAATTGAATCAAAACTCCTAAAACATTGATATAACTCAAAATTTGATTTTCCATATACCAACGTACAGGAAAAGCTAACGTTAATAGTGTAGAAATGATTATCAAAAAGTAAAACTTCTTAAATTTTGCCTCATCAATTTTACTTTGAAATTGTTTTAAAAACAAAGCTAAAATTGCCAATATAAACCAGCCATTAAACTGAAAATGAAGAAAAAACTGAATCGCAATCTGATAAAAAGCACTTTGTTTTCCTAACGTGCTAACAGCTGGTCCAAGACACCAAACTCCGAAGGTAGATAAAACCATAAACAAAATCGAAACCAACAAAAGTCTTTGTGACGGCGATTTACCTTTGGCGCAATCTTTCCAAACCAAACGACAAAAAACATAACTTAATAAAATATGCAGAGTGGAAAAAATAATTGAAAACAAAGCATAACCTTGAATTGGAAACGCAATCATCATTCCGATTACTGAAAATTCTGTAAGCCAAAATAAACGGTTGTAAATTGGTTTCTGACTTTTTTCTTTTGGAATAAAAAAATGAACGACCAAAACATAAACGATCAAATAAACCCAGCCCAACATCGCCACATGCGAATGCGCATGAAGTAGAAAACTATAGTTTAGAAAATCTATAGGAAAAAGATACATAAAACGCATTAATAATCCGAAAACACAGGCAATCAGAAAATTAAAGAAACAGCAAAGTATCCAAGCTTTTTGAGAATTCATATTGCAACTTTTAAAACCTATAAAATTATTAAACCATATAAGTAATATAAGAAATTATAAGTCTGTTTTAAATGAACTTATATTACTTATATGGTTTAAAATAAAAACACCGATAATTATCATGTTTAGATATTCTATCGGTGCTTTTTCCACTATTAAAATTAACCTTTTACTCTACTTCAACAAAGTCTTTTTCTAAAATCACAGCTTTTGGAAATAAAATATTGTTTTCCAAATGAATGTGTTTGTGCAAATCTGCTTCAAACTCTTTCAGCATGGCAAAAGTTACTCTGTAAGTCGTACAAGCATCTGCTGGCGGAGTATAATTATCTGTCAACGCGGCGATTTCTCTAAAGCGTTCGCCTTCATTATCGTGTTCGTGCATCATCATTGCAATTGGGTTTGAAACGGTTCCGAATGATGGCTGATGTAAAATTCCGTCTGATTCTTTCGTTTTCACCATTCGTTTTACAAAAGGAAACAATACCAATTCTTCTTTTTTCATGTGTTGAGATAATTCTCCTGCACAGCCAATAAACAATTCGTTTATTTTAAACAATTCAGGATGATTTGCTCCATGAACTTTGCATAATTTATCTAAAAACGGAAGCAAAACATTCGTTTTTTCTTCTACATAGCGGTGATGTGTTTTCTCAATATAGTCTGCCAATAAATCTAAAGGCCATGAATTAAAATCAATACTTCCATTATTTTCTGATTGTACGACCTGCAGCACATTCTCTAATAAAGCATCTGCATCAATATTTTGTTTTTCGCATACTTCGGTAACTGTTCTATTTCCTTTACAGCAAAAATCTATTCTATATTTTGAAAAAACTGCGGCTGTTCTAAAATCTTCAGCTACAAATGATCCTATAGTTTTGTTTTTCAAATTTTCCATGATAATCAATTTTAAATTTTGCGTTTAACTTTTTTTGTTTTTTAATGTCAGTTCAAATACAAACCAAGCCATTGTTATGAACCCGATTCCGAAGATTGAATCTCCAATGGCACGAAGCCATTTTAAAGTAATCATTGTTGGCTGTTGCATTAATTCTGATGAACGAGCATACCACATTCCGTGATTAATACTTTCAATTGCCTGCCAAACTCCGATTGGAAGAAGGCTTAATATTGCCATTAAGAATAATCCAATATTTAATGACCAAAAAGTAATTTTAAGCAGTTTGCTGTTCCAACTTACATTTCGGTACAAACTTCTTAGTACAAACAATACCAAACCAATCCCCAGCATTCCGTAAACTCCAAATAAAGCCGTATGTCCGTGTAAAGGCGTTGTATTTAAACCTTGTACATAATACAATGCAATTGGCGGATTAATAATGAATCCGAAGATTCCGGCTCCGAGGAAATTCCAAAAGGCTACAGAAATCATAAAATAAATTGGCCATTTATAATCTGCGATCCATTGTGTCGATTTTGAGATTTTATAGTTTTGATACGCTTCAAATCCGATTAAAGTTAAAGGCACAACTTCTAATGCACTAAACGTTGCTCCTAAAGCCATAATTGCCGTTGGTGTTCCTGAAAAATACAAGTGGTGAAATGTTCCTAAAATACCTCCAGACATGAAAATAATAGTTGCAAAAAGTACATTTAAAGTCGCTGTTTTCGTTTTTAATAATCCCAAGCGAACAAATAAAAACGCAATCACAACTGTTGCAAATACTTCAAAAAATCCTTCAACCCAAAGGTGCACTACCCACCATCTCCAATATTCGGCGATGGCTAAATTGGTTTGTCTTCCCCACATTAATCCCGCTCCGTAAAACATGGCAATTGCAGTACAAGAAACTAAGAACAAAATGATTAGGTTTTTCTCTTCTGTTTTTTTCTTTAAAACTGGAAGTAACGGACGAACCATTAAAGCCAGCCATAAAAACAGTCCAACTAAAAGGAAAATCTGCCAGAAACGGCCTAAATCAACATATTCGTAACCTTGATGACCAAACCAAAAGTTTTGAACTAAATTCAGTTTCTGCATTACACCAAACCATTGTCCAGCCATTGAACCTAAAACAATAATCAGCAAAGCAATAAACAAGAAATTAATTCCAAAACATTGAAATTTAGGATCTTTACCCGAAACTGCTGGAGCGATATACAATCCTGTTGCTAGCCAAGCCGTTGCAATCCAAAAAATTGCTAACTGCGTGTGCCATGTACGTGTTACGGCATAAGGCAGAATTTTATCAATCGGGATTCCATACAAACCATTTCCTTCCACTCCGTAGTGTGCCGTGATGATTCCGAAGACCATTTGTAAAACCATAAGCAAACTCACAATCCAGAAATATTTGGTTACCAATCCCATAGATTTGGTTTTTCCTTGCTTAATAAGCGGATCTTCTTTTGGCAATGGAAATTCTTCTTCTTCACTCGATTTTGCATGATAAAAAACTAAGATTCCAACGCTTAAAATCAATAAAATTATACTTACGCCAGACCAAGCTAAAAGTTCGGTTGTGGCAGTATTTCCAACCAATTCATCTGACGGCCAGTTGTGTGTGTATGAAATGGTATTATCAGGACGATTGGTAACTGTTGCCCATGTTGCCCAGAAGAAAAAGGCATTCATTTTATGCATTCTCTCTACATCTGTAATAGAATTTTTCGGAATTGCATATTCTTCTCTCAGTTTATCGAATTTTGGATCATTCGTAAAAAGACCTTTATAATATTCACTTAGATTTTCAATCGCTGCTAAACGGTTTTCTGAAATAGTAAGCACACCTGTTTCAGCATCGTAGCGATTTGTTCTTAAATCTTTCTGCAAACGAACTTTTAGAGCCGATTGTTTTTCGGCATCTAATTCCTCATACTTTTTATTAAAATCCTTTTGAGCATAAATATTCAATATAAAAATGGCTTCTCTGTGTAGCCAATCTGCGGTCCAATCTGGGGCCACATAGGCTCCGTGTCCCCAGATAGATCCCACTTCCTGACCTCCTATACTTTGCCAGATATTTTGTCCGTCTCTAATTTCGCTTTCGCTAAAAACAACTTTTCCAGAATCTGAAATAATCTCTTTCGGAACTGGCGGTGCCTGCTGATAAATTTCATATCCATAATAACCAAGCACGGCAAATGAAATACTCATTACCAATGCAAATACTATCCATAATTTTTTTTCTCTTTTCATTTCTTTGGGGGAAATTTTATAAATAAAAGACAATTTTATCTTTTATTGGTTTTAAAAAAAACTCCAAACCTCTTTTAAGCATTTGGAGTCTTAGCTATTTACTCAACAATTAATACACCTTTCATCATAGCCACGTGGCCAGGGAAAGAACAAATAAACGGATAAGATCCTTTTTTATCTATTGTAAACTCGATTGTATCTTCTTCTCCACCACCAATTAATTTAGTGTGGGCAATAATTGAAGCTTTTTCAGATTCTGGAATATAATCTGTTGCTTTGGCATCATTAGCTTTTAAAGCAAAAGCCGCTTGATCTGTTCCTTGTTGTAAAATCACTAAATTGTGTCCCATTGCTTCTTTCGGAATTTTTCCAACGTGTTTCAAAGTCAATTTGATTGGTTTTCCAGCAACAGCTTTTAATTCATTTACATTAAATTGCATTTGATCATTTCCTTCAATAACTAATACATTTTCCTCAGCAGCTGGCGTTACTGGAGCAGCTTCTCCTTCTGTAGATGGCTCAGTTGTTTCTGTTTGATCGGCAGGAACTGTTTCTTTTTTTCCGCAAGAAGTAACTGCTAAAAATCCCATAAGGATTAGTATCGAAATTTTGGTTTTTGTGTTCATTTTTAAGATAATTTATTAAAATATTATTCGTTTATGTTTAATGTTTTTAAGAAAAAATCGCCTGATTTTACATCTGTAGCCAATTGCTCTAAAGTCGTTTTGGTTAGCATTTCTAAAAGAAGTCCGCGTATTTTTTTAAACTCATGATGAACTGGACACGGATGCTCTTCTGAACATTCTTTTAATCCGATTCCACATCCGCTATAAATTTTATTTCCGTCGATGGCATCTACAATCTGAATTAACTTTATGTTTTTTACCGCTTCATTAGAAACTTCAAAACCACCTCCAACTCCTTTTGCAGAATGTATGATTCCGCTTTTAGTTAAAATCTGCATGATCTTGGCCGTAAATGGCTCGGGAGAATCTATTTCTTTCGCAACATCTTTTATTCCAACTCTTATTCCTTTAGAAGATTTTGTTGCAATAAATATTGAAGCTCTAATTCCGTATTCACACGCTTTTGAAAACATACATCCTTAATTAATTCTAGACAAAGATAGAAAGGTTTTAAATAAAAGACAAATTTATCTTTAATTATTTTTACAAAGACCAAATATTATTTATAATGAAACTAATTAGTGCCAATGATTACACATATTCATCACTCAATTCTTATAAAAACCAATTTTAATTTTAACTTTGAGAGTATTAAATTTTAAATATTTAACAAATGCCTTTAAGCAATTCAAAAGATTTAAAACTGGCAGTTCTTATTGATGCAGACAATGTGCCATATAGCAATGTAAAAGGCATGATGGAAGAAATTGCAAAATTAGGAACACCAACGACGAAAAGGATTTATGCCGATTGGACAAAGCCAAATGCAAATGGCTGGAAAGCTGTTTTATTAGAGCATGCCATTACTCCTATTCAGCAATACAGTTATACGGTTGGAAAAAATTCCTCAGATTCTGCTCTTATTATTGATGCAATGGATTTGCTTTATTCGGGCAAATTAGACGGCTTCTGTATTGTTTCCAGCGATAGTGATTTTACAAGACTTGCCGTAAGACTTCGTGAATCAGGAATGAAAGTAATTGGAATCGGAGAAAAGAAAACACCAAACTCCTTCATTGTAGCCTGCGACCGATTTATTTATATTGAAGTTTTGGATGGCGCAACGCAAAAGAAAAAGCCAAAAGCTGTAGCCGCAGATACCAAAAAACCGGTTGAAAAACCTGCTGAAAAAGCACTTCATAAAATTGATAAACAAACCATTGAACTTATCGAATCTACGATTGAAGATATTGAAGATGATGATGGCTGGGCATTTCTTGGGGATGTTGGAAATCTAATCGTGAAGAAAAAACCTGAATTTGACCCTCGAAATTATGGTTATTCAAAACTGACTCCAATGCTAAAATCACTTACCGATATTTTGGAAATTGACGAAAGAGAGTCGGACAAAAAAGGAATCAAACACGTTTATGTACGTTTAAGATTCAACTAATTACCGCATTTATTACCTATTTAATTTTTTAAAAACATGAGAAAAAAATTCTTTATTTACGGATTCTTATTGTTTCTAATTGTTCTCGCAATTTATTATTACACCGGTCGAGGCTATCTACTCGTTTTTATTATCCCTTTTTTACTAATTGTGGGAGTTTACAATGCATCTCAAGAAAAACATGCTATTTTAAGAAACTTTCCTGTTTTAGGATATTTCAGATATTTATTTGAAATGATTGCACCTGAGATTCAGCAGTATTTTATCGAAAGATCTACAGATGGAAAGCCTTTTTCTAGAAACCAACGTTCATTGGTATACCAAAGAGCCAAAAATATCGACTCGAGCACTCCATTCGGAACGCAATTAAATTTAAATACAGAAAATTATGAAGGAATAAAACATTCTATTTTTCCAGCAAAAGTAAACGAAGAATTGCCTCGTGTATTGGTTGGCGGAAAAGATTGCAAACAGCCTTATTCTGCTTCTTTATTTAATGTTTCTGCAATGAGTTTTGGTTCATTGAGCGAACACGCAGTTCGCGCTATTAATATTGGAGCAAAAAAAGGGAATTTCTACCAAAACACAGGAGAAGGTGGATTAACTGAATTTCATCTTGAAGGTGGCGGCGATATAACTTGGCAAATTGGAACTGGATATTTTGGGTGCCGTGATGCAGAAGGGAATTTCAGCCCAGAAAATTTCAAAGAAAAAGCCAATCTTCCAAATGTGAAAATGATTGAAATCAAGCTTTCTCAAGGAGCAAAACCAGGTCATGGTGGTGTTCTTCCTGCGAAAAAAAATACAGAGCAGATTGCTAAAATTAGAGGCGTTGTACCACATACAATGATTCTTTCTCCTCCTGGACATCATGCTTTTTCTGATGCTAAGGGATTAGTCCATTTTATTAAACAATTACGTGATTTATCTAACGGAAAACCAATCGGATTTAAATTGTGTATTGGAAATACTGCTGAATTTGAAGCCATCTGTCAGGAAATGATTAATGAAGATATCTATCCAGATTTCATTACCGTTGATGGTGCTGAAGGAGGAACTGGCGCTGCTCCGCTTGAATTTGCAGATGGAGTTGGAATGCCTTTTGAACCGGCATTAATTTTTGTCAATAAAACTTTGGTGCGTTTAGGTATTCGTGATAAAATGCGAATCATTGGAAGCGGAAAAATTATTTCTGGTTATTCTATTTTACATGCAATTGCATTGGGTGCGGATATGTGTAACAGCGCCCGTGGATTTATGTTTTCTCTTGGATGCATTCAAGCTTTACGTTGTCATAATAACGAATGCCCAACTGGAGTTGCAACTCAGAATAAAATGCTGATGAAAGGTTTGGTTGTTACCGATAAATCTGAAAGAGTTTACCATTTTCATAAAAATACGCTTCATGCTGCAAACGAACTTTTGGCTGCGGCTGGAAAAACCTCATTTGCAGATGTTGACATCAATATCTTTATGCGTGGTGATGAATTTACGAACTTATCGGAACTTTATTTTCCAGACAACTTGAAAAACGTTACTCAGTTCTCATAAATAGAAAAGCCTCTTCAAAATTGAAGAGGCTTTTTGTTTATTTGAAATAAGGCAATCAAACAACCGAAATTCATTCCGTAGGAATGTCTCATTGGTAGAATTAAATTTGAATTGTTGTTATGCGTACGTTCCGTAGGAACGTTTGATTAACAATACATATATTCAACATAAAAAACAGGTGTCCCTACAGGACACTATGCAAAACAATACCATTTTTTTTCTACCAATGAGATATTCCTAACGGAATATTAAGAATTTGTTTATGTTTATAATTTTGCAGTTTCTTTACCTGCATTTGCAGTTCCTTCTAAAACCGCTAATTCTTCTTGATCCACCAATTCCTGTGCCAAAATAGCATTATTATAAGCCAAGAAATACACATCAAACTTTACACCTTCAGCAATAAGAGAAGGAGAAATCTGATCGTTCTTGATCATCTCTTTTAATAAGTCTGGAAAAGATTCTTTGTAGGCTAGTTTATTCGCATCGTTTTCTTCTAAATTAGTTTCAATTCTGATTTCGATTTTATTGTCATTAAGAAAAGCTTTTGCTGATGTACTCGTAATTCCACTTCCTTTTATAGAAGATGAATTATTATAATTACTTACATGTTCTTGAATTTTCTGCTTGGTATTTTTACAGCTTACTAAAAATAATGCAAATGCAAACACAAATGCGATTTGGGTAATTTTTTTCATAAATTTTTGGTTTAATAGTTATTTTTTAACTCAAACATAATTAATTTATAACACAAAACCAACTCTCGATTACAAAAAACAAACCTCCAATTCTTTGTAAACAAACTGATTAGACTCCTTAAACCCATGCAATTTGTAAGAATAAAAATATTTCTTTTAAACTTAACTTTTAGCCTTAAACACAAAAAAGTCTCTTTAAATAAATTTTAAAGAGACTTTTAATATGTAAGAATCAAAATGATATGTTTTGTGCAAAAATATTATTTCAGAAAATCTTTAAGTGATTCACCTGTTAAGGTTTCTTTGTCTAAAACCGTGTTGTCGTCTGCTAGAAAATAAACGTCAAACTTCACTCCTTCCTCAATCAATTGTCTCGGAATTTCGTCCTTATCGATCATTACTTTTATCAATTTTGGAAAAGAAATAACAGATGCCGATTTATTAGCTTCATTTTGCTCTAAATCAGTCTCAAATCGCAATTCTATTTTATCATCGTTAATATAACCTCTTGCTGTGGTAAGCGTTACATTATCGGCTCTAAAACTCGGGGCAATAGTTTTATTATAGGTAACAACATACTCTTGAAGTTTCTGCTTGGTATTTTTACAGCTTACAAGCATCAATACCATCATTATTGCAAAGGCAATCTGGTTTATTTTCTTTAGCATAATTTTTTTATTTTAATTTTTGAAGTCTTAATAATGCCTCAAGATAGTAATAATCTGCGTAATTTATAGAACAATCTATCTCACTATTTGCAGGTTTATGACCTGTTGAATGCAATAAAAATGCTGAATTTACATCGTGACTCTGATAGTTGTCAGAAAGTGAAACAATCATCTTTTTAGCTTTTGCCAAATATTCCGCTTTCAAATTCTTGTCTTTTGTGTACGAACTTAATTCTAAAAGTGCAGAAGAAACAATAGCAGCCGCCGAAGCATCTCGAGGTTCATTAGGAATATTTGGCGCATTAAAATCCCAATACGGAACTAGATCTTCTGTGGTTAATTTATCCAAATAAACACGCGCTAATTTATGGGCGAAATCTAAAAACTTAACATCTTTTGTTTCTCTATACGTCATTGTGAAACCATAAATAGCCCAAGCCTGACCGCGCGCCCACATACTATCATCGCTATATCCTTGAGCGGTTCTTCCTTTTATCTTTTTTCCTGTTTCGTAATCGTAAATAATAACGTGATACGAAGTATTATCTGGTCTAAAATGATTTGCCATCGTGGTTTCGGCATGTTTTACAGCAATATCATAAAGTTTCTTATTTCCGCCATTTTTTGAAGCCCAAAACAAAAGCTCCAAATTCATCATATTATCAATAATGGTATTATGTCCTCCCATTTTGTTGTGAGGCCAAGATTGGATTGTTCCCACTTTCGGATTAAAAAGTGTCGCCAATGTATCTGCAGTTCTTAAAATAATCTGTTTGTATTCCGGATTTTTAGTCAACCTGTATCCGTTTCCGAAACTATTAAAAACCTGAAAACCTAAATCATGATCGCCTGCTTTGCTGGTAGAAAGTGGCGTTAAAAAGCGACTGAATTTATCAGCTTCTTTTTCCCATTTTTTATCTTTAGTCGCTTCATACAAAAACCACAATTCTCCAGGCCAGAACCCGCTTGTCCAATCTTTATAGCCAACAAATTTCCATTCATTGCTTCCATTTGGAACTGTTCTGGGAGAAGTTCCGTCATTCGGAATCACTTTTAAAGTTTTAGAAGCTTGTTCTGCGCAATAATCCAATTGCTTTTTAATATTAAACGAATTGTCTTTTTGAGAATAGCCTTGATTTCCTAATAGAAATAAAGCTGCAATCAGGGTAAAAAATTTTGCCTTCATGTGGTTATTTTGATAGATAATTAATTAACTCATAAATGTATAAAATAAAGTAACGTTATTCAGGTTTTGTATTTTTTGTTACCTAAAAATGGATTATTGATACACTATTTTAAGACATAAGATTTAGTTTGTCATTCCGAGGAACGAGGAATCACACGAGAAATTCCGCAAAGTAATTCGCCAATCTTTGTCGATCTGCGAGTGCGATTCCTCGTTCCTCGGAATGACAAACGAGGCTTAATTTCTTTTAAAAATTTAGCCTAAATTTGCTTTAACCAAAAACCCATTCTCAACTTGAACAAAACAAGAATTAACTATTTCCTAATCTTCCTAAGCATAATTGTTTTCGGAATACTTTCAAGAAAAATTCCTTTTATTCCTTTATGGATTGGCGATTTTCTTTACGCTGTAATGATTTACTTTTTAGTTAGAATTTTCTTTCCGTCAAAAAAGTTTTGGTTTGTAATACTACTTTCTCTTTTTATTTGTTATTGTATTGAGTCTTTACAACTTTATCAAAGCAGATGGATTATAGATCTTAGAAAAACCCTTTTTGGCAGATATGTTTTAGGTCAAGGATTTTTATGGTCGGATATTCTTGCTTATACGTTTGGAATTTCACTTACCTTTATTATTGAAAAATCATTTTTAAAATACTATAACAATGAATCTCGTTTTCGCATCAAACAACAAAAATAAAATTGCAGAAATTCAAAGTATGCTTCCAGAAAGCATTAAAATATTAAGTTTAGAAGATATTAATTGTTTTGAAGACATTCCTGAAACAGCTGACACCATAGAAGGAAATGCCATTTTAAAAGCCGATTATGTAACTCAAAAATATGGTTACGATTGTTTTGCAGATGATACAGGTCTAGAAGTAAATGCTTTAAATGGCGAACCTGGAGTTTATTCTGCACGTTATGCGGGCGAGCAAAAAAATGCAGATGATAACATGAACAAGCTTTTGGAGGCTTTAAAAAATAAGGAAAATCGCAGCGCCCAGTTCAAGACCGTTATTACTTTAAACTTAAAAGGAAAACAATTTTTGTTTACCGGAATTGCAAAAGGAGAAATTACACAAACAAAAACAGGAACAAATGGTTTTGGCTACGATCCTATTTTTAAACCAGAAAATTTTAATGAAACCTTTGCCGAACTGCCTTTAGCAACTAAAAACACTATAGGTCACCGCGGAAAAGCCGTTAAGCAACTCATTGATTTTCTGAGCACCACAAAATAATTGTTTAAAATACAACATTTTAGAGGCTAAATTTTACATTTCACGACGTGTTTTTTGGCGATTTTCTGCATTTCTTGCAAAAAATTATTTTAATCAAATTGTAACTTTTTGATAATCAATTCTTAACAAATACATAATTCTTAAAACTGCATTAGTTTATCTGAATAATTAACAGTAATTTTGCACCCTATTTTAAAACACATATGAATAAATTTGAACAATTAGGATTGAATGAATCGTTACTGAAGGCGATTTTAGATCTAGGATTTGAAAATCCGTCAGAGGTACAGGAAAAGGCGATTCCCCTATTATTGGAAAAAGACACGGATATGGTTGCGTTGGCTCAAACAGGGACAGGGAAAACGGCAGCTTTCGGTTTTCCGCTAATTCAAAAAATTGATGCCGACAACAGAAATACACAAGCATTAGTTTTATCGCCAACACGCGAGTTATGTTTACAGATTACTAACGAACTTAAAAACTACTCAAAATACGAAAAAGGTATTAATGTGGTAGCAGTTTACGGAGGAGCTAGTATAACAGAACAAGCAAGAGAAATAAAGAGAGGTGCACAAATCATTGTGGCGACTCCAGGAAGAATGCAAGACATGATTAACAGAGGTTTAGTAAACATTAAAAACATAGATTACTGTGTTTTGGATGAGGCTGACGAAATGTTAAACATGGGATTCTATGATGATATCGTATCTATTTTATCAGATACTCCAGACGAAAAAAGCACATGGTTGTTCTCTGCAACTATGCCGCAAGAGGTTGCTAGAATTGCAAAACAATTCATGAGCGATCCATTAGAAATTACTGTAGGAACTAAAAACTCAGGTTCATCTACAGTTTCTCACGAATTTTATTTAGTTAATGCTCGTGATCGTTACGAAGCATTAAAACGTTTAGCTGATGCTAATCCAGACATTTTCTCTGTAGTTTTCTGTCGTACAAAAAGAGACACGCAAGCTATTGCAGAGAAGTTAATTGAAGATGGTTATAGCGCCGCTGCGTTACACGGAGATTTATCTCAAGCGCAACGTGATGGTGTAATGAAATCGTTCCGTGGAAGACAAATTCAGATGCTTGTAGCTACTGACGTTGCTGCACGTGGTATTGATGTTGACAATGTAACTCACGTTGTAAACTACCAATTGCCTGACGAGATTGAAACTTACAACCACCGTTCTGGACGTACAGGTAGAGCTGGAAAATTAGGTACTTCTATTGTAATTGTTACAAAAAGCGAGTTACGTAAAATTTCTTCTATCGAAAGAATCATCAAACAAAAGTTTGTTGAAAAAACTATTCCATCTGGAATTGAAATCTGCGAAATTCAATTGCTGCACTTAGCAAACAAAATTAAAGATACTGAGGTTGATCACGAAATTGACAACTATTTGCCAGCAATCAACAATGTTCTTGAAGATTTATCTAAAGAAGAGTTGATCAAGAAAATGGTTTCAGTAGAATTCAACCGTTTCATCACTTACTACAAAAAGAATAGAGATATCTCTGTTTCTGGTGGTGAAAGACGCGAAAGAGGTGATTCTGAACCAAGAGAATTCAGTAATAATGGAGCAGTTCGTTATTTCGTAAATATTGGTTCTAGAGACAATTTCGATTGGATGTCATTAAAAGATTACTTGAAAGAAACATTAGACTTAGGTCGTGATGATATCTTTAAAGTAGATGTAAAAGAAGGTTTCTCTTTCTTTAACACTGATCCACAGCATACAGACAAAGTAATGGATGTTTTAAACAACGTTCAATTAGAAGGTCGTCGTATCAATGTTGAGATTTCTAAAAATGATGGTGGAGGAAGACGCGATCATAACAACCGTGGCGGAAGACGTGATTCTGGAAGAAGAGAAGGAAACTTCGCTCCAAGACGTGAAGGCGGTTTTAGAAGTGACAGAAGTTCTTCTAGAGACGGAGGTTCACGCGAAGGCGGATCTCGTGATGGAGGCTTCAGAGGCGACAGAAACTCATCTTCAAGAAGAGAAGGCGGTTTCAGAAGCTCTGCTCCAAGAAGTGAGGGTGGTTCAGAAAGAGCTCCAAGACGTTCTGAAAACTTTGGAGATAGCTCAAGACCAAGAAGATCAAGAAGAGATTAATTTTTCAATTTCTTAAAATACAAAATCCCGAATTCCAAACATACATGGAATTTGGGATTTTTTTATTCCCAGAATTTAACTCACTATATGACTTTTGTAATCCAATATAACCTCCTCTGCCTTTTTTTATTTAACATTAAAAAGGCAATACTGCAGCCTTTGTTAATTTTCTTATAATTAAATTCTAAGACTGCGAGATATTTAATCCCTATTTACTACTTTTAGAGCTTTAAATCAGGATATGAAATATTTCGCAATTTTCTTTTTTACACTTCTCGCTAACATTGGTTTTGCACAAGATACGCAGCAGCCAACAGTTCCACAAAGAGTTTCAGGTTATGTTATTAATGACGACAGCAAACAACCGCTTGCTGGCGTAAACATCATTAACACCAATAAAGTACGTGGTGCAAAATCTGACGAAAAAGGGTATTTTGAAATTGACGTGCAAGTCAATGATACGCTTCACTTTTCTATTCTAGGATTTCAATCATTGAGAATCAGAGTTACAAACGACTGGATCAAGAATAAAGTAACTAGAATTCAGCTGACAGAAAAAGCAATTGCTCTAGAAGAGGTGGTTATTGCTCCATTTTCTTTGACAGGATATCTTGAAATCGATTCAAAATTAATTCCAACAAAAGAAAACTATCGTTATAGCATTTCTGGACTTACGCAAGGTTATGAAGCTGGAGAATATGCTCCAAATGCTTTTGGAAAAGTTCTAGGATCGATTTTTAATCCCGCCGATATGCTCTATAATTTCTTCGGAAAAAATGGTAAAGAGCTCAAGAAACTTAAAGAGATGAAAAAAGACGATACCGTACGAACGCTCTTGGAGTCCAAATATGATCGTGAAACGGTCGCTGTACTATTAGGAGTGAGCAAGGATGAAATCCCTGAAATCATGCACCGCTGCAACTATTCTGATTCTTTCATACAAACCGCAAATGATCTTCAGATTATGGATGCAATTAGCGCTTGTTACGAACAGTATAAAGTTTTGAAAAGAAATTAATATTTTACTATAAAAAAATCCCCAATTTTTCAATTGGGGATTTTTTTTGTCTAAGTTTTCAGTCTCAGTTTCCAGTTCTTACCAAACTGAATACTGAGACTGCGACCGAAAACTATTATTTAACGGGAATATTAGAAAGGATTTCCAATACAAATTTCCAATATTTCTGTGCAGAAGAAATACTTGCTCTTTCATCTGGAGAGTGTGCTCCGTGAATTGTCGGTCCAAAAGAAATCATATCCATATCAGGATAATTTGTTCCTAAAATTCCGCATTCTAAACCTGCGTGACAAGCTACTACTTTTGGCTGTTCACCATTTTGTTTTTCGTAAATCTCTTTTAAAACTTCTAAGATTTCAGAGTTTACATTTGGAGTCCAACCTGGATAAGAACCAGTAAGTTCTACCTCGCATCCCACCAATTCGAACGCAGAACGTAACGAATTTGCCAAATCAAATTTTGAAGATTCAACAGAAGAACGTGTTAAACAACCTACTAAGATTTCTCCATCTTTAATAACAACACGAGCAATATTATTTGAAGTTTCAACTAAGTCAGCCATATCAGCACTCATTTTATAAACTCCATTCTGAGCCGCATAAATCGCTCTGATAATTCCTTCTTGAACTCCTAAATCCATCACTTTTTCAGGCAAATCACCTTTTACGATTTCAATAGATAAGTTTGGTTCGGTTGTTTTATATTCAGCTTTAATATCAGAAATAATTTCCTGCATATCGTAAACGTAAGCTTCATCAAACATTTGAGAAATAATTACTTTCGCAACACTTTCTCTTGGAATTGCATTTCTAAGACTTCCTCCGTTAATTTCAGCAATCTGCAAACCAAAGTTTTCAAATGCGTCAAATAATAGACGATTCATGATTTTATTTGCATTTCCTAAACCTTTATGAATATCCATTCCTGAATGTCCACCATTCAAACCTTTTACTGTAATGGTATACCCAACAGAACCTTCTGGAACTTCTTCTTCGTGGTAGGTTCTCGTTGCTGTTACGTCAATTCCACCAGCACATCCGATATCAATTTCATCATCTTCTTCTGTATCTAAGTTCAATAAAATCTTCCCTTGAAGAATCCCACCTTTTAAGTTTAACGCGCCAGTCATTCCTGTTTCTTCGTCAACAGTAAACAAAGCTTCAATTGCAGGATGCGGAATATCTTTGCTTTCTAGAATAGCCATGATAGTCGCCACTCCTAACCCATTATCAGCTCCAAGTGTTGTACCGCGTGCGCGAACCCAGTCACCGTCAACATACATATCGATTCCTTGTGTATCGAAATCAAAAACTGTATCTGCATTTTTTTGGTGCACCATATCCAAATGCCCTTGCATTACAATTGGCTTGCGGTTTTCCATTCCTGGAGTTGCTGGTTTTCTGATGATTACGTTTCTAATTTCATCTTCGAAAGTTTCTAAACCTAAGCTTTTTCCAAAGTTTTTCATAAACTCAATGACACGCTCTTCTTTCTTCGATGGACGAGGAACTGCGTTTAAATCTGCGAATTTATTCCAAAGTGCTTTTGGTTCCAGATTTCTTACTTCTTGACTCATATATTTTGTTTGATGTTTAACAATTAAGAGCTTCAAAGTTACAAAGTTTAATTGCTTTTTTTGTCACGAATTGCACGAATTAGCACAAATTAAAACGTCTTTAAAATTAGACAAATCAATAATTACCGAAAATTCGTAGAATTCATGATGAACTTTTTTCAATCATTCAATATTGTATTTATATTTACGTATCTAAAAATTACGCTGTGAGATCAAAATACGTTTTACCTTTATTTCTTTTAGTTCAAATTATTTTTTATAAAATCCTTGTTTACTTTCCAGATTTTGTTGAAGGCTTTTACAGCAAAAATTTATTCGTTAGAATTTCTCATTTTTCCAGAACGCTTTTAGGCAAAGTTCCATTTTCTGTTGGAGACATTATTTATGCTCTTTTATTAATTTCTATAATTAGCTGGTTTTGGAAAATCAGAAAAACTTGGAGAACAGATTGGAAAGATCACCTTTTAACAATGTTGGGTAAGATTTCTGTTTTTTACTTTTTCTTTCACCTTCTTTGGGCTTTCAATTATTACAGAAAACCTCTTTTTGAGAAAATGGAAATCAAGAGAGAATATACAGACGCTGATCTTTTGGCTTTTACTAAAAGATTAATTGCAAAGACAAATGAGGTCCAATTTCAAATCACGAAAAATAAAAGCTCTAAAATTGTATTTCCGTATTCACAGAAAGAGTCATTTAATATGATTTTAGACGGTTACGACAATTTAGCAAAAGAACACCCTTATTTTGAATACAAAACATTAAGCGTAAAAAAATCATTATTCAGCGTTCCTTTAACTTACATGGGGTTTGGCGGTTATTTAAACCCATTTACAAACGAAGCGCAAATTAACGACTTATTGCCAATGTACACTTTTCCACTAACTACAGCTCACGAAATGGCACATCAGATTGGTTTTGCAAGTGAAAGCGAATGCAATTTTATTGGTCTTTTGGCTTCTGTAAAAAATGGCAATTTATATTATCAGTATGCAGGGTATAGTTTTGCATTACGCTATTGTCTCGGAATCTGGAAGTTTAAAAATGAGAAAGTTTTTGAAGTATTAAAAAAACAAGTTAATACTGGAATTTTAAAAAACTATCAAGAAGATCAGGATTTCTGGAAAAAATATGACACATTTATAGACGAAGGTTTTCATTTTCTCTGGGATAATTTTTTAAAAACAAACAATCAGAAAGACGGAATGAAAAGCTATAGCAAGTTCATCGATTTAACGATTAATTATTATAAAACAAGAGAACTATAAAGTTTGCCACGAATTACACAAATTAACACAAATTTTAAAAAACTCAACTTTAATCTATTCTGTTTGAAAAGTAATTCGGGAAACTTGTGAAATTCGTGGCAAAAAATGAAACATCAACTGTAACAAAAATGATTTCATAACTACTAATACATTATGAGCGAAAATCTAGAACAGTCATTTGTTGCGCAGCTGCAGGCAAATCAGAATATAATCCACAAGATTTGTAGATTATATACTGCTGGAGAAGACGCTCATAAAGACCTGTTTCAAGAGATTACCATTCAGCTTTGGAAAGCTTATCCAAAATTTAGAGGCGACAGTAAATTTTCGACTTGGACATATCGTGTTGCCTTAAACACAGCAATTACCTTATACCGCAAAACCAAAAGAACTATTTCGACCGTAGATTATGAAAACCATCAGCATTTTGTAAAAGATGTTGACTACAATTATGAGGAAGAGGAACAGATTAAACTGATGTACAAAGCAGTTTATCAATTGAATGACATTGAAAAGGCATTAGTTTTTATGTATTTAGAAGACAAAGATTATCAAGAAATAGCTGAAACCTTAGGAATCAGCGAAGTGAATGCGCGCGTGAAAATGAACAGAATTAAAGGGAAACTTAAAAAAATACTAAATCCTTAAAAATTATTATGAAAGAACTGGATTTATTAAAAAAAGATTGGCAAAAGAACTCTGATTCTTTTCAACAAATTTCTGAAAACGAAATCTATAAGATGATTCACAGAAAGTCATCTTCCATTGTAAAATGGATTTTGATTATCAGTATTTTGGAAATTTCGTTTTGGACATTTTCAAATTTATTCATCAATACAGACGACGTATTGCATAAAATGAATCACCCTGAAATTGTAACTACTTTAGAATTTCTAACCTATTTCAATTATGTGGTTGTTTTAATTTTTGTTTATATCTTCTATAAAAATTACAAAACAATTTCGACTACAATAGCCACAAAATCTTTGATGAGCGCTATTTTAAGAACTCGTAAAACAGTTCAATATTATGTTTGGTATAATCTGGGAATGATTGTAATTACTGCTATTTTGAGTTTCTTCATTGCTTTTGTCTACAATCCAGACATGGAATTTCTTAGAGAAAAATTAGCCATGAACGGAAAAGCGATGTTTGTTACAATCGGAATATTATTCCTAGTAATTTTAGGCTTCTTCGGATTGTTCTGGTGTTTCTACAGAATTATTTACGGAACACTTTTAAGACGATTGTACGCAAATTATAAAGAGTTGAAGAAGATTGACTTTTAAAGTTGCTAAGGTTCTGAGATGCTAAGTTTCTAAGTTTTTTTTAAAGTTACAAAGTAACAGAGTTACAAAGGGACAAAGTTTCTCTAACTTTAAACTGAAACTTGAAACATTTTTTTTTTCACATTAAAAGTTCCGAAACTTAGGAAAAGGATACAAAGTTGAAGCGGCTTCGACTTCGCTCAGCCAGACAAAGCAAGCTAAATCAAAAGAAAATCTATAAGATCTAAAATCAGCAATCTAAAATCTAAAATTTCTAGTAATCCCATTGTCTCATTTTGTTCAGTTCTTCTTGCGCTTTAATTTCTTCGGCTGGAATAACTTTTAAAAATGATGGATGTTGTTCGATTGCGTATTCTACTTTTTCTACGATTTGTTCGATAGTATCATTTTCATAATCAATATCAAGAGGTTCTTTGATAATGAAAGATTGTAGAATTCCTTTTTTCTTCATTCGAAGTCCTTTCTTATCGAATGATCTACGGAAACCATCAATTACAATTGGAATAACGATTGGTTTATGCTGTTTAATGATATGAGCGGTTCCTTTACGAACTGGTTTAAATGATTTTGTCGTTCCTTGCGGGAAAGTAATAACCCAACCATCTTCAAGCGCAATTCTGATGTTTTCAGTATCATTCGGATTCACTTCTCTTTTTTCGGTCACGTCAACTCCTTTAGAACGCCAAGTTCGTTCTACTGTAATCGCACCAACATAAGCTAGAATTCTCGGCAATAATCCAGCTTGCATCGTTTCTTTGGCTGCCACATAATAGATATTCATTTTTGGTTGCCACAAATAACCAATGTTCTTAATCGTGTCTTGACGTCCAGACAAACTGGCATTAAAGACATGAAACATCGCTACAACGTCTGCAAAGTAAGTTTGGTGGTTGGAAATAAACAAAACATTAGTATCTGGAAGTGTCTTAATAATTTCAGATCCTTCAATCTGCAATTCATTAAAACCTCTATATCTCTTATGAGTCATGGCACCTAGAACTCGGATCAACCATTTCTTGATGAATAATATATGCCCAAAAGGATTTCGTTTAAACAATCCCATAACTAATCTATCTTATTTTTTTGTTAGGTCGCAAACATACAAAAATTATTCTTTTAGCAACAGTATAAAACAATTTCTCGAATTAAGAAGTATTTAAATGAATATCAAATCGTTAAATAAACTTTATCAAATTTATTTTCCCATCGCTTCTTTTAAGACATCCCTCAATTCGCTCAAAATCATTGCCGTGGCTCCCCAAACAACATGATTCTGGATATTAAAAGCAGGAACTAAAATATTTGCTCCGTAAGAAGTTGATAATCTGGCTTCGATAATAATATCATCATTTAAAAAAACAGATAAAGGCAGTTCGATAATTCCGGCAACTTCTCTTATATCGGGATAAAAAGAAAGTTCTTCTTTGGCAATTCCTAAAAACGGATGCACCAAAAAGTTGCTTGGCGGAATATACATTGGTGAGAAATGTTTAACAATGTCTATTTTATCACTCGTAATTCCAACCTCTTCATGGGTTTCTCTAAGAGCTGTAGTTTCAAAATTTAAATCTTCCTTTTCATACTTCCCGCCTGGAAATGCAATCTGAGCTGAATGAACTCCGTCATAAGCATTTCTAACAATCAAAACCAGATGTGTTTTTTCCTGTTTGGGATAAAACAGCATCATTACCCCCGCCATTCTAGCGTTTAGTGCATCAATATCAAGATTTTTTAATCCCTCTATACGCTCTTTTGGAGCCATTTTTAAGTGTGAAGTTACTGCTGGCAGCTCTATTGGAATTATATTGGGAACATATTTCAAAAAATCTTGAAAATTCATAATCAAAGCTTATTTTTGTATTTTCAAATAAAACATAAATATACTTCAGAAAACGCAGTGTCACAAGTTTTCTATTATTAAAGCCTAAAAAAATGTACAGCAAAGAAGAATCGCAAAGAATAAAAAGAGAATTTTGGGTAGCATTTGCCGAAAAATATCCTCGTAAATGGGTGCTTTATGATACGAAAATTAAAGATTTCTCTTTTAAGTTTTATGTTGACAATAAAAAGGCTCAGGTTTTAATTGACATCGAACAGCGAAGCGATGAAAAACGCATTGCTTATTTTGAAAAACTAGAAGCTTTAAAAAACATTCTAGAAGAAGAATTCATCAAAGATTTGGTTTTTGAAAAAAATTATACTCTTGAAAGTGGCAAAACCATAAGCAGAATTTGGGTCGAAAAAACAGGGGTTGGTTTCAGCAATAAGAATACTTGGGATGCTATTTTCGATTTTTTTAACGAAAACATGCACGCTCTAGAAATGTTCTATTTAGAATATGATGAGTTTATTAAGGATGTGGAGTCTTTATAGATTCTAAGTTTCTAAGATACTAAGACACTGAGTTTTTTTTTCATATAGCAAACCCGACAGGTTTAAAAACTGTCGGGTTTATTATTTTGTTAAATCCAAAAAACTTAGAATCTTAGAAACTTAGAAACTTTTACACCGTAATAATATTATACACAATAATATGATCGTCGTAATTGATGTAAAGCTGTTTTCTGTAATCCTGCCTTTTTCTAGTTATGATTGATAGCTTACATTCTTTTCCGTCATTGTCCTTACACACAAAAGAATATACAATGTCGGTATCATTTTCTTCTCTTTCGATATAATCTAAAATATTATAAAGTTGGATTTCTTGCGAATACACTACAATTCTATGCTTATTGGTATCTAAAACCACCGAAAGATTTACCAAATCTAAATTCGACCATTCTCCCCACTTTCCTCTTTCATTTTTTTCTAAAACACTAAATCCCGAAGTTTTAAAATGATAAGATTGACTTTGAACTTGTTGCAATCCAAAAATCAAAAACAATAGCAATATGTAGGGGCGTAGGGAATTCATAAAATATTTCTTGCAGGTAATTAAAATTCAAATGTACTCTTTTCTTTGGATGCGACTTCAAATTCGGCTATCATTTGTCGAATAATTTCTTCAACTGGCAAAATTTCATGAATCAGACCTGCAACTTGTCCTATTTCTAATTCTCCCTCGTCCAAATCTCCTTCAAACATTCCTTTTTTGGCCCTGGCTCTTCCTAAAAGCTGAACCAATTCTTCTTTAGAAGGGCATTTTTGGTACAAATCCTGAACATCTTGATAAAACTTATTCTTTATCAATCGAACAGGCGCTAATTCTTTCAAAGTCAATTGAGTGCCACCTTCCAAAGTATTAACTATTGTTTCCTTGAAATTATTGTGCGAAGACGATTCTATAGATGCTGCAAAACGGCTTCCAACTTGAACTCCATCTGCTCCTAAAACCATTGCAGCCAGCATTCCTCTTCCTGTGGCAATTCCGCCAGCAGCAATCAGCGGAATCTTGATTTTTTCTTTTACCATCGGAATCAATGTCAAAGTAGTCGTTTCTTCACGTCCATTATGACCGCCTGCCTCAAAACCTTCAGCAACTACGGCATCTACGCCGGCATCTTGAGCTTTCAAAGCAAAAACGCTGCTGCTAACCACGTGAACAACGGTAACACCTCTTTCTTTCAAAAAAGAAGTCCACGTTTTCGGATTTCCAGCAGAGGTGAAGACAATTTTAACGCCTTCTTCGACCACAATATTCATAATCTCTTCAATATTTGGATATAACATCGGAATATTGACCCCAAAAGGCTTATCGGTCGCTTTTTTACATTTCTGAATGTGTTCTCTTAAAACTTCTGGATACATCGAACCTGCGCCAATAAGCCCTAAACCTCCTGCATTGCTTACAGCCGAAGCCAATTTATAACCGCTATTCCAGATCATTCCTCCTTGAATGATTGGGTATTTTATATTGAAAAGTTGGGTGATTTTATTCATTAAAATTATTGCTTGATTATTTTCCCTGTTTTATGCAGATTATCAGCATCAAAACTATAAATGTACAATCCACTTTGAAGTGATTGTAAGGAAAGAACTGGATTTGAATTATTGATTTTTTCTTCTATTAATTTTTGTCCCAATATCGAATAAATAGTTACTGATGCAGTATTATTTTCATTTAGAAAAGAAAACGAAACTTCATTTTTAGCGGGATTTGGATATACCGCAAACGAAGCTTCCGCTACAAAATCATCAACACTTAATGCTGCTCCAAAATTTGGAATTCCATATCCGTAATTATTATCTGGATTGGCATATCGATCAGCAGATTGGATAATCATTTGTCTGATTTCTTTATTGGTTTTGTTTGGAAATGCCTGCCATAAAGAAGCTGCCATTCCCGCCATAATTGGGCAAGAAAATGACGTTCCGTTTGCCGTAACGATATTTCCATTTGCATCAGAAACTACCGCTGCTGCTCCTTGCGCCATAACATCAGGTTTTATTCTGCCATCATAACTTGGTCCAATCGAACTGGAACTAGCTCTTACTTTAGAAGCATTAACAGAACCAATTGCTAACACTGAAACTGCATCTGCAGGAGCGCCAACATGTTTTTCAACTTGAGTTCCTTCATTTCCAGCAGAAGCCAAAACCAATATTCCTTTACTAAAAGCAATTTCGGCACCACGAGAAATAAAAGTCGTAATCCCGTTCATCTCGCTATAAGTATGATTGTACCTGATTTCATCTCTATCCAAAAAATATCCCAATGAAGTCGTAATGATATCAACACCTAAAGCATCTGCTTTTTCTGCAGCCTCAACCCACAGCGATTCTTCTAACGGAATCTCTTGAGCTTGAATTTCTGTAATAAAAAGGTAATAAGATGCATTTGGAGCAGTTCCAACTAACGAATTTGCTTTAAAACCTCCCATTGTTGAAAGCACCGAAGTTCCATGAGAATCGCCCGTATAAAAATTGCTATTTCTGGTGGTATAATCATAACCGCCTAGAATTTTATTATTAATTCTAAGATTTTCAAATGGCTGTGCAGTGTTTACTCCAGGAAAACCACCATCCATAACCGCTATGATTTTGCCTTCTCCAGTATAATTCTGCTGATGTAGAACTTGCCCGTTTAGCATCTGAATTTGATTCGCAGAATTTCCATACGAATAATCAATTGCTTCTTTTAACTGTTTATGGGTTTGGCTTATCGAAGTCTCTGAAACTCTTTTTCCTGTAGTATTCAAAGTTTTGTCGGCAAATTCAATTCTAGAAACAAAAGCTAACGATTTTAAAGCATTAATATTAGCCTGAGTTCCTTGAATATGAAGTGCATTCAGCCATTTTGATTGTGCTTTTACCGTAATTCCTGTACTTGAAGTAATTTGATTTACATAAGAAGTTTCCAGAGGAGCATCAGTAATAGCCAAAGCGATATTTTGTTTCGTTCTTCGATCCAAAGCTCTTTGAGAAAGTTCGGTTAGCGGATTGTCATAAAAAGTTTGTGCATTAGGCTTACCATTAAAATAAACCCACGCATCTTCTTGTGAAAATACGGTAAACGAAAGAAGTAATAAAAGAAAAGTAAAGTTATATCTCATCAATTTATACCATTAAGGGATTTACTCCCAAATAAAGTATAAAGCTAAGAAATTACTCCCGAACCAACTAATTCATTTTCTAAATACCAAGCAACAAATTGTCCTTCTGTAATAGCAGACTGCGGCTCTTCAAACTCCACATACATTCCGTCTTCAAATTGGTACAAAACCGCTTTTTGCAAAGGCTGACGGTAACGGATTCTTGCCATCACTTCCATTTTTTCTCCTGCTTTTAGCGTCATATCTTCTCTAATCCAGTGCACTTCAGATTTTCCAACAAAAAGTGCTTTTTTGAATAAACCTGGATGCTCGCTAGACATACCTGTATAAATGGTGTTGGTTTCTACATCGGTTGCAATTACAAATAAAGGCTCTGTTGTTCCTCCAACATTTAGACCTTTTCTTTGCCCAACTGTAAAGTAATGAGCTCCTTGGTGTTTTCCAACTACTTTTCCCATTGTTGGAACATAGTCTAGCTTTTGAGATTCTAACTTTAATCTTTTCTCCAAAGAAAGGTCAGCTGATTTCTCAATATTGTAAATCGGATCATTTTTATCAACCTGAACAATTTTACCTTCTTTAGGCTGTAGTTTTTGCTGTAAAAACTCTGGAAGACGAACTTTTCCAATAAAACATAAACCTTGAGAATCTTTCTTTTCAGCTGTAACCAATTCCATTTCAGCAGCAATTTCGCGTACTTCTGGTTTTGTTAAAGCTCCAATAGGAAATAAAGCTTTTGATAATTTTTCTTGCGACAATTGACATAAAAAGTACGATTGATCTTTGTTAACGTCATTTCCGGCAATCAATTGATACACCGTTTTTCCGTCCACTTCGATTTCAGTTTTTTGACAATAATGCCCAGTTGCCACATAATCTGCACCAAGACTTAAAGCGATTTTCATAAACACATCAAATTTGATTTCGCGGTTACAAAGCACGTCAGGATTTGGAGTTCTCCCTTTTTCGTATTCGTTGAACATATAGTCAACGATTTTCTCTTTGTATTCTTCACTCAAATCAACTGTTTGAAACGGGATTCCGAGCTTTTCAGCAACAAGTAAAGCATCGTTACTGTCTTCCAGCCAAGGACATTCGTTCGAAATAGTAACCGAATCATCGTGCCAATTCTTCATAAAAAGGCCAATAACTTCGTATCCCTGCTGTTGCAATAAATATGCTGCAACACTAGAATCTACTCCACCTGAAAGTCCAACAACTACTCGTTTCATTTTGAAATGTTTAATTTTTTAAGGTTGCAAAGATACGCCAAATAATAGAAAATTTCAGCATGGTTCTCATTAGTTTAAGCAATCTCGCGGTAGATAAAACTTATTCTATTTTTATCCGTTGGACAAAATAGAATAAAAATCAAATTTGATCTGCTAAAATCTTTTAAAATCTGCGTGAAATACTTTTTCTCGATCGATATTTTCACGCAGATTTGCAAAGATTAAAGCAGATTTGCAAAGATTTAAATTTAATTGGACGAGGTAAAATTGACAAAAACAATTTCATCCAGTGAGTTCTTTTTTTAAGTACATTTAGTCATCCATTTTTTATTGTATGAAAAAATACATTTACAGCCTCTTTTTCCTTTTCGCCTTAACTTCATTAAGCGCGCAGCGATTTAGCGCTTCTTTGCCAAATTATGAAGCGTATAAGGCATTTAGAGGAAAACCTTTGTCTGACAAATTTTCGAATATCGAATCCGTAAAAGTGATTTATGATCTTCGAAAACAGAAAATGTATTATTTTAACAGTAGCGTTATTCCGCTTCATTACGATTTTGTAGTTAATTATTTAGGATACAGCCAAGATCTTGAAGTTTTTAATAATGAAAATTACAGCGATACTGAGAAAAACAGAGATTTTCTTCTCGGAAATTTAAACCACATTAAAGCAACCGATAAATGGATTTTTGAACTCGCCGCATCCGATCATATGCCTTTGCCATTGATTGAACGTTTTTTCAATATGGTTAAAAGTTCGACTTTTATTGGCGAAAAGCTTAAATTTTACTTGAATAATCCAGACATGATGGAATGGTTTCAACAGCAAAAATTCAAAATTCCGTGTGTGAAATCAGATTACATTTTTGGCGAAATTAAATATCAGGAAGTTGTTCGAGGAAGTAATGTTGGCATTCTAAAAAAACACAAAATCAAAGAATTAGAAACTGTAAAACCTAATTCTGATGAAATCATTATTTTGGATGGAACGCCTGATATTCTTCCAAATGTTCGAGGCATAATTGTAAACGAACTTCAGACACCTTTAAGCCATTTGGTTCTTTTAGGAAAAAATAGAAAGATTCCGATTATGGCTTACACCGATATTGAAAAAGATAACAATATCAAAAAACTGCTTTCTAAAAAAGTAGAATTGAAAATAGAAGTCGATACTTTTTTCATCAAAGAAACCACTAAAAAAATTCCAATGAAATCTGCTGGAAAAAAGAAAAAACTCACGATCGACAATTCTGTAACTGATTTAGTCAACTTATCTAAAATTCCAAAAAAGGGAGTGAATTATATTGGTTCGAAAGCTCAAAACATGGCGTATTTAATTGCCATTTCAAAAGAAATTCCGTTTAAGGTTCCAGAAAATGCGCATGCTATTCCGTTTTATTTTTATACGAAACACATTCAGAAAGCATCTATTTCTCCATTAATTTCAGAACTTTTAGCTTTTCCTCAAAAAGATTCTACAATTTGGATCAATAAACAGCTTAAGAAAATTAGAGACGCCATCAAAAAAGAACCTATTGATCCTGAATTAATTTCAAAATTGAATATTGCTTTTAAAGATGCAAAATTCAAAAATTTCAGATTCCGCTCCTCTACAAACGCAGAAGATTTGGATGATTTTAACGGTGCCGGATTATACGATTCTAAAACAGGAATTTTGGGCGATTCCATAAAAACTTTTGAAAAGGCCATAAAACAAGTTTGGGCAAGCGTATGGAATGAGGCTTCGTATAACGAAAGAGAACTTTTTGGAATCGATCAGCAAAATATTGCGATGGGCGTTTTAGTGCATCGCTCTTTTCCTGACGAATTAGCAAATGGCGTTATTATCACCAAAAATATATTTAGAGAAAACTTTCCTGGAATTACGGTTAATGTTCAAAAAGGAGAAAACTCTGTTGTAAAACCCGAAAAAGGAGAAATCTGCGAGCAATTTGTTGCTTATCATTTTAATGACGGAAAAGACGAAACCGATTTTGATATTGATTATACTTCCAATTCAAATTTAAACAATAACGAGCCATTATTGACCCGAAAAGAAATGAGTAATCTGTATGATGTCAGCAAGAAAATCGAAACCAAAATGTATCGCTATTGGCGTAAAAACCAATTTCATCCAGTAGATATCGAGTTTAAAATTTTGGGCGAAAAGAGAGATTTGTATATCAAGCAAGTTCGTCCGTTCAATGATTAATAAAAGATACCTATTATTATCCTAACAGGTTTTTAAAACCTGTTAGGTATCCTACGATATAAGCAAAATGATCTGCATTTTCTTATCAGACAAAGTTTTTAAAACTTGCAAGCATTTGATTTCAGACAATACCTAACAGGTTTTAAAAACCTGTTAGGATATTAATAAAAAACCAATAAATCTATTTCGTTATTTGCAGTATTGATTAAGACAATTCTAAAATCAAAATCTTCAATTTTAATTTTTTCTTGAATTGATTTTCTGATTACTTCTGTATTCAAAGAAAAATTTTCATCTAGCGGAATTTTCACATCAACAGAATTCAGGTATTTTGAAGCTTTTTTATTGACGATAATCGAAGCTGCGACGTAAAACCCGATAATAATGATTTGAAAGAATAACAGCAATTCAATCTTTTCAAACGGATACATAATATCGAGAATTGACAATGTAATTGTCGCAAAAAGAAAAATTATCGCATTTACGGTAAAAGATTGTGTTCTAAAACGAAGTATAGAGAAAATGGCAAAAAGACCAAAACCAATTCCGACTCCAATTTCTATTTTGGTAAAAAGATAACAAAGAGAAAAAGTACAAAGCCCAACAATAACCATCAACGGATTTATAGTCGCATTATCTTTTCTGTTGGAAAAAAAATACAGAACTAAAATTGAGCAAAACAGCAGTAAAAATCGTCCTAAAAGTTCATTTAAATCCATTGGTTACAATAAATTGGTTACTCAAATGTAAACAATTTATCTTTTAATTTTACTCTCGGCTTCCTTATTACGAGCAATCGTTTCCGCTACATATTTCTCAAACTCTTCGCTCGAACAAATAGTATCATTTAAATAGAAATGGTTTTTATCTTTTGCATATTGAGTCGGCGTTTCGAATATCGATGAAACAAATACTATCTCAAAAGATTCTGCATCAGCATCTTTTATTAATCGATTAAAATAATAGACCCTATTTTGATCTATGGAATAGAAATATTTATCATGCAATTTTTTCCAAGTTTTTGGATTGGCTTTTGAAAGAATATTTTTTCCGTAAAAAACTGAATTTTCATCATACCCAAAATCTCCATCGTTTAAAGATTTAAAAGAGGATGGAATAGCTTTTTTAACAACTTTTGTTTTGCCTTGAAAATCATAATAAAAAACATTATTTGCATCTTTAGCGAATCCATAAGGAACAAACGATTCTTTGCCTTGTTTTCTATTATTTTCTGTAAGTATAAATGTAATTCCCAAAGACTTTTTACCAGTATCACAAACTTCGAAAGTTTTAGCATCAGCCTCTAAAATGCGTCCTTCTAATGTCCAGACACTATTCTTATCTTTAGCGAAGGCATAATTTAGTATCTCAAAAGTTAAACTATCACCATCTTTAAGTTTGCTACCTCCTGAATAACAGTAATTCTTATCTTTTGCCCAACAACCTGGAAATTGCTCAAAAGAACCTATATCAGCATTTTTAATTTTATCTTCACGAAAATAAACTACTTTCCCATCCGTCCAATACAATGCATTTTCATTATTAGCATCGTAAAGTTCTGCCAATTTACTCCCTTTCATTCTATCAAAATATATTGTTTACTTTTTCGGCGCTGAGCCTTTTTCAGAAGCTTTATTAGTATTTTTAGGATCACTCATATTCACTTCTTTTACCAATTTCCCTTTTTGATAAAACTGCCAGATTCCCGCCTTTTTACCATTTACAAATTTCCCTTTAGAAGCAACAGATTTGTCTGAATCATAGAAAACAGTCTGTCCATTGTATTCGTTATTTACAAAATAAGATTCTTCTAAAAGCGTTCCGTCCTGTCCTATTTTTTTATACGGCCCTTCTTTCAAACCATTTTTATATGTCATCTCTTCTGCTAATTGAGCATTTGGATAATAGATAGTTTTTAAACCTTCTAGTTTTCCGTTTTTATAATTCTCAACCGTCATCAAAACTTTAGAAGCTTTATGGTAATATTTCCATTCGCCTTCACGCGCTTTTCCAATCTCTTTTCCTTCGCTTACTTTATTTTTACTCTGATCATAAAAAATGGTATATGAGCTTCCATCATTAGCACTAAAATCTCTTGTAGCAATTACATCGCCTTTTTTGGTATCATCAAAAAATTTAAAAACTCCTTTCTCTTTTCCATGATCAAAAGTTCCTTCATAACGAGGGCGTTTAGATTCAGCATAAGTTCCTTTCCAAAGTCCGTCTTTTTTTCCTGCTGCATCAACTTTATTAATATCGGTTTGTGCATTTGAAACTAATGCAGTTAGGAATAATAATCCAAGTATGATTTTTTTTGAGATCATGGTAAATTCTATTTTTAAGCTAAACGAAAATCTTAATTATAAAGTATAATGGTATAAAAAAATCCCGATAAATCGAGATTTTTTTATTGAGAATTATTTCTTCTTCTTGTTTGCTTGAGCTGCTTTTGCCGCTTCTTGCTGTTCCATCACTTCTTGAAGACGCTGTTGGAACTTGCTTGGTTTTTTAGGCTCTCTTTGTTTGTTCTCTTGAATCTGAGCGTGAATTTTATCACTGTCTACAATATAATTCTTGATCACAAACATAATTCCGATTGTAATTAAGTTCGAAATAAAGTTGTACAAACTCAATCCAGCACCATAACTATTGAAGAAAATTAACATCATTAATGGCGAAACATAAATCATGATTTTCATCATTTTTGCCATATCTGGCATACCTTCTTGTTGAGGAGCTGCCATTTGCTGATCTCCTGAAGTCATTTTCATGTAGAAGAAAATTGCAATTGCCGCCAAGATTGGGAACAAACTGATATGGTCTCCGTACATTGGAATATTGAATGGTAATTTTACAATTGAGTCAAAAGAAGATAAATCGTCTGCCCAAAGGAAACTTTTTTGTCTTAATTCAAATGCTGCTGGGAAAAACTGGAACGATGCATACATAAATGGCAACTGAATCAATGCCGGGATACATCCAGCCATTGGGTTTACACCTGCTTTGTTGTACAGTTTCATTGTTTCCTGTTGTTTCTTCATTGGGTCTTTTTTGAATTTCTCTCCCAACTCAGCGATATCAGGTCTTAAAACTTTCATTTTAGCCTGAGACAAAAATGATTTGTACGTAATTGGCGACATAGCCAATTTGATGATAATTGTAAATACAATAATTGCAATTCCTAATGACAATCCAATTGTAGAACTTAAGAATCCGAATAAAGGAACAAAAATAAATTTGTTGATCCATCCGAAGATTCCCCATCCTAAAGGAATAATTTTATCGAAATTTTTATCGTAAGCTTTCAATGTTTTGTAATCTACGGGACCCATGTACAAATTCATTTTGTAATCGATCTCTCCGTTTGTGAACGCTAAAGGCAAATTAGCTCTAAACTGTTTAGTAAAAACAGTATCGATTTTTTCATCCTTTACTAAATCGTCCGACTGTAATTTTGACGTTTCGAAAGGTTTTTCTGTAGATAAAATAGTAGCAAAGAAGTGCTGTTTAAAAGCTACAAAACTGACTTTTGTCGGTGTTTCTTCTTTACCTTGCCCATGTTGGCTTACATTATTATATTTTGATTCTTCATATTTGTAATCGATTTGAGCAAAACGATTTTCATAAGAAACACTTTTTTCATTTCTATATGTTTTTAAATCCCATTGCAAATCAACTGGTTTAGCAGAATTTAAAACTCTGTTTAAACCTTGAGAACGGATATCAAAACCAACTAAGTAATCGTTCGGCTTTAAAATGTATTTATATTCTAAAAATTCATTAGCACTAGCTTTCAAACGCATAGAAAGAACTTGGTCTGTACCAATTTTTTCTAATGTCGGTTCGAAATACAAATCTTTAGAGTTTAATGTTCTATTGTCTGTAGTAAGAAGCTGTAAATTTAGGTTAGAGTTATTATTTTTAATTAACTCAACTAATTCACCTGAACCTTTTTTAAACTTTTCAAATTCTTTTAAAGTAGCTTCAACAATATATCCACCTTTATTAGCAATCTTTAATCTTAATTTTTCGTTTTCGATTGTAGTAAAAGCTTCTTTTGCAGAAGGAAGTGTTGCAGAATAAGCAAATCCTCCTAAAGTTTTTTGCAATTGAGCCAATTGAACTGTATCTCCAGGAGTTACAGCTGCAGCTGGTAATGACGCAGTTTTAGCTTTATCTGCTTTTGCTTGTGCTTCTTGTTTAGCAACTAATTCTTTCTTGGCTTTCTCAGCAGCAATTTCTTTTTCAGAAGGCTGATTTTGATACACGATCCAAATCAAAATTCCAAAGATCAACACAAAACCAATGATCGAATTGAGGTCTAATTTTTTTTCTTCCATTATTAATTTAAAAAAGTTATTCGTTGAAGGTTATTAGTACTGAGTTTCACTCAAATGTTACATCTTCACAGAATATAATTATTATTTTTTATGTGCATTTACAGCAGCAGCCACAAAGTTCACAAAAATAGGGTGCGGATTAGCAACAGTACTCTTGTATTCTGGGTGGTATTGTACACCAATGAAGAATGGGTGATTTTCAAGCTCCACAATTTCAACTAATCCTGTATCAGGATTAACTCCAGAAGCTTTTAAACCAGCTTTTTGCAATTCATCAGCATATTTATTGTTGTACTCATAACGGTGACGGTGACGCTCCGAAATAGTTTTTTCTCCGTAAATTTTGTATGCTAAAGTGTCTGGTTTAATATCACATTTCCAAGCACCTAAACGCATTGTTCCTCCTTTATCGGTTACATTTTTCTGCTCTTCCATTAAACTCACAACCGGATGAGGCGTTTTGTCGTTCATCTCTGTTGAGTTCGCTTCTGCATAACCTAAAATATTTCTAGAATATTCGATAACAGACATTTGCATTCCTAAACAAATTCCGAAGAACGGAATGTTGTTTTCACGCACAAAACGAACTGCTTCGATTTTTCCTTCAATACCTCTTTCACCAAAACCTGGAGCAACTAAAACTCCGTCTAAAGAACCTAATTTTTCTTCCACATTATCTGCATTGATATGCTCTGAGTGAATTGAAATTACATTTACTTTTGTTTCGTTTGCAGCTCCTGCATGAATGAACGCCTCTAAAATAGATTTGTAACAATCTTGCATTTCTACATATTTCCCAACCAAACCAATATTTACAGTTTGTTTTGGACTTTTTAATCTTTTTAAGAAAGTATTCCAGTTTTTAAGATCCGGAGATGCTTTTTTAGGTAAATCTAATTTCTTTAAAGCCACAACATCTAATCCTTCTTCAAGCATTAAATTTGGAACTTCATATATTGTAGAAGCATCAATAGATTGAATAACTGCTTCTTTTTTCACATTACAGAATAAAGCTAGTTTTTGGCGTAATTCCTGAGACAATTCGTGCTCCGTTCTACAAACCAAAATATCGGCTTTAATACCGCTTTCCATTAAAGTTTTAACAGAGTGCTGCGTTGGTTTTGTTTTCAACTCACCAGCTGCAGCCAAATAAGGAACTAATGTTAAATGAATAACGATTCCGTTGTTTTCACCTAATTCCCAAACTAATTGACGAACAGATTCTATATAAGGTAGAGATTCTATATCCCCAACAGTTCCACCAATTTCAGTAATTACAATATCATAATCGCCAGATTTACCTAGCAATTGCATTCTGTCTTTGATTTCGTTTGTGATATGAGGAACAACTTGAACCGTTTTTCCTAAAAATTCTCCTCTTCTTTCTTTTTCAATAACCGAAAGATAAACTCTTCCTGTAGTAACGTTATTAGCCTGAGAAGTAGGAACGTTCAAAAAACGCTCGTAATGTCCTAAGTCTAAGTCAGTTTCAGCTCCATCATCTGTCACATAACATTCTCCGTGCTCGTACGGGTTTAGTGTCCCCGGATCTACGTTAATATATGGATCAAATTTCTGAATTGTAGTGCGGTATCCTCTTCCTTGTAACAATTTTGCCAAAGATGCCGCGATAATCCCTTTTCCTAATGAAGAGGTCACACCTCCTGTAACAAAAATATATTTTGTTTGATTCATTCTGTTGTTGTTTGTAAGTAGTTGTGTAAAAAACTTGGCAAAAGTACAAATTTAATTAGACAATTTATCAATTCCAGAATGAGATAATTTTTAAAATTTTAGAGTTCTTTCGAATTAGATAAAGGTTTAAAGTTCGACTATAAGAAAACGAAAGGTTTTACTGATTTTAGCTGCAAATTCGCAACTAATAAACAATAACCTTAACAATTTAAAAATCCGATTTTTTTATTGAATTGGACAATTATTAGACCCTTTTTTACATATGTAATATAAAATCAGGAATTATCTCTTTGAAATTTTTCATGCAAGTAGACAATACTTGCTGTAGAGGTAAGTTTTGAGCAAAAAAAAATACTATAATTTAAAAAACACTGACTTGTACACATTTATGAATTCAGGCTGGAATTCTGTGGTATCATTATGTTTTTAGAAATTATAATATTTTGTATTTCAAACTTATATAAAAAAATCGAAATCACAAAAGATTTTTCCTACTTTTTAAATAGGTTTCGGATATTGCTTCTTAATATTTCGAATCAATTCTTCCAATCCGTTCAATTTCAACTCATAAATCAATTGTAATTGCTGCCCTAATTCTCCTTTTGGAAATCCTTTATTATGATACCAAACCACATAATATTCAGGCAAGTCTATTAGATATTTCCCCTCGTATTTTCCGAAAGGCATTTTGGTGTGGGCTAATTTTATGAGTTGTTTTTTGTCTTGATCCATAGTTTTTAAGAAGAAAGAAGCAAGAGGAAAGACTTATACTTTCTTCTTGCTTCAATTATATGCAAAGCTATTATTTATTTGCCACAGATTAAAAGGATTCTCACAGATTATTAAATCGAAAATTAAAAAACTTAGAATCTTAGCGTCTCCGCATCTTAGCGCCTTAAAAAAAAGAAGCAAGAAAAAAGAACCTTATTTCAATCCTCTCTTCCTGCTTCAAAAATATTATTTATTACCAATTTCCAAAGACCAAGAAAACTTAGAATCTTAGCACCTCAGGATCTTAGCAACTTAGTAATGCCATCTCACGAAAGCTTCCATTGCAGCATATGTAGCCAAACCTAATTGGTGATACAACTCAGCTGTTTCACGGTTTCTGTCTTCTGCTCTCTGCCAGAACTCTCTTGCGTCTGTTCCTTGGAAAACAACTCCGTCTTTTTGAGATTGGTGTTTGAAGATCCCGTGACGTTTTGCTAAAACTTGGTCTGGACTCATCGGAACTGCCATTTCAACTTCGTCAATTCCCCACTCTTGCCAAGCTCCACGGTATAACCATAACCAGCAATCGTTCATGAATTCTTTTGGTTTTAAAACTTTAACCGCTTCAAAAATTGCATCTAAACAAACTTTGTGTGTTCCGTGCGGATCAGCTAAATCTCCAGCTGCATAAATTTGGTGCGGTTTAATTTTTTCAATTAAATCAACTGTCAACTGAATATCTTCTGGTCCGATTGGTTTTTTCTCGATTGTTCCTGTTTCATAGAAAGGCAATTCCATAAAGTGAATTTGAGAATCTGGAAGACCCACAAAATAACTTGTAGCTCTCGCCTCTCCTTTTCTGATCAAACCTTTAATATAACGAACTTCTGGAATATCAATTTCGCTGTTCTTTTTGTTCTGTAAAAATGCTTCTGCTTTTTTGTAGATGTTATCTGCCTCCTCGCTTTTGATTCCGAATTTCTCGTTGTAATCAATTACGAATCTTGCAAAACGCAATGCTTCATCATCTGCCACTGCAATGTTTCCAGAAGTTTGGTACGCAACGTGCACTTCATGACCTTGCTCTTGCAAACGCATAAAAGTTCCTCCCATACTAATGATATCATCATCAGGGTGCGGGCTAAAAATCAACACACGTTTTCTAGCTGGTTCTGCTCTTTCAGGACGATTGGTATCATCTGAATTTGGTTTTCCACCTGGCCAACCTGTAATTGTATTTTGTAATTTATTAAAAATCTTAATATTAGTATCGTAAGCTGGACCTGAATCTGCTAACAAATCGCTCATACCGTTTTCGATATAATCAGCATCTGTAAGCATTAAAATTGGTTTTTTCAGATCTAATGCTAATCCTAAAACCGCTTTACGAGTTAATTTATCTGTCCAAACGATTTTCTCAACCAACCAAGGCTTGTTGATTCTCGTTAGTTTTGAAGAAGCTTCTTTATCCAAAACAAAAACCGCATTGTTGTGCTCTTGCAAGAAAGATGCAGGAACTCGGTTTGTAACTTCATCTTCAACAGATTTTTTTACAATATTTGCTTTTCCTTCACCCCAAGCTAATAAGATTACTCTTTTTGCTTCCATGATTTTTTTAACTCCAAGTGTAATAGCCGTTCTTGGCGTATTATTCAAACCAAAGAAATCTTTACTTGCCGCAACTCTTGTAATATGATCCAAAGCCACTAAACGAGTTTTAGAGTTTTGAAGCGAACCAGACTCGTTAAATCCGATATGTCCGTTTCCTCCAATTCCAAGAATCTGAAGATCGATTCCGCCTAAAGCTTCGATTTTTGCTTCATATTCGTGGCAATAATCTGCAATTTGCTCTTTTGTCAAAAGTCCGTCTGGAACGTGAGCGTTTTCAGGTAAAATATCGACATGATCAAACAAAAGTTCTTTCATGAAACGAACATAACTGTTGATTGAATTCGGTTCCATTGGATAATATTCATCCAAGTTAAAACTGATTACGTTTTTGAAACTCAAACCTTCTTCTTTGTGAAGGCGTACTAATTCAGCATATAATCCTTTTGGAGAAGAGCCTGTTGCCAAACCTAAAATACAAGGTTTTCCTTCTTTTTGTTTTTCTTTGATTAAAGCTGCAATTTCCTGCGCTACTTCTTTTGAAGCTTCTGTTGAGTTTTCAAAAACAACCGTATTGATGTTTTCGAATCGTTTTTCGAAACCTGTTGCTTTGTCGATTTTACTTTTTAACATGATATATTAATTTTTATTTTTTTCTTTCTGAACAAACCCATCGGTGAATATTTTTAACACAAGAAGCATAGTTTTATTTGCTTAATTAAAAAAGGCGTTTCACTAATTTAAATGCACATAGCTTATCTATGTGTGGAAACTAGTTTCTTTTACTCTCTTCTTTTTAAAGATAAAGTTCTATGTTTCTATGTGTTAATATTTACTTTTTTTTTTAATCACCCAATGTATTCTTCAACTACCATTTCCTGTATTTATGCCCTCTTACAGCATAAAACAAAATCATTGCATAAGAAGGCAGTAGCATTAAATACGCCAATTGATTACCGCTTTTTGAAACGTCCTGCATATTTTTTGCAAGATTTGCAGAATTGATGCTTTCAGTGATCATTCCATAGAATAATGGAAAAACCGCTCCACCAATAATTCCCATAATCAAAATAGCGCTTCCTATTTTTGTATAACCTCCTAAATCCTGCAAAGCCATTGGCCATATCGCTGGCCAGCATAATGCATTTGCCAATCCTAAAAGTGCTACTAAAAATATTACCACAGGTATATTTGGAGTCCTTGGCAATGCAATCATTATTTTTGGCGAAATCAAAACAATCGCTAAAACCAGCACCAAACCTAGCATTCCAGACACTTTTAAAGCTGTGACTTGAGAAACATATTTAGGAATCAAGACTATTCCAAGAACGTATCCAACAACCATTGCCGACATCGTAAATGATGTTAATTTTAGATAGAAATTTCCTTCTTCGCCGTAAACTCCCAATTGCTTTCCGAAAGCCCCAATAGAATCTCCCGCTAAAACTTCGGCAGATAAATACAGCATTAAAGTAATTACTCCTAAAACCAGTTGCGGGTGCTGAAAGGCATTTTTAATCTGTTTGAAAATACTCAATTCTGATACATTTCCTTCTTCATCCAAATCAATTTCTGGCAAAGGAGAAAATTTCACCATAAGAGCTAAAACAGTAATAATCAACCCCATATAAAGATACGGTGTTTGTAATTGTAATGCAAGAGAATTTAATGCGCTAGTTTTTGCTGCTTCATCCATCAAGGCAATTTTGTCTGCGGTAAAGTCTTGCATATTAGACAAAACCAAAACTGTTAGCACAATTGGCGCAACAAATCCTGCCAATTTATTTGCAATTCCTAAAACACTGATTCTTGCAGCAGCACTTTCTCTCGGCCCAATCACCACTACATACGGATTTGAAGCCGTCTGTAAAACTGCCAAACCAGTTCCCATTACAAACAAGGCTAATAAAAACAACAGAAATGTACGATTAGAAGCCGCTGGATAAAACATAAAAGCTCCCGCGGCAATAATCAATAGCCCTAAGGAAATTCCGTTTTTATATCCCACTTTTTCAATGATATATGAAGAAGGAACTGCCATTACGAAGTAGGCAATATAAAATGCGAAAGTCACAAAATAGGCTTGCGAAGAAGTTAGTTCGCAAGCTAATTCAAAAAACGGAATTAATGGTCCGTTAAGCCAGGTTACGAATCCTAGAATAAAAAACAATAAGGTTAAAATCACCATCGGAACAATGGTACTTTTTTTCTCTACTTGTAATGTACTTTGAATGTTTGTCATAATTTTTGGTTGATTTAGTTATAGATTTATTTAATTCAAAATCTAAATTAGAATCAACTCTCACATTATTGATTGCGTAATTTATGCAAATATCTGCATTTTTTTTGCAAAACAAAAGTACTACATTAAATTTCCTTATTCTCTAATTTAGATATGAAAGTTTTGTTAATTTTTGTTATTCCAATTTAAATCAGGATAATATTTTGCCAAATATGTTTTTACTTCGGCAATATCTTCTTTGGCAGTTAAGTCTGGAACGTGCTCAGAAAACGGAATTCCGACAGTAGTTTGCGGATTTTCCTTAACAGAGTTCAAAAGAACCGTTGGAAGTTCTTTTTCATCACGCTCTGGATGAACAGGACAATTTTTAAGATGTATATATAAGGTCTTGCCGTTAAACTTAAAAGCATTCATACTGACACGTATCTTACCTTCTGCATCTTTATATTGCTCCAAATCTTCTTCTGATGGCTTTTCTAAAATATCCAACAGCTGATTGTTTTGATCTAATTTTGCAATCGCAAAACGCGAAATACGCTCCAATGGAAAATCCATTGCATCACGATCATAACTAATAAAAGCGTTCGGACTTTCGGTTTCTCTCAAAGCACGCAATGCTTCAGCAGAATATAGATTATCACTATTACAAACCGAATAAAACTGCGAATTTAGTTCTGGATATTGCTCTACAGCCTGAAACAGAGCATCTGCAGTTCCAAAAGGCTTTACCCTTCCTTCTGGAATATATTGAACAGCAAATGAAATATTGAGTCCGTGAAAATCATTATCTTTCATTTTACTGCCGTAAAACTCCTTGAATAGTTCTCCTTGTTCTCCTATAACAATATATATGTTTTTATAGCCTGCTTTTTTAGCATTCCATAAAAGGTAATCCAAAAGAGGTCTTCCACTTGCGCCAACACCAATTAAACCTTTACTTCTTTCGTTGGCTTGCGCAATTTCTTCTGGAGATAAATTATTTGTAACCGCTTCTTTTTTCATACGAGAAGAAGCTCCGCCGGCTAAAATCACTAAACTGTCGTGCATTTTATTTTAATTTTCAATATTATCAATAATTCGTACTCCGGGATCAACGTTTACCGCATAAGCTTCCTGTGCTCCTGCCTCTAAAATCGCTTTAATAACCACATTTTCATTTTTTGGATCTGCAATTACCACGATACTTCCGCCGCCGCCTGAACCCACAATTTTTGCTCCGTATGCTCCAGCTTTCAATGCCGCATTAATCATAGCATCAATTCTCGGAACCGTAATTTTCAGCAAATCACGCAAAACTTCATGATGGCCATTCATTAAAGCACCAATTTTTTTAAGATCTAAAACTGGTTTTTCAAATTCTTTTAAAGCCTCTTTAGTATAAAGGTAATTCTTGATGGCTGCTTCAAAAAACGGAATCAGACGATCTGGAAGACAATTTCTGTATTTATCAACATCTTCAATTTCCGAAGCATTTAAATCAAACTGCGGATAATTGCGTTTAACCAAATCAATCGCCAATAAAGCATTTCCTTTCAATTCGCCAAGAAGCCCAATTGTTTCCTTTGGAACGCCCGAAACACCTGTAATCAATCCTTTCAATTCCGTACCTATAACATCAAAAGAAAAAGGCTTTTTAGTATTGATGTAAACAATATTTCCAACTCCAATACTAAAATGATCCATCATTCCGCCAGGTTCTCCGTGTTCCAAAACTTCAGATTCATAGCCTAATTTTGAAAGAAATTCAGGCGTAACTTCATGATCAATTCCAAAAGCTTCTATCAAGAAACGAATCCAAGCCATCAATAAAGCTGACGAACTCGATGTTCCAGAATTAATCGGAATATCTCCAGTAATTGTAATGGTGTAACCAGATGTCGGTTTACAGCCATATCTGCGTAAGACGCGCAATGAGGATGCAAAATAATCTCTTGGTTCTAATTTTTCGAAAGCCTCGTTGATATCGATAATCCGAATTTCATTAATATCAATCATATTCAGAACAAATGTTTCGGTCTGATTTTGTTTTGCAATTAATTTAATATTTCGATCTATCGCACAGGCTATAACAGGCAATCCTAAGTAGTCTTGATGATCTCCAAAAAGACAGGTTCGGCCGGGAGCTAATGACGTGATTTTTTTCACTTAAACACTTTGTATTAAAACGCTTCAATTCAACAAATTACAGCGCAAATTAGTTATAAATTTATTTTCGGTTTTCGGTTTTGATTTCACGAAACTAGAGATTATATTTTTATAAAACAAGAAAAAACATAAAAATGTGCTCGAACACATATTTTTTGTGTTCTCGAGCACATTTATTAATTCTTACAGAAAAATTACGTTTATTAAATCAAAGTTTTTATATTTGCTCATATGGATAAAAAGTACACAATTAAGGATATAGCACAAATGGCTGGAGTTTCTAAAGGAACTGTAGACCGCGTGCTGCACAACAGAGGAAAAGTCTCTCCTGCTGCACTCGAAAAAATCAATGAAGTTTTGAATGTTATTGATTACGAACCCAACTTAATTGCACGAAATTTAAAAAGCACCAAAGTTTACCGCATTTGTGTCTTGCTTCCAGATCCTGTATTTGACCCTTATTGGCTTCCGTGCGTTAATGGAATCCAAGATGCCATTAAAGAATTCAAAGCTTATAATGTTAACATAGAAATTCATTACTTTAATCCAGAAAGCACCAAATCGTTTCTAAAAACAAACGAAGCCATTGTAGCTCAATCGCCAGATGCTGTTTTACTAACTCCTCTTTTCCATAAAGAAACCTTAGAAATCATAAAACAATATGACGAATTGGGAATTATGGTAAATACTTTCAACAACCAGGTTGAATCTTCTTCTATAAAAAGTTTTGTTGGGCAAGATTTATATAAAAGCGGACGTGTTGCCGCGAGTTTAATGAATTTGATTCTTCCTAAAGGACAGATTGCGATTATCCATATTGATGAAAGCTTAAAAAATGCAGTTCACATGCAAGAAAAAGAGCGAGGTTTTAGAAGTTATTTTGACGAAAAAAATCTTTCTGATTTCTCTTTAACCACATTAAAGCTGAAATATTCCAACATTGAAACTAAACTGACGTCATTCTTGAACGAAAACCCAGATTTGAGTGGCGTTTTCATTACCACTTCGAAAGCTTATCAAATTGCTTCTTCCCTTTCCAATATAACAGACAAAAAAATTGTTTTGATTGGATATGATTTAATCGACAAGAACGTCAGCTATTTAAATCAGGGACTGGTTCACTTTTTAATTCATCAAAATCAGAAGAGACAGGCTTATTTAGGTGTTAGCACTTTAGCAGATCACTTTTTATTCAGAAAAGACATTCCAGAAACTATTTTACTTCCCATTGATATTATTAATGTCGAAAATGCTTCTTTTTATATCAGCTAAAAGTTTATGCCGCTAAGGCGCTAAGGCACGAAGTTTTTTTTCACTTTCAAAGTATAACTTGAATTGCCTCTAGCTTTAGCTGGAGGCAATTCATATTTCTTTTTTACTTTAAAAAAACTTTGCGTCTTAGCGTCTTAGTGGCAAATCACTTCACTAAAACAAACTTTCCAAAAGAAGATGCTATGTGAAAATTTGGTTCGGGAGTATTTGGATCTACCCACGTAATCCAAGTTGGTTCATAATTACCATTTTTATCTTTGGAGAATTTTGCCCTGTAAACACCTGTTTCGATAGTATTATTATGCAATAATCCTAATTCTTCTAAAGATGCAATACTAATTACCCCTGCAACCGTAAAAGAAACCTCATCTGCAGAAGATTCTAATTTAATTTGATTTTCAGGCCATTTCCATTCATAATCAAAAACTTTGCCTTGAAGAGCATGAAAGTCCAGTAATCTCGTCGAAGGATCGATTTCAAGACAGTAATATGGATTAAGCTTATCATTGCTTCTAAAAAAAAGCTCCACTCGATCTGAATTACAAATACTATCAACACTATTATCTTTTTGATCGATATAAACGTCTGCATCAAAAACTCTAAAGTTGAAATAGAAATTTTCTTGATCCCATAGCGCGCGAAATTCAATTTTCAAGACCGGTTCGTTATTCCACGGAGAAACAAAATCAGTTAAACAATCTGCTTTTTCCCAAAAAAAAGAATCTAAAATCTGAGTTTCATTCTTTTGATTTTTATCTATTATTTGTACTTGGTATTCTTTCAAAATTCTACTTCTTAAAATCTGTTAATTTTTCATTTTCAAAAAAAGGTCAAAATGACCATTAATTCATTTTACGTTTATGCCTTTTTTCTTCATGACCAATATAGTTTAAAAATTGAATTGAAAAACAAATCAAATTCATAATTAAATCTAAAACTTCACTCTTTTTCAACATAAGAAAAGACTGCTTAATTTTTACGTTTTTACATTAGTCATTGCGAAATTCATAAGTTTTTACAAAAAGAGCTTTTATTATTCAAAAAACAGTCAGTTTTAAGAGCTTCAGCATTTCTAAAACATTTTAAAAATATCTCATCTTTTTAAGTCTAAAAAAACGTTTCGCACAATTTTATGTGCTCGAGAACATAAATTTCGTGTGTTCGAGCACATTTTTTGTGTTTTTTCTTGTTTTATAAAAATATAATCTCTAGTTTCGTCAGAGATTAATCTTAAAACTAAGTTAATTATGCAAAATTTCAGGTGATTTTTAAGCTCAAAAAAAGAAGAAAAACAAACTAAACAAGCCGTGTTTAGGAGTAAAAAAAGAAGTCTCTGGTTTGCATAAAAAACAATTCAATCCAAACACAATCAAAAAGACAAAATGAATTTCCAGATCAAAAAAGAAATCTAAAACCTACAAACAAAGAAAAAACAATTAAACATTAACCAAAACCAATTCAAAGTATGAAATTATTAACCCAAAAAAAGCCAAGAGATTTTCGGATTAACAATTTATCCCGCAAAGAAATCGGAATAACAGTTCTCTCGTTATTAGTTTTTACATTTCAAGCTTCTGCAGCTTCTTCTATAAATATTTCAGACAAAACCAATACTGCACTATTTTTCGAAAAAACTGTAAAAGGTACAGTAGTAGACCAAAATGGAATGCCTCTTCCGGGTGCCAATGTTGTTGTAAAAGGCTCTAAAAAAGGCGTTCAGACTGATGTAGACGGAAGTTTTGCCATTACAGTTCCTGACAATGCCACAAAATTGGTGATTACTTATATTGGTATGGAAGATCAAGAAGTAAGCATTAGCAACGCTCCTCTAAAAATTGTCATGAAAGAAGCAGGACAAAAACTAGACGAGGTGGTGATTGGATACGGAAAATCGAAGAAAAAAGACCTTACAGGTTCTGTGAGTTCTCTTAGCAAAGACAATTTAAACTTAGGCGGAACGGTTGCCAATGTTGGACAAGCTCTTCAAGGACGCGCTTCTGGGGTACAAGTACAGCAAAACAGCTATGCACCAGGAACAAATCCGTCAGTAATAATTAGAGGAGGAAACTCAATCAATACTTCTAATGCTCCGTTATATGTTGTGGACGGATTCATTACTAGCACAGGAGCTTCTATTAGTCCAAATGACATTGAAAACATTCAGATTCTTAAAGATGCCGCTTCTACTGCAATTTACGGTGCTCGTGGAGGAAATGGGGTAATTTTGATTACAACTAAAAAAGGAAAAGCGGGAAAAATGAATGTTGAGGCGGAGATTTCTGATGGTTTTCAGAATATCATAAAAGAGCCTTCTTTAATGACTGGACAGCAATATGCCGATTATCAAAATGCTCTTAATGCTGAAAACGGACGACCTCCACTTTTCCCTTCAAGCTTTCCTGTTGCCAACACTAACTGGTTTGACGCCGCAACTCGTCCTGGAGAAGTGCTTAACAGAACACTTACTTTTAGCGGAAGCGACCAAACTTCAAAATTCTTTCTTTCTGGAAACTATTTAAAACAAACTGGAGCTATCGTAAACACTGATTTTGAAAGATATAGTGTGAGAATGGGAGCAGAAAAGAAATTCAACGATAAGCTAAACATGGGAATGAATGCTTATGGCGCTGTGGCTGAAGGAAATAATAGTGATTTTGGCGATAATATTTTATCTCCAATGTTCTCAATCCAGACTGCTCCACCGGCTATTCCAATTTACAATGCAGATGGTTCGTATTACAAATTTCAAGGAAAAGATAATGCATTAGCACTTTTACTTGAACCAACAGACCATACAATCAACAGATTGGTAAACGGAAATATGTTTTTGGATTATCAGATCATTAAAGGTTTAACATACCATTTTGGTGCTGGTGCTGAATGGCAAGAAAATATTCAAGGAAAATATACTCCAAGTACATTAGTAGCAGGAGCTGCGTTAAAAGGTTCTGGTTCTGAAGAAAATAAAACCTATTTCAGATGGAGCACGGAACAGTATTTGACGTATAAATTTGACATCAAAGAAGTACATTCGATTACTGCCATGATTGGTACTTCGAACCAAAAAGATACTTATGAAAGAGTAAGAGCGGCTGGTACAGGTTTCTCTAGCGACTTGTTGACTTATTACAATCTGCAAGGTGCTTCAATTTATTTAAAACCTGAAACAGAAAAAACAGAAACGAAATTGACTTCTTATTTTGGAAGGTTAAATTATGCTTTCAACGATAAATACTTAGCCACTTTCACTATTAGAAAAGACGGTTCTTCTCGTTTTGGACCAAACAATAGATTTGGTATTTTCCCTTCTGGGGCTGTTGCTTGGAAAATTTCTAACGAATCTTTTATGCAAAACGTAAAAGCAATTTCTGAACTTAAATTGAGAGCAAGTTACGGTATTACAGGTAGTGATGGTATTGGAGACTACTCTTACATGAGCCGCTTGTCTTCTTGGGGTGTTACTATTGCTCCAGATGAATTTGTTGCAGGAACAGAACCGGCCAACTTAGCTAACCCAAATCTAAAATGGGAACAAACTGCTCAGACTGATATCGGTTTAGATTTAGGTCTATTTAATGACAAACTTTCAATTACATTCGATTACTATAAAAAAAGAACGACAGATGCCCTTTTAAATGTTCCTGTTGGAGGATGGTGGGGATTTGGCACTCAAAGAGTTAATGCGGGTGTTATTGACAACCAAGGTATTGAGCTAGGAATTAGCACTACAAATTTTAGAACTGATAAATTTACTTGGACTACCTCATTAAATGTTGCTTACAATAAACAAGAAGTGGTATCTCTTGCTGATAATGTTAAAATCATTAGTACAAACACTTCTAACCCAAGCGGAACGGTTTCTGGACAAGAATTTACAAGATTGGAGCCTGGAAAAGAAATGGGAGTTTTATTTGGATATAAATATGCAGGAGTTATCAAAACGGGAGAAACTTATGCTCCTCAGCCATTATCTGCTCCTGGAGATCCTAAATATGTAGATGTTGATGGCGATGGTCAAATTACAGCAAAAGACAGAACCTATTTAGGGAATACTATTCCTCATTATGTAGCAGGTTTCAATAACGATTTTAAGTATAGAAATTTCGATATGAATATCTTTTTCCAAGGCGCTTTTGATTATTCAGTTTACAATATGACTAAAATGGTTGGCGAGTCTTCTACAAGCACAGATGCGTTAAACCGATGGGTTGCTGGTAAAAACGAAAACACTGATATTCCTAGAGATGGTTATTACAAAAGCACTTACGGAAGTTATGTGAATTCTAAATTTGTTGAAGAAGCTTCTTACTTACGTTTAAAAAATGTTTCTATCGGATATACAATTCCTGAAAGCGCATTAAAAACGGTGAAATTTATTGATAGCATCAGATTATATGCAATCGGACAAAATTTATTGACGATTACAAATTATTCTGGAAATGATCCTGAGGTAAACGGACACTCTACGAACAATTTAGGTGGTGGTATCGATTTTAACTCATTCCCAGCTTCAAGAACTTTTATACTTGGAATTAAAGTAGCAATTCACTAGTCTAAAATGCTTTACAGTAACATTAAATTGATTAAAATGAAAAAATATACAATCTTATTACTTTTACTTGCCGCTGGAACACAAGTTTCTTGCAATCAGGATCTTGATCCCACGGTATATAGCAGCTTGACTAATACCAATGGGTATCAGACAAAATCGGATGCTATTGCGGCTATCAATTCCATTTATGGAAGATTAAAAGGACCATCTGTAGGCGATAACTTTTCTTATTGGGCTACAAGACACTTTGCTTTAACTGATATTGCTACAGATTTAGGACACTGCCAATTTGGAGGAGATCCAGGGCAATTATCATTAGGCACTTGGAACTCAGCAAACGGTCTTTTGAAAGAAGACTGGAACGCAATGTACAAATTGATTGCAAATGCCAATAATGCCATTTTCAACATTACCCCAATGGCTGGCATTACAGCCGCAGAAAAAGCACAATTTATCGCAGAAGCTAAATTCTTAAGATGTTCTGCTTACATGGATTTGACCGATTCTTGGGGACCAGTAATTCTAATTACTGAAGCTAACTTAGGAAACCCTGGGTATTTAGATCAAACTCCGCCTTCGTCTGTTGAAGAAATCGATGCTTTCATGATTAAAGAATTGACTGAAGCTGCTGATGTTCTTCCTGTTAATTACAAAAACAATGCTATTTATGGTACAAATGATGTAGGACGCGCTACAAAAGGTGCTGCACTTACATTATTAGCAAAATTATACTTGCGAAGCCACGATTGGCAAAAAGTAGTTACTTATACGCAAAAAGTAATGGATTTGCACGAATACAGCCTATATCCTTCTTACTTAGGTTTGTTTAAAGAAAGCAACAAATGGTGCAGCGAAAACATCTTTTCTTCTTTGAGTGACGCCAACACAAATGGAACGGAGTTATTAAACCACTTTGGCCCTGTTGATCACCCAGTTGTTCAAAACAGATGGCAGTATTATACTGTAAACTGGGATTTCTACAACACTTTTGGTGATGAAGATGAGAGAAAACAATGCTTTTTTCCAGAATTTATGGGTACAGATGGATTATTGCACAAACAAGCTCCATACTTAGGCGCTCAACCACCAGCTGGAGAACTGTATATGCAAGACGTTTCTACAAAAAAATATGCTGATGATGAAACGACTACTTATTATGATGGCCATAGTGTAAATATCCTTCGTTATGCTGATGTTTTGTTAAGTAGAGCTGAAGCCTTAAATGAAATCAGCGGGCCAACACAGGAAGCCATAGATCTTATCAACCAAGTAAAAGGAAGATCACATGCAAAACTTCTGGTTTTATCAGATCATACTCAAACTAGTTTAAGAGATGCTATTTTACAAGAAAGAGGTTGGGAGCTTTTCTACGAAGGAAAACGCCGTTCTGACTTAATTAGAATGAACAAATATGATGTTTTGGTAAATGCATACCACCTTAGAGTTGGAGAAGCAGCTTTAATAAAAATGCCGCAAAACAAATATTATACGTATCCACAAAGTCAGGTTGACCTTAATCCAAATTTAAGCAACGCCGACAGACAATAAGAATATCCAATCAAGAATAGACAGTTAAATGTCTGTCTATTCTTGATTATTTATAACAATAAAAGTACTTTTCTGTTTCACAAAAGAAGCTTTTCAGATGATCAAAAAATTAATATTAAAAGGAAGTTTTATTTTAGCGCTGCTTACTTTGGCGAGTTGTTCTAAAAACCAAATTATCTCCAATATCAATATTGGCACTCATGGCAACAACGAATTGAAAATTCAGATCGATGTTACTACGAATGACCAAGCTCAGGTATATGCAGAATATTGGTCGGACAAAGAAGGAACTCAAAATAAAATGACCTCTCCTATTTCAAAATCTGGTATTAAACATTCGTTGGTACTTTGCAACGTTACTCCAGAAACCAATTATAATTTTCAATTAATTACGGTTCAAGGAGGCGATAAACAAACCAGCAAAGTTTATACTTTCAAATCTAGAAAACTTCCAGAATGGCTACAGAAACAATTTAAAGCCAATTGTCCGAAAGCAGAATTATTACCTGAAAATTTCAAAAAAGGATTTTTGCTTTTAGCGAAAAGAGAAACTCCTGGAACTGCTTATATTGTTGATTATAAAGGAAATTTGAGATGGTATCATACGCTTGAAGGAACTGGGTTTAAAGTTACTCATTTTACAAAAGATCAAACAATCCTTTCTATTTTGGGTACAAATGACGAACCAACCAGCTACGGAAGCGAGATTCTTGAAATCAATCTTCAAGGCGATACTTTAACTCACATCAAAAAAGGTGACGGTGATTTAAAACAAGTCATTCACCATGAAATCATAAAAAAATCGGCTGACGAAATTGTCGCTTTAACTGTCGAGCAAAAAATAATCGATTTAACTTCTATTGGAGGAAAAAAGCAAGACACGATCAATGGTGACGGAATTATAATTTTAAATAAAAAAGGAAAACAACTCTGGAAATGGAGTGTTTTTGATGACTTAGATCCATTTAAAGACAAAAATTTATTAAAGAACAAGAAAGACTGGACTCATGCCAATAGTTTAAGCTACGATGCAGATGGAAATTTTTTAATCTCATTTTATAATAACGGCCAGATTTGGAAAATCAATTCGAAAACTGGAAAAGTAATCTGGAAATTAGGAAAAGGCGGCACAATGAAAATGGCTCCAAACACTAATTTCTCTCAGGCACACGCCGCACACATCGATCAAGATGACAGTTTATTGTTTTTTGACAATGGCGTAGATATCAAACAATCTTCTGTTTTTGCCTTAAAAGTAGACGAAAAAAGCAATTCAGTAAAACTGGATTTTCATATAAAATTACCAAAAGATATTTACAACGATAGAATGGGAAGCGCTTATATGATTAACAAAGATGCCATATTAGTTTGCTGCTCAAAAAGACATATTACAGTTTTAACCAATAAAAAAGGTGTTTTATTATGGGCTTTAGAATCTGAAATTCCGCCATACAGAATCATCTTTATTCCTGAAGAAAAATTAAAACCTTTTCTTCTTAATTAAAGAAATGATTTCCTGCAAGGTTTTAAAAACCTTGTAGGTATAAATTTAGAAAAATACCTAACAGGTTTTAAAAACCTGTTAGAATAAAAATAATAGACATGAAAAAAACAATTCTTATCGGACTTTTTTCAGCATTTTCAGTTGCTGTTTTCAATTCCTGCAACAAATCAAATTCTCAAACTTTAGCTTCAAAAACAATTGAAGAAAAAGAAGACGAAGAAGGCTATATTACAATTGATACTTCTGAGATTCCAGACGATCAATTTGGAGAATCGGTTCGCTATGGAAGAGAATTAATGATGAAAACGGCTTATTATATTGGTCCAAACGGAAAAAACGGACAATATTTGGGCAATAAAATGAACTGCACCAACTGCCATCAAGATGCAGGAACAAAACCTCATGCGTTCAATTTGATGTCTTCACACGATAATTATCCACAATATCGCGGGCGCGAAAACAAAGTTCTTACATTGGCAGAAAGAGTTAATAACTGCATTATGCGCCCGCATTCTGGAAAACCACTTCCGCTGGATAGTAAAGAAATGGTGGCGTTTTTATCTTATTTTAAATGGATTAGCAAATTTGTTCCAAAAGATGGTAATTTTAAAGGAGCTAAAAATTTAGAAATCGAATTTCCAGATGTTGCTGCAAGTCCAGAAAGAGGGAAAGTTTTATTTGCCGAAAACTGCGCAAGATGCCACGGAAATAATGGTGAAGGTGTTTACAATGCCGACAAATCGGGTTACACCTATCCTCCACTTTGGGGCGAATATGGATATCAGCCAGGTTCAAGCATGCACCGCGTCATTAAACAGGCGCAATGGCTAAAAAGCAATATGCCTTACGATAAAGTACTGCTTGGAAAACCATATCTTACAGACAAACAAGCGCTTGACATTGCAGCTTATGTAAATGACGATTCACAGCATAAAAGACCAAACCCAAAAACGTTTGATTATCCAAATAAAATGGGCAAACCTATCGATTATGCACACAGTCCATTTCAAGATAATTTTTCGGAAGAGCAGCACAAATACGGACCTTACAAACCGATTATTGCTTACTGGAAAAAACAAGGATGGAAAGCCGTTTACTAAACTCAAAATATACTATTTAACTGATTATACAATACAATGAAACTAAACCTAAACAACACAACGCTTTTAAACAGAATACTGATAATGTGTTTGATCACAATCAGCATTCCTCTAACTGCACAAATAAAATATTCAGACGGAAACGACAGCTGGAATCCGAATCAATTAGGAAATCACCGTGCTGTAATTGCCTTTTCTGGGGCTGGAAATGTTGCTAAAACGACAATCGAATGGCGAAGAAGAGACACCAATCCAGAACTTAAAAAAATTATCGTTCAGGATGCGTCTGGAAAAGAAATTCAGAACATCAAAACCGAAAATATCAATAGAGAAAACGGTACTATTTTCTTTGAACCTATTTCAGGCAAAGGAACTTATTACGTTTATTATATGCCTTATGTTGATGAAGGAACTGCAAATTATCCAAAAGGAATTTATCAAAAACCTGAAGATAAAGCTAATACTGAATGGGTTTCTAAAATCAAAAGCAATTTTAAAGAAAATGCTGCTGTAACAGAAATCCAAAGTGTAAATGCTTTCAATAGTTTTTATCCGATGGAAGTGATTGCAACGGCATCTGAAACTTCAGCTATTGTGGCAAAAAACAGCGGAAATTCATTTTTAGTTTTCCCAGAAGATAGAGAACATTCAATCAAATTAAAATCAGATTTACCGCAAAGATGGATTCAGAAAGGCGTTCAAAACAGTTTTTCTGATACGGCAATGAAAGGGGAATATTTAGCTTTTCAATTAGGAGTTTACGCGCTTGAAGATTTAAAAAATGTAAAAGTATCTTTCACCAATTTAGTAAGCACAACTGGAGCGACAATAGAAGCGAAAGACATCAGCTGTATCAACACTGATGGAACTCGATATGACGGCACTCCTTTTACAAATACGGTTTCAGTTTCAAAAGGAAAAATTCAGGCTATGTGGTGCGGTATCGATGTTCCACAAACTGCTGCTGCTGGAACATACAACGGAAAAGCAACCGTAACGGCTGACGGAAAATCAAAAGAAATCAATCTTCAAATTATTGTTTCTAACGAAGTAACAAAAAATGGAGGCATTGACAGTCCTGAAAAAATGACGCGTTTAAAATGGTTGAATTCGACATTAGCACAAGAAAATACAGTTATTGCGCCTTATACTCCATTAACAGTAAACAATTCTGAAATTGCTTTATTAGGAAGAAAACTAACTTTAGCTGCAAACGGATTCCCAGCGCAAATTCAGACGTTCTTTACGCCTGAAATGACTTCTGTTACAGCAAAAGCAAATGACATTTTAAGTTCTCCAATCGATTTTCATTTTGTTGACGCTTCTGGAAAAGAAGTGCAATGGAAAAATAGCGGTGTAAAATTTACTAAAAAAGAAGCTGGAACGGTTTCTTGGGAAAATACTTCTACATCAAAATCAGTTCAAATGGATGTAAACGCTTCTGTTGAATTTGATGGTTTTGTACATTATACAGTAAAAGTTACCGCTCTTGAAGATGTTGCTTTTAATGACATTAATTTCCAAATGCCGATGCAACCGACTTCTGCAAAATACATGATGGGATTAGGTCAAAAAGGTGGAGATCGTCCTGCAACTTTTGACTGGAAATGGGATGTGGCTCATAAAAATCAAGATGGCGCTTGGATTGGTGCGGTAAACTCTGGATTGCAATTTTCATTGAGAGACGAAAAATACAGCCGTCCGTTAAACACGAATTTCTATTTGCAAAAACCTTTACTATTGCCAACTTCTTGGGGCAACGAAAATAAAGGTGGAATTACGATTACGCCAAATCAAAAATCGGTTGTAGTAAATGCGTATAGCGGCGCTAGAACAATGAAAAAGGGAGATGTTTTATACTATAACTTCAACTTGTTAATTACACCATTCCATACAATAAATACCGATTTTCAATGGGATACTAAGTTTTACCACAAATACAGTCCGATCGATTCAATCGCAAAAACTGGTGCAACGGTAATCAATATTCATCATGCAAATGCAATCAATCCGTATATCAATTATCCTTTTATCGAATTTAAAAAGATGAAAACGTATATCGATGAAGCACATGAAAAAGGATTAAAAGTAAAAATCTATAATACGGTTAGAGAGGTTTCTAACAAAGCTTATGAGACTTTCGCTTTAAGAAGTTTAGGTCACGAAATTTATTCTCCAGGAAAAGGAGGCGGATTCTCTTGGTTGCAAGAACACGTTGGAGACGATTATATCGCAGCTTGGTTTGTTCCTGAAATTAAAGATGCTGCAATCGTAAATAGCGGCATGAACCGTTGGCACAATTATTATGTGGAAGGAATGAATTGGCTGACTCAAAATGTTGGTATCGACGGAATTTATCTAGACGACGTTGCTTTTGACAGAATCACGATGAAACGTATCAAAAGAGTTTTGACTAAAGATGGTCATCCTGGAATTATCGATTTACATAGTGCGAACCAATACAACAAAAGTGACGGATTTAATAACAGTGCCAACTTGTACATGGAGCACTTTCCATACATCAATAAATTATGGTTTGGAGAATATTTTGATTACCAAAAAAATCAGCCTGACTTTTTCTTGACTGAGGTAAGCGGAATTCCGTTTGGATTAATGGGAGAAATGCTTCAAGATGGTGGAAATCCGTGGAGAGGAATGGTTTACGGAATGACAAACAGATTACCTTGGAGCGACGGTGCTGACCCAAGAAATATCTGGAAACTTTGGGATTCTTTCGGAATTAAAGGTTCTGAAATGATTGGATATTGGAGCGAAAACTGTCCAGTAAAAACAAACAACGATAAAGTTCTAGCAACAGTTTACAAAAAGAACGGAACAGCTTTAATTTCAATTGCAAGCTGGGCAGATGCTGATGTAAATGTGAAACTAAACATCGACTGGAAAAAACTAGGAATCAATCCTGCAAAAGCAACGATTACTGCTCCAGAAGTTACCAATTTCCAGCCTGCAAAAACGTTCACAACAAAAGACGAAATACCAGTTTCTAAAGGAAAAGGCTGGTTGTTGATTGTGAAGTAATCAACAATTACCTCGTACTGTTTGTCATTTCGACGAAGGAGAAATCTTCGCAAGAAACTCCTTAATCTTTGTCGAGCTACTAACGAAGATTTCTCCTTCGTCGAAATGACAAAAATGCAAAAAATTTAATGCCACAGATTTCACAGATTAACACAGATTAATTTTTAAACAGGTTAAAAAAAATCCTTTTAATCTGTGTAATCTGTGGCAAAAAAACAACCACAAATAACCAAGCTATCCATCATGAAATTTAGACCATTATTATCAATTCTACTCCTTGGAAGCCTCTTTGTCAACGCACAAAACAAACCCACTGTAAAAGAATACAAAAAAGTATTTACAACCTATCCGTTCTCAGATCCTGATCCGATTCCGAAACCAGATACCAAGTTTTATCCGTATTTCCGTTTTGACGGTTTTACCGATAAAGCTGTTCAAAAAGAATGGAAAGTAATCGAAATTGAAAACGATTATATAAAACTGATGATTTTGCCAGAAATTGGCGGGAAAGTTTGGTCAGCAATAGAAAAATCTACAGGAAAAGACATTGTTTACAATAATCATGTTGTAAAATTCAGAGACATTGCCATGCGCGGACCGTGGACAAGCGGCGGTGTTGAAGGCAATTACGGAATTATCGGCCATACGCCAAACTGCGCCACTCCTGTGGATTACAAAATTATAAATCGAGAAGACGGAAGCATCAGCTGTGTGATTGGCGTTTTAGATTTATTGACGAGAACCTCTTGGAAATTAGATATCAATCTTCCAAAAGACAAAGCGTATTTTACCACAAATTCGTTCTGGTCAAACACAACCGAATTTGAACAGCCTTACTACACTTGGATGAATACAGGAATAAAAGCGGCTGAAAATCTGCAATTTATTTATCCGGGACAAACTTATATTGGCCATAACGGAGAATACAATTCGTGGCCAATTGACAAAGAAAACGGCAAAGATTTGTCTTTCTACAAAAACAACAATTTTGGCGGTTACAAATCGTATCACGTATTCGGAAAATATGATGATTTCTTTGGAGGATATTATCACGACGAAGATTTCGGAATGGGAAGATACGGCAATCACGACGATAAACCGGGCAAAAAAATCTGGATTTGGGGATTGTCACAGCAAGGCATGATTTGGGAAAAATTATTGACCGATACTGACGGACAATATGTAGAAGTGCAAAGCGGAAGATTGTTTAATCAGGCAAGCGAAACCAGCAGTCTTACGCCTTTCAAACAACGCTCGTTTGCGCCATATCAAACCGATACTTGGACCGAATATTGGTTTCCTGTAAAACACACAAAAGGTTTTGTAAAAGCCAATAATTATGGTTCAGTCAATATTAAAAACGAAAATGGCTGGCTGAAAATATATTTTTCTCCGCTTCAAAAATTAAATGAAAAAATTGAGGTTTTTGAAAACGATAAAAAAGTGTATTCTAAAGATATTGCATTGAATACGATGCAAACTTTTAAAGATTCTATTCAGGTAAAAGTGGATTCTAATAAATTGAAATTTGTTTTAGGCGGAAATAAACTGGTTTGGAATTCTGCGCCAGAAGACATAAACATCAATCGCCCTGTAGAAATTCCGAAAGATTTTGATCATAATTCGGTTTATGGATTGTATCAGCAAGGAAAAAATTACATCAGTTTTAAAGATTATGTTCTGGCCGAAGACAAACTAAATGCTTGTTTAAAACTAGATCCAAACTACGCTCCTGCCCTTTCTGCATTGGCTTCTTTGCAAATTAGAAAATTAGATTTCAAAGCAGCTGTAAATTCGGCAAGAAAAGCTTTATCAATAGACACTTACGATGCTTCGGCGAATTATTTTTATGCTTTGGCAAATTTCCATTTAGGAAATACTATCGATGCAAAAGACGGTTTTGACATTGCAGCAGCAAGTGTTGAATTTAGAAGTCCAACTTACACTGCTTTAAGCAAAATTTATTTAGCCGAAAACGATCTGCCAAAAGCTATTGAATATGCCGAGAAAAGCTTAATCTATAATCAATACAATATAGAAGGTTTACAGGTTTTAGCGGTTTTATATCGTCTTCAAAATAATTCAGATAAAGCGAATTCTGTTTTAAAAACCATTGCAAAATTGGATCCGCTGAATCATTTTGCTGATTTTGAAAAATACCTTTGGAACAATTCAGCCGATTCAAAAAATGCTTTTGTTTCTGCCATTCAAAACGAAATGCCAGAACAGACTTTTCTTGAATTGGGAATTTGGTACAATAATATCAGTCGAAAAGATGAAGCTTTAAAAGTCTTTTCTATTGCAGAACCAAGCGCTGAAATTATATATTGGAAAGCCTTTTTAGAAAATAAACCAGTTGATTTAAGCAAAATAAAACCGGGAACAAGTTTCCCTTTCAGAAATGAAACGGCTGAAATTTTGAAATCATTAATTAAAACAAACGATCAATATCAGTTAAAATATCATTTAGGATTAATTGAATGGAATCGTAACAGCATTTCAGAAGCTAAAGAATTGTTTTCGCAATGCGGTGCAAAACCAAATGATCCAGCTTTTTATGGAGCTAAAGCTTCGTTGTTTAAAGATGATGCTTCAATAGTATTGGCAAGTCTTCAGCAGGCAATAAAATTAGATCCGCAAGGCTGGAGATACCATAAAATGCTTGCAGAACATTACATCGCTCAAAAACAATTTGACAAAGCGCTTACAACGGCTGAATCTTTCTATAAAAAACATCAAGACAATTATTTGATTGGAATGCTTTATGCCAAAACTTTATTGCTAAACAAAAAATACCGCGAAGCCGATTCGTTCTTAACCAAATTGCAAATCCTTCCTTTCGAAGGCGCAACAGCAGGAAGACAATTGTATCACGAGGCCAAACTGATGCAAGCTTTGGCAGAAATGAAAAACAAACAGTACAAAAAAGCATTACAATTTATTGCCGATGCGAAACTGTTTCCAGAGAATTTAGGCGTTGGAAAACCGTATGATGAAAACATAGATGAAAGATTAGAAAACTGGCTGGATTATCAATGTTACAGCAGTCTTGGAAACAAAGAAATGGCTTCAAAATCTTTAGATAAAATTGTCGCTTTTAAACCAGTGGTTGATAATACGGTTATGAACTTTCTTCCTGCAAATCAATTGGTTTCGGCTTGGGCGATTGAAAAAACTTCTTCTGCTCAAGAAGCTGAAAAATGGATTAAAAATCAGGCAGATTTATATCCGACAAATAAAATAGTGCAGTGGAGTTTATTGGCTTACACCAAAAAACAATCGAATATTTTAAGTGAAGATGAAAAAGACGGTGAAGTCAGAATTATCGAAAAATTGTAAAGAACTTTCAAAACAATAAAATGAAAAAGCATTTTTTAAAATATACATTTTTGGGTCTTGCCCTTGCTTTGGCGCCAAAAATAGAAGCACAAAACAAAACAGAAAAGGTTGATGAATTATCCATTTACCGCGCTACTCCTTTAAAAACCCATGATTTAATTCATACCAAATTGGATGTTTCTTTCGATTACGGAAAACGTTATTTATATGGAAAAGAATGGATTACTTTAAAACCTCATTTTTACGAAACCGATTCGCTTAGGCTTGACGCAAAAGGAATGGATTTTAAAGAAATTGCTATTATCGATGGTAAAAAAAGTATTCCGTTGCAATACAAATACGACAATGAAGAACTTTCCATCGCTTTAAACAGAAAATACAAACGAACTGAAAAGTACACGATTTTCATTAATTACACCGCAAAACCAGCAGAGCTGAAAAGCAAAGCTGGCGAATCGATTACCAACTCAAACGGATTGTATTTTATTAATCCTGATGGAAAAGGTGACAAACCAACACAAATATGGACTCAAGGCGAAACGGAAGCTTCTTCTTGCTGGTTCCCAACAATTGACAAACCCAATCAGAAAACGACTTCTGAAATTGCAATGACCGTTGAGACTAAATATACAACACTTTCAAACGGTAAATTAACCTCACAAAAAGTAAACAAAGATGGAACAAGAACAGATGTTTGGAAAATGGATCAGCCAAATGCCCCTTATTTGTTTATGATGGCGGTTGGCGATTTTAAAGTCTATAAAGATTCATACAACGGAAAAGAAGTCAGCTATTATTTAGAGCCGAAATATGCACCGTATGCCAAACAGATTTTCTACAAAACGCCAGATATGATGAACTTTTACGGCAAAATGCTTGGTGTAGAATATCCTTGGGCAAAATATGCGCAAATTGTTGTGAAAGATTATTTTGGAGGCGCGATGGAAAATACCTCAGCGACAGTTCATGGTGAATATGTTCAGAAAACAGAACGCGAATTATTAGATGATAATCAAGAAAGTACCATTGCTCACGAACTTTTTCATCAATGGTTTGGAGATTACGTAACGGCTGAGTCTTGGTCAAACTTAACCATGAACGAATCGTTTGCCACTTTTGGAGAAGTTTTATGGCATGGTCACGATGCCGGACAGGATGCGGAAGACAGATCACGTTATGAAAAATTGCAGAATTATTTGCGCTCTCAAAAAAATGGGAACAGTCCGATTTTGGCACGTTTTCATTATAAAAATGCAGACGATATGTTTGATAACATTAGCTATTCTAAAGGTTCTATCATTTTGTATGCTATGAAAAACCAAATGGGCGACGAAGCCTTTTTTAAAGGACTAAATCATTATTTAACAACAAATGCGTACAAATCTGGCGAACCGCATCAACTGCGTTTATCAATGGAAGAAGTGACAGGAAAAGATTGGCTGCCTTATTTTGATCAATGGTATTATAATGCTGGAAGTCCGATTTTGGATGTGAACTACAAATATGCTAACGGAAAAGTTATTATTACAATAAGTCAATCTCAGGATAGCGCAGTGCAAACTTTTACGCTTCCTTTAAAAGTTGATTTTTATGTAAACGGAACTAAAATCAGAAAGGATATTTTAATTGATAAAAAACAACAAAGCTTCACTTTTGACCTTCCTTCAAAACCTGAATTTATAGATTTAGATCCAGATAAAATTCTAGTTGGCGAAGTGAATGTCGATAAAAAAACGGCTGCTGATTATCTTTATCAATATAAAAATGCGCCATCGTATTACAACCGAATTGAAGCCATAAAATTTGCTTCAAAAGACAGAAGTCAGGAATCGCAACTTATTTTACTGGAAGGTTTAAAAGATCAACAGGAAGATTTAAGAGTTTTGAGCATCAAAGCAATTGATTTAAATGAAAAGCAAACCAAAGATCAGGTTTTAAAAACGCTTCTTGATATTGCTAAAAATGATAAAAAGACAATCGCTAGAGCAAATGCTATTGTAAAACTGGCTTCTACAGGCGATGCTTCCTATAAAAGTTTAATGGAAGAAAGCATTAAAAAACAATCATACAACGTAATTGCAGCAGGATTAGCAGGATTAACAAAATATGCACCAGCCGAAGCTGATAAAGCATTAGCTTCATTAGATGACGATACCCTAAAACATGTAACGCCATTAATGAAAAGATTTAGTAGTCAAAAATAATTATTAAAAGTCCTTTAGGTCTGTTTTTGTTTTTGAAAACCTCTCTAATTTGGTTCATTAGAGAGGTTGTTTTAAAAATTTATCTAACAATAATCACTCATGAAAATCATCTTCTTAAAACCTATAACAATCCTTTTTCTTTTGTTCGGATGGACAATTGCATCGGCACAAATGATTAAGACCAAAACGCCTTCACGTCCAAAAGGACAGCAAGATGTCCTGAGAATGGCAGCAGATCCAATTCCGACGGTTCGTGTTGCTTTTATCGGACTTGGAATGCGCGGTCCTGGCGCTGTAGAACGTATGACACATATTCCAGGTGTAGAAATTGTAGCGTTGTGCGACATGACTCAAGAAAATACTGCAAAATCAAATGAGATTTTAACGAAAGCTGGTTTTCCGAAAGCACAGGAATTCTATGGCGACGAAAATGCTTGGAGAAAAGTTACGGCTTTGCCAAACGTAGATTTGGTTTATGTGGCTACAGATTGGCTTCATCATGCTTCTATCGGAGTTCAAGCCATGAAAGATGGAAAACATGTTGCAATAGAAGTTCCGGGCGCTTTAACTATGAAAGAAATCTGGGAATTGATCGATACTTCGGAAAAAACAAGAAAACATTGCATGCAATTGGAAAATTGTGTTTACGATTTTTTCGAATTGACAACATTAAACATGGCTCAGCAAGGCGTTTTTGGAGAAATTCTTCATGCCGAAGGTTCTTATATTCATGGTTTACAGCCTTTTTGGGGAGAATACTGGAACAACTGGAGAATGGATTATAACATTAAACACCGCGGCGATATTTACGCGACACACGGAATGGGACCTGCGTGTCAGGCACTAAATATTCACCGTGGTGACAAAATGAATTTCTTGGTTTCTATGGATACAAAAGCTGTTGGAAATCCTGCTTACATTAAAGAAAAATCAGGACAAGAAATTAAAAATTTTAGAAATGGTGATCATACTATGACTATGATTCGTACGGAAAACGGAAAAACAATTCACATTCAACACGATGTTACTTCTCCTCGTCCCTACAGCAGAATGTATCAATTGAGCGGTACAAAAGGTTTTGCTAATAAATATCCGTTAGAAGGTTATGCTTTAGACGGAAAAGAATTAAGCGATGACGTAAAACCAAATCACGAAAAATTGAGCGCGCATTCTTTTGTTCCTGAAGAAGTGAAAAAAGCGTTGATGGAAAAATACAAACATCCAATTGCAAAAGGAATCGAAGAACAGGCTAAAAAAGTGGGCGGTCATGGCGGAATGGATTTTATTATGGACTATCGTTTAATTTATTGTCTGCAAAAAGGACTTCCGCTTGATATGGACGTTTATGATTTAGCCGAATGGTCTTGCCTTGGACCATTAACAGAAATTTCATTAGATCATAATTCTGCTCCTGTTGAAATTCCAGATTTTACTCGTGGAGGCTGGAACAAACTTAAAAAATTAGAGTTTTCAGAATAAATATTATTGGTTAGTTAGTAAGAGGGACAAGAGGGCAAAGTAGATGTTGCTCTCTTGTCTGTTTTAGACCATTTATAAAACAAAACAGGCAGTCCGAAAAATATTTACAAACCCTTTGATTTTGGAAATTCAGCTTCGGAGAAGCGAAACATTTATAGCAATTTAATCTATTATCATTAACAAAGCTCCAGCGGAGCAATATACTAATTGGAAAAAAATGTCGCTCCGCTGGAGCTCTTTTGCATTCACTTTATTGAATTTCTACAAATATTTCGCTTCTCCGAAGCTTATAAAAAAAGCTGTCCTTTTGAGACAGCTCCTTTTAATATTAAGTTGAAAATTAATTCCAGTTGAAAGTAATTTTCTTTTCGATTTCACTGCTTAAACTTAAAAATACTGGGCAAGTCATGGCAGCACGCTCTAAAATCGTTTTGCTTTTTTCATCAGCATTGCTTTTCATTTGAAACACAATTTCTATTGCTCCAATTCTTCTTGGTTCAGCATTCATGATCTTAGTTACTTCTGCTGTAGATCCAACAAAATCAACTTCTAAATCACGAGCTTTGATTCCCATAATGGTCATCATGCAGCTTGCTAAAGCATTTGCAACTGTATCTGTTGGAGAAAATGCTTCTCCTTTTCCGTTATTATCTAATGGTGCGTCAGAAATGATTTCGCTTCCTGATTGCACGTGAATTGAACTTGTTCTTAAATCTCCTAAATAGGTTACTTTTGATGTCATTAATTTGCTACTTTTAAAGTTAAGTCACTATCATAATATAAGATGTAAACACCTTTATTAGCGTGTCCCCCATCTTCTTTTCTATAATATTGAAATTTATTATCTACCTGCTGAGTTGTCATCAAATCAGCTGTTTCTTGGAATGTTTTTCCTTGCATTAAACGCATCATCGTATCAAACGTTACGTCAAATCCTCTCGTTGCGTAAGTCGTCGGATTTGCTTTGTTTTTTAGACGATATTGTTTTTCATAAATTAAAACTGGCTGTTCGTCGCTTTCTCGAGTTACAGAAGGATACATTAATTTTAATTTTACTAAATTATCAAAAACAATTTCATCTGTATCCAGTGTGCTATTTGGCTCAAGAATTACAAGCTGAACCTGACACGTTTTTTGAGAATCAAGTAAAGCTTTTATCGTAGCTTTTACCATCGCTGTATTTCCTGTTTCCATCACGACATAATTCATTCGGCTTGGAATCAGCAGGCTTTTTAAATTCGCCACATCCAAACCGCCAGTTTCAGTTAAAGATGCAAATGCAACTCCTTTCTGATTTTGTTTGATGTAATTGATAACCGACTCTTTTTTCTTATCAACGACCGCAATTATATTTCCATTTTTAGAACGCATAAAATCAAAAACAGCATTTCTGATTACGTCATTTGAAGGTATTGTTTGGTACAAATTATCAATCGGATTGGCGCTATCTTTTGATAAAGGAGAAATTACAGGAACATTATACGAACGAAGCATACTTGCCGCCGTTTCTGCATTACTTTGGTAAAATGGCCCAATTACAGCATCTGCATCTTGAAGTTTCTGAGTCAAACCTACAACATTCGAAGTCGTTTTTGTTTCTTGCGAATCGTAAATAGCAACATCAATTGGCAGTTTCAATGTTTTTGCAGAGTCAATCGCCATCAAAGCTCCAGAATAAAAATCTAAAGTCATATTTAAGAACTTATCGTTTTTAATTCTGTTAGCAGTTCCAGACGTATCACTTTGCACTTTAGCCAAATTAAAAGGAAGCAATAAAACTACTTTTTTACGCTCATTAATACCTCTTTTTTTTGTTAATTCAACAATTTCTACATTTTCGTTTTCAGTAGATTTTACTTTATCAACTATCTTAATTCCGCCGCCAGAGTTTTCTACTGGTTTACTTACAGAAGAATCAGCAGGTTTATCAGCAGGAACTTGCGTTGCAATAATTGGCGCAGGAGCTATATATCCAGCCGGAACTTTCAAAACCATTCCTTCTTTTACACCTTCAGAAAGTGATGGATTTAATGCCACTAATTCATCTTGCGATAAATGAAAAACTCTTCCTAAACTATAAAAAGTTTCTTTCGGTTTCACCTGATACTCCATATAAGTTACCGCTTTTTTAGAAGATTCTGCAGGTTTCTTATTTTCAGCAGGTTTTGCTGTTTCTGCTGCAACGTGTTCTGTTTTTGGCGCTGTTCCTTTTATGGTAAGTCTGTAACCAACTGGCAAACTATTAACGATATCTGGATTGCGTTTTTCTAATTCATCAACAGCCATATTGTACTGTTTTGCAATGCCAAATTTTGTTTCTTTTGGCTGAACATCATGATACATATATTTCTCAGCACCTTTTTCTTTAGCAGGTTTTGCTGAAGCTTTTGGAGCAGATCCTTTTGCTGGAATAACCAATTTTTGTCCAATTTGAACACCCGTTTTTTCCAAAAACGGATTTGCAGCTTTTAAAGCTTCATCAGAGATTCCGTATTTTTTCTCGATGCTGTAAAACGTTTCTTTTGGCTGCACTTCATGAATAATCTCTTTTCCCGAAACAACAGCAGTTTTAGTTTCAGAAACTTCTTTTTTTGCTTCTCCTGTTGCCGTCGGAATCAGTAATACTGTGTTTGGGCTTAAACCTGTTCTCGCATCTGGATTTAGCTTATAAATGTCATAAGGCGTAACCTTAAATTTTTGAGCAATCTGATTAATAGTTTCACCGCTTGACACTTTATACTTCACCACTTTTTCCTGAGAAAAAGCACTTGAACTGATAAAGAATACAAGAGACAATAATGTTAAATAGTATTTCATAATATGGCTTAAAACAATTTAATTTCTAATTTAAAAATATCTCACAGATTATCCAAAAGCAAAATTCGAGCCGTTTGTTATTTCATACAAAAATCATCTCAAATCGATTTCTACTTTGGCAATTATGATTTCTTTATATAACTCATCTTCTTCTTTTTTCTTGCATTTATAAAGCACTTCTTCCATGTTTTCGAATTTATCGCTGTAAACATAGTACGAAAGGCTGTTAATATTGAAAAAGAAACTAGCGTTAAAATCGCCAGAATCAATGAGTTTCATAATAAGCTTATCTCGATCAACTGCGTCTGTAAATATACCCAAAACTAAGTAATACCCGTTCGAAACTTCTCTAAGATTATCATAAACTTCTACTTTTACTGTTTTATCAGGTCGTAACGGATTGTCTTTCAATTCTTGTTTCATTTCTTCCAGCGAAATTGTTTTTGAATTTTCAATAGTGTTATCCTTTTTCTGTTTTTTGACTGCTTCATCTTGATATTTTTTCAATTTTACTAAAGCTAATTTATCATCAAACTTTCGAGCTTCCATACTGTAATATGAAGCTTTACTGATGTGTCGCTTTACTTCAATTTTTTTCTGATTGTCAAGCGAATCAATTTTAGCAATTAAAAGTTGATTCTTTTCATCTCCTTTTTGCTGATCTTCTTTATAGCGATTAATTTCCTCTAAAGACAAACGTTGTTGCAAAGGTTCTGTATTGGCTTTTTTCTCGCTTTCGCGGATTTTCTTCTTATACTCCTGATTTTCCTCAACGGCAATTTTCTCTACTTTATTCATCAAACCGGCATACACTTTTCTGTTTTCTGCCAATTCTTTCTTTAATTGAGATGATAATTCATTGGTTTTATTGATTCCCTCAGAAGATTGTTTTTCTAATCTTTTCGATTCTTCAATATTCAAAATATCCATTCTTTTCAATTCTTTCAAGTCATCATTCATTGCTGCAACAAGCGAATCTAATTTTGCCATTAAAACATCTTGAACATTTTTATTGGCTTCTAAAACCAAACGCAATTTTTCAACTGAGTTTTCTTTAGAACCATTCATATCGTTCAGATTCACTTTCAAATCATTAATCTTTATAATTTTCTGATTCATTTCTTTTTGGACAACCAATCGGTCTTTTAAATCTTCAATTTCAACCGTTTTGGCTTTTGTTTTCTCGACAACAACTTGTTTTTCGGCCAAAGCCAACATCAATTCTTCACTTTCGTTTGTGGGTTGAATTCCTTTTGTATTGATGGCTAATTTGTTTCCAACAATTAATCCATTTACAATTTCAGGATTTTGTGATTCTAGCTGATCGATTGATATTCCATATTTCTTCGCAATCGAAAATTTGGTTTCTTTTGGTTCAACTATATGAAAAACTGTTTCTTGATTGATAACACGAACTCTTCCATCCAATGTTTTTCTTTTGTTTGGAATAGAAATTGTCTGGCCAATCTGTAATCCATTAATTAAAATATCTTTATTAAGGTTTTCTAAATCCTGAACCGAAACATTGTATTGTCTTGCAATGCTGAACAAAGATTCTTTAGCCACAACCTGATGTGTTGTTTTTGAAGAAACAGCAATTTCTTGTTTTAAAGAATGATCTGAATTTTGAGGAATAATCAGTTCTTGACCTATTTGAAGTCCGCTGGCTAAAATTTCCTGATTGGCATTCTGAATGGCTTCAACCGAAACATGATATTGTTTTGATAAACCAAACAATGTTTCTTTTGGCGCAACAATATGGGTTTGCTGCTTTGAAGTTGTATTTTCTGAGTTGTGAACTGGAATCTTTAAAACCTGATTGTCTTTGATTCCGTTTTGCGATTCGGGGTTGAGTTTGTAAATCTCATCGATAGAAACCTTATACTTTTGGGCAATAAAATAAGCGGTTTCACCTTTTTGAATCTTGTGCTCGATAATTGAATCTTGCGCAATTATTTTGTTAAAAGACAAAATAAAGACAAGAGAAATTGTTAAAAGTTCTCTCATAAATAGTAGGTTATAAAAAATTAAGGCCTTACAAATGTAAGACCTTAATTTTAAATTATGCTACTATTCCCACTCAATTGTTGCAGGTGGTTTTGAACTAATATCGTAAACTACACGATTCACGCCTTTTACTTTATTGATAATGTCATTAGACACTTTCATCAAGAAATCGTAAGGTAAATGAACCCAGTCAGCAGTCATACCATCTGTTGATTCTACCGCTCTAAGCGCTACTACTTTTTCGTAAGTACGCTCATCACCCATAACACCAACACTGTTTACAGGAAGCAAAATTGCTCCAGCCTGCCAAACTTTATCGTATAATCCCCAAGATTTTAATCCTTCGATAAATACAGAATCTACATCTTGTAAAATTCTAACTTTCTCCGGAGTAATATCTCCTAAAATTCTGATTGATAATCCTGGTCCTGGGAAAGGGTGTCTTCCTAATAATTCAGGATCTATTCCTAATGTAGCTCCTACTCTTCTCACTTCATCTTTGAAAAGCATTCTAAGCGGTTCTACAATTTTTAATTTCATATAATCTGGCAATCCACCAACGTTGTGGTGAGATTTAATAGTTGCAGACGGTCCTTTTACCGAAACAGACTCAATAACGTCTGGGTAAATAGTTCCTTGCGCTAACCATTTTACATCTTCTAATAAGTGTGATTCATCATCAAAAACTTCGATAAATACACGACCGATTGTTTTACGTTTTGTTTCTGGATCACTGATTCCAGCCAATTCGCCAAGGAAACGATCTCCAGCGTCAACTCCTTTTACGTTTAACCCCATTCCTTTGTATTGGTTCAATACATTTTCGAATTCGTTTTTACGTAAAAGCCCATTGTTAACGAAGATGCAATATAAATTTTGCCCGATTGCTTTGTTTAATAAAACGGCTGCTACTGTAGAATCTACTCCTCCAGATAAACCAAGAACCACTTTATCGTTTCCTAGTTTTTCTTTCAATTCTGCCACCATTTCGTCAACGAAAGCATTTGGAGTAAAGTTTTGCGGAACTTCAGCAATTTTCACTAAGAAATTCTCCAACATTTTTTTACCGTCTGTAGAATGGTAAACTTCTGGATGGTATTGAATTGCATAAGTAGTTTCGCCTTCAATTTTGTAAGCTGCATATTCTACATCATGCGTGCTTGCTAATTTTACAGCATTTGTTGGAAGCGCTTTGATACTATCGCTATGGCTCATCCAAACTTGGCTGTTTTCTGAAACTCCTTCAAAGAAAGTTTCGCCTTCTTTAATATAAGACAAGTTAGCTCTTCCGTATTCTCTGGTATTTGAAGCTGCCACTTCTCCACCGCTGAAATGAGCTAAATATTGTGCTCCATAACAAACAGCAAGTAAAGGCATTTTACCTCTAATTTGTGATAAATCAGGATGTGGTGCATCTTCTCCTCTTACAGAGAAAGGACTTCCTCCTAAAATTACGGCTTTATAACTTGATAAATCACTTGGAATGTGATTGTAAGGAAAAATTTCGCAGAATATATTTAATTCGCGAACTCTACGCGCAATAAGTTGAGTATATTGCGATCCGAAATCTAAAATAAGTACGTTGTGTTGCATGCGCAAAAGTACTTTTTATATTCGAAATTCAAAAATTGATTTTTGATTTTTTTTAAATCAAAAGATGCTAAGGTTCTAAGATTCTAAGATTCTGAGATTTTATGTTTCAAAATCTAAAAAAAACTTAGCATCTTAGCACCTTAGAAGCTTAGTTCCTTAAAAGAAAAAACTCCAAAAAATCGTATTTAACGAAAACCCAATTTAAATTAAACTATGAAATCAAAAATTATTGCGCTGACTGTTTTTATGTCTGCTTTTTTCTCTTCTTGTAATACGGTTGATGATTTATTGACTTTTACTATTTCGAATAATACTTCAATTAAAATTCAAAGCACTTCTCCAATCAATCTGCCTTCGGAAATAATCACTCCAGAGGTTACAACCAATTCTTCGGCTGAGTTTGAAAACAATAAAACAAAAGCAAGTTTGGTAAAAGATGTTAAAATCAAATCCTTGAAACTATCCATTACAGACCCTTCGGATAAAACATTTACGTTTTTAAAATCGGTTCATCTGTATATTTCGACATCAAATTCAGATGAAATCGAATTGGCTTACGCTGATAACATCAACGTATCTAGCAATACAATCGATTTGATTTGCACAGATAAAAGGTTAGACGAATATATTAAAGCAGATAGCTATAAAATAAGAACTAAAGTAACCATAAAAGAAACCTTAACAAAAGATGTTACAGTAAAAGCAGATATGAAGTTTAAAGTGACGGCGGATCCGTTCTAAGATACTGAGATACTGAGATGCTAAGACTCTAAGTCATGAAATAATCAGATTCTAAAAAAGGCGATTCTAAAATTAGAATCGCCTTTTTTGTTTGTTTAGCTTCCGGAAAAAACTTAGAATCTCAGTATCTTAGAACCTTAGCATCTTAAAAAAAAATCATTCTTTCGTCACAACAATAGAAGCCTTGAATCCTGCAGCCAGATTATCCCAATAATCATTTGTTACTAGATTGCCTTTATCGTCGTAAACTTGTATTTCTGCGGTGTTTCCTCCAAGTGTACCTATATTTAAAGCTTCAAAGTCTAATTTATTGAATCCTTGTGCAAGATTGATTTTAACCGACTGGTAACTTGCATCCAATAAAATTCTATCGCGGATTACATAATCGTTTGAAGACACTTTTATTAAATCTCCGTCAATTGCTCCAAAATCACGGAACTTGACAATAAAGTATTCTGATTTGGTTTTAAAATCTCCCAGAGAAATATTTTTCTTTACCAAAACGCCACGGCCTTCTCTCAAGCCAGCATCTTTCAATGATTTATCTAAATCTTTTTCCATTTTGGCTACATATCGATCGCCAGGATTAGCAAAATCGGTTTCTGTAGACATTGTAAATTTGCTTTTCTCTTCTCCAATCTGAAACTTTGATTTTGGAGTTATAGTCGTATTTTCAAAAACATTTGGAGTTTTAATTGCTGGCATATCATTAAATTCTGCCAGTGGATCTTTTGTCTCAGGAACTGGAGTTTTTTTAGGCTTTGCAGTAAACTTTCCGCCCGGAATAGTTTTGAATTTAGTACTAGACTCAATTTGGGCTGATACAGACAGTGCAGTAAAAAACAATATGAAAAATAAAATGTGCTTCATTGAAAAAAGTATTATCGAATCGCCTTTTATAATTAATATAAATCAAAAGTCCAGCTTCACAAAAATAGTATAATTTACTTACTTGCTACAACTTTAGGAGTTTTATAACATATAATTAAGCTAATTTTTGGAAGCAAAAAACCTGCCAAGATTTTTTACTTTGTAAAAAATAAATTTCAAATCTAAAATTTACAAATTCCAAAAAACCAATCTACAAAAAGATTTAGCATTTTGATTATTAACAACTTATTCTTAACTTCAAGACTTTATTTTACCATTTAAAATCTCAATAAAATGGATTATATCGATTATTATAAAGTATTGGATGTTACAAAATCTGCAACAGAAGCAGACATCAAAAAAGCATATCGAAAACTGGCAAGAAAATATCATCCCGATTTGAATCCGAATGATAAAGAAGCTGAAAAAAAATTCAAGGAAATTAATGAAGCAAACGAAGTTTTAAGCAATCCTGAAAATCGAAAAAAATACGACAAATACGGAAAAGATTGGAAACACGCTGAAGAATTTGAAAAAGCGGGCTACGATCCTAATCAGCAGCAAAGCAGACAGCAAGGTGGCTATCAATATTCTGAAGGCGATTTCTCTGGTTTTGGAGGCGGTGATTTCTCAGGCAGCGATTTCTCAGATTTTTTTAATTCCATGTATGGCGGAGGGAGAAGCAGATCGCAATCCAAATATAGAGGGCAAGATTTTAATGCCGAACTGGAACTAGACCTTAAATCGGCTTACACTACACATAAACAGAATTTAACGGTAAACGGAAAAAACATCCGAATTACGATTCCTGCAGGCGTAGAAAACGGACAGATTATTAAAATTCCAAATCATGGCGGACCTGGCGTAAACGGCGGACCAAACGGCGATTTATACATCACGTTTATCATTTCTAACAATTCAGATTTTAAACGCGAAGGAAATAATTTATATGCCGAAGCTCCAATAGATCTGTACACTGCAATTTTAGGCGGAGAAACCTATATCAATACTTTTGACGGAAAAGTAAAAATAAAAGTTCCCGCAGAAACACAACCGGGAACGAAAGTAAAACTGAAAGGAAAAGGTTTTCCCGTTTACAAAAAAGAGAATCAGTTTGGTGATTTATACATCACATACACTATAAAACTTCCAACAAAGCTGTCGGATAAAGAAAAAGAGTTATTTGAAGAATTAGCAAAACTAAGAAAGTCATGAAAAATAAAAATTTAATCCAGATCAAACAGTTTTGTATTTACCACGAAATCGAAAATACTTTTATAACTGAACTTAGCAACTACGGACTCATTCATATTATAACAGAAGAAAATGATGAATATCTAGAACCAGAACAGCTTCCAACGGTTGAAAAAATGATTCGCATGCATTATGATCTCAAAATAAATTTGGAGGGAATTGATGCTATTGCAAACCTTTTGAATAAAATTGAAACCTTACAGCAAAATTTGAATACAGTACAAAATAAGCTTCGTCTTTATGAAGAAAAAGAAACCGAATAAAATATCACAAAAAAGCTTGATTTCTGAATTGATTTCAAGCTTTTTTTAATCGCTGACAGAAGCATAATTCTTAAATTGCGGCAACTTTAATTAACCTGAATTTGCTTTTAAAACCATACAGACAAATTCGCAAAAATTATAAAAAATGAAAAGAGAAAACATCTTAACTGGATCTCCGTGGGAAGACAAAATGGGATATTGTCGTGCTGTAAGAATTGGCAATATTATTGAAGTTTCTGGAACTGTAGCCATTGTTGACGGCGATAAAGTAAGAGCTGATGACGCTTATGCTCAAACGTATAATATTTTGGAACGAGTAGAAAAAGTTTTAGAAGATTTAAATGTGAGCATGAAGGATGTTATTAGAACTAGAATTTTCACAACAGATGTTTCTACTTTCGAAGAAGTGGCTAGAGCGCACTCTGCTTTCTTTAAAGATGTAAAACCAACTACAGGATTTTACGGAATCAGCAAATTGGTTGCTCCAGAATATTTGGTGGAAATAGAATTTACTGCTGTAGTATAATATTTTTTTTCGCCACGAATTTCACTAATTTACACTAATTTTTTTTTTATGCCACTCCCAATAGCTATCGGGATAATGGATTTAAAATATTTTTTTCCTTTTAATTCGTGAAAATTGGCGAAATTCGTGGCGAACTTTTTAGAATTCATTAATGACTTCCTTAAATCCTAAACAATTCCTGCTTTCACTTCCTAAATGGATTCTTATCTGTGCTTTAGTAGGTATATTTTCAGGTTCTGCATCTGCTTTCTTTTTAGTTTCTCTAGAATGGGTTACGCAATTTAGAATTCAGCATGATTGGATTATCTGGCTTTTGCCTTTCGGCGGATTTTTGGTTGGATTGAGTTATTACTATTGGGGAGAATCGGTTACAAAAGGAAACAATCTTTTACTTGAAGAATATGAAAGTCCTAAAAAAGTCATTCCGTTTAAAATGGCACCTTTAGTTCTTTTAGGAACACTGCTTACCCATTTGTTTGGAGGATCTGCAGGACGAGAAGGCACAGCAGTTCAGATGGGAGGCGCAATTGCCGACCAATTTACCAAGTTTTTCAACCTCGATAATTCAGAACGCAGAATTTTAATCATTCTAGGAATTAGTGCCGGATTTGCTTCTGTTTTTGGAACACCTCTCGCAGGAGCTATTTTCGCTTTAGAGGTTTTATATTTCAGTAAAATCAATTTTAAAAGTATTCTGCTTTCTTTTCTAGTGGCTTATGCAGCGTACTTCACGGTAGAATTCTGGGAAATAAAACATACGCATTACAGTATTCCAACAATTCCAGAACTTAGTTTAAACAATATTATTTTTACTCTAATTGTTGGGGCTTTATCAGGATTTGCTGCTTTATTATTTTCCAGAAGCACACATTTTTGGGGTTCGCTTTTTTCAAAAAACATTAAATATCCACCGCTTCGTCCTGTAATTGGCGGCGTAGTTTTAGCCATTGCCATTGCGGGTTTAGGATTTACAAAATTCTCTGGATTAGGTGTTCCTGTTATTGTTGATTCTTTTTCAAATCCTAGCCAATGGTACGATTTTCTGCTTAAAATTTTATTTACAGGATTTACACTTGGAGCCGGTTTTAAAGGCGGAGAAGTAACTCCTTTATTCTTTGTTGGAGCTACTTTAGGAAGTGCTTTATCAACCGTAATTCCAATGCCAATTGCTCTTTTAGCAGGAATCGGATTTGTTGCTGTTTTCTCGGGCGCGACCCATACTCCTATCGCCTGCACGGTAATGGGAATGGAATTATTCGGAATTGCACCTGGAATCTTCATTGCTATCGCTTGTACAATTGCTTATTTTTCTTCTGGTTCTGTTGGAATTTACAAATCTCAGATTGTCAAGGGTGCGAAATACAAACTGTACCAGAGATTAAATTCCAATTTTTAAAATTGCTACGCCTGTTCGCTAACGCTCGAGTCCAAATTCCAAATTGTACTGAGACTGACTACTAAAAAAACTGACCACTGGCTACTGCCACTTGAATACTAAAATTATTTTCAGCATTACATTAAAAAAATGTAAATTCGCACACTATGAAAATACAAGATATTCAAGCGATTCAATTATTGCTTGCTACGCCAAAGAAAATCGCAATAATTCCGCACAGAGGACCAGATGGTGACGCCATGGGTTCTACTCTAGCTTTGTACCATTTTTTACTCAAAAATAATCATCAGCCAACCGTTATTTCTCCAAATGATTTTCCTGATTTTTTAGCTTGGCTTCCAGGTTCAGAAACAGTAAAAGTCTATGAAAAAGACACTCAAAACTGTATTAAAATATTAGAAGAAGCCGAACTTATTTTTACGCTAGATTTTAATGCTTTTCATCGCACTGGCGAAATGGAGCATACTCTCGCAAAACTTACGGCTCCGTTTATCATGATCGATCATCATGAAAAACCTCATGATTATGCAGCTTATACGTATTCAGACACTTCTTACGGATCTACTTGCGAGATGGTTTATAATTTTATTGCCTTTTTAAACAAAAAAGAAGATATCGATAAAACCATTGCCACTTGCATCTATACTGGAATTTTGACCGATTCTGGTTCTTTCCGTTTTCCAGGAACCACTGGAAACACGCATAGAATTATTGCAGAATTGATCGATTTAGGAGTCGAAAACACTCAAATTCCGGTATTGCTATACGATAATAGTTCTTTTAGCCGTTTGCAGTTATTGGGCCGTGCACTTCAAAACATGAAAATTTTCGAAGAACACAAAACCTCATACATGACGCTTACACAAGAAGAACTTGATTCGTTTAACTATGTAAAAGGTGATACTGAAGGAATTGTAAATTACGGATTAAGCATTCGCGGAATTGTTTTTACAGCCATATTTATTGAAAACAAAGAAGAAAAAATTATTAAAATTTCTTTCCGTTCTCAAGGAGGATTTGATGTTAACCAATTTGCAAGAGACCATTTTAACGGAGGCGGACACGTCAATGCAGCCGGAGGAAGATCTGAAGCTTCTATGGAAGAAACAATAAATAAATTTGAAGATTTAGTCAAAAAACTAAAATTATAACCCAAATCATGAATTACCTAAAACTTAGCATTTATACTTTGCTTTTTACTGTTTTGTTAAGCAGCTGCAAGCATCATGAGGAAGCCAGAAGACCTATTTCTAGAGCTTCGGGAACATTCATGAAAAAATCGGCTGACCGAAATAAAAAGCTGGTGGCAAACGAAGAAGACGTCATTAAAAAAATAATCAAAAGCAATCCGAAAGTAAAATATTATGCCACTCCAAAAGGATATTGGTTTTGCTATGAAGAAAAGAATGCAACAGAAACTTTGGCTCCTAGAAAAGGTGATATTGCTTACTTCAATATGGAAATAAAAGACATTAAAGGCAATAGCATCTACTCGGAATCTGATCTTGGCCCACAAACCTATTATGTAGACAAACAAGACATTATGATGGGTTTACGTGACGGAATTAAAAGAATGCATAAAAATGAGACGGTTACATTTTTATTTCCATCGCATATGGCATACGGATATCACGGAGACAACAAAAAAATTGGTCCAAATGAATCTTTAATCGTTACGGTTACACTTAGAAATTTTGTTCCAGATCCAACGGCTCAAACAGCAAAACCAGCTGCACAGTCTACTCAAACCGCAACACCAAAACCTGCAGTTGCAAAACCTGCAGCACCAGCTAAAAAAGACACATTAACTCAATAAAAACAATATCTTAAAATGAAAAAGAGTATTTTATTATTACTAATAGCCGTAAGCTCATTTTATTCTTGTAAAGATGATCATAGTAATCTGCCAGATGGTTTATATGCCGATATCGAGACAAACAAAGGTCACATCATTGTAGAGCTTGATTATAAAAAAGCGCCGATAACAGTAGCAAACTTTGTGACTTTAGCTGAAGGCAAAAACGAGTTTGTAACACATGAACAATTAAAAAACAAACCCTTTTTTGATGGTTTAAAATTTCATAGAGTTATTGAAAGTTTTATGATCCAAACTGGTGATCCATTGGGAACTGGTTCTGGAGATACTGGTTATAAATTTAAAGACGAATTCTCAGATCTAAAATTTGACAAAGCTGGAGTTTTAGCAATGGCTAATAACGGTCCAGGCACAAACAGCAGCCAATTTTTTATTACTCACGTAGAAACTCCTTGGCTAGATAATTTGCACACTATTTTTGGTCATGTGGTAAGCGCTAAAGATCAGGAAGTGGTAAATAAAGTGGTTCAAGGCGACAATATTGTTTCTGTTACAATCATCAGAAATGGTGAAGCAGCGAAAAAATTTGATGCTGTAAAAGTATTCCATGATTATTTTGCTGACATCGCAAAAGAGCAGCAGAAATATGCTGGAGTTCAAAAAGAAAAAGTGGATTCTTATGCCACTTTAAAAACAAAAGCAACTAAAACTGCAAGCGGTTTAGAATATACAATTACAGAAAAAGGAAATGGTAAAAAACCTGCTGCAGGAAGCCAAATCTACATTAGCTACGCAGGTTTCCTTGAAAACGGAACTTTGTTTGACACTAGCATTGAAGAAGTGGCAAAACAATTCGGAAAATTTGATCCAGCTAGAGCAGCACAAGGCGGCTACCAGCCAATTCAATTTCAAGCTGGGAAAAAAGACGGTTTAATTCCTGGTTTTATCGAAGGGGTTGAACAATTATCTTTTGGAGACAAAGCTGTTCTTTTCATTCCATCTCACTTAGCTTATGGAGCAACTGGTGCTGGAGGTGTAATTCCGCCAAACGCTAATATTATTTTCGAAATCCAGATTTCAGATAAAAAATAATCGAATTATAGACTTAAAAATTAAAAAGCAATGAAATTTAAATTTCTGTTTTTATTTTGTTTAGCAATAGTAAATATTCAGGCCCAAACCAAAAAGCCTGCTGCTAAACCAGCAACCAAACCTACAAGCAAAGTCGCAGCTACAACAGCAAACCCAGGCGATGGAATTTTTGCAACAATTTCTACTACAAAAGGAGATATTGTTCTTTCTTTAGAATATGTAAAAGCTCCTGTTACAGTAGCAAACTTTATTACTTTGGCAGAAGGTACAAATCCTAATGTTAAGGCGTCTCTTAAAGGAAAACCATTTTATAACGGATTAAAATTTCACAGAGTTATTAATGATTTCATGATTCAAGGTGGTGATCCTGAAGGAAATGGTACTGGAGGTCCTGGATATTCTTTTAAAGATGAATTTGTAGACGATTTGAAATTTGAAAAAGGCGGTGTGCTGGCAATGGCAAATTCTGGTCCTGCAACAAACGGAAGCCAATTTTTCATTACACATAAAGATACGCCTTGGTTAAACGGAAAACACACTATTTTTGGACACGTAGTTTCTGGAATGGACGTTGTAAATAAAATTGTTCAGGATGATGTAATGACAAAAATCGTTATTACACGTAAAGGTGCAGCTGCAAAGAAATTTGACGCTTTAAAAGTTTTAAGCGATGATGTAAAAAAAGAAGCCGCTAAAAAAGAAGAAGCAAAAAAAGTAGTAACTGCTAAAGCTGCTTATTTTAAAGACTTGAAAGCAAAAGCAACTGCAACTTCTACCGGTTTAAAATATGTAGTAACGCAAAAAGGAACAGGCGTTAAAGGTGCTGAAGGTTCTACAATTTATTTCCATTATGCTGGATACTTTGAAGATGGAAGTTTATTTGACAGCAGCATGGCTCCAGTAGCAAAAACCTACGGAAAATATGATGCAAACAGAGATGCACAAGGCGGTTACAAAGCTTTCCCTTTTACAGTTGGTAAAAAAGATGGTATGATTCCTGGTTTTATTGAAGCCCTTGATATGATGACAGACGGAGAAAAAGCAACTTTCTTCTTGCCTTCAAATTTAGCGTATGGAGAAAAAGGTGCTGGCGGTGTAATTCCTCCAAATGCAACTCTGATTTTTGAAATTGAAACGTATCAAAATCAGCCTAATTAATTAGAAAAGAGAAGATTTGTTCTTCATAAATATAAAAAGCCATCAGAATTATTTTTGATGGCTTTTTATATTTTTCAGCATTTTCACTTTTTAAAGAATTCTTAATTCAAGAGTTTAAAAATCGATTTTGTTGCCATTTAATTACTATTTTCAACATAGTACGATAGAATCCTAAACAAAATAGCTTACCTTTGCCGGCTTAATTTTTTAAAACAGATAATTTATGACGTCGCAAAATAATGTATTAAAAGGTGTTTTTCTTGTTGCTTTGGGAGCAACCACTTACGGAATGTTGGCCACATTTGTAAAAATGGCTTATTCTGAAGGATACACAACTGCAGAAGTCACAACCTCACAATTTATTTACGGAATTCTAGGTATTCTTATAATCAATCTTTTTCAGCGTATTAAAAACAAAAATACAGCTGTAAAAGCTTCTCCTAAAAATATTTTCAATTTAATGCTTGCAGGAACTTCACTAGGAATGACTAGTTTATTTTACTATTTGGCTGTAAAATATATTCCTGTTTCTATCGGAATCGTTTTATTAATGCAAACCGTTTGGATGGGAGTTTTATTAGAAATGATTCTAGAAAAAAAATTGCCTTCAAAACAAAAGGTAATTGCGGTAGTTATAGTGCTTTTTGGAACTGTTTTAGCAACCAATATTATCAATAATGATATCGAATTAGATTGGAGAGGTTTAGTTTGGGGAATGCTGGCCGCAGCTTCTTTCACTACAACAATGTTTACTGCTAATCGCGTTGCAACCGAAATTTCGTCAGCGCAAAGAAGCCTTTACATGCTTTTGGGAGGTGCTGTTATTGTATTTTCTTTTGCTTTTGCAACGCAAGTAACTGCCTTTAATCTTGAAATCTTTTTAAAATGGGGAATTGTATTATCATTATTCGGTACTATCATTCCGCCGCTTTTAATGACTGCTGGATTTCCTTTAACTGGAATTGGATTAGGAAGTATTGTTTCTGCGCTTGAACTGCCAGTTTCTGTAATGATGGCGTATATTTTATTAAACGAAAAAGTAATCTTTTCTCAATGGGTTGGAATTGTGTTGATCATTCTAGCCATTATTATTATGAATGTAAATTTCAAACCAAAAAGATAACTCCAAATAAGCATTATTAAAAAAAACAGTTATGTAATGCAATAATTGTTAATTTTTTTATAATTTCGTGATAAACAATTAAATATCATGATTTTACCTTGGCATTTATATTTAATGGCTTGCTTATATATTCTTGCTGGGATAAATCATTTTAGAAGTCCTGGAATGTACATAAAAATCATTCCGCCCGCATTAAAAAACCCCAAATTAATAAATATTTTAAGTGGTGCCGCCGAAATCATTTTAGGCATCTTTCTGCTCCTGCCTTTTTCATCACATTTTGCCGCCTGGGGAATTATAATGCTATTAATTGCTGTATTTCCTGCTAATTTGTACATGTTTCAAAATAAAAAAGCAGGTTTTGGTTTACCAAGATGGATTTTATTTGTACGTTTGCCCTTACAAATTGTTTTAATTTATTGGGCTTACCAATATACATTCTAAACATTTAACCATTAAATTATTTTATTATGAAAAAATTATTTGCAGAGTTTTTTGGGACTTATTGGCTTGTTTTTGGCGGATGCGGAAGCGCAATTTTTGCTGCTGGAATTCCAGATTTAGGAATCGGATTTGCGGGTGTTGCTTTAGCTTTTGGTTTAACGGTACTTACCATGGCATACGCTGTTGGTCATATTTCTGGCGGTCATTTTAATCCAGCGGTTTCTTTTGGTTTGTGGGCAGGCGGAAGATTTTCTGGTAAAGATCTTATTCCGTACATCATTGCACAATGTGTTGGAGCTGCTGCTGCTGCCGGAACTTTATACACAATAGCTTCTGGAAAAGCTGGTTTTGCAATAGACAACACAAAAGCTGGTGCCTTTGCATCTAATGGTTTTGGAGCTTTTTCTCCTGATGGTTATTCATTACAGTCTGCTTTTATTGCAGAATTTGTACTTACTTTATTCTTCTTATTAGTGATCTTAGGAGCTACTGATAAATTTGCAAATGGCAGATTTGCAGGAATTGCAATTGGTTTAGCTTTGACATTAATACACTTAATCAGTATTCCAATTACAAATACTTCTGTAAACCCTGCGAGATCATTATCTCAAGCTATTTTTGTTGGAGGAGAGCCATTATCTCAGGTTTGGCTGTTTTGGATCGCCCCTATTCTTGGTGCATTAGCGGCTGGTTTCCTTTATAAGACACTGCTTCAAAATCATGCTGAAGCATAAAAAGAAAAAGTCGACATATCATCAAAAAAAAAATAAAATATGGAATTTTTATATTTCTTACTTATAGGTGCCATTTCTGGATGGCTAGCTGGACAAATCTGGAAAGGTTCTGGTTTTGGATTACTTGGCAATATCATTGTTGGAATCATAGGCGGATTTATCGGAGGATGGATCGCCGGAAAACTTGGTATTGGAGGCGGAGGCCTTCTATGGCAAATTCTGATTGCCGTAGGTGGTGCTTGGGTTTTATTATTTATAATCAGCCTCATCAAAAAATAATAGCCAATTAGTTGGTACATAATTGAAAACGAAAGAGAAAATCTGATATATTTATATTTGATTTTCTCTTTTTTGTTTGGATAAAATCGACAAGAAAATTCTATTTCAACTCAAATATGTATGTATTATGAACGAAATCATTTCTTACTTCAGTACGATTCCGTCGTCGCATAGAAGCCTTATTCTAGTTGGCGGCATTACGATTTTTTGGCTTATTGAAAACAGTTTTCCCTTGTTTAAAATGCAATACAAGAAATGGCCTCATGCAGGGATAAACTTCTTTTTTACCTTTACAACCATTGTGGTCAATTTTATTCTTGCGTTTATTTTAATAAAAACCGCGGCGTGGACAATCGAAAATAATTTTGGAATTCTGCAATGGCTTCCGCAAATACCAATTTGGCTTTATACCATAATTGGCTTATTGCTTTTGGATTTAATTGGAGCTTATTTAGTTCATTTGATCGAACATAAAGTAAAAATTCTGTGGCAATTTCATTTGGTGCATCATACCGACACTTGGATTGATACTACTTCAGCAAACAGGCATCATCCAGGAGAAAGTGTTGTTCGTTTTGTTTTTACCACTTTAGGTGTTTTAATTGTTGGATCACCCATGTGGATGGTTTTTCTCTATCAGTCATTATCTGTTATTGCTTCACAATTTAATCACGCCAATATTTCGCTTCCAGAAAAATTAGACGTTTTCTTAAGCTATTTTATTGTTTCTCCGAATATGCATAAAGTGCATCATCATTATGTATTGCCATACACAGATAGTAATTATGGAAATATTTTTTCTGTTTGGGACAGGCTTTTTGGAACTTTCACTTATTTGCCAAAAGATCAACTTATATACGGTGTAGATACTCATATGCTCCCAGAAGAAAATAATGAATTGAAGAATCTGCTAAAAATTCCATTTCAAAAATCAAGATCCTTTAAAAACAGCTAAATTCTCTAAAAAAAGTGCACTTTACTGAAACAACTTATTATTTTTTTTTTTAATATTGATACAAGAATTGAAAATCAATCTATTAATAATTAACACCCTATTTTGAATTAATTTTCACGAGATGAAAAAGAGTAGCCGCAAAGAATTAACTCCGGAACAAAGCGAAAGACTTGTTTCGTTAGCTTTAGAAGAAAGAAATCCATTTGAAATTATAAAAAAAGAGTTTGGATTGGCAGAAAAAGAAGTCCTGGACATTATGAAAAAGAAAATGCCTCTTGAAAAATTTGAGATGTGGAAAAAGAAGGCAATTGCGAATAAGCCAAAACCAAAACCAGTTAAAATAGATGATTTTGATGAAGATTTGGACGGAAAATATTATATCAAGAATAAATTAGACTAACATAGAGCTCCTGTTTTTCAGGAGTTTTTTTTTATAGTTAAAATTATTGTGATTTTTTAGTAACTTTTTAATGCTTTTTGTGTCAAATATAATTAACTAAACATATACAAATGAAAAAAATACTTTACACCTTAGCTCTAGCGGTCACTTTTTGGAGCTGTAAAACAGGGAGCACTGGAGCCGCAAAAAGTAATATAGTTGAAGTTAATATCAATCTAACAGATGTTAAAGACGATAAAGTCTTAGTAACAGTCACACCACCAGCCATTAAGACGGATGAAATTGTTTATAGTATTCCGAAAACCGTTCCTGGTACGTATTCAACAGACAACTACGGAAAATATTCTGAAGACTTCAGAGCATTTGATGCTAAAGGAAATCCGCTTACGGTAAAAAGATTAGACGATAATTCTTGGTCTATTTCAAATGCAAAAGCATTAAAAAAAATCACTTATTTGGTAAACGATACTTTCGATACTGAAAAAGGAACTGGATTTGGAAATGATGATGTTTTCTCTCCAGCAGGAACAAACATTGATGCGGGAAAAAATTTCATGGTAAATACTCACGGATTTGTGGGGTATTTTAAAGATAAATTGGATGTTCCGTACAAAGTTACTATCACACATCCTGAAACACTTTGGGGGGCAACTTCTATGACAGATCAAGATGCAAGCAATACTTCTGATGTATTCACGACTTCTCGTTATGCTATTTTGGTAGAAAACCCAATTATGTATTCTAAACCTGATTACACTACTTTTAATGTAAACGGAATGGACATCTTAATTGCCGTATACTCTCCTACTGGAAAATATACTGCTGAAAGCATTACTCCAGAAATGAAAACGATGATGACAGCACAGAAAAACTTTTTAGGGAAAGTAAATTCTACTAAAAAATATACTGTGTTATTATACTTATCAAGTATGGCAAAAGATGATGCTCACGGTTTTGGAGCTTTAGAGCACCCAACTGCTACTACGGTAGTTTTGCCAGAATCTATGCCAAAAGAAAAATTGGTAGAATCTATGAAAGATGTGGTTTCTCATGAGTTCTTTCATATTGTAACTCCATTAACAATTCACTCAAAAGAAATTCAGTATTTTGATTACAATGCACCAAAAATGTCTGAGCATTTATGGATGTATGAAGGTGTAACAGAATATTTTGCTAATCTTTTCCAAATCAACCAAGGTTTGATTGACGAAGCTGAATTCTACACTCGTATTGCAGATAAAATTGCACAATCTAAACAATTAGATGATACAATGTCTTTTACTGTAATGAGTAAAAATGTATTAGAACAGCCTTATAAAGACCAATACTTAAATGTCTACCAAAAAGGAGCTTTAATTGGAATGTGCATCGATATTATCATTAGAGAAAAAAGCAACGGAGAAAGAGGTATTTTGGATTTAATGCATAAATTATCTGATGAATATGGTGTTGAAAAACCGTTCAATGACGATGAATTATTTGCCAAAATCACTTCATTGACTTATCCTGAAGTTGGAGAATTTTTAAACAAATATGTGGCTGGAACTACTCCAATTCCTTATGATTTTTACTTAGCAAAAGTTGGTGTTACAAAAGCAATGGAGAAAAAAACTGGAAATCCGTTTATCAAAGGACAAACTCCATACATAACTGTCGATAAAGCAACAAAAGAAATCGCAGTTCGCCCAGATTCAGAATCTGTTGATTTCTATAAAAACTTAAATTTAAAAGGTGGCGATAAAATCTTAGCTGTAAACAACAAATCATACAATTTGGACAACATTTATGATTTAATTACTGAAAGTGAAAACTGGAAAGATAATGACCCTATTACTTTGAAAGTAAAACGTGGCGGAAAAGAAGAAACCATTAAAGGAACTGTAAAATTGCCATTTGAAGAAGCTGAAACTTTTAAAGCGACCGATGCTTCAAAAGAGAAACTTAAAAACGCATGGTTAAAAGGTTAATTTCCTTTTACAACATAAAAAAAACCGACAAGTGATTGTCGGTTTTTTTTTATACTGTAATTTTCTAGGTTTGTCAGGCTGAGCGGAGTCGAAGCCATCGCAAGTTAAATCCCCACTGAGTTGGGCTTCGACTCCGCTCAGCCTGACAAAAAAGAGTTTATTTCTTTACAGGAAATTTCCAATCAAATTCATCTTTGTTGTTGATAATCGCTCCAATTTCAAACTTCACTACCTCATCAAATTCTGTTTGAAGGATAAACCAGTTGTCTTCGTTGAAGTAGTTTTCGAAAGTATCAAAAGTTTCCTGATTGTATTTTGTAATTTGTTTTGCAGCGAAATCTTTCTTTACATCAGCAATTTTTCTTCCGATTATTTTGAATCCGAAAACTTCCAGATCATTGCTTGAAGCTACAATATACCCTAATTTAAGATCTTCTTCTTCGTAGAAAGTTAGTCTCATTTTATGAGAGTTGTAAACAAAAATCACATTATCGTCTTCGTCTTTATAATTTTTATCAGGTTTTCCTAAAGCTGCTGTTACGTCATTCTGCTTCATTCCGAAAAGCAGTTTATCTATTCCTGATTTTAAATTGATCTTCATATTGATTGTCTTTATTTGAAGTGCAAATTTCGTGAAGTTTTTTGTTGTTTTGCCACGAATCGCACAAATTTTCACGAATTAAAATAGTATCGTTTGTCAGGCTGAGCGGAGTCGAAGCCCTCTTAAGCTAGAAAGCCCTTCGACTCCGCTCAGGGTGACAGACGTAAAACTAATTTTGATATAGCTTCTTATTTGGCTTGCTGCTCATATAAAACATAATCTTCCCACCATTTATAACATCTGCATGCTTTAAAAATGGTTTGTCCAATTGTTTACCGTTCATTAGAACTTTGTTCACAAAAACATTTTTATCAGATTGATTTACCGTTTCAACTTCAAAGGTTTTTCCGTTTTCTAAATTCAAAGTAGCCTTTTTCAGTAACGGACTTCCTAATGCATATTCATCTGAACCTGGAGCAACTGGGTAAAATCCTAAACTGCTGAAAATATACCAAGCACTCATTTGCCCGAAATCATCATTTCCTCCTAAACCATCAGCGCCATTTCGGTACATTTTTTTCAAAATCATTCTAATTTTATCTTGAGCTTTCCAAGGAGAATCTGTCCAATTGTATAAATATACTACATGATGTGAAGGCTCATTTCCGTGAACATAATTCCCAATAATTCCGTCTCTTGTAATGTCTTCTGTATTTTCAAAATATTTGTCTGGAAGATGCATATTGAATAATGAGTCTAAACGAACTTTGAATTTCTCATTTCCGCCCATCAATTGAATCATATCAGAAGGATCTTGCGGAACGTACAGACTGTAATTCCAAGAGTTTCCTTCAATAAAACCTTGTCCGTGGGTATCTAATGGATCAAATTCTTTTTTAAAGGTTCCGTCGTTTAATTTTGGACGCATAAAACCTGTTTTCTCATCGTAAACATTTTTATAATTTTTCGATCTATTGATGAATTCATTATAAATAGCTGTCTTTCCTAATTTCTTTGCTGCCTGAGCGATTGCCCAATCATCATAAGCATATTCTAAAGTTTTAGAAACCGAAGCACCATTTTTATCTTCTGGAACATATCCTTTATTCATATAAAATTCTAAACCATCATAATACGGCACTTTTGCAGTATTAACACAAGCTTGAAGCGCTTTTTCGGCATCAAAACTGATATTGCCTTTTACAATTGCATCTGCCACAACCGAAACCGAATGATAGCCAATCATACACCAATTCTCGTTGGCATAATGCGACCAGATTGGAAGCATTTTATGAACGCTTTGGTCTGAATGTGCCAACATCGAACTTACCATATCTCCGTTTCTTTTTGGCTGTATGATATTAAATAACGGATGCAAAGCACGATACGTATCCCAAAGCGAATAACTTGTGTAATTAGTGAATTTCTCTGCTTTATGAACATTCATATCTAGACCTTTATAATTTCCGTCTAAATCCATGTATTCAGTTGGCCCCAAAAATGCATGATACATTGCAGTATAAAAATTAACCAAATCTTCTTTTTGAATAGTTTCAACCTGAACTTTATTCAGTTCCTTATTCCAAACTTCCTGACTTTGCTTTTTTACTTTTTCGAAATCCCAATCAGGAGTTTCTTTTTTCATGTTTTCTAATGCTCCTGCAGAACTTACAGGTGACAATGCCATTTTGATTTTGATTTTCTCTCCTTCATTCGTATCAAAATCAAAAAACAATTTTAGATTTTGTCCTGCCATTTCTGGAAAATTTTTCGTTTGATCAAATCTTCCCCAGAAACCTCTATAAACACTTTTTTCTTGAGCCGCTTGTCCGTAACTTTTAATTGGTTTGTTGAAAGACATAGCAAAATAAACCGTTCTAGTTCTTGCCCAACCGTTTGTCTGGCGATATCCTGTTATCAAAGTATCGTTTTCTACACGAACAAATGTCCAAACATTCTTTTTATCATAATTATAAATCCCTGAAGTTAAATCTAAAATGATATGCGCCTCATCAGATTTTGGAAAAGTGTATTGATGCATTCCTACACGAGTTGTGGCTGTCAATTCTGCTTTAATTTTATGATCTTCCAAAAAAACACTGTAATAAGCCGGTTCAGCTTTTTCTGTAGAATGCGAAAATGCCGATCTATATCCAGATAAAGGTTTTGATGCCACACCTGGATTTAATTGTAGTTTACCGGTTGTTGGCATGATCAAGAAATCGCCTAAATCTGAATGTCCTGTTCCGCTAAAATGGGTATGGCTGAAGCCTACAATTGTTTTATCTTCATACTGGTATCCCGCACAATATTTGTAAACTTCTCCATTATATTTTCCGTTTAAGCTATAAGCAATAGTATCAGTTTCTGGGCTCAATTGCACGCTTCCAAAAGGAACTGTTGCGCCTGGATAAGTATGTCCCATTCTTGCTGTTCCAATCATCGGATCAACATACTGAATAAGGTTTCTTTTTTCAGCCACTTTCTTCTGTCCAATTACCGTATTGGATAAAGTGAACAGTAAAATTGATAGTCCGAAAAAATAATTTTTAAAGTTAATTCTAATCATTTTAAGTTTTTTTATTTTTTGAAATCTTTGTGCTTTCATTTCATGCAGAAAAGTACAACAAAAACTGTTTTTAAAAAACATAAATTTAGCAGAGCTCAAAAGGTTTAAATATCTTTGGTATACTAAAAGCTGAACCTAAACATGAAAAAATATCTTTTAATTTTACTTTCTTTTTCTTCTTCATTTATTTTTTCTCAAAAAATTGAAAGCCATAGATTAACGAAACAGGAAATTACCCAACGAGAACTCGAAAATCTAACTGATTTTCCTATTTACAGAGCGTTTGAGTTTAGCGATAAAGGCGGTGTTTATGAATTGGTTTTGGGCGAAAATCAGAAAACAATTTCCAAGAAAGATACTTTAAATACAAAAATACAAGCAGTTTGTGTGATTAATGATCACGGCGGATTTTTAAATCAATGGAAAATTAATGATTTGCTTGAAGATACTCTCCCAAAAGAAACAAACATTTGGTTCTGGACAAAATATTGCAGTACAAAAGATATTGATGGCGATGCTTATATTGAACCCGTTATTGTTTATGGAACTCGCAACGAAGATGGCTATATAAGACGCGTAAAAATTATTACGGTTTATAAAAACAAAAAATATGTGATTCGTGCAGTTGAATGCGATTTTGATAATTGCAGAAGCTTTGAAAAAGATCAGAGTTGGAATACGCTTCCGCAGAAAATAAAAACGTATATCAATCAATTAACTGAAAAAATGAGAAAAGAACAGAATGTGCTTTTGAAAAACGGCTAAATAAATAATTGATATTGCCTTTATAATTTAATTTTATTCTTTAATATTTTTTTTATCTGCCAAAAGATTCCAAATATACCCCCAATTGCTCCTCCTGCGTAACTAAACTTATGCATTTCAGAAACAGCAATTAGATTTTTCACGTTTTCTATTTGAAGAGGAAAACAACAAGTGGACTCTAAACTTGAAAAACCTAGAAATCCGTAACATAGTCCTAGTAAACCGATTATTGTTGTTGTAGTCAACATTATAATTATTGCTGTACTAATACTTTTTATCATTTCTTTTGTATTACCACTAAAGAACCCGATAAAACCAAAGATAAATCCAGCGGATAAACCCATCCACCAAACAGACCATACACCAATAATTGAAGCAGTTAATCTTGGAGTGTTTCTTCCGTATTCAACAAAACCAAATTTTTCAAACAAATATTCTGTGAAAAATTCGTCTGAAATTGTATAAGTGAATTGATTGTGTAAAACGCCGAAAAGTGTGGCGATAAGAATACTTAAAAAGATACTAGAAACTAAGACAATTGCTTTTTTCATTTTACATTTTGTAATAAATGAAATCTACTCATTCATTTCATCATAACGTTCCGGAACTTGTGGATCGTAAAGCGGACATTTGAATTCTTCCATGATATCTACTAATTTATTCATGGTTTTTCCTTCTGTTCCGTAGCAGTCAATTTTTATACTTTGAGGTGTTGTAATAACTTGAAATGCACCTTTCCCTTTTGGATTCTTCCAGCTATTTTCGTCAACACGTTCCCATTCAGAAAAAACAGAATTGATTCTATTTACTATTACTTCAACTTGAAGTTCAGCTAAACCTTCAACTTCTTGTTTTTCAACAAGCAATTCATAAACTTCCTGATTGTTCAGGTAAATTTCGTCTAGATATCTCCAAAAAAGTAATTCGTACATAATTAAATATTTTTAAACCATATAAGTGATACAAGAAAATATAAATTCTTTCTGATTAGAATAGAAAGCTGTCAAATCAAAACGGGGCTTCGACTTCGTTCAGCCTGACAATCTAACTTAAAATGAACTTATATCACTTATATGGTTATTTTTTTTAATAGTTGAATGTTCCGTATTCGCTAGTAATTGTAAGTTTTTTAGAATCTGATGCTTCTACTCTACCAACAATTTGTGCATCAACATTGAATGATTTAGAAATTTCAATGATATCTTGAGCGATATTTTCTGGAACGTAAAGCTCCATTCTGTGACCACAGTTGAAAACTTGATACATTTCTTTCCAATCTGTTTTTGATTGCTCCTGAATTAACTTGAACAATGGCGGAACTAGAAATAAATTGTCTTTTATAACGTGCAAATCTTTTACAAAATGTAAAATTTTAGTCTGCGCACCACCACTGCAGTGCACCATTCCGTGAATATCTTCTGGAGTATATTTATCTAAAATCTTTTTGATAATTGGAGCGTAAGTTCTTGTTGGAGAAAGCACTAACTGACCCGCGTTTATTGGGCTGTTTTCTACTTCATCAGTCAGATTTACTTGTCCTGAATAAATTAATTCTTCTGGAACTGCAGCATCGTAGCTTTCAGGGTATTTTTTAGCTAAATATTTTCCGAAAACGTCGTGACGTGCAGAAGTTAATCCGTTACTTCCCATTCCGCCGTTATAGCTTTTTTCGTAAGTCGCCTGACCAAAAGAAGCCAAACCAACAATTACATCTCCTGCTTGAATGTTTGCATTATCTACAACATCAGAACGTTTCATTCTTGCTGTTACCGTAGAGTCTACAATAATCGTTCTTACCACATCTCCAACATCGGCAGTTTCTCCTCCTGTTGAATGAATCGTAACTCCAAATGATTTTAATTCGTTGATTAATTCTTCTGTTCCGTTGATGATGGCAGAAATAACTTCGGCAGGAATTAAATTTTTATTTCTTCCAATAGTTGAAGAAAGCAGAATATTATCTGTTGCACCAACACATAATAAATCATCAATATTCATGATTAAGGCATCTTGAGCAATTCCTTTCCAAACTGAAAGATCTCCAGTTTCTTTCCAATACATATAAGCCAAAGATGACTTCGTACCCGCTCCGTCAGCATGCATAATAAGGCAGTGCTCATCATCGTGTGTTAAATAATCAGGAACGATTTTGCAGAATGCCTGCGGAAATAAACCTTTGTCAATATTTTTTATAGCGTTATGTACGTCTTCTTTTGATGCCGAAACACCTCTTTGTGCATATCTTTTGCTAGAATCTGAACTCATGAAAATTAGTTTGTGTTGATGTGCTGCAAAGATAATCCCTTTTTTTAATTCTTTGACTTATTCGATTATTTGATTCTAAAAAAAATTGCCACGAATTACACAAATTTTCACAAATTTTTATCCTTTCTATAAAATCATCTTCATGTGAAGATTTTTGAAAAAATTAATTTGCGTGAATTTGTATAATTCGTGGCAAAAACTATATTCCAAAATTATTATTTCGTGAATAACAATTCTCTGTATTTAGTCAATGTCCAGCTTTCGTCATCTACTAGCAGCTCTAATTTATCGCAGTGATTACGAATATCTTCAAAATAAGGCTTCACATTATTGCAATACGCTTCTGCCATTTTTTGAGCATCCGTCAATTGATTGGCTTTCTTTCTTTCATTAGTCATTGCCAATACTTTAGAATTGATTCCTTCAATATGACCTGAAATTTCTTTAATTAAAACAATCTGCTCTTTAGCTAATGCTTCAAAATCCTTTCCGAAAATTTCTTTTAATCCTTTCACATTATCAATTAAAGTATTTTGGTAACGAATTGCAGTCGGGATAACATGGTTTCTAGCAATATCACCTAAAACACGCCCTTCGATCTGGATTTTTTTAGTGTATTCTTCCAATTCGATTTCGTAACGTGCTTCAGCTTCAACATGATTAAAGATTCCTAGTTGTTCAAATAAATCCAATGCTTGTTTAGAAACTTTCGCTTTTATAGCTTCTGGAGTTGTTTTAAAATTGCTTAAACCTCTTTTTGCTGCTTCTTTTTCCCAAGCTTCACTATAACCGTCACCTTCAAAAAGGATTTTTTTAGATTGTTTGATGTATTCTCTTAAGACATTGAAGATCGCATCGTCTTTTTTCATGTCTTTATTTTCAATCAAGTTCTCTACTTCATTTTTAAAGTCGATCAACTGTTTTGCCACGATCGCATTCAAAGTTGTCATAGCATTCGAACAGTTTGAATTTGACCCCACTGCTCTAAACTCAAATTTATTTCCTGTAAAGGCAAAAGGCGAAGTTCTGTTACGATCTGTATTATCTAATAATACATCTGGAATTTTACCAACAACGTTCAATTTAAGATCTGTTTTTTCTTCTGGCGAAAGTTTCCCTGTTGTAACGCTTTCTAACTCAGATAAAACTTTAGTTAATTGAGCTCCAATAAATACCGACATAATAGCTGGTGGTGCTTCGTTTGCTCCTAACCTGTGATCGTTGCTTGCTGTTGCAATAGACGCTCTCAATAAAGTTTCATTGTCGTTTACTGCTTTTATCGTATTAATAAAGAAAGTCAAAAACTGTAAATTGCTCATTGGCGTTTTGCTCGGACTCAATAAATTAACTCCCGTATCTGTAGCCAATGACCAGTTGTTGTGTTTTCCGGAACCGTTTACTCCTTTAAATGGTTTTTCGTGAAATAATACTTTAAAGTCATGACGTTCAGCCACTCTTTGCATTACATCCATTAATAAAGAGTTGTGGTCAACTGCCAAATTGGTTTCTTCAAAAATCGGAGCCAGCTCAAACTGATTTGGCGCTACCTCATTATGACGCGTTTTTACAGGAATACCTAATAACATACATTCCTGCTCTAAATCTCTCATATAAGTAAGAGCACGAGTTGGAATAGAGCCAAAATAGTGATCGTCTAACTGCTGTCCTTTTGCAGAAGTATGTCCTAATAATGTTCTTCCTGTCATCATTAAGTCAGGACGAGAATTTGCTAGAGCTTTGTCAATCAAGAAATATTCTTGCTCCCATCCTAAAGTTGCCGTTACCTTTTTTACGTTTTTATCAAAGTATTTACAAACTTCTGTAGCCGCTTCGTCAATTGCAGACAATGCTCTTAACAAAGGAATTTTATTATCTAAAGCTTCACCTGTATAAGCAATAAATACAGTCGGAATACATAAAGTTGTACCATATATAAAAGCTGGAGAAGTCGGATCCCAAGCGGTATAACCTCTTGCTTCAAAAGTATTTCTAATTCCACCGTTCGGGAAACTAGAAGCATCTGGTTCTTGCTGAACTAATTGGGCCCCGCCAAATTTTTCAACTGGGTCACTTCCATCATAAGAAGTTTCAAAAAAAGCATCATGTTTTTCTGCAGTAGTTCCCGTTAAAGGCTGGAACCAATGTGTATAATGTGTAACCCCTTTCGCTAGAGCCCATTCTTTCATTCCCATGGCGATATAATCTGCCATCTTTCTGTCGATTTTAGTCCCGTGTTGAATGGCATCTCTTACTCCTCTAAAAGCATCGGGAGTCAAATATTGCTTCATTGCTTTTTCATTAAACACATTTGATCCAAAAAGATTTGATTTTCGGCCAATTTCTTCAAAATGTACCGGCTTTCTGTTTGAAGCTTGCTGTAAAGCTTGAAAACGTAATGTTGACATGGTATGTAAAGTTTAAATTCGTAATAATTTTCATTAAAAAAAGAAGCAACAAATATAAACAATAAATAAGCCTGTTTGGAATATAAATCATAGATTTTTAGTCAATGATTTTTCAACATAAAACACTTTTTTCGAAGAATAATGAATTCAAATCATAGAAATATAACAAAACTGTACGTTATTATTGATTAAATAAACATTTTTTCATAATTTCTTAACTCATAAATTCAAAAATGAACCGTAATTATTACGAATTTATTTTTTTAGGGTAAATAAAATTGCTTTTTTCAAAATATACCCCTACCAAAATTGCGCTTATCCAAAAAATTATACTTCACAAAACAAAATAGCCCCCTAATTTTTAGGACTAAAAAAATAAATCTATATTTGACCCAGCGAAAAAACAAAAAAAATAAATTTATATTATTATGGCTAAAATTAAGTTAGAGTACATTTGGTTAGACGGATATGAACCAACTCAAAATCTTAGAAGTAAAACTAAAGTTGAAGAGCACGAAAATTTCAAAGGAACATTAGAAGAACTTGGAAATTGGTCATTTGACGGTTCATCAACTAAACAAGCTGAAGGTGGTTCTTCTGACTGTCTTTTAGTTCCTGTTGCAATTTATCCAGATCCAACTCGTATCAATGGATGGTTAGTAATGTCTGAAGTTATGTATGCTGACGGAACACCACACCCATCTAACGGTAGAGCCACAATTGATGATGAAGATGATGATTTCTGGTTTGGTTTCGAACAAGAGTATTTCATCATGGATACAAAAACACAACTTCCGCTTGGTTTCCCAGTTGGAGGATACCCTGCTCCACAAGGGATGTACTACTGTTCAGTAGGTGGAAAAAATACGCACGGTAGAAAATTAGTTGAAGAACACGCTGATTTATGTATCGCTGCTGGAATCAACTTTGAAGGAATCAACCAAGAGGTTGCTTGCGGACAATGGGAATTCCAATTATTCGCTAAAGGTGCTAAAAAAGCGGGAGACGAAATCTGGGTTGCTCGTTATTTATTAGACCGTTTAACTGAGAAATATGGTTACTATATTGAATATCACCCAAAACCTCTAGGAGATACAGACTGGAATGGTTCTGGGATGCACGCTAACTTCTCTAACAACGTTCTTAGAACATGTGGTTCTCAAGAAACTTACGAGAAAATCTGTGAAGCTTTCCGTCCTGTTACAAAAGAGCACATCGCTGTTTACGGAGCTTACAACGAGCAACGTTTAACTGGTAAACACGAAACTGCTTCTATCAACGATTTCTCTTATGGAGTTTCAGACAGAGGATGTTCTATCAGAATTCCTTTAATGACTGTTCAAAAAGGTTGGAAAGGTTGGTTGGAAGACAGAAGACCAGCTTCAAACGGAGACCCTTACAAAATTGCTGCTAGAATTATCAAAACTGTTAAATCAGCGCTATAATTCAAACCTTAAATTATATTTCAAAAAGTGCCATCGTAATTGTTGGCACTTTTTTTATGCCTTGTTAAACCAAGCCCTACAGATTTTTAAAAACCTGTCGGGTTTAAATCAAAAGCTCAGCCATGACAGCTTTGTCAAAGTTTAAAACTTTGACAAAGTTCTACAATAACGTAGAACACATCTCTTTTTAAACTCAAAAACATCATAACTTTATAACACTTAACATCTTACAAATAACAAATATTACTTAATTTTAGGATTAAATTTAATTTTTAAGTTACAGTTCAAAACTTATCTTTGTAAATCATTTAAAAAAATCATTATGATAGTCTGGTCACTCTTTTTACTTGCTGTAATTTTCATTCTTGCTTTAGACCTAGGTGTCTTCAACAAAACACCACATATTATTAGTACAAAAGAAGCCAGCAAATGGACCTTAGTTTGGGTTACTTTATCTTTCCTTTTTTCAGGAGTAATCTATTGGCTATACACGACAGATTATATTGCAAACCCAGATAACTTAAAGCCGGCAGTTGCTTCAATGAAATTTATAACGGGATATTTAATTGAGCTTTCGCTGAGCGTGGATAACATCTTTGTTATTGCCATTATTTTTGCTTCATTCAAAATTCCGCAAAAATACCAGCACCGCGTTTTGTTCTGGGGAATCTTAGGCGCAATTGTTTTCCGCGGATTAATGATTTTCTTCGGAGTAATGCTGATCAATAAATTTGCTTGGACAACTTATGTATTTGGAGTTTTCTTAATATTTACTGCGATAAAAATGCTTTTTTCCGGGGAAGAAGAAGATTTTCACCCAAAAGACTCATTTGTTTACAAGACATTAGGCAAAGTTATGCCTATCACATCTGAAATGGATGGAGAAAGATTTTTCATTTCAACCAAAACAGCAAAAAAAGCTGCTACTCCATTATTCGTAGCCTTAATTGTTATTGAAGTTATGGACGTTCTTTTTGCTGTTGATAGTGTTCCGGCGATTCTTGCTATTACCAAAGATCCTTTTTTGGTATTTAGTTCTAATATTTTTGCAATTCTAGGATTACGTTCTATGTATTTCTTCTTAGCAAACATGCTGGCAAAATTCAGTTATTTAGAATACAGTTTGGTTGCTATTTTAGCTTTCGTTGGATTAAAAATGCTTTTGCACGATTTCTTCCACGTTCCGGAATGGGCTTCTTTAGGATTTATTGCTTTATCTCTTCTAGTAGGAATTTTAGTTTCCCTTAAATTCGGACCAGAAAAGGTTTTAAATGATTCGTCAAGCGAAGAATAATTAGATACAAAACATATATTTATATAAAAAAAGGAAATCATATGATTTCCTTTTTTTATTGCAATAATTCTTTTTTTTTACTATTTTTCTTATAATTTAACTTTTGAAAACAAAGAAATTACATATAAATATTTACTTTAGGCTTTTTAAATTTAAATTATAATCATGAAAAAAAATTACTTATTACTAATTGCAACATTAATGCTGAATGCTTTAATGTTTGCACAAACTGTTACCTTAACTCCTACAGCGGTAAACAACACCAATGTAAATTCTGGCCCTATCAATTTAGCCTCTCTACCAAATTCAACTATCTCATTAAATATTAAAGTTGACATTCCAAGCAATGTTGCTGTTAACGATCAAGGAACATTAACTGTTTACTACTCAAATCTAAGTACATCAAACGCTAATGTCGCAGCTGGCGGAAATGGTGGAAATCTGTATTTTGGCGGTGGAAAAACTGCAACTCGAAGCATGGTAATAAATTTATATTGGAGTGATTTTCTAACTTCTGGCGGATTTATTTTTGCTGAATACAAAACCCCAGCAGGAACAGCTTATAGAAGTTCGAATTTAGCCGTGATTAAAAATTCAACCATGAGTTCGGGCACAACACTAAACCCTCCTGCAGACGCTCCAAACCCAACAAAAATTCCAAACTCATTATGTTGTAACCAAATTGTTAGACTAGGAGACAAACCACAAATTATAACTGGTTCTAAATTTTTAAACCCCTATGAAAAAGAACCATATGGCATTAGCTCTAAATGGGAAACAAAAGGCAACGCTAGCTTAAACATAAAGGCGGATTTCGTTAACCAAACCTTAGACATAGACCATATAACATCTCCCGAAAACTTTACCGTAAAAAGAAGTTTGGGATATGTTTATGGAAATCAATACCCTAATACAAGTAATACAGTTACAATTACAGTTGTGCCTTCACCGATATTGACCAATGACATTATGACTAACGACACTCCTAATTCTGATGGAATCTATGAATTATCAAGCGTCAAAACATTAAATCTATATGGCTTTAACTCAATGATTAATTTAAATATTCTACAAGACCCAAATCACACGCATCAAAGAGGAGACAATGTTGTCCGTGTTGACTCATATAAATGGGAATATAAGGATAATCGTCTTTATTCCAACCCTTGGATTGCAATTCCAAACGAAAATGGTAGCGATATTAACTTTTCTGCTCCATCTCAAATTCCAAATTCAGAAGACATAAATTATTTAGTTAGAAGAATTGCAATTTATAAAAATGTTTCAAGGGTAAGTAACGAAATAAAAATTTTAGTAAGAGCGTTACGTTATAACAATACTATTTGTTGCGATCAAATTTTAAAAATTCAATCTGAAACTAGCTTTGAAAACCCTAAAACAATTGATGGATCTATCGCTGAAGCTATTACGCCAATTGAAGAAGGTATTAATTTCAGAGTCAATTACGTAACTTACCAATGGCAAAGCCTAAGCAAAGAGAATGGTTATTCTAGTTCAACTTGGACTAATATCCCAGGAGCTACGTCAAAAGACTATTTACCATCACAAACACTTACCGTAGTTCGTGACAGAAGAGGTAAATACAATTTTGCAAAATCATACATATACAGAAGGATTGCATATATAAATTATTCTGTCCTTAAAAATAAATTAATTACCAAAACTGCTTTAAGCTATAGCAACGAAAGCTCAATAGATGGCTCTGTTGATCAAGCTTTCATTCAACTTTATCCAAATCCAGCTACTTCAATTCTAAATATTGAATCAACTGTAGATATTTCAAATTCAAAAGTCACAATTTCAAACATCACAGGAAATATTTTAAACTCGAATAATTTTTCAATTATAAACCCCAAATTAATAAGCATAAATGTCTCTAATTTTATCACAGGAACATATTTTATTACAATTGAAAATCAAAATTTGGGCTTAGTTCAAAGAACATTTATTAAGCAGTAAATAATAAAAAAAAGGAAATCTCACGATTTCCTTTTTTCTTCTTCTATATTAAAAATATTAAAGCCTAATTTTTTGCACCTGACTTTCACTTAACTTAGCTGCTTTCATTACATCATTAAGACTATTTTTATTTACTGTCGAAGCTAAAGCAGAAGGAATTATAACAATGCGAAAAGATTGGTTATTTGTATAACTAGGAGTTTCTGCTAGATCATAATTTGCTCCTACATAAATTTGAAAATCTTTTTTGCTAAAATCGTAATCGTATGTTATTTCATCTCCATTATTAAAGTAAAGTGTAGTTGGAATTAATTGCCAAATCGGAGTTTGTGGATTTATTGTTCCTTTCAATCGATAAATTAAAACCGTCTCATCGTCAAACAAATCATCTCCAACTTTACTCTGAAAAGTTCCAGATATAAAATAACCGGTATTAGAATTATACGAAAAATTTGTGTTTAAAATCTCAAATGCTTCTCCAGTTAGTCCATCATATCCTGGAGGTCCCGGAGGCCCTTCTGGTCCTTCACAGCTAGAAAATGCAATTAAACCGATAACTGCAAATAAGGTAAGTATCTTTTTCATAATTATTTTTTTTAAGGATTATACTATAAAGGTATTCCAAAAATTAAACCAAAAAAAAGAAAAACATGATTTTTCCTCTATTTTTTTTAAATCCCACCCATATTTAACAAATCGTCTTACTCGTAAAACACTCGTAATTAAAGCATAAACAAAAAAAATAATTTTCAAAAAAAAGCACCCGCTTTTAACGGATGCTTTAAATAAGATTTATAAATTCATTTAATTACCGGCAGAAATGATTTTTTTAGTACTACTGCCTTTATTAGTCGTAATCTGTAAGATGTAAACTTGGAATTTACCTACATAGAAGTCAATATTAAAGTTATATTCTTTTCCAAAATAAGAATCTGTATCTGTTTTTGAAGATAACAGTTTTCCTGTTAGATCAAACAATTCAATTTTGACATCTGTCGCATAATCAAAGTTATAACGAATTGTAATGTAGTTTTTGAATGGAACAGGATAAGCATCAAAACCAGGTTTTTTACTTTCTTTTGCACTACTTTCTACTACAGCTGTTTCCTGAGTAGGTGTCTGAGTAACAATTGTTTCTTGAGTAGCTGTACAAGCAAGTGGCTGAATGTTGTATCCTATTGCGATTCTACATTCGTCAAATGCATTATTTATCAAATCTACCAAGCTTGCAATATCAGAAAGAGAAAGTCCATAAGTGTTTCCGCCTCCCAATGCTTGATTAGCTAAGTTAAACAAATCACCAACTGTTTTACCTCCTGCTAGTTTACTAACGACATTATTCGGAATAGTGTAATATTTGTATTCATTACTTACTGTTCCGTCAGGATTACAAGAACGTACTTTTGGAGTTTTTGATCCGCAACCGCCTTCAGGTTGGGCAACTGCCAATATACCTGCCTGCAATTTAAATTTACTCAATTCGCTATCAATACCTAAATTAAGTCCTAAGGTAATGGTTTGAGCCAATAAGGTATTATCAATTTTTCCTTTTTTAAGATAGGATGCAGGTAATGCGCTTATATGAGGATCTCCATTTGCCAATTTTTTACTTGCACCTCCTCCTGGCAAAACTGCTATTACACCATCAATATCAGCTTGATTATTAGATACTAAAACAGATTTACCAACTAAACCAATTGTCATTGTTCCTCCTGGATAACTACTTAATGCTTTCGCTATAAGCGCTTTGGTTGTGTAAGATTGTCCTCCTACACAGGCCATACCTCCAACATTTCCGTATGCTCCTTGAGTATAAGTACAAATTGGAGTTGTACATGGAGTGATTAAAAATGTTGATGTTTTTTTAATCGTTTCACAATTGTTAGAAACAACATATTCAATAACTAATGCCGTTCCAATCTGAGGTTTCACAAATTGAGATAAATCTGTAGCCTGAACATTTCCAGCACATCCTCCTGTAAATTTAAATCCAGCAATCCATGCTAAGAATGCACCATCTGGATCTTCACCGCAAACAACTGTTTTGTTTGGAGGACTTAAAACATTAAGCAAATTAACTTTGGTAATAGTGAAGTCTTTGCTGATTGTAGTTTCATAACATTTATCGGTAACTTTATAGGTCACTGCCACTGTTCCGCCGTCGC
>NZ_JUIV01000018.1 GCF_004151235.1 Flavobacterium anhuiense
TTAATTTTAAATTTGTCTAAACTTTTGGGTGCAGTCTATATTTGAATGGCTTTGTTTTTATATGCTCATTAAAAATCCAATTAGGTTTTCTTTTTTGTTTAATCCTAATTTCTTTCTTAAACGGTAACGGGCCAACTCAACCCCACCTGTCGAAATGTTCATAATTTCGGCTATTTCTTTTGTAGACATATTCATTAATAAATAAGTCGATAAATCCAATTCTCTAGGTGAAATAGTCGGATACTGTCCTTTTAGTCGCTTCAGAAATTCGAAATGAACGTTTTTAATGTGTTTTTCCAAGTCTTTCCAACTCTTGTCAGTATTTACTTCTTTTACTATACTTTTATGAAGTTTGCTAAACTCAGCTTTAGTGTTTTCATCTAATATTCCAGTATCAATATCTTTCAGTTTATGAATAATTCCGTTTAAAACTTTGTTCTTTTTTACTACCTGTAAGGAGTTGTTTACTAGTTCTTTATCTTTTGCAAGGATCTTGATTTGAAGTTTGTCGTTTTTAAGCTTCTCAATTTCTTTCTCCAAGTCATGTTGTTCATGTCTAATTTTAGATTCTTTTTCGAGATACAATCTTCTTTGTTCTATAGTTTCATAATACCTATTTTTTCTAATCTTTAATTTAATTCTAACGGAAATTAAATACGCGCCCAATAAGATGAGTACCAAGTAAAATAAATAAGCCAAAAAGTGTCTGTACCAAGGAGGAGATACTGTAAATTCAACTTCAGTAATATTCGATTCGATACCATAACTGTTTCGTGCTCTTAATTTCATTACATAATTGCCTTCTCTCAAATTGGTATATTCTTTTATGGCTGTAGATGACCAGCCGCGCCAATTTTCTTCAAAAGGTTCCAATTTATAAGAATACATTACATTTTCTTGATTTTCGTAAGTTGGCGACGCAAAGGTAAATTTGACGCGATTGTGTTTGTAAGGTATGCTGTATGATTCTAGTTTACTAGTTAGATTTCCAGTTAAAATGGTGTCTCCAGGGTTGGTAAAGCTTTCAATAAAAGCTTTAGGTTTTGTCATAAAAGTGTTTGGAATAGTCGAATTATAATGCGCCAAACGATCTGTTAATCCTATAAAGATGTTTTGAGGATCTATGGCATTTACAGAAATATAATTGTTTACCAAATTCCCTGTTAAGTTGGAGAATATGGCCTGTTTCTTAGTAAAAGTCCCGTTTTTATTTTTTACTAATACACCAAGCGATTCATTAAACGCATACCAGAGATTTCCGGCTGAATCTTCAATTAAAGTGTTGATGGTTGGGATTCCGTTGAATAAATTGGTGATTTTTTTATCTTCAAAAAATGCTTCTTGCTCGACAGAATACCTGTAAAAATGATTTTTTACTTGAAAATATACTTTGCCGTTAATGTTTTGAAGGCTGTTAATTCCTTTAAATTTTTCTGATATATTGACGTGTTTTTTGATGAAATCAAACCTTTGTAAATCTTCAGACAATTTTACTTGATACAGAAAAGGGTTTTTCTTAAGCCATAAATAGTTTGCATCTATTTCTACAGAAAAATTGTTAGTTGTTTCATCAAAACCCTTCACTTGATGTAAGTAGTCGTATCCAGTTGCGGACCTCTTGAAAACTGAAAATCCGTTATAACTTTCGCCTATTATATAGTTTTCATGATCCGGTATTTTTTTAAACCCGAAATAACCTTTATTGTCAAGTATTTTCGAAACTCTGTTGTTTTCAATAATTAACGCTCCACTATTACTAGCGCATATTAAGACATTATTTAAAACTTGAATATTCCAAACTTGCGAAATTGTTCCTTCAACTCTTGTAAACGGACTATCTTTAAATGAGCCTCCCCAAGCGTGATAGAATAATCCTTGGTTTGTAGCCACATAAAGATTTCCATTATGCGTTGTTGATGCGTATACTGTCCCGATGTTATAACTGTAATCAAAATAAGAAAAAGGCGAGTTTTCATTTATAAAAGTAATACCATTGTCGAGTCCAAGCCAGATATTGCTTTTCTTGTCAACAAAAGATGCTAAAATAGTATTGTTTTGGATGCCTTTTTGACGATTTAGATGCTGAATTATTTTTCCGTTCAAATCACAAATAATCGCACCGTCTAATACCGAATTAAGTATTATAAACTTGTTTTTGATGATAGCTCCTCCTAGAGATGTGTTTTTCTTAATAAATTCGTTAGCCTCAGTTGCCCATGGCTTGATAATGCCATTTTCTGACACGAAAAGCCCTTTTTCTAAAGTAGCATATAACAATCTGTTATTTGATAATGGAAAAAGAGACCATATCTCCTTATCGTTAAAAACAGTAGTGCCTTTTATTGCGGTGAGCTTTCTGTTTTTGTATTCAAGCACACCTAATGTTTTATCCTGAAAATATAGACGATTGTTTACTAAGAATGAAAACTGAAATTTATGGGGAGCAGTAAGTGTAGTAACTTTTTCATTTTTTAGAAAAAATACTTTGCTAAAGGATTGAAAGATAATTTCGCCATTAAAAATGTGTATCCTCCAGATGAGATTAATGTTTTCCTTATCTATCGGACTTAATAAATTATATAAAGAATGATATTTTAAAATACCTTTTTCATCGGTTTTAAAATATCCGAATTCGTTATTTCCGCCTACAAATATTCTTCCTAAAGCATCGATTTTCAGGCTTCTAATCTCAGATTTGTTGGGCAAAGAATACTTATGCCAATTTGAACCGTCAAATTGGATCAGACCGCTATTGTTTGCGAAATAAATGTTTCCATTTTTATCCTGATCTATACTCCAGTTTTGAGTACCACCTTTATATTCTGATCTTTTATAATTTTTTATATCTGGAATTCCTATATTTTTTACCTGAGAAAAACTTTTTGTTTGTAAGAAAAATAGCAAAAATAATGTGAAGGATCTAACTACGGATTTCATAAAATTTTAAATATATTTTTATTATAAATGCTTTATTTTGATTTTAGATTGTTGATTTATCAAACAAAATAAATCGTGTTTTTTAAATTATTTTTAATTTATAGCGTATTACTTGCTGTTAAAGCAATGTAATATACGTTTTTTTTAATTAACATTTTTGTAACATTTTTTTTTCAAAATTAAATTGTTGTAAATTAAATAATTAGGTAATAAATGTTGTGTTTTTGTAGTGTGTTAAAATTTAGTTTGAAGTGTTTTTGTAAAGAATTTTAATAGAATGCTTATTAAAATTTAACATTATAATTGCATCAAATTACTAATTAATTAACCAAAATTTTTAGAAAAATGAAATTAACAAAATTATTTATTTTTTGTATTTCGTCTTTGCTGTTTTCAGCTGTTGCATTTGCTCAGGATGTGACAGTAAATGGAACCATTAATGATGAAAGTGGATTGCCCGTCCCAGGAGCGACGGTTTTAGTAAAGGGAACCAATAAAGCAACTGCATCTGACTTCGATGGGAAATTTCAGATCAGCGCTCCTTCAAATGGGGTATTAGTTATTAGTTTCGTTGGTTTTAATACACTAAATGAGGCTATTAATGGAAGGACAAAGATGAATGTGCTTCTTACTGCAACATCTCAAAACTTGAATGAAGTTGTCGTAGTAGGTTATGGTACTCAGAAAAAAGGTCTCATTACTGGTGCTTCAACAAATCTTAAAGGAGAAACGATTAAGGAGTTAAATACAGGATCTGCTATGGAGGCACTTCAAGGTATTGCTCCCGGTATTAGTATTACAAGAACAAATGGCTCACCTGGGGCTGGTACTAAGGTAACTATTCGTGGATTGGGTACGAATGGAAACTCAAATCCGTTGTACATTGTTGATGGTATTTCTGTTGGTAATATTGATTATTTGAGCCCTTCAGATATTGAATCTATTGATGTATTAAAAGATGCGGCTTCTGCAGCTATATATGGATCTAGAGCAGCTAATGGAGTTGTATTGGTTACGACAGTAAAAGGTAAAAAAGGTAGAGCTGCAAGAATTACTTATGACAGTTATTTTGGTATTCAAAATATCTATAAAAACTTAGATCCTTTGAATGCGCAAGAGTATATGTACATTATGGATGAAGGAAGAGTAAATGATGGGTTGCCTCGTCAAGATTGGCAAAAACTTTTGACTAATAATTCATGGTTAAACACTCAATTTCCTGGCGCTGGTACTCAATTAGGAAATGAGATTTGGCAGAAATTACAAAATGGATGGACAGGTACAAACTGGATTAATGAAATGAGTAAAAAAGATGCTCCGATCATGAATCACTCTCTTAACATCACTGGGGGTAGCGAGGACATAACTTACGCTTTTGGAGTTTCTTACTTCGAGCAAGATGGTATTATTGGTGGAGATTTAGTAGATGCAGGTTTTAAAAGACTTACAGCAAGATTAAATACTCAAATGGTTCTTAAAAAGAATGATAGCCATAGCATCATTACTGTAGGAGAAAATGTTACTTACACTAATTCTCAAAATAGAGGGGTTTCTAATGGTAATATTTATGGCAATGATTTGCATAACGCATTAACTGCAAATCCATTACAGCCAGCTTATTGGCAGACTTCAATTGACAGAAATATTGATAAATTTGGTTTTACTCCAACTTTAGATGGTATTTCTACAGGCCAAACAAATCCTTTAGCGGTAATGTTTTATAGAAGTAATTATAATTATCCAAAAGATAATAGAATTACAGGAAATGCCTTCTTAGAAATTGAACCGATTAAAGATTTGAAATTTAGAACGGTTTATGGTATTGATTCTTGGTTTGGATATGGTAGATCTATGAACCCAACATATAATTTGGGTGTGCTTTATCAAGATTATATCAATGGTGCATCTCAGTATTCTTATATTGGAGCTAATTCAACTTGGACAAATACGGTTTCTTATAAAAAACAATTTGGAAATCATAATATTTCTGCTGTTGCAGGAACTGAGTTAATTCAATATTTGGTGAACAACAATGTTAGTGGTTCTAGAAACAATTTAACATTTGGTGAAGATCCGCAATATGCTTACTTAAACAACACAGCTCCAAAAACAATTAATGATATTGGAACTAATGGAATGGACACTTCAGCTGGTGGAGGTGGTATTATGTCTTATTTTGCTAGAGCACAATACGATTATAAAGAAAAATACCTTCTTTCAGCAACAATACGTGCCGATGGTTCTTCTAACTTTGCTGAAGGCAAAAGATGGGGGTATTTCCCTTCTGTTTCTGCAGGTTGGGTAGTTACAAAAGAAGATTTTATGGATAGCTCTTCAAAATGGCTTAATTCATTAAAATTGAGAGGAAGCTGGGGGCAAAATGGTAACCAAGATATTCCTAACTTTTATTACTCTTCAAATATTGCGTATGTTTTTCCTGGATACTTTTTTGGAGATACAAAACCAATTTCTGGAACTACAGCTTATCCAGCTAGAGTAACAAATCCAGATTTAACTTGGGAAACATCAGAGCAATTAGATTTTGGTCTTGATGCAAGTTTTTTTGATTCAAGATTAAATGTGACTTTAGATTGGTATAATAAAACTACTAAAGACTGGTTAGTTCTAGCAGCAGGAAGAGGAACAGATGGAGCTGCACCTCCTTATTTTAATGGTGGAGATATCGAAAACAAAGGTTTTGAGTTTTCTGTAAATTGGAATGATAAAATTGGAGGCTTTAAATATGGAGCTACTGTAAGTGGTGCATTCAATAAAAATAAAGTTACTAGAATTGCAAATGCTGACGGAATATTACATGGTCCTTCTAACGTATTGTCTCAAGGAACAGGAGAAATCTCAAGAGGTAAGGTAGGTTACCCATTAGGTTATTTCTACGGCTTTAAAACAGCAGGAATTTTGCAAAATCAACAAGAAGTTAGTGAATATGTTGGTCCAAATGGACAACCTTATTTTAGCGATCAACGTCCTGGTGATGTTCGTTTTGTTGACCAAAATAATGACGGTGTTATCGACGAAAGCGATAAAGTTTACCTAGGGAATCCAAATCCAGATTTTGAATTAGGGATTCAGTTAAATTTTGAATACAAAAATGTTTACTTGAACACTACTATGGCTGGTAAATTTGGTATGCAAGTTATGCAGTCATATAGATCTTTTGCGGATAGTCCTGCTCAAAATTATACTTCTGATGTTTTTGATCGTTGGCATGGAGAAGGTACATCTACTAAAATGCCTAGATTAAGTGCCACTTCAAATAGAAACAGCAATTATGTGTCAGATATTTATATGCAAAATGCAGATTATTTGAGAATAAACAACTTAACGTTAGGTTATAATTTCAACGAAATATTTAAAGATTTCAAGTTCATCTCAAATCTTAAATTTTATGTTGCAGTAAATAACCTATATACATTTACTAAATATGATGGTATGGATCCAGAAGTTCGTTGGTCAGGAGATAATACAAATGCTCCTTGGGCTTCAGGAATTGATTTAGGTTTGTATCCACAAGCTAGAACGGTGATGTTTGGTTTAAGTGCTGATTTTTAATATAAATACAATTACAATGAAAAAAATAAAATATTTAGTAGCGATTTCGGCTGTATTTATTGTAGCGAGCTGTGATGATTATCTTGATACTGATAATTTGACAGAAAAGAGTTTAGAGAATTTTTATAAGACACCTCAAGATATTGAAGAAGCAACTGCTGGAGTTTATAACGCTATTTATACAAATAATGTGCATAGTGAGGAGCAGATTGCAGCCAATCTTATGGATAATATGATGTTAGGAGGAGGAGGTCCTGATGATAAAACAGCTAAATGGGTTGATAATTTTGAAGATCCTGTAGATGATACCTATTTAGATATGTGGGTTCAGTCTTATAGAGGTATTGCGAGAACAAATGCAATTATAGAGAAAACGCCTCTTGCAGATTTTAGCACTTATTTTAATACTCCTGCTGAAGCTGATCAATTTAAGCAACAAGCAATTGGAGAGGCTTATTTTATGAGAGCATTTTTCTACTTCAGATTAGCTAAGTTTTTTGGAGGAGTTCCATTAATCATAACTATTGATGGGAAAAAAGATGGGCCAAGAAATACTTATACTGAAACATTTGCACAGATTGCATCAGATTTAAAAAAGGCAATAGAAATAATGCCAGCCACGCCATTTCCAAGTATTCCAACATCTAGATATGGTCATGCTAATAAATGGGTTGCAGAAGCGTATTTAGGACGTGTATTTCTCTTTTACACAGGTTATATGACAAATATGGAGAAACAAGCTACTGAGGAATTGCCTTTGGCAGAAGGAGGATCTTTGAATGCAACACAAGTAGCAAGTTATTTAACTGACTGTATGACTAATAGTGGACATGCTCTGGTTCCTGATTTTAGAAATCTTTGGCCTTACTCTTATGTTAATAAAGCTTCTGGAAATAATGTTTTGCCATGGGCTGCAACAGAAGGTTTGTCATGGGTAGGACAAGATGGTGTTAGTCCAACATTTGGAACTGGAAATTATGAGACAATGTTTGTTCAGCGTTTCTCTTTTGGAGATTGGTCTTGGACAAATGGTAATATTTATACTAATAGATTATGTCTGTTCTCTGCATTACGCGGTAATTCATTAGTGCCATTTGGAGAAGGATGGGGCTGGTGTACAGTAAATCCAAGTTTATACAGTAACTGGGAAGAACGCGATCCAAGAAAAAGAGGCTCTATACTTGAAGTAGGTAAAGCAGATCAAGGAACAGCTGGTTACGCGCAAGATAAAGGAGATCATGAGACAGGATATTTCAATAAAAAATATATTTCTCTACAATACCCTAATGCAGGTGGAACTACTGTCGGAATGTTTGTTCAATTGTACAACTGGTCTAATACTGATATGCAATTAATGCATGCGCAAGATTTTATCTTTATGCGTTACGCAGATGTATTATTGATGCATTCTGAGATTACTAAAACAGCAGCAGGATTAAATGCAGTTAGAGCAAGAGCAAAACTGGATCCAGTTGGATATTCACTTGAAAACATTAAAGCAGAGCGTTTGCATGAATTTGCTTTCGAAGGATTGCACTGGTTTGATTTAATTCGTTGGGGAGATGTTGACAATGCGTACAATAGCATGATTCCAGTTAGAAATTCAGGTACTGCAGCAAATTACAGCGTAAAATATAGACCAGAGACTAAAGGTTTGGTTTCTATGCCTGAAACAGAACTTAGACTATCAAATGGAGTTTATGCACAAAATCCAGGGTGGTAAAATTTAACAATATTAATATAGATAAATATGAAAATCAATAAAATATTATATCTTCTTTTGGCTCTTTTTACGTTGACTTTTTCAGCATGTGACCCAATAGTAGATGAACAGCATTTAACGAATTCTACTGACGTTGCTGGAGTTGAATTAGTAGCTACTCAAAGTACGCCAGGTGGAAATAAGATCACTCTTAATATGACAACTCCAGGTGTGACTGGATATTGGGATTATGGTTTAGATAAAGCGCTAACAAATGAAGTAACGTTTGTTTATCCTATTCCAGGAAAAGCGACATTTACTTTTGTTGGAACTCTAGGTGCTGAATTTTTTACTAAGACGATTGATGTTCAAATTGATCAGTTAGACACTCCTTTAGAGCAAGACTGGTATGATTTAGTTGGAACTAATACGGCAGCTGGTAAAACGTGGGTTTTTGATGGTACGCAAGGTTCTGGAAGATTCTGGTGGTTTATGTCTCCAAATGGAAGTGCTGAAAGTGCTATGACAGCTTGGTGGAATGCTGGGGATTGTTGTCCTCCAAGTGATGCATTAGGGAAAATGCATTTTGATCTAGATGGAGCAGCAAATTACAACCATTATGAAACAGCAAGTGCTACACCGACAAAAGGAAGCTTTAAACTGGATATCAAAAATAAACAGTTGACTATCATAAATTCAAAAATGTTAGGTTCAGCTGCAGGAAATGCTGATGGTGTTTATACTATCGTAAGTCTTGAAGAAGACAAAATGATTCTTTATTTAAGTAATAGTGAAACATATGGAACAGGTTGGACGTTTGTTTTCAAACCTGAATAATAATATTTTGTGTTAGTTATTTCGAAAAAGGAAGACTAAAAGATTCCTTTTTCGAATTTCAAACATCTTATGCTTCGTTACGAATAAAACGTAAGTGTATTTTGAAGATTTAAACTATGGTTAGTTTAAGTTAAGTTTATTGCCTGGGTAGCCCATAATCTCGATTATGGGCTATTTTTTGTTATAGTTGAAATAGTTAAATATACTGTAAAATATGCCTATAAAGAGAGAATGTAGAGGTAAAAGCTTTGCTCTAATTCAATTTCTGCACTGTATTCTGATACAATTCTATATTCTTTTCGTGTAGAGCAATACTAAAGAATTTGGGAAGTAAGCAGGATCATTTTGCTATCTCTCTTGAATGATTATTAGAAATTGTTTCTTCTCTTGTATTATAAGTTTATCAATCTTCTGGTAGGTCTTGAAATTTAGAATCTGATAGAAAGTGAACATAACTTCATTATTTGCATCAAAACTGACTTTTTTCTCCATTTTTTGAGGTGAATATTTTCAATTTTTTATTTATAAATCGCTACAAAAGTAAAATATTTCTTATAAATTTATCAAAAATAAGATTTTTCTTTCGATAAAAAATATTATCAATAATGTAAAAAAAGTAAGGTAAAAATATGATATTCTCTATTTTTTGATTTTTGTTAAAATTGAGCTTAATGTTATTGTAATTGTCTATATTATAGTTGTTTATGTGTTGGTTAGTACTACTATCACGTTGTAGTTTTAATAATTTTTAATAAACTTTTCGTACAGAAATATAGTGTAGTGTTATTTTTTTAAATTAACTTTTCTTTAGTACTATTTTTTATTTTTTTAATTATTTAATAATCAAATAATTATGATTTTTTTGATGTGTTTTTATAATATTATTTTTTTCAATTTGATGTGTTTTTGTAGTGACTTTAAGATGTGAAAAGTGAAAATTTAATTTTAGTATTGCATCAAATTACTAATTAATTAACCAAAATTTTTAGAAAAATGAAATTAACAAAATTACTTGTTTTTTGTATTTCATCTTTGTTATTCTCGGTTATAGCTGTGGCTCAGGATGTCACAGTAAATGGAATAATTAATGATGAAAGCGGTATGCCTGTTCCAGGTGCAACAATTTTATTAAAAGGTACTACAAAATCTACTGCATCAGACTTTGACGGGAAATTCCAGATTCAAGCGCCTTCAAACGGATCATTAACAATTACGTTTATTGGTTATGCTACAGTAACTGAAGCTATAAACGGAAGAACAAAAATTACAGTTCAATTAAAACCAGAATCACAATCTTTAAATGAGGTTGTTGTTGTTGGATACGGTACTCAAAAGAAATCTGTTGTAACTGGAGCAATTTCTAGTGTGAAAGCATCAGATTTAGAAGATTTACCAATAACAAGGGTTGAACAATCTCTTCAAGGTAGGGTTTCTGGAGTTACCATCGCAGCAAATGCAGGACAGCCAGGGTCTTCTTCTACAATACGTGTAAGGGGTATTACTTCTTTTGGTAACAATGAGCCTTTATGGGTTGTTGATGGTGTAATTGTAGATTCAGGAGGGATTGGTTATTTGAATCAGTCGGATATTGCTTCTATGGAGGTTTTAAAAGATGCAGCGTCTCAAGCGATCTATGGTGCTAGAGCAGCAGCTGGGGTTATCCTTATCACAACTAAAAAAGGTAAATCTGGAAAAATGAGTGTAAACTATAATGGGTACACTGGATTTTCTGCAGCAGCAAGAAAACTTGATTTGTTAAATGCTACTGAGTATGCAACTATAATGAATGAAAGATATGCAAATGGTTATACAGATACTTCTAAACCGTACGATCTTCCATACAAAAACGTATCTTCTTATGGAGCAGGGACAGATTGGCAAAAAACAATCTTCAATGATAACGCTCAAAGAACAGGTCATGAATTAAGTTTATCAGGAGGAAATGATGTATCTACTTTCTACGTTTCTTTTGGTTTATTAGATCAGGAAGGTATTGTAGCTACTCCAATTTCTAACTACAATAGAAAAAACATCCGTTTAAACTCAACACATAAAATTGTAAAAGGATTAACTTTTGGTCAAACTTTAGGTTACTCTCACGAAAAAACGGTTGGTATTGGAAATACAAATAATGAATATGGAGGGCCATTAAGTTCTGCTATCAATTTAGATCCAATTACACCGGCGATTGTTACAGATCCAGCTGTTGCAAATCAATCACCATATACTTTGGATTATGTTTTAAGAGATGTAAATGGAAATCCTTACGGAATTTCTCAAAAGGTAGTTCAGGAAATGAGTAACCCTTTAGCATACATTCAAACTAGATTAGGTAATTATGGATGGGCAGATAATTTTGTAGGTAATGCTTACTTAGAAGTAGAAGCGATTAAAGGTTTAAAATTTAGAACTACATTAGGGGGTAAATTGTCATATTGGGGCTCAGAAAGTTTTACTCCACAATATTATTTTAACTCTTCTACTATTAATGCAAAAAATAATTTGAGTAGAAATACTAATAAAGGTTTTGGATGGAACATTGAAAACACTGTTTCATATGCAAAGCAAATTGCAGATCACAACTTTTCAGTTTTAATAGGACAAGGAGCTTATGTGGATAATATCACATCGGGTTCTACAGTAACCTATTTTAATGTACCTTATACTAATTTTGATGAGGCTACTTTCCCGACCGATCATCCGCAGGACGACATTACAGCTTCTGCTTACAATGGTTATGAGCATAAAGTAACGTCATTATTTGCAAGAGCTAATTATGATTACAAAGAGAAATATTTATTTACAGGTATTGTACGTCGTGATGGTTCCTCTCGTTTTGGTCAAAATTACAAATATGGAACTTTTCCTTCATTCTCATTAGGATGGGTACCAACTAAAGAAAACTTCTGGCCAGAAAATAAGGTAGTAACGCAATTAAAGTTTAGAGGAGGATATGGAATTACAGGTAGTGATGCTATTGGAGATTTCAAATATTTAGCAACTATTGGTGCGGGACGAAATTATACTATTGGAAATCAAGGTTCAGTAGTTGTTGGTAATAGTCCAAATGCGCCAGCAAATCCAGACTTGAAATGGGAGGAAACTAGCCAAGCAAACGTTGCTTTTGATGTTACTTTCTTCAATGACTTATCATTAACGACAGATTTTTATATTAAAAAATCTACAGGTATTTTACAGGATATTGATTTACCTGGTCACGTTGGTAGTACTGGAAGACCTTCTGCAAATGTTGCTGACATGGATAACAAAGGGGTTGATTTAGAACTTTCTTATCGTAAAAAAATTGGTAAGGTTGGTTTAAACATTAGTGGAAACATTTCTTATTTAGAAAATGAAGTAACTAACTTAGGAAAAGATATTCAGTTTATTTCTGGAGATGCTACTTTCCAAAATATGGGTGCAGTAACAAGAACACAAGTAGGACAATCTTACAACTCTTTTTACGGATTTAAAACTCAAGGGATTTTTCAAAATCAAGCAGAAATCAATGCTTACACAAATGCTTCAGGTGGTTTAATTCAACCAGGTGCAAGACCAGGAGATTTCAGATGGCAGGATCTTAATGGAGATGGTACAATTACAGATGATGATAAAACTTTCATCGGAAGTCCACTTCCAAAATACACATATGGTTTCACAGTTAATTTAGATTATAAAAACTTTGATTTGTTAATCTTTACTCAAGGAGCGATTGGAAACAAAATTTTCCAAGGATTACGTCGTCTAGATATTACAGATGCTAACTACCAGACTTCTGCTTTAGGCCGTTGGACTGGAGAAGGATCAACTAATTCATATCCAATTTTATCAACTGTTGATAACAATAAAAACTTCTCAAGACCATCAGATTTTTATTTAGAAGATGGGGATTACTGGAGAATTAAAACAGTTCAAATTGGTTATAATCTTCCAAGTGATGTTGTGTCAAAAGCGGGTCTTTCAAAAACTAGGCTTTATTTAACAGGTGAAAATTTATTGACATTTACAAGATACTCTGGTTATGATCCAGAAATTGGTGGAGGAGTTATGGGTATTGATAAAGGTTATTATCCACAAGCTAGAACTATTATGGTAGGGGTTAATTTACAATTTTAAAATTAAAGATTATGAAAATTAAAAATATAAAATATTCATTCATTGCTGTTGGACTTTTGCTTCTTAGCTCTTCTTGTGGTGAAGATTTTTTAACAGTTGAACCTAAAGGACTTCCCTTAGTAGATAATTATTATAAAAATGAAGCAGAAGCATTTTCTGCGCTGGTTGCTGTTTATGATATTATGGGTAAACAATCTAAAGGTTTTGAAAACATGATCACTATGCTAAATGCTGGTTCAGATGATTTCTATGCCGGAGGAGGAGGGCCTGGTGATGGCGCTGGTATACATGCTTTTGATAATTATACACTTGACAAAATAAATATGCCAAGAAGTTATTGGGGTGATTTTTTTCAGGGAATAGCCAGAGCAAATATTTTATTGGTAAAATTGCCAGATGTGGATATGCCAGATACGAAAAAAGCGCGTTTTGCAGCAGAAGCAAAAGCATTGAGAGGATATTTCTATTTTGAGTTAGTAAGAACATTTAGAAATTTACCATTAATTCTGACTCCAATTTCGCCAGCGGAAGGGTATAAAGTTACTCAAGTTGCTCCAGAAGAAATTTATGCACAGATAGAAAAAGACTTAATAGAAGCAAAAGCAGTACTTCCTAGTAAAGTTGATGTTCCAACAGAAGGTGGTCGTCTTTCAAAAGGAGCAGTGCAAGCGCTATTAGGTAAAGTTTATTTGTACGAAGGTAAAAACTCATTAGCAGCTGCTGAATTTGCAGATGTAAATGGTACGCCTGGAGGAACTAGCATGTATGGTTACAAGTTGTTGACTAAATTCTCAGATTTATGGGTAATAAGTAACAAATTTAACTCAGAAGCTATTATCGAAATCATGCATACAGATAAAAGTAATGCAGATTGGGGATTCTGGGGCGGAGGCGCTGACGAAGGAAACTCAGTAAATATTATGGTTGGACCAAGGGGGTATACTAGAGGAACTAATTCGTCTGCACCAGATTATATTTCAGGATGGAGTTTTAATCCAGTTACTAAGAGCTTATATGATGCTTTAAAAGGAGATCCTCGTTTTGATGCCACAATTATGGATATGCTAGCCTTAAAAGCAGGAGGAGCAGAATATTCTACTGGAGATCAGGATACAGGATATTTCTTAAAGAAATTTATGCCTTTAAACTCAGATACATCTACAGGAGGAGGAGCTGCAGCCTTAAATTACAAACAAGATACTTATGCAATTCGTTTAGCAGATACTTATTTGATGGAAGCAGAAGCATTAGGAGGAACTGGGGCTAGGGCACAAGCTTTATTAGATGCTGTACGTGCAAGAGTTGGATTGGCTTCTGTACCAGTATCATTAGATGCAATCGCTAACGAGAGAAGGCTAGAATTGGCAGGAGAAGGACACCGTTGGTTCGATTTAGTTAGAACTGGAAAAGCGGCAACTGTTCTTGCTTCTAGTGGGTTCGTTGCTGGTAAAAATGAGGTTTGGCCTATTCCTCAAAAAGACCTAGAGAATACTCAGTTAGTTCAAAATCCTAATTACTAATTAGTTAATACAATATCATATGAAAATAAATTTAATAAAAAAACAAGGTCTTTTAGCGTTGTTTTTTATGGCGACAGTATTAAGCTTAACTAGCTGTCAACCTGAAGATTCCGTTGAGAATAACGGATTAACCAATGATAATGTCGATGCATCTTTTACAGTTACACCAGTTGAAGGAAAAGTAAATACTTATAAATTGGTGGCTCAGCCAAAAGGAGTTTTAAAATCATTATGGGATATAGGAGCAGGTACTTATTCAGGTAAAATGGAAGAAGAAATTTCTTTACCAGATGCTGGAACGTATACAATTGTGCATACTGCAATTGGTGCTGGAGGTGCGACAGCTACAAAATCACAAGATGTTGTAGTTGCTACATCAGATCCATTAAAAGGAAATTTAGTGCAAGGGGGAACTTTTGCAACTGTTGCAGATCAAGCAAAATGGACAGTTTTAAATCTTAGTTCTACAGGTGCCGCATTCTGGTCATTTGCTAATAACAGTGCAACTATTCACTCTCCAGGAGGATGGGCACAGGAAGGGATTTATCAAGCAATTGATGTTATAAAGGATAAAGAGTATACGATAGATATGAAAGTTTCTTCTACTAGTGGCTCTGATGAAACTTGGTTTGAAGTTTATGCTGGCAAATCAGTTCCACAATCTGGAGTTGAGTACAAAGACAACAAAGTTATGGGATTAAGTACTTGGGATGGTTGTGCAAAATCAGGATTCTCTGGAATGCTTTCTAAAGTTGGCTGCGTCAAAAATGACAAAACAGGTACAGTTTCAAATGTTGTGAAATTCAGTGAAAGCGGAAAAGTCTATTTACTTATCCGTTCTGGCGGCAATACTTTCACTAAAGACGGAATCACAGTTACGAAAATTGAGTTCAGAGGAAAATAAAAAGTTAAGTTAAGTTTAAGTTTAAGTTTGGTTGTAAATAGCCCATAATCATTATGAGTATGGGCTATTTTTTAAATCCTTCATAGGTAGAACTCTATTTTGATTTCTTCTAAACTTCAATTTAAAAACATAATAATTGGAAGCGAATGAAAAAAAATAGCCTAAAAATTTTATGCCTTTTGTTTGCTGCTGCAGCATTTGCGCAACAGCCAAAAACAAAAAAAGAGTTTACAACCAACGGCAAAAAAATAACCGTTTATACCACCGCGGAAAACTCAAAGTTGAGATTAACCACTACAGATAATTTGATTTTTTCTGCTGCAAAACAACCCTTAGAAACAGAAACTTCTGTTTTTGTGGAACCATCTAAAAAGTTTCAGACTTTTATGGGAATCGGTGGAGCTATTACAGATGCTAGCGCCGAAATATTTGCCAAACTTTCAAAAGAAAAACAAGCAGAATTTTTAGATGCTTATTACGATAAACAAAAAGGAATAGGCTATTCTTTGCTAAGGACCACAATTCAAAGTTCTGATTTTAGCAGTGGAAGCTATTCTTATATCGAAGAAGGAGACAAAGATTTGAAGACTTTTTCTATTGATCATGATAGGCAATTTCGTATTCCTTTAATAAAGCAAGCTATACAGAAAGCAGGTGGAAAATTGATGACTTACGCTGCTCCTTGGTCGCCAAATGCTTTTATGAAAAGTAACAAGAATGTATTAAAAGGCGGTACTCTGCTTCCTGAATACTATCAGACTTGGGCAAACTTTTATGTAAAATTTATTAAAGCCTACGAAAAAGAAGGAATTCCGATTTGGGGAACTTCGACACAAAATGAGCCAATGGCTGTTCAAACTTGGGAATCTTGCATTTACACAGCTGAAGCCGAAAGAGATTTTATCAAAAATTATCTTGGGCCAACTTTGAAAAAAGAAAATCTTGGTGATAAAAAAATCATTGTTTGGGATCACAACCGTGATTTAATGAATTATCGTGCTAACGTAATTTACTCTGATCCAGAAGCATCAAAATATGTTTGGGGAATGGGATTCCATTGGTACGAAACTTGGTCAGGAGGAGCACCAATGTTTGATAACGTAGGAAAAGTAAATGAAGCTTATCCAGATAAAAAACTAATGTTTACTGAAGGCTGTATCGAAAAATTTGATGCAACAAAATATCAATTTTGGGGCAATGCAGAACGTTACGGAACTAACATGATTCATGATTTTAATAACGGAACAGTTGCTTGGACAGATTGGAATATTCTTTTAGACCAATTTGGAGGACCTAATCATGTTGGAAATTTCTGTTTTGCACCAATTCATGCAGATACAACAACAGGAGAATTAATCTACACGCCATCTTATTATTACATCGGGCACTTTTCAAAGTTTATCCGTCTAAATGCTACTCGAGTAAGTACAGCAGTAAGCAAAAGCGCTTTATTGAGTACCTCTTTTTTAAATGCTGACGGAACTATGGCAACTATTGTCATGAACCAATCAGCAAACGACCTTACCTACAATTTAATTATTGGAGATAAAAAGGCAGAAGTAAAAATTCCGCCGCATGCTATACAAACACTTGTTTATTAATATTTTGTAGTAAAGTAATGAAGAGGACTAATTTGAATCATCCATTTTAGTCTTCTCTTGCTTTTAATTTTAAAACGATTATTTAAGCAACATGAAAGTTACCTCTCAAATATTTCTATCAGCCTTTGTCTTAATGCAATTAAGCTGTTTTACCTCAAAAATAACGGCTCAAAAAAATAATAAAATAAAGGTTTATACTACTGCCGAAAATACCAAATTGAAATTGTCACTATCAAATGATTTAATTTCAAAAAACAACACTACACAACAAAAAACATCAACAGTATCTATTACTGTAAATCCCGAAAAAACTGACCAGACCTTCCTGGGAATCGGAGGAGCAATTACAGATGCAAGCGCAGAAGTTTTTGCAAAATTATCGCCAAAAAAACAGCAGGAATTCTTAAATGCTTATTACGATAAAAATAAAGGTATCGGATATACTTTGGCAAGAACAAACATTCACAGCTGTGATTTCAGCAGTGACAGTTATACTTATGTTTCTGAAGGAGACAAAGAACTAAAAACTTTCAACATAGATCACGATAGAAAATATAGAATTCCTTTAATCAAAAGAGCAATTGAAACAGCCGGCGGGAAATTAACATTATTTGTTAGCCCATGGAGTCCCCCAGCTTTCATGAAAGACAATAATGATATTTTGCACGGCGGCGTTTTATTGCCTGAATTTGCATCTGCTTGGGCACTGTATTATGCCAAATTCATAAAAGAATACGAAAAAGAAGGAATTCCAATCTGGGGAATGACAGTTCAAAACGAACCAATGGCCAAACAAAGATGGGAATCTTGCATCTATACTCCAGAAGCAGAAAGAGATTTTCTTAAAAATCATCTTGGTCCAACTTTAGAAAAAGAAGGGCTTGCTTCTAAAAATGTCATTATCTGGGATCATAACCGAGGAGAAATGCTAACTAAAAGAGCAAACCTTGTTTTCTCGGATCCCGAAGTTTCTAAATATGCTTGGGGAATTGGATTTCACTGGTATGAAACATGGAACGGAGGCCCGCCTCAATTTGAATCGGTAGCAAAAGTTCATGAAGCATTTCCAAACAAAAAACTGCTTTTTACAGAAGGCTGTATCGAAAAATTTGATGCTTCAAAATATCAATTCTGGGGAAATGCAGAGCGTTACGGAATCAATATGATTCATGATTTTAATAACGGAACAGTTGGTTGGACAGACTGGAATATTCTATTGGACCAGAACGGAGGCCCAAATCATGTTGGGAATTTTTGTTTTGCGCCAATCCATGCTGATACAACAAAAGATGAATTAATTTATACTCCAATGTATTATTATATTGGGCATTTCTCAAAATTCATTAGACCAAACGCAAAAAGAGTGCTTGAAACCATAAGCGATAAATCTTTATTGAGTACTTCTTTTAAAAATTCTGACGGACAATTGATTACTGTAGTAATGAATAAATCTGAAAAAGAAGTTGTTTATTCTTTAGAAAATCAAACAGGAAAAACGACAATTACTATTCCGGCACATGCTATACAGACTATTGTATACTAATTTTTGAACTAACTTAAAACCACAAAAAATGAAATTTAATTTAAAGAATACCATAAAAGCGTTTTTCTTCATGGCAGTCGTAATGGCTCAGGTAAAATGTTCTTCTTCAAGTGATCCTGTAGAAAATCCGCCTGTAGATCCACCAGTAACACCTCCAGTAGTAGTTGCAAATGATGTTGATTTCTGGTTGACAAAAGGAAATCAAAGTGCATTGTTAGAAAAACAAACTGAAAAATTAGGATTTGGCACAACGGCAAATGCTTATGCTAATATTGAAGTGAATGCCGCTCAAAAATATCAGACCGTTGACGGTTTTGGATATACATTGACAGGAGGAAGCGTAGACGTTATAAACCAATTAAACGCAACAAAAAGAACTGCTCTTTTACAAGAATTATTCGGGAATGGAGAAAACTCAATAGGAGTAAGTTATATCAGAATCAGTATTGGAGCTTCAGATTTAAATGCAACGCCTTTTACTTATAATGATCTTGCGACAGGAGAAACAGATTTAAATCTAGATAAATTTAGTTTAGAAAAAGATAAAAATTTAATTGCCATGCTGAAAGAAATTCTGGCAATTAATCCGAAGATTTTAATTTTGGCAACGCCTTGGTCGGCGCCTATTTGGATGAAAGATGTTGCTAGTTTTAAAGGTGGAAAACTGAAAACTGAATATTATAATGTTTATGCTAAATATTTTGTAAAATACATTCAGCAGATGAAAGCTGAGGGAATTACAATCGATGCTGTAACTCCTCAAAACGAACCTTTGCATGACGGAAACAATCCGAGTATGTATATGTCTGCTACAGATCAGGCCAATTTTATTAAAAATAGTTTAGGGCCGGCTTTTAAAACAGCAAATCTAAACGTGAAAATTATAGCTTACGATCACAATTGCGATAATCCAAATTATCCAAAAACCATTTTAGCAGATGCAGACGCTTATCCTTATGTTGATGGATCTGCGTTCCATTTATATGCTGGTGACATCACAGCTTTACTTAATGTTTACAATTCGTATCCAGCCAAAAATGTTTATTTTACAGAGCAATGGACTTCATCACAAGGGCAGTTTGAAGGCGATTTAAAATGGCATCTTCGAAATGTAATTATCGGCTCAATGAGAAATTACAGTAAAAATGCATTAGAGTGGAATCTAGCAAATAATGCAAGTTTTGGTCCTCACACAGATGGAGGCTGCAACATGTGTAAAGGTGCTATAACTATAACTTCAGGCAATAGTTTTGAGCGTAATGTAGCATATTATATTATTGCACATGCTTCAAAATTTGTCCCAATGGGATCTACTAGAATTGAAAGCAATTCTGGCGGAAGTTTGCAAAATGTTGCTTTTATCACGCCTTCTGGTTCTAAAGTCCTGATTGTTGAAAATGATGGCTCTGCAACAGAAACTTTCAACATTAAATTTAATGGAAAATGGGTAACAACTTCGCTTGATGCAGGTTCAGTTGGGACTTATACTTGGAAATAAATTTAGAACCATTCGTATGAAAAAAATAATTTTAGCAGCACAGCTTCTCATTTCGATTGCTTCTTTCGGACAAGGTTTCTTGCACAGAGACGGACAAAAAATTGTTGATGGTAATGGCAAAAATGTTCTTTTAAGAGGTTTAGGCCTTGGCGGATGGATGGTGCAGGAAGGCTATATGTTGAAGACCCAGCCATTTGCCAGTCCGCAATATCAAATTCGACAAAAAATACAAGATGTAATTGGCGAAGAGGGAACAAAAGAATTCTACGCAGCCTATAAAGCAAACGGAATCACAAAACGAGATATCGATTCTTTGGCAAAATGGGGATTTAATTCTATTCGTCTTCCAATGCATTACAATCTTTATACTCCACCAATCGAGCAAGAAAAAAGCGGTGAAATCACTTGGATCGAAGAAGGTTTTACCATGACAGACAATTTGCTGAAATGGTGTGCGGAAAATAAAATATACCTTATTCTAGATTTGCACGCTGCTCCAGGCGGACAAGGAAATGATGCCGCAATTTCAGATTTTGATACTACAAAACCAGCGCTTTGGCAAAGCGAGGCCAATCAGAAAAAAATGATTGCTTTATGGAAGAAATTAGCTTCTCGTTACCGCGATAATCCTTGGATTGGCGCTTATGATATTATAAATGAACCAAACTGGAATTTTACAGGATTAAACAAAAATGGCTGCGACGAAAATTCAAACGGACCTTTAAGAGATTTAATGGTTGCGGTTACAAAAGCCATTCGCGAAGTCGATACAAATCATTTAATTTTTATTGAAGGAAACTGCTGGGGAAATAACTACAACGGAATTTTTCCTCTTTGGGATGACAATCTAGCTTTAAGTTTTCACAAATATTGGAATTATACTGACAAAGCTTCGATCGAACAGATGTTGGGCTACAGAGAAAAATACAATGTGCCAATTTGGATGGGAGAAAGCGGAGAAAATTCTAATGTTTGGTTTAAAGATGCTTTGACTTTGGTTGAAACAAACAACATTGGATGGGCATTTTGGCCAATGAAAAAAATAGACAATATTGCTGGGGTAACTTCTGTTACTAAAATTCCAGAATATGATGTTTTATTGAAATATTGGAAAGATGGCGGACAAAAGCCATCGCCAGAATTTGCAAAAAAGACCTTGATGAAAATAGCAGACAATTACAAAATGGAAAATGTAACTGTTAAGCCAGATGTAATAGATGCTATGTTTAGACAAGTGCAGACAGACGATACAAAACCATACAAGAAGAACGCAGTTCCTGGCAAAATTGCGGCAACGCATTACGATTTGGGAACCAACGAGAAAGCCTATTCTGATACTGATTTTATAAATTATAGATCGGTAACTGGGAAAGACGAGCAATGGAATCGCGGTAATAGCATGAGAAATGATGGCGTTGATATTTTGCCATGCAAGGATAAAGACTCAAACGGTTATCAAGTTTCATTTATCGAAGACGGAGAATGGCTTCAGTACACTGTCGATGCAAAAGAAGGAACTTACAATGTTGCCATTCGCTATTCGAGCGAAAAAGCAGAAGGAAAATTGTATCTAGAAACTGAAGGGGGAACAAAATCAGCAGTGATTTCACTTCCTTCAACTGGAGGGAATGATAAATGGAAAACAGTTGTTTTATCTAATGTTGTATTGAAATCAGGTTCAAATAAAGTAAAAGCTGTATTTGAAAAAGGAGGTTTTAATCTGAACTATTTTGACTTTTTTGTGAACAAAAATAAAAAGTAGAAGGAATAATATTTATCTTGATATTCAATTTATTAACTAAACCATTTAAATAGTAAAAGATGAAAATAATCAATCTCGTAAATAGAGTTGGAGAATTTACTTTAGTTCTATTGTTTGCATTTCAATCTTGTAGCAGTAATAATGATTCAGGTGGAGATTCTCCCGCAAGCGATGTACCAGCAAATCTTTCTGTTCAGATTGATGTGGTAGGAAAAACTGCTGAAATGCCAAATGGAGACGGAAGCGGAAAAATCAAATTAACAATCAATGCTACAAATGCACAATCATATAAAGTATTGATAAATAATGAACTTAAAGAGCTAACCACTGGCACCCTAAGTTATGAGTTTACAGCATCAGGAACTGTAAATTATCCTATTATTGTTTCTGCATACAATGGAACAAAATTTATAAGTACTTCAACATCTGTTAATATTTTTGTAGCTAGAAAAATAATCTGGGCAGACGAATTTAATATAGATGGAGCACCAGATTCTTCAAAATGGGGTTATGATTTAGGAAATGGAAACGGTTTTGGAAATAACGAATTACAATATTATACAAACCGCTCTGAAAATGTAAAAATCGAAGAAGGTCTTTTGAAAATCACAGCAATCAAAGAAGCTTACCAAGGAAGCCAATACACTTCTACCAGAATGCTGACAAAAGGCAAATTTTCTTTTAAATATGGAAGAGCAGAAGTTCGCGCAAAATTGCCAGTTGGCGGTGGTACTTGGCCAGCTTTTTGGCTGTTAGGAGACAATATTGGTACTGTAGGCTGGCCAGCATGCGGAGAAATAGACATTTTAGAATCAGTTGGGAATAATCCAAATGTGATTCATTCATCACTGCATTCTCCAGGGCGTTCAGGAAATACACCAGATACCAAAACGACAACAGTGCCAAGTTCTACAACCGAGTTTCATATTTATGCTGCCGAATGGGATGCCGAAAACATCAAATTTTATGTAGACGATAATTTATTTTACACTTATAAAAACTCAAGCACAACTCCATTTAATGCGAAATTTTTTGTGATTCTAAATTTAGCAATGGGAGGAAATTTTGGAGGAACTGTAGATCCAAATTTCAAAAGTGCAACTTATGAAATTGATTACGTAAGAGTGTATAATTAACATAACTTTTAAATAGATTTTTTTCTTTAAAGCCTCGTAAACACTAGCTTTACAAGATTAAAATTTTTTAACATGAAAAAGATAAACAAACTTGTTTTTGCAGTAATGCTGCTTTTAGCCGTGAACTCATTTTATGGTCAGAATTTAAAAATTATGACTTATAATATCCGTTTGGATGTTGCTTCAGATGGAGAAAATGCATGGCCAAAACGAAAGGATTATTTCACATCTCAAATTGGGTTTTATAGTCCAGAAATTTTCGGAGTTCAGGAAGCAACGCCAAATCAAGTTTTAGATATTGCATCGGCTCTGCCAAATTATAACAGATTTGGAATAGGAAGAGAAGAAGGCGGATTGGGAGAAGCTTGTACGATTTACTATAAGAAAGATCGTTTTAAAGTCGAACAATCTAACACTTTCTGGCTGTCTGAAACTCCAAACGTAGTTTCAAGAGGTTGGGATGCAGCCTGCAACAGAGTTTGCACTTACGGACTTTTTAAAGATTTAAAAACGAAAAAAATATTTTGGGTTTTCAATTTGCATTTAGATCATATGGGAGAAGAAGCAAGGGTAAAAGGCGTACAGCTTGTTCTTTCTAAAATGAAAGAACTTAACACTAAAAATTATCCCGCTTTTTTAATGGGTGATTTCAATTCTGAACCAAATACACCGCAAATTGGAGAAATCAAAAAAGTAATGGATGATACCAAAGATGTTTCAATAGAAAAACCTTTCGGACCTTCTGGAACTTTCAATGATTTTAAACACAACGAACCCGTAACCTTATTATTAGACTATATTTTTATTTCAAAAAATAGTGGTTTAAAAGTTCAAAAACACGCAGTGTTAAGTGATTCTAAAGATTTAAAATATCCATCAGATCATTTGCCTGTTTTAATAGAAATAGATTAAAAATGAAAAACATCAACAAAAAACTTCAAATCCTAGTTTTGCTGCCATTACTTGCGATGCAGTTAAACTGTGGATCTTCAAAAAGTATTACTGCCAATTCTGGAAAAGTAGAATCTTGGGTTACTACTACAGATGAAACTTCAAAACTTAAAAAACAAACTGATTTAGTTTTTAGTTCAGAGACAAATTCAAATCAGACTATTGAAGTAAATCCAGCTGAGAAATTTCAAACCATAGAAGGTTTTGGATTCTCGTTAACAGGAGGAAGCGCTCAGGCTATCAAAAAATTAGATAAGGCAAAAAGAGAAGCGTTACTTCAGGAATTATTTTCAAGAAAAGACAATGCAATTGGTCTAAGTTATTTAAGAATAAGTATTGGAGCATCAGATTTGAATGAAAAAGTTTTTTCGTATGATGATATGCCAGAAGGACAAACCGATATGAATTTGGAACATTTTAATCTTGGTCCAGATTTAAACGATGTAATTCCGGTTTTAAAAGAGATTTTGGCTATAAATCCTAAAATAAAAATAATGGGTTCTCCGTGGTCGCCTCCAGTTTGGATGAAAGACAACGGAAGCTCAAAAGGCGGAAGTTTAAAGCCACAATACTATGGAGTTTACGCTCAGTATTTTGTAAAATATATTCAAGCTATGAAATCGCACGGAATTGTTATTGATGCCATTACACCTCAAAATGAGCCATTACATCCAGGAAACAATCCAAGTATGTTAATGTTGGCAGAACAGCAGGCAGATTTTATTGGGAATCATTTAGGTCCCGCTTTCGCGAAAGCAGGAATCAAAACCAAAATTATTGTTTACGATCACAACTGTAATAAGCCAGAATATCCTTTGACGATTTTAAGAGATCCAAAAGCAAATCCGTTTGTAACAGGATCAGCTTTTCACTTATACGAAGGAGACATTAGCGCTTTGACTACTGTTCATAACGAATTTCCAAATAAAGATTTGTATTTTACCGAACAATATACAGGATCGGGAACTAACTTTGAAACAGACCTAAAATGGAGCGTGAAAAATGTAGTAATCGGTTCAATGAGAAACTGGAGTAAAAATGCACTTTCATGGGGATTGGCAAATGATGAGTTCTACAAACCTTTTACGCCAGGAGGTTGTTCGACTTGTAAAGGAGCTTTGATGATTGACCAAAATCAGAACATCAAAAGAGAAGTAGGATATTATATTATTGGACATGCTTCTAAATTTGTTCCAGAGGGTTCGGTAAGAATTGGAAGTAATATTGCAGCAAACTTATATAATGTGGCTTTCAAAACTCCATCAGGACAAACCGTTTTAATTGTAGAAAATGATGGAGCTTCGGCAGAAACATTTAATATCAAATACAACCAAAAACAAACCACAACCACACTAAACGCAGGTGCAGTTGCTACTTTCGTTTGGTAAAAACTTAAACTATGAAAAAAGTAACCACAATTACGCTGTTTATGCTTTCGCTTTTTGCGTCGGCACAACAGCAAACAATAGATCAGAAAGTCAATGATCTGTTGAAAAAAATGACAATTGAAGAAAAAGTCGGCCAGTTGAATCAATATACTGGCGACAATCAGGCAACAGGGCCAATTACTATTAATCCGAACAAACAAGCAGAAATCAAACAGGGTTTAATTGGTTCGATGCTAAATGTTATCGGAACAAAATATACCAGAGGATACCAAGAATTGGCAATGCAGTCAAGAATTAAAATTCCGTTGTTGTTTGGTCAAGATGTAATTCACGGATACAAAACGACTTTTCCGTTGCCATTGGCAGAAGCGGCAAGCTGGGATTTAGCAGCAATCGAATTAGGCGCTAGAGTTGCAGCAACAGAAGCAGCAGCAAGCGGAATTCACTGGACATTTGCTCCAATGGTTGATATCGGTCGTGATCCTCGTTGGGGTCGTGTAATGGAAGGTGCAGGAGAAGATACTTATTTAGGATCTAAAATTGCTTATGCCAGAGTAAAAGGTTTCCAAGGAAATAAATTAGGAGATTTAAACTCGGTTATGGCTTGCGTAAAACACTTTGCGGCTTATGGAGCAGGTGTTGGAGGAAGAGATTATAACTCTGTTGATATGAGCGAAAGAATGCTTTTGGAAACGTATTTGCCGCCTTTCAAAGCAGCTTTAGACGCTGGAGCGGCGACATTCATGAATTCGTTCAACGATATTAACGGAATTCCAGCAACAGGAAATGCGCATTTACAGAGAGATATCTTAAAAGGAAAATGGAATTTTCAAGGATTCGTAGTTTCAGATTGGGGATCAATTGGAGAGATGGTTGCTCACGGTTATTCTAAAGATCTTAAAGAAGCAGCTTATTCAGCGATTACTGCAGGAAGCGATATGGATATGGAAAGTAATGCGTACCGTAAGAATTTAGCAGAATTAGTAAAAGAAGGCAGAGTTTCTATAGATTTAGTTGATGACGCTGTAAGACGTATTCTTCGCAAGAAATTTGAATTAGGATTATTTGATGATCCTTACAAATATTCAGATCCAAAAAGAGAAGAAAAAGCTTTAAACAATCCAGAGCATAGAAAAGCGGCTCTTGAAATGGCTGAGAAAAGTATTGTTTTATTGAAGAATGAAAACCAGACTTTACCAATTTCAAAAAGCACCAAAACAATTGCTTTTATTGGTCCAATGGTAAAAGAGTACAAAGCCAATATGGGATTTTGGGCTGTAGAATTGCCAGAAGTAAACTACGATAAATGGGTAGTTTCGCAATGGGATGGTTTGCAAAATAAAGTAGGCAAAAACACTAAACTATTGTACGCAAAAGGCTGTGAAGTTACGGGTGACAACAAAGATGGTTTTGCAGAAGCTGTTGCAACTGCCAAACAAGCTGATGTTGTTATTTTGAGTGTTGGTGAAAGACACGATATGAGCGGTGAGGCAAAAAGCCGAAGCGATATTCATTTGCCAGGAGTTCAGGAAGAATTGATAAAAGCAGTTATGGCTACAGGAAAACCAGTTGTAGTTTTAATTAATGCAGGAAGACCTCTTGTTTTCAATTGGACTGCAGACAATGTTCCTGCAATTATGTACACTTGGTGGTTAGGAACTGAAGCTGGAAATGCAATTGCAAATGTTTTATTTGGTGATTACAATCCATCAGGGAAATTGCCAATGACTTTCCCAAGAGAAGTAGGGCAAGTGCCAATTTATTACAATCACTTCAGTACGGGAAGACCTGCAAAAGATGAAAATTCAACTAACTATGTTTCGGCTTATATCGATTTGAAGAATTCTCCGAAATTTCCTTTTGGATACGGTTTGAGCTATACAACATTTGATTATTCAGGATTGAAATTATCTTCAACTAAAATAAAAAGCAACGAAACAATTAAAGTTTCTTTCCAATTGAAAAATACAGGAAAAGTTGCTGGAGAAGAAGTAGTTCAATTGTATTTGAAAGACAAATTTGGATCTGTTGTGAGACCAGTTTTAGAATTGAAAGATTTCCAAAAATTGAAATTAAACGCAGGTGAATCTAAAACAATCGAATTTACAATTGACAAAGAGAAACTTTCTTTCTACAATAATAAATTAGAATGGGTTGCTGAACCAGGAGATTTTGAAGTAATGATCGGAGCTTCGTCAGCAGATATTAAATTAAAATCTGATTTTGAATTAGTAAATTAATTCATAAGATGAAATTAAAGAAATATATTTTAACACATAGAGACATAGATTTTATAGCTTTTGTTTAAGATTACAGAAAAAGCAAGCTTTAACACATAGCCTATGTGCATTGAAATTAGTGAAACGCCTTTTTTTAAGTCTTCAAACTATGTTTCTATGTGTTGAAAAATAATTATAGACAATGAATTGCATAAAAAAGCGGGATTTTAAAATCCCGCTTTTTTTCGTTTATTATTTAAGTCGTTTCTTAAAACTGAATTTCAGCATATTCAATAAACCTTCCTCAATAATATCAATTCCGATTCCGAAATTACTGTCGGCAACTTCATGATGTGCATTTCTAAAATCTTCAAAATCTTCACTTGGAATTTCTAGATTGATCAATGGCTTAAAATCGACAACAATAGAAGCACCATTTTTAGTCACTTTTTTACGGCTTGTATAATCAAAATACGGATTAGCAATAGTACTTTCCTGAATAGTATATTTCTCTTGAGTATCTATTTTCTGATCTGTCGTTAAATTGATTTCGTATTTCTCATTGTCAAAATTATGCCAGAAACAAAGATCGCTGTGTATAAAATCACGGGCTGAGTTTTTAACCACATTTCGATCAAAATACATTAAGAAACGATTCTTTTCAGAATCTGTAAAATAAGGATTCTCGATCGAAGTATGATACTGGATTGTAAACTCATTCAACTTTTTATCATCGCTTACAATTTCAATCGCTGCATCTTTAAAAATAGTTCTGATATCGGTTCCGTTTCTATCATTGGAGTAATTTAAAGCATAGAAAAGAAAATTATTCCAGCTGTCAATTATTTCTCTTTTGTTAGTGTTTTTGAAATATTTACGCATATAATTGGCACGATTTCCTTTGTAAGTCGTAACCAGTTTTAGCTTTCCAGTATTATTTTGAGCGCTAAAATCTACCTTTTCATTTATGCCATAGTAAGAAAACTTATGAGGTTCTTTTATCGATAATTCCTGATTTGGTTTTACTTCCAAGTAATGCATAAAATAGATATAACCTCGATTTTCAATTAATCCAAATTCGTCTCTTGAAGTCGCATCAACAAAATAAGTTTCGCCTTTGTAATTGATTTTTACAATAACATGATTAAAAGTCAATAGAGACGGAAGATAATATTTGATGTAATGATCTGAGTTGAAGTTTACCAATACTACAGAAGAATCAACATTAATATAATCTAAAACAACTTTCAATAAAACCGATTTTGCTTTACAGTCACCCTGTTTATTTTCATAAGTTATTGATGGTGCTTGCGGTTTGTGGCCGTTCATTTCATCAGCATTAAAAATATAGTAAACATGACTCTGAACATAGTCAATAGCAAACTGTAGCTTTTCGTCTTGATCTGCAATGGCATCCAGTTTTTCAACAAGGTTTGGAGCAAATTCTTTTAGAGAAGCTTTATTGTATATTTCTTCATAAAGCGGAGAAATATAATTAGATAAATCAATCCAGTTACGGTCTGTAGCAAAATCAATAAAAGGTGCAATTTCTCTGTTGGCATCAAAAGAGTTAATATAATTTTCTTTTTCAATTACAAATTGTTCGCCTTTTTTCAGGTAATTAATTTCTGGTTCTAAGACATTTCCTTCTGCATCTCTAAAAAATGTTTTTTTGTATGCAATAGATTCTTTTCTGTCGTTGATAAAAGAAAACTTATATTTTCCGTAAGCCCAATAAGTGCTTGGAGTTACATACACATATTTAAGAAATTCTTTTCGCATAAAATCGCGATCTGTAAAAACCTTTGTGCGAGAATCTTCAGTAATTAAAACATCATAAAGACGTAAATCCTTAATGGTAATATTTACTTTTTTGTTACTGCTCAAAATACCGCCTTCGCTTTGATTTTCGCTATCCAAAACTTTAATCTTGGTATCGGCAATTTTATCGATCAAAACGCCGTCTCTCAAAACGCTGATTCGGTGTATAACATACGTCTCATTTTCTTCGACAACGACATCTCTCACCGAAGCGCTTTCAAGGTTCGAAGGTTCGTTGAGCGTATAAGCAACGCAGGCATATTCACTGTTTTCAGTATCGCTTGTATAATAAATTTTATCTAAGAAGTAGCAGAAATCACGTCCTTCTTCAACTTGTTTATTTGAGAAATCGGATTCTTTTATTGAGTCAATAAGTTGATCGTCGTTAATTGTAGGCGCCCAGCTTTCTGGTTTTTGAATTTTGTAGCTTTCTGATTCAATTATGTTTTCCATGTACTTTTTCTATAGGGGTATATTCTTACTTTTAAAAAAAGCTAAAATAATTAATAAATAATGATTTTCTTTCATAATGATGTGAAATTTATAATAAAAAAAAGCCTCACTAAGAGTGAGGCCGCATTATAAATTATAAACAGGGACAAGGTTATTTTATAACAGTATTCACAAAATCCATAGCGCCAATTCCTTTATAGGAAGCATACAAAGCTTTGTCAAATGCTTCTTGTTTTGCTTTTTTGTTTTTCGCATCGGTTTCAACAATCATCTCGTTGAAAATTCTTTCCTGTTCTTCACTGTATTTCAATGAAGCTTCTAAGAGATAGGTCTTAGAAACAAAACCAAAAGAATTTAGAATTTTGCTTCTAATCTTTTGATTAAAATTTTTTAAAGGATTGGCATTCATAACTTTCTACATTTAAATTTCTACACTCACTTGAAGATAAATGATAGTTGTTTATATAATTTTTTTGTTTTTGATTTGAATTTTAACAATTGAAATCATTAATGTGTTATTATGACGCAATGTACTTATTTTTTTTAAATTTGACTTTAAATTTTCGTTAAAATTGTAATTTCAACACTTCTATTTTAATCGAATAGCACTGCATTTATGTAAAAATGAAGTAAATTGCAGAGTTATTAAATCAAGAATTTATACAGATTTTGATGTTAAAAGATATTTTAGATAATAACGAAAATTACCAGCCTGGGCTTTCTATAGATTGCGTCATTTTGGGTTTTCATGATAATCAGTTAAAAGTTTTATTGATTAAAGTGGAGCGAGCCAATAAATGGTCTCTGCCTGGCGGATTTATTCCTGTAGATCAGGATATTGATACTGCCGCCATAACAGTATTAAATAGCAGAACTGGTGTTGATGGAGTTTTCTTGAGACAATTTGCAACTTTTGGAAAAGTAAATCGAAACAATCAGCATTTTGATAAAAAGACGTTAGAATATCTTCAAATTGAAGAAGAAAAAGGGAAGTGGCTTACTCGCCGTTTTGTGACGATTGGTTATTATGCTTTGGTGGATTTTTCTAAAATTCTTCCAAATCCAGCAGGCAAACTTGAACTTGTTGAATGGATCGATCACAAAGAAGTTCCTGAACTCATTCTAGATCATCGTGAAATTTTGGATAAAGCTCTAGATACTTTAAGAATAGAATTGAATTTAATGCCAATTGGTTACAACTTATTGCCAGAGAAATTTACTATTCCAGAATTGCAAAAATTATATGAAACGATTTTGGATAAAAAATTGGATCGTCGAAATTTTTTGCGCAAAATTACTAATATCGGAATTCTAACAAAACTTGACGAAAAGAAAAGTAATGTGGCGCACAAAGCTCCAAACTTGTATTCTTTTGATAAAGATAAATATGAAGAAGTCTTGAAGAATGGACTAAATCAAGGCTGGTAAGTTTTACATAACGAAGACCTAACAGGTTTTTAAAACCTTTTAGGTTTGATAAAAAAGTCGATATGGTTTCAATTGAAGAATTCAGAAAATTAGCAATGTCATTTCCAGATGTAACAGAAGAACCTCATTTTGAGAAAACTTCCTTTCGAGTTAAAAAGAAGATTTTTGCCACTTTTGATGAAAAAAATAATCATGCAGTTTTGAAATTAAACGAAATCGATCAGTCGGTTTTTTGTGCGTCAAGCGAAAAGATTTTTTATCCAATTCCAAATAAATGGGGAAAACAAGGTTGGACAATTGTCGAACTTTCAAAAGTAAGACCCGAAATGTTTGAAGATGCCTTGATACGATCTTATGAAACTGTGGCTTCAAAAAAGTAACATTCCTATCGTACAATGGTTCTAAAAGTCAAATTAACTCTTGGTTTCTGAGTGCTTTTTGTTGGAGGAAGTCTATGAAGCCAATATGTTTGTGTTTCATCTTTCATGACAAGCAAACTTCCATGTTCCAAAACCAGCGAAACAGTTTCTTTTGATTCTTTATGTTTGAAAGCAAATTTACGTTCGGCTCCAAAACTCACAGATCCGATTGCGCCATTTTTCTTCAAATCTTTTTCGGCATCGCTGTGCCAAGCCATTCCTTCTTCGCCCGTATGATATAAATTCAGCAAACAAGAATTGAAAGTTTCTCCTGTTTTTTCTTCAATAATTTTCTTTAATTTCAAAAGTTCAGGAGTCCAAGGCGACGCTTTTTTTGTTGTATTCGAATACGTGTATTCAAATTCCTGATCGCCATACCAAGCTACTTTTCGTTTGGTTAAAATTAATTTTCCGAAGATAACAGCTTCATCATTTTTCCATTCGATTGTATTTAATAAAATATCACGATAGAAATCGGCTTCTTGTCTGGAAAATAGTTTTCCGTAATAATTCACCGTTCCATCTTTCGGAAGCAGATTTGTAGTTTCGTCTATTTGCGGATTAAATAAGTCCATTTTTCCATTTTTGATAATCTGATTTCATACAGTGACCACAAGGCCTGAAACCATTTTGTTTGGCATCTTTTTCAGAAGAAAAGAAGACTCGGTTCTCCCGTTTCATTCGTTTTCCTGAAGAACATCGAAGTGTTCCGTAGATTTTTAATTTTTGATTGCCACCGAAACAAATTTCGCCTTTTTTAATTTTATTTCGAAGATCTGAATCTGAAATCTTGTTGTGTTGAAGCATAATTTAAGTCCAAAGTTACAAAGTTACAAAGTTACAAAGAGACAAAGGTTCAAAGGTTTTTAGCTTTGTGCCTCTGCACCTTTGCACCTTAATTTAACGCATCATGAAAAATAATACCTAATGTATATCTTTCACCCGAATGTACTTCGCTTACGCCATGTTTCATATTCACACGATAATAACCTTTCGTACCTTTTACAGGTCTAAAATTGGTTGTAAAAACCAAAACATCTCCTTTTTTTGGTTTTAAAACAATCGCTTTAGATTGTGCTCTTGGCGTTTGTTGTGTCAAAACAAATTCACCGCCAGTAAAATCTTCATCGGGTTCGTTTAGAAAAAGTACAATTTGAATGGGGAAATAAACATCTCCATATAAATCTTGATGTAAAGTATTAAAACCACTTTTGCCATATTTTAGAATTAAAACCGTTGCTTTGAGCTGATTATTGTCGTGGCATTGTTTTAGCAAATCTTCATGTTTTATTGGAAATACTGTATCGATATTTAAAGCTTTCATCCAAGCATTTGCAATTGGCGCTAATTTCGGATAGATTGCAGACCGAATGTTCTGAATTAAATCTGGAAGTGGATAATTGAAATATTTGTATTCGCCTAAACCAAATCGGTAGCGTTCCATTACAACTGTTTTTCGGTAGGAATTGGGATTGTCATAATCAAATTTTAAGTCTTCGCATTGTTCGTTATTAAGCACTTTTGGAATGATTGCGAATCCATTTTCGTGCATAGACTCGGTGATGCTTTCCCAGTTTTGAGAAGCAATTTTGGATTGTATATTTTGCATAAAGAAGTTTTAGATTGAGATTTTTTTTCCGCCACGAATTACACGAATGTCCACGAATTAATTTTTATCAATCAGAATAAAAATTTGTGCAATTCGTGTAATTTGTGGCAGAAAAACTATAGATTTATGTGCGCACCTTCCCAGCCAATTATGGCTGTTTTTCTGGTATTTCCCCACATATAGCCGCCAAAAGTTCCAGAAGATTGAATCACGCGATGGCACGGAATTAAAAATGCAACAGGATTACTCCCAATTGCAGTTCCTACTGCGCGAGAAGCATTTGGTTTTTGAATTTGTTGCGCAATCGAACCATAAGTAGAAAGCTGTCCCATTGGAATTTTAAGTAAAGCTTCCCAAACTTTCAGTTGAAAATCGGTTCCTTTTAAATGCAGTTTTATTTCTGATAATTTACTCCAATCATTTTGGAAAATGAACAATGCATTTTGTTGCGCTAAATCTAGTTTTTGCGTAAAAGATGCATTCGGAAATTTATCTTTCAATGCAATAAGTCCAGTTATTTCATCTTCGGCGAAAGCCATAAAACAAACGCCTTTTGAAGTCGATGCAACGATAATATTCCCAAATGGACTTTCGGCAAAACTGTAATTGATAGCTAGATTTTTGCCGCCGTTTTTATATTCGGCAGGTGTCATTCCTTCAATATTTACAAATAAATCGTGAAGGCGGCTTGTTCCTGAGAATCCTGTTTCAAAAGCAGTTTCAGAAACGGTTGCCTGATTTTCTTTGAGTAATTTTTTGGCATGCTCTATACTAGTATATTGTAAAAATTTCTTCGGACTTGTTCCTGCCCATTCACTAAAAAGCCTTTGAAAGTGAAAAGGACTTAAATGTACTTTCTCTGCAACTTCATCCAGATTAGGCTGATCCTTAAAATTAGCTTTGATATAATCTATAGCTTCGGCGATACGATTATAATTGATGGTTTCCTGTGTGTTCATTTTCTTTCCATTTTATAATACAAAGATCGATTGGTTTTGGCAGGCAAAAAATCCGAAACTTGCTGAGTTTTTTTTGTTTCAGGTTTCAAGTTTCACGATCCAACTTAACTGTAAACCTAAAACTTGAAACAAAATTTTACAATTCTTTTTCCATGTTAAAGTTAATTAATTCAATGCCCAAACGAATATTTTTTTGTTCGGCGTTTACAACGAATCCTTTCTTTTCAAAAAATGGTTTTGCTGTTATGCTAATATCTGAAGTTATGATTGTTGAATTATGTTTTTTGGCTTCCATTTCTAATTCTTTTAGAATTTTATCGGCAATTCCTTGTCTTTGAAAATCTTTATGAATGTAGAAGAAATCAATATAATTGCCATCTTTTAAGGTTCCGAAACCTACAATTTTGTTTTCGATAATAGCTAATAAAACGAATTGTTTTTCGATTACTTCAATCCAGCGTTCTGTGTTTTTTACGCCAGAAATCCAAGCTTTGATTTGAGTAGAATCATAATCATTTTTGCAAACGATTTGTATCGTTTCGATATACAATTGCTGCATTTCGTTTAAATCGGATATTGTTGCTTGTTTGAAAATCATAATCTTAATGCGCCACAGTTTTAGAAAAAACATTAATCACAACAACTCCAATTATAATTAAAGCTAAGCCAATGATTGCGGGTAAATCGGGGATTTCTTTGAAGAAAATAGCGCCAATTATAGTGATTAAAACGATTCCGACTCCAGACCAAATGGCATAGGCAAATCCGACAGGAATGGTTCTGATGGCGAAACTTAAACAATAAAATGCACCACAATATCCAATAATGGTAATGATACTTGGGATAAGTTTGGTGAATTCTTCAGATTTTTTTAATGCTGAGGTAGCAATGATTTCGAAAACAATAGCAATAAATAAAAATAAAAAATTCTTCATGATTGTCGTTTTTTACAAAGTTAAGCTTTGTTTAAAACGAAAGGGAATTTAATTATCGAATATGAATTTCTATTTCATTATTTTTTATCTCATCAAAACAATCAATGCATAACATTTGGAAATCGGCTTTAGCTTGAAAAACATCAGTCCATTCTTCGCCATTATCAAGAAGCCATTGTTCGCATGCTCCACACCAAGCAATTTGAGGAAGATCTTCTTCGGGTTCTGAATAGTAAAAACCTACTTTTTCTTTAGAGTCTGTTGCCATTGCAATGTGAATACAGCCAAAAGTCATTTCTTTTGTGCCATGTGTTTCACATAAAACTTTTTCAATCATATTTTTTGTCTTCTTTTATTTTTCAAGATGTTTTGGATTTCAAACTTAAACTTTTAGGATTAATTCTACTATGGATTAAGTGATAATCCTACGCTGAAAAATAATCTTACTTTGTCAATATTATTGATCCAAGAAGTATCAAAATGAATTGGGCCTAAAATGGACTGGTAGGAAATTGCGGCTCCTCCTGATATTACAAGACTGGTTTCTAAATTATCATCCCAATTTCCTTTTGGATTAAAAGCATGGTTTATATAGTCGTTAAAAGTGTCAAAACCGACAGATGCGATATTGAAGTGAGGGGTGAGGTAAATTTTTCCAATTAAGTTTATTTGAGATCCAAGTTTCAGCCCCATATACTGTGTTACATTCAGTTCATCTTCATGAAGCCCTGCAAACGAGAAGCGATTGCTGCCAGAACTTGGAATAATGCCACCTATAAAATATTTTGCGGCATAACCAAGTCCTGAAAAAGGAAGATCGTCATTTTTCTCTTTATCCTGAAAAATAAAATAAGAGTCGAATGCTACAATTCCTGTAATTTTCTTTTTTATGGGTAACCTCTTTTCATAAGTCAAACCCAATTTGGTGTAGCCATTTGTTGAGCCAGAAATACGCTTAAAGTCTGGATCGTAAAGCGAGGCATCAAGATCTGTAAGAAGAGATCTTGCCACGTTTGATTTTATAGTAGTTCCTTCTGTGGCAAAGAAAACTTTATCCATGTCATTATAAGAATAATGCAAGTTGAATTCAATGTTGTTAAAGCTGTAGTTGTTGATGCTTAAAGAATTAGGATTGTATTCACGGTCATATTTTGGTTTTAGATTTGTGTAACTATAGCTTAGTCCAAAACCGACATAACTTTTTAGAGAATTTAAATTTCTGTTTATCTCATTATTGATTTCAAGAGTGTTGTAAAGTATATTGTCTGATGCTTTGCCATTGATATAAATTTCCTGACGAAGTAAAGCCCCATAAGCTTCAGACATCCACCACCATTCTCGGTGTTGTCCAAAATTTTTCTGGTAATTGATTCTTGCTTTTGGCTGTTCGGCAATATCTACCGTTAAAAGAAGACGCGATGCATCTGCAAGGACATTTCTTCCTGTGTAGTTAAAAATTATTCCCACACCTCTATATGTATCATAATGAATTGAGGTGTTGAGCTGATTTTTAGCACGTTCAAATCCGAATAAGGTAATGCCTAATTTATCTTCATCTTTAATGAAATAACTATAAGTAATCTCATCAAAAAGATTGGTTCCCATGGCTCTGTTAATACCCGCTATTAAATCTTTGGTGGTGTATTTTACATGAGTTTTAAGATTGGCTCTTCCGACAACAAGAGGCATATTTTCAGGACTTATTTTTTTGTAAACAATTGTATCGAGAACAAACTCATTTGGCATATCGGGCAGTTTATGAGTTCTCTGCTGAAATCCTTTTAACTTTTCTGAAAGCGCAATTAAAGCTGGAAGATTTTGATTTGTGGCAATTTTACCGTCTTTGTAGATTTCGTTGCTATTGGCAAAATCGGCAGTAGAAAAACGGAGATTTGGTAAATGATCGACCAGTATTGTACATAAATCACGATTTGCAGGATTTTTGATATTGCTCGGGAACATACTGGTCTGCATTAATATGGTCATAAGATTGTTAAGCTTATCGACAGGTTCCATTCCGCCTCCGACATCACTTCCAATAATAATATCGGCTCCCATTTGTTTGGCAACATCTGTCGGAAAATTATTTAAGACTCCACCATCTACCAAAACCGTTTTTCCGTAAGGCATGGGTTTGAAGATTGCAGGCAACGACATACTGGCACGCATGGCGTAAGATAAACTCCCTTTGCTTAAAATAACTTCTTTTCCTTCGACCAAATCTGTAGCCATAGCTCTGAAAGGAATCGGAAGACTATCAAAATCTTTGACATTGTATACTGGGAAAGTTAATTCAGAAAGGTATTCTCTTAAGTTTTGATCATTTAGCAGAGAACCAATACTGTTAAGTTTTCCGTCTTTAACGCCTATTCCGACTAAATATCTTTGAAATTCTCTTTTTTCTTCGGCGCTTGCAGCTCGTAATGATTGGCCTCCTCCTAAGAGTTTGTCCCAATAAATATCTTTGGTGATTTTTTCTATACTGTCACCAGAATATCCCATTGCATATAAACCTCCTATAATGCTTCCCATACTGTTTCCGACAATAAGGTCTGGAACAATGTGAAGGGAGTCTAATTTTTGTAAAAGAGGAATATGTGCAATTCCTTTTGCGCCTCCACCGCTTAAGACCAATACAACTTTAGGCTTTTTTTCTTGAGAAAAAATAATCTGCGGAAGTGTAAGTAAAAATAAGAAGACGAATAAATAAGATGTTTTTTTCAAGATTACAGTATTTATGTAGTTGAGAAATAGTAACTTATTTTAATTACTAAAATTAAGGAGTTATTCTTTACAAAGTATATTTTTTATAGAAATCTTTTTGTCTGTTAAAAACAAAACCCGACAAGTTTTAAAACCTGTCGGGTTTGAAATATGTAATTAAAGAAATCTAAAATCAGAAATCTTCAATCTAAAATCAATTAATATCTGTAGTATTCTGGTTTAAATGGACCTTGAACTTCAACACCAATGTAAGCCGCTTGATCTTCCCGTAAAGTTTCTAATTCAACGCCTAATTTAGCTAAGTGTAAAGCAGCAACTTTTTCATCTAAATGTTTTGGTAACATGTAAACTTCGTTTTTGTAAGCTGCGCTATTGTTCCATAATTCGATTTGAGCTAAAGTTTGGTTTGTAAATGAGTTACTCATTACAAAACTTGGGTGACCTGTAGCACAACCAAGATTTACTAAACGACCTTCAGCCAAGATAATAATGTCTTTTCCAGCGATAGTATATTTGTCAACTTGAGGTTTGATTTCGATTTTAGAAGCACCGTGGTTTTTGTTTAACCAAGCCATGTCGATTTCGTTATCAAAGTGTCCGATGTTACAAACAACAGTCTTGTCTTTCATTTTCTCGAAATGACTTCCAACCACGATATCTTTATTTCCTGTAGTTGTAATGATGATATCAGCATTAGCAATTACAGTATCTAATTTTTTCACTTCGTAACCGTCCATTGCAGCTTGTAAAGCACAAATTGGATCGATTTCAGTAACTGTTACAATAGAACCAGCACCTCTAAAAGAAGCGGCAGTTCCTTTTCCAACGTCACCATATCCGCAAACAATTACTCTTTTTCCAGCCAACATTAAGTCAGTTGCACGACGAATAGCATCTACAGCAGATTCTTTACATCCGTATTTGTTATCAAATTTAGATTTAGTAACAGAGTCGTTAATGTTGATAGCAGGCATTGGTAAAGTTCCAGCTTTTACTCTTTCGTAAAGTCTGTGAACACCAGTTGTAGTTTCTTCAGAAAGACCTTTAATTCCAGGAACCAATTCTGGGTAACGATCAATAACCATGTTAGTTAAATCTCCACCGTCATCCAAAATCATGTTCAATGGTTTTCTGTCTTCACCAAAGAATAAAGTTTGCTCAATACACCAGTCAAATTCTTCTTCATTTAAACCTTTCCAAGCGTATACAGAAATTCCAGCAGCAGCAATTGCAGCAGCAGCCTGATCCTGAGTAGAGAAAATGTTACAAGAAGACCAAGTAACTTCTGCACCAAGAGCAATTAAAGTTTCGATCAAAACAGCAGTTTGAATCGTCATGTGCAAACATCCAGCAATACGAGCACCTTTTAATGGTTGTTCGTCTTTGTATTCAGCACGAAGTGCCATTAAACCTGGCATTTCAGCTTCAGCTAGTTCAATTTCTTTTCTTCCCCAAGCCGCTAGAGAAATGTCTTTTACTTTATAAGCCACATAAGGCGTAGTTGTAGTACTCATTTATAGTATATTTGTATATTGTAAAATTTTTGCAAATTTACGTAATAGGTTTTTAATTTTACTAATTTCTGTAAGATTTGTGAAATCTTTAATTTCTTAATCTCTAGAATGTTAATCTAAAAATCGTTTTTAATCGTATAAGTGATGTAAGTTCATTTAAAAAAGATTCGGAAACTATTACCTTTGTTGCGAATTGCTTATATTTACTTAATGCATTCTTTAAGCCACCAGCTATATTTTCTTAAATGGCTTATATGGTTTAAAATTTACTGCCAATTAATTTATAATTAATCATTTACAATTTATAATTAAAAAGAAATGCCTTTATTTCAGACCATACAATTCAATGAAAATACTAAAATCCTAATTTGGGAAATAACCGAATCTTTTGAAGAATTGTATAGTCGCGTTACCCTGAAAGAAAAGACACAGCGCAGACTGGACGGAATGAAATCACAGATGCATCAGCGTGCTTTTTTAAGTGTTAGAATGCTGATTCAGGAAATGGGATTTACAGATAAAGATTTGCATTATGATGAGTTCGGAAAACCGTATTTTGATTGTGATAATCATATCTCAATTACACATTCGTACCATTTTGCAGCGATAATTATAAGCAAAGAAAAGGTTGGAATTGATATGGAATTGCAACGAGAAAAGATTCAGAGAATTGCAGATAAATTCACCGATTATGAATGTGATTATCTAGAACCGAATTCTACAGAAGAATACATAAAAAAACTTACCGTAATCTGGGGAGCCAAAGAGGCGATCTTTAAAATAAGAAATGAAAAAGGTATAAGTTTTAAAGATCATATTAATGTAGACAACTTTTCTTTAGATAAAACCCAAACGCAGGCAAGTCTTCATTTTGATGATTTAGTTAAAGATTTCGATGTACATTATCAGGAAGTCAAATCTGATAATTTTGATGGAACTTTTACTTTGGTTTATGCTTTTGAGAAATAAAATTTTAATATAAAATTCCAAATTCCAAGATTTATATATTTAAACTTCACTTTCTTTTTGACGGTGCTGAAACATGCTCATGTATAAAAAAGTGCTCATTTTTCTAGCGCGTCTTTTTAGTGTTTCTGCATTTTCGCCTTCAAAATGCTCGTCAATGGTTTGGAACCAATGATTTAACCAGATTCCGAATTCATTAGGTGCGATTTTTTCATCAAAATGAGCGTCAACTTCATTATGAACAGAATGCGGATTTCCTTTGTATTTGCGAACGCCAAATAGATTGGTTTCCCAAAAATCAGTTAGTTTTTCGAGATGCGCATCCCAATCAGAAATCATTTCATTAAAATAAAAGCCGATTTCTTTATCGGCTCTTATTTTAGCATAGAATTGATGAACCAAAAAGGAAACATCCGCTCTATTTTCTATTTGTTTTTTCATAAGAATAAGCTATTCAAAAGTATAAAGAACAAACTTAAAGTTGCGCTTAACATAATAAGGTTGAAAACTACTTTATGTTTCATTTGTGCCAAGATAGATGTATTTGCGAAAACACAAGCTAAAACAATGATTCCTAGCTGAATCATTTGCGGAATAGAAGTTCCGTTGGCTAAAACATACATGGCTGCAGCGCCTCCTAAACAGCTTTGTCCGATTACTGCCATTGCAGCAGAGCCCATATAATTTCTATTGAAAATGTCGAATGTTGTTTGATATAGTGTCATGATATTCAGTTTTTTATATCAACAAAATTACAGCTACAATAGTACTCCATTTTATGATTAAAATCATAAAACGAGATTTTTTTTATCTGTATACTTTTCGGTTAATAATCTTCAACTCACCTTTTTTTTCCAATGCTTTTATCGTTCTAATAACCGTTTCTACACGTAAACCAGTTAAATCGCCAATTTGTTGTCTGGTAAAATTTATGAGATAACCATTTTTATCTTTTTGAAAATTGAAATAAGCGATTCCGTGATCAATCAGTTTTAATACGCGATGTTCGGGTTCGTGTGTAGAAATTTCTGCTGCCATAACCGATTTATAATACAATCTCTGCGCTAGATTTTCGATTATTTTGATGCTCACTTTAGGATTTTCCTCTAAAAGCTTCATGAAGTTTTCTTTAGGAAGAATGAAAATCTCAGTATTTTCTACAGCTATTGCATTTGCTGGATAATTTTGATTTAAGAATAATGGAGGTTCGCCAAAAGATTGTCCGTTATAAAAAATGCCTTGTATAAATTCACGTCCATCATCATTATAATTGCTCATTTTTACCTCGCCAGAAATAATTTGGTAATAGTGCGACGGAAGATTGCCTTCTTCTAAAATAATATCATTTTTATCAAATGATTTTTTTATAACTCCGTACTTTTCTAGTAATTCAACTGTAATCATAATGTGTTATTTACGTTATCAAAAGACGTTCAACAAATATAATTCATTCAAAATAGTTCTTCTGCATTAAAAATCTTTTACTTTTACTCCCCGTATGCAAGAACAAATTCTCACTATTAGACAACAGATTTTAGAAGCTAAAAGCAATGGCCAAAAATTATTGGCAGTGCTTTTGGACCCTGATAAAATTGTATTGGAAAATTTAAATCATTTGATTGAGAAAATCAACCAATCGCCTGCAACTCATATTTTTGTTGGAGGTAGTATTGTTCAGAATACTATTTTAGAAGAATTGATTTCGGAGCTAAAACAAAAAACAACTTTGCCAGTTATTTTATTTCCTGGGGATCCTTCTCAGATTTCACCAAAAGCCGATGGTATTTTGTTTTTGTCTTTATTGTCAGGCCGAAATCCAGATTATTTGATTGAATACCAAGTTCAGGCAGCCCCAATTCTTAAGAAAACGAATTTAGAAGTTATTTCTACAGGTTATATTTTAATAGAAAGCGGTAACGAAACTGCTGTTGCACGTGTAAGTAAAACAAAGCCCTTAAGCCGCGAAAATCTTGATTTGGTTTTGGCGACAGCTCAGGCAGGGGAAATGTTAGGGAATCAACTCATTTATTTAGAAGCGGGAAGCGGTGCAAAACAGCCTGTTCCGACAGAAATGATTGAACTTGTTTCTCAAAATATTCAAATTCCTGTTATTGTTGGAGGAGGAATTGTAGATTTGCACGGAATTCAAAAAGCATATAGTGCTGGTGCAGATTTGGTTGTTATCGGAACTGCTTTTGAAAATAACAATCGTTTTTTTGAGTTATAAAAGACAAATACCACATTTTCATGATAGATTTTTTTCTAGATAGTTACAAAAATGCACCTTTATGGCATATTGCTTTAGAGTTTCTGGTTTTTGTATGTGGCATTTTAAGTGTTTGGTTTGCAAAAAAAGAAAACATTTGGGTGTATCCAACAGGATTAATTGCGACGGCAATATCAGTATATCTGCTTTATGTGGCAGGCTATATCGGCGATATGATCATAAACGCTTATTTTTCAATAATGAGTATTTACGGCTGGTATGTTTGGGCAAAAGGAGGAACGGCTGAAGATAACATGCCTATTACCCGTACAAATTTTAATGAAAAAATAATCGGAATCTTACTGTTTATTGTGACTGTTTTTGTAGTTTTCGGGATTTATAAATATTTCGATTATGCAATACACCCTGACAATTATGTGGATATGATTTCGTCAGGAATATTTTTCGCAGGAATGTGGTATATGGCCAGAAAAAAAATAGAAAACTGGACACTTTGGATTATTGGTGATATTATTGTTGTGCCTCTCTACGCTTATCGCGGTTTAGGGATGCTGTCACTTCAGTATATAATTTTTACAATTTTGGCTATTTCAGCTTATTTAGAATGGAGAAAGATCTTAGACAGCAAAAAACAACCATCATAAAAATTGCTTTGTTTGGTCCTGAAAGTACAGGAAAAACAACCTTAGCAAAACAGCTTGCAGATTACTACGGAACCGAATGGGTTCCCGAGTTTGCACGCGACTATCTGCAAGAAAAATGGGAGGAGAATAAGCATATTTGTGTAGACGATGATATGATGCCTATTGCCTACGGTCAGACTGCATTGGAAAACGAAAAATTGGCAAACGCAAATAAATACTTGTTTTGTGATACCAATTTAATGGTAACCAAAGTGTTTTCTGAAATGTATTATGGTTTTTGTGATCCGCTTTTAAATGAAGCGGCATTAAAACACGAGTACGATTTGTTTTTCCTTACCGATATTGATGTTCCTTGGGAAAAAGACGACATTCGTGATACTCCTGAAGGACGCGAAACGGTTTTTTCTGTTTTTAAACAGACTCTAATCGATACAAAAAAGCCTTTTATAACCTTATCTGGCGACAAAGAAACACGTTTGGCAAAAGCAACAGCTATTATTGATGAATTGACTATTGCTAAAGAAAAAGGATTTACGTCATCAGATTTTGTTCAAATTTATGATAGAGGAATTCCTTTTGAAAAAATTCTAAAACAGATGGAAATCCTTGACAATGGAATTGCAAAAAGCAATTTAGTTAGTCCAGCCACAACTGCTAATGGAATTTTAAGTTTGTCGGAAAATGAGTTCGAAGAAAAAGCAGTTTTTTTTGATGAACAGAAAGAAAACCTAAAAATTAAAAAGTTTGTTCCAGCATCAGGTGCTGCAACTAGGATGTTTAAATTTTTGACAGCTTTTCTTAATGATTTTGATATTCAAAAAGAGACTATTAATGCTTATATCAATAGAAAGAAAGATAAAGAGCTTGCCATTTTTATTGTTGGAATGGAAAAGTTTCCTTTCTTCAAGGAAATAGATCAAAAATTGCGAGAAATTTATCCTGATTTTGAAACATTTGAAAGGGATTACAAGAATTACTATTTTATAAAATTATTATTATCTCCTGATTATTTCGACTTTGCCAATAAACCAAAAGCGGTATTGCCTTTTCATTGGTACGAAACACACATTGCAACCCCAATTGAAGAGCATTTAAATGAGTGTATACATTATGCTACTTCAAATAAGGTGTCTAATTTGCATTTTACTGTATCAGAAATTCACCAAGATTTGTTTTATAAAGGTGTGGATGAGGTTATAGAAAAAATTGAAGAACCTGCTGGAGTTAAAATTAATATTGGGTATTCGTACCAAAATAAAAGTACAGACTCAATCACTATTGATGAGGAAAACAAATTGGTAAAAGATAAAAATGGCAATTTAATTTTCAGACCAGGTGGACATGGTGCTCTGATTGAAAATCTAAATGATCTTGACGCTGATGTAATCTTTATTAAAAATATAGATAATGTCATTCAGAATCATATTGATAAAATTACATTATACAAAAAAGCGCTAGCGGGCGTTTTAATTGAAATACAGCAAAAAGTTTTTTCTTATTTAAAAGCAATTGACCAAAATAAGGTTGAAGAAAATCACTTGACGGATATTATTTTATTTTTAAAAGAAGAGCTAAATGTTGAAATGAGTAATGACTTCAGTAAATTTACTTTTGAGAATAAAATAAGCAAGCTGAAAGAACTTTTAGATAGGCCAATTCGAGTTTGCGGAATGGTAAAAAATGAAGGCGAACCAGGAGGCGGACCGTTTTGGGTAATGGATGATAAAGGGGCTAATTCTCTTCAAATTGTTGAAACTTCTCAAGTGGATTTAGCTAGTAAAAAGCAACAGGCAATTTTAGCAGAAGCAACACATTTTAATCCCGTAGATTTGGTTTGTGGTATAAAAAACTACAAAAACGAAAAATTCGATTTATTGCAATTTGTAGATCAAAAAGCGGGTTTTATTGTAGAAAAGAGTGTTGATGGCAAAACGGTGAGAAGCTACGAATTGCCTGGTCTGTGGAACGGTTCAATGGCCAATTGGTTAACCATTTTTGTAGCTGTTCCTTTGATTACTTTTAATCCCGTAAAAACGGTAAATGATTTGTTGAAAGCAGCACATCAGCCACAATAATATGGATTCAGACAAAATCATAGCAGAATTAAACTTTAAAGCCGTTCGAAGCAGCGGTTCTGGAGGGCAAAACGTGAATAAAGTTTCGTCTAAAGTAGTTCTGACTTTTGATTTAAATGCTTCTCAAGCTTTGTCTGAAGACGAAAAATTATTATTGAAAGAAAATATTTCAGCAAGATTGACTTCTGAAAATATCTTAATTTTAAATTGTGACGAAGACCGAAGTCAGCTTAAAAATAAAGAAATTGTAACCAAACGATTTCTGGAAATTATCAAAAAAGGACTTTATGTTCCGAAAGTTAGAAAGGCAACTAAAGTCCCAAAAGCTGTAATTAAGAAACGAATCAAAGACAAAAAGAATGTTTCTGACTTGAAGAAATCAAGGAGAAAACCTAGCTTTGATTAAATATCAATTTTTAAAGTTCCAAATTCCATTAAACTAATTAAAAGTAAGTTTTTGGAATTTGGAATTTCTTTTTTGGAGTTTTAAATATTTTAACACTAAATTTGCACTGTCTCAAAGGGGTGCTCCAAATAACGAGCTGAGATCATACCCAAAGAACCTGAGCGAGTAATGTTGCTAAGGGAAAAAAACGACATTATCGAGCGTGCACACTTTATTTTGTCGTGAAACACATTTATTAATTTAACAAAGAATAATTCCCCCTTTTATTCGTAATTCTTTACGAATGAAAACTATTTTTTTAGGTACTGAGGTACTAAGTTTCAAAGGTTCTAAGGTTCGAAAAATGAGCAGAACCAAGTCTATTTTATTTCTTTCATCTATCTTCTTTTCTCTTTTCTCTTTTGCTCAGCAGCAGGATTCTACAAAAGTGAATCAGCTTGATGATGTTTTAGTTTCTGCGGTTCGTGTTACTACTAAAACTCCAGTTAGTTTTAGCAATATGGATAAAAAGGAAATTAAATATAGAAATTTAGGTCAGGACATTCCGGTTCTCATGAACTATCTTCCTTCAGTTGTAACAACTTCGGATGCAGGTAATGGTGTTGGTTATACAGGGATCAGAGTGCGTGGAAGCGATGCTACACGTGTAAACGTAACCATAAACGGAATTCCGTATAACGATGCGGAAAGTCAAGGAACATTTTGGGTAAATATGCCCGATTTTGCTTCTTCTGTAGAAAGCCTTCAATTGCAACGCGGAGTTGGAACATCTACAAATGGCGCGGGTGCTTTTGGCGCAAGCTTAAATATGCTAACGGATAGTTATGCTAGAAAAGCGACAGGTGAAATTTCAAGTTCTGCAGGATCATTCAATACATTTAAAAATACGGTAAAGTTTAGTACAGGTTTATTAAATGATCATTTTGAAATTGCTGGGCGTTTATCTACAATAAAAACACACGGATATATTGACCGAGGAAGTGCAGATTTAAAATCATATTTCTTGCAGGGAACTTACGTAGGCAAAACAACTTTAATTAAAGCGTTGGTTTTTGGAGGAACTCAAAAGACGTATCAATCTTGGAATGGAATTGATGGAGAAACTTTAAATGAAAACCGCACTTTCAATTCGGCAGGAATGTACACAGATGAAGCAGGAAATGTACGTTTCTATGATAATGAGACGGATAATTACAACCAAGATCATTATCAATTGCATTGGAGTGAATCCATTTCTGATAAATGGAGTACAAACTTTGCGCTTCATTATACTAAAGGAAAAGGATACTACGAAAACTATAAAGAAGATTCTGATATGGCCGAATATGGTTTAAATCCAGTTGGGACAGTTACAGAAACTGATCTAATTCGTCAAAAATGGTTAGATAATGATTTCTACGGAACTACTTTTTCTGCTAAATATGTGACTGAAAAACTAAATGTTATTTTAGGAGGGGGTTGGAATAAATATGAAGGCGATCATTTCGGAAAAGTAATCTGGGCGAGATACGCTTCACAATCAGAATTAGGAGATCATTATTATGATGATTATTCAACAAAAACAGACGGTAATATTTTCGCGAAAGCCAATTATCAATTCACTGAAAAATTAAGTTTCTATGGGGATTTGCAATATAGAAGAGTTCGTTACAAAGCCAATAGCGCTGAAACAGGTTTGGTAGATGATACTTTCAATTTCTTCAATCCAAAAGCTGGTTTGAATTATGCTTTCAACGAAAAAAACACTTTGTATTTCTCTTACGCAAGAGCAAATCGTGAACCAAATAGAACAGACTACGAAGGTGGAAATGTAAAACCAGAAAAATTGAATGATTTTGAATTAGGATGGAGATTCAACTCTGAGAAATTCCAGCTGAACTCAAATGTATATTACATGGGATACAAAGACCAATTGATTTTAACTGGAAGATTAGATGATGTTGGAAACCCAATTCGTGCTAATACAGAGAAGAGTTACCGTTTAGGTTTTGAATTTGATGCGACTATTGCACTTTCTGAGAAATTCACTTTAAGACCAAACTTTACTTTAAGCAGCAACAAAAATGTTGATTTAGCTGTTGATGGCGAATATTACGGGACAACAAAAATTGCCTATTCTCCAGAAGTAATTGCAGGAAACGTTATTGTATATAAACCTATGGAGAGATTGTATCTTTCATTATTGCAAAAATATGTAGGAGAACAATACATGAACAATATTGAACTTCCAGCAGCAAAATTGGCAGATTACTTTGTAAACGATTTTAATGCATCTTACGAAATAAAACCAAAAACGATTTTCCAATCTATAACGATTACAGCTTTGGTAAATAATATTTTTGATAAAAAATATGTTTCAAATGGTGCAATGTGGGATGTTTATCCGTACTATTATCCGCAAGCAGGAACAAATTTCTTAATTGGTTTGAATTTGAAATTCTAATTAAATCAAGACACAAAAAAAAAGCCTGAAAACTATTTCAGGCTTTTCTGTTTTTAATTATATACATGAACAACTGTTCCAGAAGATTCGACGCGATATTGTTTCATTGGATATTCTTTTCCGCCAAGTCCTGTAAATAAGTTGTATTGAGTTTTATCGCAAGAGCAAACAGCATAAATTCCATCGATTGTCATTGCTGTACAAGAAGTTAAGGCCTGATTTGGGCATGCAGCATCAAAAGCCGTATAAGTTCCTTCACCGGTTTTCATGACAATAATTCCTTTTGCACCATAATTGGCAACATAAACAGGGTTGCTTACATGCAGTAATTTGCTATAAGTCGGAAGATTTGTGTCGAGATAAGCATTTATCGAATAGTTTGGGATGTACGGATTATTATTGCTTCGATTATTGTCACTGCAAGCAAATAAAACTGCGGTAAATGCGATAAAGAACCAGATTTTTTTCATTATTTGAATAAGAATTAGTTAAAACAAAAATAATTTATTTAGATTTGAAATCTATATGATTAACATATAATTATGTACTATTAAAAATTATAGTATATTTGTGGTAAGAAAATCCCGTCGCGATGGGATTTTTTGTATTTATATAAACGATGAAGTTATGAGTAAAGTATCTTATTATACAGCTGAAGGATTAAAAAAATTAAAAGATGAATTGGAGCATTTAAAGAGTGTAATGCGTCCAAAGGCATCTCAAGATATTGCAGATGCAAGAGATAAAGGAGATTTGTCTGAAAATGCAGAGTATGATGCGGCAAAAGAAGCGCAAGGTTTATTAGAAATGAGAATTGCTAAACTTGAAGAAGTATATGCAAATGCAAGATTAATTGACGAATCGCAATTAGATGTTTCTAAAGTTTTGGTTTTATCAAATGTGAAAATCAAAAACCAAAGCAACGGAATGGAAATGAAATATACGCTTGTAGCAGAAAGCGAAGCTGATTTAAAAACAGGTAAAATCTCTGTAACATCTCCTATTGGTAAAGGATTGCTAGGAAAATCTGTTGGAGAAGTAGCTGAAATCACAGTTCCAAACGGAGTTTTGAAATTTGAGATTCTAGAAATTACAAGAGACTAAATATTAGTTTAACTGGTTAATCGTTTATTCGTTTAACCGATTACACAAATAAACCATGGCATCAATATTCACTAAAATAGTAAACGGAGAAATTCCAGCTTACAAAATTGCAGAAGACGAAAACTACTTAGCATTTTTAGATGTAAATCCAAATGCTAAAGGACACACACTTTGTATTCCGAAACAAGAAATCGATAAGATTTTTGATATGGATGAAGAACTGTATTTAGGTTTAATGAAGTTTTCTAAAAAAGTTGCAGCAGCTTTAGAAAAAACAGTTCCATGCAAAAGAATCGGAATAGCAGTTGTTGGACTTGAAGTGCCTCATGCACACGTACATTTGATTCCGCTAAATCATATGGATGAAATGCGTTTTATTGATAAAGTTTCACTTTCAAAAGAAGAGTTTGAAGCTTTAGCAAAAGATATTCAATCGAATTTGTAAGGATTTCGACTTCGCTCAACCTGAAAATAATATAAAGTGCAGTCTAGTTATGTTACTGCACTTTTTTATTTAAAGCAATCTGAAAAGTAGTTCCTTTCCCGATTTCAGAATGAAGGACTTTAATTTTTCCATTGTGATATTCCTCAACAATTCTTTTCGTTAAAGAAAGTCCAAGTCCCCAGCCGCGTTTTTTTGTGGTATATCCAGTTTCAAAAATAGTTTTAAACTGTTTTTTAGGAATTCCAGTTCCAGAATCTTTAATATTGATTTTTACCTGATGTGCGTCTTGTTCAATTTGAAGATCAAGAGTCCCTTTTCCTTTCATGGCATCAATAGCATTTTTAACTAAGTTTTCAATCGTCCAGCTATGCAAAGTAGGGTTTATCATTCCTAAAATAGGAGAATCTGGAGCATGAAACGAAAAGGCAACTTGTTTAGAAAAACGAGATTGTAAATACTCATAAGCCGTTCGGGTTTCTTCTACAATATCATGAAGTTCTAAAACAGGAATAGAACCAATTTTAGAAAAACGATCAGTAATGGTCTGCAAACGTTCAATATCTTTTTCGATTTCAGTACTAATCGATGAATCAATATTTTCGGTTTTTAATATTTCTACCCAGCCAATTAATGAAGAAAGAGGGGTTCCAATTTGATGTGCCGTTTCTTTTGCCATCCCCGCCCAAAGTTTATTTTGGGTTGCCATTTTAGTGCTTTTGTAGAAGTTATAAATTAAAGCAATACACAAGAATATAATTAGAAGCAGGGCAATCGGATAATATTTTAGTTTATTCAGTAATGAAGAGTTTCCGTAATATAGCGTCTGATATTTTCCTGGAGCATATTCAAAAGTGATAGGCTCGTTTTCATTTTTCAGCTTATTTAAGAAAGCAGTTCTTTTTTTCTTGTCATTAAGAATTTCGTCAGGAACATTTACCGCACTTACCACGTTATCATAAAGCATTATTATTCCAGGAATAGAAGTGTTATTGTTGAAAATCTGAAGCGGAAGTTCTACATCGGTATTTTCGTCGGCGTTGACTATAGTAATTTGCGCCTTCACAAAAAGGTTCATTTTCAAACGTTCCTCATTTTTAAAAATTTGGAAGAAAGTATATGTGTTCCAAAGAATTAGAGAAATGATTATAAAACAAACAGAAATAATAATCCAGCGGGTTGTATTTGTTCTTTCAGAAAAAGACATATCAGTTTTTTTGAGGTATAAATATAACGAAATATATACATTTTATATTTTGCCGGTGCTGAAAGATTTTTCGATTTTATCTCTAAAACTATTTCTTCTAATTAAACCATTTCAATACTTTTGTAGTTGCTAAAATGAGATTCTGTGTAAATTTTAAAGTATGATCAGCGTTAACCCAAAAGAGATTCCAACGGCCAAATTGCAAGGCTATCTGCAGAGTTCAATCGGACCGAGACCTATTGCTTTTGCAAGCACAATTAACGAAAAAGGGATTCCTAATTTATCTCCATTTAGTTTCTTTAACGTGTTTAGTGCCAATCCGCCGATTTTGGTTTTTTCTCCATCAAGACGCGTTCGTGATAATACAATTAAACATACTTTGATTAATGCCGAAGCGACTCGCGAAGTAGTAATAAATGTTGTTAATTATGATATTGTGCAGCAAACATCATTGGCAAGTACAGAATATGCAGACGGTGTAAACGAATTTATCAAAGCGGGATTAACTCAAATTCCTTCAGATTTGGTAAAACCATATCGCGTAAAAGAATCTCCAGTTCAATTTGAATGCAAGATTACCCAGATTATTCCGTTAGGAACAGAAGGAGGAGCAGGAAATCTGATTTTATGTGAAGTGGTAAAAATCCATATTCACGAGTCTATTTTAGATGAAAATGGAGCAATCGATCAGCATAAAATTGATTTGGTTTCAAGACTTGGAAATAATTGGTACTCAAGATCTAATCAAGGACTTTTTGAAGTCGCAAAACCCTTGACAACATTGGGAGTAGGCGTAGATGCGATACCAGATTTTGTAAAAGAAAGCGCTGTTTTTGATGGGAATGATTTAGGCAAATTAGGAAATATTGAAGCCTTGCCTACAAAAGAAGAAGTTAGTATATTTGTGAAAGAAAATTTCGCAGTCAAAGGAGTTTTAAGCTCAGACGACCAGAAAAAAGTACACTTAGAAGCCAAAAAATACTTGGATAATGGCGATGTAGAATCGGCGTGGAAAGTGCTTTTAGCTAAAAAATAAAAGAAATAGAAACAATAATTAATATAGACGAAGATGGAAGTTACAGGAAAAGTAAAAGTGGTTAACCCAGAGCAGCAAGTTAGTGCCTCATTCAAAAAAAGAGAGTTAGTTGTTACTACTGAGGAACAGTATCCACAACATATTTTAATCGAATTTACACAAGATAAATGCGATTTATTGAGTAGCTATAAACAAGGAGATGCAGTAAAAGTTTCTATCAATTTAAGAGGAAGAGAATGGGTTAATCCGCAAGGAGAAACTAGATATTTCAATAGTATTCAAGGTTGGAGAATCGAAAGAATGAGTGCTGATGCTCCTACACAAGCACCGCCAATGCCAACAGCAGAAACTTTTGCTCCAGCTACAAACGTAAACGAAGACGAACCAGACGATTTACCGTTCTAAGAGTTTAAAATTCAATTTACTAAATTCCAAATTCCAATTCATTCTCGTGAATTTGGAATTTGGAATTTTGTTTTTGATTTCTTTTGTTTAAAACTAAAACTTACATATAGTTTGGAATTTGGAATTTCAGTATTGGAATTTAAAAATGATTATTTTTAAAAATGTACTATTTATTCAACGATTTATATTTTCCGCCAGTTACAGAAGCTGATGAAGAAGGAATTTTAGCAATAGGAGGCGATCTAAGTCCAGAGCGTTTACTATTGGCTTACAAAAGCGGTATTTTTCCGTGGTTTAATGAAGGAGAACCAATTCTTTGGTGGGCGCCAGATCCGCGAATGGTATTGTTTTTTGATGAATTGGCGATTTCTAAAAGCATGCGAAAAATTCTCAATAAGAAAATATTTAAGGTTACTTATAATAAAAATTTCAAAGAAGTAATTTTAAACTGTCAGCAGATAAAAAGAGAAGGACAGGATGGAACTTGGATTTCGGATGAAATGATTGAAGCCTACTGCAAATTGAATGAAGAAGGAGTGGCAAAATCGGTTGAGGTATGGCAAGATGATGTTTTGGTTGGTGGTCTCTACGGAATTGATTTGGGAAAGAGAAAAATTTTTTGCGGAGAAAGTATGTTTTCTAAAGTTTCAAATGCTTCAAAAACGGCTTTTATTGCTTTAGCTTTATATTTGAAGAAAGAAAATTACAAGTTATTAGATTGTCAGGTTTATAATCCCCATTTGGAGAGTTTAGGCTGCCGCGAAATTGATCGTGAAGAGTTTATGTCCATTTTAAAAAGTAAATAGAAATAGGAAATGAGCGCAATTTACAGCATAAAAGAAATTTATATTTATCCGATAAAAAGTTTGGCGGGAATCAGTTTGAAGTCTGCAAAAGCGGAAGAAATGGGATTTGAAAACGATCGCCGTTGGATGCTGATCGATGCAGAAAATCAAATGCTTACGCAAAGAGAACATCGAATCATGAGTCAATTTTATCCACAGATTTTAGATGGAAAAATTGGTATTACTTTTCAAGACCAAAAACATGAATTTTCTATTGATGAGTCTTTAGAAAATACAATTAAAGTAAATGTTTGGGATGATAAGAGCGAAGTTGTTGAGGTAAACCAAGAAACTTCAAAATGGTTTAGTAAACATTTGGGATTTGAATGTAAATTGGTCAAAATACTAAAAAATGGAGCTCGTAAACACGAAAGCTCCAGATTGAAAGAAACATTCAATGTAAGTTTAGCAGACGGTTATCCATATTTATTAATTGGAACCAAAAGCTTTGATTTTTTGAATGACAAATTGGATGAAAAAATTACCATAAAAAGATTTCGTCCAAACCTTGTAGTAAGCACTGAAAATCCTCATGAAGAAGACGATTTTAAGACCTTTACAATAGGAGAAGTTCAATTTAAAAATATAAAACCCTGCGGAAGATGTGTTATGGTGAACAATGATCCGGAAAATGGGCGTTTAAAAAAAGAACCTCTAAAAACGTTAAGTAAATACAGAAATGTAGACAATTCGGTTTTATTCGGAACCAATATTGTGAGTCTAAATTCTGGTATTATTAGCGTTGGTGATGAGGTTGTTTTTTAGAAATTCAACTTTGTAAAGTTCCAATTCAAAGTATTAAAGATTATTAATTCATTATTTAAAGTTGGTAATTCGAGAATCAATTTTAATGTTTCATGTGCCATCATATTTCCAATGATTCCAGGTAAAGTCCCTAGAACTCCGTTCAAATTACAATTCGGAACATCCTTTGGATTTGGCATTTCTGGAAACAAATCGCGAAGGTTTTTACTTCCGTTATGATTGAAAACGGCAATTTGTCCTTCAAATTTTAAAATGCTTCCATAAACCAGAGGCTTTTTCAATTCAACGCAAGTATCATTCACCAAATAACGAGTAGAAAAATTATCAGAACCATCCACGACAAGATCATATTGCTGAATGATTTTTGATGCATTTGCAGTGGTTAATTTTTCATTAATCGCAACAGTTTCAATTAACGGATTTAGTTTAGAAACCACTTTTTTTGCCACAATAGCTTTTTGCTGACCAATTTTATTTTCAGTGTATAAAATCTGTCTGTGAAGATTGTGAATTTCAATCGTATCAAAGTCCATAATTCCGATAAAACCAACTCCAGCCGTTGCGATATATTGTAAAATTGGACAACCTAAACCGCCAGCTCCAATTACTAAAACTTTTGCTTTTTTTAATTTTTCCTGGCCTTCATCGCCAATTTCAGGAAGAATGGTCTGTCTGTTATAACGCAGAAATTCTTGTATAATGCTCATTTTTTTAATTGTGAATTGTGAATTGTAAAATGTTAAGTCTTGAAACCTTAAACTTGAAACTTGAAACTTGAAACATTTCAACTATAAGCTTTGTCCCAGTCTTTCCAAACAGGTTCATAGCCTGCATTTTTTATGATTTTTGAAATTTCTTCTGCCGTACGTTCATCGCTGATTTCGAATTGCTCCAATGATTGCGGATCAACAACATAACCGCCGGGATTTGTCTTAGAACCAGCACTCATACTCGTTACTCCAATTGGGATAATATGGTTTCTGAATTTTTCATTTTCACGAGTTGAAATCGAAATTTCTAAATCTTCATTCCACAATCTGTAAGCGCAGATTAATTGCGTCAAATCTTTATCGTCCATAATAAAATTGGGTTCGATAATTCCTTCTGCTGGACGCAGGCGAGGAAAGGAAACCGAATATTTTGTCTGCCAATATTTCTTCTGCAAATAATCTAAATGTAAAGCACTGAAAAAGCTATCGGTTCGCCAATCTTCTAAGCCTAATAAAACTCCCAAACCAATTTTATGAATTCCAGCAGTTCCAATTCTGTCAGGAGTTTCCAATCGATAATCAAAATTTGATTTTTTGCCTTTGGTATGATACTTTTTGTAAACTTCCTGATGATACGTTTCCTGATAAACCAAAACGGAATAAACTCCAGCCTCATGCAAACGCTGATAATCTTCGGTTGAAAGTGGCTGAACTTCAACAGAAATAATCGAAAAATCGTTTTTAATCAAATTAATCGCGTTTAGAAAATAATTAATGTTTACGGTGTAATTGGCTTCGCCTGTAACCAATAAAACGTGATCAAAACCAGCGCTTTTTAATACTTCAACTTCTAGTTTTATTTCTGCGTCAGTCAATGTTTTTCTTTTGATTTTATTGTCTAAACTAAATCCGCAATAGGTGCAGATATTTTGGCATTCGTTGCTGAGATATAATGGAGCGTACATTTGGATGGTTTTTCCGAAACGTTTCTTAGTAATTTCATGGCATTTCTGTGCCATTTGTTCTAAATAATTCTGAGCGATTGGAGAAATCAAAATCAAAAAATCGTCAAGATTGTATTTGGTTTTAGCCAAAGTACGTTCGACATCTTTTGATGTGGTTTTATATATTCTGGTCTGGATTTCATCCCAATTGTATTGCTCGAAAATGGATTTGAATGTTTTCATTTTGTTTTGGTTTCACGCAGATTTTACAGATTTAAGCTGATTAAAATGATTTAATTTTTGATCTGTGTGATTGATTAGATTTTATTTGCAATTCTTTTAATGTCATTAAGAATGTTTGTCGTATTGAAATTTACTAACAAGCCTAATTTTTTATTTGTTAATCTTAAGTATGTTGCTACTTGTTTGTAATGAATAAGGGCTAAATCCTCTACAGATTTTAATTCTATAATTACTTTGTCTTCTACTAAAATATCAATTCTAAAAGCTGGATCTAACGTTATTTCTTCATATGGAATTATAACTTCAACTTGTTTTTGAATCTTTAAATCCAGCTTTTCTAATTCATAAAACAAAGCACTCTCATAAACAGATTCAAACAAACCTGGTCCTAAATTGTTATACACTTTAAAAATTGCTCCTCTTATCAGATACGAAATTTCATTCTCAGTCATAATTCTCCAAATTTTATCAAAGGAATAAAATTAAGAATTTTCTTTCTTTTTAAAAGGTTGGTTTTATGCAGATTTGAGCAATAAAAAAATCAAATTAAATCTGCTTCAATCTGCAGAAATCTGCGTGAAACCAAAAATTACTCATAAAGAAAAGAAGTCAAAGGACTAGAAGCTGAAGCATAATTTTGTTGATTGGCGACTTTCGCTTCAAAAGCCTTTCTTCCTGCAATAACCGTTTCTCTAAAAGCCTCAGCCATTAATTTCGGATTTCCTGCTACAGCAATTGCCGTGTTTACCAAAACAGCATCGGCACCAATTTCCATCGCTTTTGCGGCATCAGAAGGAGCTCCAATTCCAGCATCGACAATAACGGGAACCGTACTTTGCTCAATTATAATTTCAAGGAAATCAATCGTTTTTAAACCTTTATTACTTCCAATTGGTGAACCCAAAGGCATTACTGCAGAAGTTCCTGCACTTTCTAAATGTTTGCACAAAACAGGATCAGCATGAATGTAGGGAAGAACGATGAAACCTAATTTCGCCAATTCTTCAGTTGCTTTTAAAGTCTCCATCGGATCTGGCATTAAATACTTTGGATCTGGGTGAATTTCTAGTTTTACCCAATTGGTTTCAAGAGCTTCTCGTGCCAATTGAGCGGCAAAAACAGCTTCTTTAGCATTTCGCGCTCCAGAAGTGTTGGGTAATAAATTGATATTAGGGTGTTTTAAATGCGATAAAATGGCGTCAGTATCGGTTTCCAGATCAATGCGTTTTAGTGCAACAGTAACCAATTCGCTTTCTGAAGCTAAAATGGCGCTTTCCATTTCTTCATTTGAACCAAACTTTCCTGTTCCAAGAAACAAACGGGAATTAAAGGTTTTGTCTCCTATATTAAACAATGATGTTTGCATATAATTTTTCTTTTAATTGTTGAATTAATTTTTCCTTTTCATCACTTTCGGTAATGATTCCAGAAACGGCAATTCCGAAAATTCCAGTTTCCATTAACGGACTTACATCTCTTAAAGTGATGCCTCCTATAGCATAAACTGGAATTTCGATTTTATTTTTTTTCAGTTTTTGAAGTATGTCAAAATAGCCCGATAATCCTAAAATCGGACTTAATTTTTCTTTTGTGGCAGTAAAGCGAAAAGGGCCTAATCCGATATAATTGCATCCATTTTTAACGTGATTTTGAATGTCTTCAAAAGTATTAGCAGTTCCTCCGATTACTTTTGAAGCGCCTAAAAAAGCTCTAGCTTCGTCGATTTTAGTATCGGTTAGACCTAGATGAATGCCGTCAGCATCTATTTCTTTAGTAAGTTGCAAATCGTCGTTTACAATAAAATTGGCTGTGTACTTTTCACATAAAGGTTTTACCGCTTCTGCTAAAGTAAAAGCGTCTTTTGGTGTCTGGTTTTTAAAGCGCATTTGCACCCAATTACAGCCTGAGTCGAGCGCCTGATGAATATTGTGCAATTGTTTTTCGATGGTTTCGCCCTGTGAGATATATTGAAGTTTGCTATACATGGTGATATCCGATTAAAGTTGGTGTTGAACTCAGGTAATTTTCGATATAGATTTTAGCATTTATGCAAGCAGTTTCCATAGTTTGATTTAGTGCTAAATTTGAAGCGATTGCAGAAGAAAGTACACAGCCAGAGCCATGTTTTTCAGAACATTTTTTTTCTGTTGGAAATAAATCGATAATCTTATTTTTTAAAAACAATTGATCTTTTCCGACTTGGTTTAAATTATGTCCGCCTTTGAGCAGAATTGCAGTCGAAATTTCATTTTCAATCCAAAGATTATCTTTTATAAAACCAGGAAGCAATTGTTCAATTTCGATGTAATTGGGGGTAATCAAATCTATTTTGGATAGTACTTGGTGTAAGTTCGAATGATCTTCGATATTTAAAAAATCGAATTCTGTTGTCGATTTTAAAACTGGATCCCAGACAATTTTTGTGCCTGGTGAAACTAGTTTTATGCTCGAAAGAATGCGATTTAAATAAGACAGAGAAGGTACAATTCCGATTTTGACAGCGCTGATTTTATAGTTTTGAAACAAGACTTCAATAGATCTGATAACAAAATTGATATTAATCCATTCTATTTTATAAAACTCATTTTCTGTTTGAATGGTGTTAGCAGTCACAACGGCAAAACCGCTGACTTTATGCTGTTCAAATGTTTTGATATCAGCCAAAATCCCAGCGCCTCCAGACGGATCTAAACCTGCGATTGTGAGTACGAAAGGACGATTTTCTGACATAATTTAAATTGTTTTACAGGATTTTCATGGTTCCAAATACTTCCTAAAAGAGCGATATCATCAAAACCATTTTTAAGAGTCTTGTGTATGTTTTGAGAATCAATTCCGCCTAAAGCAATAACTTTAGTTTTGTGATTTTTTCGCAATTTTAATGCTTCAAAAAGATCAATTTTTGGATGATAATTTTCTTTTGAAATGCTTTTAAAAACTGGACTTAAGAATGCATAATCAAAATCATTTTCTAATGAGTTAAAATCTTCAATTGAATGTGTTGACGTTGATTTAGATCTACAAGGTTTTGAAAACCTTGCAGGAAAGGCTGAATTCTGTTTTCTTTCTTTCTCAGAAAAATGAAATCGGTCAATGCCAAAATCTTCTGCTAAATGATGATGATTATGTAAAACCAGTTTATTTCGAAATTCTAGTTTTATCTGGTTAATAAATTGAGCCATTTCCAACTCGGAAAAATTAGGTTTCCGAATATGAAGCAAAGACAATCCTTCTTCTAATAGAGAATTCAGCATTTCAATTTCATCTTCAATAAAAAAAGGATTTGTAATCACAATCATATCTTTCTTTTTGATTCTTTTGTCTTTTTACTTAAATATAAATCTCTTTCCCTTGCTCAATAAATTCCTCTGATTTCTCCTGCATTCCTTTTTCTGCTGCAGCGACATCTCTAATTTCTTGTGATATTTTCATAGAGCAGAATTTTGGCCCGCACATCGAACAGAAATGTGCCACTTTTGCACCATCAGCTGGAAGTATTTCATCATGAAATTCTCTTGCGGTATCTGGGTCTAAGGCCAAATTAAACTGATCTTCCCAACGGAATTCAAAACGTGCTTTACTCAATGCATTATCACGATATTGCGCTCCCGGATGACCTTTTGCTAAGTCGGCAGCATGAGCCGAAATTTTATACGTGATTACGCCGTCTTTTACGTCTTTTTTGTTTGGCAAACCCAAATGTTCTTTTGGAGTTACATAACATAGCATTGCGCAACCGTACCAGCCAATCATGGCCGCTCCAATTGCAGAAGTGATATGGTCGTAGCCTGGTGCAATATCTGTTGTCAAAGGCCCTAAAGTATAAAATGGCGCTTCGTGACAATGTTCTAACTGTTTGTCCATGTTTTCTTTAATCATGTGCATTGGTACGTGCCCTGGACCTTCTATGAAAACTTGCACATCATGTTTCCAAGCAATTTTTGTCAATTCACCTAAAGTTTCCAATTCTGCAAATTGTGCAGCATCATTAGCATCTGCGATCGATCCCGGACGTAAACCATCTCCAAGAGAAAAAGCCACATCATATTGTTTCATGATTTCGCAAATTTCCTCAAAATGTGTATATAAGAAGTTTTCTTTATGATGAAATAAGCACCATTTTGCCATAATTGATCCACCGCGCGAAACAATTCCAGTAACACGATTTGCGGTTAAATGAATGTAACGAAGCAAAACTCCGGCGTGAATTGTAAAATACGAAACCCCTTGTTCTGCCTGCTCGATTAGCGTATCACGGAAAATTTCCCAAGTCAAATCTTCTGCAATTCCTTTTACTTTTTCAAGAGCCTGATAAATCGGAACAGTCCCGATTGGAACAGGAGAATTTCTAATAATCCATTCTCTGGTTTCGTGAATATTTTTTCCTGTAGATAAATCCATAATGGTGTCAGCGCCCCAGCGACAAGCCCAAACGGCTTTTTCGACTTCTTCTTCAATGCTTGAAGTCACAGCGCTGTTTCCAATATTGGCATTGATTTTTACCAAGAAATTACGACCCACAATCATCGGTTCACTTTCTGGATGATTGATGTTGTTTGGAATAATAGCTCTTCCGCAGGCCACTTCTGATCGAACGAATTCTGGAGTGATTTTGCTTTTTGGAGTATTTGCGCCAAAACTTTGTCCGCCATGCTGGCATTGCATTGCTTTGGTTTGTTCGTTTAAAAGCTCGATTCGCTGGTTTTCACGAATCGCGATATATTCCATTTCTGGCGTGATAATTCCTTGTTTGGCGTAATACAATTGTGTTACGTTAGCGCCTTTTTTGGCACGTTTTGGCTGATGCAAATATTCAAAACGAAGATGATTTAGTGTTTCATCTTTTAATCGACTTTGACCATAATCTGAAGTGATTTCATCTAAAATTTCAACATCATTTCGATCAAGAATCCAACTTTCGCGTAAGCGTGGTAATCCTTTTCGAATATTGATTTCAATATTTGGATCAGTGTAAGGCCCAGAAGTGTCGTAAACTGTTACAGGAGGATTTTTTTCAATGCCGCCGTTGGAAAGTTTAGTATCGCTCAAAGCAATTTCTCGCATAGCGACTTTTATCGGATGAATTTCTCCGTCGATATAAACCTTTTTAGAATTGGGAAATGGGGTTCTGGATATTTGTTCTTCTTTAGTCATAGTGTTTTTTGTTTCAGGTTTCAGGTTTACTGTAGAGACGCATTTCAATGCGTCTACGTAAGGTTGGCAAATTGGAATTTAACCACCCTGCGTAGCAGAAATAATCAAAATTTCGTCGGTTTCTTGTACGAGGAATTCGTTCCAATTGGTTTTTGGAACAACAGTATTGTTAACAGCAACGGCAATTCCGTTTTGTTTGTGCGGAATTTCGAGATCGAGCAATGATTGAACGCTTAGCGATTCAGCATTGAATTTTTTAGTTTGTTGATTGATTTTTAGTTCCATTCCTTTTAAGTTTAGTGTATAGATACACGTTAGGAATGGCTGCAATAACGCATAGAAATGCGTTCAAGAAGTCATCTTACTTTTCCCTACGCTAGTATGAACTAGATCAGGTTCAGAGGGTAAAATCTCAGCCTGCGTGATGCAGACACCCCTAAAGTGTGAAGCAAATGTAATGAATTTTTGTTTAAAAGTTTCAGGTTTCATGTTTCAGGTTCAAAAAAAATGAAACTGCAACTGAAAACTATTTATTTCTTGTCCAGCAATCTTCCACATGATCATTGACCATTCCAGTCGCCTGCATGTGAGCATAAATGACTGTTGAACCTACGAATTTGAAACCGCGTTTTTTTAAATCTTTACTGATGGCATCAGAAATTGGAGTGGTTGCTGGAATATCTTTTAGCATTTTTGGCTTATTGTCAATCGGTTTTCCGTCAGTAAATTTCCAGATGTAATCAGAAAAAGTTCCAAATTCTTCTTGGACTTTCATAAAAGCCTGAGCATTTGTAACAGCCGATTTAATTTTAAGTTTATTGCGGATGATTCCTGTATCTTGCATCAATTCTTCTATTTTTTCTTCAGAATAATCAGCAATTTTTTTATGGTCAAAATTATCAAAAGCAGTTTTGAAGTTTTCTCTTTTGTTTAAAATAGTAATCCAGCTTAAACCTGCTTGAAAAGTTTCTAGAATTAAAAACTCAAAAATAGTCGGGTCGTCATAAACTGGAGTTCCCCATTCTTCATCATGATATTTTTTATATAAATCGCTGGCAGAACACCAGCCGCATCTTATTGGTTCCATTTTTTATTTTAAATGTATAAAAAAAGCTTCAAACTATGAAGTCTGAAGCTTTTGGTAAACTTATTTTTTTGAATTACTTTTTCTTGTATATAGAAACAGCACTTACTGATATGCCTCCTTCAGAATATGTCATTTTTACTTTTAACGTACTACTGCTTAATTCAGAGATTTCCCATTTAACCTCCTCATCACTATATTTTAGAGTTAATGTATTTCCATCTTTTTTCCAAGTTCCATCTTCAGTATAGGTGCTACATTTTGAATCCCAATATTCTGATGTGATATCGATGAATTTTCCATCATTAGTAAAAGTCATTGATGGAATTTCACAGCCTTCACTATCATAAGGTTGTATCACCTCTTGGCCATTTAGAATTGCTCCTTGGTGAGTTACTTCCCATTTTCCTTCAATTGATCCGCCGTCCTTGTCATCATCACTGCTGCAAGAAACCGCTGTTAAACCTAATGTCAAGATTGACACAAAAAGAATGCTTAGTTTTTTCATTTTTGGTAGATTTTATTTGTTAAATGTTTGGCAAAAGTAAAATCTTTTAAGATAAAACCAAGGATTTCTAATAAGTTTTTTCGTATTTTTTGTTATTGATTTGTAATTGACTGTGTGTCAGGTGAATCTGTCTTTTTTTGTTTAGTTTTCCATTATCTTCCAATTTGCCAGCTATATCCTTTTACGCTCGGAATATAAGCTGAACGACCAATTATTACTAAATTATTATAAATTTTCCTGTTGTATTTAATGCCAATCGCATTTCCAGAAGTATACATTTTATTGGCTTTAAAAACTACCTTCATTTTGCCATCTTCCAATTCTGCATCAGATATTCGCTCCACTAGCCAAGTAGATTGCCATTTTACAGCCAACTCGTTTTCGGCTGTTTTAGTTACACTTTTTACTAATTTTACTGCTTCCGCTGGAATTTCAAAGTGTTCTGTTAGTTCTTTCTGAGTCATGGTCTGACCCATTTTACAATTGTCTAATATTTTACGGACATTGACAAAATTTAAAAGCTTGTCGTTAACTTCTTTTTTTATAGAAGTTGGGGGAATGGCTGTGTTATTTGTAGTTTGGGAACTTATCGGTTTAAAATCTATTGGATTTTTGACTGAAAAAGGATTTTTTGGGACAACAGTCTTTTTTGACTCAAATTCTTTTGGTGCTGTGATAGTTTTTGAAGAAATCTTTGGATTTACTTTCACAGTAGCAGGTGTCAGGTTATTGACAGACTGAATGACTTTTTGGGACTGTCTTTTTTCATCATTGCCACAGCTTAAAAAGAGATAGGTAGCAGAGAATAAAATAAGCAAGTAATTTTTTTTCATGACCTAAATATTTTTTTATTCTTTATCCTTTATGTGCAGGATCTTCGTCCAAATATTTTTTAATCAAATGATGTCCTAAATAAATTGCTGGAGTTAATAAGATAGCTATTGCTAGTTTAAAAGTGTATCCTATTAATCCTGAAGATATAAAGGTGTCGAAATCAATTTTTCCGGGAAGCCAAAATGCAATTCCTAAAACAATAAACGAATCAAATAATTGCGAAATAACAGTAGAACCGGTTGCTCTCAGCCATATTTTCTTTTCGCCGGTTCTGTTTTTAAAGAACCAAAATATCCACACATCAATAAGCTGTGATGCCATGAAAGCGATTAAACTTCCAACAATAATCCACATACTCTGCCCAAAAACGGCTTGAAATTGATCGTCGTTTACTGGGCTAATTCCTTTTGCAGCTGGAATAGTAATCGCCATAAAAAGTATTAAAAAAGCATATGCAATCAGACATGCAGTTATGAAAGAAAGTTTTTTTACGCCTTTTTCGCCAAAATATTCGTTAATCAAATCGGTAGTTAGAAATACAACTGGCCAAGGTAGAATTCCTATACTCATGACAAAAGGCCCAATTTGAATTAACTTTCCTCCAATTAACTCAGCAACAACAGCATTGGTAATAAATATTCCTGCTAAAATTACAAAAACAATTTCTTTTCTGGTTCTAAACATTTGATTTTTGGTATTGATATTTCAAAAATAAACTATTTCTTTTAAATCTTTGAAACTATAATTCGTTAGCGTATGAAGTTTGCCTTCGATTGGTTAATTTTGAGATTCTGTTGCATTTTTTGGCAGTCAGATTTTGCACAAAATTAATTAATGCATTTGTTATGAAAACACCGATAGAATTAGATAATCCATTGTTAAAAGATTGGTCTGGGCCTTACGGAGGAGTTCCAGATTTTACGGCCTATAAAGTTTCAGATTTTAAGCCCGCAATAGAATTCGCAATTAAAGAAAAATTAGAAGAAATTGATGCAATTGCAAATAATGTAGAAAAACCGACTTTTAAAAATACAATTGAAGCGTTGGAGTTATCAGGAGAAAAATTAGATAAAATTCAGGCTGTTTACGGTATTTACAGATCTAATTTGAGCACTCCAGAATTTAACGTAGTAGATACCGAAATGTCGCCAAAATTAGCAGAGATTAATGATAAACTGTATCAGAATGAAAAACTATTCTCTAGAATTGAAGCCTTGTACAAATCAGATGAAAAGAAGAATTTAACGAAAGAACAGCAACGTTTATTATGGCTTTATTATACCGATTTTGTTAGAGAAGGAGCAGAGCTAAAAGCTCAAGATAAAGAGAAAGTAGCTAAGATTAATCAGGAATTAGCGGGACTTTTTACTGCTTTTAGTCAAAAGTTACTTGCAGAAGAAAACAATCAATATATAGAGCTAAATACAGAAGCTGATTTTGACGGTTTGCCTGAAGAATTTAAGAATGCAGCTATTGCCGAAGCAAAAGAGCGAAATCTTACTGCTTTAGGCTGTATTGGAAACACTAGATCTTCCATTGAACCTTTTCTGACTTTCTCAAACAGAAGAGATTTAAGAGAAAAAGCTTTTGATATTTTCGTGAAACGAGGCGATAATAAGAACGAAAATGATACAAATGAAACACTTGTGTCAATTCTAAAATTAAGGGCTGAAAAAGCAAAGATTTTAGGCTTTTCGAATTTTGCCGAGTGGAGTTTGTCAAATAAAATGGCTAAAGATCCGCAGAAAACGCTCGATTTGATGCATTCTGTTTGGAAACCTGCTGTAGAAAAAGTAAAAAATGACGTTTCGGCTATGCAAAAAATGGTGGATGAAGAAGGTGGAGATTTTAAAATTCAGCCTTGGGATTACCGTTATTACGCAGAAAAAGTACGAAAGGCGAAATATGATTTAGATCAGAATGAAATTAAACAATATTTGCAGCTGGAAAATTTGCGAGAAGGAATGTTTTGGACGGCTGGTGAATTGTTTAACTTAGGTTTTAAGCAATTATTTGATGTTCCGGTTTATCATCCTGATGTTCGAGTTTGGGAAGTGAATAATAAAAATACAGGAGAAGCGATAGGACTTTGGTATTTTGATCCTTATGCACGTACAGGAAAGCGTTCCGGAGCTTGGATGAATTCGCATAGAGATCAGCAGAGAATAACAGGTAATGTGCTTCCTATTGTGTCAAACAATTGCAATTTTATTAAAGGAAATAGTGGTGAGCCTGTTTTGATTTCGTGGGATGATGCCACGACTTTATTTCATGAATTTGGACATGCACTTCATGGATTGTGTTCTAATGTTACGTATCCGAGCCTTTCAGGAACTTCTGTTGCAAGAGATTATGTCGAGTTTCCATCTCAGCTATTAGAGCATTGGCTGGCAACGCCTGAGGTTTTAAACAAGTTTGGGCTTCATTATAAAACAAACGAACCATTATCGCAGTCATTGGTAGAAAGAATAGGAAAAGCGGCTAACTTTAACGAAGGTTTTGCAACGGTCGAAACGATTTCTAGTTCTTTTGTCGATATGAAATTGCATTTAACAACTGATATAATTGATCCGCATGCATTTGAAGAGAAAGTCTTAACTGAAATTAATATGCCTTCGGAAATTGCAATGAGGCACAGAATTCCGCAATTTGCACATATTTTTTCAAGTGACGGTTATGCGGCTGGTTACTACAGTTATTTGTGGGCAGATGTTATCAATGCAGATGCTTATGAGGCTTTTTTGGAAGCAGAAGGGCCGTTTGATAAAAATGTTTCCGAGCGACTTTATAAAACAGTTTTAAGTGTTGGAAATACTATTGATAATGAAGAAATGTATGAGAATTTTAGAGGGCATGCCCCGAAATCTGATGCATTGATGAGAGCAAGAAATTTTCCAGTTGAAAGTTAATTTATGTAAGAATAAAAAAGCCCGAATAAATAAATATTCGGGCTTTTTAATATTGAAAATAATATATTAACCTAAAGTAACTCTTTTGAAACCAGTGATTTCAACATTGAATCCTTTTACGTAATCACCAACTTTTTTACTGTCATCTTTGATGAAGTTTTGATCTAAAAGAGCTTTCTCTTGATCTAAAGTTGTGTTATCAGAGATAAAACGTTGTACTTTTCCTGGAAGAATTTTGTCCCAGATTTGCTCTGGTTTACCTTCAGCTTTTAATTCAGCTTTAGCATCTTCTTCAGCTTGTTTGATAACTTCTGGAGTTAATTGAGAGAAAGAGATGTATTTAGGAACATTTTTCAAAGTTTTTCCTAAACGTTTTGCTTCTTCATTATCTTTTTCAATTACAGCAATACGAGCAGCAAGTTCAGATTCAACGAAAGCAGGATCAAAATCTTTGTAAGATAATGTGTCAGCTCCCATAGAAGCAACTTGCATAGAGATGTCTTTTGTTAAAGCTTCAGCGTTAGCAACGGGAGCAGAAATTGCAGTTAAAGCAGCAATTTTATTAACGTGAACATAAGATCCAACGTAAGCACCTTCTAAAATTTCGAAACCACCGATTTCGATTTTCTCACCGATAACTCCAGTTTGCTCGATTAATTTCTCAGCAACTGTAATTCCGTTGAAATCAGAAGCTAATAATTCTTCTTTTGTAGAGAAGTTGATAGCTCTTTCTACTAAATCTTTAGCTAAAGCAACGAAAGCTTCGTTTTTACCTACGAAGTCAGTTTCGCAGTTTAAAGTGATGATAGCTCCTTTAGTGTTGTCAGCATTGATAAAAGAAACAGCAGCTCCTTCAGCAGACTCACGGTCAGAACGGTTAGCAGCAACTTTTTGTCCTTTTTCTCTAAGGATTTGTATCGCTTTATCGAAATCTCCTTCAGCTTCAACTAAAGCTTTTTTACAGTCCATCATTCCGGCACCTGTAGATTGTCTTAATTTATTTACGTCTGCAGCAGTAATTGTTGACATAATATTTTGAATTTTTAATGTTAAAAGTAAAAAATTCCAGCTTTTAAATCCCAAACTCCAATTTTATTAAATTATCAACATAACGTTTTTAATTTTGTATTTGGAATTTGGAATTTAAAATTTGGAATTTAAAATTTGATTTATTCTTCAGTTTCAGTTGCAGGAGCAGCTTCAGCCTCAACAGCAGGAGCTTCTTCAGCAGCTTCAACTTCTTTTTCAGCACCTCTGTCAGAAAGACCTTCGATTACTGCAGTAGTTACTAAAGATAAAATTTTGTCAATTGATTTAGAAGCGTCATCATTTGCAGGAATCACGTAATCAACCTCTCTTGGGTCTGAATTCGTATCAACCATTGCGAAAACTGGAATGTTTAATTTTTGAGCTTCTTTTATTGCGATGTGTTCAGCTTTGATATCTACTACGAACAATGCTGCAGGTAGTCTTGACATATCAGCAATTGAACCTAAGTTTTTCTCTAATTTAGCACGTAGACGATCAACTTGTAAACGCTCTTTTTTAGATAAAGTGTTGAAAGTACCATCTTTCTTCATTTTATCGATAGAAGACATTTTTTTAACTGCCTTTCTGATAGTTACGAAGTTAGTCAACATTCCACCTGGCCATCTTTCAGTGATGTAAGGCATGTTTGCAGCTTTTGCTTTATCAGCAACGATGTCTTTTGCTTGTTTTTTGGTAGCTACGAATAAGATTTTTCTACCTGATGCAGCGATTTTTTTCAAAGCTTCATTAGCTTCTTCAATTTTAGCTGCAGTTTTATATAGATTGATAATGTGAATACCATTACGCTCCATATAAATGTAAGGAGCCATGTTTGGATCCCATTTTCTAGTCATGTGTCCGAAGTGAACACCTGCTTCTAGTAATTCTTTTACTTCTATTTTGTTTGCCATTTTTGTACTAGTTTACGTTCTGTTGATTAGCAATGTCTGAATGGCGGTTTCCCAGGCTTCATACATTTAGATGCTAAACTATATCCTACCTCGATAGGAGAGCAACAATAACTGTGTTTTTTAATTTCAATAAATAATTGATAATGTCTTGTCCCATCTGAACAAGACAGGTAATATTAACGTTTAGAGAATTGGAATCTCTTACGAGCTTTCTTCTGACCGAATTTCTTACGTTCAACCATTCTAGGGTCTCTTGTTAATAAACCTTCTGGTTTAAGGATTCCTCTGTTTTCAGCGTTAACTTCACACATTACGCGTGCTAATGCCATTCTTACAGCTTCTGCCTGACCAGTTGTACCACCTCCGTAAACGTTTACTTTTACGTCAAAGTTGTTTACATTTTCTGTCATAGACAATGGTTGTAAAACTTTGTATTGTAAAGTTGCAGTTGGAAAGTAAGTTGCGAATTCTTTTTTGTTTACAGTGATGTTTCCAGTTCCTTCAGAAACGTATACACGTGCAACAGCGGTTTTTCTTCTACCGATTTTGTGAATAACTCCCATTACTTAAGATCATTTAGGTTAACAGTTCTAGGTTTTTGAGCTCCGTGTTTGTGCTCAGATCCTACAACAACATTTAGATTTCTAAAAAGTTCAGCACCTAATTTGTTTTTAGGTAACATACCTTTTACAGCTTTTTCTACTAATGCAGCTGGATTTTTAGCTTGCAATACTTTAGCAGTTAAAGTTCTTTGTCCTCCTGGGTAACCTGTATGACGCATGTAAATTTTGTCATTCATTTTTGTACCTGTAAGGTTAATTTTTTCTGAGTTGATAACAATTACGTTATCTCCACAGTCAACGTGCGGTGTGTAACTTGGCTTGTACTTACCTCTTAAGATCATTGCAACTTTAGAAGCAAGACGTCCTAAGTTATGACCTTCAGCGTCAACAACAATCCACTCTTTAGTTACAGTGGCTTTGCTTGCTGAAACTGTTTTGTAGCTTAATGCGTCCATAATATTATTTTAATTAAACATTCCATCCCCAATAAAGGGGATGCAAAAGTACAATTAATTATTTTAAAACCAAATACCTGAAAGAATATTTTATCTGCTGAAAATCAGGGACTCAGTTTTTGAATTAATTAATGTATAAAAAAACCGTCTCTACAATAAAGTAAAGACGGTTAAATATTTAGATAGGAAATCGATTATACAATAAATATATTGGCAATATCGACTACTTGTTGCGTTGTAAGTGGTTCATCATAAGCTTCTGAACCGGCCGCGGCACCAAATGCGGCAGCGGTATTAAATCCTGCTTGTACCGTTACGCCTTCACCATCATAAACAGGTTGAGTGGCTGCTGGCATTCCAGCACCTCGGTCAGAATTGGAAATCCATCCTTTTAAACCTCTTAATCTTCTTACTTCAGAAGCATGGCGAGCTTCTACAGAATGAATCTGCAATGCTGCTGTCAATAAATCTGGCGTTGTTATCAAATTTGCGGCTTGCCCTTTGTACGCTCTGACTCCCGTATCTTCAAAAGCTTGCGCTAAAGCTAAAAAGGTCGGATAATCATTAAAAGGATCAAATGCGCCTCCTACAGTAAAGTCAAAAGTGGGTTTAGGAACAAAGTTAGGGCTCATTGTACCGCCCAATCCAGCAATTAAAAATTTGACGTGATCAGATTCATGATCTGCAATTTGTTGAAAGACTTTTAAATCGCGTCCACCATTTTCAGAAGCTGGAATAACACCAGAATCCAATGCCATTGCGTAAAATTCATTTTCAAGATACTCTAAGGTTAAAGCAAACTGAAGAGCTCCAATTGGTGTTGCTGGCGTTGCTGTTATGTCTTTAGCGAAAGCTTTATTGGTAAGAGCCGACAATCCGAAAGGAATTGACGCTAATGCTAAATTTTTTCCAATATTTCCAAAATGAGAAAAACTGTCTCTGCGTGAACCAGTACTGTTCATTAAATTGTCATCAGTAAAGGATTCTATAAATTTTAAAATGTTCATAATTTCTAAGTTTTAGCGGTTAAGATTAAGGCAAGTATTTAGCTGTAAATTTTGTGGTAATAAAACCAGCAGCGATCGGCAGAATTTTAGATGGATCTTTTGCATCATCTAACCCTGTTGACATATTTACGATATCGTCTCCAGCAAAATCTTTAGAATTCGGATTGATCAAACTTCTTATGGCCGATGCATGTCTGGCCTCAACTGAAACAATTTTCCCTGCTAATAATAAGTAATCGGCAGTTTTAATTAATCTTCCAGCTCCATTGTAAGCGGCAACGCCTGTGTCTTCAAGAGCTTTTGCAGTGGCAAGAACTTCTGTACGGCTATTAAAATTTAAAGAACCGTAATTAAAGGCTAAAGAAGGAAGCAGTTGTGAACTAGGATCTGGAAGTGCACCAGTCAAAGCTGCTTTAAAAAAATCTCTATGAACTACTTCGTGATGATATAAGTCAGTCAAAACTTGACGCTCAGTGTCATTAAATACTGTATTAAAGCTTGTAGAATTTACAACTTTAGTATAAAAGTCTGCTTCTAGCTGCTCTAGGGCGTACGCATAGGTTAACACTCCAAAATCTCCCGAACCCAAATCGAAAACACCATTTCTTACTCCAGGGAGAGAAGTGTCTTCCATATTGTTGTCATTATCATTATCGCTGCAGCCAGCTAGAACCAAACCTGTGGTTACTAATGTTAATCCACTGAGCTTAAGAAAGCTCCTTCTGCTATTCAGTGAAGGATCAACTTCATGAATTTTAACTTCGTTTTTCATAATCAAGTTTTTTATTAGGTTAACAACATTGGTCTTAGTTGTTTGGTATTTTATTATTAACGAAATTTTAAGGGATACGGTTTTATAAAAATCTTCTTTTATGGATTTTTTTCGAATAGGTGGTATAATTTAAAAGACAAAAGGCTGTTTTTTGTTTTATTTTCGGTAATTCTACTATATTTGTATTAATTACATAAACTTTTATAGATGAAAGCTAAAGCAACTCTAAAACAAATTGCGAAAGAACTAGGAGTTTCTGTGTCAACAGTGTCTAAAGCATTGAATGACAGTCCGGAAATTAGTGAGCAAACGAAGGTTAAGATTAAGGAGTATGCCAAACTCAAAAATTATAAGCCGAATGTTATTGGTCTAAATTTGAAAAATCGTAAAACCAAAACGATAGGAGTAATTATTCCTAATATTCTAAATTCTTTCTTTGCGAAAGTTTTTAGCGGTATTGAGAAAGTCGCCGATAAAAAAGGATATAATGTAATTACTTGTATTTCTAACGAATCTTTAGAAAAAGAAATCCACACGCTTGAAATGTTGAGTAATGGAACTATTGACGGATTTATTCTTTCGGTTTCAGAAGAAGCTCAAAAACTTCAAGATTACAATCATTTTTCTGAAATAATTAACGACGGAACTCCAATCGTGATGTTTGATCGTATTGCTGATGAAGTAGATTGCGATAAGGTTGTCGTAGATGATTTTGATTCGGCATTAAACTCGACACAGCATTTGATTAATCTTGGATGCAAAAACATTGCTTTAATATCGTCTGTAGATAATTTAAGTGTTGGAAAATTAAGAGCCGACGGATATTTGAAAGCTTTAAAAGACAATAATATTCCGGTTAATGAAAAAATCATTCTTCGTACCGATTCTGAAGAAGATATGAAAGCTAAAATTGATTCTCTTTTTGATAATAAAATTGACGGAATTTTTGCTTTGGACGAAAATGATTCGGTTGCAGCGTTAAGAGTAAGTTTGAAAAAAGGATATAGAGTTCCAGAAGATATTTCGATTATTGGTTTTGCCGACGGAATTTTAGCTTCAAGACGTTTATCGCCAAGTTTGACTACAGTAAGCCAGCATGGAGTTGAAATTGGAGAAGTTGCTGCCAAAAGATTGATCGAAAGATTAGAAGAGCCAGAAGGAACAGTTTCAGATTATGAAACAATCGTAATCAAAACAAAATTGAAAGAAAGAGAATCAACTCGAAAAAAATAAAAAAATAAAAACCATCAGCAAAAACTGATGGTTTTTTTTATGAATTGTAAAATTGGATTGTTTTCAAGAGTTGTAAAGTCTAAAATCAACAATCTGCAATCTAAAATTATAATTAATGCGCTTCTAGCCAGTCTTTACCTAAACCAAGTTCAACTTCTAAGGGAACCGACATTTTAAAAGCGTTTTCCATTTCGTGTTTGATCATAGGCTGGATTTTTTCGAGTTCATCATTGTGAACATCGAACACAAGCTCATCATGCACCTGAAGAAGCATTTTAGACTTCCAGTTTTCGTCACGAAGTTTTTTATGAATATTGATCATGGCAATTTTAATCACATCGGCAGCGCTTCCTTGAATTGGCGCGTTTACAGCATTTCGCTCAGCGGCGCTTCTTACAACGGCGTTAGCAGAATTAATGTCTTTTAAGTAACGACGACGGCCTAAAATAGTTTGTACATAACCTTTTTCGCGTGCAAATTCGACTTGTTCTGAAATATAAGATTTCAAACGCGGATAAGTTTTGTAATATGCATCGATCAAAGCGGCACTTTCGCTTCTAGAAAGTGAAGTCTGGCTGCTTAATCCAAAAGCAGAAACACCGTATATAATTCCGAAGTTTACCGTTTTAGCATTACTTCTTTGTTCGCGGGAAACTTCTTCTAAAGCAACATTGAAAACCTTTGCAGCTGTTGCTCTGTGAATATCTTCACCGTTTTGGAAAGCGGCAATCATATTTTCTTCACCACTTAAAGCGGCAATAATTCTCAATTCAATTTGCGAGTAATCGGCAGAGATTAAAGTATGGTTTTCATCGCGTGCGACAAAAGCTTTACGAATCTGGCGCCCTCTCTCAGTACGAATTGGAATGTTTTGCAAGTTCGGATTATTAGAACTCAAACGCCCAGTTGCAGCAACCGCCTGCATATAATCAGTATGAACGCGTAAAGTCTTTTTGTCAACCTGTTCTGGTAAAGCTAAAATATAAGTGCTTTGCAGTTTTACCATCTGGCGCCAATCTAAAATATCTTTTACAATTGGGTTGTCATTTGCCAAATAAGTTAGAACTTCTTCGCCGGTTGCATATTGTCCCGTTTTGGTTTTCTTTTGCTTAGCTCCGCCAATTTTAAGTTTATCAAATAAAATATCGCCTAATTGTTTTGGAGAAGCTAGGTTGAATTTCTCACCAGCTGTTTCGTATATTTTCTGCTCCAAAGATTTGATTTCGACATCCATTTCTTTAGACATTTCTTTTAGAAAATCAACATCTAAACGAATACCTTCCATTTCCATATCAGCCAAAACACTGACTAACGGAATTTCGATTTCATCAAATAACTTTTTAGTTTCGGTTTTGTCTAATTGAGTTGTGAAGATTTCTTTTAATTGTAACGTAATATCGGCATCTTCAGCTGCATATTCTTTAATATCTTCCAAAGGAACATCGCGCATATTAAGCTGATTTTTCCCTTTTTTACCAATAAGAGTTTCAATAGATTTTGGAGAATATTTCAAATAAGTTTCTGACAAAATATCCATATTATGACGCATGTCTGGGTTAATCAGATAATGCGCAATCATAGTATCAAAAAGCTTTCCTTTTACACTAACGCCATAATTAGAAAGGATTTTTAAATCGTATTTTAAATTCTGTCCGATTTTCTCAATATTTTCATTTTCAAAAAACGGGACAAATTTTTCTACCAAAGCTTTTGCTTCTTCCTGATTTTCAGGAAACGGAACATAAAATGCTTTTCCTTTTTCATAAGCAAAAGACATTCCAACCAATTCTGCGTGTAGAGCATCAATTCCAGTGGTTTCAGTATCAAAACAAACTGAAGTCTGTTTTTGTAAATTCTGTAAAAGCATTTTAATACCTAAATCGCCTTGAATGGTTTGGTAAAAATGCTCTGTATTTTCTAAAGTGTTATAGAAAGAAGTTCTTGGAGTATCTGTATCTTCATCTTCTGTACCTCCAAAAAGATCAAATTGGTCTTGACTTTTAGCAGCCGCTTTTTTAGCTGGTTTTGCATCTGGAGTTGTAGCAGCTGTCTGGCCGCCATCTGTTCTAAATAAATTATCGAACTGCTCAGCCATTCTTCTGAATTCTAATTCCTGAAAAATAGCATCTGTTTTTTCGATATCTGGACGAGAAAGTTCGTAATCTTCTTCATTAAAAGTAACATCACAATCGGTAATAATGGCTGCCAGCTTTTTAGAAAGAATTCCTTTTTCTTTATTGGCTTCTATATTCTCTTTCATTTTACCTTTAAGCTTATCAGTATTTGCTAAAAGGTTTTCCATAGTGCCAAATTCTTTCAGGAATTTTTTGGCAGTTACTTCACCAACACCAGGAAGTCCAGGAATATTATCGACAGCATCACCCATCATTCCAAGAAAATCAATTACTTGTTCTGGCCTTTCCACTTCAAATTTTGCCAAAACCTCAGGAACTCCCCAAATTTCGATTCCGTTACCCATTCGGGCAGGTTTGTACATAAAAATATTCTCAGAAACCAATTGAGCAAAATCTTTGTCGGGCGTTACCATAAATACCTGATAGTTTTGTTTTTCGGCTTGTTTTGCAATTGTTCCAATCAAATCATCGGCTTCACAGCCTTCAAGTTCAATAATCGGAATATGCATGGCTCTTAATAATTCTTGAATATACGGAACAGCAATCTTAATTGCCTCTGGAGTTTCGTCTCGGTTTGCTTTGTATTCTACAAACATTTCGGTTCTCACATGGCTTCCTCCTTTATCAAAAGCAACGGCCAAATGATCTGGTTTTTCTCTTTTAATAACATCCAAAAGCGAGTTCATAAAACCCATAATTGCAGATGTATCCATTCCTTTTGAGTTGATTCTCGGGTTTTTAATAAAAGCATAATAACCACGAAAAATTAGTGCATAAGCATCTAGAAGAAAAAGGCGTTTTTGAGTTGACATATTAAAAATATTAGTCTGTAAAAATAAACAATTGGGTTCTCAAAAATTAGACTAACAAGATTTTTTTTCCACCATATAAGTTATATAAGTTCATTTTAGTAGAGACGCACCCGTAGAGACGTGCTTGTAGAGACACACTGCAGTGCGTCTACATATTTGTGAAGAGTTTTTAAATGAACTTATATAACTTATATGGTAGAAAAAACCACAAAAGTTAATATCAAGTTAAAATTTTTTATTCAGGGATTTCTTCATTTTCTCTTCATGTTGCGAAGGTAATTTTGATCTGTAAAATAAAAGGTATTAATTCTTAAATCTTAGAAATCATGAGAAATTTATTAATGGTATTAGTGGCAGTTTTAGGAACAAGTGCAATGGTTCATGCATTTCCTGCAAAAGATGGTAAAGAGGCTCCTGCAAAAGAAGTAAAAGCAACAAAACACCCAAAAAACAAATCTGATAAAAAAGTAAAATCAGGAAAAAATGAAGTTTCAAAAACGGAAGCTGCTAAACCAGAAACCGCTAAAATGAAAAAATAAAAATTGCTCTCGTTTTGTTTTTGTAGCATTGTAACGAAAGCAAAACAGGAATAATGATTATGAGAATGCGATTGAAGAAGCTGATGAAGAAATTTGTCAGCTTTTTTCATTCGTTAATTTTTTAATAATGTACAGCTGGATTTTTGATAATTGATTAATTTTAGTTGTGCTTAAATGCTTTGTTTATGAATGTTTTAATTGTTGAAGATAATAAAGAACTTGCTGTAGAAGTTTACGATTTTTTATGCAACGCTGGCTACATCTGTAAAATTGCGCATAATTGTGCAGATGCTCTTGAAGAATTTGGTAGTAATGATTATGACGTGATGCTGCTCGATTTGGGTTTGCCTGATGGTGATGGTTTTGAAGTTTTGCAGGCTGTTCGAAAAACTAAATCAAAAATTGCAGTAATTGTGCTTACTGCTCGAGGAGAATTGGATGACAGGATTAACGGACTTCATCTTGGAGCCGATGATTATTTGACGAAGCCTTTTGCCTTGACAGAACTGGCGGCGAGATTGTTTGCCGTGATTCGCAGGATTCATGGTTTTACTTTAAACAATTTGAGTATTCATGGTTTTTTGTTGCAGCTTCAGGATTATAAAGTAAGTTTTAATGAAATTCCGTTAAGTCTTACCAAAAAAGAATTTGATGTTTTTCAGTATTTAGTCCTCAACAAAAACCGTGTAATTACAAGACTGCAATTGACCGAACATATTTGGGGAGATATTTTAGAAGTTAATTCAGATTCTAATTTTATCGATGTTCATGTTCGAAACCTTCGCAAAAAATTAGACAAACATACTGCTATAGATTGGTTTGAGACGGTTCGAAATGTTGGTTATCGTATAAACGAATAAAACTATTCTTGTGAAAATAAAACATCAATTAGCCATTTTTAATGCATTGACCAGACTGCTGGTCATTTTAATTTTATGGCTAATGCTTCCTATTTTGGTAGAAAATGTGGTCTATCATCATATTAATAATAGTCTGCTAGAGAAAAAGAAAAAATTTATCGAGCATCTTAACCAAGCGGAAATCAATGATTTTATGGAAAATCAAGATGATTCGACTCAAACTTTTTCTGAATTTTCGACACTCCACAGCGAGTTTTTGGTGCTTTCAAAAATGCCGATAAAACCGCATCAGAAAAAAACAACTTTTACAAACGAATATCGTAAAATTGAAAATGAAGAAAGCGAATACAGAATATTACAGCATCATTTTACTTACGAAGGGCAAGATTATCAGCTTGAAATTGGAAGCAGTTTAAGCGAGGTAAACGATTTAACTTTTGTAATAAAGCTTTTTATTATCATTGTTTTTGTAATCATTCTATTGATTACTTTTTTGGCAGATACTTTTTATATCGAATACCTTTTAAAACCATTTTATAAAATCATTGATACCAAAATTAGGCGTGTAAACGAACCTGAAACATTTGACCATACTCCGATAAAAGCGGCTTCTCGAGATTTTAGGGAATTAGATTTTGTTTTGAATCAAATGATGGATCGTATTGCAGAGGTTTTTAAAAAAGAAAAGCAGTTTATATCTAATGTTTCACACGAGCTTTTAACGCCAATTGCGCTGCTTAAAAACAAACTCGAAAATTTGTTGCAAAATGAATCTTTAGATGACAACGCAATCGATAAAATTGCAGGCTCGCTAAAAACATTGGATATGCTAAAAAAAATCATCAATAATTTATTGCTGATTTCCAGAATAGATAATAATCAATATCTAGCAAATGAAGAGATTAATCTTCGTGAAATTGTTACTGACTTGCAGGAAGATCTTCAAGATCGTATTGACGACAAGGAAATTCAGTTCGAAAATAGAATGCAAAACAGCTTTGTTTTTACTGGAAACAAAACTTTAATTCATATCCTGATTTATAATTTGGTAACCAATGCCATTAAATATAATAAGCCAAAAGGAAAGATTATTGTAGAAGATGGTTTTGCAGATCACCATTATTTTATTTCTGTAAAAGATTCCGGAATTGGAATGGATGAATCACAGCTCGACAAAATATTTAGTCGTTTTGCCAGAATCAGCTCCGATCAGGAAGGGCAGGGTCTAGGGCTTGCAATTGCAAAAAGCATTGCTTCTTTTCATCATATAGAAATTACGGTAGAATCTGTAGTAGGAGAAGGAGCTTCTTTTAAATTATGGTTTCAAATTCATAATTAAAAGTTAAAATCTTCTGTAAGACTTTTTCTTCATTTTGTCTTCATTTTACGATTATACCTTTGACTTATAAATAATGAAAATAACAAATCATAAAAATTTAAAGTCATGAAAAAATTAGCAATTTTAGCAGTAGCAGTTTTAGGAACAGTTGCAATGGCAAGCGCACAAACAACTCCAGCACCAGCAAAAACAAAAGAGGTGAAAACTGAAAAAAAAGCAAGCAAAAAAGCTAAAGGAGAGAAAAAAGCAGAAGCTGCAAAAACAGAAACTCCAAAAGCAAAATAATACGAGATTTTAAGTCTTAAGATTAAATAGTTTTAAAGGTTGGTAGGTTAAAGCTGAAAGAGTCATCTTTCAGCTTTTTTATGTTTTACAGCGTTAAATTTTTTATAATAAAAAGAAATAGAATTTTCATTCTTTGTTACTTTGTTTAAAACTATATATTAAATGATTTTTCGTTTTATAATTCTATGTGCTCTTTTATTATTTATTGAGTTCTATTCATATCAGGCTTTTCGAACTTTAATCAAAGCACGCTGGGTTTTGATTAGTTACCAAATTATAAGCTTACTGGTTTTAATCTTTATTATCTATTCTTTTTCGCAACTAGATCGTTCTGTTGGCCAGACTAGACAATTTATGTTTACCACTGGGTTGATGCTGACCGTATATGTGCCAAAAATTGTGCTTACGCTAATAATGTTTGGTGAAGATATTTTTAGAGTAGGAGCCAGTATCTTAAATTATTTTGTTTATAATGCTCCTCGAAAAGAAATGATGCCCGACAGGCGAAAGTTTGTTAGTCAGATCGCTTTAGGTTTGGCTGCAATTCCATTTCTTTCTATTATTTACGGAATTTTTGAAGGGAAGTATAATTTCAAAGTAATCAAACAAACTGTATTTTTTCCTGATCTTCCAGATGCTTTTGATGGATTTAAAATTACTCAGATTTCAGACGTTCATAGCGGAAGTTTTGATAATCCTGAGAAAATAAATTATGCCATTGATCTGATCAATGAACAAGAATCGGACTTGATTTTGTTTACTGGGGATATTGTGAACACTCATGCCAAAGAAATGCATCCTTGGCTGGAAACTTTTAGCCGTATTAAAGATTATAAATATGGAAAGTTTGCGGTTTTAGGAAATCATGATTATGGCGAATATGTGACTTGGCCTTCTGAAAAAGAAAAAGACGAAAATTTTAAAGCTATTAAAAATTTGTATGGCCAAATTGGTTTCAAATTAATGCTGAACGAACATACTTATATTCAGAAAGGCGATGATAAAATTGCTTTAATTGGGGTTGAAAATTGGGGTGTGAATTTTAAGAAGGCAGGTGATTTGAATAAAGCTTCAAAAGATGTGCATCAAGACGATTTTAAAGTTTTGATGAGTCATGATCCAAGCCACTGGGATGCCGAAATTAAAGACCACCCAAAGAATTTTCATCTAACTTTTGCTGGCCACACTCACGGTATGCAGTTCGGAATTGAGATTCCGGGCTATTTTAAATGGAGTTTAGCACAATACATTTACAAACAATGGGCAGGATTGTACGAAAACGTCGGAAGATACGTTTATGTTAACCGCGGTTTTGGTTTTCATGCTTATCCGGGACGAGTTGGAATTATGCCTGAAATAACAGTAATTGAACTAAAAAAAGGCCGTAATGTCGGTTAATTCGTTAAAAATGCTACATTTGTATAATATTTATTTCTTTTAAGAGATTTAAAAAACTTAATTTTTTGGTTTTATGTCAAAATTTGGAGAACTAATAAATGCCCAAGTTCCAGTGTTAATTGATTTTTACACAGATTGGAATGAATCTTCAGTTTCTATGCATCCTGTTATTAAGGACGTAGCGGCTGCGCTTGGCGATAAAGCCAAAGTAATCAAAATTGATGTAGATAAAAATCAGGAACTAGCAGAAGCACTTCGTATTAAAGGACTTCCAACTTTAATGATTTACAAAGAAGGCCAAATGATCTGGAGACAATCTGGAGAGCTTGATGCCAATACTATAATCGGAATTGTTCAGGAACAATTTAACGTCTAAATAACTTCTCTTTTGTTGATGTTATTTAGTGAATAATGTCAAACTTATATCCGTTTTCTTTTAAAAAATGCAGTGTTCTAGGCAAAGCAAATCTTAAATTTGGAGAAGCTTTAATACTGTCATGGAATACAATTACGCTTCCTGATTTTACATTTTTGGTAACATTTTCAAGGCATTTTTCTGGAGTAATGCTTTGATCGAAATCAGCGCTTAAAACATCCCACATTACTATTTTATAACCTAAACTTCTAAGGATTTTAGATTGCGCTTTTTTGATTTTGCCATAAGGAGGACGAAACAATAAGCGGTGAGGAGCTTTTTCTTGCTCATCTAAAACAGCAGCACAGTTTTTTACATTTTCAATATAATCATTCGTATCGATTTTCCATCCGTTCACATGGTTCATGGTATGGTTGCCAATTGAATGTCCGTCGATAATTAACTTTTCAAATAAAGCCAGATTGGCTTTAATGTTTTTTCCGATGCAGAAAAAAGTAGCTTTTGCATCAAACTTTTTTAATTCAGATAAAACCCAATCTGTAATTTCTGGAGTAGGGCCATCATCAAAAGTCAGGTATATTTTCTTTTCGTTGTTAGGAATGTCCCAGCAATATTTAGAAAACACCTTTTTAATAAATGCGTTAGTTTTTACCCAATAGAAGCTCATTTTGAATTAAAATTGTATTAGTATGTATAAAATTAAAAAATGCAGTGCTATTTATCAAACAGCGCTGCATTTTTTTAATAAGTAAGATTTTCGTATATTATTTATTCTTTTTCACGTCCAAAGCGCTCAAAAACATTCACATAAGTATTAAATGTTTTTTTGTGCTGGTTGTAAAAAGCAGTGTCTTTATTATCGTCCATTACATGCAACAAACTTCTATAACGCTCAATATCTGTAATGATATCTACGGCCAAATCAGTCTGGTCAGAAGGAGTCAACGTACTGTAATAGTTTAAGTTCTCTTTATATTTCTGAACCAATTTGTTTAAAAGATCTTGTGCTTTAGCTTTTTCACCAACTTTATAATATCCATCAGTAAAAGCCTCAACCAATGAATAATATCCATATTTGTCTAAAGGCATTTTGGTCATTGCTAAATTAATTACGTTTTTAGCTTTGTCAATTTTACCTTCAGCAATAAGCTGGTTCATTAATCTAGAAAGATTAGTACGGTACGTAATACTGTTTCTTCTAGTTTCAGGATCATGATAAATGTTTCCATTGCTATTGCCCCAATCCCATTTCATTACAATATCGTACATTTTATCTGCATCGATTTGTCCCATATCTAATGGTCCGCCATCTTTAGAAGGAGTATTTTTAATTGGAACCAATTTATACACCATTCCGTCCAATTGCAGGTAATCTTTTAACCATAAATAATCTTCATCATCAAAAGCTCCACCACTAAAGTAAATTGGTCTCTTCCAGTTATTATTAGCCAAGATATCAAGCATCATTAAACGGTTTTTGTATAATGCGCTTCCTTTGATATCAATGTCTAAATAAGGAACAATAGAATCGTAATATTTAGGATTTACTACTTTATTTTGGATAATAGTGTTTTTGTCCACATTCACTCTAATCTTGTTTGTTGGATAGAAATGGATAGTTTGTCCGTTTTGTAAACCAACAGTCGATTTAGGGTTTTTGATAAAATCGATAAAATCTTTAATGTTCCAACGTGTATCGATTTTCTGAATGTAAGCTGTGTAATCCAAGTTATCTCCCACATATTGGCTATGCACAAAAGAAATAGGCAACGGATTTGATTCATAAGACTTCGCCTTCATCTGGTCAATGTACCAGTCTGTCATAAATAAACTCGTATTTACAATCTTGACATCTGTTCTAAAATGCTCAATTTCTTGCGCGTACCAAAGAGGGAAGGTATCATTGTCTCCAATGGTAAATAAGATTGCATCTTTGTCGCAAGAACTTAAATAAGCTTTTGCCATTGCAACTGCGGTATATCTTCCAGATCTATCGTGATCATCCCAGTTTTGAGAAGCCATTAAAACAGGCGCAGCCAATAAACTTCCGGCAATAATTACTGGTCCGGCAATTTTTGGTGCCAAGTATTTGTACAAACTTTCATAGAGTGAATAAACACCAAATCCGATCCAGATGGCAAAGACATAGAAGGAACCTACAAGAGCATAATCTCTTTCGCGAGGCTCAAAAGGTCTTTCATTTAAATATATTTTTAGTGCAATTCCTGTAAATAAAAACAAAGCCAAAAGTACATAGAAGCTCTTCAGATCTTTGTTTGCGTGGTACATAATACCAATTAATCCTAAAATAAAAGGAAGGAAATAATAAGCGTTACGGCCTTTGTTGTTTAAAACATCTGTTGGAAGGTTGTCTTGTGAGCCTAAATGTACAGAATCTAAAGCTTTGATACCGCTGATCCAGTTTCCGTCTAAATTATCATATTTACCTTGAACATCATTTTGGCGTCCAACAAAATTCCACATCAAATATCTCCAGTACATATATCCAAATTGATATTCAAACATGAAACTGAAGTTGTCAGCTGTAGAAGGCTTCTCAATAAGTAAATATTCTCCGTAACTTCTTAAGAATTTTATATAACCCTCATTGTCAATTTGCTTTTGAGCATAAGCTCTTCTAAACTCAGAAACTGTTTTTTCAACTTCATTGCGCAATTGAGCTGTAGCTTTGTTGTATTCATCTTCACTTAATTGACTAGCGTCGATTCCGTATTTAGCCAAATCTTCATCATAATTATAATTAGGATTGATTCGGAACTTTGGAGGATTTGTAAAGTTGATATAGTTTTGAATGTGTCCCGTTTCTGTACTCCACATTCTTGGCAGAATTGCTTTCTGATTGTCATCAGAATTTTGTTCTGCATTTTTATAATTATTGGTAATAATATATTTACCTGTTTTATAATCTCTTTCGTAGTTTGGTTTTTTATCTAAATAAGGCGTTTTAGCATCAAGACCAGCAAAAAGTTCAGTGTATTGAGGTCCGTAAAACAAAGGATTCACTCCATATTGCTCACGATTGTAATAAGCTAAAACCTCAGTAGCATCAGATGGTTTATTTTCGTTAATAACTGTGTTGGCGTTTGCACGAACAGGAAGCATTAACCAAGTTGAGAAACCAATCAAAATGAATAAAATACACAATATAATAGTGTTGTAGAATATTAAACCTTTTTGTCTAGTGTATTTTAAACCAAAATAGAAAAAGGCAACAAATAATAATGCTACAAATATAGTTCCTGAGTTAAATGGAAGTCCCATACTGTTTACCATGAAAATCTCGGTTTTTCCGAAAAATGCCATAGTAAGAGGAAGAAGCAATTTGAAAATGAATAATAAAATTCCAATAACAACTACATTGGCGATAAGGAAGTTTTTGATGGTAACTTTTTCGTAATGTTTGAAATAGTATAAAAATCCAATAGATGGAATAGTCAAAAGAGCCATAAAGTGAACTCCAAACGAAAGACCAACAACTAGTGAAATAATTAAAAGCCATTTATTTCCTTTTGGTTTGTCCATGTCTTGCTCCCAACGTAAACCAAGCCAGAAAAGCAATGCGATTAATAAAGAAGCCATTGCATAAACTTCGGCTTCTACGGCATTGAACCAAAAGCTATCAGAGAAAGTGTAAGCCAAAGCGCCTACAAAAGAACTTCCTAAAATAACAATCGAATTGTTTTGGTCAATTTCAGCAAAACGAGCCACAATCTTTTTCAAAATCATAGTCGATGACCAGAACATAAATAATATGGTAAATGCGCTAGAGAAAACAGACATCATGTTAACCATTACAGCCACATGTTGAGCATCTATCGCAAACATGGCAAAAAATGCACCCATCATCTGGAAAAGCGGAGCTCCCGGCGGGTGCCCTACTTCAAGTTTGGCTGCGGTAGCAATATATTCTCCGCAATCCCAAAAGCTCATTGTAGGTTCAACTGTTAATGTATAAGTGATTAAAGCGATTGCAAATGCAAACCAACCAATAATTGTATTCCATTTATTGAAATTGAATTGTGCCATATTTAGGTGTTAAAAATTTGAATGTTTTTCTATCCTACAAAGAAAATGTTTTTTTATGTAAAGAAACGAGCATTAACAAAAAATTCTATAAAACTATAAGTTTAAAGTAACGTGTTGTTTCTGAGAAGTTTTCGAAGTGGAAGCAGATTTCAATGTGAAAAAAATCAAAAAAAATGATTTTTTTTGGTCAAAAAGTTTGCACAAACTAAATAAAGACTTAAATTTGCACTCGCTTTACAGCACTGCTGGTCTATGGTGTAATGGTAACACTACGGTTTTTGGTGCCGTCTTTCTAGGTTCGAGTCCTAGTAGACCAACAGAAAAGTCTCTCAGAAATGAGAGACTTTTTTTTATTTAAAAAAGTTTCATTTAAAATTTGCATAAATTAAATAAAGTTTTAATTTTGCACCCGCTTAACCGCACTGCTGGTCTATGGTGTAATGGTAACACTACGGTTTTTGGTGCCGTCTTTCTAGGTTCGAGTCCTAGTAGACCAACAGAAAAGCCTCTCAGGAATGAGAGGCTTTTTTTTATGCTTTAAATTTAGGTTTTTTTTAGCGCAAAGCACACAAAGGTATACGCAAAGTATGCAAAGATATTTTATAATGAAGGCAAAGTTCTCAAAGCTTTATGTGTCTTGTTTTAAATATAGCCCGTGGTTTCAACCACGCGAAACTTATTGCGAAAGACGTATTTTTGAGGAGGCTTATTGTGAAAGCTTATTTGTGATTTAAAGAAGAGGGAACAATTCCGAATTTCTTTTTAAATGAAAATGAAAAATGCGAAAGATCTTCAAAACCAACGCCAATATATACTTCTGATGGCGGATTTCCTTGGCTGATTAAATAATATGCTTCTTGGAGTCTTTTGTTTAAAAGCCATTTTCCAGGTGTTTCTTGAAATACTTTTTGAAAGTCTCTTTTGAAAGTTGCCAAACTTCTTCCTGTAAGATACGCGAATCGCTGCATTTGGACGTTGAAATGAAAATTCTTATTCATAAAAGCTTCCAAGTCGATTTTGCCAGGTTTATTAAAATCAAATAAAATGTCTTTCAGTTCGGGGTTTACTTTTAATAAAAGATGAATGGCTTCCTTGATTTTTAAATTGAATAAAGCTTCGTTCTTTTCTTCTTCGACTTCAAGATAAGATATAAGCGATTCCATGAAAGATTTGTAGAGTGGGTTGGGAGCTAGTGAAAACATAGCGTCTGTGTCTGCTTTTTTATCAGCTTTCAAGTTGTACTCCTTGCTAATTTCTTTTAAAATTTCCTGATCAAGAAAAAGAGAAATGGTTTTAAATTCTCCTCCTTCTGGCGGAATCTTGGTAAATTTTGCCAAATGATTTCTTCTGCTAAAGCGAAAATCTCCTGCTTTTGAATGAAAGGTGTTTTTACTGTCTGAAGCGATCATTTCTCCAGAAATCTGATAGCTGAAAACATGTTCGGGTATAAAATGCTCGCCTTCTCGACTGCGTGAATAATAGCACGAGTAAAGAATTTTGGGCTTTGTATTTGGTTTAGTGCTCATATTGTAAAAATACTAAAAGATCTGGAAATCTTTAGCCTAAAGATTTCCAGATTGATGAAGATTATTTTGGCTGAATCAATGCTCTCGGCTCTAAATAAGCTTCAAGGCCAATAGTTCCAAATTCACGTCCGATTCCAGATTGTTTAAATCCGCCGAAAGGTGCCATTGGATCGTGGCCAATTCCGTTAATCTGAACACGGCCAGCATTAATTTGTGAGGCAATATTGTGGGCTCTTTTTGAATCTGAAGAACTTACATAAGCTTGCAATCCATAAGTGGTGTCGTTGGCAATTTCAATGGCTTCTTCTTCTGTTTTATAAGTGATGACAGATAAAACAGGGCCAAATATTTCTTCTCTAGCAATGCGCATCTGATTGTTTACGTTGATGAAAACCGTTGGTTTTACGAAATTTCCGTTTTCTAATCCTTCAGGTTTTCCAAGTCCGCCACTTAATATTTCTGCGCCTTCATTAATTCCTGTCTGAATATAATCTTGAACGCGATTAAATTGTTTTTCGCTAACCATTGGGCCTACTGCTGTGTTGGGATTTTTTGGGTCTCCAACAATGAAATTTGGAATTGTTTCTTTAATAAGAGCTTTTACTTCGTTCAATTTGTTTTCTGGAATCAATAATCTAGTTCCGGCAATACAAGCTTGTCCGCTATTCATAAATGCTGCGCCAATGGCAAGCGGAATAGCTTTCGAGAAATCGGCATCGTCTAGAATAATGTTTGGAGACTTTCCGCCAAGTTCAAGAGTGACTCTTTTCATGGTATTAACTGCTTCTTTTGCAATTATTTTTCCAACGTTTGTAGATCCTGTGAAAGATATTTTTGCAATATTTGGATTTCTGCTTATTTCGGCACCAACAATTTCTCCTAATCCGTTTACAATATTAAAAACGCCTTTCGGAAGATTTGCTTCGTGAAGACATTCTAAGATTAATTGTGTTTGTTGAGCGCTCATTTCGCTAGGTTTAATTACAGTTGTGCAACCAGCTGCAATTGCAGTAGATAGTTTGCTGCAGATAAAACCATTGCTTGAGTTCCATGGAATGATGATGCCGACAACACCAATTGGTGTCATTTGAACTTCAGATTCTCCCATTGTTTTAATAAAACTGTAAGAGTTAAGCAGGTTGATTGCAGAGTCAAAACTTTTTAGCATGTAATCGTAGCTTACGCTTGCAAACTGAAATGTTCCTCCATATTCTTCTGTCATTATATTGATAAAGTCGTCTTTTCTTTTTTCAACAGAAGATTTGATGTTTTTCAGGTATTCAATTCTTTCTAAGTTGGTTGTTTTAGAAAAAGTTTTGAAAGCATTTTTGGCTGCTTCAATAGCGTTTTGAGTGTCTTCAGTGTTTCCTAAACGAACTTTCCCTAATTTTTCGTTTGTTGTAGGGCTAATTAAATCAAAATACTCGGTCCCGTTTGGAGTAACGAATTCTCCATTAATGTAAATTTTGTCTATTGTTTTCATGTTATAAGCTTTTAAATTTTATTTGACAAAGTTCTGGATAAAGCTAGCTAGAGGCTTTGTTGTGAAGCTCAAATAAACTTTGTTTAAAAGCTCATGAATGAGGTTTTTTTTAAGGCTGAAGGTTTTTTATTGGTATGGGTTTGTTTTTATTTAATTGTATATCAGTATTTTATGTATATTTGATATAATAGGAATACTGCAGTGTATTTTTGTTTTTTAATAGAGTAATAATCCTAAAAAATTAAAGTTATGGATAATTTTGAAAAATTCAATTCGGAAAAATTAAGTGCCTCTGAAATGAAAGAAGTGCAAGGTGGAGGTGTTCTTGATGATTTGAATGAAGTTATTAAGAGTCTCGCGCCAATAATTGATCCTTTAATTAAAGCCATTGGAGGGTGAGATTAAAAAAAAATAAGTTGTGATATTCACTTCTATGAGTTTAATAATTAAAAAAAAAGGCTTCTCAATTGAGAAGCTTTTGTAGTTTATATTTTTTTTGTTCTTAAATTTTAAAAGTAATTACTGGTTTTATAGCATGATTTACCAAACCTTCACTTATACTGCCATTGAAGAAGTGTGCAAAACCAGTTCTGCCATGTGTGCACATTCCAATAACATCTGCGTCTATTTTGTTGGAGAAATTTATAATTCCTTTTTCGATATTGGTGTCGTTGTAAATTTGGGTGGTGTAATTGGAGATATCAAATTCTTCTATAAAATCATTCATTGCTTCCTCGCTAATATGAGTTGGTTTAAAACTGTTAGGTGTGCAAATGGTGACTAAGTGCAATTTTGAATCAAATAGTTTGGTGAAATTTAAGAGTTTTTCGAATGGTTTTTTTGCTTCGTCTGAAAAATCAGAGGCAAAAACAATGTTTGCGGCATTAAAATTTGGAATGTTTTTCTTGATGACTAAAACAGGAATTTCAGAGTTTCTAACTACTTTTTCTGTATTTGAGCCTATTAGTAGTTCTTCAACACCAGAAGATCCGTGGGATCCCATGACAATTAGATCAATGTCGTAATCTTTGCTAATTTGAGTGATACCGTGTATAGGTTTGTCCATTTTTACGATTTCAGTTACCGGAATTCCTTCTAGGTAGTCTCTAGAGGCAACTTCGTCTAGTGTTTCGTTTGCTTTTTTCATAAAAAGCATCGTTTCAGGAATGCTGGTTCCGCCCATTATTGCGTCGTTTGACTGCTGTGGTAATTCAAGCATATGAAGAAGAATGAGTTCAGAATTGTTCTTTTTAGCAATTTGAGCGGCAACTTTTAAAGCGTCTTCTGCATGTTCTGAGAAGTCGGTAGGTACTAAAATTCGTTTCATGATTTTGAGGGTTAAAAATTATGAATAATTCGCGTTTTTAATGCTATATAAAGATAAGAAATTATTTTAGAGCAATCAATTTATTTGATTTATAAAAAAAACACTATATTTGCACTGTTATTTATTAAAATCTAAATAATGAGGGGACTAAGTGTCCCCTCTTTTTATAAAATTATGACATTTAAAGAAAAAGTAAACGGATTAATTACGGAAGCTCTTCTGGAAAAGCCATCAGTCTTTTTGGTTGATTTGGCTGTTTCGGATTCTTTTAAAATTAGTGTCGGTTTAGACGGAGATAATGGAGTGGCGCTGCAAGATTGTATTGATATTAGTCGTGCAATCGAGAATAATCTTGATCGTGAAGAGCAGGATTTTTCGCTTGAAGTAGCATCAGTTGGAGTAGGAACTCCTCTTAAAATGATAAGACAATACAAAAAAAATGTTGGTAGAACGTTGATTGTTACCACAAATACAGAAAAAATAGAAGCAGAATTGGTAGAAGCTAATGATGTTTTCATAATTTTGTCTTGGAAAGCAAGAGAACCGAAAAAAGTAGGAAAAGGAAAAGAAACAGTTCAAAAAGAGCAACAAATACCTTATACAGAAATTAAAGAGGCAGTTGTTACGGTAACATTTTAATTTTAATTAAAAAATTCGCATGGAAAATTTAGCATTAATCGATTCATTCTCAGAGTTTAAAGATAATAAACTTATTGATCGTGTAACGCTTATGGCAATTTTAGAGGACGTATTTAGAAATGCATTAAAGAAAAAATACGGTTCAGATGAAAATTTCGATATCATTATAAACCCTGATAAAGGTGATATGGAAATTTGGAGAAGAAGAGTAATTGTTGCTGATGAGGATCTTGATTTTGAAAATGAGGAAATTACATTGACTGAAGCAAGAAAAATTGAAGCGGATTTTGAAATTGGAGAAGAAGTTTCTGAAGAAGTAAAATTGATTGATTTAGGAAGAAGAGCTATCTTAGCGCTTCGTCAGAATCTAATATCTAAAATTCACGAACACGATAATACAAACTTATACAAACAGTTTAAAGACATTATCGGTGATATTTATACAGCTGAAGTACACCACGTGCGTCCAAGAGTAGTTATCTTGGTTGATGATGAAGGAAATGAGATTGTACTTCCAAAAGAAAAACAAATTCCATCAGATTTCTTCCGTAAAGGAGATAATGTTCGTGGAATTATTGAAAGCGTAGAATTAAAAGGAAACAAACCTCAGATTATTATGTCTAGAACTTCAGAGAAGTTTTTAGAAAAATTATTTGAGCAAGAAATTCCAGAAGTTTTCGACGGATTAATTACAGTGAAAAATGTAGTTCGTATTCCAGGTGAAAAAGCAAAAGTAGCGGTAGATTCTTATGATGATAGAATTGATCCAGTTGGAGCTTGTGTCGGAATGAAAGGTTCTCGTATTCATGGAATTGTTCGCGAATTAGGAAATGAAAATATTGATGTAATCAATTATACAAACAATATTCAATTATTTATAACAAGAGCTTTAAGCCCTGCCAAAGTTTCTTCTATCAAAATTGATGAAGATAACAAAAGAGCTGAAGTGTTCTTGAAATTAGAAGAGGTTTCTAAAGCAATTGGTAGAGGTGGTCACAATATCAAATTAGCTGGTCAATTGACAGGTTATGAGTTAGATGTTATTCGTGAAGGAGATGTTGCCGGTACTGTTGCAGATGAAGACGATGTTGAATTAACAGAGTTCTCAGATGAGATCGAAGAATGGGTAATTGAAGAGTTTGCAAAAATCGGTTTAGATACTGCAAAAAGTATCTTGAAACACGACGTAGAAGATTTAGTAAGAAGAACAGACTTAGAAGAGGAAACAATTCTAGATGTTATGAAGATACTAAAAGAAGAGTTTGATAATTAAGCAATAGCTTACATCTGCTCTAACAACACAACGAAAAAGGTAATAATAAAAAGGTTATATGTCTGAAGAGAGAGTAATAAGAATAAACAAGGTTTTAAGGGAATTAAATATTTCGTTAGAAAGAGCTGTAGATTATCTAAAAGATAAGGGAATTGCTATTGATGCAAATCCAAATGCAAAAATTTCTGATAGCGAATTTAATATCCTTCAAAGCCAATTTGCGGGCGATAAGGGGAACAAGGAGGCTTCTAAAGAGGTTGGAGAAGAAAAAAGAAAAGAAAAAGAAGCATTACGTGTAGAGCGTGAGAAAGAAATTGAAGACAAACGCAGACAAGAAGAAGAGCGTCAAAAACAGCAAGAAATAATTAAAGCAAGAGCAGTTGTTTCGGGACCTGTACAAGTTGGTAAAATTGACTTGAATCCAAAAAAGCCTGCGATTACTCCTTCTGAGGAAACAGCTAAAGCTGAAGAGCCAAAAGTTGTTGCTGCTCAAGTGCAGCCAGAAAAACCTGTTCAAAATGAAACAGTAAAATCTGAACCAGTTGTTTCAACTCCTGTTTCTGAAACGAAAAAAGAAGAACCTATTATTACGGAGAAAAAAGAAGTTAAAGCAGAATCTAAAGTTGCTCAGGAGCCAATCGTGTCTACTGATCCAATGACTTCGGAGGAGACTATTACTACTCAATATCAAAAGCTTACAGGAACAACTCTTACGGGTCAGACAATTGATTTGTCTCAATTTAATAAACCTAAGAAAAAGAAAGAAGATCCTAAAGCGGCTCAGAATAAACCTGGAGCTCCTGGAGTTGGAAATAATAATAACGCAAATAAAAACAAGCGTAAAAGAATTGGTCCAAAACCGGGTACGCCTGGTGCGCCAAAAGCTGCAACAGGAAATGCGCCTGGAACACCAAATCCAAATAATAAACCTGCTCAAGGTAACAATGGCGGAGGCTTTAATGCTAACAGAAGCCAAAGACCAGGTTTTGTAAAAGGAAACCGTCCTGCAATTGTGGCTAAAGTTGAGCCAACAGAAGAAGAAGTAAAAAACCAAATTAGAGAAACTCTTGAAAAACTTCAAGGTAAAGGAGGAAAATCTAAAGCGGCTAAATATAGAAGAGATAAAAGAGAAACACACCGTCAGAAATCTGATGATGAGCAAAGAGCTCTTGACGAAGGAAGTAAAACGATTAAAGTTACGGAATTCGTTACTGTAGGTGAAATTGCAATCATGATGGATGTGCCGATTACTAAAGTAATTGGAACTTGTATGTCTCTTGGTATCATGGTTACCATGAACCAGCGTCTAGATGCTGAAACATTAACTATTGTGGCAGATGAATTTGGTTACGATGTTGAATTCATTACAGTAGATATTGAAGAAGCAATAGAAGTTGTAGAAGATAGAGAAGAAGACTTAGTGACAAGGGCGCCAATTGTGACAGTAATGGGTCACGTTGACCACGGTAAAACATCTTTACTAGATTATATTCGTAAAGAAAATGTTATCGCTGGTGAGTCTGGAGGTATTACTCAGCACATTGGAGCGTATGGAGTTACTTTGGATAACGGACAAAAAATAGCATTCTTAGATACTCCGGGTCACGAGGCGTTTACAGCGATGCGTGCACGTGGAGCCCAAGTTACAGATATTGCAATTATCGTAGTTGCGGCGGATGATGATATCATGCCACAAACAAAAGAGGCAATTTCTCACGCGCAAGCTGCGGGAGTGCCAATTATATTTGCAATCAATAAAATTGATAAACCAAATGCTAACGTTGATAAAATTAAAGAGCGTTTGGCTGGTATGAATTTACTTGTTGAAGATTGGGGTGGAAAAATTCAATCACATGATATTTCTGCAAAAGTCGGAACAGGGGTTAAAGAATTATTGGAGAAAGTTTTATTAGAAGCAGAGATTTTAGATCTTAAAGCAAATCCAAATAAAGCGGCTCAGGGAACTGTTGTTGAGGCTTATTTAGATAAAGGAAAAGGATATGTTTCTACAATTTTAGTACAGCAAGGTACTTTGAAAATTGGAGATTATATGCTTGCTGGTAAGCATCATGGTAAAGTTAAAGCGATGCATGATGAAAGAGGACATACTGTTTTATCTGCTGGTCCTTCAACTCCAGTATCAGTTTTAGGTTTAGACGGAGCGCCAACTGCAGGTGATAAGTTTAATGTATTTGAAGACGAAAAAGAAGCAAAACAAATTGCATCTAAACGTTCTCAATTAATGCGTGAGCAGTCTGTTCGTACTCAAAGACATATTACACTTGACGAAATTGGACGTCGTATCGCTCTTGGTCAGTTTAAAGAATTGAACGTAATCCTTAAAGGAGACGTGGATGGTTCTGTTGAAGCATTATCAGATTCGTTCTCTAAACTTTCTACAGAAGAAGTTCAAATTAATATTATCCATAAAGGTGTTGGTGCAATTACAGAAACCGATGTTAACTTGGCTTCTGCATCAGATGCAATCATTATCGGATTTAACGTTCGTCCTGCAGGAAATGCAAGACAGCTTGCCGATAAAGAAGAAATTGATATCCGTTACTATTCTATTATTTATGCGGCAATCGATGACTTGAAAGATGCGATGGAAGGAATGTTAGCGCCAGAGATGAAAGAAGAAGTTTTAGGTAATGCTGAAATTCGTGAGATTTTCAAAATTTCTAAAGTGGGTTCAATTGCTGGATGTATGGTGACTGATGGTAAAATCTTGAGAACTTCTAAAATTAGAGTTATTAGAGATGGAGTTGTGGTTCATACAGGAGAGTTAGTTGCCTTGAAACGTTTCAAAGACGATGTGAAAGAAGTAACTAAAGGTTACGATTGTGGTATCCAAATAAAAGGATTTAATGATATCGAAATTAATGACGTCATCGAAGCTTACCATGAAGTAGCAATCAAAAAGAAATTGAAATAAAATTCAATGATATATTTAAAAGTCCCGATGAAAATTGGGACTTTTTTTGTTTTAAAATTATGATATTAATGAAATGTGGTGTTGGAAAATTAGTCATTGTAAATGTGTTTCATTTTATAATATGAAACATAAATGAGAGATTTAGCTGCAGTCTGGTTCGTAGAATGTTTGTTTCTTTGTGTAGTAATTTTCTTTTGTTTTTTGAAATAGGTCCAGGTGGGAAAATAGTTTGTTGAATAGAATATTTGTACTGATATGAGGATAAGAATAATTCATATTGTTAATATGATTTTTGGCAGACGTTTTAAATCAGATAATGCCATTAGTAATTTTACGAATGTTCAGCAGTTAAGGGAAATAATGCCTGCTTTGCTTGAGGGGTATTTGACTGAAGCAGAAATGCCAAATAGTCTTCTTTTGTTGTCACCTCCTCCGGAACAGAACTCGAGTCTTTTTGAGCTTGACTTAGAACGTGCCAAAAATGCTTTAGAATCCAAGGATAACGAACGTTTTTTGCAAGCAGCAAGAGATGCAGATTTGTCTTTTCCTTTTGCAGTTAAATCATTTGAACCAATTATAGGTATATCAATTAGTGAGTCAAAAACACCTAAGCTTTATATACTAATGCGCAGAGTTATGACAGATGCAGGATTGTCAACTTATGCGGCTAAAAATCACTATAAGCGTGAAAGGCCATTTATGGTTAATAATCAAAAGACTTGTACTCCGGATCAAGAAAATATTTTGTATAAAGTGGGTTCATTTCCTTCTGGTCATGCTGCTGTTGGTTGGGCGTGGTCATTGGTTTTAATTAAACTTTTTCCTGAAAAGGAGAAGGAGATTTTGGAACGTGGGCATGACTTTGGTGAAAGTCGAGTTATTTGTAATGCACATTGGGATAGTGATGTGAAAATGGGTAGAGTTATGGGGCAGGCGGCTGTAGATTGTCTTTGGGGTAATTCAAATTTTCTGGCTGATTGGGATGGTGTTAAAAAAGAAATACAGCAGATTTTAGATTCGAATTCAAAATAAAAGTCTAGTGATTTAAAATTAAGGGTATTGTTTTAAATTTTATATTATTTTTGGGTGTAAATAATATAGATATGAAAAGAGCTTTAATATATGCTACCTTGTTTTTTATAAGTTTTTCAACAGTATCTTTTTCGCAAGAGAGTGTTGAGAAACCTGCGCCGCCATCTGGAAATGCTTTAGTTGGAGATTATTATGGGGCGGATGTTTCAGAAGCTGTTTTAAATAAGGCAATTTCGGTTGACAAACTTGAAAGCAAATTAGGCAATGCTAAAAAGCTAGAAGCAATTGCGGTAAAAGGGGAAGTAACCGATGTTTGTGAGAAAAGGGGATGCTGGATAACTCTTAAAACAGAAGATGGTTCATCTTTCTTTGTGAAAATGAAAGATTACGCTTTTTTTTGTGCCTACTGCATTAAAAGGTAAAAATGTAGTTTTGGAAGGAAATGCTGAAAAGAAAGTAACATCGGTTGAAGAACTTAAGCATTATGCAAAAGATGCTAAAAAAACAAAGGCAGAAATAGATGCGATTAAAATGCCAAAAGAAGAAATACGTTTTTTAGCTAGTAGGATCAAGGTTGTGAACTAGATCTAGAAAAATTGTAAATCAATTGATTTAAACTTAAAAAAGATTTAATAAAAAAGCGAGATGGTAAATCTCGCTTTTTTTATTTCAATTTCAGATTATTTGCCAGGTTTAAGCAAGAAAACACTTTTGTATCTTTTTTTTATTTCTACTAAATTTTTTTCAGCTTCTATTCTGGTTTTGAAATTCCCGACAATTACCTTGTAATTTGGAGTGCTAAAAATGATAGTTCCGTCTATGTCTGAATTTTCTCTTTTGAAATCCGATAACGTTTTTTTTGCCTCGTCACTTTTGCCGCTAAAGATTTGGATTCTGTAAGTATCGTTTGTATTTATTGACGTGTTAATTTTGCGCTTCTCGTTTAATAATTGCTCAAATTTAGGATCTTGATTTAGTGTTAAATTTTGGTCTTGAGCATTAATATTGTGTGCAAAAGCAATCGTTGTAATTGTTAATAAAAGGCTTTTTGAAGGACTTAAAATTCTCATAATGTGATGGTTTTTATGCAAAAATACTATTTAAAGTTTGAGTGTAAAATTTTAATATTATTTAGAATTGATATAAATTGATAATTAAGACTATTTTAAGGTTTTGAGAATAGCTCATAAGTCGTATTTTTGTGCAAGTTTTAAAAGAGGGTATAGGTTTTTGCTGGATTTAGTACAGAAAAAATCATACCAAAAATTAGTAGACAATTATTTATACTATATGAAAAAGGTGGGTAACCATAATTCGATCTCAAGAAAATTGCTGCTTGGCTTATCGCTAACGTTAATTTTCTCCCTAACTTCATTTGCTCAAGATGCTGCTGCTCCGGCGGCGCCTGAGGCTGCTGCGGCTGCTCCAGCTGCAGGAGGCGGTGATCCAGTAAAAGGGAAGGAACTTTTTAATGCAAATTGCGCTGCATGTCACAAATTAGATGCTAAATCAACTGGTCCTGCTTTAAGGGGAGTTGCTTCTAAGCATGATATGGCTTGGATTTACAAGTGGGTGCATAACAGTTCTGACATGATTAAGTCAGGTGATCCTGTTGCTGTTAAACTTTTTGAGGAAAATAACAAAGCTGTTATGACTTCGTTTCCTCAATTGTCTGAAGGAGATATTGATAACATCATAGCGTATACTTCTGAGCCTAAAGCTGAACCTGCTGCGGCTGCGGGAGGTGCTGCAACTCCTCCTGGAACAAATGTTCAGGATGGTGCTATTTCAAATAACATTATTTTAGGAGCTCTTGCTCTTGTAATGGCTATTTTAGTTGTGATGTTGTTTATGGTAAACAAAGTTTTAACTAAAGTTGCAAATAAAAACGGTATTGAGATTGCTCCAAAAGAAGCAAGACTTCCAATTTGGAAAGCTTTCGCTAAAAATCAATTCTTGGTTTTAGTAACTGCAATCTTCTTGCTTTTGGCTAGTGGTTATTTTGTTTACGGATACTTAATGCAGGTAGGTGTAGATCAAAATTATGAGCCAATTCAGCCAATTCACTACTCTCACAAAATTCACGCTGGTGATAACGAAATCAATTGTAAATATTGCCACTCTGCTGCTCGTGTAAGTAAAACAGCTGGTATTCCTTCTTTAAATGTTTGTATGAACTGTCATAAAAACATTTCTGAGGTTGCTGAAACTACTGCTACTCCTGAGTACAGCAAAGCGTTCTACGATGCTCAAATCCAAAAATTATATGATGCTGTTGGATGGGATAAGACTAAACAAGCTTATACTGGAAAAACAATGCCTGTAAAATGGGTTCGTATTCACAACTTGCCTGACTTCGTTTACTTCAACCACTCTCAACACGTTTCTGTTGCTGGTATTGAATGTCAAACTTGTCATGGACCAGTTCAAGAATTTGAAATCATGAAGCAATATTCTAAATTAACAATGGGATGGTGTGTTGATTGCCATAGAAAAACTGATGTTAAGATGGAAGGTAATGCTTACTATGACAAAATTCATGCTGAACTTTCTAAAAAATACGGTGTAGAGAAATTAACTGCAGCGCAAATGGGAGGTTTAGAGTGTGGTAAATGCCACTATTAATCGATTTATTAAGATTTTAATATATATATACAATGTCATCAAACAAAAAATACTGGAAAAGTGTTGAGGAGCTAGAAAATAGCTCTATTGTTGAGGCGCTTAGAAATAACGAATTTGTTGAAGAAATTCCTACTGATGAGTTTTTAGGTAATGCTGAGGCTTTATCTACTTCAGGAACTTCACGTCGTGACTTTTTAAAGTACGTAGGGTTTAGTACGGCGGCTGTAACATTAGCTGCTTGCGAAGGTCCGGTTCACAAGTCTATCCCTTATGTATTACAACCAGAGCAAATCATTCCTGGTGTTGCAGATTACTATGCAACTACAGTTTTTGATGGATTTGATTTTGCGAATCTTTTGGTGAAAACTCGTGAGGGTCGTCCAATTAAAATTGAAAACAATACAATTGCTGGAGCTAAATTTTCTGCGAATGCTAGAATTCATGCATCTATCTTAGGTCTGTATGATAGCGCTCGTTTGAAAGAGCCAAAAGTAGACGGTCAAAATTCTTCTTGGTCAGTTGTTGATTTGAAAATCAAATCAAGTTTAGCAGATGCTAAAGCTAAAGGCGGTCAAGTAGTATTATTAACTAATACTTTAGCAAGTCCATCTACAGAAAAATTAATTGGCGAGTTTATTGCAAAAAATCCAAACGCTAAGCACGTTGTATATGATGCAGTTTCTTCATCTGAAGCTTTAGATGCTTTTGAAGCTGTTTATGGTCAAAGAGCTTTAGTTGATTACGATTTTTCAAAAGCTTCTTTAATCGTTTCTGTTGGAGCTGATTTCTTAGGAGACTGGCAAGGTGGAGGATATGATGCTGGATATGCACAAGGACGTATTCCTCAAAACGGAAAAATGTCTCGTCACTTTCAGTTTGAATCAAACATGACATTATCTGGAGCTGCTGCTGATAAGCGTGTTCCAATGACTGTAGCTGCTCAAAAGCAAGCTTTAGTTCAAATTTATAATATTGTTGTAGGTGCTTCTGTTCCTGTGACTTTAGAAGGAAACTTTAAAACTGAAGTAGTAAAAGCTGCACAACAGCTTAAAGCTGCTGGTTCAAAAGGAGTTTTAGTATCTGGAATTGAAGATAAAAATGCTCAATTATTAGTTTTAGCTATCAATCAAGTATTGGCTAGTGAAGCTTTTAGTACTGCTGGAGCAAGACAAATTAGAAAAGGTTCTAATGCTGCAGTTGCACAATTAATTAAAGATTTGAATGCAGGAAGTGTTCATACTTTAATTATGAGTGGAGTTAACCCAGTTTATACTTTAGCTGATTCAGCTTCTTTTGTATCTGGATTGAAAAAAGTTAAAACATCAGTTGCATTTTCATTAAAAGAAGATGAGACTGCATCAATTGTTTCAATTGCTGCGCCAGCTCCTCACTATTTAGAGTCTTGGGGAGATCTTGAGCTTACAAGCGGAACATATAGCTTAACTCAGCCTACAATTCGTCCTATCTTCAATACAAAACAATTTCAAGATGTTTTATTGTCAGTTAACGGTACTGCTGGTACTTATTATGACTATTTAAAAGCAAATTCTGGAGCTTATACTGCAGGTGCTTCTTGGAATAAAGTGTTGCACGATGGTGTTGCTGTTTTAGGAGCTTCAGCATTATCAGGAGGAGCTATTGATGCTGCTACTGCTGCAAATGCGGTTGCAAAATCTAAATCTGCTGGTGATTTTGAATTAGTATTATATACTAAAACAGGATTAGGAGATGGACAACATGCTAACAACCCATGGTTGCAAGAGTTTCCAGATCCAATCACAAGAGTTTCTTGGGATAACTATATAACAGTTTCTAATGCAGATGCTAAAAAACTTGGTTTGACTAACGAAATTGTTGCAAACGGAGGTTTAAATGGTAGTTATGCTACTATTACAGTAGACGGAACTAAATTGGAAAACGTTCCAGTTATTGTTCAGCCAGGTCAAGCAGTTGGGACTTTAGGTCTAGCTCTTGGTTACGGACGTAAAGCTGCTCTTAAAGAAGAAATGCAAGTAGGTTTAAACGCTTACGCTTTATATAAAGGTTTCAATAATGTTCAATCTGTGTCTATTGCAAAAGCTGGAGGAGTACACGAGTTTGCTTGTGTTCAAGGTCAGAAAACTTTAATGGGTAGAGGAGATATTATTAAAGAAACTACTTTAGAAATATTCAATACTAAAGATGCTGAACATTGGAATGAAAAACCAATGGTATCTTTAGATCACCAAGAGGTTGAGGCTACTACTGTAGATTTATGGGAATCATTTGATCGTACAACTGGTCACCACTTCAATCTTTCAATTGACTTAAATGCTTGTACTGGATGTGGAGCTTGTGTTATCGCTTGTCACGCTGAGAACAACGTTCCTGTTGTAGGTAAAGCAGAGGTAAGAAGAAGCCGTGATATGCACTGGTTACGTATCGATAGATACTATTCTTCTGAAAGTACTTTTGAAGGTGATAATGAAAGAAAAGAAGGAATTGCCGGTTTATCTAGTTCATTATCTACATTTAATGAAATGGAAAAAGCAGGAGATAATCCTCAAGTTGCATTCCAACCTGTAATGTGTCAACACTGTAACCACGCACCTTGTGAAACAGTTTGTCCTGTTGCTGCAACTTCTCACGGTCGTGAGGGGCAAAACCATATGGCTTACAACAGATGTGTTGGTACTCGTTACTGTGCAAACAACTGTCCATATAAAGTACGTCGTTTTAACTGGTTCTTATACAACAAAAACAGCGAGTTCGATTATCATATGAATGATGATTTAGGACGTATGGTTCTTAATCCAGACGTTAACGTACGTTCTCGTGGTGTTATGGAGAAATGTTCTATGTGTATCCAAATGACACAAGCAACTAAATTGAAAGCTAAAAACGAAGGCCGTCCAGTAAGAGATGGTGAATTCCAAACAGCTTGTTCTAGTGCTTGTTCTTCAGGAGCGATGATATTTGGTGATGTAAATGATAAAGAAAGTAAAGTGGCTAAATTAGCTGCTGATGAAAGATCATACCACTTATTAGAGCATGTAGGTACAAAACCTAATGTGGTTTACCATGTTAAAGTTAGAAATACTTAGTAAAATTATTAATTAAGAAACAATATAAAGGATTATGTCGTCTCACTACGAAGCACCCATTAGAAAACCTTTAGTTATAGGTGATAAATCTTATCACGATGTAACTGTAGATGTAGCTGCACCTGTTGAGGGGCCTGCAAACAAGCAATGGTGGATTGTATTTTCAATCGCATTAATAGCCTTCCTTTGGGGGTTAGGTTGTATAATTTACACCGTATCTACCGGTATCGGAACATGGGGATTAAATAAAACAGTTGGCTGGGCTTGGGATATTACTAACTTCGTTTGGTGGGTTGGTATTGGTCACGCTGGAACATTAATTTCTGCGGTATTATTACTTTTCCGTCAACGTTGGAGAATGGCCATTAACCGTTCTGCAGAAGCTATGACTATCTTCTCTGTAGTACAAGCAGGTTTATTTCCAATCATTCACATGGGACGTCCATGGTTAGCATACTGGGTATTACCTATTCCAAACCAATTTGGATCTTTATGGGTAAACTTTAACTCACCTTTACTTTGGGACGTATTCGCGATTTCAACGTATCTTTCAGTATCATTAGTTTTCTGGTGGACTGGTTTGTTACCTGACTTTGCAATGCTTCGTGATAGAGCAATTACTCCTTTTAATAAAAGAGTTTATTCTATCTTAAGTTTTGGATGGAGCGGTAGAGCAAAAGACTGGCAACGTTTTGAAGAGGTATCTTTAGTATTGGCTGGTTTAGCTACTCCACTTGTACTTTCTGTACACACAATTGTATCTATGGACTTTGCTACTTCTGTAATTCCTGGATGGCATACAACAATTTTCCCTCCATACTTCGTTGCAGGAGCGGTTTTCTCTGGATTCGCGATGGTAAACACATTGCTTATCATTATGAGAAAAGTATCTAACCTTGAAGCATACATCACATTACAGCATATCGAATTAATGAACATCATTATCATGATTACTGGATCTATCGTTGGTGTAGCTTACATCACTGAGTTATTCGTAGCTTGGTATTCAGGTGTAGAATATGAGCAATATGCATTCTTAAATAGAGCTACTGGACCTTACTGGTGGGCATATTGGTCAATGATGACATGTAACGTGTTCTCTCCTCAGTTCATGTGGTTCAAAAAATTAAGAACAAGTATCATGTTCTCATTCATCATTTCGATTGTAGTAAACATCGGTATGTGGTTTGAAAGATTTGTAATTATTGTTACTTCTTTACATAGAGATTACCTTCCATCTTCTTGGACAATGTTCTCACCAACATTTGTTGATATTGGAATTTTCATTGGAACAATTGGTTTCTTCTTTGTATTGTTTTTATTATACTCTAGAACATTCCCTGTAATTGCTCAGGCAGAGGTTAAAACAATTTTGAAAGGAACAGGAGATAATTATATTAGAGAAAGAGCAAACAGTAAAGATTCACATCATGAGTAATAAAGTTATATACGCCATTTATAATGACGATGACGTTTTGATGAATGCAGTAAAGAAAACTAGAGCTGCTCATCATCATATTGAAGAGGTTTTTACTCCATTCCCAGTTCACGGATTGGATAAAGCCATGGGATTAGCACCAACAAGATTAGCAATATGTGCTTTTTTATATGGATGTGTTGGTATTTCTGTTGCAACAACAATGATGGGATACATCATGATTCATGACTGGCCACAGGATATTGGAGGTAAACCAAGTTTTAGTTTTATCCAAAATATGCCATCTTTTGTGCCGATTATGTTTGAGATGACTGTGTTTTTTGCAGCTCACTTAATGGTAATTACTTTCTACATGAGAAGTAGATTATGGCCTTTTAAAGAAGCTGAAAACCCGGATGTAAGAACAACTGATGACCACTTTTTAATGGAGGTTGCTGTAAATGATAACGAAGCTGAATTAGTTTCTTTCTTTGAAGGAACTGGAGCTGTTGAAGTTAAAGTAATAGAAAAGAATTAATTGTAGCTATGAAAAGGATATATAAAATAACACTTTTAGTTGGTATAACTATTTTAGTTTCATCTTGCCACAATAATTCGGCACCGAACTATCAGTATTTCCCAAATATGTATGAGTCTGTTGCTTACGAGCCATATTCAGAAGCAAAAATATTTAAGGGAGGAAAAGAAGGACAGCTTCCTGTTGCAGGAACTATCAATAGAGGTTTTGAACCTTATGAATATGAAAATTCAACGGCTGGTTATGAATTAGCAAAAGCTAATTTAAAATCACCATTGACAGAAGAAGAGAAAAACTCTGGAAAAGGGAAAGAACTTTTCGAAATTTACTGTATTAGCTGCCATGGTGCTGCTGGTAACGGTAAAGGTAAATTGGTTGAAAGAGAAAAATTTCTTGGAGTACCTAGCTATAAAGACAGAGAGATCACTGAAGGAAGTATTTTTCATGTTGAGACTTATGGTTTAAATGCAATGGGTTCACATGCAAATCAATTAAGTGCTCACGAACGTTGGTTAGTTGCTGACTATGTTCTGAAACTAAAAAGCCAATTATAATTGTTGAACAAACTGATCGTAATAGATATGTATACATTTTCAAGTAAATTAAAAACTTTTTCTATCATCTTAATGGCCGTTGGTTTATTAGGAATTGGGTATGGTTTTTTAAGTGCACCAAAAGATATTCAAGAAGTTGAAAAAATACTAGCTGCAGATGAACATGGTTCACATGGTGCTGCACATGAAGAAAAAGCGGAGGCATCTCACAAAGAAGCAGGTCATCATGAAGCTGCTGAAGCTGGACATGACGCTCACAAAGGAGCTGCACATGCTGAAGTTTCTGGTGCAAATGAGCACGAAAAACATTTAGAGCACGTATTACACCAATTGCAAAATAAGCCTTGGTCTGCTGTATATGTAGCTTGTATTTTCTTTTTACTGCTTTCAATGGGAGTTTTAGCTTTTTATGCTATTCAACAAGTTGCTCAAGCAGGTTGGTCTCCAGTTTTGTTTAGAGTTATGCAAGGTATCACAGCTTATTTACCAGCTGGTTCTGTTATCTTCTTTATCATCTTAGTTTTATGCGGATTGCACTTCAACCATATCTTTGTTTGGTTAGGCGAGGGGGTAACAGATCCTAAAAACGCTAATTATGATGCTATTATTGCTGGAAAATCTGGGTATTTGAACTTTCCTTTCTGGATTGTAAGAGCTGCCATCTTTTTAGGGGGTTGGAATTTATACCGTTATTTTTCTAGAAAAAACTGTTTGGCTCAAGACGAAGCAAATGATGATCTTTACTACAAAAAGAACTTCAAAGCTTCTGCAGGATTCTTAGTATTTTTCATTGTATCTGAGTCTATTATGGCTTGGGATTGGATTATGTCATTTGACCCACACTGGTTTAGTACATTGTTTGCTTGGTATGTATTTGCTTCTTTCTTTGTAAGCGGTATTACAACTATTGCATTAGTAACAATTTATTTAAAATCAAAAGGATATTTAGAGTATGTAAATACAAGTCATATCCATGATTTAGCTAAGTTTATGTTTGGTATTAGTGTATTCTGGACTTATTTATGGTTCTCTCAATTCATGTTGATTTGGTATGCTAACATTCCAGAAGAGGTAACTTATTTTGTAACAAGAATTCAATTATATAACCTTCCTTTCTTTGGAGCGGTTGTTATGAACTTTGTTTTCCCATTATTAATATTAATCAATACTGACTTCAAACGTCTTAACTGGGTTGTTGTAATGGCAGGTATTGTAATATTATTAGGTCATTATGTTGATTTCTTTAATATGATTATGCCTGGTACAGTAGGAGACAAATGGTTTATTGGAGTTCCTGAAATTGCATCGATTCTTTTCTTCTTAGGTTTATTTATATTTGTTGTATTTACTGCATTAACTAAATCTCCTTTGCTTGCAAAAAGAAATCCTTTCATCGAAGAAAGTAAACATTTTCATTATTAATATTTAAAGAAGTAAACAGATGACAAGTTTGTTGGTAATTATAGTTTTAGTTTTATTAGCGGTTGCATTATGGCAATTGACGAAGATATTTGATCTTACTCAGGTGGGATCGTCTTCTGATGATTCTCAGGTTGCATCAGATAATGACAATAACGTTCAGGGATATATTATGTTTGGCTTTTTAGCTTTCATTTATATATTTACGATTTATGGTTTACTAAAATGGGGTAATTTGGTACTTCATACTCCTGCTTCTGAGCACGGTGGTTTAGTAGATAATTTAATGAATATTACTTGGGTTTTAATCTTTACAGTTCAAGTTATTACGCAAGGTTTGCTTTACTGGTTTTCTTTTAAAAATAGAGGAAATAAAGATAGAAAAGCATTGTTCTTTGCTGATAGTAATAAACTTGAAGCAATCTGGAGTATTATTCCATCTGTTGTTTTAGCTTGTTTGATCCTTTACGGATTGTATGCTTGGAATAACATTATGTTTGTTGATAAAGATGAAGATGTAATCGAAATCGAATTATATGCTCAACAATTTAAATGGACGGCTAGATATGCTGGACAAGACAATGTTTTAGGTAAAGCTAACGTACGTTTAATTGAAGGAGTTAATACATTAGGGGTGGATATGTCAGATCCTAATGCTCAAGATGATATTGTAGTTTCAGAATTACACATCCCTAAAGGTAAAAAAGTTCACTTTAAAATGCGTTCTCAGGATGTATTGCACTCTGCTTATTTTCCTCACTTTAGAGCACAAATGAACTGTGTTCCAGGTATGGTTACTGAATTTGCTTTCGTTCCAACTTATACTACTGCAGAATATAGAGAGTTACCATTTATGGTTGAAAAAGTTGCGCACATCAACAAACTTAGAGCTGAAAAAAGCGCTGAATTAGTTGCAAAAGGGGGTACAGCTTTAGATCCTTACACATTTGATTATTTATTATTATGTAATAAAATTTGTGGAGCTTCTCACTACAATATGCAAATGAAAGTTGTAGTTGATACTCCAGAGGATTACAAAAAATGGTTAAGTGAGAAAACTACTTTAGCTCAAGATATTAAAGCGGCAGCTGCTGCTGAGAAACCAGCTGAAGGAGCTGCACCAACTACAGATACTGCTGCAAAAGTAATTGATACTGTTAAAACAGTTGTTGATACTGTTAAAGCTGCTGTAGCTAAAGTTGCGATGAAATAATATTATTAAGAAAATTTAAAGTACAAATATATGTCAGCAGAAGCGCACGGTCACGATCACGGACACGATCACGAGCACGAACATCATCATAAGGACACGTTCATTACTAAATATATTTTTAGTATTGATCACAAAATGATTGCTAAACAATACTTGATTACTGGTATTGTTATGGGAGTAATTGGGATTGCAATGTCCTTGCTTTTTAGAATGCAATTAGCGTGGCCAGAAGAGTCTTTCAAAATATTTAATGTTTTATTAGGAGATAAATTTGCACCTGATGGTGTAATGGCAAATGATATTTATCTGGCTTTAGTTACAATTCACGGTACCATCATGGTATTCTTTGTACTGACGGCAGGTTTGAGTGGAACATTCAGTAACTTATTGATTCCACTTCAAATTGGAGCAAGAGATATGGCATCTGGATTTATGAATATGATTTCATACTGGTTGTTTTTCTTATCAGCAGTTGTAATGTTATGTTCTTTATTTGTTGAAGCTGGACCAGCTTCTGCAGGATGGACAATTTACCCTCCTTTAAGTGCTTTGCCTCAAGCAATTCCTGGATCTGGAACTGGTATGACTTTATGGTTAGTATCTATGGCTATTTTCATTGCATCTTCTTTAATGGGATCTTTAAATTACATAGTTACTGTACTTAACTTAAGAACTAAAGGAATGTCTATGACTAGACTTCCTCTTACAATCTGGACATTTTTCGTAACAGCTATTATTGGTGTTATTTCATTCCCAGTTTTATTATCTGCAGCTTTATTATTGATTTTTGATAGAAGTTTTGGTACTTCATTCTTCTTATCTGATATCTATATTGCTGGAGAGGTTTTACACTACCAAGGAGGTTCTCCTGTATTGTTCGAGCACTTATTCTGGTTCTTAGGTCACCCTGAGGTTTACATCGTAATCTTACCAGCGATGGGTCTTGTTTCAGAAATTATGGCAACAAATGCTCGTAAACCAATTTTTGGTTACAGAGCGATGATTATGTCAGTTCTTGCAATTGCATTCTTGTCAACTATCGTTTGGGGTCACCACATGTTTATTTCAGGTATGAATCCTTTTTTAGGGTCTGTATTTACTTTCACAACTTTATTGATTGCAATCCCTTCTGCTGTAAAAGCATTTAACTGGATTACAACTTTATGGAAAGGTAACTTACAATTCAACCCAGCGATGTTATTCTCTATCGGAATGGTTTCTACTTTCATCACTGGAGGTTTAACAGGAATCATTTTAGGAGATAGTACATTAGACATTAACGTTCACGATACTTACTTCGTAATTGCTCACTTTCACTTAGTAATGGGTATCTCTGCACTTTACGGAATGTTTGCTGGTATTTACCACTGGTTCCCTAAAATGTACGGAAGAATGTTAAACAAAAACTTAGGTTACATCCACTTCTGGGTAACTGCAGTTTGTGCTTATGGAGTTTTCTTCCCAATGCACTTTATCGGATTAGCTGGTTTACCAAGACGTTATTATACTAATACAAACTTCCCATTATTTGATGATTTGCAAAATGTGAATGTTTTAATTACAACATTTGCTCTTGTTGGAGGTGCGTTCCAATTAGTATTCTTATACAACTTCTTTAGCAGTATTTTCTACGGTAAGAAAGCAACTCAAAACCCATGGAAATCTACAACTTTAGAGTGGACTACACCAGTTGAGCATATTCACGGAAACTGGCCAGGAGAAATTCCTCACGTATATCGTTGGCCGTATGACTACAGTAACCCTAATCACGATGTAGATTTTGTTCCTCAAAATGTACCAATGAAAGAAGGTGAAGAAGTTTTACACCACTAGAAATAATCAAAGGCTGTCAGAAATGACAGCCTTTTTTGTTTAGTTAAAGTTTTAATCGTTCAGTTTAACTATTTTAGAAACTGATTAGTTTATATATCTTTGTGGGATGAATGAAAATCTAGATCCTACTACCAAAGGATATAACTCAGAAGAGTTAGATCTTGAAAAAAGATTGCGTCCGCTGTCATTTGATGATTTTGCCGGACAAGATCAAGTTTTGGAAAATTTGAAAGTCTTTGTTGCTGCCGCCAACCAGCGTGGAGAAGCGCTTGACCATGCCCTTTTTCATGGTCCTCCAGGTCTAGGAAAAACTACTTTGGCAAATATTTTAGCCAATGAGTTACAAGTTGGTATTAAAATTACTTCTGGTCCAGTATTGGATAAACCTGGCGATTTGGCTGGTTTGCTGACAAACTTAGACGAAAGAGATGTTTTGTTCATTGATGAGATTCATAGACTTAGTCCTGTTGTTGAAGAATACTTGTATTCTGCGATGGAAGATTTCAAGATTGATATTATGATTGAATCGGGGCCAAATGCAAGAACGGTTCAAATTAACTTGAATCCTTTTACTTTGATTGGAGCGACAACGCGATCAGGATTATTGACTGCTCCAATGCGTGCCCGTTTCGGAATATCTTCTCGATTACAATATTATACTACTGAACTTTTAACTACTATTGTTGAAAGAAGCGCTTCTATATTAAAAATGCCTATTGATCTAGAGGCGGCTATTGAAATTGCAGGAAGAAGCCGTGGAACTCCTCGTATCGCAAATGCTTTATTAAGGAGAGTTCGTGATTTTGCGCAGATAAAAGGGAACGGAAGAATTGATATAGAAATTTCTAGATATGCCTTAAAAGCACTTAATGTAGATGCTCACGGTCTGGACGAAATGGATAATAAAATACTACTTACGATTATCAATAAGTTTAAAGGAGGGCCGGTTGGACTTTCAACTTTAGCTACGGCGGTTAGCGAAAGTAGTGAAACTATTGAAGAAGTGTACGAACCTTTTTTAATACAAGAAGGATTTATAATGAGAACACCTCGTGGAAGAGAAGTTACGGATAAGGCTTATAAACATCTTGGAAAAGTAAATACAAATAATCAGGGAGAATTATTTTAACACATATAGAAATGTCTATAAGTAAAAAATATAATTATCCGCCAAAACTTTCTATTCTAAGATTTTTTGTTGATGCAGAAGGAGTCCGTAGAAATCCTATACCTTATCATGAAAAATATTTTGATCGTTTTGGAGATTCTTTTTCTATACGAATAGGAAAATCAAGACACATTATCTTATCAAGAGATAATGATGTTGCTCAATATATACTACAGAAAAATCAGAAGAATTATTATAAATCTAAATTCCAGTCTGTTTATCTTTCTAAATATTTAGGTAAAGGTCTTTTAACGGTTGATGGAGAATTTTGGCTGAAACAAAGAAGGCTTATTCAGCCTGCTTTTCATAAGCAAAAAATGAATCAGTTAGTTGATAATATGAAACTAACTATCGTTTCTGAGCTAAAAGAAATTGTTGTTGATAAAAAAGTTGATCTTTTTCCTATGATGAGTGAGGTAGCATTTAATGTTGTCGCTAAATCATTATTTCAATTTTCTATTGAAGAAGAAAAACTTAACCGTATAAAATATATTATTGAAGCAGTCCAGAATTTTCTAATTAAAGAAATTAGATTGCCACATAAAACATGGTGGTTTTCGATTAGTGGACAGGTAAAAGAGCATCTTCAATTGGCAAAGGAAAACGATGCAATTATTAGAGGTATTATAGAAGAAAGAATTGCTTCTCAAAATGAAGTGAATGACTTACTGAACATGCTTTTGGAAACTCGCTATGAAGATACTGGCAAGGGTATGTCTGTTGAACAATTAATAGATGAAATAAAAATTCTATTTATTGCTGGACATGAAACAACTGCAAATGCTTTGACTTTTACATTGCAATTGTTAGGAAGTCATTTAGATGTACAGCAAAAAGTATTTGAAGAAATTCTTAAAGTTGAATCGGAAAGTGAGAATGTTGTAGAGCAGCTCCAAAAAATGACTTATATAAATGCAGTTTTGAATGAATCAATGCGTTTATATCCGCCAGCTTGGATTACAGACCGACAAAACGTAGAAGATGACGTTTTAGGAAAATTTACTATCAAAAAAGATACTTTGATTGGAGTTTCTTTTTATGAATTACATCGAAATCCAAAATATTGGGATAATCCAGATCAGTTTAATCCAGACCGCTTTTTAGGAGAACAAAAAAAACAGTCTATGCAATATTTTTATCCCTTTGGAGCAGGACCAAGAATGTGCATTGGTGCTGGTTTTGCTATTTATGAAATGTGTTTAGCGATTTGTCATATTATCAAAAAATATAAAGTTGTTTCAGTACGAAATACGATCAATTTTAATCCTTTGATTACCTTAAAACCTGTTGGTATTGAAGTTGTTTTTTCTGAGAGATAATGATTAATTCTAAAGAAAAATATTCGAAATTTATAAAAGAAGAAGCCAAAAGACTTGGTTTTCTTTCTTGCGGTATTTCTAAAGCTGGTTTTTTGGAGGAAGAAGCGCCTCGACTTGAAAATTGGCTAAAAAATAATCGAAATGGTCAAATGGCTTATATGGAAAACCATTTTGACAAACGTTTAGATCCGACTTTATTGGTTGATGATGGTAAAAGTGTCGTATCCCTCTTGCTTAATTATTATCCAGATTCATTTCAAAATGATGAAAGTTTTAAGATTTCTAAATATGCCTACGGACAGGATTATCATTTTGTAATTAAAGATAAACTAAAAGAGTTTCTTCACTCGATTCAAGAAAACATTGGAGAAGTTTCTGGACGTGCTTTTGTCGATTCAGCACCGGTGTTAGATAAAGTTTGGGCAGCCAAAAGCGGTTTGGGTTGGATAGGAAAAAACAGTAATTTGATTACTCAAAAAGTAGGCTCTTTTTACTTCATTGCCGAACTTATTATTGACTTAGAATTAGAATATGATCATGCTGTAACAGATCATTGTGGCACTTGCACCGCTTGTGTCGATGCTTGCCCCACGCAGGCAATTGTAGCTCCTTACATTGTAGATGGCAGTAAATGTATTTCGTATTATACCATCGAATTAAAAGAAAATCTTCCAGAAGAAATGAAAGGAAAATTTGATGAATGGATGTTTGGCTGTGACACTTGCCAAGATGTTTGTCCATGGAATCGATTTTCAAAACCGCACTCAGAACCTTTGTTTAATCCGAATCCAGACTTGCTTTCTTTTACTAAAAAAGACTGGTTAGAAATTACAGAGGAGACTTTTCGAACAGTCTTTAAAAATTCCCCTATCAAAAGAACCAAATTTGAAGGTTTAAAACGCAATATCAATTTTTTAAAATAGCATTTTGGTATTTGTGGTTTTGTTTTAAAGTATTGATTGTCAATTGTTTTGTTAGTTGTGTGCTTTGTCTTTGTCTTTTTTATTTCTTACGTTAATTTACTTAATTATCAATAAATTCTGTAAGAATTCTAAATTGTCATAATTATTTAAGAAAATTCAGCTATTTCGTTGTCAAATATTTACAAAAAATTGATTTTCAACCGATGAACAATTGTTAAAAACTGTTGTTTGACGACTTTATGTGCACTTTGTCGGAATAATAAGGTTCGATTTGATTTCGCGATATACTTTCGCACTTTCCAAATCTACTTAATTTAAAACCAGAAAGACTTTTTTAGTCTTTTTTATACAATGTCATGGTCTACATAATGTCCTTTTTTTGTGTAAGTCTCGGGAAAACTTTTTCAAGTTTCTCAAAATCCAATTTATATTTTTTCACGTATCTCACACATATACTAAAAACGATCATCCGTTTTTTAGTATCCAAAATTTCTGTTCCACAAACACAAGTCGTCTATGCGTAACTCTACTTTTTGTAAGTCTGGATTTTCTAGACTAATTCTTTTTATCCTATTTGCCATATTACCAATAACTTCATTCGCACAAGTATGCGGAACTCCTGGAGTTGATGGACCTGTTGCCGTTTCAAGATCTGTAAATACGTATTATCCAATTTCAGGAAATATTACTTTAAATGCGGGAGCTCAATCTATTTTGTTAGCTGGAGTGCCTGCAACGGATCAATATTCGAATAATTTTGGAGCTATTCCGATTTCAGCTGGAGACTTGATTTTAATTATTCAAATGCAGGATGCAACCATAAATTATACAAATACAAATAGTTATGGTTCGGGAACAACAAATAGCGGTCCAGATAGTCAAGGGGGTACAGGATTTACGTCTCGTGGTAATACTGGAGTTTTTGAGTATGTAATTGCGACAAACAGTGTGCCCTTAACTGGAGGGAATTTGACATTTAAAGGCACAGGCACGAACAATGGCGTCCTGAATAGTTTTTATAATGCAGATGCTACAACAACACGAGGAAAGAGAACATTTCAAGTAGTGAGAGTACCTCAATACTCTAATTTAACCCTTACAGCCAATATTACTACACCACCATTTAATGGAGTTGCCGGTGGTATTATTGCTTTTAATGTTTCTGGAACATTCAATTTTAATGGTTTTAGCATTGATGGTAGTGCAAGGGGGTTTCGAGGAGGATATAGCCCAAAAGCAGATTCGAATACTAACGATTCTAAAACTTATGTTGATGACTCTTCAAAAAGTAATGTTTCTGGAAAAGGGGAAGGAATAGCTGGTACGCCTAAGTATATGTGGGATGGCTTTAATCAGGTAGCAAATACAGTGGAAGGAATGCCAGGAGGCTCTGCTGGAAGAGGTGCTCCTGCCAATGCAGGAGGAGGTGGTAATGACCACAACACCGGTGGAGGTGGCGGTGGTAATGGCGGGTTTGGTGGTCTTGGAGGAGCTGGATGGCAAGGAGGAGGAGGAGATCTCTTTTCTAATAATCTTACAGGAGGAGGAAGACCAGGATCAATATCGTATACTGTAATTGAAAAATTTCCAAGGCTTATTATGGGGGGAGGCGGTGGCGCCGGAGATGCAAATAATGCCTCTTCTGGTGTAAAAGGAGGTGTTGGAGGGGCAATTATCCTTATTAATGCTGGAAATGTTTTAGGGAATGGTACTATTTATGCAAATGGGGGAAATGGAGCACCAGGAACTTATGCTAACTCACCAGATGGTGCTGGAGGAGGAGGAGCAGGAGGAACAGTTTTATTGAATGTTTCTAATAATAGTACTGCCAACATTCAAATTCAAGCTAGTGGTGGAGCAGGAGGAAATACTGAAAACGACAATAATAACGAGCACGGACCAGGTGGAGGTGGAGGAGGTGGAATTATCTGCCACAATGTTTCAAGTTCAGTAACCATTACAACAAAAGTAATTGGGGGAGCGGCTGGTAAATCTAATGCAGGAAAAGGAATTACTCACGGTGCTATAGCTGGAACAGATGGTTATGTATCGACTTTTACAGTAGCAGACGTACCGCCAAATTTACAGGTTAATGCAAATTGTTTTCCAGTTCTTGAAACAAAAGTAAAAACATTATCGACCACTGCAGTTTGTAATTCTATTGATGAAAAAGTTTCTTATGAAATCGAAATAAAAAATACGGGAGCTGGAAATGCGGCTGGAGTGATGTTGGATTTTAGTTTTCCAACAGGTATTGAATTCGATTCGGCTATTGCAACTTATTCTGCAGGAGCTTCGGGGCCAGCAGGAACTTTAGCCAATTCGACAACAGTTACCGCTAATAATCCCGTTTTTGGAGGATTTAATATTGCACAAAATGCAGTTGTTACTATAACTTTAGTTGGAAAAGTTGCCGCTTCTATGGCGGCAGGAATTTATAGTGCAAATGCTCAAGCATTGTACTTTGACCCAACACGTACAACTGCCAATTCTACTAGAAGAATAACCGCATTTACAAATGCTTATGGCACTGCAAATAAAACTTATGAGGGAACTGGGCAATCAAATGTTCCTGGTGTAAATTTTAATGGAACAAGTACTGCCCTTGATGATATCTCAATTTTAGCTTTGCCTGCAGCACCAACTGTGAGTGTAACGCAAACAACTTGTGCATCTCCAACTGGGACTATAACGGTTAATACACCTGCAAACGGTTCAGGAATAAGTTATACATTAACGGGAACCAATCCTGTTTCTGCTCCAGTAAATAGTACAACTGGTATTTTTTCTGGATTGGTACCAGGAACTTATTCTGTAACTACAACAAATGCGCAAGGATGTACTTCTGCACCTAATGCAGGAATTGTTGTTAATGCTGTTGCAGGAGCGCCAACGGCTACAGGTGTTGCTATTTGTCAAGATGGAACGGGGTCATTAACAGCTTCTTCTCCATGTGGAACGTCTAATAGCTCAGGAGCAAAAATCGCAAGATTAGGTAATAGTGTAGGTACGGCATCACTTTCTTGGTCTAATCCTTCGAGAGTGACTTCTAATGATTCAAGCTATGCATCTGCAACTGTTAATAGTGGAGGGAACACCACTGTTGCGACAAGGTCTCTTCAAGGAACAGATTTTGATTTTAATATTCCTACGAATGCTGCAATTACTGGAATTCAAGTTACAATTGGTCGTTATAGTAGTACTGCCAGCTCTACTGTGAATGTTAAAGATAATGTTGTTAGTTTAATTAAAGCAGGAAATGTTATTGGTGAAAATAAAGGTATCACAGGATCTAATTGGTCAACAAGTTCTACTTCTGCAGCAAATTATGGTGGATCATCAGATTTATGGAATACCACTTGGACTCCTGCAGATATTAATAATTCAAATTTTGGAATTGCTCTATCTGCAAGTATCACTAGAACATCAAGTAATGACATTACTGCATATGTAGATTATATGCAGATTACTGTAAATTATACTATAGGTGGAATTGAATGGTATACTACATCAACTGGAGGTTCATCGATTTATACTGGCTCTTCATTTAACCCAGTGGGAGTTGCAGGATCAGGATTGACAAACACTGCTACTGAAGGAACAAAAACATATTATGCGGCTTGTTCAGGTAATTCAAATTGTAGAGCAGCGGTAAATTTCGTTATTAATGCAAAACCAACAATAACAGGAGTTTCTCCTGCATCAAGATGTGGAACTGGAGAAGTAACTTTGGGCGCTGAAGCATCAGCAGGAACTATCAATTGGTATGCTGCATCAACAGGAGGAGTATCATTAGGGACAGGAGAGAGTTTTACTACGCCAAGTTTATCTGCAACAACTTCTTATTATGTTGAAGCAACAGATAATGGCTGTACAACGTCAACAAGAACTGAAGTTAAAGCAACAATAAATACAATACCAACAATAAATTCGACAACAGAGGCTTCAAATTGTGGTGCAGGATCATTACAATTAAAAGCAACCGCCTCAACAGGTGCAACTATTAATTGGTATGCAGATCCTACGACTTTGACAGTATTAGGAACTGGAGCAACTTTTAACACTCCAACTTTATCAGCTACTACAACTTACTATGTGGGTGCAGTAACAGCTGCAGGTTGTACTTCAACATCAAGAATTGCTGTTGCAGCGGTTATAAATACCCCTTCTAGCATTGTATTTACAAGTGGCACTCGAAATCCAACGGTTTGTTCTGGAGCATCAGTCCCTAGTGCTGTTTACACTTTTGGAGGAAGTGCTACAAATGCTACAGTATCTAACTTGCCTGCAGGATTATCTGCTGCGGTCGATACTAATGCAAAAACAATTACAATTTCTGGAAACCCAACAGCAGGAGGCACTTACACCATTACAACTGTTGGACATACTGCACCTTGTACAGAAGCAACAATTCAAGGAACTGTAACTTTAACGCCAAATGTGACAATTTCACCATTCTCTCCTACAACATCTTCTCGTTGCCAAGGATCAGGAACAGATACAAGAACCACAACTGCAAGTAATTCAACAAGTATTAGTTATAATCTGGATCCTGCAAGTATCGCAGGGGGTAATACAATTAATGCTACAACGGGAGTGGTGACGTACGCTGCAAACTGGTCAGGAACAACTACAATCACAGCAAGTGCTGCGGGATGTAACGGACCTGCGACTACTACACATATTGTAACCGTAAATGCATTGCCGACCGCGACTATAACTGGAAATTTAACGGCCTGTTTAACCACAACATTGACAGCGGCTACAAATGCAAGTTCAGCGACTTATGTTTGGTACAGAAACAATGCTGTAATTTCTGGGCAAACTTCTTCTTCATTAGTTGTAAACTCTGACGGAGATTATAAAGTAAAAGTTAAAAATACAGTAACAAGCTGCGAGCAAACATCGGCTGTTTCAACAGTTAAAGTTAGTGATACAGAAAAACCTGCAAAACCAACATTAGCAGATATTACAGCAGAATGTTCTGTGACAGTTACGCGACCAACAACCACAGACAACTGTGCAGGAACAGTAATCGGAACAACGTCAGATCCTTTGACTTATTCAGCACAAGGAACTTATACGATTAACTGGACTTTTAACGACGGTAACGGAAATACAGAAACGGCCACCCAAAAGGTAATCGTTAAAGACACCCAGAAACCTGCAAAACCAATATTAGCTGATGTTACAGGAGAAT
>NZ_JUIV01000019.1 GCF_004151235.1 Flavobacterium anhuiense
TTGTTACCGAATTATCTAACCTTTACAGAAATGACAAACTGTATGAAAACTTTATCTAAAACTTTGCGCCTCTGCTTCCGATAGCTATCGGGATTGCGAGATTAAAAAAACTTAGTGTCTTTGTGCCTTAGTGGCTAAAAACGTAATTAAAAATCCAATACCCCAAACAGACATTCAGTAGAAAAATGAAGCATTACATTTTCTTTTTTCTCATTGTCAATGACCAATAAATCATTGGTTTCTAAATGGTATGGTTTTTCATTAATTGTAATAACAGTCGTATCTAAAGAAAATACAATCGCTATTTCAGCATTACAATTCTGATTACCATTTGCTATTTCTACTTTATGATCGGATATTTTTTCAGAAACCATCCAATTAAAATCAGTGCCTTTGGTGAAAGAAGTTACCTCATCATTAGAATTAAATTCCATGATTTCATATTTCTCATACACTTTTTTTTCTTTGTTTACCTCAACATCTAAGTCATTATCAAGCATAACCAAATATCGGTGATAGCCTTTAAATTTGGTAAATTCTGAAGGCGTTTGCTCTATTGTAGCGCTACTTATTCTGAATACAAAATCTCTATCGGCATAATTTGCTGTTTTTGGATAAATCATATATTCATACGTTAATCCGCCGCTCCAAATAGAGGGTTTTGTGTCTTTTTTAGAGAAAAGTTGTATGTTCATTTATTGAATATTTTATTTAGAGAAAATTTGTCGTTTGTTTGAAGAGCTCGTGTCGTAACTATTTTGAACCATATAAGTTATATAAGATAATGTAAGGTTTGTCTAAAAAAGGAATCTAGAAAAGTTTTTTTAGGCAAAGTTTACATACAGTTTGTCATTTCGAGGAACGAGAAATCTTCGCGAGAAGCTCTACAAAGATTGGATTCTCGTTGCGGAGCTACTTACGAAGATTTCTCGTTCCTCGAAATGACAAGATTGGGTATATAATGCATGAAATAAAACTTAGCGAATCTCTGCGTAATTCTCTGCGAATCTCTGTGGTATAACATTACAACACTTTCTCCAAATAAATAAACTCCAAAGGAACTTCAGAAACTGTAGTATGAATTTCACTCTCAGGAAAAGCCTCACGTTTACCAGTATCTACATAACCGTGACGTTTGTACCAAGCTACAAGCTCTTCGCGAACCGAAATAACCGTCATAATAATACTTGACAACCCAAGAGATTTTGCATGATTTTCGGCCTCGGCTAAAAGTTTTTTACCGATTCCGCTGTTTTGAAGTTCTGGTGAAACGGTCAGCATTCCTAAATACAATTGATGTCCTTTTTCTACCAATAAAACCGAACCGATGATTTTGTCATTTTCTGTAAATTTCAGAATCGTGTTTTTTGGATCAAGAAAGATTTCCGTCATTTCGGGTTCGTCGGTTCTTTTTCCTTCTAGTAAATGCGCTTCGGTTGTCCAGCCTTTTTTAGAAGTTTCGCCTCTGTAAGCAGAATTTATTAAGATGGTTAATGCTGGAATGTCTTCTATTGTTGCTTTTGTAATCATATTAAGCTGATTGTATTATAAATATAAATCATTTTGAGTCTTAACTGGAGAAAAAATTGAATTGCCTACAGCTTTAGCTGTAGGAGCAAAGTTATGTTAGAAAAATGGCTTTAGCCAAAAATTTGTAGTTTTTTGGCTAAAGCCGAATAGAGTTCAAAATATAAACCTCCAGCTAAAGCAGGAGGCAATTGATTTTTTGATTATTGTAAGTAAATATTTAGATAAAATTCTAGAAATTTGTATAGAACACAAAATCAATAAAGTATGAGCAGAATACACTTGTTTGAATTTGAAGATCAGCAATGGTTTCCGGAGTTTATTAGAAATTACATGACCGATTTTCTGCAGTTTCTTTCGAATAAAACGGCTATGTACAGAGGAATTGTTCCCGTAATTGAAAAAGCTTTAAAAGAAAGCCAAACCAATCAAATTATAGATTTGGCTTCGGGCGGTGGAGGCGGATTGATTTGGTTAAACGCCGAATTGCGAAAAAACAATCCCGACTTAAAAATTCTGCTGACGGATTATTTTCCTAATATTCCTGCATTCGAACATACACAAAAACAAGCCGATAATTTCGATTTCGTAAAAACTTCCGTCGATGCCAGAAATGTTCCCGAAAACTTAAAAGGACTTCGAACGCAGTTTTTATCTTTTCATCATTTTAAACCGAAAGATGCTCAGCAGATTTTGCAGAATGCAATTGACACAAACAGCTCGATTGCGATTTTTGAAGGGCAGGAGAGAAGTGTTCCAAGTATTATAGCGATGATCCTTTCGCCAATTTCTGTTTTGCTGACAACGCCATTTATCCGTCCGTTTAAAATTGGCAGAATCATTTTTACGTATTTAATTCCAATTGTACCGATTTTGGTTTTGTGGGATGGCGTGGTTTCGTCTTTAAGAACCTATTCTGTTGACGAAATGAACGAATTGATTTCTAAATTATATAATAAGGATAATTTTAGTTGGGAAGTCGGAAAAGTGAAATCTGGGCCTGCGAAGATTTTGTATTTGTTGGGGACGAGGACACAGATTTAACAGATTCGTTATCACGAAGACGCGGATTTACACTGATTAAATTAAAAAAATCTTATAATTCGCGCTATGGGAACAACTTTTATTAATAGCGGTGTTCTGTGATCGATCTTACACAATTGTCTGCTAGTGTTAGTCATGAAGCACTTTATACAACTCATCTAACAATTCCATTTCATCAGAAGGCAAAAGCTGTATCGCGATTTCAAGAAGAAGCATAACATCAATGGCAGTTTTAGAATCTTCCTGTTGAAGCGTGTTAATACTTGTTCTTAATAGCGAAATAATGGTTTGCATTAATTCGTTGTAACACGATATGGTCATTTTGGTTTTAAAAGAGTTTCTGTTCTTTTTACTGGGTTTTAATTGTGTAAAATAGTTAACTCTGGCTGCAAATTCTAAAAAATCGGTTATTGATAATTTACTTGATTCTGTCATGGCTTATAGTTTTAATTGATGTAAAAATCTTACTTTTGTGTAATTAGCGGCAAGTAAGCCAGAGATTTTGAGTTACAAAAATATTTACGTTTGTATATCACAAATGGACTTAGTTTTTTACAAAAATCTATTTTTCCTTAAGAATTTTAAATATCTTTGATTCATGAGCACAGCAGTAAAACCAAAACATATCGGCAGAAATATTAGCCGAATTAGAGAACTAAAAGGCATGAAGCAGGAAGCTTTGGCAATGGCAATTGGCGTAACGCAACAAACGGTTTCTAATATTGAAGCAAGCGAAAATGTTGATGACGAAAAACTGAACCAAATTGCAAAAGCTCTTGATGTTTCTGTTGAAGCAATTAAAAACTTTTCGGAAGAAGCGGTTTTTAATATTATTGGAAATACTTTTCAAGATAGTAGTGCAATTGCTTCAGGTGATTATAATTACAATTGTACTTTTAATCCATTAGATAAAGTTGTTGAACTTTACGAACGTTTGGTGCAAGCTGAAAAAGATAAAGTGGAGTATTTGGAGAAGTTATTGGATAAGAAATAATCTTTTTGAAGATATATTATATTGAAAAGAGACCTTTGATGAGGTCTCTTTTTTTAAGCTCTCTAGCGCGAGTAATGTTAGTAATTTTTAGTTTTATTTTAAATCTAATTTTTCAATGTAGTCATCAATAAATGAAGGCTGAGTTTTGAAATTAGTGTGGTCAAATTTTCTTTCGACATAATTAGAAAACGAGATTGCTGTGTCGAGATAGATTTGTGTTTTTTCTTTTAATGTTCTTGTTGGTCTAGGTGTTATATAATCAAAATATTTTTTAATCATAATCTCAAGTCCATATTCGCCTCTCTTTTTAAAATGCTCTTGATATAGAATCAAAGTATCAATGTTAATAATCACTAAATCATTTATTTTTGATAATTGCTCTAAATTGAATTTTGCTTTCAATTCTTTTTTAAACCAAATATTAATTAACCTATTTAATTCAAGAGTGTCGAATTGTCTATCATGTGTTACTAAAATAGGATAAATGTTTATAGATGACACATTATAGCAATTATCTATTTTATCATAAGAAAGACTAAAAAAGCGATGTATATTTTCAATAATTTGTAATATTGCTTTATTACTATTTTTGTCAATCAAAAATTTTTCTTTTAAAGATTTTGACAATATTGAAAAATCACGAGATTGCTTAACATCTCCTTTTAAAATTACATCTTTACTTTCGAAAAGTAAGATTTTATTTTTAAATCTTATATAATAATCTGGTTCTGCCGAGTAACCTAACTTTTTAAAATCCTCACCTGTGAATTTAATCCATTTATTATTTTTTGGGAAACAACATTTTAGTACATTATATAACATTATTTGCTCTGAAAAATGATCACAATAAATAGCTCTAAAGTTTTTTAATTTAAATTCATCTATAACATTAGAGTTAATTTTTAAACTAAATTCAAAAATTACACTTTTAAAAATTCTTTCAACCAAAAATAATTTGTTTATTATAATGAAAGTTTTTTTATCAATTTTTAGAATGGGATTGCTTCTTAAATTTACAAAGTCTGGTAATTCGTTATAATCAATTGGAATAGTAAAAAAATTTATAAAGCTTGAGTTTGTTACAAAGTTTTCATTTTCTTCAAATCTAATCTCAGAATATGTTTCATTATCATGATTTAAAACTGGAATTATTAAGTTTAATAACTTGAAAATCCACTCTTTCCATGTTTTACAATTATAATTTGAAAGAAATAAATTAAGATGATTAGAAAGTTTATAATCTTTTTCTAAAAATTGGAAAAAATCAATTGATTTTATGAGTTGAACTAAAAAAATATCTTTAAGGTCATAATTTTGTAAATCATAATCATGGTATGATAATATTAATAGGGAAGCACTTAAATATTGATCCTTATCTTCGATAGGTAAATTTATTTTTCCAGCTTTTTCTATTTTGTCTTGTTCAGAGTTAATTAAAAGATATATTTTGAACAATCGTAATTCAAACTCATCAGTATTTATTGCTACTTCTGGTACATTTTCATCTTTCTCGTAGATGTACGTTAATAATTTTAAACTGCTGTAAATGTTAAGAATTGATCCGTTTTCTTTAGCTTTTGCAATGAATTCTGATTGGAGAATAGGGTTTTTAAACCAATTTGAAATAGTTAAAATAGAATCTTTTTCAAATTTAGATTTATTTATTAAATAGCTAACTGCTCTTAATAAATACATTTTATTTAGTGGCTCTAATAATTCTTGAATTGTTTCATTACCATTAAAGAAGTGTTCATAATTTAGCCTTAGTAGCATGTTTGTCATTCGATAAGATAATTTTTAAGGATTTGATGATTTAAAAAAATGATTCAATCAGACGTAACAAATTTGTATTATAACAAAACTAATTTAAATTATAAAATAAAAAACAATTACTTATGAGTGGTTTAAAAACAAGAGATATTTCTTTTAAAATAAATTTTTTAAATAGAAAACTATTTTTGGATTAAGCTTGAAATATCAAATCACTTTAAACTTATATTATGACAAGTTCTTTATTCGTTTTTTTTTGCGAATTCAACTCTGTAATCGCCTTTTCTTTTAGATATTAGTAGAGTATTAAAATTCTTTTTATCATCAGTATATATAATTTCATTTGGAATATTTTCCAAATCGATTATTCCTTCCCCCTGTTGTTCAAAAAGTATATTCAAAATGTTAAAAAATTCCATGGCAATTTCATTTGGTATATATAATGAAATACTTTTCCAAGATTCGTCAAAATTTTGTTTTAATTCATATCCTGTTACAAAATAATGATCAATTTTTTTTTGGTCTATAATGACTATTCCAGCTCCATCTTGTTGATTAAAATCTAAGTCAAAAAGCTTTTTATTAATTCCAATTTGTTCTGACAATTTCGCGACTAATTTATTGTAGTTCATTTTATATTAAAATTGTAATATTTATTTTAAATAAATTTATATATTTGTGTGCCTTGCTAGTTCAACGGATAGAACGAGGACCTGCTAAGTCCGCGATGGGGGTTCGATTCCCCCGTGAGATTATTCCTTCCTTATGGAGTTTATATAAAAGCCGTCATTTTTGACGGCTTTATCTTTTTACTATATCTTAGTTCAATATAAACTATTGTTTTTTATATATAAATGGATTAGTTCAAAAAAGCTTTCAACTCCTCATAAGTTCCAATCTTCACACTAACTTTTTCCTCATTAATAACACTCTCAATTTGAGCAGGAATAGGAAGTGTAATTCCTAAAGCAGGTTCAACAACATCTAAGAACTTAATAGGATGCGCTGTTTCTAAGAAAATACCAATTGCGTTCGGGTGTTTTTCAAGTTCTTTTTTCAAACCTAAATAACCAACAGCACCGTGCGGTTCTGCGATATAACCGTCTGTTTTGTAGATTTTCTTTAGCGCTTCAAGCGTTTCTTCATCCGTATAACTATAAGAAGAAAAGTCTTTTTCGAAAGCTTTTAAATCGTTGTTGTATAATTCCTGAATTCTAATAAAGTTGCTTGGGTTTCCAACATCCATGGCGTTAGAGATTGTAGCTTTAGAAGGCTTCGGGTCGTATTTTCCGTTTTCTAAAAATCTTGGTACCGTGTCGTTTACGTTTGTAGAAGCTACGAAATGTTCAATTGGCAAACCTAATTTCTTTGCCATAATTCCGGCACAGATATTCCCGAAGTTTCCGCTTGGGCAAGAGAAAACTAAAGGTTTGTTTTGGCTTTTCAACGCTTTGTAAGCAAAGAAGAAATAAAACATTTGCGGCAACCAGCGCGCAATATTAATCGAGTTCGCCGAAGTCAGGTTTTTGTGCGCCAAAGTTTCATCTAAAAACGCTTTTTTCACCATATCCTGACAATCATCAAAAACACCGTCAACTTCAAGCGCTTTTATGTTTTGCCCTAAAGTAGTCAATTGTTTTTCCTGAATATCGCTCACTTTTCCAGACGGATATAAAATGACAACATCAACACCGTCAACGCCTAGAAATCCGCTGGCAACGGCTCCGCCTGTATCTCCGGAAGTAGCAACTAAAACGGTGTTTTTAGCATCTTTTTTGTCTTTATTGAAATAGCCCAAACAACGAGACATAAAACGAGCTCCAACGTCTTTAAATGCCATTGTTGGTCCGTGGAATAATTCTAACGAATAGATTCCGTTTTCGACTTTCACAACAGGAAAATCAAAAACCAAAGTTTCGGCAATGATTTCTTTTAGTTTTTCTGCTGGGATTTCGTCTCCAACAAATTGTTTAATCGCTTCAAAAGCAATTTCTTCGTGGCTTAAACTTTCGATTTTATCAAAAAAAGAAGGATCAAGCGGTGTAATACTTTCTGGGAAATATAATCCTTTATCAGTTGCTAATCCTTGTATAACAGCTTCCTGAAAAGAAACTTTTGGGGCATTATGGTTTAAACTGTAGTATTTCATTTCTATGGCTTTACGCTGTAAGCAATATGCTTTAGGCTTTTCCTATGTTTGCTTATAGCTTTTGTTTTTATTTTTAATTATCTCTTCGTTTTGTCAGGCTGAGCGGAGTCGAAGCCCCGCAAAGTATAGCACGCCATGTTTGTCATTTCGACGTAAGGAGAAATCTTCGCAAGTAACTCCGCAACGTTGAACCAATCTTTGTCGAGCTTCTCGTGGAGATTTCTCGTTCCTCGAAATGACAAACTGCACGGTTATACTTTGTGTCCAAACTTTGCGTGGGCTTCGACTCCGCTCAGCCTGACAAACTTTGTCTTAATACTTAATTCTTTTTACTTAATTCTTTTTACTTAATTCTTTTTACTTAATACATCTCACATTTTACATTTTACAAAATCCTAACTCCATCAGGATTAATCTTCGAAACGTGAATTTCATACGGTAAATTCATTTTTTCGTAAACGTCGCTCATGGCTTTTGCGATTTTTTCGGCGGTTTCTTTTCCTCTGCTTAAAGCGAAAATCGACGGGCCAGAACCTGAAATTCCAGAACCTAAAGCACCGTTTTCGTAAGCCGTTTGTTTGATTTGGTCAAATCCTGGAATTAAAACGCTTCGAACTGGCTCAACAATTTCGTCATGAAGCGAGCGTCCGATTAACTCGTAATCTTTTGTGTAAAGACCTGCTACTAATCCGCCTACATTTCCCCATTGCATAATGGCGCTTTTCAGGGAAACGTTTTGTTTTAAAACCGAACGAGCGTCAGACGTTTTCAATTCAATCTGCGGGTGAACAACTGTTGCGTATAATTCTTCTGGGCTATCAATTCTAATAATATCCAAAGGCGAATAACTTCTTACCAAAGTAAAAGCGCCTAAAAGGGCAGGAGCAACGTTGTCTGCATGCGCGTTTCCGCTGGCTAATTTCTCGCCTTGCATCGCAAACTGAACTAAATCTTTACGAGAATAAGGTCTTCCCAATAATTCATTAATTCCGAAAACCGCTCCGGCAGAACTTGCCGCACTGCTTCCGATACCGCTTCCGGCTTTTATGTTTTTATAAATTTCGATTTCAAATCCGAAGTCTAATTCATCTAAAGTTTCAAGCATTGCCAAAGCCGCAACTCCAGAAACGTTTTTCTCGGTTTCCAAAGGCAAATCGGCACCGACAATTTTAGTGATTCGAATTCCTTTTTGATCGACTTTTCGAACAATCATTTCATCGCCCGCATTGTCTAAGCAAAGTCCCAATACGTCAAATCCGCATGAGAGGTTGGCGATAGTTGCTGGGCAAAAAAGTTTTATTTCTTTCATTTTTTTGGTTTTTGCCACGAAGGCACAAAGTCACAAAGTTTATTTTTTAATGCTTTGGTCTTTTGCCACGAAGGCGCTAAGACACAAAGTTTATTTTTATAGTTTCTGAGATGCTAAGTTTCTAAGATGCTAAGTATAAAAAAAAACTTAGAAACTTAGCGTCTTAGCGGCTAAACATTACCGATACGAATAACATCAGCAAAAATTCCTGATGCTGTTACCGCTGCTCCAGCTCCGGCTCCTTTGATCAATAAAGGCTGATCTACGTAACGATCTGTGTAGAAAAGTACGATATTGTCTTTTCCTTCTAAGTTATAGAAAGGATGATCTTTCGGAATGAATTGCAGACCAACGCTTGCTTTTCCGTTTTCGAATTGCGCAACGTATTTCAATCTTGAATCTTTGGCTAAAGCTTCTTTATAAATTCCGTCAAAATGAGAAGCATGTTTGATTAGCGATGCAAAGAAATCATCGTTGTTTGTTGTTGCTAAACATTCTGCTGGCAAGAACGATTCGTTTGCAATGGCGTCAATATCCATTTCGTAACCGCTTTCGCGAATAAGAATCAGGATTTTGCGCGCTACGTCAATTCCGCTTAAGTCGATTTTTGGATCTGGTTCTGTGAATCCCTGAACTCCAGCTTCTTTTACCACATCGTGGAAAGAATTGTTTTCGTCAAAATTGTTGAAAATAAAGTTCAAACTTCCCGATAAAACGGCTTGAATTTTATGCACTTTATCACCAGAAGCAATAAGGTTTTTTACTGTATCGATAATTGGCAATCCTGCACCAACATTCGTTTCAAATAAGAAAGGAGCATTGTACTGGCGAGATAAGCTTTTTAATTTTTTATAGTTGTCGTAAGCAGAAGAACAAGCAATTTTGTTGCAAGTTACAACCGCAATACTTTCTTTTAAGAATTTCTCATATGCTTCAGAAACCGTTGCATTTGCTGTAATATCCACAAAAATGCTGTTACGTAAATTCAGTTCTTTTGCCTTTTTGATAAATTCTTCAATGCTTGCTGGTTCGCCTTCGCTTAAAGCGGCATCCCAATTTTTTAAAGAAATTCCGTCTTCATCAAAAATCATTTTTCTTGAATTTGATAAAGCAATTACGCGAACGTTAATTTTTAAATTATCTTTTAAGAACTTTCTTTGATTGTGAATCTGTTCGATGAATTTTTCGCCCACATTTCCAACTCCCATTACAAATAGGTTTAGCTGTTTGGTGTTTTCTTCGAAGAAGTTTTCGTGTAAAGTATTCAGCGCTTTTTTAACGTCTCTTTCGTTAATTACAGTCGAAATATTTCTTTCAGAAGCACCTTGCGCGATTGCACGAATGTTTACGTTGTTTTTTCCTAAAGTGCTGAACATTCTTCCACTTAAACCTTGGTGATTTTTCATGTTTTCACCAACCAAAGCAATAATGCAAAGGTCTTTTTCTACATAACAAGGATCGATTTTGTTTTGCGAAATTTCGATTTCAAAAGCCCTGTTAATTGCAGCTTCAGCATTATCAGCATCCGAATTCAAGATTCCGATACAAATTGAGTGCTCAGAAGAAGCCTGAGTAATAAAGATTACGTTGATTTTTTCCTGAGACAATACTTCAAACAAACGTCTTGACGAACCCGCAACTCCAATCATTCCTGGACCTTCAAGAGTTAAAAGCGAAATATGATCAATATGGCTAATTCCTTTTACAACAGTATCTTTTGATGAAATCTGATTCGAAATCAAAGTTCCTTCAGCTTCTGGTTCAAAAGTATTTTTGATTAAAATCGGAATGTTTTTTCTTAAAACAGGCTGAATTGTTGGCGGATACAACACTTTTGCTCCAAAATGCGACAATTCCATTGCTTCTTGATATGAAATAGTAGCAATTGGCTGTGCTTGTTTTACAATTTTCGGATTTGCTGTAAACATTCCGTTTACATCAGTCCAGATCTCCAATTGTTCTGCGTCGATTGCTCCAGCGATAATGGCTGCAGTATAATCAGATCCGCCACGTCCTAAAGTCGAAGTGATTCCGTCTAAAGTCTGTGCTATAAATCCAGGCAAAATGTTGATTCTAGATTGATTAGAAGCGAAATATTCTTGGATTAATTTATTCGAAACTTCGAAGTTGACTACAGCTTTTCCGAAGTTGTTATCTGTTTTAATTAATTCTCTACTGTCTTTGTAAACCGCATCTTTACTGATTTGCTGATACGCCTGAGCGATGATAAATGAAGAAAGCAATTCACCAAAACTTAAAATAGTATCGGCAGTTCTTGGAGACAATTCGCCAAGCAAAAAACATCCGTCTAATAAAGTTTCTAAATGGTTAATGATTCTTTTTACATGGCTTAACAAACTGCTTTGTTCGCTTACAGGAATCAGTTCTTTAAGTGTGTCAAGGTGTTTTTTCTCGATTTCAGCAACAACTTCCCTAAAGCTTTCGTCGTTTGCTGCCGCTTTTGCCGCCGCCGATTGCAATAGATCGGTTACTTTGCTTAATGCAGAAACTACAACAACTAATTGATCTTGTTTTGCTTTTTGGTTAACAATGTCGAGAACGAGTTTTATATTTTGAGCATTGGCTACCGAAGTTCCGCCAAATTTTAATACTTTCATTTTGTGATATTTTTTAATAAGGAGCAGAGATTTTGAGTGACAAAGGTTCAAAGATTATCAACTGTGAACTGAAACTGAAAACTGCGACTTTTTTTTCTTTGTAAATGTTTTTTATGTATCCATTAACTCTCTTCTTTCAAGAAAAAAGTATAGGTAACCTAGGATTATATGTAAAAATGTATACCCCTAAGGGGTAGTAGTTGTTGTAGTAGTAATAATGGTAGCAGCAATTGCAACTCCTGTTTGAGCTGTAATAATCGAAGATTGATATTTTATGCTGTTGTTTTTCATTATTTGATTTTTCAAAAGTACAGCTTTTTATAAGAGTTAAAAACTTAAGAAGCTTTTTTACGAATATTTTAATAATTCAAATCTCTATAAATCAATATTGAGTATTTGTTAAAATTGGATATGTTAAATTGATGTTTTGCTATATTTTGGACGGAGTTTTTTGAAGATTCAGCTCGTGCAAAAGATTGATGTTTAGCCCAAAAAGACATGAAAAATGGGTAAAAACGAAATATTTTGATTTGAAAAGCAATTAAATGTATGTTAAGAGTTTTTGTTGAAATTTTAATTATTGTGATAAAATGTTGCTTTTTAATATTGATTTGTTGAATTTTGGCGTTTAAAATTTACAATCATCATGAGAGAGATCCATTATATAAGTTCGGAAACGATCACTTTAGAAACATTGCAAGAAGTTTTAAGTCAGAATAAAATACTTGAATTGTCTGAAGAAGCTAAAGTAAATGTTCAGAAATGCCGTGATTATTTAGATAAGAAAATGGCATCGCATACGGCTCCGATTTACGGAATCAATACAGGTTTCGGATCTTTATATAGTGTAAAAATCTCTAATGAAAATTTATCTAAACTTCAAGAAAACTTAGTAAAATCGCACGCTTGCGGAACAGGAGAAGAAGTTCCAGCTGAGATTGTAAAGATGATGCTTCTGCTAAAAATCCAATCTTTAAGCTATGGGCATTCTGGAATTCAGTTAATCACATTGCAGCGTTTAGTTGATTTCTATAATAATGATATTCTTCCAATAATATATACTCAAGGTTCACTTGGAGCTTCTGGAGATTTAGCTCCTTTGGCGCATTTATCTTTGCCTTTAATTGGAGAAGGAGTTGTATTATTTGAAGGAAAAAAAGTGGCTTCTGCTGAAATTTTGAAGCAGTTTAATTGGGAACCAATCGTTTTACAGTCAAAAGAAGGTTTGGCTTTATTGAACGGAACTCAGTTTATGAGTGCTTACGGAGCTCATATTTTAATTAAAGCTTATAAATATTCGTATTTGGCAGATTTAATCGGAACGATTTCTCTAGAAGGTTTTGATGGAAGAATCGAACCATTTAACGAATTGATACATTATATACGTCCACACAAAGGACAAATCGTAACGGCACAGCGAATCGCTGAATTCTTAGAGGGAAGCGAAATTATTGCTCAAGAAAAGAAACACGTGCAAGATCCGTATTCTTTCCGTTGCATGCCACAAGTTCACGGCGCTTCAAAAGATGCTATTGATTACGTTAGAAAAGTGTTCAAAACAGAAATCAACTCGGTTACAGATAACCCTAATATATTTATAGAAGCCGATCAGATTATTTCCGGCGGAAATTTCCACGGACAGCCTTTAGCTTTAGCTTTAGATTTTATGGCAATTGCTTTGGCAGAATTAGGAAGCATTTCAGAAAGAAGAACCTATCAGTTAATTTCTGGTTTGCGTAATCTTCCTGCATTTTTAGTAGATAATCCAGGATTGAATTCAGGATTTATGATTCCGCAATATACAGCAGCAAGTATTGCAAGTCAGAACAAACAATTGGCAACTCCAGCGAGTATCGACAGCATTGTTTCAAGCAACGGACAAGAAGATCACGTGAGCATGGGAGCAAACGGTGCAACAAAAGCCTTACGTATTTTAGATAATTTAGAGCGTATTTTGGCTATTGAATTATTAAATGCTTCACAAGCCATTGCCTACAGAGAGCCTCTAAAATCAAGCGATTTTATCGAAATGTTCTTAAATAGCTATAGAGAAGTGGTGCCTTTGGTAAAAGAAGACAGAATCTTACATAATGACATAGAAAACACGGTTTTATTCCTTTCGAGTTTTCAAATTGAAAACGATTTGTTAACAATGGCTTAACACAGGAACGTGTTATTGAAGGTAATTTTGCACTATCAAAAATAAAACAATGTCAATAAACAGTATTTTCCAATTTTTAGTGCCGAAAGACAAAAAATTCTTTCCACTTTTTGAAGAGGCTTCAAGCAATTTAATTGAATTAGCTTCTAACTTACACGAAGCTGTAAATTTACCATTAAAAGAAAGAGAAATTCTTTTTCAAAAAATTGACGAATTAGAACAAAAAGGAGAAGACATTACTCGTCAGACTAACTTAGAGTTAAGCAGAAACTTTATTACTCCGTTTGACAGAGAAGATATTCATACGTTAATTACTTCAATTGATAACGTTGCAGATTACCTTCACGGTGCATCTAGCCGTATGAGATTGTATCAAGTTGATAAGATTACAAAATCTATCAGAAAAATGACAGAAATCAACCTTGAAGCTTGTCAAAACATTGACAGTGCAGTAAAAGAGTTGAGAAACTTACAAAACTTTAAAGTTATTAAAGATGCGTGTGCTAGAATTAACAAACTAGAAAACAAATCTGATAACGTTTATAACAAAGCAGTTTTTGAAATTTTTGAAAACGAAACAGACGCTAAAAATATTATTAAATATAAAGAAGTGTTATCTGTTTTAGAATCAGCAACAGATAAATGTAAGAGTGTTGCGAACATACTAGAATCTATTTCTGTAAAACATTCTTAATTCAATTTTTCAATCTGAAGTTATAATTTTATGACGCTACTTATATTAATTATAGTATTAGCCTTAATTTTTGATTACATCAATGGTTTTCATGATGCGGCAAATGCTATAGCGACTGTTGTTGCAACAAAGGTTTTGACACCTTTTCAGGCGGTTGTCTGGGCAGCATTTTTTAACTTTCTGGCTTATTGGGTTTTTGGATTTGGTGTTGCAGATACTGTTGCCAAAACAGCGCACACAATGGAAATTAACCTTGTGGTTATCCTAGCCGGAGTAATTGCAGCAATCTGTTGGAATTTATTGACTTGGTGGTTAGGTATTCCTTCAAGTTCTTCGCATACATTAATTGGGGGTTTTGCAGGAGCAGCTGTAGCACACGCTATTGCAGTTCACGGTTTCTCTGGTTATGTTGGAGAAGACGGAGCAACGCACTACTGGTACGAAATTGTAAGCTGGTATAAGGCTGGTAAAGATGGCGGAATGCCCTCGGGAGTTCTTATTATTATCGCTTTTATTGTATTGGCACCACTTTTAGGAGTTTTGGCTTCTTATTTAATTTCAATTTGGTTATTAAATGCTTCTCGTAAAAGTATCGGACCAAAGATTTTTACTGTAGCTTTAATGCTTGCCACGATTTGGTTCGTTTATACTCAAATGGTTTCTTACGAAGAAATTGAAGCTCACGGAAAACCTCGTTTCGATTCTCACTTCTGGAGTGTAGTATTTGATTCTCATAATATTAAATGGTTTTTAGTAGCCTTTATTATCTTAACAGTAAGCGCATTTTGTTTAATATTCAGCAGTTTAAATCTTCATCAAGCAGATGCTGCTTTAAAGAAAATGCAATTATTGTCTTCTGCGGCATTTAGTTTAGGTCACGGAGGAAACGATTCTCAAAAAGTAATGGGTATTATTGCTGCAGCTGTAGCAGTTTATATCAATACAAACCCAGGAGTTCATATGGATGCTTGGTTAGATGTTGTGCTTCCAAACGATGATACAGGTGTTAAAGGCGTAATGCCAAGCTGGATTCCGTTAGCTTGTTATTCTGCAATTGCTGCAGGAACTTTAAGCGGCGGATGGAAAATTGTGAAAACAATGGGTTCTAAAATCACAAAAGTAAGTTCGTTTGAAGGTGTTGCTGCTGAAACTGCAGGTGCTTTGACACTTTACTTTACAGAACACTTAAAAATTCCAGTAAGTACAACCCACACTATTACAGGTTCTATCATTGGAGTTGGATTAACAAAACGTGTTTCAGCCGTTAGATGGGGAGTTACAGTGAGTTTAATCTGGGCTTGGATCTTAACTATTCCAATTTCGGCTATTCTAGCAGGTTTGGTTTACTTCATTCTAAGCGTCTTCATCTAATCTAATAAAATGAATTTTGTAAATGTGAAACTAAATCACATTTTGTTAATATAGAAAACCGATTTCAAATCTGAAATCGGTTTTTTTTGTTTTAATTTGTTTTAAAGTAAAAGCATAAAAACTTTTAGAGGCTATATGAATAGCTAATTTTATAGACTTTTGAAAATAGTTTAATATTTAAAATAATGAAAAGAATAATTGTATTGGTTTTATTGCTGATTGTAAAAACTAGTTTTGCTCAATTAAAGGAAAAAACTTTTAAATATGGTTTTGTCGATCAGACAGGAAAAGAAATCGTTCCTTGCAAGTATGATGGTATCAGCGCATTTGAAAATGGTTTTGCCGTTGTACAATTAAAAGGAAAAAGCGGTGTGGTAGATAAAACCGGAAAAGAAGTTATTCGCTGTATTTATGATGAAATAATTAACAAACCGAATTGGATAATAGTGAGCAATAAAAATGCTAAAGCTCAGTATTTGGTTAAATCTTCTGATGTTTTGCTAAATAAAAAATACGATGATGCAAAAACTTTATCACCTGAAATAACGGCTGTAAAACTGAATAATAAATGGGGTTTTATTGATGTGGTTGGAGAAGAAATAAATCCGAAATATGACGAAATAATTGATTTTACAGATCGGTTTGCAATTGTGAAATTAAATGGCAAATTTGGTATTGTAGATCAGATTGGAAAAGAGGTTTTTCCGCCAACTTATGATCACGTACAGAATTTTAAAGATGGTGTTGCAATAGTAGAATCTAATTCTAAATATGGAGTAATTAGTGAAGACGGAAAAATTGTAATTCCTGTGAAGTACGATATGAATTTTTATTTTAAAGACAATGTATCAATTGTAAAACAGGAGAATAAATATGGCATCTTAGATAATGAAGGAAAAGAAATTGTGCCAACACAATACGATTTCATGGTTTTGAATGATGATTTAATTCAAGTGAAATTAGGCGATAAATACGGATTGATTGATAAAAGTGGAAAAGAAATCACTTCTGTAAAATATGATTTGATTGAATCTTTTAAAGATGGAATAGCTGTAATAAAGTTGAACAATCAATTTGGTTTTATTGATAAAGAAGGAAAGGAAATCGTTACTCCGAAATACGAAAAAGCAGATGATTTTAAAGATGGTTTGGGAGCGGTTAGAATTCAGGTTGGAAAATAATGAATTGTAGATAAATAGCTGATTTTTTACTGTTTGAAATTAAAACTTTTGCAGGTTTTTACGGTTATGTCTGCGTTTGTAATGTGTTTGTTTTAATTTACTTTGATCTTCAGAAATAATACTGATCGTTCCGTCAATTTCTAACATGGCCAGTTTTACATTTTTAAAAAATTCGATTCCGTGTTCTCTCATGGCTTCTTTAAGTTCTTCGTCTGAAATATCTAATCTGCTTAAAGCTTTAAAATCTAATTTTCCGTCGTGAATTAATACTTCAGGTTTGTCCAATAGTATATTGCTAAGAGTTTTGTACTTACGAGTCAGTTTTTTAATGACAAAATTTATTACAAATAAAACCAAAGCAGCGACCAGTCCGCCGATTAAACTTGTATCAGGGCCAACCATCGCATTCTGAACAGAGTTGCTGATTAATAAAATAAGGATAATATCAGCGGTGTTTAATTGCGAAAGTTCTTTTTTGCCGAATATTCGTAAAGCAATTGTCATGAAAAAATAAACGGCAACACTTCGAATGATTATATCTAAATAAGGAAAAGCCATGTTTTTTATTTTAAAGTTAAATAAAAAAGCTTTGCCAAAGTTCTAAACTTTGACAAAGCTTTTAAAATGATAAAAAAATCAGTAGGTGCCGTAATAATTTTTACTTAATTTAACTTTCCAAACACTATCTGTTTTTGCTAAATATATAGATGTCCCATACTGATATCTTTTTGGGTAATAATCAATTTTCATATAAGCTTTTTTGTTGTCTTCAGAAAATACGGGAATTGATAATATAATGAAGTTTTCGTCTTTTTCTGCTTGAAAAACTGAAATTGTTTTTACTTTTCTACTGACTTTTTCGGGTAAAGTATATTCTAAAAAACAATTGTTTTGTTCGACAAAGCTTATTGAGTCATTAAAGTTAAAAAACTTTTCCCTATTTAAATTCACTTCAAGAATGTTTTCAATATTGATTTCGGCATTTTCAAGAATTTTTGGGCCAATTCTGGGAAGCTTTACAGTTTTTATTTTTTTTGTTGAATCGGTATATAAACTTTCGGTGTTAATTTTGAGTTTTCTAAGACTGATGCAAAACGTATATGAATCTTTATAATTCTCTATATATTTTTGCTGGAGAAGAGTTTCTAGTATTTTATCAGTTTCAATCTTTCTAATCTTTTCATTAGAAGAGCAATCGTTTTTATTGCATCCTGTTATAATTAAAATTAGAAAGATTGTGATTTTTTTCATTAATGGAGTACTGAAAAAGACTAATCAATTATAATTTAAAATTCTTTTCAATAGCTCTAATCATTTCTCCAGCTACATCTTTGTTAGTTGCGCCTTCAATTCCTTCAAGACCTGGAGAAGAGTTTACTTCAAGCAATAATGGGCCTTTAGAAGAACGAATAATATCAACACCGGCAACTTTTAGATCCATTGCTTTTGCCGCTTTAATCGCGATCTTTTTCTCTTCAGGAGTAATTTTGATAACAGATGCCGTTCCGCCAAGGTGAATGTTTGCTCTAAATTCACCTGGCATTGCCTCACGCTGGATCGCAGCAACTACTTTTCCGTCAATCACAAAACAGCGAATGTCTTTTCCGTTGGCTTCTTTAATGAATTCCTGAACCAAAATATTGGCATTTAAACTTTTAAAAGCATTGATAACACTTTCTGCAGCTTTTTTGGTTTCGGCCAAAACAACACCTTTTCCTTGTGTTCCTTCCAATAATTTTACAATTAAAGGAGAACCTCCAACCATTTTAATCAAATTGTCTGTATCAAGCGGAGAATTGGCAAATCCTGTAGTTGGAATGTCGATTCCACTATTCAATAATAATTGTAAAGAATATAATTTATCTCGAGACTGAGTTATAGCTGTAGCTGAATTTAAAACAAATACCTTCAATGCTTCAAACTGGCGTGTTAGAGCGCAACCATAAAAAGTGATGCTCGGACGAATTCTTGGAATAATAGCATCAAATTCGTTAAGGATTTTTCCTCCTCTATAATGAATCTCTGGCTTTTTGGCATCCAGTTTCATGTAGCATTCCTTGATGTTAAGGAAATGCATTTCATGACCGCGCATTTCGCCAGCTTCCATGATTCTTTTATTGCTATACAATTCAGGATTACTTGCCAAAAGACCAATTCTTAAACCCGTTTTTGCTTTTTCAGAGTTTTGGTATAATTCTTTTAAAGATTCTGCTGTAGGCTGTCCTAAAAGATATTTTTGTTCTGGATCAACCAAAACCCTTCCGCTCATCGCTTCGCGTCCTAAAAGCATTCTGAAGCCCATAGAATCACGATTAGTCAAAGTCATTTCGATTGGCCATTTGGCGTCGCCAATTTTTAAGCTGGTTTGAATCACATAACGGTGTTCTCTAAAACCGCTCGAGCTTTTTACAATTCGCTTGTCGACCAAAGGAGCTTCACAATGAATAATGGTTTTGATATTATTCTGAATCGGATTAATGTCGAATTTAACCCAATTAGCATCATTTTTTATAAAAGGCGCTATGTTTAAAGCGTGCATTGCCGAAGTTTTGGCACCAGAATCTACACGAGCTTTAATTGTCGGGATTCCTAGTTCTGGAAATGAGCACCATTCTTCGCTGCCTAAAATGACTTTGTTTTGAAGCATAAGTTTTATTTAGTTTTATGATCTGTTGGTTGTAATTATTTCAAACACATAGAAACATAGTATTTGAAACTGCATAAAAGGCGTTTCACTTGCATAAATTAACATAGTCTGCTATGTGTTAGAAACTAGTTTCTTTTGATTTTTCTTTCTTTAGTAAAATAAAAATCTATGTTTCTATGTGTTTAAATGTTTTTTTGATTTGACTACCCAACAGGTTTTGTTATAGAATTTAAATTCAAAAATAGCTATTTGCTTTTACTAAAGATAGTGATTTTTAATAAAAAAAATACCCGTTATGTTATGAAAACGTAACGGGTAAGTTATTTCTGTTATAAATTTTAATTAATTTACTGATTCGTTGGCTCTTCGGCTTTATGAATTTCTACAGATAATTCTTGTGAATCATCTTTTAAGTCCATCATGATTTCATCACCAGAATGAATTTTTGAAGTGATAATTTCTTCTGCTAACAAATCTTCAACATATTTCTGAATTGCTCTTTTCAGCGGTCTCGCTCCAAATTGTTTGTCAAAACCTTTTTCGGCAATAAACGCTTTTGCTTTATCAGTTAAGCTTAATTTGTAGCCTAACTCTGCAATGCGAGAATATAGTTTTTTCAATTCGATTTCAATAATCAAATCGATATCAGCTTTTTCTAGTGCGTTGAATACAATTACGTCATCAATTCTGTTTAAGAACTCAGGCGCAAAAGTTTTTTTCAATGCATTTTCGATAATGCTTTTTGAGTTTTCATCAGCTTGAGCTGTTCTTGCAGCAGTTCCGAATCCAACACCTTGTCCGAAATCTTTCAACTGACGAGCACCAACGTTTGAAGTCATGATAATGATTGTGTTTTTAAAGTCGATTTTGCGACCTAAACTATCAGTCAAATATCCATCATCTAAAACTTGAAGCATCATATTGAATACATCTGGATGCGCTTTTTCGATCTCATCTAAAAGAACTACACAGTATGGTTTTCTACGAACTTTTTCAGTCAATTGACCACCTTCTTCGTATCCAACGTATCCTGGAGGCGCTCCAACTAAACGAGAAATCGCAAATTTCTCCATGTATTCACTCATGTCGATACGAACTAAAGCATCTTCAGAATCGAATAATTCTTTTGCTAATACTTTTGCCAACTGTGTTTTACCAACTCCAGTCTGACCTAAGAAAATGAATGAACCAATTGGCTTGTTCGGATCTTTAAGTCCAGCTCTGTTACGTTGGATAGAACGAGCGATTTTAAGAACTGCATCATTTTGACCAATTACTTTATTCTGAATCAATTCAGGTAATTGAGCTAGTTTGTTGCTTTCTGTTTGTGCAATTCTGTTTACAGGAATTCCAGTCATCATAGAAACAACATCGGCTACATTGTCTTCTGTAACTTCAATTCTATTGTTTTTAGAATCTTCTTCCCATTGTTCTTGTGCTAAAGCAAGATCTTTTTCGATACGTTTTTCATCATCGCGAAGTTTGGCTGCTTCTTCATATTTTTGTTTTTTAACAACCATATTTTTCATTTCGCGAACTTCTTCCAGCTGACGCTCTAAATCCAAAATTTGTTTCGGAACATCAATGTTAGTAATGTGCACACGTGAACCAGCTTCGTCCATTGCATCGATAGCTTTGTCTGGTAAGAAACGCTCAGACATATATCTGTTTGTTAACTTAACGCAGGCTTCAATAGCTTCTGGAGTATAAGTCACATTGTGGTGATCTTCATATTTATCTTTTACGTTATTCAAAATGGCAATTGTTTCTTCAACAGAAGTTGGTTCAACGATTACTTTTTGGAAACGTCTTTCTAAAGCACCATCTTTCTCAATATATTGTCTGTACTCGTCAAGAGTAGTAGCACCAATACATTGGATTTCACCTCTAGCTAATGCAGGTTTGAACATGTTTGAAGCATCAAGCGAACCTGTTGCTCCACCAGCTCCTACAATAGTATGGATCTCGTCTATAAAAAGAATAATATCATCGTTTTTCTCAAGCTCGTTCATCACGGCTTTCATTCTTTCTTCAAATTGTCCTCTGTATTTAGTTCCAGCAACTAAGCTTGCAAGATCTAAAGTGACAACACGTTTATGGAAAAGAATACGCGATACTTTCTTTTGGATAATACGTAGAGCAAGTCCTTCTGCAATAGCAGATTTACCAACTCCAGGTTCTCCAATAAGAAGCGGATTGTTCTTTTTTCTACGGCTTAAAATTTGCGATACACGCTCAATTTCTTTTTCTCGTCCTACAACAGGGTCTAATTTTCCTTCTTCGGCCATTTCTGTTAAATCTCTCCCAAAATTATCTAAAACTGGAGTCTTAGATTTTTTGTTTGACTTATTGGCGGGATTATTAAAACTGCTTTCTTTTAGACTGTCATCTTGTCCTGAATCGTCATTGTACGATTCGTTTCTTGGCAAGTTTTCTAAGAATTCTTCTTCGTTTGGAGTCATATTTAAGTACTGTTCTTTAGCTACGTCATAATCTATTTTTAGTTTATTCAGCAACTTGGTTGTTGGATCGTTTTCGTTTCTCAAGATACATAAAAGCAAATGTGCAGTGCTAATCGATGAACTTTGAAATACTTTTGCTTCAAGAAAAGTGGTCTTCAGGGCTCTTTCGGCCTGTCGGGTAAGATGAAGGTTTTTCTTTTCTGCATTTACTTCAACGCTCAGGTTGGCAGGGCTCAGTATTTCTACTTTTCTGCGTAAATGATCTAAATCGACAGCTAGGTTATTAAGTATATGAATAGCTTTTCCGTTACCATCTCTCAAAATACCTAGCATAAGATGTTCTGTACCAATAAAGTCGTGCCCTAGACGTAGAGCCTCTTCCTTACTGTACGTAATTACATCTTTTACTCTTGGTGAAAAATTATCATCCATAATATATAATTGGTATTGTAAATTTAGTGAATTACAGTTTTAAAAACAAAAACCGTACCCTTCGAAATCTCCTGTCAGCTAATAGACGAAAAAATAGGCAATAAAAGCGTTAAAAAACGTTTAATTTATTAACTAAAAGCCAAAATAAAGTTGTTAATAAATCATTGAAATAAGTGTAAGGAAATAGCTGAAAAAATTTCAAAAAAACGTATCTTGGCACGCTTTGAAAACTAATATAATTATTTAATATAACAACTTATGTCTGAAGGAGAAAAGTTAATTCCTATTAACATAGAGGATGAAATGAAGTCAGCTTACATCGATTATTCGATGTCAGTAATTGTATCGAGAGCACTTCCTGATGTTAGAGATGGCTTGAAACCAGTGCATCGAAGAGTTCTTTACGGAATGTATGATTTAGGTGTAACATCGAGATCTGCCCACAAAAAGTCTGCGAGAATTGTAGGGGAGGTTCTGGGTAAGTACCACCCACACGGTGATACCTCTGTTTATGATGCAATGGTGCGTATGGCGCAGGAATGGAGTATGCGTTATTTATTAGTTGACGGACAGGGTAACTTTGGTTCTGTCGATGGAGACAGTCCTGCAGCAATGCGTTATACTGAGGCCAGAATGCGTAAAATTTCTGAAGAGATTATGGCCGATATCGAAAAAGAAACAGTTGATTTTCAATTGAACTTTGACGATACAATTTACGAACCGAAAGTAATGCCAACTAGAGTTCCTACTTTATTAGTAAACGGAGCAACAGGTATTGCGGTTGGTATGGCGACTAACATGCCGCCACACAATTTAACTGAAGTTATCAACGGTACATTAGCTTATCTTGACAATAATGATATTGAAGTTGATGAGTTAATGACTCATATTAAAGCTCCTGATTTTCCAACTGGAGGTATTATTTATGGATACGAAGGTGTTCGCGAAGCTTTTAAAACGGGGAGAGGGCGTATTGTAATGCGTGCTAAAGTTGGTTTTGAAGAAGTTGACGGAAGAGAGTGCATCATTGTTACTGAGATTCCATATCAAGTTAACAAAGCCGAAATGATCAAACGTACGGCTGATTTAGTTAACGAGAAAAAAATTGAAGGTATTGCAAATATCCGTGACGAGTCGGATAGAAGCGGTATGCGTATCGTTTATATCTTAAAACGTGATGCTACGCCAAACGTAGTTTTAAATACTTTATATAAATACACTCAATTACAATCTTCTTTCAGTGTAAATAATATTGCATTAGTAAAAGGACGTCCTCAATTGTTGAATCTAAAAGATATGATTCACTACTTTATTGAGCACCGTCACGATGTAGTAGTGAGAAGAACTCAATTCGAATTGCGTAAAGCAGAAGAAAGAGCGCATATCTTAGAAGGATTAATCATTGCTTCTGACAATATCGACGAAGTAATTGCGTTAATTAGAGGTTCTAAAAACACAGACGAAGCAAGAGAGAAATTAATTGAAAGATTTAAATTGTCAGATATTCAGGCTCGTGCAATTGTTGAGATGCGTTTGCGTCAGTTGACAGGTCTGGAGCAAGATAAATTAAGAGCTGAATTTGAAGAATTAATGAAGTTAATCGAGCACTTAAAAGCTTTATTAGCAGATGTTAATTTAAGAATTGACTTGATTAAAGAAGAGCTTACAGAAATTCGCGATAAATATGGTGACGATCGTCGTTCTCAAATCGAGTATTCTGGAGGTGATGTAAGTATTGAAGATTTAATTGCTGACGAAAACGTAGTTATTACCATTTCGCATGCAGGTTACATCAAACGTACCAACTTATCTGAGTACAAAACTCAAAATAGAGGTGGAGTTGGACAGAAGAGTGCTGGAACAAGAGATCAGGATTTCTTAGAGCATATGTTTGTGGCGACAAACCATCAATATATGATGTTCTTTACGCAAAAAGGAAAATGTTTCTGGATGCGTGTTTATGAAATTCCAGAAGGAAGCAAAACGGCAAAAGGTAGAGCAATTCAGAACTTGGTAAACATTGAAAGCGATGATAAAGTAAAAGCTTTCATTTGTACACAAGATTTAAAAGACAAAGATTATATCAATACGCATAATCTTGTAATGGTAACGAAACAAGGTCAGGTGAAGAAAACTTCTCTAGAGAAATATTCTAAACCAAGAGCAAATGGAGTTGCTGCAATTACAATTAAAGAAGGAGATGAGTTAATTGGTGCTCAGTTGACAAACGGAGAAAGTCAAATTATCTTAGCAGTTAAATCTGGTAAATTGGTTCGTTTTGAAGAAACTAAAACACGTCCGATGGGAAGAACAGCTTCTGGAGTTCGTGGAATTACTTTAAAAGACGAAACTGATGAAGTAATCGGAATGGTTACAGTGGATAAAAATGATATTTCTACATCTCAAATCTTAGTGGTAACTGAAAACGGATACGGTAAACGTACTAAATTGGTTGACGACGATGGAGAAGATGTGTATAGAATTACAAACCGTGGAGGTAAAGGGGTTAAAACGCTTAACATCACGGAAAAAACTGGTAAACTGATTTCTATCAATGCGGTTACAGATGCAGACGATTTAATGATTATCAATAAGTCTGGGTTAACGATCAGAATGGCAATCGAAGATTTACGTGTTATGGGACGTGCTACTCAAGGTGTTAGATTAATTAACCTTAAAGGAAAAGATTCTATCGCTGCCGTTACAACAGTAATGAAAGATGATGCGGAAGAAGTAGAAGTGGATGAAGACGGAAACGTAATCACTGCAATCGAAAGAGTGAAGCCCGATATGGAAGTTCTTGAAGATGATGGAACTGTAGAAGAGGATGATGACTCTGATGATGAAGAAGTAGAAGATGAAGACGATTCAGAAACAGAAGACGAAGAGTCTGAAGAATAAGTAAAAACAAAAAAATTAAATACAAACAAATATCATTATGAAAAGTAAATATGTAATACTTGCATCAGCATTACTGATCTCTGTAGCTACGTTTGCTCAGAAAGATCAAATTAAAAATGCTGAAAAAGCATTAAAAGGCGGAGACGCACAAGGTGCTCTTGCACAATTGAAAGATGCAGAGAATTTAATTGCAAATGCAAAAGATACAGAACAAGCGCAATATTATTTCGTTCAGGGAAATGCTTATTTAGAGTTGGCTAACAAAAAAGTTGAAGAAAGTAAAAACTTATCTGCTGCTGCTGAGAGCTATAAAAAATTAATTGAAGTTGAAAAAACTTCAGGAAAACAAAAATATTCAACTCAAGCTGCTGCATCAATTACTAGCATTAAAGGTTTATTGATTAACTCTGCAATTGCTGATACTCAATCAAACAAAAATGTTGAAGGAGCTAAGAAATTATACGATGCTTATGCTTTAGATAAGAAAGATACAATCAACTTGTACTATGCTGCTTCTACAGCTGTAAATGCACAAGATTTTGATCTTGCTTTGCCAATGTATGAAGAGTTGAAAAAACTAAACTATTCTGGAAAAGGAACAATGTATACAGCTGTAAACAAAGCTTCTGGAAATGATGATAGTTTTGCAAATGCTAAAGAAAGAGATATGGCTGTTAAATTAGGTACTCACGAAAAACCTAAAACAGAAGCAATTCCTTCTAAAAGAGGTGAAATCTACAAAAACTTAGCATTAATCTTAGTTCAAAAAGGACGTACAGAAGATGCTAAAAAAGCAATCGCTGATGCTAGAAAAGCAAATCCAGATGATACTTCTCTAATCTTAACAGAGGCTAATTTATATCTAGAGACTAAAGACTTTGATATGTACAAAAAATTAGTTGGTGAAGCTTTAGAGAAAGATCCAAACAATGCTGATTTAGTGTTCAATTTAGGAGTAATTAGTTCCGGTGCTAAAAATAATGCTGATGCAGAAAAATATTATTTAAGAGCTATCGAAATCAATCCTAATTACACAAATGCTTACTTAAACCTTGCGGCATTAAAGTTAGAAGCAGAGAAACCAATCATTGACGAAATGAACAAATTAGGTACTTCTGCTAAAGACATGAAACGTTACGATGTTTTAAAAGCACAAAGAGAAGCTGTTTTCAAAGGAGTTATTCCATACCTTAAAAAAGCGAACGAATTAGATCCTAAAAACGAAGATGTTTCTAAAACATTATTAGGAGTTTACAATGCTCTTGAAATGACTGCAGAAGCTAAAGCTTTAAAAGCAAAAATGTAATTATTAGCTTTAAAAAAAACATCCGCTTCGGCGGATGTTTTTTTTTTTATCACTTTAGTTGATTAACTCAGCAGATAATGTGATAGTTGTGTTTAGCAATTTTGAAATCGGACAGATTTCTTTTGCTTTTGCCGCTGTTGAGGCAAATTGTTCAGCAGAAATTGAAGGAACTTTGCCTTTTAAATCCAAATGAATTAAAGTAATTGTTCCGTCTTCAAAAGTTACTGTAGCTTCTGTGGTTAAATCATCTGCAGTAAAACCAGCTTCATTCAGTAAAAAGCTTAATTGCATTGTAAAACAGCCAGAATGTGCCGCAGCAACTAGTTCTTCAGGATTTGTTCCCACGCCATCAGCAAATCTGGTTTTGAAAGACAGTTGAGCATTATCTAAAGTTGTACTTTGTGTACTAATAGTTCCTTTTCCTTCCATGCCAGTTCCTTTCCAGTTGGCGTGTGCTTTTCTTGTAAATTTCATAGTTTTCTTATTTAAAAATTAGTATTAAATGTTGTTTGTTTGATTGCCTAATAATAGATGTAACTCAAATATAATCAATATTTTGCAGAATAGTTTTATGAAATTTAATGGGAATGTTAAGTTTTAGGTTTTTGTTTAAAGTTAGATTGTGTTTTTTAAAGCAAAGAACGCTAAGGTTGCATTTTTTTATTTTTATTTTCTTATAATAAAGTTCGAAAAGTTATCTCTGAACAAAGTTTTACGAACTTATATTTTAAATTAGATCTTTGCGGGCTTTGCATTAAAAAAAGACACAAAAAAAAGTGTAACGATTTCTCATTACACTTTAATATTTTTAGAATTCATCTACAATTATTCTTGTCCCAAGTTTCGAAGTTGTTTCAATTTATCTTTCCATACTTCAAGACTTTCTTTGTGAATGGCGATGTTTTTGCGAACCTCCGTTACAATAGAATTTTCCTTTTTCGCATTTTTAGTATTGGTAAAGAATTGAATATTATTTTCTAATTGGAAAATTTCATTTTGAACTTCTTCAATTTTACGCATAATAAAGATTTTTTCATTGTCTAATTTACGCGTATCATTGCTGTCAGTCAGAGAATCAAGACGGTTTGCAAAACGCATCATTTCAGATTCTTTTTTGCTTAAACTTAGTTTCTCAAAAAGAGCATCTAAGATTTTATTGAATTTTCCTTCGATATGTCTTCTAGAAAAAGGAACTTTTCCAAATCCTTTCCAAGTCTCAATATGCGCTTTTATAGCGTCAAGATCTGTTTTGTGTTCTCCAGTCAATTGGAAAGCTCTCAATACATCCAAATAAGCTTTTTTATTGTCAAAAGCAGCAACTTCTTCGCTATTTTCTTCAGATTTGTGTTCTTTTAACTTATCGAAATAATGGTTGCAGGCGTCCTTGAATTCTTTCCAGATTTTGTCTGAATATTTTTTAGGAACATGCCCAATTTGTTTCCATTCTTCCTGGATTTGTTTCATTACAGGAGTTGTAGCTTGAAAATCGGTGCTTTCCTGTAATTCTTTTGCTTTAGCAACAAGAGCCAGTTTTTTATTTAGATTATCGTTTTGATCTTTTTTAATGTCCTTGTAGAACGAATTCTTGAAAGCATTGAAATTTCTAACGGCAGTTTTAAATGCTGCCCAAGTTTCTTCATTTACTTCAGAAGGCACTTTTCCAGCTGCAAAAAAATCATTTCTAAGTTCTTCTACTTTTTGAATTTGAACAAGCCATTGTGAATGAGAATTTACTTTTTCATTTCCAAGCGCTTCAATTTTAGCAATGATTTCTTTTTTAGCTTCAAGATTTTTTTGCTCGTTTGCTCGTTGGCTTTCAAATAAAAGTTCTCTCTTGTCGTGTATTTTTTTTGTTAGTTCGCTAAACTGATTCCAGATAGCATCACGATGTTCTTTAGAAACCGGTCCGATTTCTTCTTTCCAGATTCGGTGTAAATCCTGTAATTCACGGAAAGATTTATTTACGTCAGCATCGTTTACCAATTCTTCAACGCGAGCTATAATTTTTTGTTTTAATTCTAAGTTGTGTTTAAAATCTAAATCTCTAGCCTCACGATCTAAATGAAGATAATCGTAGAAGTTTTCTACGTGAAAATGGTAATTATTCCAAACGTGATTGTATTTGTCTTTCGGAATAGGACCTGCATTTTTCCATCTTTCTCTTAATTCATTAAAATGTTTAAGAGTGTCTTTGATATTTTCTTGCGGATTGATTAATTCCTTTAATTCTTCAACAATAGCAAGACGATTATCTAAATTGGTTTTTAAATTGGTCTGTAACTGTTTAAAATGAGCATTTCTTTTCTCTCTAAAAACATTATAGTATTCGTCAAATTTTGATTTTAAAGGCAGATGATATTCAAATTCTTCATTAGGATCTGGATTAGAAGCTAAAAATTCTTCTTTTTTCTCCTCTATAAGATGATGATATTGTAACAAGAAAGCTTTTTTGATTTCTTCTATATGATCTTTTACAGACATTACTTTATCTGTATTAACCAATTTTTTAAGTTCATCAACAAGAGCATCTAGAGAAAACGTATTGTAATCTTGCATAGGAATGTCATGACGTTCCTTCAAAGTTTCGTCTTCGCTTTCAGCAGCATTTGAATTTGTAATGACATCCAATGCTTCTTGGTGAGCATTTTCTTGTTTTTCTAATTCATTATCAGTTTCTTCTTCCGAGGCTTCTGTCAAAGTCTCAGAATCTGATATTTCAATTGCTTCATTTGTTACAGAATCATTTATTTCGATTCCAGTTTTTCCGTCTGCTTCCTGCAGGTTATCATTCTTTTCTTCTAACATCTTAAAAATGTATAAGGTTTTTTATTTTAAACAGTGCGAAAGATAGTAAAGGTGTTTCTAAATACAAAATAAATCCTTTGTTTATACGCTAATTTGCGATGAAATTCTTATTGTTTAATTCAATTTAGCAGTATGATATATTAATTTTTGTGGTTTTAATTGATAAGATAGAAATAATGTTTTTTACGATTTTTCAATGAAAAAACAAATGAATCATAAAAAAGTGAAGCAAATTCAGCATTTGGCTTTAAATTAAAACAAAACCAAAAGGCCAACTTCTACGCCAAAATTATATGATTTTTCTCCGCCAAAAGCTACGCTGGGGTGTACATAAACTAAATTTGTTGGGGTTATTTTTCGACCAAACTCCATAAAAGCATTATTCTGGAAACCGTCTAGAACGTAATTGTATCTAAAAGCTACATCTGTAGCAATCCAATTTTTACCAAAAAACCATAATAAGTTGTTTTCTAACAGGGTTACGCTGACATCGCTTCGGTTGCTTGATCCTGCAAAACTTTGGGAATGTTCAACAGTCGCAAGCCATAAGAATTTCTTTTGATTGAAGTATTTTGCAAAAATACCTGCTGGAATTACTACCCATTTACCTGTGCCAAAACTTGGATCTACGGCAGAATTTGAAATGATACGAGTCCTAAGACCAATCCCGCTAGTTTTTCTAAAATAAGGGATAAAACTCAGTCCAGCACCTACATCACCAAGTCCAGTTTGGTTTATAGAATTGGAGTTGGTTGATATTAAAGGCAAATCAAACCTCAGATTCCAGGCTTTGTTGCCTATTGGCTGTAAAACACGCAAATTGGTAGTGTTATAAGAGCCATTCTTGGTGTCTAAATACTCATTGTATAATAAAATAGTCTGAAGAAAGTAATGATATCGAGGCTCAGCAAACGGACTATTGCTTCTGTCTATATCTTCGTCTTGGGCTGATGCAAGAACTGTAATAAGAAAAAAAATGCTAAAGTAAAGTAATTGTTTCTTCATAACTGTCTGCAAATGAGTAGACTAATTTACAAAAATTACTTTAACATTTTATTTTTTATTTGTTCCAGATTTTCCAAGCTTTTTCAGCCTGAAAAATAAGCATATCGTGTCCATTTTTAATTACAGCGCCTTTTTCTTTTGCTTTTCGTAAGAAAGTGGTTTCTGCAGGATTATAGATTAAATCGTAAGCAATATGTTTTTCTGTAAAAAACTCATAAGGCAAATTCGGACAAGCTTCAACATTCGGACTTGTTCCAACTGGCGTACAATTAATTATAATTTGAAAATTATCAAAAGTAGTAGCGTTTATCAAATCATAATCAATAATGTTTTCTTTTGCTTCTCTAGAAACAAAAGTGTACGGAATATCCAATTCGTCCAAAGCAAAAGCAACACCTTTAGAAGCGCCACCTGTTCCTAAAATTAGAGCTTTTTTATGATGAGGCTCCAATAATGGTTTTAAAGACTTTTTGAATCCGTAATAATCGGTGTTGTAACCTTTTAGTTTACCGCTTTTGGTAAATTTAATAGTATTCACGGCGCCAATTAGAGCGGCTTTTTTTGATAGTTTATCTAAGAAAGGAATAACTTGTTCTTTGTAAGGAATCGTAACATTTAATCCCTTTAAATCAGGATTGTTTTTAATTAATTCTGTGAAGTAATTAATCTCAGAAATGTCAAAATTCTCATAGCTGTTACCAGCAAAAACTTCATTATTAAATTTCTCTGTAAAATAACCTTTTGAAAAAGAGTAGCTTATGTTGCGTCCCAATAATCCAAAACGTCTTCTTAATAAAATATCAACCATTCTTATTTACGATGTTTTTCTATATAATTTTTTACTGTTTTTTTTGTCCAAACTACTGGAAACAAATCTTCTATTAAGATATAATTGTCAAAGTTTAGACGTAAACCATTGCTTAAATGAAATTTGGCTTTTGTGTTGTCTTGAATCATAAAATACAATCCAGCCAAACGGTATTCGATTTCGTTCTCTTCAGGGAAATATTCTGTCGCCTGCAATAAAGTCTGAATAGCCGTTTCAAATTCTCCTAAAAATTGAAGAATATCAACCCAGTATAACCAAGTGTCTAATGCATAATCTCCAAATTCAACTGCTTTTCTGAAACCAAATTCGGCTTCTTCAAAGAAATTCATCTGTTTGTTTATCGTAGCATATCTTTTCCAATACAAACGATTCTGATTGTCGATTGCCAAAGCTTTATTCACAAAAAATAGTGCTTTTTGATAGTTTTTCTGGCGAAGATGAAAATCTGTTATTGCAATCCAGCCTTTGTCTAAAAGCGGATCTTCGTGAACAGTTTGGTTATAATATTGGATCGCTTTCGCTAAATTTCCAAGTTTTTCATAACATTTTCCAATTCGAAGCAATGCATACGAAGTCGCATCGTCCAATTCGATGGTTCTGTTATAGCTTTCAATTGCTTCATTGTATTTTTTCAGGCGCTCATAAGCTTTTGCTTTTTCCATAAAAGCACCTAAAAATTCATCATCAATCAGCGTTGCATAATCAAATGCACGAATTGCTGCTTCGTATTCTTTTACGCCATGATGCAAACGCCCAAGCTGATGCCATGCAATTTCGCTGTACGGATTTCTATTGATGTATTCGTTAAGATATACAATAGCTTCTTGGTTTTGATCTAAAAATTCAAAACAATACACTACGTTGTAGAGAGCAGATTGATCTTCTAAGTCTTCTTCAAGACATTTGATAAAACTGTCCTTGGCAAGCTCGAGATTATCCATAAAAAGATATTCCATTCCAATCAAATTATACACATCAGCATAATCGTCAGTATATTGAAGAGCAATTTTTAACAGTTCAACTGCTTTTTCGTGCTGATCTCTTTTGGAACAGATATTGGCTTTCTGGATATAGATTTCCTCGTTGTTAGGTTCAATTGCGTATAACTCATTCAAAAGCTTTTCAGCAATGTCGAGTTTGTCATCATAAACTAGCATTTCTACTTGTACTAATTTTAAGCCTGTAGATTTTGGATGCTGGTCTAATGCAAGTTTCAAGGCCTTTTTTGCTAAATTAGCCTTACCTATGTCTAAATAATGAAGAATTATTTCTTCGAATTCTTCAGAATCAAAAAAGAGTACTTTGTTGGTTTTTAACATCGACTCAAATTTGGATAGGGATAGGTTATAATCTTCTTCTTCGTTGCTTAATTGCATACTTCGTATATTTGAAATTAGCCTGTTATAAATTTAGGCAACCATATAATCGCTGTAAGGATAAGAAATTAATTGTTTTGAACAATTTAATTAACAATATATGGCGTTTTTTATTCTATTTTGGGAAGAAATCTCTTTTATTCTTAAGGGATTAGCTTCAGTTTTGTCATTTTTTTATTTCTATCGGAAGACTTTTTAGAAATAGAAATTGAGCTTTAATTTCTGTCTATTTTATTAAAAACAGCGCTCAAAATATTTTTTTATATTTAGTTGTTGTTCTTGTTCATTATTTCATCCATCACTTCTAAAATAATGGCGCAACCTTCTCTAATTTCGTCTTCAGAAATGGTCAAAGGAGGTGTAATTCTTATGGCGCATCCTTCAAATAAAAGCCAGAATAAAATAAGTCCTCTGTCTTGACAGGTTAAAATGACTTCGTTTGTAATGTCTGCCGATTCTGTCATAGCGGCAAGCATTAATCCTTTTCCTCTAACTTCTGTAATCAAAGGATGTACCAAAAGCGATCTAAAGAGTTTTTCCTTCTCTAGCGTTTCTGCCATTAAATTTGTTTCAGTTAATTCTTGCAAAGTAGCAAGACAAGCTGACGCAATGACAGGGTGGCCTCCAAAAGTGGTTATATGTCCTAGTTTTGGGTTTTCGGTTAAAAGATCCATTTTTTCGGCAGAAGCAGTAAAAGCGCCAACAGGCATCCCGCCACCCATTCCTTTACCCATAACCACAATGTCTGGAACAACATCATAATTTTGAAAACCAAAAAGTTTTCCAGTTCTTCCAAAACCTGGCTGAATTTCATCAACAATCATTAATGCTCCAACCTCATCACAGCGCTTACGAACCTTTTGAAGGAAATTGTTTTCTGGCTGAATAAAACCAGCGCCTCCTTGAATAGTTTCTAAAAGAATCGCGGCTGTTCGATTAGTTATCTTTTGTAAATCTTCTTCGTTATTGAAAGTGATAAAATCAACATCTGGAAGCAAAGGTCTAAAAGCCTGTTTGCGTTCTTCAAATCCCATAACGCTCATAGAACCCATAGTGTTTCCGTGATAAGCGTTATGACAGGAAATAAGCTGGCTGCGTCCTGTAACGCGTTTGGCTAATTTTAACGAACCTTCAATCGCTTCTGTACCAGAATTAACCAAATAGGTTTTATTTAAAGATTCTGGAAGCAGAGAGGCCATCATTTTGCAATATTGGACGGCTGGACTTTGAGAATATTCTCCGTAAACCATCACATGCGAATATTTGTCCAACTGATCTTTTATGGCTTGATTAACTCTTGGATGTTGATGTCCTAAAGTACAAGCTGAAACTCCGGCAACAAAATCTAAGTATTTTTTATCGTTTGTGTCGTAAATATATGAGCCAATGGCATGCGAAACTTCCATTCCCAGTGGGTAAGGGGAGGTTTGCGCTTGGTATTTTATAAAATCTGGATTCATTTTTTAAGCTTCTAAGTTGCTGAGATGCTAAGATTCTGAGCTTCTATGTTTTTAACTGTAAACTGTGACTGCGACTGAAAACTTTTTTAGGTTCAAAGTAGCAAAGGTACTGAGGTTCTAAGGTTTTTGACTTTACGCTTAAGTTAACTTTGTAGTTTAAACAATTGCAAAGCACTGAAAACTGTAACTGAGACTAAAAACTACTTATTTTTAGCTTTCGTGTCTGTTTTAGGAGCAGAATTCTTCTTATCGTAATTCAAGGTTTCTTTTCTGACTTTTAGCGGAACATTTTTACCTTTTTCTTCTTCGTCTTTTCCTTGTTTAATCAGTTTGTCATTTTCTTCGTTTTCTTCTGCGGTAAAAATATCGTCTTTCGATTTTATCCTCTCATCGCCACGCCATTTCATTCCTCTCAGTTTACGGGCATTTTCAGGAAGTTCATCTTCAGGAAAAATATCTCCGTCGACTTTATTGAAAAACGTAATCGTTTCAATGGCATTATTTTCCAAAATCATATTGATTTTACTGCTCACGTTTTTATTAATTCCAATCAGTTCATTGGTGTCATTCCGCATATAATAAATTACTTCAGTGTTTTTGATTACATCGACATCGTGAAGTTTTCCATCCCGAAATTTTCCAAACAAATTGAGTCCCTTGACCTGATTAAATCCTGTTCCTAGCGTATCCTTGGACAAGACGAAAGTATTGTTAAGAACTTTCAAAGAGTCGATTTTTCTTGTTTTATTATCGCCAATTAAGTGCATTACATCTCCCGTAATCTGGTTTTCACCGTTCCAAAGAATCGGATTTCCAATCAATTTTGTTAATGCTATTTTTGAGTTAGAATGTATAGAATCGCACTTGCCGCTCATGTCTGTTTTGTAAAAACGAACATTTTTAAAAGCTCTTAAAATTCTTTCTCCTTCTTTACCTGTAACCATTAATTTTTGTCCGTGAATGTAAACTGAGTCATTTTCAACTAGATTTACAGCAACAGCCCTTTTGGTTACAAACATTGAATCTTTTAGTTTGTAAAGCTCTGCATAATGGCCTTTTACGATTCCTTTATTTATAGAATCGGTTATTTTTACATTTCGTGTTGCCGAAGCAAATTCGGTATTTCGATTATAAAATAAACTATCGCCTTGTATACGCCTGTCGTCATACTTGATGTATGATTTTCGTAGAAAATGCGCTAAGTTTTTCTTCGTATCATAAAAACCTTTTTCGGTATAAATGTAATTGGCTTTACTTGTAATAGTTGAAGGCCCAAGAAGATACGTATGTCCAGAATTACTGTAATAATCCAAATGGTTTGATTTAATCACATACTTCGGATTCGTAATTGTAACTTCAGTTAAAAACTGGAATTTCTTTTCTTTTACAAAATACCTTCCAGATTTGCTTACCAAAGTATTGTCTTTATTGATAATGGTTCCTTTCGTATTGTAAAATGCTTCCTGAACATTTCTGTCAAAATTAATGGTATCGGTTTGTAAAGTAGCATCTGGCGAAGTTAGAACTGCATTTCCTGTTGCAAAAGCTTTTCTTGCATTACCACTATATTCTGCATATTTGCTATTTAAAAATAAGGTATCCCCTTGTACTAATTGTACATTTCCGAATGCTTTTAGATAATTCTCTTTTTGAAAAAAATAGGCTTTGTTACAAGTTAATACCACACCATCATGATTTACTTTGACATTTCCAGTAAGTAAAAGCGCATCTGGCACATTAACCTGATCCACATCAGAAAAGTCAGCATTCTCGATGACGATTGTTTTCGGGGTTTGTGCAGTTTTTTTGGCCTGCGCAGAAATAAATTGTACGCTAAGAAACAGACAATAGAATATGAAAAAGAGTGATTTCTTCAACTGATTAAATTTTTGTCAAATTTATAAAAAAGGTTAGAACCTGTGGTCGATATTAGGATTAATTTATAATAAGTCATTAACAGTCTAAAGTAGGATTTAAGTGCTATTTAATTTTTCAACAAAAACTCAAACTCTCACGTTGTAGTAGTTGTATTTTAAGCTGAAAACATTGTAAATTAGATAAATCGTTTTCGGAGTTTTAAAAAATGAGCTATTTTTAGAAAATTGTTTTGATGTTTTTTGAATCAGAACCAAAGATATAAGTTAAGAATAGCCAAAATATGATAAGTAAAAAAATAATTGCAGCCGGAATAATATTGACGGTTCTATTTTCAGCCTGTAAAACAAAAGATTTAAAAATGAGCACAGCAAAGGAACAAACTGCAACAGAAAACAAAGTTGTGGTTTATCAAGTTTTTACTCGCCTTTTTGGAAATAAAAATACAAACAATAAACCATGGGGAACTATTGAGGAGAATGGTGTTGGAAAGTTTAATGATTTTACAGATAAAGCGCTCCAAGAAATAAAAGATTTGGGAGTAACCTATGTTTGGTATACAGGAGTTCCGCATCATGCTTTGGTGCGTGATTATACGGCGTACGGAATTTCAAATGATGATCCAGAAGTGGTAAAAGGTCGTGCAGGTTCTCCTTATGCTGTAAAAGATTATTATAATGTAAATCCAGATTTGGCTGTAAATCCTGCAAAACGATTAGAAGAGTTTGAAGCTTTAATCAAACGCACTCATAATGCAGGTTTGAAAGTGATCATTGATATTGTTCCAAACCATATTGCAAGAAAATATGAAGGAAAATCAAATCCAGAAGGTGTAAAAGATTTTGGTGCAGATGATGATGTTACAGTTGAATATAAACGAGACAATAATTTCTATTACATTCCACAGCAGCATTTTGAAATACCAGATGGTGATATTCCATTAAATGGAGAAAAGAATCCGCTTATTGATGGGAAATTTGACGAAAATCCAGCAAAATGGACAGGAAATGGATCTCGTAAAATTAAGCCAGATCAAAATGACTGGTACGAAACCGTAAAAGTAAATTATGGAGTGCGTCCAGACGGAAGCAAAGATTTTCCTGAACTTCCTGCTGGTTTTGACCAGAAATCGTATCAAGAGCATTTTGCTTTTTGGCAAGATAAAGACGTTCCTGATTCTTGGACGAAATTTAGAGATATTGCGTTATACTGGACAGCAAAAGGAGTGGACGGATTCCGTTATGATATGGCCGAAATGGTTCCTTACGAATTTTGGAGTTATATGAACTCTTCCATTAAAATGAAAAATCCCAACGCGTTTTTATTGGCTGAAGTGTATAATCCGAATGAATATCGCAATTATATTCGTTTAGGAAAAATGGATTATTTGTACGATAAAGTAGAAACGTATGATAAACTGAAAGATGTTATTCGAGGAAAATCTTCGCCAGACGAATTAATAAAAATCCAAAACAATATGTCGGATATTGAACATCATATGCTTCATTTTCTAGATAATCATGACGAACAGCGTTTGGCAAGCCCAGAATTTGCAGGAACGCCAGAAAGAGGAAAGCCTTTAATGGTGGTTTCGGCAACAATAAGCACTTCGCCAACTATGATTTATTTTGGACAAGAAGTAGGAGAGGCAGGGAACGAAGATGCTGGTTTTGGAAAACGTTCCAGAACATCGATTTTTGATTATATCGGAGTTCCAAATCATCAGCGCTGGATGAATGGCGGTAAATTTGATGGAGGGCAGCTTTCAGAATCTGAAAAACAGCTTCGTGATTTTTACAAACGATTATTGAATTTTACAATCAACAGCAGTGCTTTAATGGGAAGTTTTGAAGAAATTCAAACTGTAAACCGTCAAAATAATGAAAATTATGATGCTTTGCTCTATTCATATGCACGTTGGTCTGAAAGTCAAAAATTGATTGTAGTGGCTAATTTTTCTTCCGAAAAAGGAAGCGAATTTGATTTGAAAGTTCCTTCTTCGCTTATTTCAAAATGGAATTTAAAAGATGGTGAATATGAGATGAAGGATCAATTGTATCAAAACAAAACGTTTGTACTGAAAGTGCAAAATGGGCAAGGAGAAGCTAAAATCTCGATTCAGCCTTCAGAATCTTTGATTTTAGAAATGAAATGAAAGTAATTGAAATATTATAAAAAGAAAACGTGTTTAGTATATTCTAAACACGTTTTTTTTATTTTAAATCTTTTTAAGCAAAGAAAAAATCTCTTTTATAGAAAATGTTGCTCCGCAGACAAACTCGTCCGAAGCGCCATAATAAACCGTTAGTGTATCGCCATCAGGATCAAGAATATGACCGTTTGTAAAAACGACATTTCCAAAGAAACCGCTTAATTCATAGTTTGTTTTCGGAAACATAATTGGAGTTTCTGTTCTAGAAATCACTTTTGTGGGATCTTCCAAATCCAATAAAAAAGCACCTAGACAATATTGATGAAATTCGTTGGCTCCATGATAAATTTCGAGCCAACCCAATTCTGTTTTTATTGGAGCAGCACCAGCGCCAACTCTTTTGCTGTCCCAATTTTCTTTTCTGGTTTTAATAATGCATTTATGATTTCCCCAATGAATGCCATCTGGAGAAGAAGCAATCCAAATGTAATTTCCGCCAATATCTACACTACTTGGGCGGTGTAAAGCATAAAATAACCCGTTTATTTTTTCTTCAAAAATCGCACAATCCTTGTTGTGGGGCGGAAATATTAATCCGTGTTTTTGAAAATTCTTCCAATCCGTTGTGGTTCGCAAACCGACGCCGACGCCACTGGGAGAAACAGAAGTAAACGTCAGGTAATATTTGTCTTCAATTAAAGATACACGACAATCCTCAATTCCGAAAGTTTCCAGTATTCCTTCGCCAACCAAATGCGGATAATTTTCAGGCTCGTAAAACTGTTTTCCATCTTCACTGCACAATAAACGAATATGCGATAAAGTGGTTAAATAATCGATTCCTTGATAGTTAATTACACGAGCGTCTGTTGCAATAAGTTCTGGATGATCTTTTAGAATTTCAATAATTTGAATTGTTCCAACTTCCGTCAAAATTGGAAACGAAATACTATTTTCAATTTGTTTGGGTCTTTCAGCAACACGTACGGCAAGCCAGATTTTATTTTGGAATTGAAAAACGCCAGGATTTAAGAGACAGGTAATTTCTAGACCTTCTCTGCTTGGCGGTATATCTGAAGGAGACAGCAAGGGGTTTTCTGTAAAACGATTGGCAATATCTTTCATGATCTTCATTTAAGTACCTAAAAGGTATAAAAAAAAGCTGATACTTAATTGTATCAGCTTTTTTTCTATACTTTTTTAACCTTCTTGAGAGCTTCAATGTAATATTCGTTCACTTTTTCCCAGTTAATATGATTGTAAAAAGCATCAATATAACTGCCTTTTCGGTTTTGATAATCTAAATAATAAGCATGTTCCCAAAGATCAATTCCCATAATTGGAGTTCCCGGAATCAAAGCGTTTTTCATTAATGGATTGTCTTGATTGTCTGTCGTAGTAATTTGCAATTTACCATATCGGTCCACAACCAGCCAAATCCATCCAGAGCCAAACTGCTTTTCTGACTGTGCTTTAAATTGATTTGTCAAATTATTAAAAGAACCGAACTCTTTATTAATAGAACCTGCAAGTGTATCTTTTGGTGTTTGTTCTTTCGGAGTTAGGATATTAAAATATAAAGTATGATTGTAATATCCGCCCGCATTTTGACGAAGTTTTAAATTAGTAAGAGGCATTTTTTTTAAAATGTCTTCAATAGGCATATTTTCAAACTCAGTCGAAACGATTTCTTTGTTAAAAGCGTTTGTATATGACAAATAGTGCTTAGAATAATGAGTTTCTAAAGTCAAAGTTCTAATGTCTGGCGCAAGAGCATCATAGTTAAATGGCAATTTTGTCATTTCAAAAGAACCGGGGTCGGCTTTAACATCATTTGGTGAACCAATAGTTATTTTTTCTTCTTTTGTTGGAAGAGGAACTTCAACTACTTCAACCAGCTTATCTTCTTTACAGGAAAATAATAGTAAAAATGAAGCTAAAGTGCTGAAAAGAACAACGTTTTTCTTCATAATGTTTTTATTTTGATGTTAATGAATTGATGATTTCGATATAATTTTCTTTGGCTTCATCTACAGTCATATGGCTTATCTGCATCCAGGCATTAGTTTTAAAAGCATCTCGTAAATCAAAATTTTGAGATTGATTGTAAACTGCGGTCCCAAAAGTAGCCTGTTTGTAAAAAGCATAAAGTCTCAACTGCACATCTTGCGGCAGTGAAGACTGAGTCATTGTCATTGCAACTTCTACAGCTTTAGCAAAGCGAATATCTAAATCTTTATCAGCCATTTATGCCTTTGTAGCAATAATTGTTTTCCCGCCAATCGCTTTTTGATTTAACTCAACATTGATAGGCGTACCTAAAGGTAAAAATAAATCTACTCTTGAACCAAATTTAATAAAACCAGCATCAGTTCCCTGAACCACTTGCATTCCTTCTTTAGCGTAATTTACAATTCTACGAGCCAAAGCCCCAGCAATTTGTCTGTATAAAATAGCACCAAAAGTGTCGTTTTCGATCACTACGGTAGTTCTTTCGTTTTCTTCACTTGCTTTTGGATGCCACGCAACAAGGAATTTACCAGGGTGGTATTTGCTAAATTTAATAATCCCATCCATGGCGTAACGCGTTACGTGCACATTGATAGGCGACATAAAGATAGAAACCTGTAAACGTTTGTCTTTAAAATATTCTCCTTCATAAACTTCTTCTATAACCACCACTTTTCCGTCAACAGGAGCTAGGATGTGATCGCTGTTTCTAACTGCAATTCTTTTAGGATTTCTAAAGAATTGTAAAATAATGATCAGAATTACAAGTGTTGCAATTTGAACAAGCATTCTAAGCCAATTGATATCTATAAATCTTTCAGCAATTAAAAGTACAGCTACAGTAAATACAGTACCTAATAAAATGGACGGGCCTCCCTCTTTATGAAACATAATATAAAATTTGATAAAATAAAAATATAATTGGTGCTACAAATATAACACTATCTAATCGATCTAGAATACCTCCGTGACCAGGCATTATCGAACCGCTGTCTTTAATACCGGCAATTCGTTTAAATTTGGATTCTATCAAGTCGCCAATAGTTCCAAAAATGCTCACAATTAATGCGATAATGGTCCAGATTAAAATCGATTTACCACTAAATTCAGGCTTAGGCTGAATGTAGAGTTTAGAAATTAGAAAGCCAGCAAAAGCAGCGAAAACTACACCACCAAGAAAACCTTCAATTGTCTTTTTGGGAGAAACGCGTTCAAATAATTTGTGTTTTCCCATTGATTTTCCGACTAAATAAGCAAAAGTATCATTTGTCCAAATCAAAACAAATAAACCTAAAATAATCTTCGGATTATAATCGTTTGTTCCAAAAGAGATTTTTACAATGAAGACAAAAGGAAGCGTAATATATCCAAGCAGATATAAATATTTTGATGAAGTGCTTACTTTTTGAACAGAATCGTAAAACAAGAATATGATGCACTTTATAGAAACCACGATGGTAACTGCCAGAAGAATTAAATCCAGCTGTTTAATATTGGTTTCTAAACTGATATTAGAATTAAATGTATCGTTTATAAATGCAGTAGTCTGTTTGTTGTAGTGACTTACAAGGATAATTGCGGCATAAACTAAAGTTCCGAAGAGAATAGAAAATACTTTGTTCAAGTTAACGATATTAGAAAACTCGTATATCGTAATAATTAGGAAAACACCAAAAAGAGTAATGAAGCTTTCTGTAGAAAACAATATCGAAGTTAGTAATAAAGCGATATAAACAGCACCAGAAATGGTTCTCTTCAGTGTTTCGTTCATCTTAAAGATCTTCTAAAAGCAGTAAATAAAGGTTTTTTGCAACACTTCCGTATTGTGTAAAATCTTCGTCTTTCGCTTTTTCGAAATATTTTATTGTAGTGATATTAGTAGGTATGTCTCTTTCGTATTTGCGTTTTATTGCGCTCAATCCGTCACTTTTCATAGGAAGGATTTGGCTGGTAGTAGCTATGATAACAATGTTTGCAGGTAATTCGTTAGGTTTATTTTGTCTGATCTGTTTTGATGAAAATAAAATAGAACCTTCATCAGCAATAAGGTTTTCGCAACTTGCCAATAAAAATTTTGGTTTAGCAGGGGCAATGTAAAATAATTTATTTTCGTCTAATAGACCAAATAAAGCAGGTTCGTAACATAAAACTTCTTGTTCAAACCAATCGTTTTCTTCTAAAATGTTTTCAAACTGTTCAGAAACCTCTCCCATGTTTTCGCAGTATAAGAACTTACCTCCATTTTTTTTGAAATTGAAAATAAATTGCTCGTCCAAAGATAAATGACTGTTCTGCGCAGAAGTTCCTGCATATTCGCTTTCGTTCACTTCATCAGAAGCGGCTTCACTAGAGCCAAATATTTTTTTGAAAAAATTCATTTTTTATATGAAATGCTTTACATGTTAATTGAAAACGTTCAAAGATAAAAAAATCTTAATTCAAAAGGGTATTTTGAATTAAGATTTTGAAAAATATTATTTTGTATTTGGTAATTCGTTATGAAACTACCTCTTCTAAATTTTTGTCAAAAGTACGTTTTCCGAAGATGTTTTCTAAGTCATCTTTAAAGATTACCTCTTTTTCAATCAGAATATCAGCAAGTTGATTTAACTTGTCTTTGTTCTCTTCTAGTATCTGAATTGCTCTTTGGTATTGACCTTCGATTAAATCTGAAATTTCTTTGTCAATAATTTTTGCAGTTTCGTCAGAATATGGTTTAGAGAAATTGTATTCGCTTTGTCCAGATGAATCATAATACGTAACGTTTCCGATTTTATCGTTCAATCCGTAGATCGTTACCATTGCACGAGCTTGACGAGTTACTTTTTCTAAGTCGCTTAAAGCGCCTGTTGAAATTCTGTCGAAAGTTACTTTTTCAGCAGCTCTTCCTCCCATAGTAGCACACATTTCGTCTAACATTTGATCTGTTCTAACGATTTGTCTTTCTTCTGGTAAATACCAAGCAGCTCCTAAACTTTGTCCACGAGGAACAATGGTTACTTTAATAAGCGGTGCAGCGTGTTCTAACATCCAGCTTACAGTAGCGTGACCAGCTTCGTGAATTGCGATAGCTCTTTTTTCGTCTGGAGTAATAATTTTGTTTTTCTTTTCAAGACCACCAATAATTCTATCAACAGCGTCAAGGAAATCTTGTCTATCAACAGCAGCTTTGTTGTTACGAGCAGCAATAAGAGCAGCTTCGTTACAAACATTTGCAATATCAGCACCAGAAAAACCTGGAGTTTGTTTTGCTAAGAAATCTAAATCAAGACCTTCAACTTTTTTGATAGGAGCTAAGTGTACTTTAAAAATTTCAGCTCTTTCGCGAATGTCTGGTAAGTCAACAAAGATTTGTCTGTCAAAACGTCCAGCACGCATTAGAGCTTTGTCAAGAACATCAGCTCTGTTAGTTGCAGCCAAAACAATTACGTTAGAGTTTGTACCAAAACCATCCATTTCTGTCAATAATTGGTTCAAAGTGTTTTCTCTTTCGTCGTTTCCGCCAGACATATTGCTTTTTCCTCTTGCTCTACCAACAGCATCGATCTCATCGATGAAGATGATAGCAGGAGATTTTTCTTTAGCTTGTTTAAATAAGTCACGTACACGTGAAGCACCAACTCCTACAAACATTTCTACGAAATCTGAACCTGAAAGAGAGAAGAAAGGTACTTGTGCTTCACCAGCAACAGCTTTTGCTAATAAAGTTTTACCAGTTCCCGGAGGTCCTACAAGTAAAGCACCTTTTGGTATTTTACCTCCAAGATTAGTGTATTTTTCTGGGTTTTTAAGGAATTCAACAATTTCTTGAATTTCTTCTTTAGCACCTTCTAAACCTGCAACATCTTTAAATGTAGTTTTGATATCTGTTTTTTCGTCAAAAAGTTTAGCTTTAGATTTTCCGATATTGAAAATCTGTCCACCACCTCCAGCGCCTCCGCCAGACATTTTACGCATAATAAAGATCCATACACCAACAATGATGATGATAGGAAGTAAGCTGATTAAAATATCGCTCCAGTTATTTTTTTGAAGGAAGTTGAAATCTTTCAATTTGCCCTCAGTAACTGCTTTTTCTAATTTAGTCTGAAAGATTTGATCGTTACCAATTTCCAAAGTATAGTGTGGACCTTTGTTTGGCTGTTTGAAAATATCTTCAGCAACTTTTTTGTTTGCTGGGTCTTTAAGAGCCGCAGCATTCAAATATACCTCAGCTTCTGCTTTATTGTAAACAATTACTTTTTCAATCTGTCCTTTTTCTAAAAGCGTGTTGAATTTAGAAGAAGTTAATTGAGCAGGTTCGCTTAAGCTTGATCCTCCTGTGGCAAAACTTATGAATAAAAAAACTAAAAGTATTGCGGTGTATATTAACCAAGGACTTATTTTAAATTTATTCGGATTTGGATTATTATCTTTAGCCATTTAATGAAAGTTTCTTTAGTATTTGTTCTCGATTGTAGTGATTTTGGCATCGCCCCAAAGGCTTTCGATGTTGTAATATTCGCGAATATGTTTCTGGAAAACATGTACTACAATGTGTACATAATCCATTAAAACCCATTCTGCGTTATCTGTTCCTTCTACGTGCCAAGGTTTATCTTTTAAGTCTTTTGATACTGTTTTTTGAATTGAGTTTACAATGGCGTTAACTTGGGTGTTTGAGCTACCGTTGCAAATAACAAAATAGTCGCATACAGCTGTATCTATTTCTCTTAAGTCAAGAATATCGATATCATTTCCTTTTACTTCCTCAATCCCTTTGATTATGTTCGCCAGTAGAACATCATTATTAATAGTCTTTTTCGCCATGAATTATTTTATATGAATTTGTAAAGTTACCAAATTTTGTGATTATTTTTGAACCTTAACAAAATATTAAATTAAGATATTTAAATTATTTAATGAAACTAATCAAACTCGATGCCATAGATTCGACAAATGACTTCCTAAAGGCTTTGGCAAGTCAAGATGAACTGGAGAATTTTACAACGGTAACAGCTGAAAATCAGACAAAAGGGAAGGGGCAAGTAGGAGGCGTATGGAAGACTGAAGCTGGTAAAAACTTAACTATGAGCGTTTTGATTAAAGATTTTCTCTTTAGTAACGAAGAAGTTTTCAATTTAAGTCTCATTGTGTCTTTATCGGTTGCAGAGGTTTTAAAAACATTAAATATTCCTGATATTTGTATAAAATGGCCAAACGACATTCTGTCATATAATAAGAAATTGGTTGGCATATTAATCGAAAATACCTTAAAAAGCGATGGCAGAATCGTGTCAGTGGCTGGAATCGGAATCAATGTCAATCAAACCGATTTTACTGAATTGCCAACTGCTTCTTCAATGGCAGTAATTGCAGGTACATCTTTCAATAAAGAAGAATTGGCAGTATTAATTGTAGAAAAGTTAAAAGAGAAAATCCAATTTTGGGATATCTCAGCACAGACTTTTTGGGACGATTATTTCAATTTTTTATTTAAAATAGGAGTTCCAACAGCATTTAGAGATAACAATAATCAAGACTTTATGGGAATCATTCAGGGTGTTTCTCCAATTGGTAAGCTACAGGTTTTGCTAGAAGATGATTCGATTGCTGAATTTGAGATTAAGGAAGTTAAAATGCTTTATTGAGAGTTGCAAAGTAACAGAGAAGCAAAGTGACAAAGGTTTTCTGTAGAGACACACTGCAGTGCGTCCAGTATATTATTTTAGAACAAAAAAACTTCGTGCCTTAGCGTCTTCGTGGCATTCAAAAAAAAAGCCCGATTTCATTAATCGGGCTTTCATTTATAATTCACAATTAATAATTTACCATTATTAAAGCTTGTTCATATTGTTTGCTAAAGTTTCAATAAACTTACTGATTGGACCTTTAACCATCATTGCCATCATAGCATTGAATTCTCCTTCAAAAAATAATTGAACAGCACTTTCTGAATCAGAAACAGTGTCAATGTTTGAAGTTAGTGTAAACGGAAGTTTATCACTTGCAGCACCCAAAACAATTTTGTTTGGAGCTACTTTATCTTTCATTTTTAATTTGATTTCCGGCATCCCTTTCAATCCAAAAATAAAAGCGTCTTCGCCAGTCACTTCAAATTTAGCGATATTGTCTGGCATTAATTTTTCGAAATTCTTTACGTCAGTCAGTTGATCAAATAGATCCTGAGCCGATTTCTGAACAGTAACTTTTGGACTTTCTAAGTTCATATTGTTTTTTGTTTGTTTTGTTTTTTACCGCAAAGTGCGCAAGGTTTTTTTATGTTGCTTGACTTTATTTAAGTTCGCAAAGCTGAAATCTAAAATCTTACTCCTGTCCCCAAGTCGATGGGCTTACGCTCCATTCTTGAAGAGTAGATTGCTGATCTTCTGTGATATATTGTTTCTGAACTGCTAAATCTAATAGGTTTTCGTAGTTGCTTAAAGTGAATAAATCAACATTAGCTTCTTTGAAGTTTTCTTCGGCAACGCCAAAACCATAAGTAAACACAGCCGCCATACCTTTAATATTTGCACCTTCGCTTCTTAAAGCTTCAACAGCCATCAAACTGCTTTTTCCAGTACTAATTAAATCTTCAACAACCACAACATTTTGTCCTTTTTGTAAAAAACCTTCCACTTGGTTTTGTCTACCATGTTTTTTAGGTTCAGGACGCACATATACGAACGGAAGGCCTAAACTTTCGGCAACCAAAATTCCAACTCCAATGGCTCCAGTAGCAACACCAGCAATAACATCAGGTTTTCCAAATTGTTTTTCGATATTTTTAGCAAACTCATCACGAACATAGTTTCTGATGCTCGGAAATGAAAGAATTAACCTATTATCACAGTAAATAGGAGATTTCCAACCAGAAGCCCATGTAAAAGGATTTTCGGGATTCAATTTAATTGCATTTATTTGCAAAAGCAATTCGGCTGTTTTTTCGGCAGTATCTTTATTAAAAATCATAATACAAATGTATAAAGTTTTTGTAAACGACAAACCACTTTTTTTGACAAATGAAATCTCAAAGGAAACAGATTTCCAATTGTTCTTGTTGGAGAGTATTGATATCGAACAGCTTATTATAAAAATTTTTCAAAATAAAATTCAAAAAGCTATTCTATATCATCCCGACGAAAGTGAGATGATGAAAACTCTAAAAGCCAAAATTCCGGTAAATAAAGCGGGCGGAGGCTTTGTCTATAACAAAAAGGGCGAAGTCTTGTTTATCTTTAGAAACGGAAAATGGGATCTGCCAAAAGGCGGAATCGAGAAAGGGGAAGACATTGAAGCGACGGCTATGCGTGAGGTAGAGGAGGAGACAGGAGTAAACCAGCTTCGTATTACGAACAAACTTCAAAAAACCTATCATATCTTTAAACGCAACGGAAAATACAAACTTAAAATCACGCATTGGTTCGAAATGTTTTCCGATTTTGAAGGAACACCACACGGACAATTAGAAGAAGGAATCGAAAAAGTAGCGTGGTTAAACCCAGAACAAATCAAAGAAGCGCTTAAAAACTCTTACGAAAACATTAAATTATTGTTTGAAGAAGAAAAAAAAGTTCCAGTAGATTTAAAGACAAAGAAAGAAAACTTAGAATCTTAAAAACTTAGAACCTTAGCATCTCAGAATCTTAGATTAGGACGTGCCACCAATAAAAAAAAGACCCAATCAACTTTGCGTTCATTGGGTCTTTTTTTTATTGCTGTCGGGCTATCCGCGCTACTTTGGTAGCTTGCTTCTATCCCTCACGCAGGAGAAATACTAACCTTTCAAATGTTTAATATAATTATCAAGCAAACTTTGAATTTGTACACTTGCAACAGGATTGGCAGAATGGACATTAAACTTCAAATCACTTAAATCTAATCCAGATTCGTAAACAAGCCATTTGGCACAAGCATAACCATCTTCTGCGATATTATCATTTTCGTCGAGCCCTAGATCATTGTCGAAACTAATTAATTCAGGAAGTCCTTTTTCTGAAATTGCTTTTTTGAAATCAAGAAAATTCCTGACAATAACGAAATCGTCATCGGTCAAGTTTTTGTAAACCATTTGAACATCTCGTAAATCGTCAAGAAAAAGTTTGTATGACATCTGTCTAAATTTTATTAATCTTAAGAATTGCCATTTAAACTGGTCAAAAGATTATGTTGGTTGAAAACAGCATTAATCACATTATAATTTTTTTCTGCTTTAACTTCATTTCCATTTACTGCCAATTCATACCCTTTTTGCGAAAGATAATTGATAAAAGCATCTTTATGGTTTACAATGTCAAACGTCGAAATCAATTCTGGAAAAACAGTCAAAATTCTTGATAATTCCTCACTTTCGGTATTGTCAATCGCATCATCTTTAAGTGTAACAACCATTGTCCCTTGACCGTAATTTCCAAGATAATAACCGCTCAAATTGAACATTGTAGTAGCAATCATTCCAATAAGATGTAAATCATTTGGAACAGCATCAAATTTTCCAACACTTAATAAATCAATATTGTTTTCTTCTCCGTATTGCTTTAATGAAAGTGCTTGTTGCATAACAGATTCTGCATAGCCGCCTGCTTTGTTGTCCCAAAGCCAAAGCCAAGTTTCTGACGAATGCGAAAACGAACCCAAAACCTGCATTGGAAAAGTAAGATCATCACCAAAAGTAATTTCTTCTGCGTCCATATTGACATTCCAAGAGAGCCCGCCTGTTACATTGTATAGATTTCTTTGTTTTTCTAAGGCAAGAGCGCCATATTTTTCTAAAAAATCATTTTCAGAAGTAAAACTGATCGTGTGATTATTTTGAATACTTGTTGAAGCTGTTTCTTCTTTCTTTTTGAAGAGATTATTAAATATTCCCATTTCTTTTGGCTTTTATTGTTGCAAATAGTATTGTTTTCAAATATATGATTTAAAAAATAAGTAAGAAAATAATTAATAGTGTCTTTTACTGATATGTAGAAATTGAACTTATAAATTCATAGAATGTTAGATTGTGAATCGGATAGATTTAATCATTTTACTAATCAGAGAAAACGCATTTCTTAATTTTTAGCATTGATTTTAAAAATTAAATGCAAAAACTACTTTGAAATGAGGAAAGCCGTAATTATAATACAAACCGATTAAATAATTTTGGCAATGTTTATAACACATCGATTAATTACAATAAACCAAAACAGAAACATTTCTATAAATCTAACCTAATTAAAAATGCTAAAAAAAAGAAAATCTACTGTATCGTTTTGTAAATATGTGACTATGCTTGCATTATTTATTACTGTCGGGTATTCATGTTCCAGTGATGAACCTGTAAATGAAGGACCAACCACTAGCAGTTCTAAAGAAATTACTGCATTCTCGTTTGTAGACCCTGCAGTAACAGGTACAATTAACGAAAAAGAACATACAATAACAGTTGTATTTCCTGCTGATGTTGACTTAACTAGTCTAGCAGCTACTTTTACAACGACAGGAGCTAAAGTTACTGTAGGTTCTGTTAAACAGATTAGTGGCACTACCAAAAATGATTTTAGTAAGGCGATCACATACACCGTTACTGCTGAAGACGGAAGTACACAAGACTATACTATTGCGCCTCCTAACTCAGCTGATGTGCTTGGTTTTACTTTTGAGGGAGATAACTCGCAGATATATTGGGAATTACCTGCGCTTAAAGAAGGAGAAAATGTTTTTTATAACGCTCCTGCTAATATTGAATTTATTACTGGATTCCCAATTTTGCCAGCTGGTGCAGAAATGACAGAAGGTGGGAGTAATGAAGAAAGCGATTATAATTCAACAGGGTTTACTTTTACTATTACAGCCGCTGATGGTAAAACTAAAAAGACGTATACAATTAAAATACCAGCTTACGACAAGATTACAAATCCTTATGGTATTTATACTCCAGAACATCTTTGGATGCCAAATTCGTATCTTACTAGTAGTTTTAAACTGATGAATGATATTACAATGCCAGATGTAAATGGTACAGATTACGAAATTGGAGAAAATTACGCAAATCAAGGTTGGAATTCTATTGGGAATTTTAATACTTTCCAAGGAATTATAGATGGAGATGGTCACGTTGTTAAAAATTTGACGATTAAACGTGGAAGTGCAGAAGATATAGGATTTATTTCTGTATTAGGAGCCAAAGGCGTTGTTAAAAATCTTGGGCTTGTTTCAGTAAATATTACAGGTGGCGGGAATGTAGGCGCATTGGTAGGTAATAATCAAGGAGGGACAATATCGCATTGTTTTTCAACTGGAAAAGTTGTACTAACAGGTCTTTCGGTTCAAAAACATGTAGGTGGTTTAGTTGGAATTAACAATGATGAAAATGGAAGACCAAGTAAGCTTTCAAACAGCTATAGCACTGTTAATGTTGAAGCTGGGGGCGACTCGTTTGCTGGTGGTTTAGTAGGTTACAATTATCTTTGTATTCTAGAAAATTGTTATGCTACAGGCTCTCTAACAGGAACCTATAAATATGGAGGAGCGCTTATAGGAAAGAATGCATGTGAAATCACTAATTGTTATGCTACAGGAAAAGTAGAAACAGGTGGTGGATTGGTTGGGTTTAATTTTAACTGGAGTTCTGCTCCGGATTGCTTTTGGGATATTCAAACTACAGGGCAATCAACCTCTGATGATGGTGGCAAAGCGGTTGGTAAAACAACTGCCGAAATGAAAACAGGAACTCCTTATAATAGTACTTGGACAAGTGCTAATTGGAAATTTACAAGCGGAAAATATCCTACTTTAGTGGGACTTGGCGGTCAATAAAAATATTACTATAAATTAAAAACCTCGTAAGACATTTGCTTACGAGGTTTTTTTTGTTACAGCATATCTTTGGCAACGAAAGTTGCTTTCATAGGATCTTTTTTAATTGCTGTCGGGCTCTCGTATCCGTGGTGGTGGATTGGCTCTATCCCTCATGCCAGCACTTAGGTTTCAAAAGTTCTTTTTGTTTTTAGTTAAAACTTTTTATTCGCTATCCTCGTTTTTAATTCCTTTAAGCAGTGCGTAAATTGCCATTGCATGTCCTTGCCCTAAGCTAAAATCATTTTTAAGCCAGTTTACAATATCTCCAGCTTTTACTTCGGCTTTTAATTCTCCGTTTGCAGTAAATCCTTTTTGTTCAGCTAAAGTTCTAAACTCAGCTGGACCATTTCCTGTTTTTTCTTTGATTGTTTTTAGGTATCCCTGAAATGACATAAAATATAAGTTAGAAGTTAAGTGAAACGAAAATACAAATTAAAAGTAGGATTAGTATTCGGTTTTTTAATTTATTTAGTTCAACTTAAATAAAACAACGATATAAATCATAGGGTTATTTGATATAATTTATTTGACCTTTTTATAAATTTTGTACAGCAAGTAAAATATTGCTATTGCAAAAAGCAAACAAAAAAATTGCCAAGCCATCAACGTATAATCGTAATCTTTTATAACTGCATTCATAATGTATAAAGTTTCTGTTTTTACGGTTAAAAAAATAAAGTTAAGGTGCTTTAAATGACTTTTTTATTAATTATCAAAAAAGATATTTTAGAGAGCAAATTAAGACTTTTTTTTAATCTAATTTAACTTTGTCAAAGTTTAAAACTTTGACAAAGTTCTGTGGTTCAGGTTTAAAATTGCCAATATTTAAAAAAAACATTCCGTTAGGAATGTCTCATTGGTAGAAAACGAAATATTGAATTATAGTTATACGTTCCGTAGGAACGTTTGATTGGTAATGCAGGTGTGTTATTTTCGTATAACAGGTGTCCCTACAGGACACAATGCGAAACAATATTTTTTTCTACCGACAAGATATTCCTAACGGAATATTAATCATTATAATTGATGAAAATAATCCGATACAATTCGATCCGCTAGAAATGTCTGGTTGGTAAGAATTAAATTTGAATTATGTTTTTTCATTCCGTAGGAACGTTTGATTCACGATTTGAATGCTCGTTTTAAAGGAATATTAAACATTAAAAAGAAAACTTACCATCAGAGAATCTCAGAAACTTAAAACTTATTTAATTTCATGTCTCAAAAATCGTACTTTTGTTTAATAAGCAATACATTACAATTATGAGCACACTATCAAAACCAAGCCATATAGGAAGAAAAATAAGCCGAATTCGTGAACTTCGTGACATGAAGCAAGAAGCTTTGGCTCAGGCTTTAGGACTAAGCCAACAGGCAGTTTCTAACATAGAAAACAGTGAAAATGTTGATGACGAAAGACTTGCTGATGTGGCAAAAGCTTTGGGAGTAACTGTAGAAGCTATAAAGAATTTTTCGGAAGAAAGTGTGTTCAATTATTTTAATACTTTTACTGATCAAAGCGCGGGAACTTTTAACAATAATTGTACTTTCAATCCGCTAGATAAATTAATTGAAGCTTACGAAGAAAATAAAAAGCTTTACGAACGCTTGGTTCAAGCTGAAAAAGATAAAGTGGAGTATTTAGAAAAAATATTGAAGGATAAATAAGTTTTTTTGTTCTTTCTGAAGGTTAAAAGCCTAATAAAACATTATATTTTATTAGGCTTTTTTGTTTGGTTTATTGTCACTGAAGTAAACGTCTTGATTGTGACTTTTATAGTTTGGATTTAGATTACATTCACAAGCAGGACAGTCGCGTAGGTAGTAGATTAATTATGGTTTTGGTAAATTTCATAAAAGTAAAATAAGTCTTTTCTTAATATTTAAAAATAAAGTTTATGTTTGTGAGAATTAAGTTATTTAACCATATTGTTATAAAACATGTCAATAAATTTAAAAGTTGCAAGATTCATCGCAATGTTTTCTTTTCTATTAATCTTCGGGGTTCAAGAGAATGGGGTTCCAATCATTGCTTTACTGCTGATTTATTTCTACCAATTTTTGCACGATCTTTTTAGTAGCGTGAGGTTTGGTATATTTTGGGAAGGGTTATCAATTATTCCTGTATTTTTTCTGCTTATTTTGTTTTTAATAAGTAGGAATTATAAATTTCTCTTGGGTTGTTTTGTAGTGTTGTTGATTTATCTGGTTTACGTTACAGGACTTTTGAATAATTACCAGAACATACACAGTGCTTTTTTACTTCCTTTAACCGTGTTTGTAATATCATCAATTTACGTTATAGCAATAGTGAAAAAGCAAAAACCAGATATCAAAGTTTAGCTTTTTAAGATAAAGAATTTGGTTATTTTATAATGTTTAATGCTTTTTTTATAATCAAAATACATGAAAATGTTTACTAGAAATTACCTTATTTTTTTAGCAATCTCTACTTTATTGCTCGTTTATTTTTACTTTGTTCAATATTTTTTTACTATTAATATTCACGATACTTATTACATGGTGAGTTATTTTTTTCCTGTTTTGCTAGTTTTAATAATAGGAACTATAATCTATATTTTTAAACTTCGAAAACAAAAACAGAACAATTAATAAGATGAAAAAAAGAGCCTCAAAAAAATTTGCGGCTCTTTTAATAAAAAACAACTAAAGCACTCGATAAACAGGATACTGCAAATGCGCTTTTTCATAATAAACAGAATGCTTATAAATCCAATCCAATTGTGCTTCGGCGCTTTTAGCAAATTCGCGATCGTTTTGTTTTTTAGCTTCTAATTCTGCTTTTAGCGATGGATTTTCTTTTAAAAGTTGTCCAGCAGTATCTTCAAAAATATATTCTGAGTAATGTTCTTTTTGCTGTAAAATTGGGTCGAAGAAATTCCAATTAAAGAATGAATCGACACCTTCTGGTTCAAAGGCTTCTAGAAGATATTTTACGCCTTTTTGGTTTGTTGGCACAATGTAATCTCCTTTGGCGAAAGCCATTTTAACGATTTTAGATGTTACGGTTGTATTTCGATGTATGTAATGTCCTTCGTAAGCAGACGGAGCGGTTTTAAAATCGGCAATTTTGTAGCTTTCGACTTCTATAATCGTATCGTTTTTAATTGGTTTAAACAAGATATTATTGTTTTTCAAAAGCTCAATAATATTCCAATATCCTCTAGGAATAATATAAGCCGTAGGAATCACAACTTCTTTAACCGATTTAAATTCTTTGATGTACGGAACGTCTTTTTTGTACGGTTTCGTTCTGTCGTAATACAAACGATCTCCTGTTGTGGCATCGCTTTTTTTGTAGCCTGCTTCATAACCTAAAAACGAAAAAGTGGTTGCTTTTGTGCTATCCATTTCCCATTTTAAAGTGTATGATTTTTTAGGCTGATATTGTTCTAAATTCTTTCCCCTTAAATCTTTTATTTTTTGATAATTGGCGTCGGTAAAATCTAAAGTCGATTTCATGTATTCGTAGGTCATTTTTACACGTTCGGCATATTTTTTCAGCATATGCGTTTCGACCACAAATCCAATCGTGTTAAACAATGAAGTATAACCCGTTGTATATCGCGGACTATCCACAAACTGCCCAAAACCTTTGTCAGGAGTATCTTTAAACGAATCGACATAAGGTGTCGTTTCAATTTTCTTTTTCTGAAGATCTTTTACCAAAGCAGGCATCATTTCGTTATTCATAAAATCGCCCAAAACCGTTCCCAGTTTGTTGTGCTGTGTCATGATGTACGTTAGTTTGTATTGATAATCAGAACCGTTGCTCACGTGATTATCAATAAAAACATCGGCATTTATTTTTTGGAAAATCTCTACAAAACTTTTGGTATTTCTTGTATCCGATTTCATTAAATCACGATTCAAATCGTAGTTTCTTGCATTTCCTCTAAAACCATAAATCTCTGGTCCGTCTTGGTTGGCGCGCGTTGTAGAATTTCGATTTAAAGCTCCGCCAATATTATAAACTGGAATCGTAACCAAAACGGTATTTTTTGGCGCTTTCATTTTTCCTGTTGCCAAATCTCTGTAGAATTGCATTGTAGCGTCTATTCCGTCTGGCTCTCCCGCATGGATTCCGTTATTTACAAACAATACCGCTTTGGTTTTCTGAATTTTATCAAAATCAAATTCCTTGTCAGGATTAAAAGTAATCATGTGCAGAGGTTCGCCAGAATCTGTCAATCCCATTTCTTTCATTTGAATGGTTGGAAAATCATTGGCCAGCATCTTCCAATAAGCAATCGTTTCTTGATACGAAGCCGATTGGTTTCCGTTTCCTTTTTCAAAAAACGTATCGTATTTTTTATTGTTTTGTGCAGAAAGGGTTATGGTGAAAAGTGAAAAGAGAAATGTAAAAAGTTTCATGGTTTTGGGTTTAATAGGAATCAAATATAAAGTTTTTTGTTTCAAGTTTAAGGTTTCAAGTTGATATGCTTTTGGGTTAATGGTTTCACGCAGATTTTCCAGATTTTAGCAGATTTATTTGATTTTTATGCTAGAGAAATCTGTTTAAATCTGCCTAAATCTTTTTTAAATCTGCGTGAAACAAAACTTTTACATTAACCAACATGAAACCTGAAACAAGAAAAACTTGAAACAACTTTTTTCCCTACTTTTGCAGCATGAAAAAACACCATTCCAACGATATACTTTCGAATTTAGGGATTCAGAATCTTAACGAAATGCAGGAAACTGCTCATGACGTTATTCTGAACGATAACAACGTTTTATTGCTTTCTCCAACAGGATCTGGAAAAACATTAGCGTTTTTGCTTCCAATTTTAGAATTATTGCAGCCAGAAATCTTATCAGTTCAATGTTTGATTTTAGTTCCGTCTCGAGAATTAGGACTTCAGATTGAACAGGTTTGGAAGAAGATGGGAACGCAGTACAAAGTGAATATTTGTTACGGCGGACATTCGATTGAAACGGAAATGAAAAACTTAAGCAATCCGCCAGCGGTTTTAATTGGAACGCCTGGAAGAATTGCCGATCATATTGACAGAGATACTTTTAGAACCGATAAAATTCAGACTTTAATTTTAGATGAGTTTGATAAATCGCTTCAATTAGGGTTTCATGAGCAGATGTCTTTTATTATTGGAAGATTGGCTAAAGTCAATAAAAGAGTTTTGGTTTCGGCAACTTCAGATATTGAAATTCCGAAATATACGCGCGTTGTAAATCCGACTGTTTTAGATTTTATTCCAGAGGAAGAAGAAAAGACAAATCTTTCAATGAAAATGGTGATTTCGCCAGCCAAAGATAAACTGCAGAGTTTGTTCAATTTGATTTGCTCGCTGAAATCAGAATCAGCAATTATTTTCTGTAATCATCGCGATGCTGCAGAACGCATTAGCGATACTTTAAACGAAAAAGGAATCTATTCGGTGTACTATCATGGCGGAATGGATCAGGAAGAGCGTGAGAGAGCTCTAATTCAGTTTAGAAACGGAAGTGTGACGTATCTAGTAACAACAGATTTGGCTGCTAGAGGTTTGGATATTCCTGAAATGAAACATGTTATTCATTATCATCTTCCGTTAAAAGAAGACGAGTTTACGCATCGTAACGGACGTACAGCGCGTATGCAAGCAACGGGAACAGCTTATGTTATAATTCACGAAAGTGAAAAACAATTGGATTACATTGATTACGAAATGGAGGTTTTTGATGTGGAAGGAAAAGTTTCGCTTCCAAGTCCGCCTAAGTTTCAGACTATTTACATCAGTGGGGGAAAGAAAACAAAACTGAACAAATTTGATATCGTTGGATTCTTTTCTCAAAAAGGGAAACTAGAAAAAGACGATTTAGGTCTGATTGAAGTGAAAGATTTTGTTTCGTTTGCAGCCGTGAAATACAATAAAGTAAAGGATCTTCTGAAAAACATCAAAGACGAGAAGATGAAAGGCAAGAAGTTTAAAATTGAAGTTGCCCGAAATGTCATCAAGAAAGAAGAAGACGAGAAGAGAGGGAAGTACTGATTCTGGATACTTAGAGGAAAGATGCAAGAAGCAAGGTGTAGATATTAAGAATTGGAATTTAGTAGTTGAGTTTTTTAATGTTTATATTATTGTATTTCAGTAGTTTATAATTTAGTGATTAAGTTTTACAATTTTATGTTAAAAAAATAATGATTTGATAGGTGTTTTTTCAATAATTCTATGTTTTTTTGCTACAGTAAAATTGTAACCCCAAATTCAGTATGAAAAACATTATTACCCTTGCAGCTATGTTATTTAGCTTTGTTTCGTTTGCACAAGTAAAGGTTCTTGAAACTGTTCCTGTTGAGAAATTAGGGAAAGTAAATAACAATTACATCCAAAAAATTGGAGATGAGTACACGGTGTATTACACAATTATCCAAAGCGATGAGGATTCTTCTAACTTAAGAAAGTTCTCATTCAAAAACATCGATAATGCATACAACAATCTTTATAACATTATCGTAGGAGGATTTACTGCAACGCCTTTGTATGATATCAAATTAGAATTGCCAAACAATTACATTTGGTTGCACTACACAGGAAACGTAGTTCCAGACAAAGCAACTGTACAATTTATGGTTTCTAGCAAAGAAAGAGATGCTGATACAAATAACGTTTCTGAGCCTTTCGTAAAAGATCAAATCAATAAATTATTCCAAAAGTAATTTTCTGCGAGAAATAAATATTAAAAAGCCCGTTCAGTTTTATGAACGGGCTTTTTTTATGTTTCAAATTTTCAGGTTTCAGGTTTCAAGTTTAATAAACTTTATCTTTAATTTTAACGCAAAGTGCGCCAAGTTTTTTATTTATGAAATCTTTTTAAAGTGCAAAGTTCGCAAAGCTTTGTGAATAAAACTTTGCGAACTTTGCGTAAATCATTGCGCGCTTTGCGGTTAAGTCAAAAACTAAGCAGCTTAGTATCTTAGCAACTTAAAAAATTATATCTTCTTAACGTATTGCGTAATAATCACAATCTGCTGTCCGTCTACTTTTCCTTCAATGTATTCAGCGTTTTCGTGGTCTAGACGAATGTTTCTCACAGCAGTTCCTTGTTTGGCAACCATGCTTGATCCTTTTACTTTAAGATCTTTGATTAAAACAACCGAATCTCCGTGCTGTAAAATCACGCCATTACTGTCTTTGTGAACTAATTTATTTTCGTCATCTTCGCCTTCTCCTGTTGCTTTTGCCCATTCTAGCGTTTCGTCGTCTAGGTACATCATGTCAAGCAATTCTTGCGGCCATCCTGCAGCGCGCATACGGCTAAGCATTCTCCAAGCTACAACTTGAACAGGAATATTTTCGTTCCACATGCTGTCGTTAAGGCATCTCCAGTGATTTAAATCTACATTGTCTGGATTTTCAATTTGGTCAATGCAAGTGTTACAGGCTAATATTGCTTCATCAATTCCACCTTTTCTAGTAGGAAGGACTTGATAAACTTTTAAATTCTCTTCATTACCGCAAAGTTCGCATTTTGACCCGCTCCGTTTGCTTAATTCTCTCTCGATACTCATTGTTTGGTGTTTGTTTTAAAAATGCGAAATTACTTATAATTTGCTTCGCTGGCAAGTTTATGGTTTGTTGTTTGTTGTGTTATTTTTTTATCCTTACCGCATCTGGAACCAGCATCTCATATTCGCCACCATGACGCAATACATCGCGTACAATGCTCGAACTGATAAATGAAGTGCTTGCAGCTGTAAGCAAGAAAACGGTTTCTATTTTAGACAGTTTTCTATTGGTGTGTGCAATCGCTTTTTCGAATTCGAAATCGGCTGGGTTACGAAGACCTCTTAGAATGAAATTGGCTTTTTCTTTTTTCGCCAAATCAATCGTTAAGCCTTCGTAAGTGATAACCGAAACTTTTGGTTCGTCTTTGAAGGTTTCTTCTATAAAGCGTTTTCTTTCTTCTAATGAAAACATGTATTTTTTTTCGGCATTGACCCCAATAGCAATCACAATTTCGTCAAATAAAGGAATTCCTCTTTTGATAATGTCTTCGTGTCCTAAAGTAATTGGGTCAAATGATCCTGGGAATATGGCTTTTCGCATTTTTTTTCTTTTTTAAGGTTCAAAGCTACAAAGGCACAAAGGCGCAAAGTATTTTGATGACTTAGATTTCGTTCAGTCTGAGAGTTATGTTATAAAAAATAAGGTTCTGAAATCTTAGTAACTTAGAATCTCAGAACCTTAGTATCTTTAAGCTAAAGCTAACTCAATTGCATTTGTAAATAAATCTTCTAGAGAAATTCCTGCAGCTTTTGCTTGTTGCGGAATCAAACTTTCTGTTGTTAAACCTGGAATGGTGTTCATTTCAAGCATGTGCGGTTCACCGTTTACAATGATGAATTCGCTTCTTGAGAAACCTCTCATTTTTAAAACTTCGTAAGCGCGTTTTGCAGTTTCTGACACTTTTTTAGTCAATTCGTCAGAGATTCTTGCAGGCGTGATTTCTTGCGATTTTCCTTCGTATTTGGCTTCATAATCGAAGAAATCGTTGTCTGATACAATTTCTGTAATTGGTAAAACGATAATTTCGCCTTTGTAATTGATAACTCCCACAGAAACTTCAGTTCCGTCAAGGAAGCTTTCAATGATGATTTCGTTATCTTCTTTATATGCCACTTCAATTGCAATTGGCAATTCAGCTTCGGTTTTTACTTTTGAGATTCCGAAACTTGAACCTGCTTTGTTTGGTTTTACGAAACAAGGAAGTCCAACTTTTTTAACGATTTCGGCAGTATTGATTTCGTCTCCTTTGTTCAAGTAATAAGAAATTGCTGTTTTGATTCCGTATGGTTTTAAAACCGACAATAAATCTCTTTTATTGAATGTTAAAGCCGATTGGTAATAATCGCAAGAAGATTGTGGCAGACCGATTAATTCGAAATAAGCTTGCATTAAACCGTCTTCGCCTGGAGTTCCATGAATGGCGTTGAAAACACAGTCAAATGTGATTTTTTCACCGTTTACTGTAACTGAAAAATCATTTCTATCAATTGGAAATTCGGCATCATTTTGGTCAACATACACCCATTTTTCTTTGAAAATGTGAATACGGAATCCGTTGTATTTTGTTTTGTCAAGATATTGATACACGACGTTCCCGCTAATTAATGATATTTTGTATTCGCTGGAATAGCCGCCCATGATGATGGCAATGTTTTTCATGTTTTTATTTTGGATTTTAATTTGTTTCAAGTTTTGATGAAAATCGCTTAAATCTGTTTTGAAACTTTAATTTGATATATGATTTTTTAATAAATAACGTTCTTATGAAACCAAGTGTCTTAGCCCTGATAGAAGCGGCATCCTTTTGTGCCGGGGTTCGGCGCAAAAGATACAGCGGATAGCAGGAAACAGCTCCTGAAAATTATCCTTCGACTTCGCTTAGGATGACAATCATGGCACTTTCTTGTTTTAAACAAAATTATCATTTTTTTTGAAACGAAATACTTTATCTTTGTCGCTATTAAAAATAAATTTATGAGTTTACGTCAGTATTTAACAAGCCGAGTTTTTTTCTTGCAATTGCTTGCTGCGGCAGCAATTATTGCGCTTATTGGTTATTTATTTATGCATTGGTTGACTTTTACAACTGATCACGGACACGAAATTGCTGTTCCGAATTTGTCTAAATTGACTGAAGAACAAGTTGAAGAAAAATTGGATGAACTAGATTTAGATTACGTTCTATTGGATAGTGTTGATTACAGAAGTGAATTCCCAAAATATAGCGTTGTAGAGCAAGATCCGTTGCCTGGAACAAAGGTTAAAGTGGGTAGAAAAATTTATATTAAGATTAATGCGTCTGGTTTTTCGTCTGTAAAAATTCCAGATTTAATCGAGAAAACATATCGTGAAGCTGTACCAACGTTAAAAGCGTTAGGTCTTGAACCAGGAACGATTACATATATTCCAAATCTTGGAAAAGATATGGTTTTGGAAATGCGTTTGAAAGGAAGAAACTTAAAAGTAGGAGATCGCGTGCTTAAAGCTTCTAAAATTGATTTGGTTTTAGGAGACGGAAAAGCAAGTTATGTAGATGATAGTCAGGCAGACAGTACTGCAGTGCCTGTAGAAACCCCAGCAGATGAACAATAATATTGAAGAAAATTTAGATCTAGAAGACGAATTATTCGAACATTATAGATTTGAAGTCCCAAAAGGTCAAGCGTTTTTGCGTATTGACAAATATTTAATGTATTTGATTCCGAATGCCACTCGAAATAAAATTCAGAATGCGGCAACAAATGGAAACATTTTTGTGAATGATATTCCAGTAAAATCAAATTATAAAGTAAAACCTTTTGATGTGATAACGGTTATGTTGTCGCATCCTCCGTTTGAAAACCATATTCTTCCTGAAGATATTCCGTTGAATATTGTTTATGAAGACGATGCGCTATTGCTTATCAATAAACCACCGGGATTGGTTGTACACCCAGGTCACGGAAATTATACTGGAACTTTGGTAAACGCTTTGGCATTTCATTTTGAAAATCTGCCAATGAACAGCAGCGAACGCCCAGGTTTGGTTCACCGAATCGATAAAGATACTTCTGGTCTTTTGGTTGTTGCCAAAACAGAAGCTGCTATGACGCATTTAGCAAAGCAATTTGAAGCCAAAACTACCGAACGTGAGTATATTGCTCTTGTTTGGGGAAATGTTGTGGCAGATAGCGGTACAATTGAAGGAAACTTAGCGAGACATTTGAAAGACAGAATGCAAATGGCGGTTTTTGATGATCCAGAAATTGGAAAACCTGCTATTACGCATTATAAAGTTTTGGAGCGTTTTGGTTACGTAACTCTTATTTCTTGTAGACTAGAAACAGGAAGAACGCACCAGATTCGTGCGCATATGAAACATATTGGTCATCCGTTATTTAATGATGAGCGCTACGGCGGTCACTTGATTTTGAAGGGAACGACTTTTACGAAATATAAACAGTTTATTGAGAATTGTTTTAAAGCTTTACCACGTCAGGCGTTACACGCTAAAACGCTTGGATTTGTTCACCCAAATACGGGAGAATTAATGCGTTTTGATACAGAATTGCCTCAGGATTTTCAGGATTGTATTGAGAAATGGCGTAATTATGTGAAGTCGCATAATGTTGAAGATGAAAGTTAATTAGATAATTTGTCAATTAGAAAATTAGATAATTCTTATATTAAAAAAAGCTCCCAAAAGGAGCTTTTTTTTGTTTTAACCATTAGTATCGTTCCAATATTCTGTAGAGGCGCACTGCAGTGCGCCTTACGTATTGTGGATATTCGTTGTGGAGACGCACTGCAGTGCGCCTCTACTTGCATTCTAATTGGGCACATTGTTTAATTTTCTAATTGACAAATTATCTAATTTAATTCTGAATATATTTAATACTTAAATCCGTTATTTTGACTTCTCCGTTGGTTATAAAGCCTAATTTTCCTTTTTGGTTTAGATTGCTTTTTTCTAAAGAACATTCTAAAGTTGTTTTGCCATCAACAGAAAATGATAATTGGTTGTTTACGACTTTAATTTTTATAGCATACCATTTGTTGTTTTCTAATTGCATTGGCTTTCTAAATAAGGTTTTTCCGCCTCGTTTGCCATACGAATCGTCTTTTTTATCATAAACTCCGTCACCAATTACAATGTTTTGATCAATTTGATACAAATATGTTCTAATGTATTTTCTTTTATCTAAATTGAGCATGATTTCGAATAAAGATTCATTGGTCATATTGACTTTCAAATCGATTTCATAATTCGCTGGAAGCTGTTTTTTTGAAACCAAAACGCCCCAAGGCGAAAGAGAACCTTTTCCTGTAAGAGTATCTTTTTTTAGAATCCATTCTTTAGAATTAATCGTCCAATCTGATTTTAGCTCTTTTGAATTGTTTAAAGTATATTCTTTTTTTACTGTTGAAATAGTGCTAGAACACGAAATCAAGATGAATTGTAAAAGGAGAAATACTGCAAATTTTGTTTTCATTTAATTTAATTCTGAGTGGTATTTTATTTTTCCGATTGATCCCGTTTCTGAAGGCAAAAGTTCGAAAACAGAAGTAGGAGCAAGGCCTTGTTCGATTCGGTGCGAAACATAGAGTATAGAAACATTGGTTTCTTGTTTTATGGTGTTGATGAGCTGAATTACCAAATCTACATTTTCGTCATCTAAACCTTCTACTGGTTCATCTAAAATCAATAATGGCGGATGTTTTAAAACGGCGCGAACAATTAATGCAACGCGCTGCTGCCCGATAGAAAGGTCTATAAAACGTTTTTTTTTTAGATGTGTCATTTCGATCACTTCAAGCCATTGCGTCACGATGTTTTTTTGATGTGTTGTAGGCTCTGTATACAATCCAATTTGGTCAAAAAATCCTGAGAGAATCATTTGTTCCAACGTATGTCCTTTTTGAAACAAATCCATCATAGAAGTGGCGTAAATTCCGATTTGTTTTTTAATATCCCAAACACTTTCGCCAGTTCCTTTTTTTCTTCCAAACAAGAATAAATTCTGCCCAAAACCTTTCGGATTGTCTCCTGTAATCAAAGATAAAATGGTACTTTTTCCAGAACCATTTGGACCGACTAACTGCCAGAATTCGCCTTGTTTGATGGTCCAAGAAATGTTGTTCAGGATTTTTCTTTCTTCATAACTTACCGAAACATTTTCGAGTCTGATTAATTCATTTTCAGGAAAAGTATGAGTTTCTGTTGCTTTTGGAATTGCAGTTGTATTTAATGTCTTGAAATGATTTTCGGCTTTTTTAAATGGATGTAATTCGAATGTATTGTCTTTAATTTGCGCTTTATTGGGTACAAATTCAAGAACGTCAACGGTACGGTTTAAAAGCTGAATAATTGCAATGTCATTGGTTAAATCCTCTAACGAATCGGCTAAAACTACTCGTGAAGCTTGATCCAAATGATCAAATGGATTATCGAAAATGATAAAATCTGGTTTTTGATTGATGCAGTATTTTAAAAACTCCTTTTTACGTTCGCCAGAAGAAAAAGTTCGAAGCTGTCTGTGTGAATCTGGAGAAGCTTCAACGCTGTCATATTGAAATTCTTTTTCGATGAATTTTTCAATCGCAATATCAGAAAACAGTATTCCTTTTTGATTGTTAAAAATGGCTAATTCCCCAGCTGCTTCGCCATTTAATATATTGTCTATTAATTTCTTTTTATTTACCTGATTTGATAAAAGTATATCCCAGTGTTGCATTGTAATTTTTATTTGCATTGTTTTTTTTTTTAGCCACAGATTAAAGGATTAAAAAAGATTAATCATTCGAATCTTTTTAATCTGTGGCAAAAAAATATATTTTATTCTGTTTTTTGCGTTGCCATTTCTCGGTCGTTTCTTGACCATTCGCTCCAAGAGCCAGCATATAATTTCGGAATTGGAAGTCCGGCGTAATCCATCGCCAATAACGTATGGCAGGCTGTAACTCCAGAACCGCAGTGAACGATTGTGTTTTCAGGTTTTATATCTTTCAAAATAGCTTTATACTTTTCAGCCAATTCATCAGCTGGTTTAAAGAATCCGTTTTCATCCAGATTTTCAGTTAACGGAACGTTGATAGCTCCAGGAATATGTCCTGCAACTAAATCTAGCGGTTCTGTTAAACCATCATATCTGTTTTTGTCACGAACATCGATTACGATATTTTGATTGTTTTTACGAGCTTTTTCGACTTCTTCTATATCCGCTAAAGCTAATTTCCATTCTTGAGAAGGATAAACTGTTTTTTCAAAAGTTTCAATTCCAGAATTGGTTGGGAAACCTGCTTGAATTGCCGCTGGATAACCGCCATTTAAAACTTGAATTTTTTCATGTCCAATCGCACGCATCATCCACCAGAATCGAGCTGCGAAATTGGAACCGTTTTTATCATCATAAACCACAACATGATCTGAAGGTGAAACTCCTAAAGAAGAAAGTGTTTGTGAAAAATTTTCTGGAGATGGCAGGGGATGTCTTCCACCATTGGCTGGATTTTCTGGAATTGCAGCCAAATCGCGATTTAAATCGACAAAACGTGCGGCTTTTAAATGTTCTTTTTGATAATTTTCAAATGTATTCGCGCCAGCTCTAGCATCAATCAAAATGATTTTAGAATTGGCAGTTAATTCTTGAGCTGTAATTAAGGGTGAAAGTGTAGCAGACATTTTTTATTTTTTCTTAGAATTGCCAAGCCAAAGCAAAGCATTCAAAATTAATTGACTTTGTGTTTTGTTTTCAAAGGAGTACGATAAGGTTTTGTTTGTTCCGCCTTCATAATCTATATCATTGTGTCCCATATTTACGTACAGCATTTTGTATTTTTTATTGGTCCAAACGACAGGATAGTAGCCGTTATGCCAAATTTCATGCGCTTTTGGACCCGTTCCTAAAGGAAAACTAGATTCGTCTATTGCCAATAAAATTTCAATGTCTGGATTTTTGGTTAAATCATTCGACCATCTGTACCATTCGTTTGGAGCAGAAGAGAAAGTTTTAGGCAGATTTTTGGTCACAGGATGCTGATTTTCTACTCTCAAAACTGCCGAAGTCGGTTTCCAAGTATTGCTTCCGTATTCGCCAGAACCTAAAAAAGTATTGTGATACCAGTTCCAGTCTTGATTATAGCTTGAATTATTTAGAGCAAATGCCGAGAAATGAAATCCAATAAAACCTCCACCATTTTCCATATATTTCTGGAAAGCTTCGCGTTGTTCTTTTTTTTCAGGACGTGTGTCTAGAAATAAAACAACTTGATATTTTGCCAAAAACTTAGCGTTTAAATTATCCCAATTGCTGGTTGAATCATATTGAAAATGATTTTCTTCAGCTAACTTTGGAAAGTATTTATTGGCTTCATGCACAAAACTGATATGTGCCTGATCATTTTTTGCGGTATAAAAAGCAATAACTTTAAATTTTGGATTCTCTTTTTTGTTTTGAGAAAAGCCAAATAATGAAACAATAAAAAGGAGAATTAAAATGCTCCTCTTGAAAAAGGTTTGGTGGTTTTGGTTAGAAATAGTCATTTATGTTTAGGAATTAAACGGGTATTTTCTCGATTAAAATTTCATGTTCCGATTTGTCAAAATAAGTGCAAGTCATTTCAACTATATCAACACGCCATTTTGCAATTCCAGCTTGTGCACAGTGATTGCAGAAAGTCATATAATCAGTTTCGCCATGCTGGTGTTTTACTAGATTTTCTATAAAAAGTTCTTTGTTCGGAAAATCCGCAACTTTTATTTCAGGATATTTTTCCTCGGCTGCAGCTGTGTAATTGTTTAATCCGTAGTAAACAACACTTCCGTCATGCACAAAAGTGTCATAACCTTTAACACCAAGGATTATTAAATCTTGAATATAATTTGGAAAATCTGCACCAGTTTTTACTTTTGAATGGGCTTCTTTTATTTGATCTATTGTAAACATAATTTTAATTTTAGATTGTTGATTTTAGATTTTAGATTTCGCCACAAATTATTCGAATTTTTTATTTAAAGATTTCAGAAAATTAATTCGTGTAAATTCGTGTAATTTGTGGAGGAAAAAAAAATATCATTTCAAAAATACGATTAATGATTTTATAAACGAATCAAAAGATTCGATATGTGGCAAATGTCCTGTATTTGGAATCTCCACGAGTTTTGCATTCGGAATTGCTTTTTGAGTTTTCTTGCCCAATTCAGCATAATTTCCCATTGTTTTTCTCACTTCTTCAGAAACCAATGGTTTTCCCAAAGCAGTTTTGTCTCTCGTTCCGATAATCAATAATGTTGGACATTTAATATTTTTAAATTCATATAAAACAGGTTGTGTAAAAATCATATCGTACAAAAGAGCCGAATTCCAAGCTACAAGATCATAATCTGGAGCCGTTGTCCAGCCTGCGCCAAGTTCAGCCCATTTTTGATAATCTGCATTCCATTTTCCGTCATAATAATTTGCCATTTGATATTGCTTGATGCTTTCATAATTCTGTTTCAATTCCGATTCGTACCACCAGTCAACAGGTTTGTAAGGAACTACTAATTTCCAGTCTTCTAAACCAATTGGGTTTTCTAAAACTAGTTTTTCTGTGATTTCCGGATACATCAGTGCAAAGCGCGTTGCCAGCATTCCGCCCATCGAATGTCCTAAAACTGTTGTTTTACTAATTCCTAAATGATCTAAGAGTTTTTTGGTATTTTCTGCTAATTGCTGAAAAGTGTATTGAAAATGATCTGGCTTTGTCGATTTTCCGAAACCAATTTGGTCTGGAACAATTACACGATAACCTTCTTTTGTAAGCGCTTTAATTGTGGTTTCCCAATAAGCGCCGTTGAAATTTTTTCCGTGCAGTAAAACAATGTTTTTTTGATTGTAGTTTTCTGGAATGATATCCATATAACTCATTTTCAAGTATTGGCGCTGATTGCTCAATTCGATAAAATGAACAGGAAAAGGATATTCATAATTGCTTAAATTAATATCTAGTAGTTTCATATTTCCTTGCTGGCCAATACTTAATAAAGGAATTAGTATAAATAATAGTTTCAGGATTTTCATTTTGGAGGCTTTTATTTTTATGATTTATAAAGTTAAACCGAACCATTTTTAAAACAAAGCTTAAAATCTTAAAGTTATCAGAAAAAAAAGCTTTTAAATGGTTTCATTGTTTTTAATGTCAATAATCGATGATTTATTGAAATTTTATCGATTAAATGATGCTGATTATGAAAATAATGTATTTTAACGAATAATGTAGCACTTCAGAGGACTTCTTTTATTAATAGGAAAAATGAATGTAATTTAGTATCAGAATGTTGTAAGCCTTAAATATTAGTATTATGAAAAAGACAATACTTTTGCTCCTGCTAACAGTCCCCACATTTGCCCAAGAACTCAATACTTTTGATTTCGCCGTTATAAACTCAACCTTAATTTCTGCAAATATAGACCTTGATAAAGGCCGGAGCGTTGTCGCGGCAAATCAAGACCAGTATTCAGCTTATTTTCAGTATGCTCTTACGATGTGTGAAGACGATATTATTTTTGGTGCTGGAATCGACAAGTCTGAAATCGATCGTACTTATGTTGGTTACATCGGTAAAATTTGCGATAAATTTAGAGCCACAATCGGCATAGGATATGTCGATTCTAGAAGCGGTTACGAAGGAACTTTTACAGGTTTTAGCATCTCATGGCATTTTTCTGAAAATACCTATATCGGCGGAAATTTAGAAAATCTGCATTCGTCAATAATTGACTATGAAACCGATGAAAGTTTTGATTACTATAAAAAACTGGTTCCCAAAGTTTTTGGAAGTTATGAAATTATCCCACATGTGATTGCTTTTGGACAATTGAGTTCGAGAGTAAATGATATTGCTTTAAAATATCAGGTTCGCCGATTTTCAGCTGGAGGATTTTATTCTGGGCATTCAGTAGGTGGGATTTTCGGAACTGTCAATGTCGGACGATTTGCCTTTTCCTGCAGTACCACTTTTGAAAGGGTAAACTTCGGATTAAAGTTTGAATAACGAAATTAAAAATAAAAGTTTGTTGAGAAAAAAATCCCAAAGGCAATGTCAGCAATTGTCTTTGGGATTTTTTATAAGTTTATGACATCGTCGGTTTATAACCCAACAAAATCGTCGCTTTTAGGGAAAATACTCAAAGCTTCAATCGCTATTTCTGGGGTAGGAGAAGCCAATTTTCTAAGTTTGGTATCCATCCAAGCTCCGTCTACTGTAATCGTTGCGCAAAGCGTATCATCTTCTCTTCTAAATTCGTGAATGATAGACCAACGTGAAGCATCGGCTTTCATTTTTGAAGTTTTAGTATGAATGAATATTTTGTCTGAAAGTTTTAATTCTTTTCTGAAAACGCATTCTTCTCTAAATAAAACAGGTCCAAAACCTTGTGTCTGCATTACTTTTAGAGTTAATCCCAATTCTTCAAGGATTTCGATACGATGTTGTGCGCCAAAATCATAATAAGCACTGTGACGAACGTGAAAATTTGGGTCTAAATCTGACCAGCGGAAAGATATTTCTTTTACAAATGAAGCCATTTTATAATTGTAATTTAATGAGAAATCGAAATTACAAATAAAAAACAAACGAATATCATAAAATTACTATGCATGCATATTTTTTTATTGTTTTTGAAATTTCCATCATCTTGTAAAATACTTTATGCTCTTTCGACTAGACAATTATAACATCCTGGTCTTGCATTATGAATGTGGATGTAATCTATTTTTTCGTTTTCAAAAGTTTTGATGATGCTTTCTTTGAGAGTATTTCCTTCAACTACAGACGCTTCTTTCATCATGCCATTTTTGTCATAACCACGCAACGAAAGTAATCTGTGATTGAGCATACGCGGAATCTCGTTTGTTTCGAAAGTGGCTGTAGTGGCATTTTTTCGTATAAAAATTGGTCCGCTTGCTTGATAAGGCGACGTAGTTTTATGATGATTGTATGGCAAAAGAATAACTTCTTCACCCATTTGAGCATCTTCTAGACTTACTCTACAAGGAAATCCTGGAAATTTATCGACAGTCATTCTGATTGCGCCGATTTTTTCTAGTTCTAGATCTGTTAATTCGAAGTAGTCTGAAAATTCAGTATGATTTAAAGACTTGATTTTAAAATTTGCTTCCATAATTTTTTTTTATACAAAAATCATACTTGTTAGGAAGCAAAAAAATCCAAATCTTGCTATGTTTTATAATTCAATTTTTGATAATTCAACTTCAAGCTTGTCAAAGTTCTCTTCGTTTTTATCAACTACGTAAGGTTTTAATTTTTGGCATTCCGCTTCCGTTTCAAAAAGCATTTTAAAAACTACTTTGGTTTGGTTTTCAGCAATAGTTTCAAATGTTGTTAGGATTTGAAAAAGCGGTTTAGAATGACGTTTCCATGCAATAAGATTGGGTCTGTCTATTTTGATGAATTCACATTCGTTTTCAAAATTCCCTCTCTCAGGACCGTGCATGGTGAATTTCCATATTCCGCCTTCGCGAAAATCAAATTCATGAAATGTATTGGTAAAGCCTTTTGGTCCCCACCAATTTTTTAAATGCTCAGGATTGCTCCATGCTTTAAAAACAAGTTCTTGCGGGAAATTCAAAATTCGTGTTGTCACAATTTCTGAATCTGGTGTTGTAGAAAGAATATCTGAAGTCATTTTTTCTGTTTTAGTGTTTGTAACGTATTAATATACTTAGATATAATTTAAATGTTTACAGATTCAATAACCGATGAAATAGTAATATCATCGGCATTTAAAGATTCTAAAAAATCTGAAGCTTCAAACACTTCGCCCATTGTGGTCACACCAGTTTTATTTATTCGTCCTGATAGTATTCTGTTGATTGCTTCGACAACCAGTGGGGCTGTAACGGCATAAATATCCTGACCTTTAGCAGTAATGCTTCTTGTTGTATTTTGATTGGAAGCGGTTACTTCTATAGTAAATTGCTGAGACGATCTGTTTTTTTTATCGACAGGTTTAGGTTCAGGCGTGTTTTCATTTCTTAGCTCTTCGAGAGAATTTTGACTTAGATAAGTGGTAATATTTTTCACATTCAAATGACGAGAAATAGTAATGATTTCTGAAAGGGGCAGGGCTATAATTTCCTTAACTCCTATAGGTTTTTTGAAATCCCACTTTATCGCTGGCTTTGCTTCAAATTCCTGTAAAAGTTTATCTTTAAAAATGAGTCTTTTGTAATGGTTTCGTTCGCCTGTCAATCGAGTTCCTTTTGTAGGATGCCAAGAGTCAAGTCCAATATAGATGTTTATTTCTTCAGTTTCGTTCCAGTCATTGGTTATTGCTGTACTCAACAAATCGCCAAGTCCGCCGTAAAATGCGGCAGCAGGAATAATAAGGATTTGATCTTTTCTTGCCTGTTCAGAAAATTGTTCAAATATATCTAGTACCGGTTTTTGTTCAGCAGTTAAATCAATATAATGGCTTCCTAAACGCAAAGCCGATTTTATAATAGGCTCAGCCGTGTCGAGATAAGGACCAGCACAGTTTACAATAATTTTTGCATTAGAAAAAGCATTGTCAAGTGAAGCAGCATCATGTATATCGGCTGCTTTTATTGCCGCATCTGGATATTGTTTTTGGAGTGTTTTTAGTTTTTGTTCATCTCTTCCGGAAAGTACAATATTTTTATAACCTTGTCTGTAAAGTTCAGAAACGATAAATTTCCCAGTATGGCCATACGCACCATAAATTGCAATATTTTCTTTCATGTTGTTTTCTAGTTTCTTGGAAATAGTTTTTTTAACGTATTTGTTTATAGTGGTTTAAAAAACTATGAAGGTAATGAAAATAAAGAAAGGATAAAGTTGAATTTGTTTTTTTATGCTTTATGGATTAGAATCGATTTTGTTTTGCTCTGCTTTTTCGTTTATTTTTTTAACGATCCAAGGAAGAGTCAATCCTTGTCCAATCAAAGTTAGGAGCACGACAGCAACAGAAATAAATATGATAGCATTTCGAAGCGGAAAAGGAGTTCCGTCTTCTAAGTTTTTTGGTAATCCGATTGCTATCGCTAAGGATACAATACCGCGCATTCCAGACCAGCTTATGATTAAACTGTTACCAAAATCCAGAAGGGCGTGTTCGCTTACTCTTCTTTTTCCATTTTTACTTTTCTGAAATGCCTTTTGTAAATTGATTTTCTGCAAATAAACCCTCGCCATTCGGACTAATAACGCGACAATTGTAATAATTGCAGCATAACCAATGTATGGAAGAATCATTTCGTTATCAATGTCTTTCAAAATATAACGAAAATTAAGTCCAATGAGAATAAAGATTAATCCGTTTAGAAGAAATATGATTACATCCCACAAACCTTTCGATTGATTTTTAAGGCTTTCAGGAAATATTTTTTTGCTGAATCGTGAAATAGCCAATCCGAGAATTACGACAGCAATTACGCCTGAAACATGCAGATGTTCAGCTACAAGGTAAGTAACAAAAGGCATTAAAAGCATAAAACTGATGGTTACTTCGGGCTTCTTTTGCACTCGTTTTAAGATAAATGCAAGAATTTTAGACATTACAAATCCAACCAAAAAACCGCCACCAAGCAATAAAATAAATTCTAGAGCTGCTTTCCAAATTATAAAAGCCGCTCCCATTACGGCTGCTACTGCAAAACGATAAGCAACTAAGGCCGAAGCATCGTTAATTAAACTTTCCCCTTCTAAAATGGTAATGGTTTTATGCGATATTTTAAGTCCTTTTGTAATGTTTATTGCGGCAACGGCATCTGTAGCCGAAAGTATTGCGCCCAAGACAAATGCCAATGGCCATGTCATTTCTGGAATTAGGTAATAAGCCACAACAGCAATTGCAATAGTGGTAAGGAAAACAAGCCAAATTGCCAAAGTGGTTATAGTATGGATATTGGTTTTAAAATCTCTTGACGAAATATTGAAAGAAGCATCGTATAACAAAGGAGGAAGAAATAGCAGGAAAATAATTTCGGGATTGATTTCAATTTCTGCCATTGTTGGAATAAAGCCAATTTCAACTCCAACTATAACCAAAAGAATAGGATAGGGGATTTTTAATTTATCTGCAAAAGCTGATAGTCCTATTACGATGGCAAGTATAAAGATGATAATGCTGTAGTTTTCCATTCTCCTTTAATTGGTGTTTAAGCTAGTAATCCGCTTTCGTTCAGGTGTTTAAAAATAATTTTATCAACTTCAGATATAATGTCCAGATCTTTATAGTTTAACCATTTAATTTCTTCAATTTCATTGCTTTCCTGTGGAACTCCGTTATAGTCGGCTTTGTAGCAGGTCATCTTTACGATAATTCCTTTAGCGGCTCCATCTGATTGAGCTTTGAAAGTTCCAATATACTCTACCGATTTTGGTATAATTTCTACATTTAATTCTTCTTGGATTTCTCTAACTAAAGTTTGCTCATCTGTTTCGTTATTTTCTCTTTTCCCGCCAGGAATGTAATATTTATTCTTTCCTTTTGATCTTGTGCTTAAAATTTGACCGTTCTCAATTTTAATTAATGCGATTTTATCAATTTCAATCATTGTGTTTTTTTTAACTATATATTTTTTTTAGGCTTTTATTTCTGTGGGTGTCTTTTTCTATTGTACATCAATTTGTATTCTTCGGTTCTATTTTTGTATTTTCTTTTATTCATTATTCTAAAATAAAAAAGGTACATCAAGGGAACTGCAACGACTACCATTAACATTAAAAAGTCAAATATTCCATAATAGGAATTAATTTTTTCGCCATTTACAATTAATATTTTTGAGTTCGTGTTTCCTGCGTATAAATTTTTAGAAACTATTTTGTCTCCAATATTAATCGTGTAGCTTAATCTTTCGTATGGTGTCAAATATAAAACATTCTTATTGTTGTTGATTTCATATTCGAATCCATGTAATGTTCCGCCCTTATTATAATTCGAAACTAAATTTACTTTGGTAACTGTTCCTGTTACAATATCACTTTTATCAAAATGCTTTACATTATGATAGGTAGTTGAAAGAGAAATAATGAAAAGAAGTAAAGCTATCAGATTGATAATAAAAATTGCAATGTGTCTCTTCATTTTTTAAAAAATATTAAATGCTTTTCGTAAACTTCTCGTTAGCTTAATTTGTGATAAAATTATATGAAATCGTTTAAAATCACTCAAGTATATGTTATGGATGTCACTTGATATTTATTTTCAAATATATTATTTTTTACTAGTGATCATCAAAGAGATTTTAATTTGTATGGTTATTTATTAAATTTTATAAATCAAGTAAGCTGTAAAGGAATAGGAGAAAAAGTCAGTGTTAGCTCATTAATAATGACATAATTGTGTTGTTGTGCCATATCTGTCATGTCTTAAAAATGTCATGTTGTCAGATGATTATTGGTGTGCCAAAAGTAAAACTGACAATTTACATTGGTTTTTTATATTGGCACAAAGATTGACTTATGCCACCTGAGTTATTAAAATAAAATCAAAAATTAAATATATAAAAAATGGGTAAAATAATCGGAATTGACTTAGGTACGACGAACTCTTGTGTTTCTGTAATGGAAGGTAACGAAGCAGTTGTTATCCCTAACGCAGAAGGAAAAAGAACTACACCATCTATCATCGCTTTTGTTGAAGGTGGAGAAATTAAAGTAGGTGATCCTGCAAAAAGACAAGCAGTAACGAATCCTACAAAAACGATTGCTTCTATTAAACGTTTCATGGGACACACTTTTGCTGAAACTGAAGGTGAAGCAAAAAGAGTTCCTTACAAAGTGGTAAAAGGTGACAACAATACTCCACGTGTGGATATTGACGGTCGTTTATACACTGCTCAAGAATTGTCTGCAATGACACTTCAAAAAATGAAAAAAACTGCTGAAGACTATTTAGGTCAAACAGTAACTGAGGCAGTTATTACAGTTCCTGCATACTTTAACGATGCTCAGCGTCAAGCTACAAAAGAAGCTGGTGAAATCGCTGGTCTTAAAGTTATGCGTATCATCAACGAGCCAACTGCTGCTGCACTTGCTTACGGATTAGATAAAAAAGGAAATGACCAAAAAATTGCTGTTTACGATTTAGGTGGAGGTACTTTTGATATCTCTGTTCTTGAATTAGGAGACGGTGTATTTGAAGTATTATCTACAAACGGTGATACTCACTTAGGTGGTGATGATTTTGACCAAGTTATCATTGACTGGTTAGCTGACGAATTCAAATCTGAAGAAGGTATTGATTTACGTTTAGATCCAATGTCATTACAGCGTTTGAAAGAAGCTGCTGAGAAAGCTAAGATTGAATTATCTTCTTCTGCAGAGACTGAGGTAAACTTACCTTACGTAACTGCTACTGCTTCTGGACCAAAACACTTAGTGAAAAAATTAACTAGAGCTAAATTTGAGCAATTATCAGATGCATTAGTAAAACGTTCTATGGAGCCAGTTGCTAAAGCATTAAAAGATGCAGGTTTATCTACATCTGATATCGACGAAGTAATCCTTGTTGGAGGTTCTACTCGTATGCCAAGAATCGCTGACGAAGTTGAAAAATTCTTCGGTAAAAAAGCTTCTAAAGGTGTTAACCCTGATGAGGTTGTGGCTATTGGAGCTGCTATTCAAGGTGGAGTTTTATCTGGAGATGTAAAAGATGTATTGTTACTTGACGTAACGCCTCTTTCTTTAGGTATCGAAACTATGGGTGGTGTATTGACTAAATTAATCGAGTCTAACACAACTATCCCAACTAAAAAATCTCAAGTATTCTCTACTGCTGCTGATTCTCAACCATCTGTTGAAATCCACGTATTACAAGGAGAAAGAGCTATGGCTGCTGATAACAAAACTATCGGTCGTTTCCACTTAGATGGTATTCCACCAGCACCAAGAGGAGTTCCTCAAATCGAAGTAACTTTCGATATCGATGCTAATGGTATCATCAAAGTTTCTGCAACTGATAAAGGAACTGGAAAATCTCACGATATCCGTATCGAAGCTTCTTCTGGATTAACAGCTGAAGAAATCGAAAAAATGAAAAAAGATGCTGAAGCTAACGCTGATGCTGACAGAATTGCAAAAGAAAGAGCTGAGAAATTAAACGAAGCTGATAGTACTATCTTCCAAACTGAATCTCAATTGAAAGAGTTAGGAGATAAATTAACAGACGAGCAAAAAACAGCTATCGAATACGCTTTAACTGAATTGAGAATGGCTCACCAATCTCAAGATCTTGACGCAATCCAAAAAGGATTAGACAATGTAAATGCAGCTTGGAAAACAGCTACAGAAGCAATGTACGCGCAAGGAGGTGAAGGACAACAAGCTGCTCCACAACAAGAGCAGTCTTCTGGAGACAATGTTGAAGACGTTGAATTCGAAGAGGTAAAATAATTCTTTAGTATTAAGTAATTAGTACAAAGTATTAAGATAGAAAACCGAGTCAGAAATGACTCGGTTTTTTGTTATATTTACATTGTAATTACAAAATAGAAAATGGAAAAGTTGATTGTTAAAAATTTCGGACCAATAAAAGAAGCTGAAATAGATTTGACTAAATATGTTGTGTTTATTGGAGATACTTCTACTGGGAAAAGTGTTTTGGCAAAGTTGATAACGATCTTTAGGGATAATGATTTAACTTTTGGTGCTGACAGAATAGAAGAGTTCCATAAATTATTAGGTCATTATAATATTGATTTTGACCTTGAGGAATGTTCATTTGAATATATTCATGATAATTTACGTATTACGATGTCTAAAAAGGATTTGGAATCGCGTAAAAGTAAATTTTTAATTACTCCAACGAATGAGACAAAAAAAAATATTAAAAAAGATTCGTTAATAGAACTTAATAATAAAATAAATGAGATTTTAGATAACGAAAATAATCAATATGAAGATAAATTTGTTGACGATTTTAAAAAAATGATCAAACAAATTATAAATACTGATAAATCGCTTCATTCATTGCCAATATATATACCAGCTGAAAGAATTTTAGTTTCTATGCTTAGTTCATCTATATCTGGTTTATGGGCAAATAATGTTGCTTTGCCTAATTGTTTTAAGGATTTTTCTGCTAGATATGAAGTTGCAAGAAGAGAAATAAAAGAGCTTTATTTCGAATTGTTTGGGATTAATTTTAAATGGGATAATGAACTAGAGTATGTGAAAATTGAAGAAAAAGAGTATTCTTTATCTAAAACATCAAGTGGAATTCAATCTTTACTTCCATTATTGTTAGTTTTAGAATATGAAATTAATTATGCAGATAATGGACAAGTTAAGACTATTTTAATCGAAGAGCCAGAACTTAATCTTTTCCCTGTTAAACAAAAAAACTTAATTAATTATTTAATAGAAAAAATAAAAGAAACAAAAAATAATTTAGTAATCACCACTCATAGTCCTTATATTCTTTCTTCGTTAGATACTTTAATGCTTGCAAAAAACGCTTTTGATGAACATCCTGATTTAAAAGAAGAAATAAATGCGATTGTTTCTGAAGATAAGTGGATTGATTATAATGAAATTTCCGTTTATGAAGTACGAAATGATGGAAAAGTTTATTCCATTAAAAACGAAGAATTCCGTAGTATAGATACAAATGCGATTGATGGAGTTTCAGATGTTATATCTGAGGAATTTGATAAATTAACAGAGTTACGATATGCACAATAATTTTGATGAATTGATTGAAGCTCATCAAGGTTGTTGTACAAAAAGTAAAGTGGCTTCTGAAAATGGAAAAAGATTTGAAATTGATTCTAAAGAAGATTTTACAAGAATAAGGATAGATGATTGTTTAATCGCTTCGAAACAAGTTCAGAAATGTGATTTTGGATTTGTTAGACATTTAAACAACGATTTTTATTTTGTAGAATTAAAAGGAAAAGATGTTAAGATTGCTTTAGATCAAATAATTAGCACAATAAGTATTTTTGAGTCTACAATAATAAGAATTCCAAAAGATAAAAGGTTTGGATTTATTATTAGTTCTAGAAATCCTTTATCAAGTACAGAAATTAATAATTTAAAACAAGCTTTTGCTAAAAGATATGGAAGACTTTTGGAGATTAAAAGTAGAGAATTTAAATATATTCCAAAATAAACCGAGCCAGAAATGACTCGGTTTTTTTGTTTTTGCCAATTACTGTAGAGACGCGCTACAGTGCGTATAAGTCTAGGTTTTCCACAAACTGATAATTGTCATTTCCTGTTCAAATTCTTTTTCGTAATATTACTATTGTAAATTTTCGTGAATGAGAAAGATTAAATACAAGAAGGGACGTAAGCTGCAACACATTACTTTAGAGTATACTGGCACGCATAAAGAACATGAAACAGAGATGCAACTTTTTGTATATAATGACGCAGATGTTGTCGAATATGATAAGTTTACCGTCTTGGCTTTAAATTCTTGCTTTGATTATACAAAAAACAATTGGCTTAATATTCATGGACTTAATGACATTGATCTCATTAAGACGATCGGCACACATTTTAAATTAGACGATTTCCTGCTTGCCGATATTTTAAACACTACAAAAAGAACAAAACTAGAAGACCAGCAAGACATTCTATTCTTCAATATAAAATCACTTCTTCCTTCCGAATATTCAGATAATATTAGTGTAGAACAATTAAGTTTTATTCTAAAGGATAGAATCTTAATTTCCTTTCAAGAAAAGCGTAGCGACTTCTTTACCCACATTCGAGAGCGTTTACGTACGCATGCAGGAATCGTTAGAACCAAAAAGGTAGATTATCTCTTGTATTTGCTTTTGGACGCTGTAATGGAAAATTTCTACATTACATTGGAAGATGAAGAAGATAAAATCGAAGACTTAATCAATTTGACTAAAAAAGATGCAAAACCCGTTATTTTGGAGAAAATTGAAAATCATCGTGATAACTTAAATTTTCTTAAACGTTCCATAGTGCCGCTTCGAGATTCGCTTTATTACCTGAAAACGAAAAAAGACGACGATGACGATAATGGGTTAATTCAAAAAGAAACTTTCAATTTCTTTATTAGACTGCATCAAAAAAGTTTGGAGCTTTTAGATCAGATAGAATCAGATATGAGCGCTTTAGAAAGTGCTTCTAATTTTTATTTTTCGGAACAAAGCCGAAAAATGAACGAAATCATGAAAACGCTGACGATCATTTCAGCCATATTTATTCCGCTTACTTTTATAGTTGGAGTATACGGAATGAACTTTGAAAACATGCCAGAGCTCAAAACGCAAAATGGCTATTTTATAGTCATGGGTGTAATGTTCTTGTTGGTAATTGCCCTGATCATCTATTTCAAAAAACGACGCTGGTTTTAGTGTTCTTTTATATTTGAAAAATTTGATTTTGTAAATTTGGTATTTAGAATAAAAATAAATAATTATGAGTAAAGCAATATATATAGCCACTAGCGATCACAACAGTGGTAAATCAATTATTACGCTCGGCTTAATGAGTATCTTGATTGGGAAAACGGCCAAAGTAGGATATTTTAGACCTATAATTGAAGATTTTGTCGATGGTGAAGTTGACAATCATATCGAGACTGTTTTGTCTTATTTTAACCTTGATATTAAGTTTGAAGATGCGTATGCCATTACCAAAAGCAGATTAATCAAAAAGAAGAACAAAGGTAAAATAGGGGAGGTTCTAGATTTAATTATTGAAAAATATAAAAAACTAGAAGAGCGCTTTGATTTTGTTTTGGTTGAAGGAACCAGCTTTACGGGGGAAGGAACTTCGATTGAATTAGATTTAAATGTTTTAATTGCCAAAAACCTGGGAATTCCAAGCATAATTGTAGGTTCTGGAGTTGGAAAAACCTTAGAAGAGCTTTTGGATAGTTTGTATCTGGTTTATGATTCTTTTAAAGTAAAAGAAGTTGAGGTTTTATCTGTTTTTGCTAATAAAGTGCAACCAGAAAATATCGAATTGGTTACAACAAGCTTACAGAAAAGTTTGCCTTCAAATGTATTGATTAATACCATTCCGCTAATTTCGAGTTTGAATAATCCAACCATGCAAGAAATTGTAAGCGAATTAAATGCTAAAGTTCTGTTTGGAGAAAATTATCTGAATAACGAAATTGGGCATTATAGCGTTGGAGCCATGCAGCTTCATAATTATCTCGTGCATTTGCATGACAATGCTTTGGTAATTACTCCTGGAGATCGTTCAGATATTATTTTAGGAGCTTTACAAGCAAATGAATCAGCCAATTATCCAACCATTTCGGGAATTATCCTGACAGGAAATATCGTGCCAGAAGAAAGTATTTTAAAACTCATTGAAGGACTTTCTGCCATTGTTCCAATTATTGCGGTTGATGGCGGAACGTATCATATTACCAATAAAATAGGCTCTATTAAATCGCAGATTTACGCCAACAATACACACAAGATTGAAACCTCAATCAATACTTTCGAAAAATATGTTGAAATCGAGGCTTTATCGCAAAGAGTAATTACTTTCCAACCTGAAGGGATGACGCCAAAAATGTTTCAATACAATATGGTGAAAAGAGCTAAACAGCACAGAAAACATATTGTACTGCCAGAAGGGAATGATGACCGAATTATTACAGCAGCATCAAGATTACTAGATATGGATGTGGTTGATATTTCTATCATTGGCGATAAAAAACAGATAGAAAGTAAAGTTACAGAGCTTGGACTTACATTTGATTTTTCTAAAGTAAATATTATTAATCCGATTGAATCTGAAATGTATGAAGATTATGCCAATACGTATTACGAGCTTAGAAAGGCTAAAAACGTGAGTATTACCATGGCGAGAGATTTAATGGAAGATGTATCTTATTTCGGAACCATGATGGTGTACAAAGGCCACGCAGACGGAATGGTTTCTGGTGCTGCGCATACTACTCAGCATACGATTTTGCCAGCTCTTCAATTCATTAAAACTAAACCTAATTCATCTGTAGTTTCATCTGTTTTCTTTATGTGTTTAGAGGATCGCGTTTCTGTTTTTGGAGATTGCGCTATTAATCCAAACCCAACAGCAGAACAATTGGCAGAAATTGCTATTTCTTCGGCAGAATCAAGTTTAGCATTCGGAATTGAACCAAAAATTGCCATGCTTTCTTATTCTTCTGGATCATCAGGAAAAGGAGACGAAGTTGATAAAGTAAGAACTGCAACAGCAATTGTTAAAGAAAAAAGACCAGATTTAAAGATAGAAGGTCCAATTCAGTACGATGCAGCGGTTGATCTAAGCGTTGGAAAAAGCAAAATGCCAGATTCAGAAGTAGCAGGACAAGCTAGTGTATTAATTTTTCCGGATTTAAATACAGGAAACAATACGTACAAAGCTGTTCAAAGAGAAACCGGAGCTTTGGCAATTGGTCCAATGTTACAAGGCTTAAACAAGCCTGTAAATGACTTAAGCCGTGGCTGTACTGTAGATGATATTATCAATACGGTCGTAATTACAGCGATTCAGGCACAAGGAATGTAATTCAATTAAAAATAAATTACTTTGAGTTTGCAGCGTTAAAACTTAGAACCTTAGTAACTCAGCATCTTAGCAACTTTAATAAAAAATGAAAATACTAATTATAAATTCAGGAAGCTCTTCGATTAAATATCAATTAATGGTAATGCCAGAAAACGAAGTAATCTGTTCTGGAATGATTGACCGAATTGGTTTAGAAACTTCAAATATCACTTTTAAAACGGCTGTTGTTTCACGCGAAGAAACGCTTCCAATTCCGAATCATAAAGTCGGTTTGCAGAAAGTAGCCAATATGCTTTTAGATGCCGAAAAAGGAGTGATTAAATCGACTTCAGAAATTGCAGCTGTGGGTCATCGCGTAGTGCATGGCGGAAGCGATTTTAGCGCAACGGTAAAAATTGACGAAAAAGTAAAAGAAAAAATCAAGCAGCTTTTTGAATTGGCACCTTTGCACAATCCTGCCAATTTAGAAGGAATTAATGTGGCAGAAGAGATTTTTAGTTCGGCTGAGCAAATAGCTGTTTTTGATACCGCTTTTCATCAAACAATGCCAGAAGTAGCTTATAAATATGCTATTCCGAATTATCTTTTGACAGAAAATAAAGTGCGTGTTTACGGTTTTCATGGTACAAGCCACAAATATGTTTCTGAAAAGGCTATTAATTACTTAAAAGATAATTCTAAAATAATTACCATTCACTTAGGAAATGGTTGCAGTATGGCTGCGATTAAAGATGGAAAATGTATTGATACCTCAATGGGATTCTCGCCTTCAAACGGTTTAATTATGGGAACTCGAGCAGGAGATATTGATCAGTCTGTTGTTTTTTATATGATTAAAAATTTAGGATATACTCCAGATGAGGTAAATGCTGTTTTACTGAAACAAAGCGGTATGCTTGGACTGACAGGTTATAGTGACTTACGTGATATTGAAGCAGAAGCCGAAAAGGGCAATAAAGATTGTCAGTTGGCATTGCAAATGAATGCTTATAGAATTAGAAAAACAATTGGAGCTTATGCCGCAGCTTTAAACGGTTTAAATGCCATTGTTTTTACAGCAGGAATCGGCGAAAATTCATCTTATATGCGTAATTTGATTTGTACCGATATGGATTATTTTGGAATTGAAATTGACACAGGAAAAAATGAACTGCGTTCAAAAGAATTAAGAGAAATCAATTCAGAAAAGTCTATTGTAAAAGTTTTAGTTGTTCCTACTGATGAGGAATACGAAATTGCAAATCAAGTTTATCAATTGCTTGAAAATTAGAAAGTTTTATTTTAAACTTAATTTTAGGCTCCTTTTTGGAGCCTTTTTTATGCTTTCAGTTTAAGTTTTTGTCAGTATCTTTGAATTTAAAAAATAATATCTTGAAATCGATACTTTTTAAATCCGTTTTCTTCTTTTTCATCGCTTTACAGCTTCAAGCACAAGAATTACTTCCCTTTGTCGAAAATTACAGCAAATCAGATTATCAGGGAGATAATCAGATCTGGAATGTGGCACAAGGCAATGACAATGCAATGTATTTTGCCAATAATCACTATTTGCTTCGTTACGACGGAGTAAAATGGGAAAAATATACACTTCCGAACAAAACCATCATTCGATCTATTTTGATTGAAGGAGATAAAATTTATTCTGGCTCTTATAAAGAATTTGGCTATTGGTATAGAAAAGACGGAACGATGCATTATGTTTCGATTACCAAAAATCTCAGATTATTTGATGAAAAGGACAATGAAGAAATCTGGAAAATTTTTAGGTTTAATGGTTCTCTTTATTTTCAGTCTTTTAATGATGTTTTTATTTATAACGGAAAAACAATTAAGAAAATAAAATTCCCTTTTCTTATTTCATACTGTTTTGGAGTAGATAAAGATTTATATGTAGCTTCTGTTAAGGATGGAATTTTTAAAATGAATGGAAAGCACATTGCCAATCCAAAAGGGTGGGACATTTTAAAAAATACTGTTGTTCATGCCATAGAAAAGTTTCAAAACAAGACTTATATTTTTACTCAGAAAAAAGGCGTTTTCATTGTAGAAAAAAATGGACTAAAAAACTGGGAACATCCAATAAATGAAACTTTAAAATCGGCAACAATCAATGTGGCAAAATTTGTCAAAAATGACAAGCTTATTGTTGGAACCGGAAATCGCGGGATTTTCATTTTAGATTTAAAAAACAATTCCTATAAAAATATCGAACGCGATAATGTTTTAATGAACAATTCAGTTTTGAGTATAGGATTGGATCGAGAAAATGATCTTTGGGTAGGTTTAGATAACGGAATTGCTCATGTTGAGGTTAATTCTCCTATTTCTTTCTTTTACGATAACTCAGGTCTCTTAGGTTCTGTGTATGCTGTGGCGGCAATTAATAAAGGGTATTTAATTGCTTCTAATCATGGTATTTTTGAATACAGCGCCGGAAAATTTAATATGATGCCTAACACCCAAGGGCAAGGATGGAATATTTCTCTAATTGACGGGAAATATATCATTGGCCACAATGACGGTACTTTTTCATATGAAAATAATACTTTGACCAAGATAAATGGTGTCAGCGGTGGATGGAATATGTCTAAAAGCAGTATTAATAACACTTATTTTCAATCAACTTATAGTGGTATTTTGGTTTATGATGATCCTTCAAACATGTCTCATTATAAAATCATAAAAGACCTTGCAAAACCGATTAAATATGTTGCTCAAAACAAAAAAAATGAAATTTGGGCTGCCGATAATTACCGCGGTTTGTATCGTGTTTTACTAGATGATAATTACAATACGCTGAAAGTGGAAAACGTTACGCAGCAAAGTAAAATACAAAACGATTTTGGAATAAAGATTTTTGAGTTTAGAAAAGAAATCCTTTTTCTAATTAATAATTCTTGGTATACCTACAATTCTATATCTAATAAATTGGAAGAAAACGAACTATTCAATACCAATTTCAGAAATGTAACCGATGTCGTTTCTATAGATGAAGATCATTTTATGGTTCTGCAAAACGGAATCTTATATCATATTTATGCTCAAGGAAACAAATTTGTATGGAATATTATCCAAGAGAAATATTATAAAGGAAAATTGATTAACGAGAATCTGAGAATTTTCAAAAAAGACAATTATTATTTGTTTAATCTGGATGATGGATTTATTTCGCTTAAACTTGAATATGAAAATAAGCAGAATTCAGAAGTTAAAATCGAAGCATTTAGTGATGATGCTTTAATTCCGAGTGATGAGAAAATTAAATTCAATACCGAATTAAAGATTAATGTCATCTCTGGAATTTATGGAGCGAGCAGACCAAATTTATTTTATAAACTAGATAAAGAAAAAGATTTCATTCCAATTTCAGACGGATTGATTGTTTTGAACAATTTAAGCAGTGGATATCATACTGTAGAAATATTCAAACACGATGGAGCAACTTATGATGCAGTTTCGTCATATAAATTTAAAGTTGCAGAACCTTGGTATTTTTCATTTTGGATGATTCTATTGTATTTTCTTGTAATCGGAGCAGTTTTATTTTTCTATTATAAATGGAATAAGCTTCGTTATATGCAAAAATTAAAATTGCAAGCTGAAGAATTAAAGCATCAGCGAGAAATTCTCGAGATGGAATTGAAAAAGGAAAACGAACTTAATATTCAGGAATACGAAAAACATATTTTAGAATTAGAACTGCAGGCGAAATCTTCTGAAGTTGCTGGCAAATCATTATCAATTGCCAAACAAACCGAAATGATCGATAAAATTCAAGGTATTTTAGAAACCGAGAAAGATTTTGGTAAACTTAAAAATGAAATTAGAAAAGCAATTAAGATTAATGAAGTCAATAAACACGAATGGGAAACATTTGAAACTAATTTGAATCAAATTCATAATGAGTTTATCATTAATCTGTCTAAAAAATATCCACAATTAACTCCAAAGGATATAAAACTATGTGTTTATCTTAAAATGAACCTTTCTTCTAAAGAAATTGCTCCTATGATGAATATCTCTTTTAGAGGTGTAGAACTCCACAGATATCGTCTAAGAAAGAAACTAAACCTTACTCAAGACGAAAACCTATCAAAGTTTTTATTAACTCTGTAAGATTTGATTTTATTTTTTACGGAATTTATATTTTTCAATATCATTTTTTATATAATTACGATACATCATTACTACATCATAATGTTGTGTTAAAGGAATTTTGTTAATATTTATAATGTTGATAATCATTATTATAAGATAAAATTTTAACACAATGATGTAGCTATGTTGTAGTGGTGTTTGATGTACTACAACGTTGTAATTGCTTAATTTGGCTCTACTAACTTAAACGATTACGTACTGTATGAAAAATTTTATTTTTAGCTTTTTAGCGCTCTTGCTGCTGCCTACCTATATGATGGGACAAGCGCAAGCAATTAAAGGAAAAGTAGTAGACAGTAATGGAATGGGAATTCCAGGAGCAATTATTGCTTCAGCTGATGCTAGAGCAACTGCAGATGCAGATTTCGACGGAAACTTTACAATTAATGCAAAACCGGGAGACATTTTAAAAGTCTCTATGTTAGGCTTTGATGCAGTTTCTGTACCGGCTACTGCCGCACCAATGACAATTACCTTAAAAGAAGCAGGAGATACTGCCTTAAAAGAAGTAGTTGTAATTGGTTACGGTACAAGAAAGAAAGTAGACAATACTACAGCCATTTCATCAATAAAAGCAGAAGAAATTACAAAAACAAAAGTTTTAAATGCTTCACAAGCTATTCAAGGCAAAGCTGCTGGTGTTCAGGTTATCTCATCTGATTTACCAGGTAGTACCCCTTCCGTTGTAATTAGAGGATTAGGGACCGCTTTAGGTGGAAGAAATCCATTATATATTGTAGATGGAATGCAGACTGAAAACATCAATAATATTAACTCAAATGATATTACGTCCTATGAGGTCTTAAAAGATGCCTCTGCTTTAGCAATCTACGGTACAAGAGCGGCGAATGGTGTTATCATTATTACTACTAAAAAAGGTAAAGGAGATAAAGTTTCTGTTGAGATTGAAAGTTTTGCAGGAATAAGAGAACCTTTGAAAAAAGTAAAAATGGCAGGTAGTAATAAGTTTGCGTATTATACAAACTCAGCTTTACAAACGACTACATTTTCTCAAGATCAACCAGTAAATACAGATTGGTTTGATGCAATTACTAGAACAGGTTCTTATACACAAAATAATATATCTGTTTCAGGAGCAAGTGAAAATATAAAATACTTTTTCAGTTTAGGAAATTATGAAGAAAAAGCAGTTTTAAATGGTTTAGATTACGGTCGTACTACATTTAGAAACAATAATGAATATAAAATTTCTAAAAAATTAACTTTAAATCAAAACTTTAGTTTTACTTCTACTAATTCAACTCCAAAACCTTTAAGTGCATTTACAACTGCTTATAAACAATCGCCAATAGTACCAGTGCGCTTTGCAAATGGTCAATATGGTGTATCAAGAGTTGGAGAAAATGGTTTTGCAAACACTACAGGTTCATCTTTTAATAATGTTGGAAATCCTGTAGCACAATTGGATCTTTATAATGAACAACAGAAAAGTGTTACGCTACAAGGCGGTCTAAAATTAGATTATGAAATCTTACCTTCTTTAAAATTTACTTCACAATTTAATGGGGAATATTACACTTGGAAACAATATAATTTCGAAGATTCAGAAAATATTTGGTTAGCTGCTAATCCAGATAAAACAGCTGCAGATTTTGATCAAAGAGTTGTTAATGAAAAAATTCCTTATAATTTGTTAACCAAAGGTAGAGAAGAATATTTTAATTGGAATTTATCTAATTATTTGACATTTAATAAAGTATTTAATCAAATTCATGATGTTGAATTAACAGCAGGTATAGAAACATCTGTTAGAGGACCTCGACAAAAATTGACAATTGTTAGAAAAAATGCAAATACAGATTCTAACTATTGGTCATTAAAGGATGTTGATTATGTAGCAAATATAACAAGTTATAAAGATGAAGTTTTTAATGAGACAAAATTAGCATCTTATTTTGGTCGTTTTCAGTACAAATTGAAGGATAGATATTTATTAACTGGGACTATTAGACGTGATGGATCTTCAAATTTTGCTAAAGACTATCGTTGGGGAACTTTTCCAGCATTCGGAGCAGGGTGGATCATTAACAAAGAAAGCTTCATGGCTGATGTAAAAACAATTAACTTATTGAAATTAAGAGGAGGTTGGGGTAAACTAGGCAATCAAAATGTGCCACTTAATAGACAAGGCTATAGTTCAGGTTTAAATTCTTATTTAGGGGGATCAATTTTATACGAAGGAACAACCATTACCTCTCAAATAGATCCGAGCCTCTCATGGGAAGTAACTGAAGAATCTTCTTTAGGATTAGATTTTGAATTGTTAGATAATAGATTAAAAGGAACTTTTGACTTGTATAATAAAAAAACAGATAATGTTATTTTAAACGTACAGCCTTATATAGCTTCTGGTATAACAACTGCTTCACCCGCACATGTAGGAGAGGTATCAAATAAAGGATATGAGATTTCTTTACGTTGGGATGATAAAATAACTGACGATTTATCTTATTGGATTGGCGGTAACTTTTCTCATAATAAAAATGAACTTACAGGCATAAAAGACATAATATTATCACCAATACAAGGAGGTAGTTTAGGAAATGGGGAAACTACTAAGTTTTTGGACAATTCATCTGTAGGACAACCATTAGGAAGCTTCTTCTTGTATCAGTATGCTGGTTTTGATAGTGAAAATGGTAAAATGTTATATTACAAGGCAGATGGGACCAAAGCTACTCAAGATGCATTAGGTACTGCAGATAAAAAATATGTAGGCTCAATTTTACCAAAATCTAATTATGGTGTTACCTTAGGTTTAAATTATAAAAACTTTGATTTCTCTGTTGATGGATATGGTACTTCAGGTGCTAAGGTTTACAATGGAAAAAAGGGACAGCGTTTTGGTGGAGAGAATATAGAAGATTCAGTAGCAACTGATTTTTGGACAATAAATAATCCTACAGCTTCAAATCCAGGAGCATTTAATTCTACTCCGGTAGCTTCGACATATTATTTAGAGTCAGGGGATTTCTTTAGAATTAATAACATTACTTTAGGATATAAACTTCCTTTAGATGAAAAAAGCTTTATCAGCTATTGCAGATTATATGTTAATGCAATTAATCCATTTATTACACAAAAATTCTCAGGCTTTTCGCCAGAGTTAAATGCAGACGGGGATCCATATAAACTTCAAGGAGTGGAGTTGGATGCTTATCCAACATTAAGATCATTTGTTGTAGGGGCTAATTTAAAATTTTAATATTATGAAAAATATATATATATCAATGTTTGCATTAGTGTCATTGCTTTTTGCGGGATGTGCAGACGATTATTTAGATGTTAACCAAACAGAATCTGTTTCTACAGACGATATCGAATTATATAATAATAATGCAGGAGCAGAAACTTTTGTAACCGCAATTTATAACAAATTCCTAGATTGGGATACAACTTCATTTGGTTGGATTGGTTTAGCGAGCATAACAAGCGATGATGCCGATAAAGGTTCAAGTCCAGGTGATGCGGGTACCGATAAAGATATATTAGATGCTTTAACATATAATGCTTCTAATCCTTCTTGTCGAGATATTTTTAAAGCTTATTATGCTGGAATTAATAGGTGTAACCAAGCTTTAAATATTATTCCTCAATTAGATAAAGCCGATGCAGGATTAAGAAGTAGATTAATGGGAGAAGCAACATTTATGAGAGCTTTCATGTATTTTACTCTTGTGAAAATTTATGGAGGTGTTCCAATTGTAGACCATTTGCCTAACCCGTCATCTCTAGAAGATAAGAATATGTTGCTTACTCGTAAACCAGTAACAGAAGTTTATGCTTTTATTGAGAATGATTTAAATACAGCTATTGCAGCTTTGCCATTAAAATCTGCTTATTCTGCTGATGAAAAAGCGAGAGTATCAAAAGGATCAGCTTATGCATTGTTAGCTAAAGTGAATTTGTATCAAAAAAACTGGCAGAAAGTTGTAGACAACTGTAATTTAGTTACAGGTTATAGCCTTGTTCCAGATTATGCTACGATGTTTAGGCTAGAGGGCGAAAATGGGCCTGAATCTATTTTCGAAATCAATGGTGTTGGATCAGTACCTGCAAAAGGAATTAGACAATATTCTCAAGTTCAGGCACCTAAAGGAACTGGAGGCTGGGGCTGGGGCTTCAATACTCCTTCTCAAAGTTTATTGAATGCATATGAGCCAGGTGATGTTAGAAAAGATGCAACGATTATTTTTAGAGGAACAACATTGTATGATGGGAAACTTGTACCAAATACAGTTCAAAACGAAAGATATAACTATAAAGCATATTCATCTAATTATAGTGGAGCTGATGACAGTGATGCTAATGTTATTTTTATTAGATATGCTGAAGTATTATTAATGAAAGCAGAAGCCTTAAATGAACTTGGTCAAACAAGCGATGCTATTTCATTATTAAACCAAATTAGAAATAGAGCTAAGCTTCCTAATACAACTTTTTCTTCTCAAGATGATATTAGAAAAGCTATTTGGAGAGAAAGAAGGGTTGAGTTAGCATTTGAATTTGACAGATTCTTCGATTTAGTAAGAACTGGTCAGGCTAAAACTGCTTTTGCTGCTGATGGGAAAGTATTTACTGAGGGAAAAAATGAATTGTTCCCAATTCCGGAAGCTTTCTTAAACGAAGCAAAAGGTCTTTCAAGTCAAAACCCTGGTTATTAATTTTAAAGATATTAAAAATGAAAAAGAATAAATCTATTTTATTGCTTTCTTTTGTTTTAGCTTCAACATTACTAGTAAGCTGCGAGGATAGTATTGATAAAGTAAACAGCCCAATTCCGTACGAACAGATTGGAGGTTATGACAATTCAGATGAGGTTGCTGCAGAACATTTGGTTTCTAAATTTAGTTTTGATGGTAATATTGCGGATTCAAAAAACAGTATTACAGATGGAACAGGAACTAATGTTACATATGGAACAGGAATAAAAGGTGAGGCATATCAAGGTTCTGCAAGTTCTTTTATTTCTTACAATACAGTTGCTAATTCGGTAATAAACGTAAAAAGTATTTCTATTTCGATGTGGATCAAAACAGATCCGCATACTGGAGGAGCACAGTCTTTATTTATGCTTCCTAAAAAAACAGATTTCTGGGGAAATATTTTTACACTTATTGAAGGTACAGGACCAGCAACAACAATGCTTTTAAAGAATCACATTCAAAAAGATGTAACACCAAGTATTTCTTGGGCAGGACAATTTATTGAGCATGGAGGAACTAATGTTCTAGCCAATATGTTTGGTGTGTGGAAACATTTAGTTTGGACTTACAATGGCACAAGTTCTACCTATAGTATTTACATTGATGGTAAAAAGTTAGAGATACCCGCATCTATTGCAAAAAGATATGCAAGTGATCCTACCACAGGAGGAGCTCCATATGGAGAATTAGCAAACTCTGAAGTTTCAAAATTTATTATTGGTGGTTTTCAACAGCATTTAGGAGCTCCTTGGAGTGATCCTGATGGTTGGATGCTTCACTATACAGGATTAATGGATGAGTTTAGAATTTATGATGCAGCTCTTACTGATAATGAAGTTTCTGCTCTTTATAAATTAGAAAAAGATAAGAGATAAAGTTTTTAAAACCATATGCCTGAATTTTATTTCGGGTGTATGGTTTAGTAATAACAATTATTAGAAATTGATAAAATGAAGTTAGGTTTATATATTATAATGTTTTTAAGTGCTGTTAGCTCTTGCTCTTCATCTTCTCCAGAAGGGGGAAATAATGTTGGAACACCGTTACCAACAAATCCAACAACACCTACAAATCCTTTAACAGATACAGAAGCTTTAGATTTGGTTCAAAAAGATGCGATTAAGTATTTTTGGGAGTATGCAGATTCAAATTCAAAATTAGCACGAGAGAGATATCTTACGGAGGATCCAAGCTTTGAATCAAATATTATAACTACTGGAGGTTCTGCATTTGGGTTAATGAGTATAGTTGTAGGCGTAGAAAGAGGTTTCTTGCCAAGAGTAGAAGCTGTTTCTAGACTTACTACCGCATTAAATTTTCTTGAAAAAGCAGAACGTTTTCACGGAGCATGGCCACATTGGATGGATAATAAATCTGGGAAAGTTATTCCTTTTGGAACAAAAGACAATGGCGGAGACTTAGTGGAGACTTCTTTCGTTTGCCAAGCGTTAATTACGATCAGAGAATATTTTAATAATGGAAGTACGACCGAAAAAGAATTAGCTGCAAAAGCAGATCAACTTTGGAAAGGTGTAGAGTGGGACTGGTATACACAGGGACAAGATGCATTGTATTGGCATTGGTCTCCTAATTATGGTTGGGAAATGAACTTCAAATTGGAAGGATACAACGAATGTCTTATCACTTACATTATGGCTGCCTCTTCTCCAACACATCCAATTTCAGCCGAAGCATACCATAAAGCATGGGCAAGAAGTGGTGCAATCGTAAATGGTGGTTCACAATATGGAATTCCTGTGGTATTAAATTATAATGGAGCTACAGGAAATGTTGGACCAATGTTCTGGTCGCATTATTCTTATTTAGGTTTAGATCCAAATAATCTAAAAGATAAATATGCAGATTACTGGCAATTGACACAAAATCATGCTAAGATTATGGTTCAATACAGTGTTGCTAATCCAAAAGGATTTAAAGATTATTCAGATAAATGTTGGGGATTAACAGCGAGTTATACAAGAAATCCTGATGGAACGACAGGCTATACCGCACATCAGCCAAACAATGATACAGGTGTAATTTCTCCAACTGCAGCATTATCTTCTTTTCCTTTTACGCCAGTAGAGTCTATGAAGTTTTTGCATTATTTGTATGATGAGAATAGAGCAAAATATGTTGGAATTGCAGGACCTTATGATGCTTTTTCCCCACAATACAATTGGGTAACACCTCGCTATTTAGCAATCGATCAAGGAACTATCGCTCCCATGATTGAAAACTATAGAAGTGGTTTAATGTGGAAATTATTTATGAATGCTTCAGATACTAAACTGGGGCTTAAAAAATTAGGTTTTACTTCTAGTAAATACGGGATTTAAGAAGCAGTATGAAATATAAATTAGCTTTTTTATCTTTTTTGTTTTCTATTTTGGGCTTTAGCCAAAGCGAGACAACTGGAAAAATAAATACTGTTATAATGGAAAAGTATGAGCTTGGTTTTGTTCTGCATAAACCAGCAAATACAAAAGACAAAAAGCCTTTAATAGTTTTTATTTCTGGAGATGGAGAAAAAGGAACTGATCTTGAGAAAGTGAAGATTCACGGTCCTTTGAAATATTTAAAAACGCATCAATTAGATGCTTATGTTTTGGCTCCGCAATGTAAAGAAGATGAGAATTGGGATATAGAATCAATTTATCAGCTGATTGTAAAAATTCAGAAAGAGAATAAAATCGATTCAGAAAGAATTTATGTTACTGGTTTGAGCTCAGGAGGTTGGGCTTCTTGGAATTTGGCTTTTGCACATGCAGATTTATTTGCCGCAAATGTACCTGTCGCTGGCTTTGTAGATTTGATTCAGTTAGAAAAAGCATGTGAAATTGCCAAAATTCCAACCAGAATTTTTCATGGATTGCTAGATGATGTGGTAAATGTGAATTACGCAATCACAATTTACAAAGAGTTGAAAAAATGCAATGCAAAAGATGTAAAGCTGACCATTTTTGATGATGCAGGACATGACAGCTGGACAAAAGTATATGATAATCAAGAGATCTACGACTGGATGTTGCAGCAAAGAAAAACGAATACAAACAAATAAATAGAATAGAATGAAAAACAAATTAGTCTTACTTTTTTTAGGATGCGCTGTTTTGGGTTATGCTCAAAAGAAGCCTGCTAAAAATACAGCGAAAATTAAACCAAAGTCTGAATTTGTGGCGGAATTAATGTCAAAAATGACTTTAGACGAGAAATTGGGTCAGTTAAACTTGCCAACATCTGGTGATATTACCACAGGGCAGGCAAACAGCTCAAATGTGGCAAAAAATATTGCTGAAGGAAAAGTGGGCGGTTTGTTCAACATTAAATCAGTTCAAAAAATTAAAGAAGTACAGAAAATTGCGGTTGAAAAAAGCCGTTTAAAAATTCCGTTGCTTTTTGGTATGGACGTAATTCACGGTTACGAGACAACATTCCCAATTCCGTTAGGATTATCTTGTACTTGGGATATGGGCTTAATCGAAAGAAGTGCTCAAATTGCAGCTAAAGAAGCTAGTGCAGATGGAATCAACTGGACATTCTCTCCAATGGTTGACATTTCTCGCGATCCAAGATGGGGAAGAGTTTCTGAAGGTTCTGGAGAAGATCCTTACTTAGGAGGGCAAATTGCTAAAGCAATGGTAAATGGGTACCAACAGCACGATCTTACTAAAAATAACTCAATCTTAGCTTGTGTAAAACACTTCGCATTATATGGTGCTCCAGAAGGCGGACGTGATTACAACACAGTTGATATGAGTCACATCAGAATGTTTAACGATTATTTTCCTCCTTACAAAGCTGCTGTTGATGCTGGAGTAGGTTCGGTTATGGCTTCTTTCAACGAAGTTGATGGAATTCCTGCAACTGGAAACAAATGGTTAATGACTGACGTTTTGAGAAAACAATGGGGCTTTAAAGGTTTTGTGGTGACAGATTTTACAGGAATTCCTGAAATGATTGAACACGGAATGGGTAATCTTCAAGACGTTTCTGCTTTAGCATTAAATGCTGGTGTTGAGATGGATATGGTTGGAGAAGGCTTCTTAGGAACTTTGAAAAAATCTTTAGATGAGAAAAGAGTGTCTATCGAAACAATCGACAATGCGGTTAGACTTATTCTAGAAGCAAAATATGATTTAGGGTTATTCCAAGATCCATATAAATATTGTGATGAAAAAAGAGCTAAAACTGAAATCTTCACAACAGACAGCAGAAAAGAAGCGCGTCAAATTGCTGCACAATCTTTAGTATTATTGAAAAACCAAAACCAATTATTACCGCTTAAAAAATCAGGTACAATTGGTTTGATTGGACCATTGGCTGATGCTAAAGAAAACATGCCAGGAACTTGGAGTGTGGCTACAAAAATGGAAAATGCGGTTTCATTATTGAGAGGAATTAAAGAAGTTGCTGGAGCTGGAACGAAAGTTTTATACGCAAAAGGGAGCAACTTAGATTACGATGAAACTTTTGAAACTAACGCAACAATGTTTGGAAAAACATTACACCGTGATTCACGTTCAAAAGAAGACTTATTAGTCGAAGCTTTAAAAGTTGCTGAACAATCTGATGTTATCGTTGCTGCTTTAGGAGAGTCTGCTGAAATGAGCGGAGAATCTAGCAGCCGTACAAATTTAGAAATTCCACAAGCGCAAAAAGATTTATTGAACGCTTTATTAAAAACAGGAAAACCAGTTGTTTTAGTTTTATTTGACGGACGTCCGTTAGTAATTACTGACGAAGAAAAAACAGTTCCTGCTATTTTAAATGCTTGGTTCGCTGGTACAGAAGCAGGTTATGCTATTGCTGACGTATTATTTGGAGATGTAAATCCTTCTGGAAAATTGACTTCAACTTTCCCAAGAAGCGTTGGACAATTGCCAATTTACTACGCACACAAAAATACAGGAAGACCGCTTTCTAACACAGAAGGTAAATTTGAGAAATTCAGATCAAATTATATCGACGAGAGAAACGAGCCTTTATTCCCATTCGGATTTGGTTTAAGCTATACTACTTTTGATTATTCAAACTTGAAAATTTCTTCTGATAAAATGGATTCAAAAGGAAAATTGAAAGTGACAGTTGAGGTAACAAACACTGGAAATTTTGACGGAAAAGAAACCGTTCAATTATACATTAGAGATTTAGTTGGTTCAGTAACAAGACCGGTTAGAGAGCTAAAAGGTTTCCAGAAAATAGCACTTAAAAAAGGTGAAAAACAAACAGTAAGTTTTGATATTACTGTTGAAGATTTAAAATTCTATAACTCTGATTTACAATTCGTAGCAGAGCCAGGGCAGTTTGATATTTTTGTTGGAGGAAATTCAAATGCCGATAAGAAAGTTAGTTTTGAGTTAACTAAATAGTTGGTTTATTTGATTAGTGAAAAGCCCTTCGTTTGGAGGGCTTTTTTTCTAAATCTAAAGACCTTTTTGTAATTTTTTAACTACGTTATTATGAATAAAATCAAAATATTTAGTGCCGTTTGCCTTGTTGCTTTTTCTTATTGCAATGCGCAAAAAAATGCAATTGTAGCACATCGCGGTGCTTGGAAAAAGAACAATCTTCCTGAAAACTCTATTGCATCATTAAGGCATGCAATCGATTTGAAACTGCCAGGATCAGAATTTGATGTTTGGAGAACAGCAGATGATTCGCTTGTGATCAATCATGATGCACATTACAACAAACTGCTTATTGAAGAAACAAATTATGCAGATTTGATAAAGTTTAAACTTTCTAACGGAGAAAAACTTCCAACCCTTCATGAGTACATTTCTGAAGGAATGCGAAATAACAAACATACACTTTTGGTTTGCGAAATTAAACCTTCAGAAATCAGCAAAGAAAGAGGACAAAAAACGGGTGTAGCAGCAGTCGAAACCATTAAAAAATTAAAAGCCGATAAAAACACCTGCTACATCAGTTTTGATTATGATATTCTGAAGAAAATTAGAGAGATAGATTCTAAAACCTCTTTGCAATATTTGGAAGGAAATAAATCGCCTAAAGAAGTTAAAGCAGATAAAATTAACGGTGTAGATTATCATTATTCAGTATTTCAAAAACACCCAGAATGGATTCAAGAAGCCAAAGACAATAAGGTGATTCTAAATGCTTGGACTGTTAATGACGCTAAAGATATGGATTGGATTATTGCACATAAATTCAATTACATTACTACAAACGAACCCGAACTTTTAAAGGAAAGAAAAGAGATTAAAAAATAGTCTTTAAAACTTAACTTAAGAAAATCTAACCATGAAGAAATTATATAAAAAACTAACGCCTATTGTATTGCTTTCGATATTTTTCGGAAACAATCTTTTGGCGCAAAATTCTGGCAAAACAGAATGGTTTGACCCTAGCAGACCAGCTACAACTTATTGTAATCCAATAAATATTGGGTACAATTTTACAACGCACAACCATAATGGAATTCCAGAATCACGCCGTTCAAGTGCCGATCCTGTAATTATTACGTATAAAGGCGAATATTATTTATTTGCGACAAATCAGGCAGGTTTCTTTTGGAGTAAAGACATGTCAGATTGGAATTTTGTTTATGGAAGCTTCCAAAGACAGCCAGGAGATGACGACCAATGCGCTCCTGCAGCTTGGGTTGTAAATGACACTTTATTTTACGTGGGCTCAACTTGGAAAAGAGATCATCCAATTTGGAAAACTGCAGATCCAAAATCAGGAAGATGGACGCGTCACGTAGACAAAGCAATGCTTCCAACTTGGGATCCAGCTATTTTTCAAGATGATGATAAAAAAGTGTATATGTACTACGGTTCAAGTGGAAAATTACCGCTTGTAGGTGTTGAGGTTGATTATAAAACGTGGCTTCCAAAAGGAAATCAGGAAGATTATGCCACATTGTACAAAGCAACAGAAGTTGAAGATATTCAAAAACCTTACGGGCAAATTAAAGAAGTTGCGATTTTAGATCCTTCAGCTCACGGATGGGAACGTTTTGGCCCAAACAACGATATGGAGCCTGCACCTTGGGGGAATTTCATTGAAGGAGCTTGGATGACCAAGCATAACGGAAAATACTATATGCAGTACGGAGCTCCTGCTACCGAATTTAAAGGATATGCAAATGGGGTTCACGTTGGCGATAATCCGTTAGGGCCATTTACGTATCAAAAACATAATCCAATGTCTTATAAACCAGGCGGATTTGTAATTGGAGCTGGACATGGAAATACTTTTGCAGATAATTACGGAAATTATTGGAATACAGGAACATGTAAAATTTCAATAAAAGACCGTTTTGAGCGTCGTATTGATATGTTTCCTGCCGGATTTGACAAAGATGATGTAATGTATTCTATTACAGCTTATGGAGATTTCCCGATTGTGTTGCCAACAAGCGAGCGCGATCAGACAAAAGGCGCTTCATCAGGATGGATGCTGCTTTCGTATAAAAAGCCTGTGACGGTTTCGTCTTCTGAAGAATGTATGGAAGTAGAAACGCACAGAATGGATCATGGCGGTAAAAAAGTGTATGAGAAATTCTGTTACGGAGCTGAAAATCTTACAGATGAAAATATTCAAACCTATTGGTCTGCTAAAACTAACAATCCAGGTGAATGGCTTCAAATGGATTTAGGGCGTCAAATGGAAATCAATGCGCTTCAAATTAATTACGCAGATCATAAAGCAACGCAGTTTAATAAAGCAATGGATATCTATTATCAATACAAAATATTCATGTCTGATGATGCTCAAAATTGGACTTTGGTGGTTGATAAATCTAAAAATGATAAAGATGCTCCACACGATTATGTAGAGCTTACCAAACCAATTAAAGCTCGTTACATTAAAATGGAGAATGTTCACAATGCTTCAGGTTTGTTTGCCATTTCTGATTTTAGAGTTTTTGGAAACGGATTGGCTGCAAAACCAAAACCTGTAGTTTCGTTTAAGGTAGATAGAAATAAAGCAGATTCTAGAAATGCTATGATTTCATGGAAAAAACAGGCAGATGCAATTGGTTACAACATTTATTACGGAATAGCTCCTGATAAATTGTACAACAGCATTATGGTTTATGGCGATAATACATACGATTTTAGAGGTTTGGATAAAGGCACGAAATATTATTTTACGATCGAGCCTTTTAATGAAAATGGTATTGGAACAAAAAATAAGATTATTGAAGTAAAATAATCTTTATTTATAGAATATGTAAAAGCTCCGATTGCAAATTGAAGAATTTGTAATTGGAGTTTTTTTTGAGAAAAGGTTGAGAAAAAGGCTTCAGAAATGTCAATAATTTTGTTCCTTTGCGAATATACCACTGGTATACTAAACTCCAAATTACTACAGAAACTATGAAAAAAACGATTCTTTTAACTGCTTTAGTTTTAAACGGATTGACATCTTTTGCACAGACAAATGATGAGAAAAACATCAAATTATTTTACAAAAAAGCCTTAACCGAGTCAAAATGCTACACTTGGTTAGAATACTTGTCAAATGACATCGGCGCTCGTTTGTCTGGCTCTAAAGGCGCAGAACAAGCAGTTGAGTACACTAGAAGGCAATTAGAAAGCTTAGGGCTTGATAAGGTATATTTACAAGAAGTTATGGTGCCTCACTGGGTGCGTGGCGAAAAAGAAACAGCTTATATTCTTGATGGGAAAGTAAAAACTAATGTGCCAATTTGTGCATTAGGAGGTTCGGTAGCAACACCAAAAACAGGTCTTACTGCAGAAATTATCGAAGTTCAAGGAATAAAAGAATTAAACGAACTTGGAGCTGATAAAGTAAAAGGGAAAATAGTTTTCTATAACAGGCCAATGAATCCTGAAAACATTGAAACTTTTACTTCTTATGGTGCTTGTGTTGACCAAAGATATGCAGGAGCAAAAGAAGCTGCAAAGCTAGGAGCAGTTGGTACAATTGTTCGTTCTATGAATTTACGTTTAGACGATTTTCCTCATACAGGAGCTCAAAGTTATGGTGACTTGCCAAAGGCACAGTATATTCCAACAGCGGCAATCAGTACAAATGGAGCTGAATTGTTGAGCAAATCTTTAAAAGTAAATCCTGCTTTAAAATTTTACTTCAAACAATCTTGCGAGACTTTGCCAGATGCTTTGTCTTATAACGTAATTGGTGAATTGACAGGAAGCGTTACTCCAGAAAACATTATGGTTGTTGGAGGACACTTAGATTCTTGGGATTTAGCTGACGGTTCTCACGATGATGGAGCAGGAGTAGTGCAAAGTATGGAAGTTATCCGTATTTTGAAAAACTTAAACTACAAACCTAAAAATACGATTCGTGTAGTATTATTTATGAATGAAGAGAACGGCGGAAAAGGTGGCGCTAAATACGAAGAAGTTTCAAAACAAAACAAAGAGAACCATATTTTTGCTTTAGAAAGTGATTCAGGAGGATTTTCTCCAAGAGGATTTTCAATTGAAGCTGATGATGCTAATTTAAAAAAGATTCAAGGTTATAAAGATCTTTTTGAGCCTTATTTGGTTCACAGCTTTACAATTGGGCACGCAGGTTCAGATATTAATCATTTAACTTCACAAGCTATTGTGAAAGCAGGTTTAAAGCCTGATTCTCAACGTTATTTTGATTATCACCATGCAGCAAATGATAAATTTGATGCCATCAACAAAAGAGAGTTGGAACTTGGCGCTGCAACAATGACTACATTAATGTATTTATTAGACCAAAACGGAATCGAGACTAAAAAAGCAAATTAAGATTCAAAAGAAAAAAATGAAAAAAGCCATAAGTTTTGAACATGCCCCAAAAAGTTAGACAC
>NZ_JUIV01000020.1 GCF_004151235.1 Flavobacterium anhuiense
AAAATCTAAAATCTAAAATCTAAAATCTAAAATCTAAAATCGGTACGTAAATTGATATGGGAATGTTGGAAATTAAATTTAATAAATAAGTAAGATTACTTTAGAGAATTATTTTTAATTTCGATTAACTTAAAAGTGAATGTGTTATGCAAGATTTAGAAGTTGTAGAAGATAACAGAATGTCAAAATTAATCATCGGATTGGTTTTGGATGGAATTGGTATGATTTCTTTCTCGATTCCGTTTTTAGGTGAGTTCTCTGATGTAATCTGGGCGCCTATTGCAGGCGTAATTATGGCGAGAATGTATAAAGGAAGAGTAGGGAAGGTTGCCGGAGTTTTGACTTTTCTAGAAGAAATTATTCCTTTTACAGATATTATTCCATCTTTTACTTTGACATGGATTTATACTTATTTTTTTCAGGGAAGAAAAACGGCGGTTTAATCTTTAAATAAAAATCCAAGTCCCATGTTTTTAAGCATTTTCTTTTCGAAGTTCCAAAAGAATTTAAATTGCCCAAAAACAGTTCCTATAGCAACCAATAAAATCTGATAAATTGGGAAGATAATAATAAGACGGATAAGTGTAAACCAGCCTCCAAAATCTTCTTTGGTAATTCCCAGCCAAACGCAGAAAGGTTTAGACAGCCAAGCAGATGCCGATCCTGTGATGGCAAAAACGATAAATATAATTATGGCTTGTAAATTTGAGGTGATTCCCCAGCGTTTTTTTAATCTGTTCATTGCTATTTGTAATGATTACAAATATAGTATATTATCTTGAAGGAACGTTACCCCAAAGCTTTTGTTTGTAAGTATTTTGGAAATAAATCATGTAATTGTAAATTAAATAATTTACTTCGTAGCCATAATGAATGTCTGGGCGGTAGTCAATAGACATTTCGTACAAATTAGGATTGTAGCGCTGTGGCTGTAAGACACGATTGTTCCATTCTGTTACATATAGATAATTTTTGTTTTCGAGATATTGCAAGGAGTGATAGTTTCGCGGATAGGCGCGAGAGGCGAGCCAGTTTGTGAATCCATTATCGATAATAATGACTTCGTATTCTAATGAATCATTTGCAATTCTGACAGTATCACCTCCCTTTTTGTTTGCAGCAACATCGGTGCTAGCAATATTCTTAGAAGCTGTAGAACACGCAATAATGGTAAATAAAACAATTAATATGGAAATGCCTTTTTTCATAGTTTAAATTTACGGATTAATCGCGAAAATAAGAAGAGTTTTAACAAGGTGATAAGATTCTGAGTTTCTAAGTTTTTGAGTTTCTGAGATTCTGAGATTCTGAATTTTCTTTCGAGATGCTGAATGTAATAAATAAAAAAGCTGTTTGCAGAGCAAACAGCCTTAGTGCTTAATATCTCAGGAGCTTAACATCTTAGGATCTCAGAAACTTAGAGTCTTAGTATTTAACTATTTACTTCCAAAAAGTTTTCCAATAAAACCTGCAATTCCTCCTTTGCTTTTGGTTACAACCAATACATCTGCAACGTCAACCTTTCCATCATTGTTTTGGTCAAGTCCAAATTGCATTCCGTATTTAGAAATCGTATCCATTATTCCAGAAGCTTGTCCGCTGTTTCCAGAAATAGAATTTATAATATCTGAAATTTGAAAACTGCTATCGTTTGGATCTTTTGCTTTATTGACTAAAGAGCCTAATATCTGCGGAATTAAATTTGAAGCAACTCCATTTGAATCTGCACTACTCAAACCAAATTTTTCTCCAAGATTTCCGCTCAATTGCTGTTGGATTTGTTGAACAACAGGATTTGAACTGTCTATTGGAGAGTTTCCATTAAATAATCCGGCGATCTGATCTGTGTTTCCCTCAGAAACAATCTTTTTTAATCCTTCAAAAATAGAACTGCTTGTTTCGCTTATTACGGCGTCATTATGTTCATTTGGGACAGCGTTATTGTTTACCACAGCATCGCCTCCGTATTGCTGTACTAATTGGGTTAATTGTTCAAACATGATATTTAGGGTTTAGATTATCAATCAAATTTAAACAAAAAAAGAAAGGGATTTATTAAACAGTGTTAATAAATCCCTTTCTAAGTAATTTGATTATAGTTAATTAGCTTAACAAAGTAATAATTTGTGATGCTAATTCTGTACCAATTCTATCCTGTGCTTCTCCTGTAGCAGCTCCAATATGAGGAGTTAAAGAGATTTTAGAGTGCATTAAGATTGCCATTTCTGGTTTTGGCTCGCTTTCGAAAACGTCTAAACCAGCAAAAGCAACTTTTCCTGAATCTAAAGCTTTTACAAGAGCAACTTCATCAATAACACCACCGCGAGCACAGTTTACAATTCCAACACCATCTTTCATGATTGCAAGTTCTTTTTCTCCAATGATGTAGCCATCTTGAGCAGGAACGTGTAATGTGATGAAATCTGCTTCTTTAAATAAAGACTCTAAAGATTGAGAAACAATTTTAGTTGTGATTGACTGTCCGTCAAAAAACTCAACTTTTACGTCTACTTCAGGAATAAAACTATCTGCAGCGATAACTTTCATTCCAAGACCTAAAGCCATTTTTGCAGTAGCTTGTCCGATACGGCCGATACCAACTATACCTAGAGTTTTTCCTCTTAATTCAGTTCCGTTAGCGTAAGCTTTTTTCAAGCCGTCAAAGTTTGAGTCACCTTCAAGAGGCATATTTCTGTTAGAATCATGCAAGAAACGCACACCAGAGAATAAGTGTCCGAAAACTAATTCTGCAACCGACTCAGAAGATGAAGCAGGAGTGTTGATTACATGGATTCCTTTGCTTTTTGCGTAATCCACATCGATATTATCCATACCAACACCACCACGACCGATGATTTTGATTCCAGGACAAGCATCGATAATATCTTTACGAACTTTAGTTGCGCTACGAACTAAAATTACGTCGATATTGTTTTCATTTATATAGTTAGCTACTTGTTCTTGAGCTACTTTTGTAGTGATAACTTCAAAACCGCCTTTTTCTAAGGCTAGAATTCCGCTTTTAGAAATTCCGTCATTTGCTAATACTTTCATTGTTGTGTTTATTGTTTATTTGGTTAATCGTTTAATTGTTTAATCGATCAGCCAATTTTCGTTTTTTCTTTTTTTTTTGTACTGTAAACTGTAACTGCGACTGAAAACTAAACTTTAGTTTCTAATGCTTTCATTACGTCAACTAAAACTTGCACGCTTTCAATTGGCATAGCGTTGTAGATAGAAGCTCTGTAACCACCAACAGAACGGTGTCCTGGCAATCCAGAAATATTTGCAGCTTTCCATAAAGCATCGAAAGTTTCTGTGTGCTCAGGATTTGTCAGTAAAAAAGTTACGTTCATGTTTGAACGATCTTCTACTTTAGCAGCACCTTTAAATAATGGGTTTCTGTCGATTTCAGCGTAAAGTAATTCAGCTTTAGCATTGTTTAATTTTTCAACAGCAGCAATTCCGCCTTTTTCTTTAATCCATTGTAATGTTAAAAGAGAAACATAAACAGCAAATACAGGTGGAGTATTGTACATACTTTCTCCTTTAATGTGTTTAGCGTAATCTAGCATGCTAGGAATTGTTCTTCCGTTTTTGCCTAAGATTTCTTCTTTAACCACTACTAATGTAGTTCCAGCAGGCCCCATATTTTTTTGAGCTCCAGCATAGATTAAATCGAATTTAGAAAAATCTAATTCGCGTGAAAAAATATCAGAACTCATATCGCATACAACAGGAACATTTGTTGTTGGGAATTCTTTCATTTGAGTTCCAAAGATGGTATTGTTACTTGTGCAGTGGAAATAATCAGCATCAGCTGGAATTTCGTAACCTTTTGGAACATAAGTATAATTGTCTTCTTTTGAAGAAGCTACGACAACAGTTTCACCGAAAAGTTTAGCTTCTTTGATTGCCGCAGTTGCCCACGTTCCTGAATCTAAATAAGCAGCTTTTCCGTTTTCTTTCATTAGGTTGTATGGTGCCATTAAGAAAGCTGTACTTGCACCACCTTGTAAAAATAAAGCCTGATAACCTTTTCCTTGAAGTCCTAATAATTCTAAAGCAAGGGAACGAGCTTCCTCCATAACTGCAACGAAATCTTTGCTTCGGTGCGAGATTTCAAGGATAGATAACCCTGAATCATTAAAATTTAAAATTGCTTTTGATGCCTTCTCAAAAACTTCCTGAGGTAAAATACTTGGTCCTGCGCTGTAGTTGTGTTTTTTCATGGTTGTTGTTAATAGTCGAAAATTTTAAAGACGCAAATTTCGGTAATAAGAGCCGAAAAAGCGTTAAAATATTCGAAATAATTAAACAATTTATTACTTTGTTGTTAACAAAAACGTTATAGTATCGACATTGTCTGCGTAATCCCACAATTGAGGTTTTTGCGTCTCGCCAAATGCAATGCTGTTTTGGGTTAAATTATTGCTGACAATGCATTGAATTTGATCTGTGTCATCCTGAAGTCGTTTTTCTAATTCTTCAAGGTTTTCGTAGTATTCATAGAAAACACTTGAAATTGGTGATGCGTAACTGGAATCTTCTTTTAAAGTCAGAAATCCATTATCTAATAATTTAAAATTACTCATCAAAAATACAGCTTTATTATAATCATAATTATTGGCGTATTTTTCATAGTGAATAACGTCTTGATATTTGAAGATTGCCTGAAAAAAAGCATCAAAAGAATAGCCTTTCGGTACATAAAGTTTAGAAACATTTCGGCATCCTAAACCAAAATATCTAAAAATATCTTCGCCAAGAGCTTCTAAATCTTCATTGGTTTCTTTTCCAGTTAAAATCGCTGCCGAATTTCTGTTTTTGCGAATAATTGATGGTTTATCTTTAAAATAATACTCGAAATAACGAGAAGTATTGTTGCTTCCAGTGGCAATTACAGCATCGAAGTTTTCTAGTTTTCCTTCTACAAAAGTGATGCGGTCTCTTAGATTTTCATCAACAGCAATTAAATATTTAGCCAAAAAAGGCAATAAATGCTGATCATTTGACGAAGTTTTGATTAAAGCTTTATTTCCCGTGATTAATACTGATAAGAAATCATGAAAACCAACCAATGGAATGTTTCCAGCTAAAATTAAAGCAACAGTTTTTCCATTTTTATCATCCTGAGCGGAGTCGAAGTAATAAGCAGAAAGCCATTTGTCAATGTTTTCTTTTGTTAGCGCTTCGGCCCAAGATTGTATAGAGAAATATACTTGTTCAGGAGTATACCATCCATTATGAGATTGTGAAAGACGAATTAGATTTTCGAAATCTTCAAAAAAGATATCATTATATAAAACGTCAGATTTTTGTGAAGAAGCATCTTCAGAAAACTGACTTAAAAATTTTCCTAATTCAACAAAAACACTTTTTTTTGTTTCTAATGTCATAATGTTTGTTTATGAATTGTTTTGATTGTAATTTTGCACAAAAATAAGCATAATTAAGTCGAAAGACAAAAGTGGAAAGTCGAAAGTCCTAAGTTGAAAAGACTTTAATATTTTTACTTTAAATACTTTCAAACTTTATGACAAATTTTATGGCTTTATACTTTGTGACTTTTAAACTTTAAGACTAAAAAAGATGGCAATTATTATAACTGACGAATGCATCAATTGTGGGGCTTGCGAACCAGAGTGCCCAAATACAGCAATATATGAAGGAGCAGATGATTGGAGATATAAAGACGGAACTAGTCTTTCTGGAAAAATAGTTTTACCTGACGGAACTGAAGTTGACGCTGATGATGCGCAGACTCCAATTTCTGACGAAATCTATTATATAGTACCAGGAAAATGTACAGAATGTAAAGGTTTTCATGATGAACCGCAGTGTGCTGCTGTTTGTCCGGTTGACTGTTGTGTGCCTGATGATAATCATGTGGAAGACGAAGAAACTTTATTGCAAAGACAAGCATTTTTGCATGCTGAATAAATGTTTCATACATCCTATAAATACAATCCCGAGGCTTATATCTCGGGATTTTTTTTACCCTGATTTCAAGTATTTTAAAAAGTCAGTTTCTTGATAGTGAATGTTTTATTTTTAGGCTATTGCTTAATTGTTAGAAAAATAATACTTTAGTTGAAAAAATAACAATGCCTATGAAGAGATTGCTACTTTTATTTATTGTTTTGCTCAATTGCGTAAGCGTTTTTGCACAAAAGGAGGAGTATTCTATTATTGTTAAAGATATAGAAACCTTGGAGCCAATACAAAATGCTACGGTTAAAATAATGAAAACCCAACAGATTTTATTGAGCAACGAAGAAGGAAAAGTTACTTTTATGCTGACAGGAGGATCTAATGTTCAGGTTTCTGAAACTAATTACGAAGATTTGACGGTACGCTGGACTTCTTTAAATGGAGATCAAAAATTTGTTGTTTATTTAAAGAGTAAAAACAATAAATTGGATGAAGTGGTTTTGTCTAAGGAATCTCCAGAAAAAATACTGCAGAAATTGGTTAACAATTCTACAAAGAAAATTAGTATCTCTCATAGGCAGAAAGTATATGTAAGAGAGTTTTTTATGCTCGACAATCAGTATACGTATTATAATGATGGATTGGTGAATTTTCAATTTGATAAAAATAATAATGCAACCACTTTACTGGTTGAGCAAAATCGTTCCTACGGATTATTAGAAGCAGATGTAAGTGCTGATTTGAAAGGATATAATTTGAATGATATAATGGAGAATTATTCAAATTTTAAATACTTAGAACCTTTATTGGATTCAAAAGCCAAAAAGGAATATGATTTTACAACAAAGGGGCATTCAAAAAACAAGGATTATTATGTAATGTCTGTTGTTCCGTTAGATAAAGCCAAAGAAGCAATTGATATTTTTGAAATCATTTATGATCCTTTAAAGAAGATTATCGTAGAATTTACTATTTCTGTTACGCCTTCAACTCTTGATAAAGTGGAAGAGAAGGCAAAAGAAGGTCCAAAAAACATCACAAAATCGTTTGTTAAAGTAAATTATAGATGGGATGGAACTGATTATTATTTATTGAGTTCAAATGAAGAAATTGGTTATAATGTTGTTTTAAAAGATAAAACTAAAAATATTCAAGTAAGAAATAGTTTTGTGACAACAGGATTCAACAAACAAAATTTCACTTATAACGAAAGTGATGTATTTAAAGAAAAATCACTTTTTAATAAGAAAAACAAAATCCTGACGAATTACTGGGACATTTCGGGATTTACAGCAACCGATGAAGAAAAAGCAATCATTGCCTCTTTGGAGTTTAAATTGTAATTATAAATAGAAATGAAAAATCCTGAATATTATGTTCAGGATTTTTTTGTTTTGATAGGCTGAGCAAAGTCGAAGCCATTATGATTTGTGATATACTTTGTAGAGTTTCTTTCGTGTCCTTCGACTCCGCTCAGGAAGACAAAAAAACTCATTCAATTGTCAGGCTGAGCGGAGTCGAAGCCCTTCTTAAAAATTAAATCCAAGTCTAGCATAGTAATAAGCTCCGCTGAAACCCATTTGTACGGCATCCCAATAACCTCCAGCTTCAACCCAGTCATCTTGTTGATCAGGATAAATGTTAAATAAGTTATTTGCTCCAATGCTAATTTTAGTTGATTTGGAAAGTTTAAAACCTAAAGTTAAATCAGTTACAATTTTTGCTCCGTAAGTGTCAGTTGCCGCTTTCTTTTGGTTTGCAAAAACTTGTTCGTCAGTTTCATCTGGAGAAGTTCTGTAGTCCTCTGGATCTTCATCCATTTGATAATCTAAAAGTTTTACGTCGCTGAATCTTGTAAAGGCAAGTCCAGCATCAAACCATTTTCTTGCGTAATTCAGGTTAAGTCCAAATTTGCTTGGAGGGGCTGAGGCTAGTAAAAATGCTTTATCACGTTCTCCAAAAAATGTTTTTTCGTCTAAGGTTCCATTTTTTACTTTGTCAATTTTCATATCATTGATATTTCCAACAAGAGTTGCGCTAAAATGGTTCTCGTTTATTGTTTTTTTCCATGCTAACACAATATCCAAACCTTTCGTTTTTGTATCTACTCCATTCACAAAAAACTGAGCCTTATCTATATTTCCTGGCAAAGCAGATGCATCAAAATAACCTGTTAGTACGATTCTGTCTTTTTACATTAATTAAATAACCATCAACAGTTGCTGTGAAATCGCCATAGCTAGCAGTAAACCCTAATGAGGCATTTATTGCCTTTTCTTCGTTTAATTTTTGAATTCCAAAAGCTCTAGTTACTTCACTATCATTTGAGGCCAATAATACTTCTGTCGCTCCAGCTGAACTAAAATTGGTAAAACGCAAATTATAGTAAATTTGAGCTAAAGATGGTGCGCGGAAGCCTGTGCTTACAGAACCTCTTAAATTTAAGTGATCATTAATTTTAAGCCTTGAAGCTAATTTACCGTTTAGAGTACTTCCGAAGTCGCTATAATTTTCAAAACGAACAGCGCCACTAACCATTAATGCTTTTGTAATATCTAATTCGGCATCAGTATATAATGAGAAATTGGTACGGCTTTTATTGACTTCGTTCAAAGGGCTGTATCCTGGGAAACCTTGAGAGCCTCCCGGTCTTGGCTCTCCAGATATCGGGTCGATTGGAGCGCTTTGGGTTGTTGGATCTGTAATAGGTTTTCCGTTTGTGTCATAAGTAGCGTATGAACCTTCTTCGCCAGCAAAAATTTCAAATTGCTCTACTCTGAATTCTGTTCCAAAAGCAATATTTAAACCTTCTAAAATGTCTTCATAGTTTTTAGAAACATCTAAATTTGTAGTATTTTGAAGTAGGCTGTGGCCTCCTGCATCAAACTCGTGTGGGGATTTTTCTTCAAGTGATGCATTTATAGTTCCTTTTATATCGTAATGAAATTTGTTTTTTCCGAGAGTATTGCTAAAATCCCATTTCCAGCCTCCGCCAGATTCGGTTCTTATTCCTGCTGCGATTGAGTTGTCATTGATTTTTGATGTAATTCTTGGGGTATATCCGCCTGGATACACAGATTCAACAACTCTTTCTCCGTCATTTCTGGTAAAAGCATAAGCATCAGTATCTCTAAAATTGCTTCCTCCAAAAGCATAAAACTCAGTTTTGTCAGCTATTGGAATAGCAAGATTCACAAATAAATTTACACCTTGGATTTCGGCTTCTCCAAATCCTTTTCTGAAGTCAAAACCAGGTCTTAATGTTTTATTTTTATTCAAAAATTCTCCTGTTACATTTACATAACCACCTTTAGTTCCAATCTTTGTTCCATAATTGGCTCCTATTTGAACTGATCCGCCATCAAAATCTTGATTTTTTCCAAATGAATTTCCATTGCCGTGCCGGTCTAATCTATAATTTTTTGTATTGGCAGTTCCTTCTGGGAAATCACCTTTCGCATGAGTATTAAAGGCGCCATAAGTTACAGAACCAGTAAATTGATCAACGCTATCATTAGTTACAATATTAATAACTCCAGCAATAGCGTCAGAACCGTATTGTGCTGCTGCACCGTCTCTCAAAATCTCAATTCTTTTGATTGAAGAAGCAGGGATAGCATTCAAATCTGTTCCTGTGTTTCCACGTCCGCGAGTTCCAAATAAATTGATTAAAGAAGATTGATGTCTTCTTTTTCCGTTAATTAAAACCAAAGTTTGATCTGGTCCCATACCTCTCAAAGAAGCCGGATCGACGTGGTCAGCGCCATCAGATCCCGATTGTTTATTGGCATTAAATGAAGGCGCTACATATTGTAACAACTGATTAATTTCGATTTTTCCGCTTTGCGTCGTAACATCTTTTACATTGATTACATCAATAGGAACGGCCGAGTTTACAACGGTTCTTTTTGCATTTCTAGAACCAACGACTACAACGTCATTTAAGACCTGACCGTCGTTTTCGCTTAATGTAATACTTATTTTATCTCCTGAAGCTGCTTTTTCAACTGTCGTAAATCCTACATAACTAAAAACTAAAGTTGCACCTTCTTTTACTTTTATTCTAAAACTACCCTCAAAATCAGTAGAAACACCATTTGAAGTCCCTTTTTCGACAATGTTTACACCTGGCAGTGGTGCACCGGTCTTATCTTTTACAATACCCGAGACCTCTTTTTGTGCAACGAGAAATGCTGAATTCAGCAGAAATAACAATAATGCAATCTTTTTCATGGTAAGTGGTTTTTTGGTTTGTTTTTTGTTGATCAGTTTTATAAAAGTAATCTTTTTTAACAAAATATTAATAAAATGTTTAAAAATTTCATTGCATATGTCTAAAATTATATTATTGAACATTTTTACTTCGCGTAAGAGCTATTAAATCTTATATTTGCAAAATTTTAATGCCAAAAAATATCATTTTGGCAGAAATCAGAAAATCAGATAAAATCATAACGCACTAAAAAACAATGTTTAGTGTTTGAGGTCTAGAATAGAAGACCGAACAAAATAAATAGAAACAAACAGATGAAAGCAGGAATTGTAGGATTACCAAATGTTGGAAAATCAACATTATTTAATTGTTTATCTAATGCAAAAGCGCAGAGTGCAAACTTTCCGTTTTGTACAATCGAACCAAATATTGGTGTTGTAAACGTTCCAGATCCAAGAATCAACAAACTAGAAGAACTAGTAAAACCAGAGCGTGTACAAATGGCAACTGTAGATATTGTAGATATTGCAGGTTTAGTAAAAGGTGCAAGTAAAGGTGAAGGTCTTGGAAACCAGTTTTTAGGAAACATTAGAGAGTGTAATGCTATTATTCACGTTTTACGTTGTTTTGACAATGATAACATTGTGCACGTTGATGGAAACGTAAATCCAATTCGTGACAAAGAAACGATTGATATCGAATTGCAGTTAAAAGATTTAGAAACAATCGAAAAACGTTTGGAGAAAGTAAAACGTGCTGCAAAAACAGGAAATAAAGAAGCTCAGGCAGAAGAAGCTTTGCTAAACAGAATTAGAGAAGCTCTTTTGCAAGCGAAATCTGCTAGAACAATTGTTCCTCAAAATAATGACGAAGAAGTTTTATTGGAAAGTTTTCAATTGATAACTGCAAAACCAGTTTTATACGTTTGTAATGTTGATGAAAGTTCTGCAGTAAACGGAAATAAATATGTGGATCAGGTTCGTGAATTAGTAAAAGATGAAGATGCTGAAGTAATTGTACTTTCAGTAGGAGCAGAAGCTGATATTACAGAATTAGAAAGCTACGAAGAGCGTCAGGTGTTTCTTGAAGACATGGGATTAGAAGAGCCAGGAGCATCAGTTTTAATTCGTGCAGCTTACAAATTGTTAAAACAGCAAACTTACTTTACGGCTGGTGTAAAAGAAGTTCGTGCTTGGACTATTCCAATTGGAGCAACTGCACCACAAGCAGCGGGTGTTATTCATACTGATTTTGAAAAAGGATTTATCCGTGCAGAGGTAATTTCATATGACGATTACGTTCACTATGGTTCTGAGGCAAAAGCAAAAGAAGCTGGAAAATTCAGAGTGGAAGGAAAAGAATATATTGTAAAGGATGGTGATGTAATGCATTTCCGTTTTAACGTTTAATTTTTTTTTAGAAGAAAGAGTAAAGAACAAAGAATAAAGACTAAAACTGCTGGAGAGATTCAGCAGTTTTTTTATGTCTAGTACTTAAGTTTTGGAATGTCAGGCTGAGCGGAGTCGAAGCCCGCGCAAAGATTAGCGATTTAGATTGTAGAGCTACTTGCGTGTCCTTCGACTCCGCTCAGGATGACAAAATTGAAAATTAAAATCCGTTTAAATCCGCGCTTTCGCGAAAGCGAATCAATAAAATCCGCGGTCCATTTTAGCAACTGAAAAATTTTTGGCTCAAAAATTGGTTATAGAAAAAATAACCAATTACTAATCTAAAATCAACCAATCAAAATGCTAAAAAAGTCATTCAAAATTCTAGGCTGGACGCTTTTCGGAATTTTCAGTTTTATTGCCCTTTATATTTCTTCTGTTTTGATTATTTCTAAAATTACAGTCAATTCAGATATCGCAAAAGTCGAAGAACGAGACGCAATTCCGATTTACATTCTTTCAAACGGAGTGCATACTGATATTGTAGTTCCTGTAAAAAATGAAATAAAAGATTTGAGAAACGAAATTAAATTCAATCAAACTCAATCAAAGGATTCGTTGATGAATTATATCGCATTTGGTTGGGGAGATAAAGGCTTTTATTTAGAAACTCCAGAATGGTCAGATTTAAAAGCAAGTACAGCTTTTAAAGCCGCATTTGGAATTAGTTCTTCTGCAGTGCATGCAACGTTTTTTAAACAATTAAGAGAAGGAGATGACTGCAAACGTATTTTGGTATCAAAAGAAAATTATCAAAATTTAGTCAATTATATTTCTAATAGTTTTAGCGATCCAATTCATCCACAATGGATTGAAGGTCACAGCTACGGGCGAAAAGATGCTTTTTATGAAGCCAAAGGAAGTTACAGCCTTTTTTATACATGCAATACTTGGGCAAATAATGCTTTAAAAGCAGCGAATCAAAAAGCAAGTTTATGGACAGTCTATGATAAAGGGATTTTTTGTCACTATAAATAATTTTTTGATGTTAAGTCCCTACAGGACAATTTAGAGTGTCGTTTTTTTTTTTTTTTGAGTTACCAATATTAAATCTCTACGAGATTATTTTGTTAAGGATTTAATATTGTTAATTCAAATCATGGATCTTGAAAAGTAGTATTCCGTTAGGAATTGCATATTGGTAGATGGGAAAAATATAAAATTCCCATAAAATCACAAAAGAGCCGAAATTTCATTATTGCTTAAATTTGGGTGAATATCAAAAGATGAGCATATGAAAAATCACAATATCTTTTCAAAAACTTGGTATTTATTAAAAACAACATTTTTAGAATTCAATGATGACAATGCTATAAAGTTAAGCGCGGCATTATCTTATTATACCATTTTTGCTTTGCCTCCTTTATTGATTATTATAATCACCATTTGTGGCTTCTTTTTTGGGGAAGAGGCAGTCACAGGTCAATTATATGGTCAGATAAATCGATTGGTTGGAAATAATGCTGCTGTACAGATTCAGGAGGCAATCAAAAATGTTCAACTATCAGACAGTAATGTCTTTGTAACCGTTTTTGGGGTTGTCATGTTACTAATTGGAGCATCAGGTGTTTTTGCAGAAATACAAAGCTCTATCAATTATATTTGGGGACTTCGCGCAAAGCCTAATAAAGGTTTGAAAAAGTTCATTCAAAACAGATTGATGTCTTTTTCCATGATTGTTTCAGTTGGATTTTTAATGCTAGTCAGTTTAATGGTCAATGCTACTCTGGATCTTTTAAATGCTCGTTTAAAACTCTATTTTCCAGACACAACAGTTTACTTTTTTTATGTGGTTAATTTGGTAATTGTTTTTGCCAGCATAACATTGCTTTTTGCCATTATATTCCGAACTTTACCTGACGGAATCATCAAATGGAAAGATGCTTTCATTGGAGCATCAAGTACTGCGATTTTATTTATGATAGGTAAATTTGCAATTGGAGTATATTTAGGAAATTCAACCGTTGCAAGCGTTTACGGTGCAGCGGGTTCTGTAATTATAATTTTGGTTTGGGTATATTATTCGGCTATTATTTTATATTTTGGAGCAGAATTTACTAAAGTCTATGCGAAAGCTTTCGGCGGAAGTATTTCACCAAATGATTATTCTGTAGAAATACAAAAAGAGATATTTGAAATAGAAAATTAATTATTGAACCATATAAGTGATATAAGTTCATTTAAAAAGCTTTGTCTTTAAATTAAAGATGTCAAACTTAAATTTTCTTATATTACTTATATGGTTTAAAAAAAAACAAATACCGCAAATATGAAAATAGTAGCTTTTGGAGGAAGTAACAGCAAGCAGTCAATCAACAAACATTTAGCAACTTATGCATCTAGTTTATTTGAAAATGCAGATGTTGAGGTTTTAGATCTTAATGATTTTGCAATGCCAGTTTTCAGCGTAGATCTTGAAAAAGAAATCGGTCAGCATGAAGTAGCGCAAGCATTCTTGAATAAACTTAAAGAAGCTGATATTCTAGTGGTTTCGATGGCAGAAAACAACGGAAATTATTCTGTTGCTTTCAAAAATGTTTTCGATTGGAGTTCTCGAATCGAAAAAGACGTTTTTCAGCACAAACCAATGTTATTATTGGCAACTTCACCAGGAGGTCGAGGAGGTGCATCTGTTTTAGGAATTGCGCAGAATCTTTTCCCGCGTTATGGTGCAGAAATTAAAGGAAGTTTCTCATTACCAGCGTTTGGCTCGAATTTTGATTTACAAGAAAATAAAATCTCTAATCCTGAATTAGATCAAGAACTGAAAGATATTATTAAATCAAATTTTTAAATGCCACAAAAAAAGATTGCCCTTATTTTCCTTTTATTAAATAGTATTTTCATCAATTTTACTTTTGCTCAAAAGATTAGTGAAGTTGATAAAATAGTTGCAAAATACCCAAAAAGCTTTGATAGCACCGAAAAATTAGCCGACAGAATCGAAAAAGATTTTGATTCGGATTATGATCGCGCACGTGCTATTTACAGCTGGATTGCCTTCAATATAAGATACGATTATAATGCCTATTTGAATCCGCCAAGAGTTCAAGGTTTCAGCTATTCTTCTGAAGCTGAAAAACAGCGAAAAATAAAACAGCTGAATGATAATCTGATTCAGAAAGCTTTTAAATCTAAAAAAGCAGTTTGTGAAGGTTTTACGGCTTTGTACCAGCATTTAGCTACTGCAATGGGAATTAAATGTGAAATCATTCGTGGCGATTCTAAAATTTCAGTGCGAGATATTGGTCGAAAAACCACTTCATCCAATCATGCTTGGAATATGGTCTTGATTGATAAAAAATGGCGTCTTTTAGATGTGACATGGGGGCAAGGCTATTACGACAGCAGTAAAGGCAGAATGGTCAATGATTTTAATCCTGCTTATTTTGATACAGATCCAGATTATTTCTTTGCGAAGCATTTTCCAGATTCAGGTTCCTATTTGGGAAATAGGTTAAGTAAAGAAGATTTTCTTAATGGACCTTTGATTTATAATACTACAATCGAAAAAGATTATAAAATTAAATCGCCAGATTCTGGGATAATTGAAGCGCGAAATGGCGATAAGATTACAGTAGAAATCAAAAATCTTTCAAAATCGAATCAGGTTTTTTATTTGAATAAATATAATAAAGCGGTTAAAGTTCAAAATTCGAAAGAGAAGCGAGGAGGTTTAGAATTTCAGATTCCAATAGATAGTAACATAGGTGATTATATTACTGTCTTTGTAGATGGAAATAGTGTCGTTTCTTTTAAAATAGTTTAAAAATAATGAGCTAAGAATCCAGTAATTTCCATCTTTTCTGAAATTGACGTATCTTAGCAAGAATGATCCGAATTTGAATGCTATGGAAACAACTTTTCTGAAATCAATCTTAGACAATGATTTCTACAAATTTACAATGCAGCATGCTGTAATTAAACTTTTTCCAAAAGCAAAAGTTCGGTATGGTTTTATAAACCGTGGAAAACATATTTTTCCTGAGGGATTTGCAGAATTACTTCGAAATTCTGTTGATGCAATGGCAGATCTTCGTCTAACAAAAGAAGAGAAAAGTTATTTAGCACATTATTGTCCTTATCTTGACCCAACTTATTTAGATTTTCTGCAAGGCCATAGTTTTGATCCGTCTGAAGTTCAGATTAGTCAGGAAGGTTCAGAAATAAAAGTTACCGTTGAAGGGTATTGGTACAGAACTATTTTGTGGGAAGTGCCTTTAATGGCTTTGATTTCAGAACTTTTTTATAAATCCAATCATTTAATTCGTTTAAATGATGAAGCTGTAAAAAGTCTTACGAAAGAAAAAATAGAGAATTACAATAGACTTGGCGTTTCTATTTTAGAATTTGGAACAAGACGCCGTCACTCTTATGATGTGCAGAGTCTTGTGAATGAGACTTTGCAAACGTATGGAGGACAGAGTTTTATTGGTACAAGTAATGTGCATTTTGCAATGGTCAATAATCGAAGACCTTTAGGTACACACGCTCACGAATGGTTTATGTTTCATGCTGCGCAATATGGTTTTCAGGTGGCGAATTTTATAAGCCTTGAAAATTGGACAAAAGTTTATGGCGGTGATCTCGGAATCGCTTTAACCGATACGTATACTACAGAAATATTTTTCAATCAGTTTGATAAAAAATATTCCAAACTTTTTGACGGCGTTCGACATGACAGTGGCGATCCGATTGAGTTTGCTCAGAAAGTAATTTCTCATTATAACAAAATGGGAATTGATCCGAAATCAAAAGTTATCGTTTTTTCAGATTCGCTCAATTACGACAAAGTAAAAAAGATTGCCGATTTCTGTCAGGATAAAATAAAAATGTCGTTTGGAATTGGAACAAATTTCACTAACGACGTAGGACTTCCAGCCATGAATATGGTTATAAAATTAACGGATACAAAACCTGATAATGTACATTGGCAAGGTGTTGTAAAACTCTCTGACGAAAAGAACAAAAATACGGGAACACCCGAAATGATTGCTTTGGCAAAAGAAGTACTCGGAATCAAATAGTATTTTTTTTGCTGAAAAGGCAGGTTTTTATAATTTTTACGCCGTTTTATTTTAAAATCAACTTAAATAGATTTTAAACTGTTATTATTCATAACAAAAAAGAAATACGCTTTCATTTTTTGTTAAGAAATGGTACATTAGCAAAAAATCCTAAAATCATATATGCTAGAGCAAAATCAATATACCGAAGATAATATTCGTTCACTTGATTGGAAAGAACATATCCGTATGCGTCCTGGGATGTATATCGGAAAACTTGGAGACGGATCTGCGCCGGATGATGGTATTTACATTCTTCTAAAAGAGGTTTTAGACAACTGTATCGATGAGTTCGTAATGGGCTCTGGAAAAACTATTGAAGTAAGTATCAAAGACAAAACGGTTACGGTTCGTGATTACGGACGTGGTATTCCGTTAGGGAAAGTGGTCGATGTAGTGTCGAAGATGAATACAGGAGGAAAGTACGATACAAAAGCTTTCCAGAAGTCAGTAGGTCTGAATGGAGTCGGAACAAAAGCAGTAAACGCACTTTCGACTTATTTCCGTGTAGAATCTGTTCGTGATGACAAACAAAAAGGAGCGGAATTCTCTGCTGGGAATTTAGTTCTAGAAGAAGATATAATCGATACGACAAAACGTAAAGGAACAAAAGTAGTTTTTACGCCAGACGAAACGATTTTCAAAAACTTTAAATTCCGTTTAGAATATGTAGTTAAAATGGTTAAAAACTATTGTTATCTAAACAATGGTTTGACGATTATTTTCAATGGAGAAAAGTATTATTCAGAAAACGGACTTCGTGATTTGTTGGAAGAAACTATCAGCGAAGAAGATTTAGAATATCCAATTATCCATTTGAAAGACCACGATATTGAGGTTGCATTGACGCACAGTAAAACCCAATACAGTGAAGAATATCACTCTTTCGTAAACGGTCAGAATACAACACAAGGAGGAACGCACTTAGCGGCTTACCGTGAAGCGGTTGTAAAAACGATTCGTGAGTTTTACAATAAGAATTTTGATGCGTCAGACGTTCGAAAATCGATTGTAAGTGCGATTAGTATTAAAGTAATGGAACCGGTTTTTGAGTCTCAGACCAAAACAAAATTAGGCTCTACTGATATGGGTTCTGACGATGGATCGCCAGCGGTTTCTGTTCGTACTTTCGTTAACGATTTCATCAAAACGAAACTGGATAATTACCTGCATAAAAATCCGCCAACAGCCGAAGCTTTATTGCGTAAAATTCTTCAGGCAGAGCGCGAAAGAAAAGAATTGTCAGGAATTAGAAAATTAGCAACAGATCGTGCTAAAAAAGCCAATCTTCACAATAAAAAATTAAGAGATTGTCGTGCGCATCTTCCAGATACCAAAAACCCAAGAAACTTAGAAAGTACGCTTTTTATTACCGAGGGAGATTCGGCTTCTGGGTCAATTACAAAGTCACGTGACGTAAATACGCAAGCAGTTTTCAGTTTACGTGGTAAACCTTTGAATTCATATGGAATGTCTAAAAAAATTGTATATGAAAACGAAGAATTCAATTTATTGCAAGCTGCATTAGATATCGAAGATGGATTAGAAAAACTGCGTTACAACAACATCGTAATCGCAACCGATGCCGATGTCGACGGAATGCACATTCGTTTATTGTTGATTACTTTTTTCTTGCAGTTTTTCCCTGAATTAATCAAAGAAGGGCATTTGTATATTTTACAGACACCGCTTTTCAGGGTTAGAAATAAAAAAGAAACGATTTATTGTTATTCTGAAGAAGAAAGAAAAGATGCGATTGAAAAATTAAAACCAAAACCCGAAATCACCCGATTTAAAGGTTTGGGAGAGATTTCGCCAGATGAGTTCAAGAACTTTATTGGAGATACGATTCGCCTTGATCCGGTTATGATGGATAAGCATACTTCAATCGAGCAGTTATTGTCTTTCTACATGGGGAAAAATACGCCAGACAGACAAGATTTTATTATCAAGAATTTGAAGGTGGAGATTGATGAGCTTGAGGAGGCTTAAAAAGAAAAGAATTATAGAAGAATTTTTAGTAGTTATACTGAACAAAATATATGAAAGACGAAGAAGACGATAACATAATTCCAAACGACGACGAGAATAATCAAGATGAAAATCAAGATAACATTCAAGATGGAGATGATGATGTGATTGATGGAGAAGGAAAACATTTTGAAGGAGCACATTTTTACGAAAATCAAGAAGAAGAAGGCGAAGACGTTATTACTAAAGTAACGGGAATGTATAAAGACTGGTTCTTGGATTATGCTTCGTACGTAATTTTGGAACGTGCAGTTCCTGCTATCGAGGACGGATTCAAACCTGTTCAGCGTCGTATTATGCACTCGTTAAAAGAGCTGGATGATGGTCGTTATAATAAAGTTGCCAATGTTGTTGGTCACACCATGCAGTATCACCCACATGGAGATGCGAGTATTGGTGACGCAATGGTACAGATCGGTCAAAAAGATTTATTGATTGACTGTCAAGGAAACTGGGGAAATATTCTAACAGGTGACGGTGCGGCAGCTCCCCGTTATATTGAGGCACGTTTATCCAAATTTGCTTTGGAGGTTTTGTATTCTCCAAAAATTACAGAATGGGGACTATCTTATGATGGTCGAAAAGCTGAACCAATTAATCTTCCTGTAAAATTCCCATTGCTTTTAGCACAAGGAGCAGAAGGTATTGCGGTTGGACTTTCTACAAAAGTACTTCCTCATAACTTTAACGAATTAATTGACGCTTCGATTAAAATCTTAAAGGGGAAATCGTTTACGCTTTATCCAGATTTTGCAACAGCCGGTGTTGCTGACGTTTCGAATTACAACGACGGAATGCGTGGCGGACGTGTGCGTGTTCGTGCTAAAATTTCGCAATTAGACAAAAACACCTTGGTCATTACGCAGATTCCGTTTTCTACCAATACATCGAGTTTGATTGATAGTATTTTGAAAGCCAATGAAAAAGGTAAAATCAAAATCAAGAAAATTGAAGATAACACGGCTGCCGATGTAGAGATTCTGATTCATCTTTTCCCTGGTGTTTCGCCAGATAAAACGATCGATGCTTTATTTGCATTTACGGCCTGTGAAACTTCTATTGCACCTTTAGGATGTGTGATTGAAGATAATAAACCATTGTTTATTGGAGTTTCTGAAATGTTGAAAATTTCAACCGAAAGAACGGTTGATTTGCTAAAACAAGAGCTTGAAATTCAATTAGAAGAATTAAAAAATAAGTGGCATTTCTCTACTTTAGAAAAAATCTTCATTCGTGAAGAAATGTATATTGACTTCAAATTATACGGAGACAGAGAATCATTATACAAATACTTGTATGATAGATTTGAGCCTTTCAAAAAATCATTCGTTAGAGAAATCAACGACGATGATTTACAGCGTTTGACTCAAATTCCAATGATTCGTATCACACGTTTCGACTCTGATAAAGCAGATGAATTAATTTCTAGATTAGAAGAGGAAATGAAAGAGGTAGAATACAATTTGGAACATCTTACCGATTTTGCCATTGCCTATTTTACCAAACTGAAAGAGAAATACGGAAAAGGACGAGAGCGTAAAACAGAACTTCGCGTATTTGATAATGTTGAAGCTACAAAAGTTGTTTTAAGAAACACAAAACTATATGTAAACCGCGAAGAAGGTTTCGTAGGAACTAGTTTAAAGAAAGATGAATACGTAGGCGACTGTTCTGATATTGATGATGTTATCGTGTTTTTGCGAGACGGAACCATGATGATTACAAAAGTAGATGCTAAAACCTTTATCGGAAAAGACATTATACACGCTGCCGTTTTTGATAAAAACGATAAACGCACCATTTATAATATGATGTATCGTGATGGAAAATCTGGTCCTTCGTATATAAAACGTTTTAATGTTACTGGAGTAACGCGTGATAAAGCGTACGATTTGACAAATGGAACAAACGGTTCTCAGGTGGTTTATTTTTCGCATAATCCAAATGGGGAAGCTGAGGTTGTAACTATTTTACTGCGTCAAGTTGGAACGATTAAGAAACTGAAATTCGATATTGATTTTGCAAAATTAGCAATCAAAGGACGTGGCTCTAAAGGAAACTTAGTGACCAAATATCCAATCAAGAAAATCGAATTAAAAGAAAAAGGGATTTCGACTTTATTGCCAAGAAAAGTTTGGTTTGATGATACTGTAAAACGCTTAAATGTTGATGCAAGAGGGGAATTGTTAGGAGAGTTTAAGCCGACAGATAAAATATTAGTAATTAGCCAGTCAGGAAAATTAAAAGTAATAATTCCAGAGTTATCTACGCATTTTGATGAAGATATGATTGTTTTGGAGAAATGGAAACCTAAAAAACCTATTTCTGCGATTTACTATGATGGAGAAAAAGAGCGTTATTTCTTGAAGCGTTTCTTGGTTGAAAATGAAGGAAAAGAAGAAAGCTTTATTACAGATCACCCAAATTCGCAGTTAGAAATCGTTTCGACTGATTATCGCCCAGTGGCACAATTAGTTTTTGCGAAAGTAAAAGGCGTTCAAAAAGACGATCTTCATATTGATGTAGAAGACTTTATAGCCGTAAAAGGTTTCAAAGCTCTTGGAAATCAATTGACAACTGATAAATTAAGACAAGTAAATTTATTAGATCCGCTTCCTTATGAAGAGCCAGTTGAAGAAGTTCCTGAAAAACCAGAAATCCCAGAAGATGATCCTGTTGAAACAGAATTAGACGATGACGGCCAAATAGGTTTGGTTTTAGAATAGAAATGAAAAACGCTAAGATTGATTTCTTAGCGTTTTTTTATGTTAAAAATAAATGTTTTAACATAAAATTAATAAGTCTTATTTTGTTATAATTTAAACTTTAACTGGAGTATTTGTCATATTTTGATGTCTAAATTCGTGAATTAATTTAAAATCAAAATCATGAAAAAATTTTTATGTTTATTAAGTGCCGTTGCATTTGTATTTGCTTCTTGTTCAAAAGACGATTCATCAGATTCGGCATCTTCTATTTTAGTTAGAAAAATAACTGAATTCGAAAATGGAAGCCCAATTACAAGAACCGTTCAATATAATGGCAATAAGGTTGTAAGTATAACTGAAGAAGATGGTTCACAAAGAAAATTTACTTATACAGGAAATCAAATAACAAAAATTGAGGAATTTGATGTGGACGGATTACCAGACGGTTCTATTGTATATGGTTATACAAATGGGCTGATGACAAGTTACGTTGAAAAGTATGATGATTTGTATAATCATAAGACTAAATATACTCATAACAATGATGGAACGGTTTCTTATGAACAATTTAAGGTAAATATCGAAACAGGAATTGAAGAAAAAAATGGGCAAACTGGGACATTAACATTCAGAGATGGAAATTTAATTAAAGCGGAAAGATCATTTTCTAATTATAATTCTGTAGAAATCTACGAGTATGATGCAAAAAATAGCCCTCTTAAAAATGTTGTTGGTTGGAATTTATTATTAGATGATGAACCAGCCATTAATAATGTAACTAAAAGGACTTACATTTCAGGATCTGATAATAATGTTCATACAGATATAGATATAACTACTTATAAATATGATGCAAATAATTTTCCAATAGAAAAGACTACAAGTTTTTCTGATTCAACTTCTCCTGAAATTATTCAGTATACATATTAATAAAAAATAGATTTTATATAAAAAACGCTAAGATTTATTCTTAGCGTTTTTTTATTTGATAGATCAATTAATTCTAAACGGAAATAGGTTCTGTTATAACCCATTTTACTTCGTTGTTTTCAATACTAATAGAAACAATATCACCATCTTTTATTTCTCCCGAAATTATTTTTTTAGCTAGAGGTCTTCTTAAATGAGTTCTGATAATGGTTTTAATAGGTCTTGCTCCATATTTAGCATTATAACCATTTTCAGCAAGATAGAGCTTGGCTTCCATCGGAATCTCTACTTTAATATTGATGTTTTTTAATAAATCCATAAATTCCTTTTTAAGATGGATTTCAAAAATTTTCAATGCATTTTCTTTGCTGATAGGCGCAAAAGGTATTATTTCAGTTAATCTTCCCAAAAATTCAGGTCTGAAATAATTTGCCATAATTTCCATCAAAGAACCTGAAGTTGGAATTTCAGCATTGTTGAATGTATTTACGATATGATCTGCACCAATATTCGAAGTAAAGAGAATTATGGCATTGGAAAAATCGCCTTCTTTACCTAAACGATCGTGTAGTTTTCCCTCGTCCATAATCTGTAAAAATACGTCAAAAACGGAAGGATGTGCCTTTTCAATTTCATCAAATAAAACAATAGAGTAGGGCTTTTGTCTAATCTTGTTTACTAATAATCCACCTTCTTCATAACCAACATATCCTGGAGGTGCACCATAAAGTAGTGCAGCCGAATGTTCTTCTTTAAATTCAGACATATCAAAACGAATGATTGCGTTTTCATCCTGAAAAAGAAATTCAGCTAAAGATTTAGCTAATTCGGTTTTTCCCGTTCCTGTTGGTCCTAAGAAAAAGAAAGAAGCGATTGGCTGACCAGCTTTACTGAGTCCTGAACGCGATTCTAAAATAGAACCAGCAACTGTCTCAATGCAGTGATCTTGACCGATAACTCTTCGTCCTAAAACCTCTTCAATAGTATTAAGTCTTTGTTTCTCTTCTTCTTTAAGTTTTCCAGCAGGAATTCCTTGAAATAAATCAGCTTTTAGCTTCTGTAGAACAACAGGCGAGAGAAAGCAGTTTTTCTAAAAATAATGATCCGTACCTGATGATTAAGCCAAAGATTGATGAATCTATAGGAAAGTCATTTAGTATACATTATTGGTCTACTTGTGCAGAAGAAGGAAATGACATCAAAGCAGGAACTGTTTTAGAATCGAAAGACGATTTACTGTTTGTAAGTAAAGAAGCAGTTTTGGTTACCAATACTGTTGGCGGTATGAACAAGCAAAATAATAAAGACCGTATTTTGGCTTATCGAAATGCTTTACTTACTCGTGGCAGAATCGTAACTTTTGCAGATATAAAAGCATTTGGATTTAATCATTTTAAAAGTTGTTTAACAGATATTAGAATAGAAAAAGGAACGCGAAAAGAAATTTCTGTAAAAGCAGGTTTTAGTAGAACGGTAGATATTTATCTAAAAATAAATGCAACAGAGAGAAATTATCTATCAGCTACAGAATGGGATTATCTGTCTGAAAGTTTTATAAAGAACTTAAAAAATAGGTCGTCAAATGTATTTCCTTATCGCCTTTTCATAGAAGAATAAAAGAATGAAAAAACGCCGAAAAAATATTTTTTCGGCGTTTTTATTTAATAGAGATTTATTTTGGTTTTACTGGTATTTCTTGTCCGTGAGCGTTTTTATAAAAGCAACAAGAGCTTTTTCTTCTTTTACCGTTAAATTCAGTTTGTCAAAAGGAAGCGTTTGGTTTTCTACTTCGTAGCCTAAACCAATTCCACCGCCTTTATTGTAGAATGAAACTACTTCTTCGAGCGTTTTAAAAACTCCGTTGTGCATGTATGGAGCAGTTACAGCTACATTTCTTACAGTTGGCGTTTTAAAAGCACCAACCAATTGAGGCATTTTATTGTATACGTAACGGCCTTTATCTGGACTTAAGGATTTTCCCGAAGACTCATTTGGAGTTCCGATAACTTCGTGTTCGGTTTTGGAATAACTTGGTGGAACCGTTCCGTTAAATAAAGGTGTAAAATGGCAAGTTGCACATTTTGCTTTTCCCATAAAAAGATTCATTCCTTCGATTTCCTCATTGTTTAGGACGTTTTTATTTCCTCTCATGTATTCATCAAATCTAGAATCAAAAGCATTTAAAGAACGTACATAACTCGCAATAGCATTCTGAATCTGCCACGCTTCTGGTTTTGATGTTTTTGGAAAGGCTTTTTTGAATAGTTTTACATATTCTTTATCAAGTAGAATTTTAGCATGAATATTTTCCATCGAACCATGCATTTCGTCTTTATTCTGAATCACATCTACACTCTGTTTTTCTAAATCCAACTGACGCATATCCCAAAATTGAGCATTTTGCAGAGAAGCATAGGTTAGAGTAGGAGTATTTCGTGGTAAATTCATTCCCGTTAATGAAATATTAGTTTTTAAGCCATCAGTAAAAGCTTTTTCAGGATTATGGCAAGTTGCACAGCTTCGGTCATTGTTTTTGGAAAGACTTGTGTCATAAAACAATTTTTCGCCTAAAATCGCTTTTTCTTTAGTGAAATTATATTCTTTAGAAAGCACAAATGCATTTACATCAAAAGCATCTTTGTCAAATAAAGTTTCAATTGTTGGTTTTAACGGACTGCTTTTCTTTACATTTTTAATGTTTTCTTCTTTCTGAAAAGTTTTCAGTTTTTTTGAAATCGGATTCAAATATTCAGTTATAAAAACGGCACGATTGAAAGCGTTGAAATTATTATTTTCAGAGCAGTATTTTTGTGCGTTTTTTGTTAACTCTCTTAATTCGGATACCGATTTGTTATCAGTATCAATCTTTTTAAGTGTTTCTGGAATTGAAATTAAACTTTGGCCAGCTTCTGGAATTGAAGACTGCAAAATCGGACTATCAAAACCAGTGATTCCTAAAGCAATAACTCTAAAAACATTCTGCTGCATAGCATCCAAAACGTAATCATCGCTAATAGTAATCACTTCAAAAGTGCTTTTGAGCTGTTTGATATTGGATTGAAAAATATTCAATTCTCTCGTTAAATCTTCTTTGCTTTCAGGATTGTATTCAGGATAAATCATTTCTTCCATAACCTGAAAACCATGCGGCTCAAAAGATCGGTTTTCTTCCAATTCCATTTCGTCAAGAGCGGGACCGTTCATGAATCTAGCTGTTTCAGGAATGAAATATTCAATTGCCCATTCGACTTTTTTGTATGCCAGACGAGATTTTTTAAATTGCTTTACAATTTCTTTCTGCGAAGAATTGCTTTTTACAAGCTTTTGAAATTGAGTAATTTCATTGCTAAGTTTACTTAAATCGACAAGTAGTTCTTGTTTAACCGTTGGTTTTGAAGCTTCGCTTTCTTTGCATGAAAAGAAAAAAGAAAGCAATAGGAATAGAAAAGTAAGATGTTTTAATTTCATAGTGGTGTTGTAATAGAAACAACCCTTATCGAAAAATAAGGGTTGTCAATAAGATTTCGGTAGAAATTATTAGCGTTGTACGTTTCTAATAATTACAGTTTGTCCTCCCTCTTTGTTAGTTTGAGTTCCTGAACCGTCAGCATTCTTGAATGCATCACTCTGCCAAGTATGAGGGTGAATATTTACCGTGAAAGTATCTGGTACACCAATGATGTCTGAAATGTCTTGCATAGCTCCAAATTCCCAGCTTCCAAATCTCATTTCGCCAGTTTGGTTGTAAAGTGTGTTCCAAGCCGTATCTGTTCTCTTGTGGTTCATGTTTAACCACGGTTTATTTTGTTTTGTAGCAATATTGTACTGCCAGATATATGAATCGTGTTTTGCATCTGCATAATAGCTGTCGCCATCTTCCTGAATGTAAACGTAGTTTTCAGTTACACATAAGTTATCTGGATTAATGATTCCTGTTCCAGGAGTGCTATCACCTTCCACAGCCAATTCTAAAGTTCCTTTTAATGGGTTTGTTGCGTCTAATTTTACTTTATAAACTCTTCCCCACATTGTATATCCTTCAACAGGAGCATTATTTGTTGCCTGACCAGTTGCAGTAAAGTAGATTTCTCTGTTGTTGCTTGCGCTTCCTTTTCTGTAATCTACGTCTTCAACTCTTGAAAAACGAATTGCTTTTAAGTCATTAACCGTTGTATTGATTACAGCACCAGTTAAGTTTTTAGCATTCGGAATTTCAACAAATTCAACTGGATATGAATTGTTTAAAGTCATAGTAGTTTCAACCTGATTTCCGTCAGTTCTTTTTAAAGCGTATAATTTTCCGTTAGACAAATCACCAACTGTGCTTACATACATAATCAGCTGACCAGCACTTACGTGAGAAGTTGAATATGATTGATCTTCACCAATAAGAATAACTGTTTTTCCTGGATAAGCTTCTTTTGGAAGCGGAACAGCGTTTTCCATACTTGCTTTTCCTAAAGCTGGCAACACTCTGTCAGTTCTTGCTTTATCAGTAGACAATCCAAGAGGATTAATTCCATGAACCATACTCTCTTGACCGCTTTCTCCGGCAGTTAAAAAGATTGGTCCGAACCCATGGATTTCTGGAGTTGCTAGAGTAGCAGAACATAAACGAGTAAGACCTCCAACACCATCAACGATATAATCTCCTTTTACAGGTTTGAAAGTTTTATCTAAATATACTCTTGACACCGATTGGATAATTTCGTGGTTGGTAATCATAATGTATCCATCACCATTTGGATCTTTCATTAATCCAGCTCCGTCTGGCTGCGCTCCGTAAACAAAAGAAGGTGAATTTGGAAGTACATCTGCACTTGTAATTAAAGTACTGATTTTTAAGTTTTCAAAACCTGTTTGAGCATACACAAAAGGAGGTACTTTTGAATGTGAAGTAAAATCGATACTTGCGTTTACATCATTTTTTGAATCTTTGTCATCATTTTGACAGCTTATTGCAGAAAGACCTGCAAGTCCAAGCAAGGTAATTGATTTTAAAAAGTTAGCTTTCATAAAGTGTTTTTTATTTTTTTGATTAAGGCAAAGCTATCTCTCTAAAACAAAGTACACGTTACGTTAATTTTTTCTTAATGATAATAAATGTAAGTCTTGTATTATGAAATGGTAAATTGAAAGTTTCGAATGTAAATTTAAGACTCCTAAAAAAATCATAAAATTATTTAAAGAGCTGATTTAGATTGGTTGCTTTCTTCTCTTTCAGTTTTTTAACAATCTTAAGAAAAGCTATCGCAGTAATATAAGCATCGCCCAAAGCAGTATGACGGTCTTTTTTTGAAATGTCAAATTTATCGGCTAAATCATCTAAGGTATAATGGTCTTTTCGCTCAAATAAATGTGATTGAATTAAAGTCTTTTTGTATAAATAAGCTGTATCTAAAGTTTTGTTTTGTAATTGCGGAAGTCCGTTTCGTTCTAAAGCTCTATTAATCATCGTAACATCAAAAATGGTATGATGCGCAATGATTATAGAATCTCCTAAAAAGTCTAAAAACTGCTGTAAAGCTTCTAATTCGGTAGGACGTTTGACAAGTAGATCTTTTAAAATACCATGAATCTGAGCGGTCGATTTATCATAATGATCTTGTTCCAAATAAACTTCAAAACTATCCTGAACATTAATAATTCCGTTTTGAAGAATCAATGCACCAATGCATAAAATGCGATCATTGTCATAATCAAATCCAGTAGTTTCGGTATCTAAAACTACAAAACGAGTTTCTTCGATGGTAATATTTTCATCGAATGGATTATTTTCTTCTTTCTTCCAAAAATTGAATAAGCTCATTATTATACCAGATTTGAGATATTATAACGTACTGAAATAAGTTCCTGAAGTTCTTTAATCGTTTTAAAAGTACGTTTCAGTTTAATTTTTTCCATTTTGGTTAAAGATTCCAATTCGATAAACTGACCAGAATCATGATGCAGTAATCCTTGTTTGGTTCTGAATTTCAGTAAAGCTTTAAACGAATAAGAACACGATAAATATAATTCTCTGTTATTTGGTTCCAGTTCAGCCAGTTTCTCAAAACGCTCTGCCGTATTACTGATTCCTTTTACCGAATGCGATAAAATTAAAACACGCGCTGCGTCGGTTAAAGGCATTAAAGCTCTTCGTTTAATGTCAAAGTTATCTTTGTTTGCGCCGTCTTGTTCAACCAGAAATTGTCTAAAGAAACCTGTAGGAGAAGGGCTTTGCAAAGCACCACTCACCAAATGCATATAAAAAATCGGGTTCGCCTTTATGGTTTCAAAAATAGAATCAGACAATTCGTTAACAATTTCAGAATCGCCATAAGTTTTGCTGTAATCGAAGAAAATGAATGAAAGTAAAACTTCATTCTTTCCAGGATTTGTAATCCAATGATGCACTTGAGCTTTCCATTCGTCCAAACTCATGCACCATTTTGGACTTGAAGCCATCATGTCGGCGGGGCAATAATCGTAACCAATCTCAAAAAGGCCTTTATTTACAAGACTAGCAAATTTGTGAAAATACACTCTAGTTTCATCTCTAAAAACCTCATTTACATTTTCGTACACAATCGCATTGTCCTGATCAGTATGCAACATTTGTTCACCACGTCCTTGACTTCCAAGTGCTAGCCAAGCGAATTTTACAGGAGGCGGACTGCTCATTTTTTCTATACAAATTTCGATAACTCGAGTTATGCAGGCTTCATTCAATTCGGTAATGATTTTGGTAATCAAAGTCATTGGAATGTTTTGATCCAAATAACCTTGAAGCAATTGCATAATTCGGTTACGAATTGGTTTTATCTCTTTAATCTTTTTGGTACGTTTCAACGCTTTTATCAAAACCGCTGGATTATTTCCGAGCGCCACCATAACGTCGTGTTTTGACAAAATTCCAACTGCTTTTGTATTTACAGTCCCGTCTTTTGTCAAACATAAATGGCTGATATTGCTTTTCATCATCGCCATTTGCGCCTCGGTAACCGTCATTTTTTTCGGATACGTAATAACCGGTTTTGTCATTATTGTTTCGGCAGTTGTCGTTATAGGAAAATCTCCAGTGACAATTTTATTTCGAAGATCTTTATCCGTCAAAATACCAATCGGAAGCATTTCATCTACAATCAAAATGGCACCGACTTTTTTCTTATTCATAATTTTAGCAACATCCTTAACTGTCGTTGACGGACTGCAGGTAACTATTTTTTTCGAATATTTGATGGGCGCTAAATCGAAGGAATGATTGCTGGAATGCAGATTTTCATTCAGCTGATCGTCACCATATAATTTATCTTTATGAATATCCGAATACGGATTTCGCGTATTAGAAGCATAACTCTCAATCAAGAAATTGCCAACATTTCTATTTTCTAGCGCATAAGGTTTAAAAACGGCAATCGGAATAGCGTACAAAATGCTTTCTTCATGCGCTACCGCTTCCATAATATAGTTTTCCTGCGCTAAAAGCGGACGAAGTCCAAAAATATCGCCTTCATCGCACATGTCCAAAACCGTATTTTTAGTGCTTTTTTTCAGAGCGACAGCACCTTTATGAACTACATAAAATGAGTCGTGCGTTTTGTCATTTTCGGCAAAAATTACAGCATCTTTTTCTTTATATATAATCGAAATCTGTTCAGACAGTTTTTCTAAATCTCTCTGATGCAAAAAATTAAACGGCGGATATCCTTTTAAAAAGTCAGCAACTCTTTGTGAAATGGTATTTTTCATTTGGTTGGATTAAAGTTCTAATGTACTATTTAAAATAGAAATGTAAAAGAAACACGTTATAATAATTTGCCACAAAGGCACAAAGTCGCAAAGAAATAAATCCTTGGAGTCTTTGTGCCTTTGTGGCAAAAAAGCTTAATTCTTTTAATCTACTTTATAAACTGTACCTCGCTGTTTTTCTTCAGAACCAACCAGACCAAACTCAAAAGTATAAGAATCTTTAGAAGTCGTTAAAATCTTCATGCTGATGGCTTTTTCTTCAGCCATATTTTTTGGATGCTTTTTCTGCAGCACATATTCGCAGTCACTTACCCAACGAATGGTCGCCGTATCTGTTTTGCCTTCAAAAGTTTCGATTTCAATATCGTCTTTGCGTTCAAAATAAGTTGTTTTTTTAATGCCGTTGACTTCTGTTTCAAATTTGAATTTTCCAGTTTTAAAATCCTTGCAATTGTGTTCTGTATTATAACAAGATACTAAAGCAAGTACCGGAAATAAGAATAGTATTTTTTTCATTTTAATTAAGTTGTTTTTTTAGGAGCTAATCCCGCTTTCCATTTCAATCTTTTTATTTTTAAAGAAAAAATAAAAAGGATTTCCATTGCAATCGGGGCTAGGGCATTAGGATAACAAGAAACACTTGTATATAATTTAAACTTTTTGAATATAAAACTCTTTCAGTTTTTTAGATTCTTTGACTTCTTCTCTGACTTCCTCTTTAGATTCGCTTTTGTTTGCTTTTGGCCAGATATGAAAACCTCCTTTTGTCATAGCTTTAATTTGTTGAAGAACGTTTGGCGAAAAATCAGAAAAAAAACTCAAGTCTTCAGGATTATCCCAAACACCCCAAATGCCGTTTTCGTCTATATCTCCAGCATAATTAATAATATGTGTTGGATAAGTTTTTACCATTTTAAGTTTAAAATGTTCCAAATTATAAGAACCATTCCATCGAAAAGAATCAACATCATCAATTCCAGAACCCGTAATAATTGAATTTGAAAAACTCAATTCAATAGACATTTTATGTTGCGCAGACGAATTAGAATAGCAATAAAATCCTTCCCATTCTCCGCTTGGTAAAAATTGATGCGTTTCGTTATCTTTTGATTTCATATTTAGAAAGATAAATTATTTCAATCTCTTTAATTCATCATCGGTAAAGTTCTTGATTTCTTTTTCTTTGGCAAACTTTTCGGCATTATAATTTCCCGATTTATTCTTCGGAATCGATAAGCTATTCCATTCGCTGTTTTTCAATTGTTTAGCATAAAAAACAATCTGTCCGACATGATAAGGATAATGTGCTAATTGACGATTTATAGCTTCAATAACCGTATGGCCTTCATTTCTAATGTAAATGATATCTGAAAGCTGTTCAGGTTTTAAGCTTTCCAAAGCATTTTCAAGACAATTCCAGCCTTTATTCCAAACTTCCAAAACTTCTTCTTTAGATTGTAAATCGTTTTCAAATTCGGAATCACGGTATCGCCATTCTTTCTCGCCGTCAGAAGTTAAAAAATCTGTCCAACGAGAAAGCATATTGCCAGAAATATGTTTTATGATTGTCGCTATACTGTTGGTGTTGTCATTAAAAGAAACAAAAAGCTGTGATGGTTCAAGTTGGTCAATTGCTTTTTCGCCAAGCATTTTATAATATAAAAATTGCTTTTTGACACTTTCTAGGTAAGATTGATCTGCATTCATAATCAAATGATTTTAATGTCATATTTATCTAATAATCCAACAATTCCTTCAGTAGAAAACTGGGCTTTTTTCATCGGATTAAATTCAGGGTCAATTTTATAATTGTAAGCTGTTTTAAAGTTAACTCCCGCCAATTGGGTTTCGTTAAAAATAGCGCCGTCAAGATTGCAATTGTCAAAAACAGAACTCGTTAAATTAGTTCCTATAAAAGTTACTTCACGCACAGAAGAATTGATAAACTTGGTTTTCGGCATTTTTTTATTCGAAAATAAGGCATAATCTAAAGTACAATCTTCAAAATATACCTGAAATAAAAAATCATCACATTCGTTAAAAGCGATTCCTAGAAGTTTGCAGTTTTTGAAAGTGACATTTTTTAAACTCGTTCCTGCCAAGCTGGTCATAGACAAATTGCAGTCAATAAATTCGCAGTCAAGAAAAGTATTAGAACCAAAATTACTGCTGGAAAAGTCACAATTTTTAAACACACAATCTTCAAACTCGCGATTGTTTATTCGTTTATCGATATAAACAACTTTCTCAAATGTTTTCTGAATATGAATTAGACTTTCCATGAATATTTTTTAGGTTTTTGTGCATTGTGACGCACTCGAAGTATATAGATGTTCTCTTTCGTTATTTGATAAGAAATAGCGTAATCGTAAACAGAATAAACTCTGAAACTGCCATCATTGTTGGCTTTTTGTTTATCAAGTTTATAAATTTCAGGCTGTGTTTTAAGTATTTCGGTACTTTCAAAAATAGTATTAACTACTTTGTCAGCAATTGTGATTGATTTGCTTTCAAAGAAAATGTAAAAATGAATGTCTTCTAATTGGCTCAAAGCATTTTTTGTCCAAATTATTTTCTTCCCCATTTTTTTGCAATTTCTTTAGCTTCATCTTCAGTATAAAAATTACCTTTTTTAATATCGTCTAAGGCATTTTCAATATCTAAATTATAAGCTGCATCCGAATCAATTGCGGTATTATTTATTGATTGTAAGAGATGTTTTAATTTTTCTACAAAAGAGGGGTCTTTTACTTTATCAATTTCTTGATGAATCCAGTTTATTTCTGCTTGTATATCCATAACAAAGAATTTTAGTAAAGATACAAATTAGTCATTAAATATACCTTTCATAATAATTTTCAATCCTAAAAAGATCAAAAACATAGAAGAAAGGCAAGCTACAATTCCGATTCCTAAAACAAGGTAATGCCAATTGTTGCCCTGATTCTGAAAAGCATTATAAATCAATGTTGGGCCAAGAAACATAAGAGGCAGAGCGCCTGATAAATATTTCACTCCTTTTATAAGTAATTCTTTATTTGTTGCCATGTTTTTAGTTTCAGGTTTTCCTTGTGTCAAGTTTCAAGTTGTTTGACTTTTGTCTAACCGCAAAGGTCGCAAAGTTTTTTTACATTAGAAACTTTAATAAAACGCAAGGTTCGCAAAGCTTTGAAAAAACTTGCGAACCTTGCGGTTAAATAAGCACCGTAAAAACTTTTTACTTTTTATAATTGTCAACAGCATTTCTCACGCTGCCGTATTTTTTCAATAATTCAGAAGCTTCTTCGTAAGAAACCGCAATTTCATCCATAATCATCTTGACGCCGCGATCAACGAGTTTGATATTGCTTAACTGCATGTCAACCATTTTATTTCCTCTCACTTTTCCAAGCTGAATCATTGCAGCAGTCGAAATCATATTTAAAACCAATTTCTGTGCAGTTCCAGCTTTCATTCTAGAACTTCCTGTAACGAATTCTGGGCCAACTACAACTTCGATTGGAAATTGTGCCGTCAATGCCAGCGGACTCCCTGCATTACAAGTAATACATCCCGTTACAATATTGTTTTTATTACATGATTCTAAACCGCTAATAACATAAGGAGTAGTTCCAGAAGCAGCGATTCCAATAACCACATCGTTTGAATTGATGTTGTGATTTTGAAGATCGATCCAAGCATTTGTTGTACTGTCTTCGGCGTTTTCTACAGCACGTCTTATGGCTGTATCACCGCCAGCAATAATGCCATTTACTAAATCAAAAGGAACGCCAAAAGTGGGCGGACATTCAGAAGCGTCAACAACACCAAGTCGACCAGAAGTTCCTGCTCCAATATAAAACAATCTGCCGCCTAGCTTTAACTTTGCAACAATTTGCGGGATCAAAGCTTCTATTTGCGGCAAAGCTTTCTCGACTGCATAAGGCACAGTTTTGTCTTCTTGGTTTATATTAGATAACAGTTCATGAACAGACATCTTCTCTAAATGTTCATATTTTGAGGCTTGTTCAGTAGTTTTCGTAAATGTCATTTTATCGTTATTTAGACTCGTCAAAATTAATATATTTTATATCAATCTTGCAAAGTCTCAGAGATTTAAAATCAATTTTTTTCTTCTAGTTTTCTGCATAAAGACGGTTTTAATAAGGCTTTGTTACATAAACTAAAATATTATATTTGTTTAATATTCATAAAAGATAAATGGACAAATTAGATTTATTACAGGGAATTGCTCGAATTTCTGTTTTTGTTTCCTTATTAATGGCCTTTTTTTTACTGACTGTTAAAACAGAAAATAAACTGTCAAACCGCATTTTTGCTTTGTTTTTTATTTTTTCGGCTATAGATCTTAGCGGTTTCTTTATGTACTTGTATACAGAAGATCACCGAAATTTAGAAATTTTCAGAGCAACTTTCTGTCTGTTGGGAATGCCATCGTTTTATCTTTATGTATTAGCTGTTTGTTATTCAGATTTTCGATTGAAATGGAAACATTTAATTCATCTGCTTCCTTTTGTGATAGTCAATTTAATTTTTATACCTAGAATATATTTAAGTATTGTAAATGGAAGTTTCATTGGCACATTAAATGAAATGTCTGAAATCTATTTTATTCAGATTTTAATCGAATTGCAGTATGGTTTTTATATCGTAAGCGTTTTTCTGATTTTGAAGAAGTATAAAGAAATCTATTTGGAGAATTATGCCAATACAGGTATTTCGACTTATAAATGGCTTTTTCAAATGACTTGCGTATTTCTAGTGGCGCATTCTATTGTCGCATTAAAAAATGTACTTCGATATAGCGGTTTTAGAGAAGTTTTTTTATGGGCAAATGTGCTTGTTGGAACTATTGCTTTATTTATAACTTGTTGGTTTATAATGAAAGCTTTAAAACATCCAGAGCTTTTTAGAGGAGTAAATTCTAAATTAAAACTGACCAAAGATATTCTGCCTGAGGTTGAAGAAAAAACAGAAACTAGCAGTGAGCAAAACGATCTGATTAATACTCAGATATCGGCACTAAAACAATACATGGTAGATAAAGAGCCGTTTCTTGATCCATCGCTTACGATTCAAGAATTGGCAAATCAAATTAATATGCCTGTTAGAGATTTATCTGTTTTAATTAATCATCATATGGACCAGCATTTTTTTGATTTTGTGAATGAATACCGCATTCAAAAAGCGATGCATATTCTGAAAGATCAATCGAAAAACCAGGTTACAGTGTTGGAAATATTGTATGAAGTGGGTTTTAATTCGAAATCTTCTTTTAATACTTCATTCAAAAAATATACAAATTTGACGCCTACAGCATACAGAAATAGTTAAAAATAAGCGCTTTGTAAAAAGTCGTACTTCAAGCTAATTAAAGTCGAACCAGTTTTAGAAATAGAAATTGGTTCGACTTTTTTTTGTCGGTCGCATAGGCAGATTTTCTAAGGCAACTTTGCTTCAAATTAATCGAACAAGTTAAAATTAGAAACCATGAAAAAAGTAAACCTTCTTATCTTTTTAGTATTTCCTTTATTTTGTTTAGCACAATCACTTAAGTTAAAAGGAAAAATAGCCAGCGAAAAAATGCCATTGGAATGGGCAGATATTTCAGTATCAAATTCAGAAGGAAAAATTATTGATGGAACTACAACCAAACAAGATGGTTCTTTTGAAATAAATCTTAAAAAAGGAACTTATAAAATAGAGATTAGTCTTTTGGGATTTGAAGAATATGAAAAAGAAACCATTATTGAAAAGGATACTGATTTAGGAATAATTATTTTAAAAGAAAGTGCAACACATTTGGTAGAAGTTGTAGTTCAGAATAAGAAGAAAACTGTCGAGCAGAAAACAGATCGTCTGATTTACAATCTGGAAAATAACGTTACAACGGTTGGTGGAGACGCTTTGGGAGCCATTAATACTGCACCGGGAGTTGTGGTAAAAAATGATGCCATTACGATATTAGGAAAAGGAACTTCTCGTGTTATGATTGATGGCAGAATAATTGAGTTGACAGGAGAGGAATTGAATAATTATTTGAAATCTATTTCGTCTGCTGATATTAAAAATATTGAAATCATTAGTAATCCGCCTGCTAAATATGATGCAGAAGGAACTGGAGGTTTGATTAATATTATCATGAAAAAAGGAGTTCGCGATTCTTGGAAAAATACTACGACGGTTTCTTACGATCAGAATAAATATGGGATTGGGACTTTGAGAGACAACTTTTTCTATAATAAAAATAAGTTTAGATTTTCTGCCAGCATTAATGGTAAAACAGGTTATTTGAACGCAACAGACGATTTAAAAATGTATTTTCCTGACGGATTATCGCACATGTACAGTACAACAAAAGTAAAAACAGAAAATCTTTCGGGAAAACTAGCTTTAGATTATGATCTTTCAGAGCGTACGACAATTGGTTTTCAATATTTAAACGACAGAAATAATCCAGATTTTAAATCGGATATTAGAATTGATAATTATAATCATCAAAACCAATTGGATAATGTGACGCTAAATGATAGTTATACCGATAAAGGTTCAAGAAATCAAACCTACAACGCGCATTTGATTACAAAATTGGATTCAAAAAGAAAACTATCTTTTGATGTGGATTATTTTGATTTCAGTTCTAATTTCGACCGAAATTTTGTTGCTAATAATTATACGCCGGATATGATATTTATTGATGTAAATCAGTCAGGGAGAAATATTTCAAATCAGGATATTGACAATTGGAGTTTTAAGGCAGATATGGAGCATCCTTTGCCATCGTTTAATTTATCTTATGGAGCAAAAATGAGCTTTACCAATAGCATAAGCGATGTCGTTTTTTACAATACTGCTACAGGAACTCCAGAATTAGATCCGAGTCAATCAAATCGATTTAAATACACTGAAAATAATCAGGCGGTTTACATTAATGGAGATAAAAAAATAAACGAAAAGTGGAATCTTCAAATGGGTTTGCGACTTGAAAATACCCAGACTAACGGGTTTTCTGAAACGCTGAATCAGGAGAATACAAATAATTATTTGAAGCTGTTTCCGACTTTTTATGCTTCGTACAAGAAAAACGAGAATAATAGTTTTAGTTTGAATTATGGGAAAAGAATCAATAGACCTCGTTTTGATTTGCTGAATCCTTTTAGGGTTTATATTAATAGTAACAGTTATTCTGAGGGAAATCCGTTTTTAAAGCCTTCATTTAGTGATAATTTTGAATTGTCGCATTCTTATAAAGAAGTTTTAAGAACAAGTGTTTTTGTAAATGCCATTACAAACGGATATGGAATTGTTTTTACCTCAAACCCAGAAACAAATACGCAAATCGTAACGCGTGAGAATTATTATAATGGTTTGAATTACGGTGTTGGTGAAACTTATTCGGCAACTTTTGCAGACTGGTGGCAAAGCGAAAATACATTGTACTTTTTGGGGTCTGAAACGAAGTTTATAAACGGCATAAATGCAACGCCATCAAATAGTTTACAGATTGATTTCACGACAAATAATACATTTGTTTTAGGGAAAAACACGAAACTTCAAATTGATTTCAATTATAGTTCACCTTTTAAAAGCGGTTTGTATGAGGTTGGTTATGTTTCAAGTTTTGATATTGGTTTCAAACAAGATTTGTTGAATAAAACGCTTCAAATTGCCTTTTTAGCCAATGATATTTTTAATACTTCTTATTTAAAAGATTTCACTTCGGTTGTAAATGGTGTGAAACAGGTTTATAGCCAAAATGAAAGCAATCGTTTTGTGCGTTTGTCTGTGATTTACAATTTTGGAAATAAAAAGATTAATGTTAAGGAACGCGCTTTCGGAAATCAGGACGAGAAGAAGAGGGCTAACTAAATTAGATAATTAAAAAAATGTGCCAATTAGATAATGATAATTTTCTAATTGACACATTTCCTAATTGACACATTATAAAAAGAATGCCAATAAAATTCCGAGAACAATCATCGAAACTTTGGCAATGTTGAATTTATGCCCTTCACTGCTTTCAAAAATAATCGTTGATGAAATGTGAAATAAAATACCAATTACGATTGCTGTTATTTCGGTGTAATATTTACTCAAAAAAGGCAAATATTCAGAAGCTACTGTTCCTAGCGGTGTCATGATAGCAAATGTAAGCATGAACGCAAAAATGGCTTTTTTGTTTAAATCGGCATTAATGAAAAATGTCGTTAAGATTACAGCGATTGGAAGGTGATGAATGGCAATTCCGACAGCCAAACCGTGGTGATGGCTTACTGGAAAGCCTTCTAAAAAGGCATGAATGCAAAGACTGGCAAACAACAGCCACGGAATTTGAGACATTTTTGCATGTCCGTGAACGTGTCCGTGTTCTGCTCCTTTTGAGAAAAATTCGAGTACGATCTGGAATAAAATTCCGACCATTATGAAGATTCCGATATTATGATTATGCGATTCGTAAACTTCAGGAAGAAGGTGCATTACGGTCAATGACAATAAAAAAGAACCGCTAAAAGCCAGTAGCAATTTTAAATTGGTTTTGTTTTCGGGTTTTATAAACAAAGCCGCGCTATATCCTAAAAGTACAGAAAATAAGGGTAATAAATAGTTCATTTATATTTGTTTAACCGTTGATTCGTTTAATCGTTTAATTGTTTTCTTTGCCGATTAAACGGTTAAACAATTAAATGATTAACCAATTTATTTAAAAATCATGATTAATCTTTCGCTTTCAGTTTTATGGAATTTTTTGAGTTTATAGTCTCCAAAAATGTCCAGAAGGAAAATTCCAGCTTCGTCCATTAAATCCTGAAAGTCTTTCAAAGTTAGTGCTTTTACTTTTTCTGTAAAATGATATTTTCTGCCTTTGTCTTCAAAATCAATTTCTTTGAAAATATGTCCGTCTTCAACATATCTTTTGATGTGAAAATCTATTTCGTCAACCGTTTTTACTTCTTCAGGCACAAGATTTTCAATAACGTTTGCCACGTTCATGAAATCGATAACAGCAAAACCATATTCAGACAGACTTTCCTTAATTGCCTTTAAGGTTGTTAGATTATCATCGTCGCTTTCGAAATAGCCAAAACTAGTGAAAAGGTTAAAAATAGCGTCGAACTTTTCTTCAAACGGCTCGCGCATATCGTGCACTTTAAAATGCAGTGTTTCGTTGCTGTTTTTGCTGGCCTCGGCAATACTGTTTTCAGACAAATCTGCTCCTAAAACATCATAGCCAAGTTGATTTAAATAAATAGAATGACGGCCTTTTCCGCACGCTAAATCCAATACTTTTGCTTTCTCAGGCAAATTAAGGTAATGCGTTAAATTGTCCATGAAAATCTGAGCTTCACGATAATTACGATCCTTATAAAGAATGTGATAATATGGCGTATCAAACCATGAAGAATACCAGTTTTGATTATCGTCTTCTTGGTTTGGGGTTGATGCGTTATGTTCTTGAGACATTTATTCTATTTCAATTAATTCAAAGTCCGGCAAATTTAGTGTATTTTTGCCGAAAAATAACTATTTCGCTACGATACGTATTTATACCAGTATAATAAAATGTTATAGCGATTGGCTTTTTTTAATTGAAAAAGAAATGGAAGAAAATTTTAAAATGATTGCCAAATGTTTTTTTGGCTTTGAAGAAATATTAGAAAAAGAATTGCGCACACTTGGCGCTCAGGATGTTGAAAAAGGAGTGAGAATGGTGAGCTTTAAAGGAGATAAAGGTTTTATGTACAAAGCCAATCTTTCTTTGCGTACGGCTCTTAAAGTCCTTAAACCAATTTATTCTTTTAGAGCAAATAATGAGCAGGCTTTATACAAAGGTATTTCGGGTTTAAACTGGTCAAAATATTTAAATGCGAATCAGACTTTTGTGATTGATACCACGGTGCATTCTACTTATTTCAATCATTCTGAATTTGTTTCTCAGAAATGTAAAGATGCAATTGTAGACCAGTTTAGAGAAAGAACAGGGCAAAGACCAAGCATAGACAAGCAATATCCAGATTTACGCATTAATATTCATATCGATAAAGATCAGGTTTCGGTAGCTTTAGACACTTCTGGGGCTTCTCTTCATCAGCGTGGTTATAGAACAGCTACGAATATTGCGCCAATTAATGAGGTTTTAGCAGCTGGAATCCTTTTATTGTCTGGATGGGAAGGGCAAAGCCATTTTCTTGACCCAATGTGCGGTTCTGGAACTTTCTTGGCAGAAGCGGCTATGATTGCCTGCAATATTCCAGCAAACATCAACAGAAAAGAGTTCGCTTTTGAAAAATGGAAAGATTGGGATAATGATTTGTTTGATACAATTGTGGATAGTTTAATGAAAAAAACACGCGAGTTTCATTATACGATTAAAGGTTTTGATAAAGCACCAAGTGCTGTAAACAAAGCCAAAGACAATATCAGAAATGCCAATTTAGAAGATTATATTAAGGTTTACGAAGAAAATTTCTTTGACACGGAAAAAGAAACAGAAGGAAAACTTCATATCGTTTTCAATCCGCCTTACGATGAGCGTTTAGATATTAATATGGAAAGATTCTATGCTAATATTGGAAACACTTTGAAGAAAAATTATCCTGGAACAAATGCTTGGTTTATCACGGCAAATCTTGAAGCTTTAAAATTTGTAGGATTAAAACCGTCAAGAAAAATCAAACTTTTCAACGGAAGTCTTGAAGCGCGTTTGGTGAAATACGAAATGTACGAAGGAAGTAAGAGAACGAAATTTCAGTCATAAGTTTCTAAGATACTAAGATTCTGAGATGCTAAGAATTTTAGTGAAATGAAAAAAATATAATTTAAAATAAATTTTAAGTTTCTAAGAATATAAGTTGCAAGAAGAAAAACTTAGCATCTTAGCATCTCAGAACCTTAGCAACTCTAAAAAAACATGTCAAAACTACAACTACGAGCTTTTTTATACCAATTAGCAGCTTTTGCAATTCTATTTCTTGCATTTAGATATTTGATTGCTGCTTATACAGGACTGACTGGAATTTGGATTCCGATGACGGCATTTGTAATTGGAACTATTATTGGTCCTAAATTTCAAGCTGTGAGAACCAAAGACGGCGAAAAGCTTTTTATGAAATGGCTTTTTATAAAAGGAATCAAAGAAATCGAATAATCAAAATATATGAAGAAAATTGGACTTATCGGCGGAATCAGCTGGGTTTCTACATCAGATTATTATACTTTAATTAATAAAGGGATTAATGAAAAACTCGGCGGATTGAATTTCTCTGAGTGTTTGATTTACTCTTTTAATTATGCCGATATTAAAAAGAATAACGATGCCAACGATTGGGATTCGACTTTTAGTATGCTTTTGAAAGCTGCAGAAGTTTTAAAATCGGGCGGGGCAGAAGCTATTCTTTTATGTGCCAATACCATGCATTTAATTGCAGATAGACTGCAAAATGCTATTGATATTCCTCTTATTCATATTGCTGAAGAAACAGCAATTGAAATTGAGAAAAAACAGCTGAAGAAAGTAGGTCTTTTGGGAACGAAATTTACTATGGAATTGGATTTCTTTAAAGACAAACTTGCTGACAAAGGAATTGAAACAATAATTCCAGTAAGCGAAGAAGTCAAAGATTTCATTCATTATACGATTTTTGAAGAATTAGGAAGAGGACTTGCAACAGAAGAGACAAAAAAACGTTATCTAGAAATAGCAAATGAATTGATAAAAAACGGAGCAGAGGGGATCATTTTAGGGTGTACTGAAATTCCGCTAGTCATAAAAGAAGGAGACTTAAATGTTCCGATTTTTGACACAACTTTAATACACACACAAGCAGCAATTAATTTTCAATTAACATAGTTTCGAGTTGCTAAGCTACTAAGGTTCTAAGTTGCTTAGTTTCTAAACATCATAAAAAAAGGGGAAAATTCAAATTGAATTTTCCCCTTTTTTTTTAATCTTAGAACCTTAGTATCTTAGAATCTTAGCGTCTAAAAAAAAAACTATTTCTTCTTAGGCTCTTCTTTCTTTGCAATTTCAGATGCCATTGTTTTTTTCTTGTAAATCGGAATAAAGTAAGAAACCGTATAGTTGAAACCAATTCCAAAACTTCCGTCATAAGTTCTGTTGAATCCTGGAATATAAAGGTTTTCAAAATTGTTTGGCTCTTTGTTAGTAGCCAAAAGTTTAAGCTGAACACCAAAACCGACAAATACGTTATTGAAAACTTTTGCTTTTAATCCCATTGCAACCTCGATCCAAGTTGCTGTAAGTCCGCTGTATTTTTGACCTTCATTTATCGGAGGCAATTCACCCCAATATGGATTCGGATTATAGATTTTGTAATTAATTAGCTCTTGGCTAAAAGTACTGAATCCGCCACGCATTCCTATCGTAATCAGGTTTTCCATATCTAACCAGTTTTGATAAAAATTATAATCAAAACCTGCTTTAATATAGGTTCCGTTAGCAGAAGAAGTCAATCGGTCGTCTTCTGTAGTTTTGTCTTCGTATCCTAATTCTGCGGCTATATAATATTTTTTTGTCAAACGCCAGTCTCCTACAAATTCAATTCCTTTGTAATCTTTATCGTAAAGTCCGCGAGTTAGTTTGTACAAGTCAACACCAACACGAAGTCCGTAGCGATCAGTTTTTACAACGCTATCTTTTGGAGCTTCCTGAATTTCTGGTTTTACCGTTTTTACAGTTTTTTCTGTTTGAGGCTTTTTAGCCACTATTGTGTCTTTATTTTTAGAAATTTCAGGCACATCCTGAGCAAAACCTAAAAACATTGAAAACAATAATGAAAGACTAAAAATAAACTTTAATGTGTGTTTCATTTTCAAATTCAATGTTAGGGTTTTCTAAATCAACTTCGGTCATCCAAAAAGTATCTCCGTCTGGATCAGTGTGAACAAAAGGTGCAACGTTTGTTAACTGAAAAATGGTTTTAAATCCACAAGCTCTAGATACATACACATTTTGTGTCGTATAATTGAATTTTATAACATCAGTATTGATCGTTGTAGGCGTTTCACTTAAAGAGTTATAAATAAACTTGAAGGTTGTTGTGTTGTCATTTATTTTTAAAGGAATCATGACACTACTTCCGCTGGTTACATATCTCAACGGATCATCAACGGCGAGACTTTCATTAAAAACAATTCCCTGTTCCATTCCGTCACCAATAACTTTTAAGTTACTCACATTTCTAGTTTTTGTCGGATTGGCAATATCAAAAAATGTAATCACCAATCTAGGTGTAGTTGGTGTATTGGCATCGCAAATATCATCTTTCTCACAGCTGGATAAGCCAAAAGTAAAGAGCAGTAAAAGAGAAATTAGTTTTTTCATCTATTTTTTATCGAAGTTCTAAAAGTACAACATTTTCAACATGATGTGTCTGCGGAAACATATCTACAGGTCTCACGCGCGTCACTTTATATTTTTCATCCATTAAAGCTAAGTCACGTGCTTGAGTTGCAGAATTACAACTTACATAAACTACTCTTTTTGGTGCAATTTTTAAAATTTGCTCCACAACATCTTTATGCATTCCGTCTCGAGGCGGATCTGTAATAATAACATCTGGTTTACCGTGCTGTGCAATAAAAGCTTCATTGAAGACTACTTTCATGTCACCAACAAAAAACTCGCAATTTGTAATATTATTGCGCTCTGCATTGGCTTTAGCATCAATAATAGCTTCTGGAACACTTTCTACTCCGATTACTTTTTTTGCTTTTTTAGAAACGAATTGAGCAATTGTCCCTGTTCCTGTATATAAGTCATAAACCGTCTCGTTTCCTGTAAGACCAGCAAAATCACGTGTTATTTTGTATAATTCGTAGGCTTGGTCAGAATTTGTCTGGTAGAAAGATTTTGCATTAATGCTGAATTTTAGACCTTCCATTTCTTCTAAAATGTAATCTCTTCCTTTGTAAAGAATAACATCCTGATCGTAAATAGTGTCATTTTGCTTGCCGTTTACCACATATTGTAAAGAAGTGATTTGTGGAAACTTCTCGTATAAATGGCCAAGAATTAATTCTCTATTTTCTTTGTCATCTTCAAAAAACTGAATTAAAACCATAATTTCTCCTGTAGAGACAGTACGAATCATGACAGTTCTCAATAATCCAGAATGTTCTCTCGGATTAAAAAATGCTAAATTATGCTCGTTTGCAAAAGCTCTGATCTCGTTACGAATAGCATTTGAGGGATCTTCTTGCAGATGACATTTATTGATGTCAAGAATTTTATCCCACATTTTCGGAATATGGAATCCTAAAGCATTTCTATTTCCTAAGTCTTCCGTGCTTCCAATTTCTTTTTCTGTAAGCCAACGGCTGTTAGAAAAAGAAAATTCCATTTTATTTCTATAGAAAAACTGTTTCTCAGAACCTAAAATATCTTCAAATTCTGGAAGCTCAATTTTCCCTATTCTTTGTAAGTGATTTTTAACTTCATTTTGTTTAAATGCAAGTTGCTGGCTGTATTTCATATTTTGCCATTTACAACCTCCACACACTCCAAAATGTTCGCATATCGGATCTACTCTATATTCAGATAATTCGTGAAATTTTACAGCTTTACCTTCGTAGTAAGCCTTTCTTTTTTTTAATGTCTGTACGTCTACAACATCTCCAGGTACCACATTCGGAATAAAGATTACTTTTCCGTCAGGTGCTTTGGCTACTGAAACCCCTTTTGCACCAGCATCAAGAACTTGAATTTGATGAAAGACAACTTTGTCTGTATTTTTTCTTCCCATAGCGCAAAAATAAGCCTTTGAAAACTTTTACAAATTTAATTTTTGAAAAAATTTAGAAATTCTTCAAAATATTAGTTTAATTGGCTATAAAAGCTAATTTTGTTTTAGCAATTATCCCCAATAAAAATAGCTATTAATCTACGCTTATTCTTGTCTTTTTATGAAGTTGTATCATAAACTCTCACAAATCAGCTTTCTTAAAAAAAGTTATGCTTTTAAATTCCTATTTGTCGCTTTTATAGGTATTCATATTCCTTTAATTGGCATTTTATTTTTCGTTTTGTTTTTCGAGCATGAGGTTTCATCGACTTCCATTCTTATTTTTTCTTTAATTATGACATTGTTGGCAACAGCAATAACACTTTTGGTTTTAAACAAGCTGATAAAGCCCATTGCCACAGCTTCAAAGGCTTTGGATGATTATAGAACTTCAAGAAAATTGTCTGATCTGCCAACAGAATATACAGATGAAGCTGGACTGCTTTTGTGCAACATACAAGAATCTATTAATGAAGCTGAGAATTTTATCAACGAAAAACAGGATTTAATCTATATGCTTTCGCATGATTTGAAAAATTTTGCTGGAAATCCGCAAGGTTTGGCTCAATTGATTATAAGCGAAAATCCATCAGAATCGGTTAAGAATATGGCCGAATTGATTTGCGAATCGACTGATCTTCAATTTAGATATATCGAAAATTTCATCAAGTTACTAAAAGAACAGGATGATGTTGCAAAAGAGAACCAAGAAGCTAAGACCATTTCGTTTTCTAATATTCTTCCTTTTATTAATGAACAAGTCGAACAGCGATTACTTGATAAAAATATAAGACTAGATTTAGCAATAGAATGTTCAGAAGCTAAACTGAAAATCGATGAGGGACTTTTGATTCAGGTTTTGGTAAATCTGATTAGCAACGCGATTAAGTTTTCCTATTTTGAAAGTGAAATAAAAGCCAGAATCTTTTCAGAAAACTCAAAATTGATTATAACAGTAAAAGACCACGGAATAGGTTTTGATAAAAATCAGATTGAAGAATTATTTAAAAAATTCACGAAAATGAGCCGACTTGGAACTGCAAGTGAAGGTTCTACGGGGATTGGATTGTATTTGTGCAAAAAAATCATTGAAAGAAATAAAGGAAGATTAACGGCATCGAGCGAAGGGAAGAATAAAGGCGCTGAGTTTAGAATTGAATTTGATGTTTAAAATACGAAAGGGCTATTAAGATTTAGAAAACTTAATAACCCTTTTTTATTTTTCTTTGGGTTTACTACCAAAGTTGATGCACCGAAGGTTTGATCAAATCGCTGTAAATTTTGTTCATCGCTGTAATCTGCTCAGAAGTTAATTTAGGAGCATCATAAACCGATAAATTGGATAAAACATGTTCTGTTTTTGATGCGCCTGGAATAATACAGCTTACTTCGTCAAAACTCAAAATCCATTGAAGCGCAATTGCAGCTAGATTTTTTGATTCAGGAAATAATGCTTTTAATTCGTCAACAGCTCTCAATCCTAATTCATAATCAATTCCAGAAAAAGTTTCTCCTTTATCAAACGCTTCTCCGTTACGATTAAAGTTACGATGATCCTGAGGTTCAAAAGTGGTTTTTGAATCAAATTTACCCGTTAAAAGTCCGCTTGCTAGCGGAACTCTTGCGATAATTCCAATGTCTTTTTTTCTTGCTTCCGCGAAAAACAATTCAGAAGGACGCTGACGAAATAGGTTGAAAATTATCTGAACCGTAGTTACATTAGAATATTCAATTGCTTTTAATGCTTCTTCCACTTTTTCAACGCTTACTCCAAGATTAAGAATTTTTCCCTGATCCTTTAATCGGTCAAAAAGTTCAAATATTTCTGGACGATAATAAACTTCTGTTGGCGGACAGTGTAGCTGAATCAAATCCAATGTTTCTAAACCAGTTCTTTTTAAACTGTCTTCAACAAATTTTTGAAGCACTTTTGGAGTATATCCTTCATTAACATGCGGATTTATCTGGCGTCCGCATTTTGTGGCAACAAAAATTCGTTCAGAACGTGAACGAGCGACTCTTCCAACGGCAGTTTCACTTAATCCGTTTTCGTATACATCGGCAGTGTCAATAAAGTTTACACCATTGTCAATAGCCGTGTTCAAAAGTTCGTCGGCTGTTTTATCATCAAAACCTGATCCCCATTTTCCACCAACTTGCCAAGTGCCAAGTGAGATTTCAGAGATATTAAAGTTTGTTTTTCCTAGTTTTCTGTAGTTCATTTTTTTAAGATTCTAAGGTTCTGAGTCGCTGAGATGCTAAGTTTTTTTTCTCTTAAGTTTCTAAGCTGCTAAGGCTTTAAGTGACAAAGTTTTTATTGTTTTTTGACTTAGAAGCTTAGAGCCTTAGCAACTTAGCATCTTTTTTTAATCAAATAAATCAGAAGACAAATAACGGTCGCCACGATCGCAGATTACGGCAACTACGACTCCAGATTCTAGTTGTTCGGCTATTTTTAAGGCAACGGCAACAGAGCCTCCGCTGCTCATTCCTGCAAAAACACCTTCTTCCAAAGCTAGTCTTTTGGTCATGGCACGTGCTTCTTCTTCACTTACATCGACAACGGTATCTACTTTAGAAGCATCAAATATTTTCGGAAGATATTCTTGCGGCCATTTACGGATTCCAGGAATCTGAGAACCATCACTAGGTTGTGCACCAATAATTTGAACATTTGGATTCTTTTCTTTCAAATAAGTCGAAGTTCCAATAATGGTTCCAGTTGTTCCCATAGCCGAAACAAAATGCGTTACAGTTCCGTCAGTATCATTCCATATTTCGGGACCTGTTGTCTTGTAATGGGCTTTCCAGTTGTCATCATTTGCAAACTGATTCAACATCAAATAGCCGCCTTGTGCCACTTTTTTATCGGCATAATCTCTAGAACCTATAATTCCTTCGCTAGCAGGCGTAAGAATAACTGTGGCGCCATAAGCACGCATAGTTTGAGTACGTTCTTTGGTTGAATCTTCTGGTAAAACCAATTCGATTTCGATGCCAAATAACTGTGCAATCATCGCCAAAGCAATTCCAGTATTTCCGCTGGTTGCTTCAATCAATTTATCTCCCTTTTTGATGTCGCCTCTTTCTAATGCTGAAGCAATCATATTGTATGCGGCTCTATCTTTTACGCTTCCTCCCGGATTATTTCCTTCTAGTTTTAGCAGAAGCTTTACATTTTTATTTTTAACTAGATTGACTGTTTCCATTAGAGGAGTATTGCCAATTAGGTTTAATAATTTATGTGAATTCATTTTATTTTTTCTCTTTTATTTTAACTTCAGTTGTAGTCGTGTTGGTTACGATAGAATTTTCAGGAATCGATTTTGTAACCCAAGCATTTCCTCCAACAATACTATTTTTTCCAATTACAGTTTCTCCGCCCAGAATTGTTGCATTGGCATAAATGCAGACATTTGCTTCAACAGTTGGATGTCTTTTCGCATTTTTCATTTCTTTACTTACGCTTAAAGCGCCAAGCGTAACACCCTGATAGATTTTTACATGTTTTTTAATAACAGTTGTTTCGCCGATTACAATTCCTGTCGCGTGATCGATAAAAAATGGCGATGCAATATCAGCTCCGGCATGAATATCTGTACCTGTAATTCTATGTGCATATTCGCTCATTAATCGTGAAAAAAGCAATAAATCGAGGTGGTATAATTCGTGGCTTAATCTGTAAATAGCGATGGCATAGAATCCAGGATAGCCTAAGTATACTTCGTCAATGCTGTTTGAAGCGGGATCGTTCTCAAGAATATATTCCGCATCTTGATTTAGCTTTTCCAAAACCCCAGGAAGTTTTTCTAAAAAGCGATCCCAAATAGATTCGCATAAATTTTGAGGTTTTTTGCACGCCAAAACCGCGATTTCCTTAAAGCGAAACTCTAATTCATCGATACTTTCGTCCAAAGCTGCATTTGAATCAAATAGCGTATAAAAAAGCTTTTCTGTAAAGTCTTCAGTCTTGGTTTTAATGCCGTAATTTATGTGTGAGTGGCTCTTTAAAGCTCTTATATTTTGTATGATATTGTCTTTTGTCACAATGGTAAAAATGAATGAATAATTTTGGAACGTTAAAAGTAAGGCGTTTTTTGGAAATAAAATCACGATTTAACGAAAGAAATTTTGTTCGAAAAGTTTGATTTGTGATAAAAAACGAATTATACACGGTTCTTTTTTATGCAATTCTTAAGAAGTTTATTGCGTAAATTAGCTTTTAAAATATACTAAAAATGAAAAACAGCCAAACATTTAAAAGTGACATTTCTGGGATTTCTTTTCCTGAAAATGAGAAAATATACGGAAGAGCGATTCACGATCCGATTTTAGGATTAATTAAAAAAGAATATCCTGATTTTAGCACTGAAGACTGTATTTCTATAAATGAATTAAATGTTTACCGTCAAAAATATATTTCAAATTATCTATCGACTGAAATAGGAGCACTTTCTGCAATGGAGAAGAATGTTATTTCTTCATTGAAAGAAGATAAGTCTATTGTAAGTATTGTGGAAGATGAAGAAGAGGTCAGAAACTTAGGGCAGAAGGTGGCTGATAAAGTAGCTGATTTTGGAGGAAGCTGGACTTTTATAATTTCGTTCGTAATTTTTATTTCAGTTTGGATTGGTGCAAATGTTTTTATCTTTTTAAACAAAGGATTTGATCCGTATCCGTTTATTCTCTTAAACTTAATCTTGTCATGTGTGGCAGCTTTGCAGGCGCCTGTCATTATGATGAGTCAAAATCGTCAGGAAGAAAAAGACCGCAATCGAGCTAAGAAAGATTATATGATCAATCTGAAATCGGAATTGGAGATTAGATTAATTCATGATAAAATTGATCATTTAATTATGCATCAGCAACAAGAATTAATCGAAATTCAAAAAGTGCAAATCGAAATGATGAATGATATTTTGAATCAGATTAAGAAATAAAAGCTGTTAAAATTCCAATTTTTAAATCCCAAATTCTAAAAGGAGCAAAGAGACCTTTAGAAAATCTAAAATCTAAAAATAAAAGTGCTTCAGATAATAACCGCCAAGCATAAAAAATAGATTTATGATTGCCATTTTCCAGATTAGTTTTTTGTAATTTCTTGACTTATCTAAAAAATGAAATGCTATAAAAATGAAGAGTAACAGGCAGGTATAAATTGCGGGATACATTTTAAAAGCAGCTAAAAAATCGCCTTGAAAAAGTAAGAATAGAGATCTCTGAAATCCACACCCCAAACAGTCATAACCAAACACAGTTTTGAACATACAAGGGATCATATATTTCTCTAAACTCATGGCATATCTTTTTTGCAATTTTACTAAAAAAATATGACAAACGTTTAGAGTAGTATAGAAGTACTATTTGAAAGTTTTATATTTTTGAAATCTTAAAATAAAGAAAGGATGAAAACTTTTAAAATTATAATAATGATTCTTGCAATTTCGGTTGCGTTATACGAGCAGGTTTCTGAAGAAAAAAACATCTATATCATGATTGCTGCGATTGTAGTTTTCATGTTCGGAATGATGCAATTGAGTGCAAAAACGCCAAGTAAAAATAACGATAAAGAGGAGTAAGATGCTGGCAAAAGGAGATAAGGTTTCAGTACTCGATGAAGCCATAAACGGAACGGTAGTGTCGGTTAAAAACAACGAAGTTTTGATTGAAACCGAAGATGGATTTTTGATGACATTTTTAGTCAAAGAACTAATTAAAATTCAAGAAACCAGTGATTTAATGAATTCTATTAAAAGAATTAATTTAGATGAAGTTTCAAAAGAGAAAACAGAGCCAAAACCGAGAAGTTTTGTAAAAGAAAAGAAAGATAAACGTGATGTTGGCGTTCCTGAATTTGATTTGCACATTGAAAAATTGGTTCCTAATAAACGCGGAATGTCAAATTATGATATTTTGACATTACAGACCGAAACGGCAAAAAGGCATATCGAATTTGCAATAAGAAACCGCATTCCAAAAATCGTTTTTATTCATGGTGTTGGCGAAGGAATTTTGAAAGCGGAACTTGATTTTTTATTAGGCCGTTATGACGGAATTGATTTTCAAGATGCCAATTATCAAAAATATGGTCTTGGTGCGACAGAAGTTTATATTAGGCAAAATAATAAATAAAGGAGCTTTTTAAACGCAAAATACTTCGTTTTAAAGCATAAAAAAACGTCTGTTTTTTGATTCGATTTAGTTGTAAAATCATCTCAAAAAACAGACGTTTCTTTGTAAGAATTATTTCTGGTGATTTCTTTTCAGAAATCAATTTTTTAGTTTGTAGCTGATCTTGTAATTTTTCCTAGAACAAAACTATTTCCCAATTTAAAGCTGCTGTTTCCCTTTTGTAAAATTACATTTTTAAGCACAATTGTGTGTTCAAAAACTTGCTGTCCGACTACAGTAGTGGTTACTTCGATAATTCCGCTTTCATTTGGCTTGCCAAGTTGGCCTGTCCATGTTTCTTCAATTGCAGGCGCTGATGGTTGTATTTTTGAACAAACAAAAGCTGGCGTTATAGACCCAGTTCCTTCTTTTGCAGTTTTGTAAAACACTTTGTTCTGCGTTGATGTTATTAAACTTGTACGAGGTTGACCACTTGGGGTAACGGCATTTTCAAACAATGCAGGATCGATGTCATCAATTGACAGATAAAAAGTATTGTTGTAATTGTAAACTCTGGCGACTTCATCACATTCATACGCCGTACCATTTGGATTGGTTTTGAAAGTAAGATTGGCTGGTGTTACATTAGTGATATATTTTCCAAATATAAACTCAGGTTCTGTTTGCTTTCCAGCTGGTTTTTGAAATGTTATATTTCTAAAAATAATCGTGTGTTCATAACCTGTAATTCGGGTTCCTCCGTCTTCATTAGTGTTCTCTGGATCTATTTGTTTAGTTGCTATTTCTATTACTCCTTCAATTCCAAGCCATTCTTCGGTTACTTTTGGATTGGTTGGAGGAATTGTACCGCAAATGTTTTCTTTTGCAACAGTCCCATCATATGCTCTATAAACTACTCGATATGGTCCATTGCCTTGTGAATCTATTGTGTATGTTTTAGTTCCGTTGTCGTTAATAATTGCTCCTTCTGGCATTTGAAGTAAAAGGGCCTCCTGAGGTTTTAATTTGTAAATCAAGGTGTTAGTTGTAGGGTCACAGGCTTGAGATGTTTCAATATCAGCAAAGTCTATTTCATCTACGGTCAAATCTCCATCATCGCATCCGTTTAAGAATAGAGCAAATAATAGGAGGGCGGCATATTTTTTCATCGTAAAATTTATTTGTGTCAAAAATAGTGAAAAAAATGCCAAATGATATTTAAGATTTGACAATTGATATTTGTTAACTTTGCAGTAATGAAAAAAGTATATCTAGATAATGCCTCAACAACTGCCATGCGTCCTGAAGTAATTCAGGAAATGACGAAAATAATGCTTGAGGATTACGGAAATCCATCGTCTACACATAGTTTTGGACGAAACGGTAAAACAATATTAGAACTTTCAAGAAAGAGTATTGCGAAGCATTTAAATTGCACTGCTCAAGAAATCATTTTTACTTCTGGAGGAACCGAAGCCGACAACTGGATTTTGCGTTCTGCTGTTGAAGATTTGAAAGTAGAAAGAATCATTACTTCAAAGATAGAACACCATGCGGTTTTGCATACCGTTTGGGCGCTTCAAGAAGAATATAATATTCAGGTAGATTACGTTAATGTCAATGCAGACGGAAGTTTAGATCTAACACATTTATCAAATTTATTGTCTGGTGAAAAAAAGACGATAGTCAGTTTAATGCATGTTAATAACGAAACGGGAGCTATTTTAGATTTAGATCGCGTTGGCTTGATTTGCAAGCAATACAATGCATTGTTTCATTCAGATACGGTTCAGTCAGTAGGGAAGACAGAAATCGATCTGCAAAAGACTCCTGTTGATTTTATTTTGGCTAGTGCGCATAAGTTTCATGGCCCAAAGGGAATTGGTTTTGCTTTTATCCGAAAAAATTCTGGTTTGCAGCCATTGCTATTTGGAGGAGAACAAGAAAAAGGCCTTCGTGCCGGAACTGAAGCCGTGCATCAGATAGCTGGAATGGCAAAAGCTTTGTCTATTTCTTATGAAAAATTAGATGAAGAAAGAGCTTATATTTCAAGTATAAAAAAATATCTGATTGAGCAGTTAGAAATTCATTTCCCAGATTTTAGAATCAACGGAAAAAAGGATGATTTTTATAACATCATTAATATCATTTTGCCGTTTTCATCAGATAAAACTTCGATGCTACTTTTTAGTTTAGATATGAAAGGAATTGCGGTTTCTAGAGGAAGCGCTTGCCAGTCTGGAAGTATAAAGCCTTCACATGTTTTAAACGAAATGCTTTCGGAGACTGATTTAAAATTACCAAATCTCCGAATTTCATTTAGTCATTATAATACCAAAGAAGATATCGATTGGCTTATTGAGAGTTTGAAAACTGTCTAAGTTGCTAAGATGCTAAGGTTCTGAGATTCTAAGTTTTTTTTAACCGCGAAACGCGCTAAGAATTTCGCAAAGAGCGCGAAGATTTTTTTAGAACATTAAAATTAAAAAAGTTCGCAAAGTTTATTTTGATAAAACTTTGCGAACTTTTTTAATTCTTAATAAATCTTTCTTTGTGAACTTTTCGATAAAAATTGTACTCAAAGTTTTTCAAGAACCTGAAACCTGAAACTTGAAACAAAAAAACTATTTGCGAATTACTTTTACCTGAGAATCTTTGGTTAATTTGATAATGGTTGAAGATTTTCCGTTGATTTTGTCTTGGTTTAATTTTACAACATAATCTACGCCATTAATGATTTCAGGACTAATGTCTTTGAAACTTTGCGGTGTTGGTTGTCCTGAAATATTAGCCGAAGTAGAAACCAAAGGTTTTTTCATTCTTTCCATCAATTTGTAGCAGAAAGGCTCTTTTACCAATCTAACTCCAAGAGATTTGTCGGCAGCTATGATATTTGGAGCAACGTTTCTAGCGTCATCTAAAATTAAAGTAGTTGGTTTTTCAGATAAATCCATAATTTGCCATGCAACTTCAGGAATGTCTTTAAAAACGTTGTACATCATTTTTTCGCTATTCATTAAAACAATCATGCTTTGAGTTTCTGCTCGCTGTTTTAATTTATAGATTTTAGCAACGGCTTCTGCATTTGTCGCATCGCAGCCAATTCCCCAAACGGTATCAGTAGGGTAGAGTATGATTCCTCCTTCTTTTATAACTTCGTAAGCATTGATTATTTCTTCGTTCATGATTTGTTGTATTGAATTCTGTTTTAGTTTTTATCTGAAACAAAAAGATTTTTAATTTTTGAATATATCAGTTTGACTTTTCTGATTTTTCGTTTTAAATATTTGATTACTATACTTTTGTTGTCCCAATTACTTTGGAAAATGACGCCTAAGTATACTTTTTTTAGTTTTTCGATATTATGGAATCGTCTTTCAATAGAAAATTGTTTTTTAAAGTGATATACTTTAAAGAAGCCCTCAATTGGATAAATTGGAATCAGATTAGTTTTTAAAAGATATTCTCCGTAAATGACTGTTTCAGATGGTGGTGTTTCCAAGTCAATTTGATTCATAAAATCTTCAAACGTCATATTTTTTGAAGAAAGAAAATTTTCGTTAAAATCTTTCCATACCAAACAGGACCATAAATAAGGAGATGGGCCATAATCCCAAATTTTGGTATGTTTGTTACCAATTAACTTTCTAGTGGTCTGTAGGGCGCTCTTAAAGAAGACAGTATCAGAATCTAATTCTATATTATTAATCATTTCCAAAAATGACTTCGATTCGTGAATAATTGTATAAGGTGTGTTTTCATCAAAAAGAAAATCACTTTTTCGAAAAGGGGTTATAAACTCGCTGTCAGAATCAATACAAAGATAATTTTTGCAGACATTTAAGAGATAAAACTTACTTTTTATGACCTGTTGATATCTCCAAGCATCTTTTATCGGGCAGTTATATATATCAGAATCCTTTAAAAGATTCAAACTACTGTTTTGATTTTCAGCTTTAAAAAAATCATAATCCTCATCATTGATTGCTACATAAACAGGAATATCATCAATATTAAATTCGGATATAGAGCGTATTAGTTTGGTGTAAGCTTTGTAATCTTTTTTATATGTTTTTATTAAAATAACTATATCTGTCATATTGTCCTTAAACTGCTGTTTTAAAATGTCAAAAATAAACTATTTTTGGGTTTTAAAATAAGACCTTCAAATGAAAATTTTATATTTCTACCCTGAAAATCCTCTCTCTTATAGTCAGGGAAATAATTCAAGGGCTTTATCTCTTCTAAATTATTTTAAAGACCGAAGTATTCATCTTGATTTTGTGGGAGAGCATTCAGATGTCTTTACAGAAGATTCTATTAAAGAGTTGAAAAAAGAAAAATTAATTCAAAATGGTTATCTTTTGAAAAAGAAAAAAAAGAGCGAAAATATTATTCGCTATTATTTGGATTATTCTTTCCCTAAGAAATTAAACAGTAGATTTAAGGATTTTGATCGTACGAAATTCGGACATAAAGATCAGTTCTTAAAGATAATTAATGATGGAGACTATGATATTGTTATAATTTCATATGTCTATTGGTCATCACTTTTTAATATGGAATTAAACGGAAATAAAACAAAATGGATTGTAGATACTCACGACTTTTTAACGTCTCAATTTCAGGATAATAAAAAATTTTCTCTTGATAGATATTTTAAAAAAGAAATTGATTTGATGAAAAAATTCGATTGTGTCTGGGTAATTTCGAATGAGGAAAAATATCTTTTTTCGCAGTTCCTAAAAATACCTGTGCACTTGGTGGCTCATAGTTTGCCAAAGACTGAAATTTCATTAAATACAGAAAAGACTATTGATATAGTATATGTAGCTAGCGAAAATTTTCATAATGTAAAATCGGCAGACTGGTTTTTTAAGAAAGTTTATCCTCTTTTGCCATTAGACATTAGAATCACTGTCGTTGGTAAGATTAATAAACACATTCCTAAATTACAAAATGTCGAAAATTTACTTTTGGTAAAAGATTTAAACGAAGTTTATAAAAAAACACGCATTACTATTTGTCCGATGTTGTCAGGAACAGGGGTAAAAATAAAAGTAATAGAATCCTTATCTCATGGATTACCCGTGGTTTGTACAGAAAGAGGTGTTGATGGTTTGATCAATAAAACAAATAATGGATGTCTTACTTCAAATGATCCATTGTTATTTTCAGCTTATATTCAAAGGTTGTTAAATGATTCTGAGTTTTACAATAAACACCATTTAGAAGCCAAAAGTTTTTTCGAAAATAATTTTGATACTAAAAGAACATACGAAGTTCTTGATGCTATTTTTTTCCAACAGTAATATTAAATTCAAAACACAATTCACAGAAAATGTTTAAATCAATTAAGTTATTTTTTAGATTAAAATCGTTGGCTAAAAAGCTTAAAAAACAAAAAAAGGTAATCGACTTTGCCAATAATTTAGAATATAACAAGAACGTTATTATAATTGATACCAAAATACCTGAATATAATAAGGATTCAGGCTCACGTAGATTAACTGAAATTATAAAGCTACTTCTTAAAAATAACATTGGTGTTTTTTTGCTTGGAGATTTTAAAGAATATCGTTTTACAAGCGATTATGTAGAATATTTTAGAAATTTGGGTGTGGTGGTTTATGAACCTGCAGTTGATAAAAATGGGAATTTAATTACAAAGAGTGAATTTATAAAACAGGTTCTTCCTTTTACTGATTCTGTGTGGCTGCATAGACCAGAGATTTTTGCGAAATATTATTCAATTATTAAAAAGAACAAACCTGCTGCAAAAGTGTTTTTTGATATGGTGGATTTTCACTATCTCAGATTTAAGAGAGAATTTGAACTTACTGGTGATTTAGATGCGATAAAAAAAGCAGATAAGTTTTTGAAGATAGAGCTTGAAAATTGTAAAAATGCAGATAAGATAATCGTGATTTCAGATACTGAAAAAGATGCTTTAAAAGAATTTTATGATGAAGATTCTAAAGTAATAAGCATTGGAAATATTCATCAATATTTTGAAAATGAAGATCCTATTTCTTTTGAAAACCGTAAAGATCTATTGTTTATTGGAGGTTTTGACCATAAGCCAAATGTAGACGCTGTAAATTATCTTGCAGAAGAAATAATGCCATTGGTATGGAAAGTAAATCCAGAAATTTCAATTTCAATTATAGGAAGCAATCCTCCCGAATCAATCTTAAAATTAAATTCTGAAAATTTTAAGATTGTTGGTTACGTTGAAGATGTCTCTCCGTATTTTTTAAATTCACGAATATTTGCTGCTCCTCTTCGTTATGGTGCAGGAATAAAAGGTAAAATAGGGCAGAGTTTAGAATTTGGCTTACCGCTCGTGACTACAAGTATTGGAGCAGAAGGCTTTGACTTTGGGGAAAATAAAAATGTTTTAGTTGGAAATTCGAGTCAGGAAATAGTCAATAATATAATCTTGTTATACACGAATAAAGAAATGTGGGAAAAAGTTAGTGCTGATTCTCAAAAAATAATTGAGCCGTTTTCTATCAATTCAATTGAAAAGAAAATTCTTAGTTTAATAGAATAAGACTAAATGTTAAAAACTGTTTTTACCCAATTCTCAATGGTGTATTTGTAATAAACATCATCATTGAGCGGTTCATAAGGAGTGTTGAAAAAATCTGGGTTAATTGCTATAGGTTTGTTTTCATCGAGAATTAAAATATTGTTTGGGTTGTAAAAATCGTACTGGCTTATAGTGTGATTAGTTGTAATAATTTTTCTTTGCATGGCTAAGGCTTCAAATATTCTAAAACTTAATCCGTTATGATTATGTCTTATTAGGTCAAGAAATATTTTAGAATTTTCTAAATCATCCTTAAGATCTTTTGCAAAAAGTTTTTTGCGCTGAAAGATTATATTGCTGTTAATATTTTTTGGCGCCCTTTTTCCTATTGCAATAAATTTAAATTTAATGTTGTTCATTGATAAATAATTGGCAAGATTATTCAAAAAATCAAAACGTTCATCAATAGATACAATTATAAAAATGTTTTCATTGATGTTTGGTGCATTCAGTTCTTTTTTTTCGTTATAAATATAATTTGATATAAACGTGAAATTATATTTTTTAACATCTGTAAAATCAAACGAAAAGATTTTATCAAATATACCATCTAGCAAGTGATCAACTGGGAATCTTTGACAGCTGTCATATATATATGCAATGTATTTATCGGTATATTTTTTTATTTCTAAATGAGTTTCTTTTGATAAGCAATCAGGACGTATTGCTAAAATGATATCCTGATGCCCTAAGTTATGAAGACGGCTAAGTGCGTCTTTTTCCATTTCAATTATTTTCTTGTTTTTTTTAAGAACTTTTTTATTAAAAAAATTTGTTATTCTATCGAAAATTGAAGTGTATTTGTATTTAAATTTAGAAATATCGATATGTTCAGCTTCTATATTTCTTTTTTTTAATTCAAGAATAATATTGTGGTCAAAATTAAAGAAATCAAAACTGATTAAACAAATTTTCATGATAGGGCGTTTTTTAGGATAATTTTTTGATAAATATCTAGTTTTTAAATCAGAAGCGAATCCAAATTAAAAAAAATACAGGTATGATTTTTGAATCATATTATTCTTGTCAATTTTTGACAAAAATAGATATTAAATAGTAACTTGCAACAAGTTTTATATTGACTTTGATGATAGGTAAAATACAAGTAGGTTATTTAGTTTCATATGATTATGAATTACTAAAAAATTCTTTGCCAACAACATATAATGATGCTGATACAATTTTTTTGGCAATTGATAAAAAAAGAAGAACGTGGAATGGTGAATATTTTAATATTGATGATTCCTTTTTTGATTGGCTTCAGGTTTTTGATGTCAATAAAAAAATAGTTATATATGAAGATGATTTTTATGTTCCTGGATTCACAACAATGCAGTGTGAGATCAGGGAGCGAAAACTTCTTTCTCAAAAAATGGGTATAGGTAACTGGCTTATCCAAATTGATTGCGACGAGTATTTTGTAGATTTTAAGAAGTTTATATCTGATCTTAGAAAGTATGATTCTTACATTAAAGAACCATTAAAAAAGCCAATTCAAATTGCAGCATTTTGGGTTATTTTATATAAATATACTCCAAATGGCATTTTGTATGTTGATAAACCTACTAAAGCCATTTTTGCGACAAATAATCCTGAGTACGTTAATGGTAGAAGGATAAAAGGACAGGTTATTTATACTAATAATCTTGTTTTGCACGAATCATTATCGAGAACCGAAGAAGAATTGAGATTTAAATTTGAAAATTGGGGACACAATAAAGAAACAAATAAAGATTTCTTAAACAAATGGATTAAAGTAAATGAAAACAACTTTAAAGAGTTTAGAAATTTCTATTATATAGAACCAGAACGATGGAAAAGGCTAGATTTTTTTCCAACTAAAAATATTATCGAAATCAAAAAATTTATTCAGGAAGAAAAAAAACTTACACTCTCTAAATTATTTATTTCGATGAAGAATTTTGGGCAGTGGTTTAAATTTTTATTTTAAAAGAGACTAATATAAAATTTTAGTATATACATCAAAATAATCGGCAGCTGTTCTTTTCCAATCAAAGTCGGCTGCTCGTTTTTTTATGATAGCTTCTCTTTCAACTTTATTGGTTTCATACTCATGAAGTCCATCAAATAAAATAGTTTTCATATACTCAGGATCAAAGTTATCCCAATAGATAGAAGCATTACCTCCAATCTCTGGAAGAGAAGTTTTGTTTGATAAAAATGTAGGTTTTCCAAAAGTCATTGCTTCAATTGATGGAAGTCCAAAACCTTCTCTGATAGATGGAAAAAGAAATGCAGTACAATTTTTCATGAAAAATTGTTTTCCTTCATCACTTATTTTCCCAGTTAAAAATACCTGCTTTGTTAAGCCATTATCTGCAATCAATTTTTTTATTTCTTCTCCATATTTTTTATTGTTGTTTCCAGAAATAATCAAATTAAAGTCTTTTATTAGTTTCATCATATTTATAATTGACTCATAATTTTTTCTTTCTATAAAGTCTCCAATAGTGTAGAAAAAAGGTTTGTCAAGAGGTATGTCTGTAATATATTTTGAAGTATCTAATATTGTAGAAATTGGATTTCCATTATAAATTACATACTCAGGAATATTTGGAACATTGAAGTGTCTGTGAGTTTCAGCTTTTGCAAATTCTGATATATAAGTTATTGCCGTCGATTTTTCTAGCTTAGCCTTAAATAATTTGTTTACTCTATGATTAGGGTCTGAAGAAATTTCGTCTACAAAGTGAACATCATGTACAGTTAATAGATATTTGTTGCAATAAAAAGGCTCAACTTTGGTGTTTTGATTTACAGAATGCCATAAATCATATTTTTTTCGAATCCTAAACAAAGAATGTCTAGAAAGACTGTTGTATTTATGATATTTAAATTTGTCTTTAAATTCTTTTCTCAAGATATCAGGATTCGACGAGTTTAGAGTCAATTCACAGTTTTCAAAATCTAAAGTAGATAAACCTTTTACTAATTCATAATTGAATGTTCCTAAGCCAGCTGCTCTATTAATTATGTTATGTGTTTCCAGGAAAATCTTAAATGACATTTTTTCTTTTTTTTACGAAAATACAATAATAATTTGAAGTCTTAGATCGTATATGTATTTTTGTTGTTTATAAAAAGAAGCTGATGAATTTTAAAGTAAATCCAATTTTCGAAAATAGTACTGAGTCAATACTTAAGACAATCAAAATGTTTAATGTTAAAGGTGAACTTTTTGGAAATGGAGATCGTAACAAAATAAAATTGTTTGACTTAAATGGAAAGGCAATCAATATAAAATCATTTAAAGTTCCAAATTTAATTAATAAGGTTGCCTATCGGTATTTTAGGAAATCGAAAGCAATGAGATCGTTTGAGTATGCTACTATATTATTGCAAAAAGGAATAGGAACTCCTGAGCCAATTGCTTTTCTTGAAAATTTTAGCATTTTGGGACTTAAAGACAGTTATTACGTAAGTGAGCACCTCAATGTTGATTTAACTTATAGAGAACTTGTAGAAATTCCTGATTTCCCAGACCGCGAAAACATCTTGAGACAGTTTACTAAATTTAGTTTTGATCTTCATGAAAAAGGAATCGAATTTTTAGATCACTCTCCAGGAAATACTTTAATAAAAAAGAATGCTAGCGGGAATTATGATTTCTTTCTAGTAGATTTAAATAGAATGGAGTTTCATAATTCGATGTCTTTTGAAATGCGTATGAAAAACCTTTGCCGTTTGACACCTTTAGAAGAAATGGTTGCAACAATGAGCAATGAATATGCTAAGTATTATAACGAACCTGAAGAAAAGATTTTCGTTACTTTATGGAAATATACCTCAGATTTTCAAGAGAATTTCTACCGAAAAAAGCGCTTGAAAAAGAAACTTAAATTCTGGAAGAAGTAATTCTTCTTAATTCCTTGTACCGAATGTAAACGCTGTAAGCATTCAGATAACATACAATTATACCCTTTCTGCCATCCAAAAAACCAAAACGCATTATAAATTGATATAAAAAAGTGTACAAAGGATGGAGGAAAAGCATTGAAAAGTAAGGTCTTATTCCTTTTGAGAATTTTTCATTGGCTTTAAGAATTCCATAATTACGCATTTTTGCTTTGTAATCTTCATAAGAAGAGTAAGAAAAATGTATGATTTTGTTTTTTAAGGAAGCAATTGGTCCCTTTACAATTAATTTCTCATGAACGGTCCTTTCCTCATTATATCTGCATTTTGATTTGTCAAAAAGTCTGAAAATTTTATCGGTCTGCCAACCGCTGAAATTCAGTCTACTATCTTCGAACATAAAAATGCGGTAGATAAAATAGGCGCTTGCTGTTTTTTTAGAATTAAATGTAGCAATAATTTCAGATTTCAATTCTGGTGTTAGCCTTTCATCAGCATCAATAAATAAAACCCATTGATTTTTGGCTTGGTCTAAGGCAAAATTTCGCTGAGATGTATAATTTACAAAATGATTCTGGATTAATTTTACATTCGTAAAAGACTCAATTATGCCGATTGTTTTGTCGGTGCTATAGGAATCTACAACAATTATTTCATCAGCAAAATCAAGATCTTCAAGAAGCGATTTTATATGCTGTTCTTCATTAAGCGTAATAATCAGGACAGATAATTTTTGCTTTTCACTATTCATTGGAGATTTCTTTTACTTTTCTCAATTTTTATATTCTTGAAAATAAGTATCAAGTTTTTGAAGCATTAATTCCAACGGATATTCAGCATAATATTCAAAAGTATGTTCTTTGATGTATTGCTCAGTATGCTTTTCGTAGATCTCGGGTTTTAAGTCTTTCAAATGAATAGAAGCATTTTTTGCTTCGTTTTCAAACAGCTGCCAAGTTTCTTTTCTGACAGACGGAGTGAAGATGGAGAAGGTTGGAATCTCAAGTGCTTTTGCCATATTTACAGCACCCCCTTCATTTCCTATCAGCATTTCGCATTGAGAAAGGATTGCTAAAAAAAGGCGTAAATCGGTAGCATACAAATCAAAAATGATATGCTTTTTTGTTTCTTCAGAACAATGATTATATACTTCTAAAGCCTGCTCTTTTTGGTTTGGAATATAATTAAAGAGAATAGTTGCATTTGTTTTGGCTACTGTAAAATCAATAATTTTTGCCATTCCGTCAAGCGGATAGGTTTTGTAATGTTCACTTCCTAAAATACCAAACATGATCAATGGCTTATCAGAATCTATATTGTAGCTTTTTAGAAGATTTTTTGCTTCAATAATCTCAGATTCTTTTAAAAAGATCTTTGGTTTTACATTTGTTATTTTTTCAGAAAAGAAAGGTTTAAGCAACAATAATCTGTTTTCAATTGCCAAACCAAATTCTGATTTTATGGCATCGAAACGCTCATAGCTGTAATTGTAAAAAATCTTAGAATACCATTTATGATAAGAAACTTTATATTTTGCGCCAGAGAAAAATGTGATTAAGCTTGTACCTAATTTACTGTATACGTCTATTACAGCATCATATTTTTTTCTTCGAATTTCAAAAATGAATTTAATGAACTCAAAAGTTGATTTTCGAATTTTATTAGTCATCGGAATAATGTTATCGATATTCGGATTTTCTAAAAGAACATCGATCGAATTAGGATAACACATGTAGTCAATTGTAGAATCTGGAAACTTGGCTTTAAGGTTGTTACAGATAATTGTGCTCGTTAAGACGTCTCCAATTCTTTTTTGTTGAATGACTAATATTCTCATTTATTTTTTTTGTTCAATTAGAAGGCTAAAGTACAAACTATTTTATGAAGTGTACAAGTGATGGTATTAATAAGATTAAACTAAATTAAAAAGTTATATTTTTGTGCTCAACAAATTAAAATGAACAATGGGAATTAGCGGTCTGGTTATTACTTTCAATGAAGAAAAAAACATTGGAAAATGTATAGATGCCTTATTTAAAGTTTGCGACGAAGTTATTATTGTAGACTCTTTCAGTAAAGATCGTACGGTAGAAATAGCTAAAGAAAAGGGAGCACAGGTTATTCAGCAGATATTTTTAGGAGATGGTCCACAGCGTACTCACGGACTTCCTTTTTGTAAAAATGACTGGATTTTAAATCTTGATGCAGATGAATTTTTGGATAAGGATGCTGAGGAATTTATTCTAAATAAAAAGTATCTAGAAGGAAATTATGATGCATTGAGTTTTAGGGTAAAAAACTTTTTAGCAGATAAACTAATTGATTTCTCTGGATGGTACCCAGATCATAAAGTTCGTTTTTTTAATAAACAAACAGCTCATCCTTCCGATTCTAAAGTACATCAGAAGATTGTTGCTCAAAATGAGAAAAAAGTTGCTGTACATATTCTCCACTACGGATGGGATTCTTTTGATCAGATTATTGCTAAAAAGAATCAATATTCTGGTTGGCATGCACAGCAATTATTTGATCAGGGGAAAAGAATTAATGCTTTCAAACCTGTTCTTAATGGTACTGTAGCTTTTATTCGTTGTTATTTCTTTAAAAGAGGAATCTTCAATGGTCTTGACGGATTATCAATCGCAATGATTCAGGCTTTTTTCTCTTTTATGAAATATGCTAAACTTATAAAACTTCAAAAAGCAAAAAGATAATTAGAGGCTAAGTTTATTTTCAACTACTCTTTCATTAAAGTTTTGAATGTAAGCTTTTAAGAAATTTGAAATTTCTAATGCTTTAAAAGTATTTTGAGATTGTAAATTGTTTTTTAATAAAGGATCTTTTTTCCAATTATACAATCCAATAACTTGGTTGTTTGCAAAGGCTATATAATAGTCGTCTTGAACACAATGGTAAATTCCTTGTAAATAGAATACAGCAAAATTCTGACTGCTCTTGAAGCTTTTTCCAAAACAAATCAAATCAGTGTTTATGCCTAAATAATCTATTATGCTAGGCATAATATCTATCTGTTGGAAGTTTCGATTGTTGACACCAGAAAACTGTGGATTGCCTGGATCAAAGAATAAAATTGGAATATGAAATTTTCCAATTGAGGTTTTGTCTATTTCTGACTCTCCGCTAGAAGAAGTATGATCAGCAGAAATTACAAACAATGTATTGTTATACCATTTTTGTTTTTTAGCATTTTTGAAAAATAGTTTCAGAGAGTAATCAGTGTATGCAATACTTTCCTGAATGACTGTTGTTCCTTTAGGGAATTTATTTTTGTATCGTTCTGGTATCTTGTACGGATTATGAGAAGAAATAGTGAAAATAGTACTGAAGAAAGGTTCTTTAAAACTAGATAATTTTCCAGCAAAAAACTGTAAAAATTCTTCATCATAAATTCCCCATTTTCCATCAAAAGCTTCAGGTCCCACATATTCATCTTTTCCATAATATTTTTCAAATCCTGCAGCTTTTGCATATTGATCAAAATTCTGGCTTCCGTTAAAAGCGCCATGAAAAAATGAAGTTGTATATCCTTCTTTTTTAAGAATTTTAGGTAAACTATTCGTTTTGTTTAAAGAATAACTAGAAATAATAAAAGAGTTGTTCATCAAACTAGGTATGCTCGAAATAATTGATGGAACGGCATCAATAGAAACTTTTCCGTTTGCAAATCCATTTTTAAAATAATAAGATTTTGTAATCAAAGAATCTAAAAAGGGAGTTTGTTTTTTGCTAACATTTTCATTTCCAAAACTTTCGAGGATGATTATTACGACATTTTTTTTATTTACAGTTCCCGTATTTTTGAAAGACAAAATGGGTTTGTAGATAGAATCAAGATTTTTTTTATCAAAATAATTAACCTTTTCGATGTCTTCCTTTTGTGAAATTGTTTTTAATATGCAAAAAGGAGTATTTAAAATGAGCGGGGCATTATTGAGAGAACTATAATTAGCAGCATCCACAATTCTGAGAGGTTTTTTCTGAAATCCTCCACGACCAACAATTAGTAATAGAAAAACTGAGGTTAGAAAACAAAAAGATTCTTTTAGGAACTTTTCTTTGGTAAAACTTTTGATTTCGTTTTTGCTTTTAAAATTTGGTATTGATTTCCAAAAAAGAATACTAAGAATAATAAATAATAATGGGATATACCAAAATTCTTTGATAAAAGAAAAGAGTAAGCCTAAAGCTTCTTTTTCCATTCCTTTAGCAGTAATCATGCTATAAGTGCTTCTTCTTCCTGTAAATCGGAAATATATAATATCAATTAGATTCGCTGCAATGAACAGAAGATTGACTAAAAAGAATGAAATTTTTAATATTGTTTGATAGTTCTGGCGATACTTAAAGTTTCCAGGAATTGCATGCGCTATTAAGAAAATAAAAGTTATGTATGAAATAGCTGAGAGATCAAACAAAATGCTTCCTAAAACATTTTGAAAGGTTATTTGATCAAAGTATTTAGAATTTAATATATAAAAGAGGATATTACAAATTTGGTAGATTAAAAAAATTATGAAATATCTATAAAGAAATAGTTTTAAACTGGATGTGTAATTTTTCATTAAAAAGCATTTAAATAAATCGTCTTCTTGTTTTTGGTTGGTTTTAAAAAAAATGCAAATCTAGAATAATTTTCTTATTTTTAAATAATTGTTAAAATTTTGTTTAATTTTTGTTTTGTTGTTTCCGAGTGTATATAAAAAAAGGGCAGTAAATACCGCCCTTATATCAAGATTTTTTATATTAATTAAACAGCAACATCGTACTCACGAAGCGCATTGTTTAAAGAAGTTTTCAAATCTGTAGAAGGTTTACGAGTTCCAATAATTAACGCACAAGGAACTTGGTATTCTCCTGCAGCAAATTTCTTAGTATAACTTCCAGGAATAACCACAGAACGAGCAGGAACGAAACCTTTCATTTCAACTGGCTCATCACCCGTAATATCAATAATTTTAGTAGACGCTGTTAAGCATACGTTAGCTCCAAGAACTGCTTCTTTACCAACGTGAACACCTTCAACAACAATACAACGAGATCCGATAAAAGCACCGTCTTCGATAATAACCGGAGCAGCTTGCAACGGCTCTAGAACACCACCAATACCAACACCACCACTTAAGTGAACATTTTTACCAATTTGAGCACAGCTTCCTACAGTTGCCCAAGTATCAACCATCGTTCCTTCGTCAACATAAGCACCAATGTTTACGTAACTTGGCATTAAGATTACACCGCTAGAGATGTAAGCACCATAACGAGCAACAGCATTTGGTACCACGCGGATTCCTTTTTCAGCATAATTTCTTTTTAGCAACATTTTATCGTGGTATTCAAAAATACCAGATTCCCATGTTTCCATTTTCTGAATCGGGAAATACATTACAACTGCTTTTTTAACCCATTCGTTTACTTGCCATTTGTCACCAACTGGTTCAGCAACACGTAATTTTCCTGCGTCTACCAATTCGATCACTTCTCTAATGGCATCTGTAGTTGTAGTTTCTTGCAATAAAGCTCTATTTTCCCAAGCTTGTTCAATTATAGTCTGTAAAGAATTCATACGTTTAATTTTTTGGCAAAGATAACGTATTTGTAGAAATGCAAAAAAGCAAAACCGCCTGAAAGTGTTACAAATTTAACTTTTTGTTTCTTATTTGTAGAAACGCTAAAAGCTATATGTGTTTTTGACTAATACTATAACCACTAAAAGTTTTTTTTATATCAAAATATGACAAAAGTCAGGATTTGTACTTTTTCTTCGCTTTAATTTCGCAGTGTTGATCAACATTCCATTCCATAAATAATCATATAAGCAGTAAAATATGAATCAAGAAAATCACCTTCAAAACAGAGTAATTATAGACAAAGAAGTAAGCTGGGATAAAACTCAGGTTATTATGAGTAAAACAAATGCATACGGTATTATTGAATATGCCAACGAAGTATTTGTAGATGTTTGCGGTTACGAAGACTATGAGTTAATGGGACAGCCTCATAATATCATACGTCACCCAGATATGCCAAAAGTAATCTTTAAAGTGCTTTGGGAAAATCTTAAAAACGGAAAAAACTTCCATGCTATTGTAAAAAACCTTGCAAAGTCAGGAAGATACTATTGGGTAATTACAGATTTTGAAATTGCCCGCGACGAAAACGACGTTATTGTAAATTATTTCGGAAGAAGACAAGCTGTACCGCAAGAAGTAATTGCGATGCATATTGAACCTTTGTATAAAAAGTTATTGCAGATCGAAGCAGCAAGCGGAGTAGAATTTAGCGAAAAGTATTTGATCGGATTCTTAGAAGAGAAAAAGAGAACTTACGTTGAATATATTAAGGAGCTGATTTACGAACATGAAAAGTCACAATCTAAGTTTGCTAATTATTCTGAAGAAGAGGATGCAGGAGAGGAAGAAGAACACAGAGGTTTTTTCAGCCGTTTGTTCGGAAGATAAATTGAGTTATTTTTTAGGTTTGAATATTTGGATAAAAGTCCGTCTTGAGTTTTCAGGACGGATTTTTTTATTGAAAATAGTCTTGAAGAAGTTTATTTTGAGTGAAATGGAAAATTAGAAAAATATTTTAGACTAAATTTGCTAAAAAGTTTAAAACATGCCAAGAATCCTTTCAATAGATTACGGACAAAAACGCACAGGAATTGCAGTTACAGACGAAATGCAGATTATCGCTTCGGGTTTAACAACAATCCCGACCCATACTTTGGTTGACTTTTTGAAAGATTATTTTGCTAAAGAAAAAGTCGAAGCGGTTTTAATTGGCGAACCAAAGCAGATGAACGGACAGCCATCAGAAAGCGCTTCTGTAATTAATGGTTTTGTGACTCATTTTTCGAATATTTTTCCAGACATGAAAGTGATTCGTGTTGATGAGCGTTTTACTTCAAAAATGGCATTTCAAACCATGATCGACAGCGGTTTAAGTAAAAAGCAGCGTCAGAACAAAGGTTTAATAGACGAAATTTCTGCTACAATTCTGCTTCAAGATTATCTTTCCGCAAAAAAATAGCGCTGTTCGTCGTATTTTTTATTTATAATTTAATGGTTTTTAGAAAATCCTAACTTTTATCATCTAAAAATTAGTTTTTTTTTGCAATTAAAAAAGTACCTTTGCACTTTAAATAAAAATACTGTTATGCCTGACGAAACCATACGTTCAAATAGTGATGTAGTACTCATTGGCGCTGGAATAATGAGTGCCACTCTTGGAGTAATTTTGAAAGAATTACAACCAGATATAAAAATTGAAATTTACGAAAGATTAGATGTTGCTGCAGCAGAAAGCTCTGATGCTTGGAATAATGCAGGAACGGGACACTCTGCTTTTTGTGAACTAAATTATACTCCAGAAAAGGCAGACGGAAGCATAGATCCTAAAAAAGCAATAAGCATTGCAGAATCATTCGAGATTTCTCGCCAGTTTTGGTCTTACTTGGTACAACAAAACAAAGTGCCGTCTCCGGATAATTTTATTAAAAGCGTGCCTCATATGAGTTTTGTGTGGGGAGATAAAAACGTAAATTATTTAAAAAAGAGATTCGAAGCGCTTCAGAGCAATCCAATCTTTGCTGACATGACTTTTAGTACCGATTTTGAACAGCTTCAAAAATGGATGCCATTGGTAATGGAAGGCAGAAGTGCTGACGAAAAATTAGCAGCAACACATATGGAAATTGGTACTGATGTTAATTTTGGTGCTTTAACAAGAAGTATGTTCAATTACTTAGAGAAACTAGATGGTGTTTCTTTATTCTTCAATCATGAGGTTAAAAAACTAAAACAGCGTGAAGATAAATCTTGGAGAATTAAAATTAAAGATTTGTCAACGGGAAATACTCGTAAAGCGTATACTAAATTTGTATTTATTGGTGCAGGAGGAGGTTCTCTTCCTTTATTGGAAAAGGCAAATGTTCCAGAAGGATATGGATATGGAGGTTTCCCTGTAAGCGGCCAATGGCTAAAATGTACAAACCCAGAAGTAATTGCGAAACACCAAGCAAAAGTATATGGAAAAGCAAGTGTTGGAGCTCCTCCAATGTCTGTTCCTCACATCGATACTCGTGTAATTGATGGTGAAAAAGCGCTTCTTTTTGGGCCATTCGCAGGATTCTCAACTCGTTTCCTTAAAAATGGTTCTTATTTAGATTTGCCTCTATCTATTAAACGTAACAACTTAATTCCGATGTTGGCTGCAGGATATCATAATATTCCATTAACGAAATATTTGATAGAGCAGGTTCGTCAGTCCCCAAAAGACAGAATGAAAGCTTTACGCGAATATCTTCCAACAGCGCGCTCAAAAGACTGGAAATTAGAAAAAGCTGGTCAGCGTGTTCAGGTAATCAAAAAAGATGAAAAAGAAGGTGGGGTTTTAGAATTTGGTACAGAAGTTATTAATACACACGATGGAACTTTAGCAGTTTTATTAGGAGCTTCTCCAGGAGCTTCTACAGCTGTAGCAATCATGATTGATTTGATAAGCAGATGTTTTACTCACCAAATTAAAACACCAGAATGGCAAGTGAAATTGAAAACAATGATTCCATCTTATGGACAGACTTTAAACGACAAGCCAGAACTTTTAGAACAGCTTAGAAAACAAACAGCAGAAGTTTTAAAATTAAATTAAGCTTTTCATATTTCAATAAAAAAAAAACAAATCCAGATGAATTAATCTGGATTTGTTGCTTTTAAGTCAGTTGTATTTTTTAGAATTTTTTCTGCTAGATTGCTCATCCAGATTAATTGCTCAATTACCATTTGTGCTTCCTGCATTTTGGCTTGACGCGTTTCTTTATCCAAATCGTCATCTTCTGCCAAACGTGTAAAATGTCTACGTTTTAATTCTTCAAATTGCAAGGTCACATCTTCTTTTTCGAAAAAAGTATCTTGTACCACAACTTCGTTTCTTAAAACAGAAATAGAATGATCTAGATTGGCTAGAATAGTTTTAATAATATAATTAAAAGAATCAGATGCAGAAGTGGTTTGGTGAGATTGAATATAAGTTGAAAGTGACGCTAAAGCAGATAATAAAGAGTGATTTAAAACCACTAATTTATTTACCAAAGGCATTGTTTTTTGTTTCGACTTAGGTTCCTGCATCATACGCTGAAAAGAAGTCATCAGGTTTCCTATTTCAACAAAAGCATTTTTTCTTGCTAAACGATATGAAGTAGGAACTTCTCCTTTTTTATTATAAAAATCTGCAATCTCTTTTAGGTAATTTCTATTGGCTCGAATGGTGTTTTCAATATGAATAGGCGTATTGATGAATTCCCATGCAGGCCATAAAAACTGATTAGCGATAAAAGCTAAAGTTGCTCCCGCGAGCGTATCTAATATTCTGTACTGAATTACTTCATTAATATCTGGGGTTAGAATTCCGTAGATAAATACGACGTACATCGTGACAAATGTTGCACTAATCTTGTAATTGATTTGGGTAAATGAAATTCCGAGCAGCATACATACAATAGAGAAAATACTCAACGCAACATGATTCTGAATGACAGATACAATTCCAAAAGCAATAATTCCTCCCAGAACAGTACCAAACATTCTGTTGTACGATCTCTCTTTGGTTAAACCATAACCAGGTCGCATGATTACGACAATGGTTAATAGAATCCAATACACGTTTTGAAATGGCAAAAGTTGTCCAAGAAAAAAACCGATCAAGATAGTAATCGTTAATCGTATCGAATGTCTGAAAATTGAAGAAGAATAACTTAAGTTTTCAATTAAAGTTCGAAGCGGATAATATTGTGGCGTTAAGAATTTTTCAAGCTCTTTGTCTTGATCTTTCAGTTTGTAAGATTGCATTGCTAAAGAAAGCGCACGCTGGATGGTTTTAATTTTTCCAACCTGATTTTTAGCATATTTCAGCATATTGGTCAGCATTAAAACGCCTTCAGCAGCTTCTTCTTTTCCTAATGATTTTTCGTAGTCAAAAATGGCAAATTCAAGAGCATCCAATTCGTTTTTCAAATCATGTTTGTCAACATAAACACTAATATGACTGACATTTTTTGAAAGTTTTTTGAGAGTCGAAGCCAGTTTGTAAGCTACATTTTGATACGTTCTTAAAACATCAGGATGTTTGGCAAATTTTTCATGAAGTTTACTGTGATCGAAAGAAGTGTATAGCGCCAATTCTTGAATTTCGACTAAAGTGATAAAAACCAAAAGCATTTTTCTATTCTGGCTCGTAGTTCCAGAGGTATTCTGGTTTCCAATGAGCATTTTCCTTAAATCTTCGTGAATAAGATTTAATTCTACCTGTACAGCCAGCTGCTTTTCTATAATTGCTTTCCTGTTGGCTTCTGGACTCCATAAATCGCCTCTTAATTTAAGGTATTTGGCAGTGAGTTTTATTCCTTCGGCAATTTGTAATTCTACATATTTATAAGGCTGTACGAAATGAAAAACAAGGGATACTATTAAATATAGAATTCCTCCAATAAAAATGAAACCTGAATATTCAAAAGCTTCCCAACCTTCGTGCAAATGTCCAAAAGATAAGGAAATCGATAATAAAGCTGAGAAAGAAATTAAGGTAGCTCGCTGTCCGTAAACCGAAATCATGGAACATAAAAAAAGCAGAAATCCTAAAAAGATATAAAAAAGTAAAGGAAACGGATAAACGAGATTTACCAAAAGATTAACTCCAGAAACAATAAAAGAAGCGGCAATTAACCCTTTTATTTTATGGCTGAGAGAACTCGGAATGTCGCTGGGATAAGTGTAAAATGCACCAAGCGCAATTGTAAATCCGATTTCAAAATGACCAAGAAAATTTAAAACTAAAACAGGAACAACAGAAGCAATAGTTACTTTAGAGGCATTTAGAAAGGAAGTGCTGTTAGTAAATTTCGAAATTCGGTCAATCATAAAAAGAGGTTTACTAACAAAGGTAAGAATTGTAGGAGTGATTTTGGCATAATTATAGATGAGATTTTTAATGGCTTGCAAAAAATATGATATAATGCAGTATTAGAATTATTCATTGACTATTTTTTACTATTTTTGCCAGCTGAAATATCAGAACTTTAATTCTGTTTTTACAGCACATTAAAACATAAATAAAAACAAATGATTTTACCAATTGTAGGATACGGTGATCCTGTTTTAAGAAAAGTAGGGCAGGATATTACACCAGAATATCCAAACCTAAAAGAAACGATCGCAAATATGTACGAGACGATGTACAATGCGTATGGAGTTGGACTTGCAGCACCGCAGGTTGGACTGCCAATTCGTTTGTTTGTGATAGATACAACGCCTTTTAGTGATGATGAGGATCTTCCTTCAGAGGAACAAAAAGATTTGAAAGGCTTTAAGAAGACTTTTATCAATGCTAAAATCGTTAAAGAAGAAGGAGAAGAGTGGGGGTTTAATGAAGGCTGTTTGAGTATTCCTGATGTGCGTGAAGACGTTTACAGAAAACCAACTGTTACAATCGAATATTGTGAAGAAGATTTTGTAATGAAAACGGAAGTGTTTGACGGGTTAATTGCAAGAGTTATCCAGCATGAATACGACCATATTGAAGGAATCTTGTTTACAGATAAAATCTCATCTCTAAAAAAACGTTTAATCCAAAAGAAATTGAAAAATATTACTGAGGGAAAAACGTCTCAGGAATATAGAATGAAATTTTACGCAGCTAAAAAAGCAAGATAAGTTTTCTAAATACTTAGAAGCAAAAAATAAATAAAATTCTTAATACTAATTTTAATAAAAATGAATTTAACGAAAATTTTAGCCATTTCAGGAAAACCAGGTTTATACGAATTAAAAGTACAAACTCGTACAGGTTTTGTGGCGGAATCATTAATTGATGGGAAGAAGATTACTGTAAATCTAAAAAGCAATGTAAGTTTATTGTCTGAAATTTCGATTTATACTTATGAAGGCGAAAAACCGTTAACTGAAGTAATGCAGCAGATTTCTGTTAAAGAAAACAAAGGACAAGCTATTTCTCATAAAGAAGATAACGCTACTTTATCTGCTTATTTTAAACAAATTCTTCCTGATTACGATGAAGAAAGAGTTTATCCATCAGATATCAAAAAAGTATTAAGCTGGTACAACACGCTTCAAGCAAAAGGTTTGGTAACAGATTTAGCTCCTGCAGCTGAAGAACCAAAAGAAGAAGCTCCAGTTGCTGCTGAGAAACCTAAGAAAGCTCCAGCGGCTAAAAAAGCAAAAGCTAAAAAAGAAGAATAGTCGTTTTTCTTTAAACATATATAATCCTGTTAAGATGTTTTCTTGACAGGATTTTTTAATTTTACAGAATCGAGTTTAAATCAAAAGAAAGTTCAAAATGAGCAGAGAAAATCAGTTAAAAGCATTTGAGAGACTATTGAATATCATGGATGAACTTCGTGAGCAATGTCCGTGGGATAAAAAACAAACTCTTCAGACATTAAGACATTTAACAATCGAAGAAACGTATGAGTTAGGAGATGCTATTTTGGATAATGATTTAAATGAAGTTAAAAAAGAATTGGGTGATTTGTTGCTTCATATTGTTTTCTATGCCAAAATAGGCAGTGAAACCAATGATTTTGACATTGCTGATGTTTGTAATGAAATCTGTGATAAATTGATTCATCGCCATCCTCATATTTATGGAGATGTAAAGGTAGAAAATGAGGAAGAAGTAAAACAAAATTGGGAAAAATTAAAACTTAAAGAAGGCAAAAAATCTGTTTTAGAAGGCGTTCCTAGAAGTCTTCCAGCAATGGTCAAAGCAAGCCGAATTCAGGATAAAGTGAAAGGAGTAGGGTTTGACTGGGAAGAACCTCATCAGGTTTGGGATAAAGTGCAAGAAGAATTGCAGGAATTGCAAGACGAAGTAAAAACTGGAAATCAAGATAAAATTGAAGACGAGTTTGGAGACGTTTTGTTTTCTATGATTAATTACGCAAGATTCTTAAATGTAAACCCAGAAGATGCTTTAGAAAGAACCAATAAAAAATTTATTAAACGTTTTCAATACCTAGAAAGTAAAGCAAACGAATTAGGGAAACCATTAATGGATATGACACTAACAGAAATGGATGTCTTTTGGAACGAGGCTAAAAAACTTTAGTTGTCGGCCAATTTCTTTAAAGCACGAACATCTTTAAGCATAATTTTTTTACCAACTAACTCTATTAATCCTAATTTATTAAAATCAGATAATAAACGAATACAGCTTTCTGTTGCAGTACCAATGATACCCGCAAGTTCTTCTCTTGTTAGCTGCACTCTTAGTGTTTTGTCGGTATCTTCGCCAAATTCATCATGTAGGTGCAGTAAAGTTTCGGCAAGTCTCTGTTTAACTGTTTTTTGAACTAAAGCAATTTTTTCGTTCTCAGATTCCTTTAAATCTTCGCAAACAGATTGCATCATATTTAAAGAAAACTGATTGTTATTATTAAAGAAATTGATGATTTCAGCTTTAGGAATAAAACAAACTTCCATGTCGGCAATCGCTTTTGCAGTCAAATTTGCAGGCTCATTGCTAATCATAGAACGCTGTCCAAGAAGTTCGCCAGATTTTACCAATTTAACAATTTGGTCTTTTCCGTTTGCGCTCAGTTTTGAAAGTTTTCCAACACCGTCTTTTACGCAGAAAACACCATTTGTTACTTCGCCTTCTTCAAAAAGAGCCTCACCTTTTTTAATTTTGTAAGTCGTTTTGCTGCTAGCTAACTTAATAACTTCTTCTTTGTTAAGGGCTTTTAATGAGCTTAACTGGCGTACAATGCATTGATCACATTTATTCATGACAATATTTGTTTGCTGCAAAAGTAAGGATATTTGAGGGTTTTAACCACCTTTAGAAGGTAAATTTATTATAAATTAGGGTTAGTTCTTTTTTGAGCTTTTTATTTTATAAATTTAGGAATCCAATTTCAAAATAACATGACAATTATCATCTTAATAATTGTGCTTTAATTGGAAATTTGTGGCAAATAAAAACAAGTTTATGAGGGAGCAAAGTTGTTTTCATTGTGGTTTAACTATTGAACAAAATGAAGAAATTGATTTTGATGATAAAAAGTTTTGTTGCACTGGCTGTAAAACAGTTTACGAAATTTTCAGCATCAACGACCTAACATCGTATTACGATTTTGAAAAGTCTCCAGGAGCCACACCGCAAGACATCAAAGGAAAATATGATTTTTTAGAAAATGAAACTATTCTAGCAAAAGTTTTAGAGTTTCAAGAAGGCAACACTTCGATTGTTTCGTTAAATATTCCGCATATCCATTGCAGTTCTTGCATCTGGATTTTAGAAAACCTAAATCGTCTTCAGCAAGGAATTAGCACTTCTCAAGTTAATTTTCACGAAAAGAAAGTTAGAATTACCTTTAATTCAGATGTAGTTTCGTTAAAAGAAATAGTTTATCTCCTAAGTTCTATAGGTTATGAACCTTATATTAGTTTAGAAAATTACGGATCAGCAAAAGCAAAAATCGACAGAAGTTTAACCTATAAATTGGGTGTTGCATTTTTCTGTTTCGGAAATATTATGCTGCTTTCATTTCCAGAATATTTCGAAATGAAAGAGTTCTGGCTCGATAGTTATAAGCCGTTTTTCAGATTGCTTATTTTTCTTTTAGCATTACCCACTTTCTTATACTCAGCGAGCGGATATTATGTTTCTGCATATCACAGTATTAGAACGAGAATGCTTAATATTGATATTCCGATTGCTTTAGGAATTATAGTGATGTTTATTCGCAGTACTTATGATATGCTGATGGATCACGGTCCAGGTTTTTTTGACAGTTTGGCCAGTTTGATATTTTTTATGCTCCTTGGCAAAATGTTTCAAATTAAAACGTATAGTTTTTTAAGTTTCGAAAGGGATTTTAAATCCTATTTTCCAATTGCGGTTACTAAAATCAATAAAGATGCTTCTGAAGATAATGTAGCGATTTATGATGTTTTAAAAGGAGACCGATTATTAATAAGAAATCAGGAGCTTATTCCTGTTGACGGAATTTTAATTAGCGAAAGCGCCGAAATTGACTATAGCTTTGTTACAGGAGAAGCAGTCCCAATTACTAAAAAATCTGGAGATAAAGTCTTTGCGGGAGGAAAACAGATTGGTAAAGTAATCGAAATGGAAGTTTTGCACTCTGTTTCTCAAAGTTATTTAACCCAATTATGGAGCAACGAGATTTTTCAGAAAAAAGTAGACCAGAAGCATAAGACCATAACAGATGCAATAAGTCGATATTTTACCCCCATATTATTGCTCATTGCATTTGCTGGTTTTGGTTATTGGATTTTTAAAGATGCTAATACTGCTTTTAATGTTTTTACAGCGGTATTGATCGTAGCTTGCCCGTGTGCACTGGCTCTCACCGCCCCGTTTACTTTTGGAAACATATTGCGAATTTTAGGTAAAAAGAAATTTTATTTGAAAAATGCTGTTGTAATCGAACAGCTTGCCAAAGTTGATACAATAGTTTTTGATAAAACAGGAACTATTACAACTAACAAAAAGTCGAATATAATGTATGAAGGAAATTCTATTTCAGATTCAGATATTGTATTGATTAAAAATGTATTGCGAGGTTCAAACCATCCATTAAGCCGAATGCTTTACGATTTTCTGCCAGAAGCTAAACGCATTGTTGTAGAAGAGTTTCAAGAAATTACAGGAAAAGGAATTCTAGCAATAATTGGCGGAAAGGAAATAAAAATTGGTTCAGGGCAATTTGTAAATGATATAGTTGCAGATGGTTCGGAAATAGAAAAAACAGCATTACACATTAAAATGGGGGAGATATATTTCGGAAAATATACTTTCCAAAACCAATATCGTGAAGGTTTAGAAAAGCTTTTTGCAAACCTGAGCAAAGATTACAAAATAAAAGTGCTTTCTGGTGACAATGATGGCGAAAGATCAAATCTGGAAGCCATTCTGCCAAAAGGTACTGAATTGATATTCAATCAAAAACCTGAGCAAAAACTTGAGTACATAAAGAAACTTCAGGAAAAAGGGCAAAATGTAATGATGGTTGGCGATGGATTGAATGATGCTGGAGCATTGGCTCAAAGTAATGTAGGGATTTCAATTTCAGAAAACGTAAATGTCTTTTCGCCTGCCTGCGATGCAATTTTAGATGCATCAGAATTTTCACATCTCAATTACTTTTTAAAGCTTTCTCATAAAGCTATTTTAATCATAAAAATGAGTTTTGGGCTATCATTGCTGTACAACGTTGTTGGGCTTGCTTTTGCAGTTACGGGAAATCTGCTTCCGCTAGTTGCGGCTATCATTATGCCATTGAGCACGATTACAATTGTAAGTTTTGTTACGTTGATGTCTAACTATTTCAGTAACAGAAATTTATAATCATTATAAATTATATTATAAGATATTTTTTATAAATTTAACATATCTTTTTGTTTATGATAATTATCATATTTTATGCGCCCTTAACGAAGTAATTTTGTTAATATAAATCTAAGGTATGAGTGTTATTTATCTATTAATTTCAGTAAGTATTTTTGTGGCAATCTGTTTCTTCATTGCCTTTATCGTAGCTGTTAAATCTGGACAGTATGATGATGATTATACGCCTTCAGTCAGAATTCTTTTTGATGACGAAACCAAAATTAATTCCCAAAATAATAATTCACCAATCGAAGAAAAACAAGTATAATTATGGAAATGGAACAGTTTTATTACGACAACAAAATTGTAAAAAAATTCATTTACGCCACAATACTCTTTGGTGTTGTGGGTATGTTAGTGGGACTTACCTTGGCGGTAATGTACCTTTTTCCCAACATGACAGATGGGATTTCGTGGCTGAGTTACGGCCGATTAAGACCGTTACACACCAATGCAGTTATTTTTGCCTTTGTGGGTAATGCCTTTTTTGCCGGTATGTATTACTCGCTGCAAAGATTGCTAAAAGCCAGAATGTTTAGTGATTTTCTTAGTAATCTTCACTTCTGGGGATGGCAGTTAATTATTGTAGCTGCCGCAATTACACTTCCTCTAGGTTATACTTCTTCTAAAGAATATGCGGAGTTAGAGTGGCCAATTGATATTGCAATCGCTTTGATTTGGGTTGTAATGGGAATTAACATGATTGGTACAATGATAAAACGCAGGGAGCGTCACTTATATGTAGCTATTTGGTTCTATATCGCAACATTTGTGACGGTAGCTGTACTGCATATATTTAACAACATTGAAATTCCGGTTTCAGGTTTAAAAAGCTACTCTGTGTATGCTGGTGTTCAGGATGCGCTTGTACAATGGTGGTATGGGCACAATGCGGTGGCATTTTTCCTTACTACTCCGTTCTTGGGATTAATGTATTACTTCGTTCCAAAAATTGCAAATAGACCAGTTTACTCATATAGATTATCTATTATTCACTTTTGGTCTTTAATATTTATCTATATCTGGGCTGGACCACATCACTTATTATATTCTGCACTGCCAAACTGGGCTCAGAATTTAGGAGTTGCATTCTCAGTTATGTTAATCGCTCCATCTTGGGGAGGTATGATCAATGGTCTTCTTACATTGCGAGGAGCTTGGGATAAAGTTCGTGAAGAACCGGTTTTAAAATTCTTCGTCGTAGCCATTACTGGTTATGGTATGGCAACTTTCGAAGGTCCGATGTTGTCTTTAAAAAATGTAAATGCTATTGCGCACTATACTGATTGGATCGTCGCACACGTACACGTAGGAGCTTTAGCTTGGAATGGTTTTATGTCGTTTGGTATTATCTATTGGTTGATTCCAAGAATGACAAAATCGGAGTTATTCTCTAAGAAATTAGCAAACTTCCATTTCTGGATTGGTACTTTAGGTATTATTGTATACACAATTCCATTATATGTGGCAGGTTTCCAACAAGCATCAATGTGGAAACAATTTAATCCGGATGGTACTTTAACTTATGGAAACTTCCTTGAAACGGTAACTGCTATTATGCCAATGTATTGGATGAGAGCTATTGGTGGTACTTTGTATCTAGTGGGGATGCTGACATTGGTTTATAATATCATTATGACAGTAAAAGCTGGTAATACAATTGAAGATGAATTGGCTCAGGCTCCAGCTTTGCAAACAATAAAAAGTAGCAGATTGAGTGGAGAGAAATTCCACTCATGGTTAGAAAGAAAACCAATTCAGTTAACTATTCTGGCTACAATCGCAATTTTAATTGGAGGTATTATTCAGATTGTGCCAACAATTATGGTAAAATCAAATATTCCGACAATTTCAAGCGTAAAACCATATACACCGTTAGAACTTGAAGGACGTGACTTATACATCAGAGAAGGTTGCGTTGGATGTCACTCACAATCAGTTCGTCCTTTCAGAAGCGAGGTGGAACGTTACGGAGTTCAGTCAAAAGCAGGTGAGTTTGTTTACGACCATCCATTCTTATGGGGATCTAAACGTACAGGACCAGATTTATTGAGAGTAGGTGGTAAGTACAATGACAACTGGCACTTTAACCACATGTGGAATCCGCAAAGTACATCTGCTGGATCAATTATGCCAGGTTACAAATGGTTGTTCGATAACAAACCAATGGACATTTCATTGACACAGAAGAAAATGCAAGCAATGATTTCTTTAGGAGTGCCATATACTCCAGAAGAAGTTGCAAATGCACAGAAAACTTTAAGAGAGCAGGCTGTTAAGATAGAGAAAAACTTAGAAAGCGATCCTGATTTCGTTAAGAGTTACGAAGATAGCCGTAAAAAAGCTGAAGCAAAAGGCGAGAAATTCACTCCGATGAACGAAAGAGAAATCGTCGCTTTAATCGCTTATATTCAAAGACTTGGTACTGATATTAAAGTAAAAGAAACTAAATAACAGCATTATGTTTGAACAAATAAAACACAATATGGAAACAATATCGGGTGTTGAATTATACCCGATTATTTCCCTCTTGATTTTCTTCTTCTTCTTTGTAGGATTAGGCGTTTGGGTGTTCTCTTATAAAAAAGAAAAAATTCAAGAAATGAGTAATATACCTTTAGATGAAGGACTTAGTGTAATTACAAAAGATAGATAAAAATGAAAAAGTTTTTCCCAGTATATGTTAGAGTACCGTTGATTTTCTTCATCGTATTTGCTTTGATGGAATATTTTATAGATTCAGGCGATAAGCCAGCTTTTGTAAAATATCCAATGGTATCACTCTTTTTATTTGTCTTTTTGTTTATTCTGATTGCCATCGAGATTACACTTAGTGCTGTTAATCGAGTAATGTATCAATTATTATCGCCTGAAGAAAAAGCACAAAAAGAACTTGAAGAAAGTTTAAGCTTCAAAGAAAGTGCTTGGTTTAAAAACCTAATGCATAAATTGACCAAAACAGAGCCAATTGAAAAAGAAGCTGATTTATTAATGGATCATGATTATGACGGAATCAAAGAGCTAGATAATAATTTACCGCCATGGTGGGTATATTTATTCTACATCTGCATCATTTTTGGAGTAATTTATGTGGTTCGTTACGATGTTTTAGGAGCTGATGATCAGGAAATGGAATTGAAAAAAGAAATGGCGCAGGCAAAAATAGATGTTGAAGAATATATGAAAACTGCCCCAGATTTGATGGACGAAAAAACAGTTGTTTTATTAACTGATGCACCAAGTTTAGCGGCAGGAAAAGAAATCTTTACAACCAATTGTGCGGCATGTCACCGTGCCGATGCTGGAGGACAGATTGGACCAAACCTTACAGACGATAGATGGATTTTAGGAGGAGGAATCAAAAATTTATTCCACACCATTACAAATGGAGGTAGAGATGGAAAAGGGATGATTGCTTGGAAAGGAACTCTTAAACCAAAAGAAATACAAAAAGTTGCTAGTTACATTCTGTCTTTACAAGGAAGTAATCCAAAAGATCCAAAAGAAGCAGAAGGAGAAGTTTGGGTAGACGATAGTGCTCCTAAAACCGATGCCGCTGCAGCAACAACAAAAGATACCACAGAAGTTAAAAAATAATTAGAATATCATGTCAAATTTACCAGACGAAGCTTTTAGAGATACCATTGGAACGATAGATGAAGGTGGTAAACGAAAATTTATATTTCCTAAAAAACCGTCTGGTAAATTTTATGATTATAGGAAAATTGTCAGCTATGTTTTGCTGGCAATTTTATTCATAAATCCTTTTATTAAGGTTAATGGGAATCAGTTTATGATGTTCAATATCTTGGAACGTCGTTTTAATATTTTTGGATTCCCTTTTTGGCCTCAGGATTTTTACCTCTTCGTAATTTCAATGCTTGTCGGCGTTGTATTTATAATATTATTTACTGTTGTTTTCGGAAGAATATTTTGTGGCTGGATATGCCCGCAGACTATTTTTCTCGAAATGGTTTTCCGCCGTATCGAATATTGGATTGATGGAGATCGAGGTTCTCAGTCTCGTTTAGCAAGAATGGAATGGAATGCTGAAAAAATTAGAAAGCGAGTTTTAAAGTGGACTATATTTTTCATAATTTCCTTTCTTATCGCTAATGTCTTTTTAGCTTATTTGGTAGGAAGTGATACCTTATTCTTAATGATTGAGCAAGGGCCTGTAAAACAGGCAAGCAATTTTATTGCACTGCTTATCTTTACTAGTGTTTTCTATTTTGTTTTTGTATGGTTTCGTGAACAGGTTTGTATTATCGCCTGTCCATATGGAAGGTTGCAAGGCGTTCTTTTGGATAATAAATCTATAAATGTTGCCTACGATTTTGTTCGAGGTGAAAAAGAAGAAGGACGCGCAAAATTCAAAAAAAATGAAGATAGAGCATTAACAGGAAAAGGCGATTGTATTGATTGTCTTCAATGTGTTCACGTCTGTCCAATGGGAATTGACATTAGAAATGGAACACAGTTGGAATGTACAAACTGTACAGCTTGTATAGACGAATGTGACCATATTATGGAATCTGTAGGATTGCCAAAAGGTCTTATTCGTTATGCTTCGGAAGATGAAATTGCTAAAAAAGAACCTTTCAAGTTTACAACAAGAATGAAAGGATATACAGCTGTTCTCTTCATTTTATTGAGTATTTTTGTTGGAATGCTGTTTTTGAGAACAGATGTACAGGCAGTAGTTTTACGCTTGCCTGGCCAGCTGTTCCAACATAATGGAGAAAAAATCAGTAATGTTTACACCTATAAAATCGTAAACAAAACAATGAAAGATTACAACGATATACATTTCGAATTAATTGATCAGAAAGGAGAAATTAAAAACGTTGGCAAAAAACACTTTAAAATAGCTAAAGAAGGAATTTCTCAAGGAACATTATTTATTGAAATTGATGAGGTTTTACTTGAAAGTGATAAAACAAAAGTAAAAATTGGAGTTTATAATGGTTCTGAACTCCTAGAAACAACGACTACAAATTTCTTAGGACCAAGAAGTTTTAATTAAAAATATAGTATTATGAAATTTAATTGGGGCACAGGTATCGTCATTGCATTCGGATTGTTTATGACCTTTATTTTATATTTTGTTTTTGAAGTACAGTCAAACTCTAAATACGATAATGATTTGGTTGTAGAAGAATATTATAAACACGATACACACTTTCAAGAAGAAATGGCAAGAATTCAGAATGCACATGATTTGCAGCACAAACCATCAATCAAATATACTGGAGAAGGTGTTGCGATAATTTTTCCTGCAGGATTTGAAAGTGATAAAGTAAAAGGAAATATTCAATTATACAGACCTTCAAATAAAAAATTCGATTTTAATACTCAAATTGCTTTAACCAATTCAGAAATCATTATTCCGCAGAAAAAATTAATAAAAGGACGTTGGGATGTTAATATGGAATGGCAGTACGAAGGCAAAAAATATCTCACTAAAGAGGTTATTTACGTAAACTAAAAATAAAATGTTATTCTCTGCTTTCTTTTTAGGTTTAATAAGCAGTCTGCATTGCGTTGGTATGTGTGGACCAATTGCTATGATGCTTCCTGTAGATAGGCAAAATGAAGCTAAAAAGGCAATGCAGATTATGACGTATCACTTTGGACGATTAACTGCTTATTCAACAATTGGATTGATTTTTGGATTATTGGGAAGAGGTTTTTTTCTGGCGGGATTGCAGCAGAAAATGTCAATAATTATTGGTGTAATTATGATTGTTGTGGTTTTGATTCCGGAGAAAAAATTTGCTCAATACAATTTTTCTAAACCTGTTTATAAAATCATTTCTAAAATTAAATCGAATTTAGGGAGCCAGTTTAAAAACAAAAGTTATAAATCGCTGTTTACTATTGGTCTTTTAAACGGATTTCTGCCATGCGGAATGGTTTATGTTGCTTTATTTGGAGCAATTGCCATGCAGAGTGCTGGTCTTGGGGTTCTCTACATGCTTTTATTTGGAATAGGAACGATACCGTTAATGACAGTTGTGGTTTATGTCAACTCCTTATTAAAATTGCCTTTCAGAAATAAAATCCAAAAGGCAATTCCGTATGTAGCTGTTATAATTGGTGTTTTATTCATCCTTCGTGGATTGGGATTAGGAATTCCATATATCTCTCCCTCAAACATGAGTTTGTTTGTACAGCAGACTCCAAACTGCCACTAGAAGATATATTTAAGTTATTATACAGTCATCGAAAACAGGTTTGTTTCCGGTGACTTTCTTTTTAGATGTAAGTCAAATGCCATACAGATATTACGGACAAAAGGTCTCCCTTCTTCGGTAATTGTGATTTTATTGTTTTCAATAATAATCAAATTATCGTTTTCTATTTCTTTTAAAGCAATTAAAACTTCAGGAAGTTCAGCAAAATTTAAAGATTCTGCAGTCCAGGAAGTTTCCAATTCGCAGGTTAGATTTAGAATGTGTTTTCTAATGATAAGATCTTCATCGTTTAAAATATGACCCTTTACAACAGGAAGTTTATCCGATTCTAAAATTTCATAATATTCTTCTAGACTTTTGGTGTTTTGAGCAAAACTGTACCAGCTATCACTTATTGAAGAAACGCCTAAACCAATCATAACTTGAGTTTTGGAAGCGCTGTATCCCATGAAATTTCTATGCAGATTTCCGTTGTGAGCTGCCTTGTATAAACTATCGCCTTTTAAAGCAAAATGATCCATGCCGATTTCGTGATATCCGTTTTGAATCAGAAGCTTTTTACCAATTTCATATAGTTTTCTTTTTTCGGCATCCTTTGGCAGGTTTTCGTCATTAAAGCCTCGCTGTCCGTTTCCTTTTATCCACGGCACATGTGCATAGCTGTAAAATGCTAATCTGTCTGGTTTTAAAGAATTGGTTTTCTCGACTGTATCTACTACATCTTCGATAGTTTGAAATGGAAGTCCGAAAATAATATCGTGTCCAATTGAAGTATAGCCAATTTCTTTTGCCCAAAATGTTACTTTGGCAACATTATGAAAAGGCTGAATTCTATTAATCGCTTTTTGAACTGTAGGAGAATAATCTTGAACGCCAAAACTCACTCTGCGAAAGCCTAAATCATATAGTTTTTTTAGCTGTTCGTGAGTAGTGTTGTTTGGATGCCCTTCAAAGCTAAATTCGTGATTTTCTGCTCTTACAGCATGATCAAAAATTCCGTTAATAAGACATTCTAAATTTTCTTTTGAAAAGAAGGTTGGTGTTCCTCCACCCAAATGAATTTCTTTGATTATAGGCTTTTCTGGAAGTAAATCACAATACATTTTCCATTCTTTCAGAACCGCCTGAATGTATTTTTCTTCTACTGAGTGATTTTTTGTAATGCGTTTATTGCATCCGCAGAAAGTGCACATGCTTTCACAGAAAGGCAGGTGAATGTATAAACTTATTCCGTTTTTTGAATTGCTTTCAGAAAATGATTGCTTTAAAGTAGTAATCCATTTTTCGGATGTAAAGTCAGCTTCATTCCAATATGGAACTGTAGGGTAACTAGTATATCTTGGACCTGGGACATTATACTTTTGAGTCAAAGAAATTTTCATAATGACGGATTTAGTTTACATCAAAATTAGAACTTCAAACCAAGACATAAAATGACAAATATCATGTAAAGGCCAAAAAAAAGAGGCCTAAAATAGAGCCTCTTTTCTGAATTAAATAACTAACGTGATATAGAATCTTGGATGATTTTAAGCCATTTTTTCGCAAACTGATGATCTTGATAGACGCTAATCTGTTTGATGCGGTCATCATCAAAATCATAGAATGGAATTATTATTTTTTTACCAGTTTCTTTTTCTTGAAAATCAAAGTCGATTTTAACAATAGTATCAGAACCAGCATCTGTTGTTGGAACTAATTTGCATGAAGCAATTGTATTTAAATCGACATATATTGACTCTTGCTGATTTGGATTGAAATTCATCAAAATAAACTTATTGTTTTTCTGATCAATCGTTAAAGTCTTATTGTTGATTGATTCTGTCAAATCAAAATCTTCTGGATGATTTGGGTTAAATCTTTTTTTGATGTTTAAAATTCTCGATTTACTTGCTGCTGATGAACGTGCAGAAAAATAGATTGGGATAGCAACAATAATTAAAATCACAATTCCCATTATTGTGGTAGTAGTTTCCATAATGTTTTAATGTAATAAATAAATGATATGCAAAACAGTTTTCGGTTTGAAAACGTTTAAGCGTGACAAAGAATAGGTCTTCTAATGAAAAATCAAGTATTTATTTACCAGAAAAAATGGAAAGCATAGAGTATGACTAAAACCTTTTTACTTTGAGTTGTAAAGAGTTTAGTATATGCTGTATTGTGTGTAACGGTTTGATGCTGAGGAATTAGTGGTAAAAGGTTGTCAAAACATTTAATTATTCCGGTAGGATTTGTTTTGATGTTTGCCGCAAGCTGATAACTTCCCTGCGGCTGTATAAATGCAGACGAATCGGGAATGTCTTTGCTGAAGTTGGTATCGGATTTTTCCGTTTCAATTACGCGAACAGAAGCTTGGTCTGCCTGATAAGCAAACAACCCTGCAAGTATAAGTGTAATAAGAATAACGGTTTTACGAATCCAATTCATGTCGGCGAATTTAAGTCATAAAACGCAATTAAAGAAATTTTATAGAATTAATTAACACTCAAAAAAAAGTCCTCAGCGTAACTGAGGACTTATGAGTTTATTGCTGCATTTTAAAAAAATAATCAGCAGAATGTTTGCCACTTCCATAAAAGAGGAAGAATATAGAGACTAATAAAACGACTATAGCTAAAACTAAACTTTCAGAATGCATTCTTCCCATAGAATTTACAAGAACAGCGCCGAATAAAACGGGTAATTGAGCTGCGATTGCCCATCTGGTCAAAAGCCCGAAAATAATCATTATACCACCAATCATGTGGGCTGGAGCAATGTAATGCAGCATAAACATACCTCCTCCAAACTTATCGATAGGGGAAATCAAATCATGCAGGTATTGAACATTGGTAACGAAAGAGACACCTTTCATAAATAAAAATCCACCCAAAACAATACGTACTAAATCAACTGGTAAATAAGTGTGCGAATTTGCCCATTTATTCAAACTTTTTACATTTTCCATGATGCTGTGTGATTAAAAATTATGTACTAAGTTACTAATTTTTAATCAGATATTTATTTTTAACACCTTGAAAATAAGTTTTTTACTTTTTATTTAACGTCTTGTTGAGAATTCTTAAATCGTTATACCTGAATGACTCCTAAATTAAATGGTTTTTGAATTGGAGCGTGATTTGCAGCTTCAATTCCTATCGAAATCCAATTACGGGTTTCTAATGGATCAATAATGGCATCTGTCCAAAGTCTTGAAGCAGCATAGTATGGCGAAGTCTGCTCATCATAACGGGCTTTTATTTTATCGAATAGTTCAGCTTCTTTTGCTTCATCAACTGTTTCTCCTTTTGCTTTAAGAGAAGAAGCCTCTATTTGCGCCAATACTTTTGCCGCTTGAGTTCCGCCCATAACGGCAAGTTCTGCACTTGGCCATGCGAATATCAATCTAGGATCATATGCTTTTCCGCACATCGCGTAATTTCCTGCTCCGTATGAATTTCCAACAATAACTGTAAATTTAGGAACAACAGAATTACTTACCGCGTTAACCATTTTAGCGCCATCTTTAATAATACCGCCATGTTCTGATTTTGAACCAACCATAAAACCAGTAACGTCTTGTAAAAATACTAATGGAATTTTTTTCTGATTGCAATTGGCAATAAAACGAGTAGCTTTATCGGCACTGTCAGAATATATAACTCCTCCAAACTGCATTTCGCCTTTTTTGGTTTTTACCACTTTTCTCTGATTTGCCACAATGCCGACAGCCCAACCATCAATTCTGGCATATCCTGTTATAAGAGATTGTCCGTAACCATCTTTATACGCTTCAAATTCTGAATTATCGACCAAACGTTTGATGATTTCCATCATATCATATTGTTCAGTTCTTGCTTTTGGAAGAATTCCGTAAATTTCATTTGGATCTAAAGCAGGTTTTTCGGCTTTGATTCTGCTGTAGCCAGCTTTGTCAAAATCACCAATTTTATCTACAATGTTTTTGATTTTGTCTAAAGCATCTTTATCGTCTTTAGCTTTATAATCGGTAACACCTGAAATTTCACAATGAGTTGTTGCTCCGCCAAGAGTTTCATTATCGATAGTTTCGCCAATTGCAGCTTTTACTAAATAACTTCCCGCAAGGAAAATACTTCCGGTTTTGTCAACGATTAAAGCTTCATCGCTCATGATTGGGAGATAGGCGCCACCAGCAACACAGCTTCCCATAACGGCAGATATTTGCGTGATTCCCATACTGCTCATTTGGGCGTTGTTTCTAAAGATGCGTCCGAAATGTTCTTTATCAGGGAAAATTTCATCCTGCATTGGCAAATAAACTCCTGCGCTATCTACAAGATAAATAATTGGTAGTCGGTTTTCCATTGCGATTTCTTGCGCGCGAAGATTTTTCTTTCCTGTTATCGGAAACCAAGCTCCAGCTTTTACAGTAGCATCATTGGCAACTACAATACATTGTTTTCCTCTGATATAGCCAATTTTTACCACAACACCTCCCGAAGGACATCCGCCGTGTTCGGGATACATTCCTTCGCCAGCAAAACCTCCGATTTCAATACTTTTAGAATTTTCGTCCAATAAATAAGCAATTCTTTCGCGAGCGGTCATTTTACCTTCGGCATGCAGTTTTTCGATTCTTTTTTCACCTCCGCCCAATTTAACTTTGGCAAATTTTTGTTTTAATTCAGAAAGAAGTAATTTATTGTGATCTTCGTTTTTATTGAAGTTTAAATCCATGATATAGTATTGATTTGATAAAATAGTGTTGGCTAATTTACAAAATCAATTGAAATAAACGAGTTGCTTTATGAATTAAGAAATAGTATTAAATAAAAAAAACATCCGTTTAGCGGATGTTTCTTTTTTAGATTTTAAGTGATATTATTTTTTAGGACCACAAACCATTTGTTTTAGCAAAGCCCATTGTTTTAAAGCATCACGAGCTTCAACAGCAGGATATCCTAACATAGTTTTTCCAGCAGGAACATCTCCAGTGACGCCAGATCCAGCACCAATTACAGCGCCATCTCCAATTGTAGTATGATCTTTTATAGAGGCGCTTCCGCCAATAATAACTCCGTTTCCTAAAGTTACGGAACCTGCTAAACCGCTATTTCCTGCCATGATACAGAACTTTCCGAGTTTGCTATTATGCCCAATCTGCACCAAATTGTCAATTTTGCATCCATCTCCAACAATAGTTGAACTAAATTTTCCGCGATCTACGCAAGTATTAGCTCCGATTTCAACTCTGTTTCCAATTATAACATTACCGATTTGCGGAATTTTTACTAAGCCATTTTCTTCGCAAGGACGAAAACCAAAACCGTCTGCTCCAATGGTGGCATTTGGATGAATAATACATTCGCTGCCTATATGACAACGTTCACGAATAACAGTTCCAGACCAGATAGTTGTGTTTCTTCCGATTGTGCATTCGTCTAAAATGGTAACATTTGGATAAATTATGGCATTAGCTCCGATTTCAACTTTTGGGCCAATGTAACAGCCAGCGCCAATTTTAGCACCTTCGCCGATTATAGCAGTTTCGTCTATAGTGGCTGTTTTATGAATATTGTGATGAAATATTGGGGCAGGGGGAGCAAAAAGGGTGAGGATTTGGGACATGGCCAAATCGGCATTTTTTACTTTTATAAAAGCGCGATTCTCTCCAGGCTCTATTGAAATATCTTCGTTTACAACTGCAATTGAAGCATTAGATGTCGACCAGTATTTTTCGTATTTTTTATTTCCGATAAATGAGATTTCCGAAGTTGTTGCTTTTTCTAATTGTTCTGTGGCGGTAATGCTTTGCGAAGTGCTGCCGTAAATCACGCCATTTATAACTTCATTAATTTCTTGAATTGAATAGGATCTCATTGACAAATTTTAATCGACTAGGGTTATTTTTTGCCAAATAAAATGAATTACATTTTAATTACCTAATTATTTTTTCGCGTTTCTTAATAAATATTTAAAACAATACGTCAATTTTTAAAAAATTAACATTTACGGTATTAATTTAATGAAGTTTTTTTAATGAATTGAATAACAATGGCTTGGTGGTTTTGTTTAAAATGAATTAAAATTTAGATGGAAAAAATAAACAATTAAATTGCTAGGTTATAGCTTACATTTGTTTTGTTAAAGTATTTATTGAGAGAGATAAAAAAAGCGGTTCGTTTTAATGAACCGCTTTTTTATGTGTTATTCTTTAATTTTTGATAATGAAACTGCATTTATGCAATAACGTAAGCCAGTTGGCGGCGGGCCGTCAGGGAAAACGTGCCCTAAATGTGCATCGCAAACATTGCAGACAACCTCAACACGAATCATTCCGTACGATTTGTCGGCATGATAACCAATAGCATTTTCTTTAATTGGCTGTGTAAAAGAAGGCCAGCCGGTTCCTGATTCAAATTTTTCACTTGCGTCAAAAAGAACCGTTCCGCAGCATTTGCATTCGTAAATTCCAGGATCAAATAAACTGCACAATTCAGAGCTAAAAGATCTTTCAGTTCCTTTTAGACGAGTTACCTGAAATTCTTCTGGAGTTAGAATCTGTTTCCATTCTTCTTCCGTTTTCTCCACTTTTTTGTCTGGAGTTGGATTTCCTTTATTTGTAAAATGAATTACATCTGCCCATTTTATCATAACTTTTTGTTTTAAAGTTTCAAGTTTCAGGTTCAATGTGACTGAAAACTGCGACTGAACACTATTCCTCTTCCTTTTGTCCCATCATCATCAGATAAGCTTTAAGGAAAGGATCGATATTTCCGTTCATTACGCCGTCAACATCGCTGGTCTCGTAACCTGTACGAACATCTTTTACCAATTTATAAGGTTGCATTACGTAGTTACGAATCTGCGATCCCCATTCGATTTTCATTTTGCTTGCTTCGATGTCAGCACGTTGTGCTTGCTGTTTTTTTAATTCGATTTCATACAATTGAGAACGAAGCATTTGCATAGCGCGCTGTCTGTTATCCTGCTGTGACCTTGTCTCAGAACACTGAATCTGGATTCCGGTTGGTTTGTGAACAAGCTGTACTTTCGTTTCAACTTTATTTACGTTTTGTCCTCCAGCACCACTCGAACGAGAAGTCGTAATTTCGATATCGGCAGGGTTAATGTCAATCTCGATACTATCATCTACAAGCGGATAAACATAAACAGAAACAAATGAAGTATGACGTTTTGCATTACTGTCAAAAGGCGAAATTCGAACCAAACGGTGAACACCATTTTCACCTTTAAGATATCCAAAAGAATAATCTCCTTCGAATTCTAAAGTTACGGTTTTAATTCCGGCTACGTCACCTTCCTGAAAGTTAAGTTCTTTTATTTTATAGCCATAACTTTCTCCCCACATCATGTACATACGCATCAGCATTCCAGCCCAGTCACAGCTTTCTGTTCCTCCGGCTCCAGCTGTAATCTGAACCACAGCGCTTAAACTGTCTCCTTCGTCAGAAAGCATATTTTTGAATTCGATGTTTTCAATGTGTGCTTGAGCAACATTATATTGTTCATCCAATTCATCTACAGAAAGTTCGCCTTCTTTGTAGAAATCATAAGCAAGCTGTAATTCTTCAGTGAGAGAAACTGCTTTATCATAATCTTCAATCCATTTTTTCTTGTTTCGAAGATTTTTTACAATGTTTTCTGCTTCTTTCGGATTGTTCCAAAAGTCTGGTGCGAACGTTTTTTCTTCTTCGTTTGCAATTTCGATTAGCTTGGCATCAACGTCAAAGATACCTCCTCAACGCACCAAGGCGCTCCACAATACCTTTTACTTGTTCGGCTGTTGTCATAAATTAATTAATAGGTTTTTATATGTTTTTTAGAATTATTACGTTAATTTGGTCTAGAGAAACCAGCGAGTTAAATTTTACCAAAACTTGCTGAGAATAACTATAAGTAATACGTAATTTTGCATACAAAAATAAGATATAGTTTTTAGAATATGGAAATAAATTTAATCAGCGATACCATAACAAAGCCTACTTATGAAATGCTGCAGTATATGTTTAACGCCCATGTTGGCGATGATGTATACAAACAGGACCCAACGGTGATTGAATTGGAAAACAGAACAGCGGAGTTTTTTGGTATGGAAGCTGGTCTTTTCTTTCCGTCTGGAACTATGGCAAACCAGACTGCAATAAAACTGCATACGCAGCCTGGCGAACAGCTAATAGCTGATAAATATGCTCACATTTATCATTATGAAGGAGGAGGAGTTTCTTTTAACAGTGGCGTTTCTTGCTGCCTCCTGGATGGAAATCGCGGAATGATTACGGCGGCGCAAGTAAAAGCGGCAATAAACGATCCAGAATTTTATCATAGTCCGCTAACAAGTTTGGTTTGTGTAGAAAATACGACCAATAAAGGTGGCGGCGCATGTTATGAATTGGAAGATTTAAGAGAAATAAAAAAGGTTTGCGATGCACATAATTTGAAATTTCACTTAGATGGAGCAAGAATTTGGAATGCATTGGTAGCTAAAAGACAGAATCCTAGAGAATTCGGAGCTATTTTTGATACTATTTCAGTTTGTTTATCAAAAGGATTAGGTGCTCCAATTGGTTCTGTATTGCTTGGAAGTAAAGCTGATATTCACAGAGCGTTGAGAATCAGAAAGATATTGGGTGGGGGGATGCGTCAAGTTGGTTATTTAGCTGCAGCTGGATTATATGCTTTGGCTCATAATATCGAAAGATTGGCAGAAGATCACCGCAGAGCAAAAGAAATTGCAAAAATCTTAAGCACAAAACCTTGGATTGCGTCAATTGAGCCTGTAGAAACTAATATTTTGATTTTTTCATTAGCTGAAGGTTACAGTGATCAATTATTGATTGAAAAATTGAAACAGAAAAATATACTAATAAGTTCTTTAGGGCATAATAAACTCAGAATTGTAACGCATTTGGATTACAAAGAAGTGATGCATACTTATGTGTTGGAAACACTTTCGAAGTTTTGAAAGAAAGGTTCAAAGTTGCAAAGGTTCAGAGGAACAAAGGATAAAAAAAGAGGATGTAAAAACATCCTCTTTTTTTTATGACAAATAAAGAAAACCTTTGAACCTTTGCCTCTCTGTATCTCTGTATCTTTGTCCCTTACTTAAATAAATTATCCATTCCAGGAATAGAAGGCATATCCATTCTGGCAACAGCATCTAATTCTCTTTCGTTTACACTTGTTGCTTTTTCTATAGCTTTATTTAGCGTTACAATTAAGTAATCTTCCAGTTGCTCTTTATCTTCTAAAAGAGAATCGTCAATAGAAAGAGATTTTATTTTTCTGCTTGCTGTAATATTAACTTTTAATAATCCGTCAGCGCTTTGTTCATCAATCAAAACAGTATCTAAACGCTTTTTTGTATCTTCAATTTTTTGCTGGGTTTCTTTAAGTTTACCCATCATTCCCATTAAATCCATTTTTGTTGATTTTTTAAATTATTTCAGACAAAATTAGTATATTGCTGTGTTAATTCAATAGAATATTTTATGAAAAAATTAATTTTGTTCTGTTGGGTTTGTGCTATTTTTGCGTCTTCATATTTAAAAATTAATGCTCAATCAATGCAAAATGATATATCGGCCCCAAAGGCTAAAATAATTCCAAAGACATTAAAAAAACATAAAGAAACTAGAATTGACAACTATTTCTGGCTTAATGACAGAGAAAACCCAGAGGTAATAGATTATTTAAATCAGGAGAATGCTTATTACGAAAGCATGACTTCTCACACCCAAAAATTAAAAGATAATCTATTTGAAGAAATGAAAGGAAGAATAAAAGAAGACGATTCTTCGGTTCCTTATTTTTATAACGGATATTTTTATATAACTCGTTTTGAAACAGGTCAAGATTATCCAATTTTCGCTAGAAAAAAAGGAAGCCTTTCTGCAGATGAAGAAATTCTTTTTGATTGTAATAAAATGGCAAAAGGACATGCTTATTTTAAACTAGGGGGTTTAAGCATTAGTCCAGATAATAAATTTGCCAGTTTTGGAGTAGATATTGTCGGAAGAAGAATTTATACTATTCAAATAAAAAATCTGGAAACAGGTGAAATCTTAGCCGATAAAATAGAAAATGTTACAGGAGCTTCTGTTTGGGCAAATGATAATAATACTATTTTCTATGTTAGACAAGATGAGGTGACATTAAGAGCCGACAAAGTTTTTAAACATAAATTAAATACTTCTTCAGATAAAGATGTTTTAGTTTACAATGAAGTAGACGATACTTTTAATGTGGCTATCAGTAAAGAAAAATCAAAAAAATATATTGTTATTAGTTGCGGAAGTACTTTGACAACTGAATATAGAATTTTGAATTCAGATAATCCGGAAGGAGAATTTACGGTTTTCCAACCACGTGTTCGCGGATTGGAATATAGCATTTCTCATTACGAGGATTCGTTTTATGTTTTGACAAATAAAGATAAGGCGACCAATTTTAAATTGATGAAAACGCCTGAAGAAAAAACAGGAAAGAAAAACTGGGTAGATCTTATTCCGCACAGAGAAGATGTTTTGTTGGAAGATATTGAAATATTTAAAAACTATCTAGTTGTTGAAGAACGCTCTAACGGATTAAATCATATTCGAATAATGCCTTGGAACGGTGAACCAGATTATTATCTTCCTTTTGGCAGCGAAACCTATAATGCGTACACTACAACCAATGTTGATTTTGACACCGATATTTTGCGTTACAGTTATCAATCATTGGCAACTCCATCTTCTATAATTGATTTTAACATGAAGACTAAAACCAAAGAAATCTTAAAAGAGCAACAGGTTTTAGGTGGAAAGTTTGATAAAGAGAATTATATAGAGGAAAGAGTTTGGACAACTGCTAGAGATGGCGTAAAAGTGCCAATTTCTATGGTTTATAGAAAAGGATTAGAGAAAAACGGTAAAAATCCGTTGTTGCTTTATGCGTATGGTTCGTACGGAATAACAATGGATACGTATTTTTCTTCAACAAGATTATCGCTTCTAGACCGCGGATTTGTTTACGCTATAGCGCATATTAGAGGAGGAGAAGATTTAGGAAGACAATGGTATGAAGATGGAAAACTGTTAAAAAAGAAAAATACCTTTACAGATTTCATCGATTGCTCTAAATTTGTAATTGACCAAAAGTATACTTCTCCTGAACATCTGTATGCAGAAGGAGGATCTGCTGGAGGACTTTTAATGGGAGTAATTGTAAATGAAGCTCCTGAATTGTATAATGGCGTTATTGCTCAGGTGCCTTTTGTAGACGTAATTACCACGATGTTAGATGACAGTATTCCGCTTACAACAGGAGAGTATGACGAATGGGGAAATCCAAACAATAAAAAATATTACGATTATATGTTGTCGTATTCGCCTTACGATAATGTAAAAGCACAGGAATATCCTAATATGTATGTTTCTACCGGATTACACGATTCGCAGGTACAATACTGGGAGCCAGCCAAATGGGTTGCGAAATTGAGGGATTTAAAAACAAATAATAAGCTTTTGTTTTTAGATACCAACATGGATGCAGGTCATGGTGGGGCTTCGGGACGTTTTGAGGCTTTAAAAGACTTAGCAAAAGAATTTAGTTTTTTATTAGATTTAGAAAAAATTAAAAGCTAATTAGAAATTTTTTGTTAAATTTGCAACCTATCAAGGTTAATTTAAAAAGGCCTTTGATTAACTATTTTTTTATGAAAGAAGAAATAACCGCTTATAATAATGTTTTAGAGTTAATAGGAAACACCCCTCTTATTAAACTAAATAAAATCACCGAAGAGTTAGAAGGGAATTTCTACGCAAAGGTAGAAGCTTTCAACCCAGGTCATTCCTCAAAAGATAGAATAGCATTATATATTATTGAAGAAGCCGAGAGAAAAGGAATTCTATCGCCGGGAGATACCATTATCGAAACAACCTCTGGTAATACAGGATTTAGTTTAGCAATGGTAAGCATTATTAAAGGTTACAATTGCATTTTGGCTGTAAGCTCAAAATCATCTAAAGACAAAATTGACATGTTGAGAAGTTTAGGCGCCAAAGTGTATGTCTGTCCTGCTCATGTTTCTGCAGATGATGAAAGATCTTATTATAATGTAGCCAAACGTTTGCACGAAGAGACAAAAGGGTCAGTCTACATTAATCAATATTTCAACCAGTTAAATATTGATGCCCACTACAACACTACAGGTCCAGAGATTTGGGAACAAACAAAAGGACAAATTACGCACTTAGTTGCTTGCAGCGGAACAGGAGGAACTATCTCTGGAACTGCAAAATTCTTAAAAGAAAAGAATCCAAATATTAGAATCTTAGGAGTTGATGCTTTTGGATCTGTATTGAAAAAATACCATGAAACAAAAGAGTTTGACAGTAAAGAAATTTACCCATATCGTATAGAAGGTCTTGGTAAAAACTTAATTCCGTCTGCTACAGATTTTGATATCATTGATAAATTCATGAAAGTAACCGACGAGGAAAGTGCTCACTCTGCTAGAGAAATCACCAGAAAAGAAGGTTTGTTTGTTGGATATACTTCTGGAGCAGTAATGCAGGCCATTAAGCAATATGCTGAAGAAGGAGAATTTACAAAAGACAGCAATATTATTGCCATATTCCCAGATCATGGTTCTCGTTACATGAGTAAAGTATTTAGTGATGACTGGATGAACGAGCAAGGTTTCTTTGATAGTGTTAATGAAGAAGAAGCTCAAAAAATTGAATTCGTAAAGTAATAAAAGTACTTTTCAAAATATACAGCTCCATTCGTTCTTGAATGGAGTTTTTTTTGTGATAAACTTTTCTGTGTGATAAGTTTTTTTTTTTTTTTTTTTTTTTTTTTTTTTTTTTTTTTT
>NZ_JUIV01000021.1 GCF_004151235.1 Flavobacterium anhuiense
TTCCAGCAGTTTTAGGATCGAATGCTCCTCAGACATTAGGCAAAAATGTTTTTGACAATGACACTAAAAATGCTCAGCCGTTAAATCCTTCAGATGTAACGCTGAAAACGACAGTTGCAGATCCAAAAGGATATCTGACTGTAGATACAGACGGAAACATTGTTTTAGGCGCCAATCCTCCAGCGGGAACTTATGAATTGACTTATGAAATCTGCGAGAAATTGAACCCGGACAACTGCAGTTCAAATACTGTGAAAGTAACGGTAGGCACGCCAGTAATCGATGCGGTTGAAGATGTGATAGCTTCGATAAACGGAAATATCGGAGGAACTACGATTTCATTAATTGCAAATGACAAATTAAACGGAAATCCGATTGTGGTTGGAACAGCAGCGGGGGAAGTTAAGTTTGAAATTATCGGAATGCTTCCGACAGGTTTAACTTTAAATTCAGATTACACAATCACTGTTGCGCCAAATACGCCAGCTGGAGATTATAATGTAGAATATAAAATCTGTGAAAATACAAATCCAACAAATTGTGATTCTGTAATTACAGTGGTGAAAGTTACAGGTGGAAATCTTGTAGCAAATGAAGATTTAGTGCCATCGGCAGTTGGAGTAAACGTTCCGCAGAAAGTAATCAACGTTTTTGAGAATGATACTAAAGATGGAAATAAATTAGTGCCATCTGATGTAGATCTTAAAGTAACTCAAGCAGATCCAAAAGGATATTTAACTGTAGATGCAGACGGAAATGTTGTATTAGTACCTAATGCGCCTGCAGGAGAATATGAATTGACGTACACAATATGCGAGAAACTAAATCCAAATAACTGTGATTCAAATGTTGTAAAAGTTACCGTAACAGAACCAAAAATGACAGTAGTTGCAAATAGCTATTGTTCAAATAACGTTCCTTATGTTAATTATACTGTTACGCCAGACAATTTCACGACAAATAACTTATTAACAGTTAAATGGATTGACAGCAATAATAATGTTGTGGCAACTCAAACCAATCTGCCATTAAGCGGAAACATTTTATGGCCAGGAGCTGAGATTGATAGCAACCAAAATGGAACAGATTGGCCAGGATGGATTTTAAATAACGGAATTTGGGCAGAAGGAGCAGACGGATTTGAAGCTACCAGAAATGGTGTAAAAATTCAGTTTTCATTAAATCCGACAGTTACAGTTTCTGTGGCTTATCCGCCACCAACGCCAGATTGTAATGCGCATCCAACATTTAGCATTAAAGCAAATAATGATGAAGCAGGACCTATAAATGTGAAAAAAGGAGCAAATGCTACGATTAATATTTTTGAAAATGACTTATTAAACGGAGCAAAATTGAAAGCTTCAGATGTTATTTTATCAGTTCCGGTTGTGCATCCAAATATTTCATTGAATGCAGACGGTTCAATCAACATCGCTGCAAATACAGCAGATGGAGTTTACGAATTGACTTATCAGATTTGTGAAGCTGCAAATACATCAAATTGCAGTCAGGCAGTAGTTAAGATTACAGTTGATAATGTTGTAGATCCGACTGTGCCAACAAATAATCAAATTACATTAAATAACGATAATGATGTTAGTGCCGATGGAATCAATGGTTCATTAGAGTTTGTAAATGTTTTAGATAATGATTTGATAAACGGTAAGCCAATAAATCCAGCAGATGTTATAGTTAAGCCTGTAACAGAAAGTCCATATTTTGAATGGAATGCTGACGGAACGGTAAATGTTAAGCCAAACACGCCAGGAGGAAATTATCCGTTGACTTATCAGGTTTGTGAAAAAGCTAATGGTACAAATTGTTCAACAGCCGTATTAAATGTTTTTGTTGAAGTTCCAGCTATTTCGGTTATCAAAACAGCGGTTTTCAATGACGAAAATAAAAGCGGTTTTGCAAATGCAGGAGAAACAATTACATACAAATTTACTGTAACCAATACAGGAAATGTCCCTCTTGTTGGAATCACAATAAACGATCCATTACCAGGAGTTGTAGTTTCAGGGCAAGCAATTAATTTGGGAGTAAACGAATCTAACGAAACGAATTTTACAGCGGTTTACAAAATCACTCAAGAAGATATTAATCGAGGCAGTGTGAGTAATCAGGCAACTGTAAAAGGAAGCAGCGTAAGAGGAGTAGTGGTAGAAGATCAGTCAGACGATGCAAGCAACAGCGGAGATAGTCCAACAGTTTTAGACTTAAATGGATGTTCTATTAAAGTTATGAATGCTTTTTCTCCAAATGGAGACAGCAAGAATGCAAGGTTTTATATCAGAGGAATTGAATGTTACCCAGACAATACAGTTGAAATTTATAATCGTTGGGGAGTTTTGGTTTTCAATATAGATCAGTATAACAATAATGATAGAGTTTTTGTCGGATATTCTAACGGACGTTCTACAATCAAACAAACAGATGGTCTTCCGGTTGGAACGTATTTCTATATCTTAAAATACAAAGACAGCGCTCAGAAGTCTCACCAAGAATCTGGTTACTTATACCTTAATAAATAAAATGGAATACGGCTTAGTTTAGGCTAAGCCGTTTTAAAGCTTAATAAATGAAAAAATTAATTTTAGTTTTTATGTTTTTTTCGATTGTGTCCAATGCGCAGCAAGACGCGCAGTACACGCAATACATGTATAACACAATCGAAGTCAATCCAGCGTATGCAGGTTCACGTGGAGCTTTAAGCGTTTTTGGTTTGTATCGTACACAATGGATTGGGTTAGATGGAGCGCCAGAAACGAGTACTTTTTCGGTTAATACACCTTTAAAAAATAGTGATTTAGGACTTGGGGTTTCTTTGGTAAATGATAAAATCGGACCAACGGTAGAAAATACTTTATCTGCAGATTTGTCTTATACGATTCCAACATCAGAATCATGGAATTTATCTTTTGGTATCAAAGGAACAGCCAATCTTTTCAATATCGATATTAATAAATTGAGCTATGAAGATCAAGATGATCCGCAATTTCAGAATCTAAAAAATAAATTTTCGCCAAATGTTGGAGCCGGAATTTATTATCATTCAGATAGAGCTTACATCGGATTATCGGTTCCTAATTTTATAGAAACAAATCGTTATGATTCAGATGATGTCGCTATTTTCAAAGAGAAAATCAATTATTATTTAATAGCAGGTTATGTGTTTAATCTGGATCGTTTAGAATACATAAAATTCAAACCAGCTTTAATGACCAAAATGGTAGAAGGAGCGCCTTTGCAAGTTGATGTTTCAGGAAACTTCATGTTCAATGATAAATTCGTTTTAGGACTTGCTTACCGTTGGAGTGCATCTGTTAGTGCAATGGCAGGGTTTCAAGTAACAAAAGGAATGTATATAGGTTATGGTTACGATCATGAAACTACGCAGTTAAGAAAATACAATTCTGGATCTCACGAGATTTTCCTAAGATTCGAATTCTTCAATAATTACAATAAAATGATATCCCCAAGATTCTTTTAATACAACCTATGAAAGCTATAAAATTAATTTTGATCTTTTTACTGTCTAGTTTTATTTCAAATGTGAATGCACAAAACCCATTCACAAACATGAACATAAAATATGCAGATAAAAAATACGAAGAGTACGCTTACGCGGATGCAATAAAAGTTTACGAGAGTTTGGTAACTGAGCAGACTACCGACCAAGGAATAATTCAGCGTTTGGCAAATTCATATTATTTTAATGGAGAATTAAAAAGCGCATTAAAATGGTACGAGCAATTATTTGTAATAAACGAAAACCAAGATGCCGAATATTTATATCGATATGCACAATCATTAAAATCAGCGGGAGATTATCGCAAGTCTGATGAGATTTTGCAGAAATTCAATCAAAAGGCAACTGCAGAAAAAAGAGCAGATTTAATCAGAAGTGATAAAAACTATTTAGAAGAAATTAAAGAAAACTCAGGCCGATTCCAAATTGCCGATGCCGGAGTCAATTCTAGATACTCAGATTACGGAAGCGTTGTTTACAACAACAAAATTGTTTTTACTTCTGCACGCGATACGGGCGGAGTTGTGAAAGCCAATTTTCAATGGACAAACAGATCGTTTTCTAGATTGTACACAGCCGATTTGATGCCAGACGGAAGCGTTGGAAAACCAGAGCTTTTAGTAAAAAGAAAAAAAGACAACTTCAATGAGTCAAGTCCGATTTTTACAAAAGACGGACGTACGATGTATTTCACGCGAAATAATTTTACAGACGGTAAAAGAAGAAGCAACGATAAAAACGTAACTCTTCTTAAATTATACAAAGCAGAGCTTATCGATAACACTTGGCAAAATATAAAAGAACTTCCGTTCAATAGCGACCAATATAGTACGGCGCATCCAGCTTTAAGTGTGGACGAAAAAACGTTGTATTTCGCATCAGATATGCCGGGAACGTTAGGGCAGTCTGATATTTATAAAGTTGCAATCAATCAAGATGGAACTTTTGGCACGCCAGAAAATTTAGGGCCAGTAATTAATACAGAAGGAAGAGAAACTTTTCCGTTCATTTCTGGAGATAACGAATTGTATTTTGCTTCTGACGGACGTCCAGGTTTAGGCGGATTGGATATTTTTGCTTCTCGTATAAAAGCAAACGGAACTTTTGATGACGTTTTAAATGTTGGAGAACCTGTAAACAGTAAACAAGACGATTTTGCTTTTAGCATTGACAGTAAAAGCAGAAGCGGTTATTTTTCTTCAAACAGAGAAAACGGACTAGGTTTAGATGATATTTATAGATTTACAGAAACAAGAAGATTAATCTGCGAACAAAATTTATCTGGAACGGTTACCGATGCAGAAACAAATGAGATATTGGCAAATACTTCTCTGACTTTGTTTAACGAAAAATTTGATCCAGTTGGAACAATCTCTACAGACGAAAAAGGAAATTATATTTTTCCTGATTTAAGATGTGGCAAAAAATATACTATTAGAACTGCTAAAAACGATTACAATGCCAAAGAAGTTGCGGTAACAATTCTTAAAGAAAAAGGAGAAACTATTCAAATGATTGCATTAAATAAAGTATTTAAGCCACTTGCAGCAAAAACTGTAGCAATCAAAAAAACGACAATCAGTCCAGTAAAAGTGGGTTCTATAAGAGTAGGAGTAGATATTGCAAAACTGTTAAATCTGCCTATGAATTTCTTTGATTTGGGTAAAGCAACAATTAAGAAAACATCAGAACCGCAATTAATGAAAGTGGTAAATCTTTTAAATGAATATCCAGCTATGAAACTTGATATTCGCTCGCATACAGATAGCCGTTCTTCTTCAGAAAGCAATCAGATTCTTTCGGAGAAAAGAGCACAATCAACTAAAAATTGGTTGATTCAAAAAGGAATCAGCGAAGACAGACTAACTGCAAAAGGTTATGGCGAAACACAATTAGTAAACAAATGTGCTGACGGAGTAAAATGTTCAGAAAAAGAACACATGAAAAATAGACGAAGCGAGTTTATTATTGTTGCGATGTAATAAAAATCATTTCTTTATAAATTACAAAAAGCCTTTTCTAAAATTTAGAAAAGGCTTTTTTGTTTAGAAATAATCCCTACGGGATAATGGATGGGTGGTGTGATTTTTTTTTCTACCAATCAGTCACTCCTAGCGGAGTGGGTTTCGAATTATATATAATGTGTGAAAAAAACACTCCGCTAGGAGTGACTGATTGGTAGAACGCAAATGTTTATCCGTATTTATAATGTCCCGTAGGGACATTTGATAGATCAATAAAAATGAAAAAACTCCGCTAGGAGTTTCTGGTCGGTAAACGTTAAAAAATCTAATTTTCCTCAAAAAACAATTCTAAACAATTTCATTCTTTACACTATAATTTTGAAAATCTAAATTTTGATGTATTATGTTTAAAATGAATTGGTTATGATTTTAAAAAATCGATTTCGTTGCAGATTGTGTTGGTTTTTGTTTTAACTTTATAAAATCAAAAATTTTTCATTATGACTGTAGATCAAATACTTAAAGCAAAAGGAAGAAATGTTTATTCGATTTTCTCCAATTTAACGGTTTATGATGCGTTAAAAGTTATGGGAGAAAAAAACATTGGGGCAATTTTAGTGATGGATGATAATATTTTAAAAGGAATATTATCTGAAAGAGATTATGCTAGGAAAATTGTACTGAAAGATAAATCTTCAAAAGAAACTTTTGTTCATGAGATTATGGAAAGTCATGTTTTTACAGTAAAACTTTCAGATAATCTTGAAGATTGTATGGAACTTATGAGCGAAAAAAGAATAAGACACCTGCCTGTTTTAGAAGACGGAAATGTGGTTGGAGTCATTTCAATCAGCGATGTAGTGAAGGCAATTATAGAAATTCAGAAAGACACCATCAACCATTTGAATTCTTATATTTCTCAATAAAGCACACCTAAAAACGATAAAAATTCAAACGAGTCCAATTTCTATTGGACTTTTTTTATTTATTCGAATAGATTTTAGGAAAAGAAAACGCTAAAAAGACGCCATTTTAAAACAAGACTTATATCTTTGTAAGCTAGAATAAAAGCTAAAAACAATGAACAAAGAGAGTAAAAGAAGAGAAGCGTTACTGTATCACGCAGAGCCAACTCCAGGAAAAATTCAGGTAGTTCCAACAAAAAAATATGCAACACAAAGAGATTTATCATTGGCCTATTCGCCAGGAGTTGCAGAACCATGCTTAGAAATCGCAGCAAACAAAGAAGACGTTTATAAATATACAGCAAAAGGTAATTTAGTAGCCGTAATTTCAAACGGTACAGCTGTTTTAGGACTTGGAAATATTGGTCCAGAAGCAGGAAAACCTGTAATGGAAGGAAAAGGTTTATTGTTTAAAATTTTCTCTGACATTGATGTTTTTGATATCGAAATTGATACAGAAAATGTTGAAGAATTTATTCAGACTGTAAAAAATATTGCTCCAACTTTTGGAGGTATCAATCTGGAAGATATTAAAGCTCCAGAATCTTTTGAAATCGAAAGAAGACTGATCGAAGAATTGGACATTCCAGTAATGCACGACGACCAGCACGGAACCGCAATTATATCTTCTGCAGCTTTAATTAATGCTCTTGAATTGGCAGGAAAAAAAGCTGAAGATGTAAAAATGGTGGTTTCTGGTGCAGGATCTGCTGCAATTGCTTGTACAGATTTATATGTTTCACTTGGAGTAAAAGTGGAGAATATTTTAATGTACAACAGTAAAGGACTTTTAACAAAAGACAATCCATCTTTATCAGATTTACAATTAAAATATGCTATCGACGGAGCTAAAATTCCTTTAGACGAAGCCGTAAAAGGTGCTGACGTTTTCATCGGATTATCTTCAGGAGATATTTTATCACCAGAAATGTTATTGACAATGTCAAACAATCCGATTGTATTTGCAATGGCAAATCCAAATCCGGAAATCGACTATAATTTGGCTGTAGAAACTCGTAAAGATGTTATTATGGCTACAGGGCGTTCAGATTTTCCTAATCAGGTAAATAACGTATTAGGTTTCCCTTATATTTTTAGAGGAGCATTAGACGTAAGAGCGACAAAAATCAACGAAGAAATGAAAATGGCGGCTGTAAAAGCCTTAGCTATTTTGGCAAAAGAACCAGTTCCAGAGCAGGTAAACGTAGCTTATGGAGCAACAAAACTTGGTTTTGGTCAAGAATATATCATTCCTAAACCATTCGATCCTAGATTGATTACGGTTGTAGCACCTGCAGTTGCAAGAGCAGCAATGGAATCTGGAGTGGCAAAAAATCCTATTACAGACTGGGCAGCTTACGAAGATGTTCTTCGCGAACGTATGGGTAACGATAACAAAATGGTGCGTTTGATTACAAACCGTGCTAAATTAGATCCGAAAAGAATTGTTTTTGCAGAAGCAGATCAATTAAACGTTTTAAAAGCAGCTCAAATTGTTTACGAAGACGGAATCGGATTCCCAATTTTGTTAGGAAACAAAGAAGTGATTTTAGAATTGAAAAAAGAATTAGGTTTTGATGCTGATCTTGAAATCATTGATCCTAAAACAGATGAAGAAGCAGAAAGACGTAACAAATTTGCAAAATCATTCTGGGAAACAAGAGGAAGAAGAGGTGTTTCTAAACTGGATGCAGAAAAATTCATGCGCGAAAGAAACTACTTTGCAGCCATGATGGTTAATGAAGGAGAGGCAGATGCATTGGTAACAGGGCACTCAAGAAGCTATCCTTCTGTTGTAAAACCGATGATGCAGTTAATTCCAAAAGCACAAAATGCTTCACTTATTGCTACTGCAAATATGATGCTTACGTCTCGCGGACCAATGTTCTTGTCAGACACAGCAATCAACATTAATCCATCTGCACAAGATTTGATTAATATTGCGATTATGACGGCAAAAACAGCAAAAATGTTTGGAATCGAGCCGGTTATAGCAATGGTATCGTTCTCAAACTTTGGTTCTTCAACAAGTGAGAGCGCTTCAAAAGTTAGAGAAGCTGTAGCTTACTTGCATAAAAACCATCCAGAATTAATTGTTGATGGAGAAATTCAAGCAGATTTTGCTTTGAATCCAGAAATGCTTCAAGAGAAATTCCCATTCTCTAAATTAGCTGGAAAGAAAGTAAATACATTAGTTTTCCCTAATTTAGAATCAGCAAATATTACGTACAAATTATTAAAAGAATTGTACAAAGTGAACTCAATCGGACCTATCATGATGGGTATGGGCAAACCAGTTCACATTTTCCAATTAGGTGCAAGTGTTGAAGAAATGGTCAACATGGCGGCAATTGCTGTTATTGATGCACAGGAAAAAGAAAGCAAAAAGAATAAAGTAACACAATAAACGTTCTTACAAAGGATTGAACAAATTTGTCGTAGTTTTATGGCATTTTTGTTATATTTGATACTAATAAACTATATTTATGATAGCACAGTTGCAGGGGAGATTAGTAGAAAAGAATCCTACAGAGGTTGTAATTGATTGTGGAGGAGTTGGTTATCAGGTGAATATATCGCTGCATACCTTCTCCTTAATTCCAAATTCTGAAAATATAAAATTGTATACGCATCTTCAAATTAAAGAAGATGCGCATACTTTATATGGTTTTGTTGAAAAATCAGAACGTGAAATTTTTAGAATGCTCATTTCTGTTTCAGGAATTGGAGCCGGAATCGCAAGAACAATGCTTTCGTCTATAGAGCCAAAGCAAATTATAAATGCCATTGCATCTGGAGATGTGGGCATAATCCAGTCGATAAAAGGGATTGGAAACAAAACAGCACAAAGAGTTATACTGGATTTAAAGGAAAAAGTTGTTAAATTGTATAATATTGATGAAGTTTTTGCTGTTCAAAACAATAGAAACCGAGATGAAGCGTTATCTGCTCTAGAAGTTCTAGGTTTTGTGCGAAAAGCTTCTGAAAAAGTGGTAGACAGAATTGTAAAAGAAGATCCTGAAGCTACTGCTGAAACAATTATCAAAAAGGCTTTAAAAAGCTTATAAATTTCATTTTATATAAAAGAATTCTATGCGTAAAATTTGTATTTTGTTGCTGGTATTACTCTGCGGTAATGTTTTGCGCGCACAGGTTACACCGGTAACTCAAGATACAACTAAAACTCAGTTTTCAGTAGGAAAGATAGATATAGAAGACCCTCCAAGTGTACTTTCTGCATATAGGTATGATCCTATTACAGATCGTTATATTTACACTACTTCGGTAGATGGTTTCTCTATCAATTACCCTTTAATTTTAACTCCAAAAGAATACGAAGATTTAGTTCTAAAAGAATCGAGACGAAATTATTTTAGAAAAAAATCGGATGCCATTGATGGCAAAAAAGCTGGTGCCGAAGCTGCCAAAAAAGATTTATTGCCAAGATATTACATTAATTCGAGTTTGTTCGAAAGTATCTTTGGAAGTAATACTATAGATGTAAAGCCCACAGGATCAGTAGAAATGGATTTGGGTTTACGGTATACTAAACAAGATAATCCTTCATTTTCTCCAAGAAACAGATCTTCCCTCACTTTTGATTTTGACCAAAGGATCAGTATGAGTTTAATGGGGAAAATTGGAACCCGTCTTGAAGTAAATGCCAACTACGATACACAATCAACCTTTGCTTTTCAGAATTTGTTTAAACTGGCTTATACGCCTTCAGAAGACGATATCGTTCAGAAAGTTGAGGTAGGTAATGTAAGCATGCCTTTAAACAGCACACTTATTCGCGGTGCTCAAAGTTTGTTTGGGGTCAAAGCGCAGTTACAATTTGGTAAGACAACGGTTACAGGAGTTTTCTCAGAACAAAAGTCTCAAACCAAAAGTATAGTCGCAGAAGGTGGAGGAACTGTCCAAAACTTTGATTTATTTGCTTTAGATTACGATAATGACCGACATTTCTTCTTATCGCAATACTTTAGGAATAAGTATGATGCTTCACTAAAAAATTATCCATTAATAGACAGCCGAGTTCAAGTTACAAGGATTGAAGTTTGGGTAACCAATAAGCAGAATAGAATAACGACAGGAAATAATAACTTAAGAAATATTATTGCGCTTCAGGATTTAGGAGAAGGTCAGGTTTCTGGTGTGCCAGACAACCAAGTGGTTGTAATTACAGATCCAACAGGTTTCTTTAATAATCCTATTGATTCTCCAACTGACAACACGAATAATAAATATGATCCAGGAGCAATTGGAAAAGCAGGAAGTTATTTAAATTCAAATATTAGAGAAATTGTAACAGCAAAATCAGGATTTAATAATGCTAATACAAATGAAGGTACAGATTATTCTGTTCTAGAAAATGCAAGAAAATTAACTACGCAAGAATATACTTTTAATCCGCAGTTAGGTTATATTTCGTTACAACAGCGTTTGGCTAATGACGAGATTTTGGCGGTAGCATTTGAATATACGGTTGGAGGAAAAGTGTACCAAGTTGGAGAATTTGGAAGTGATGGTGTAGACGGAACTGTAGTTACAGGAAATAATAACGGAAATCAGGCAATCGTAACACAGAGTTTGGTGTTGAAAATGCTGAAAAGCAGTTTGACAAACGTTCAGAATCCAGTTTGGAACTTGATGATGAAAAACGTGTATCAAATTCCACAAGCTTATCAAATCAAACAAGAAGATTTCAGACTTAATATTCTTTATACAGATCCTTCGCCAATCAATTATATTACACCAGTTGACGGAACTCGTTTCCCAGATGATGATCCTGTAAATCCTGATCCAAACAATTATTATATTACAAAGACACCATTGTTAAATGTATTTAACTTAGATCAGTTAAACTATAACAATGATCCGCAAAAAGGTGGAGATGGTTTCTTTGATTACGTTCCGGGTGTAACGGTAGATGTGCAGAATGCACGAATTATCTTCACCACAAAAGAGCCTTTTGGAGAGCTTTTATTTAGAAAATTAAATACTAATTCTGGAGAAAGCTATAATGATCCATCTACTTATAACCCGAACCAGAAGAAATATGTGTTTAGAAACATGTATAGAAATACTCAAGCGGGTGCTTTGCAGGATAGCGATAAAAACAAATTTTTATTAAGAGGAAAATATAAATCTTCAGGTAGTAACGGTATTCCAATTGGTGCCTTCAACGTTCCGCAAGGATCTGTGGTTGTAACGGCTGCAGGACGAGTGTTGGTAGAAGGTATAGATTATAGTGTAGATTATCAATTAGGAAGAGTGCAGATATTAGACCCTTCGCTTCAAGCTTCTAATACCCCGATCGAAGTTTCATTAGAAAACAATTCGATCTTTGGACAGCAGACAAGACGATTCATGGGATTCAATATTGAACATAAAATTTCTGAAAAGTTTGTTGTTGGCGGTACTTTCTTAAAAATGACGGAACGTCCTTTTACTCAAAAATCAAGCTATGGACAAGAATCTGTAAATAACACTATTTTTGGATTTAACGGAAATTACTCAACAGAAGTTCCATTTTTAACAAGATTAGCCAATAAGTTACCAAATATAGATACAGATGTTCCTTCTAATCTTTCGATTCGTGGGGAAGTGGCATTTTTGAAACCAGATGCTCCTAAAGCAAGTGATTTTGAGGGCGAGGCTACTATTTATATCGACGATTTTGAAGGTACTCAGACCACAATCGATATGAGATCTGCTTATGCATGGAGTTTGGCTTCGACGCCATTTATTAATTCGGCTAACGATAATACTTTTAACGCTAATTCAAATACGCTAGAGTACGGTTACAAACGTGCGAAATTGTCTTGGTATACGATTGACCCGATTTTCTATACTTCAAAACCATCTGGAATCTCAAATGATGATTTATCATTAAATACAACAAGAAGAATATATAGTAAAGAGCTCTACCCAAATACAGATATTGCGCAAGGGCAGATTCAAGTGGTAAATACTTTAGATTTGACGTATTATCCATCAGATAGAGGGCCATATAATAATAACCCTAATTTTGCTTCGAGTAATCCTGCAACAAATTTTGGAGGTATTATGCGCGCACTGAACTCTACTAACTTTGAGCAGGGTAATGTCGAATATATTCAATTTTGGGTATTGGATCCTTATGTTGGTAATGGACAGGCTCAAGGTACTAACAGCGGAAAAATTTATTTCAATTTAGGTGAAGTTTCGGAAGACGTTTTAAAAGACGGAAGAAAACAATACGAAAATGGTTTAGGTCCAGATCAGGTTATGGTAAACCCACGACCAATTTGGGGAGACGTTCCTGCATCTCAATCCTTGATTTATGCATTTGATACCAATCCGGATAATCGTAAGAATCAGGATGTCGGTTTAGATGGTTTGCCAGATGCAAAAGAAGGATCGGTTTATAACAACTATGCAGGAGAGTCGGATCCTGCAGCAGATAATTATACGTACTTTTTAAATACAGAAGGAGACGTTTTACAGCGTTATAAAAAATACAACGGAACAGAAGGAAACTCAGCTGTAAGCGTTGATGATCCAAACCGTGGTTCTACAACTCTTCCAGACGTTGAAGATATCAATCGTGACAATACCATGAGTACAATCAATGCATATTATGAATATAGTATTGATGTGAGACCAGGCATGCAGGTTGGAGAAAATTATATCACAGATATTAGAGAAGTTCAGAACGTAGAACTTCCGAATGGAGGTTCAACCAATGCAAGATGGATTCAATTTAAAATTCCAGTTTCTAAACCTCAAAATACCATCGGAAATATTACCGACTTTAGATCGATTCGTTTCATGCGTATGTTTATGACTGGATTTAATGATCAAATGACAGTTCGTTTTGGAGCTTTAGATTTAGTTAGAGGAGAATGGAGAAAATACACAGGGACGTTAGATGCAAACGATACAAATCCTGATGATGACGGGACTCAATTTGATGTCGCAGCGGTAAATATTCAAGAAAACGGTACAAAATGTCCTGTAAACTATGTTATTCCGCCAGGAGTTCAAAGAGAACAATTGTACAATAACAATACAATCATTAACCAAAATGAGCAGTCTTTGGCAATTCGAATTGGAGGTTCAGGATTAGAATATCAAGATTCTAGAGCAGTTTTCAAAAATGTAAGTGTTGATATGCGTCAGTACAAAAAATTGAAAATGTTCCTTCATGCGGAATCGCTTCCAAATGAAAATCAGCTTTTGGATGATGAGATGATCGGATTTATTCGTTTCGGTAATGATTTTACGCAAAACTTTTATCAAGTAGAGATTCCGTTAAAAGTAACAAGAACAGGCGGATCTTGTACCATCAGCGCAGATCAGGTTTGGATGGACGAAAATAGTATTGATGTCGCGTTAGAGTTGTTGACAAGAATGAAAATCTTAGCAATGAAGATTGATCCCAATGATCCAATTAGGGATGTTAATGGAATTTATTATCCAGATCGAGATCCATCTGTTAAAGGAGGTGACCAAGACAGTAAATTAACTTTAGGTATTAAAGGAAATCCGAATTTTGGTTTAGTTCGAAATCTAATGGTCGGAGTAAAAAGTGCGGCAAACCATAAAGATATTATGGGAGAAGTTTGGTTTAACGAACTTCGTATGTCTGATTTGGAAAACAAGGGTGGTATGGCTGCATTACTGAATGTAGATACCAATATGGCCGATTTAATGACATTGTCTGCTTCTGGTAAAAAGAGCACTATTGGTTTTGGTTCTCTTGAACAAGGTGCCAACGAGAGAGATCGTGAAGATATTCAGCAGTATAACATTGTAACGAACATAAATTTAGGAAAGTTGCTGCCTCCAAAATGGGGTATTAATCTTCCGTTCAATTATGCTATCGGAGAAGAGGTTATTACGCCAGAATACGATCCGTTTAATCAGGATATCAAGTTAGATCAATTGATTAAAGAGACTACAGATCCAGCAGAAAAAGAAAATATTAGAACGCGTGCAGTTGATTATACTAAGCGTAGAAGCATCAATTTTATTGGAGTAAGAAAAGATAGAGCGCCAGAGAAGAAACCTCATGTTTATGATGTAGAAAACTTTACTTTTTCTCAATCATACAATCAGGTAGAAAGGCACGATTATGAAGTGGAGAATTATAATGATGAACAGTCTAATACAGCCGTAAATTATGCTTATACTTTCCAGCCAAAAGAAGTAGTTCCGTTTAAGCAAACCCAATTCATGAAAAAGAGCGATTATTGGAAAATGCTAAGCGACTTTAACTTTAATTATCTTCCTTCAAATATTTCGTTTAATACTAACATTTTAAGACAAAGCAACCGTCAACAGTACAGACAGGTTGAAAACGTAGAAGGTATTGGGCTTGATCCGCTTTACAGAAGAAATTTTGCATTCAATTACCAATATGGTTTCGGATTTAATTTGACAAAATCATTAAAACTGAACTATACAGCAGCGTCTAATAATATTGTTAGAAACTTCTTGAATGATGATAATACGCCAAAAGCAGATTTTAATATTTGGGATGATTATTTTGATATCGGTATACCAAATCAGCATTTGCAGCAATTGGTTCTGAATTATGATATTCCAATTAATAAAATTCCAATATTTAGTTTTGTAAAAGCGACTTATTCGTATACAGCCGATTATAATTGGCAGAGATCGTCAACTGCTATGTCTCAGTATATTGATGAAAATGGAATGTCTTGGGATTTAGGAAATACGGTTCAAAATGCTAATTCAAACACGTTTTCAACAACGTTGAATATGAATACGCTTTATAAATATTTGGGTCTGACACCGGGGGCAAAACCAGCAAAAGCAAAACCTGCAGCACCGCCAAAACCAGGTGAGAAAATTGTAAATACAGCTAAACCTGTTACAAGCAGTAGTCCTTTTTATGATGGTTTGATTGGAGTGTTGACAAGTATTAAAAACGTTCAGATAAACTATACCAAAAACAGCGGAACGGTTTTACCGGGTTATATTCCTGGTGTAGGTTTCTTTGGAACTTCTAAACCTTCGTTAGGATTCGTATTTGGTAGTCAGGATGATGTGCGTTATGAAGCGGCGAAAAACGGATGGCTAACCAGTTACCAGAATTTCAATCAGAACTTCACGCAGGTAAGCAACAAACTTTTGAAAGTGACAGCAAATATAGATCTACTGCCAGATTTAAAAATTGATTTGGCTATGGATCGCGCTTATTCTGAAAATTCATCAGAGCAATATAGTGTGGATCCTGCAACAAATCAATATGTGCCACTATCTCCATATACGTATGGAATGTTCTCTATTTCGACGGTATTGATTAAGACAGCTTTTTCAACCAGTACAGAAACTCAATCGTCTGCATTTGATGATTTTAGAAATAACCGTTTGATTATTGCAAATCGTTTAGCAGAAGATCATTATGGGCCAGGAGCAGCGATTCCTAGATATGATGCGAGTACGTTACCTCCAGAAAATCCAAACGCACCTTTGGAGGATCTTTCAAATCCAAAAAACAGTGAGCGTATAATAATCCAGTCAAACGATGGCTATCCAGTGGGTTATAGTAAAAGTAATCAAGCAGTTTTGCTTCCTTCATTTATGGCAGCTTATACAGGTGCAGATGCTTCAAAGAGCTCGACAGGTATTTTTAGAAATTTTCCTATCCCGAACTGGAGTGTGAAGTATAATGGTTTAATGCGTTATAAATATTTTAAAGATCATTTTAGACGTTTTTCATTACAGCACAATTATAGAGCATCTTATACGATTAGCCAGTTTAGGTCTAATTTTGATTATTATGAAAATCCAGATGGGAAGGATGTAAACTCAAACTTCTTCAATAAAACGATTATGTCTAATGCCAACTTAGTGGAACAGTTTAGTCCGCTTCTTAGAGTTGATTTTGAGCTGAAAAATTCGTTCCGTTTATTGACAGAGGTTAAAAAAGATCGTGCTTTGTCTATGAGTTTTGATAATAATTTGTTGACAGAAGTTAGAGGAGTAGAGTACGTTGTAGGAGTAGGATATCGTTTTAAAGACGTAATTATTTCATCAAGATTGGCAGATAATCCAACTGGAATTATTAAAAGTGATATCAACATAAAAGCCGATTTTTCATATAGAAATAATGAAACTCTGGTTCGCTATTTAGATTACGATAATAATCAGCTGGCAGCAGGACAGAATATCTGGACGTTGAAATTGACAGCAGATTATGCTTTCAGTAAAAACTTAACAGCAATATTCTATTATGACCATTCGTTCTCGAAAGCAGTTATTTCGACTTCTTTCCCTTTAACGAATATCAGATCAGGTTTCACACTTCGTTATAATTTCGGAAATTAAATTTGAGTTTCTAAACTAAATTTTATTAGAAGATTATTACATTTGTGGCTTAAATTTTAAACAATCAATTTTCAAACACAACTATTATGAGCATACCAGCAAATTTAAAGTACACAAAAGATCACGAATGGGTTAGCATCGAAGGTGATGTTGCAACAGTGGGAATTACTCATTTTGCACAAAAAGAGTTAGGAGATATCGTGTATGTTGAAGTAGAAACTTTAGATCAGACACTTTCAAAAGATGAGGTTTTTGGAACTGTTGAAGCTGTAAAAACAGTTTCTGATTTATTCTTACCATTATCAGGAGAAATCATTGCGTTTAATGATGATTTAGAAAGTGCTCCTGAAACAGTAAACTCAGATCCTTACGGAGCTGGATGGATGATTAAAATAAAAATTGCTGATGCATCAGAAATCGATTCTTTATTGTCTGATGAAGCTTATAAAAATTTAATCGGTGCCTAAACAACTCTTATTAATTTGGGCAATTATCTGCTCTGGAATCATTACTTATTTTTGCTTGACAGATTCTAGTAATATACCAGCGGTTAATTTTCCAAGTATTGATAAAATTGTACATTTCTGTTTTCATTTTGGATTCACCATTTCTTGGATTTTATTTTTCAAGAAAGAATTAAAAGGAAAAGATGCGGATGATTATAAAGCTTATTTGATTTCGTTTATATTTTCTGTTTTTTTTGGAATTACAATCGAAATTCTTCAAAGTGCCCTTACGCTAACAAGAGCTTCAGATGTTACAGACGTTTTGGCAAATGCGCTTGGAGCAGTTGTGGCAGTTTTCTCAGCAATAGGATTTAAAAAGCAAATCGATAAAATATAATTTTAGAAACCCACTTCGGTGGGTTTTTTATTACAAGAAAATCAAGCGTTTAAAAGCTATGTTTTTTCAATATAAAATGTACTTTTGTGCTGGTTTCCTGCAACTTCTATCAAAATGAATGTAAAGCAATATTTGGACTCAACGTATTTAAAAACTGCATCGCAAGCTGGTCTTTCGGAAGCAGAAAATACTATTGTAGTCAAAAATGCAATTGCCGAAGCAATTCAAGAAGGTTTCAAACTAATTATGATTCGCCCAGAATATGTAGCTTTGGCCAAACAAATGATAGCAGAAGCCAATTCTGTCCTATTAGTCGGAACAGTGATTGATTTTCCGGAAGGGAAGTCAAGTTTGGAAGATAAGATTAAAGAAGCAAATGAAGCCATAGCCAACGGAGCTGACGATCTAGACTTTGTCTGCAACTATGAAGCATTCAAAAATGGCGATCTCGATTTAGTAAAAAAAGAAATCCTGATCGGAACACAAATTGGATTGGCAAACGATAAAACAGTAAAATGGATTATTGAAGTTGCAGCTTTAACAGATAAAGAAATTATTCAGCTATCTGCCTTAATAAAACATGTTGTAGTATCTAATTTTAAAGAAGATGATTTTGAATCTGTTTTTGTGAAATCGTCTACTGGTTTTTATAAAACAGAAAATGATCTTCCAAATGGAGCAACGGTTCCATCAATAATTATGATGCTCGAAAATGCTTCACCGCTATCGATAAAAGCAGCCGGCGGAGTCCGTTCATTTGAAGAAGCAGCTGAGATGATTCGTTTAGGAGTAAAACGTATCGGAACTTCAGCAGCAAAAGCAATTGCAAACGGAGAAATATCCCCAAATCAATATTAAATAAATACCCAAATTTTAAGTGAATAAGTTTTTTTTGTCCCTTGTCTTAATTTTTTCATTCTCTATTGTTTTTTCTCAACAAAATGGTAATTCTTCGGTTCAGCCTGGTTTTACAGCAGAAATGTTTCCAGTTTTTCCTAACTGCAAAAATTTAGATAGTAAAAAATTAGAAACCTGTTTTTATAAAGAAGTTCAAGATTTTGTTTTTAGCAATTTTCAAGTGCCAGAAAAATTAAAACAGAGCAATTATAAAGGGGCAGTAAAATTACTTTTTGAAGTAAATGGCGAAGGAGAATTTAAAGTAATTTATGTTTCTGCTGAAACAGAAGAATTGTCTGAAGAAGCAAAAAGAGTTTTCGGGACATTTCCAAAAATAAAACCTTCAACTTACAACGGAAAACCAACGTATTCTAAATACACGATTTCTATTGATATACCGCTAAAAAGTTCTGCACAACTTGCGGCAGAAGCTCAGGCAGCAGCAGAAATAGAAAAGCAGACGGCAAAACCAATGACAGAATTAGATAGTATCGTGTATAAAAAATACCGAAATCCAGAATTCGATAGTCATTTAAATATTCCTTTTTCGCATAGTTATTATGCTCAGTTTGATGCAGAGATGAATCAAGTTGGAAGCAATAACCATACAGCTTCTAAGCCGTATACGTATGCTGAGGTTTCAAAGTATTATAATTTGAGAGCGGTGAATGAATCGTTGCAGAAAAAAACTTCAACTTGGCTAGGAAGAAAGTGGTGGAATGAAAACCTAGTGCAGATTCAAGGAGAAGATTATTGGTTTTCTTTAAACCCAATTGTAGATTTACAAATGGGTAAAGCTTCAGATCTGGATGCTTCTTACACTTACGTGAATACTAGAGCTCTTAATTTTAGAGGAGGTTTAGGAAAACAGATCAACTTTACAACTACATTTTTTGAAAGTCAAGGAAGATTTGCAGGATATTTTAATGATTATGCTGAGTCTATTAAACCATCAGGAGGAAATCCAGCGATCATTCCTGGAGTTGGAATTGCAAAAAGATTCAAAACAGATGCTTACGATTTCCCTTTAGCGGAAGCGAATATTACTTTCGCACCAGGAAAAATATTTGATTTTCAATTAGGTTACGGAAGAAATTTTATTGGGGATGGTTATCGTTCTTTGTTAGAAAGCGATGGAGCAAGTCCGTACCCATATTTTAAATTGAACACCAAATTCTGGAAAATCAAATATACTAATACGTACATGTGGATGAAAGATGTTCGTCCAGAAGTAACGGCTGAAAAAACTTACGCGACAAAATTTATGGCCAATCACTATTTGAGCTGGAATGTTTCGAATAGAGTAAACTTAGGTTTTTTTGAATCTGTAGTTTGGACAAATACCAATAACAGAGGTTTTGATGCTAATTTTGTGAATCCAATTATTTTTTACAGAGCAGTAGAATTTGGTTCTTCATCTAAAAGCGGAAATGCGCTTTTAGGAATTACAGGAAAATACAAATGGAATAATAGTATAAATCTGTATTCGCAATTTTTGATTGATGAGTTTTCTGTTTCTGATGTTGGGGCAGGAAATCAAAGCTGGAAAAACAAATTTGGATTTCAGTTTGGAGCAAAATATTTCAATGCATTTAATGTAAAAGATTTATTAGTACAGGTTGAGTATAATCGTGTGCGTCCTTATGTTTACTCGCACAGCGCTGTTATTACAAACTACGGACATAATAATCAAAGTGTTGGTCACCAATGGGGCGGGAATTTTAAAGAACTTATTGCAATTGCGAGATACCATAAAGGGCGCTGGCTTGCAGATGCTAAGCTGACAGTTGGAACAAGAGGATTAGATTTTGATACTGCACAAGACTCTTATAACTATGGTGGAAATATCTATAAAAGCTACGATGTAAAACGTCCGTACGATACAGGTGTCAAAATTGGACAAGGAAATAAAACAAATGTTTTTATTGCCGATGTTCAAGGAGGTTATTTAATTAATCCAATGACAAATTTGAAACTGTTTGGAAGTTTAATCTACAGAAATTTTGATCCGACTCAAGAAACAGCAACAACTTTTAAACAAAGTACGACTTGGTTTAGTATTGGTTTACGTTCAGATATTTTTAACTGGTATTTTGATTACTAGTCTTTTTAATAAGATTTTTCGAAATAATAGTGTTAAAGAATGCTGAGATCTTAATTTGTAAAGGTTTTATTGAAAAAAATCTATTTTTATAGGTTAATATTCTACAATCTAATTTGTACATTTGCACCACTCAAAAAAAATACACAAAATACAACGGTATTGAACGCTGCAAAAAATACATTATCAATCAAATCAATATTTCTAGATTTCAAAGAGATTACTAAAGCTGGTTTGGCTATTAGTGTATTGTTCTCTTCAATTGCTGGATATTTATTAGGAGTAGATTCTGATCATCCTTTTGAATGGAGTGTTTTGGCTGTTTTGGCAGTTGGCGGTTACTGTATGGTTGGGGCTTCAAACGCTTTCAATCAAGTAATCGAAAAAGATATCGATTCTCTAATGGATCGTACCAAAAATCGTCCGGTTCCTTCAGGACGTATGTCTCCTAAAGTAGCTTTATTGGTAGCGAGTCTGCTTACTATTATTGGTATTGCGCTTCTTTATACAATAAACGCGAAGTCTGCAATGTTTGCTGCGATTTCTATATTCTTATACACAAGTGTTTATACGCCATTAAAAACAGTAACTTCGTTGTCTGTTTTTGTTGGAGCTTTTCCTGGTGCGATTCCATTCATGCTAGGTTGGGTAGCAGCGACAGGCGAATTTGGTATTGAGGCAGGAACTTTATTTTTGATTCAATTTTTTTGGCAGTTTCCACACTTTTGGTCTATCGGATGGTTTTTGTATGAAGACTATGAGAAAGCAGGAATCTTTATGCTTCCGACAGGTAAAAAAGATAAAGGAACAGCTTTGCAAATCATATTGTATACAATTTGGCTTATCATAGCATCGTTATTACCAGTATTGGGTTTTACGGGGCAATTGTTTATTTCTCCAATTGCAGCAGTTTTAGTGTTTCTGTTGGGGATTTGGATGCTTTTTTATGCAGTTCGTTTGTATAAGTTAAGAACTCCAAAAGCAGCGAGAACATTAATGCTGGTGAGTGTTTCTTATATCTCACTTTTGCAGATTGTATTTATAGTAGATAAATTTTTAAGATAGTTATGGAAATGACATTAAAAACAAATGAAGAACAAGTAAGAAAATCAAAATCGGCAAAACTGATTCTGCTTTTCGCAATGGTTAGTATGGCCATGATGTTTGCTGGTTTGACAAGTGCATTTGTAGTAAGTAAATCAAGAGCAGACTGGTTGAAGAATTTCGAACTTCCTTCGGCCTTCTATTGGAGTACAGCAGTAATTATTGCTTGTAGCGTTACTTTTCATTTGGCAAAAAAAGCCATTCAGAAAGACAATAGAAGTGCGGTTACAGGATTGCTTCTTGGAACTTTAGCTTTAGGAGTTTTATTTGTGGTATTGCAATTCAAAGGATTTGGACAAATCGTTGCTGAAGGGTATTACTTTACAGGAGAAGGTAGTTCAATTACTACAACTTTCCTTTATGTGGTGACAGTTACACACTTGTTGCACTTAGCTGGCGGATTAATTTCACTTTTAATTATAATTTATAATCATTTTAAACAAAAATACAATTCGACTCAAACTCTTGGCATAGAGCTAGGTGCGATGTATTGGCACTTTTTGGATTTATTATGGGTATATTTATTTTTATTTTTATATTTCTTTAAATAAGAAAAAAACGTAAATTTGGGAACTTTTTAACGAATATCTTTTATGGGAGCGACAGTTACTACTGCAAACAACGACGAAAAAACTTGGGGAGGCGGTCACAATGAGCCTTTAGGAGCAAGTTATGGTAAAATGATGATGTGGTTTTTTATCGTATCAGATGCCTTAACATTCTCTGGATTTCTAGGAGCTTATGGTTTTTCTAGATTTAAATTTATCGAAACTTGGCCTTTGGCTGATGAAGTGTTCACTCACTTCCCATTTATGCATGGTGTTGCGGCTCCAATGTATTATGTAGCTTTAATGACTTTTATTTTGATCTTTTCTTCTGTAACAATGGTATTAGCTGTTGATGCAGGACACCAATTGAAAAAGACAAAAGTTGCTATTTACATGTTCTTAACTATTATTGGAGGTTTAATCTTCGTTGGTTCTCAAGCTTGGGAATGGAAAAACTTCATTAAAGGAGAATATGGTGCAGTTGAAACAGTTGGAGGAAGTTTACTTCAATTTGTGGATAAAGATGGTAAAAGAGTAGCTTTAGCTGATTTTGCTGTTAAATTGCCAGAGCAAAGAGAAGCTTTAACAAGAAGCAAATCAACTTGGTTTATGGAAGATGCTCAGACTCTTCCTACTTACACAGTTGCTGAAGTTCAGGCTGGTTTTAAAGCTCATCCTGAAATTTTAATTAGAACAGAAAAACTTACAGATAAAAAGAAAAAGACAATCTTATCAAGAGAAGAATCTGAAAAACATTTAGCTAGTGCTAAATATGTAGTAGAAGGTGCTAACTTGATTAGAAACGAGTACGGTAATAAATTATTTGCTGATTTCTTCTTCTTTATTACAGGTTTCCACGGATTCCACGTATTCTCTGGAGTTATCATCAATATCATTATTTTCTTTAATGTATTATTAGGTACTTACGAGAAGAGAAGAAGCTACGAGATGGTAGAAAAAGTTGGATTATACTGGCACTTCGTAGATTTAGTTTGGGTATTTGTATTTACAGTTTTCTACCTAGTTTAATTTTAGAATTTAATTATTATGTCACACGAGCACGTATCAAATACAAAAAGAATCTGGTTTGTTTTCGGATTGCTTTCAGTAGTAACTACAATTGAAGTTATCTTAGGTATCTACAAACCTGCATCATTAGAATTTACTCATTTTATTGGTTTGAATTTGTTAAACTGGATTTTCTATATCCTTACAATTTTCAAAGCATATTATATTGTATGGGCATTTATGCACATGGAAGGTGAAAAAAGCAGCCTTAGATGGTCTGTAGTTTCTCCTGTTATCTTCCTAGTTTTATATTTATTGTTTATTCTGTTAACAGAAGGACATTATATTTATGGGGTTTTTAAAGATTCTACTATTAAATGGAATTTTTAACATGATATTAATTCGAAAAGAGTCCCGATAACATCGGGATTTTTTTATTTTTGTACCTCAATAATTCTTCGTTAATACAATGAAAAAAAATATAGTTCTCTTTGTACTTTTTGTATTGCCAATTGTAGCGTATTTATTTTTTGCTTCTGGTGTAAATAGTTTTACGACACTTCCTGTAATAACACCTAAAGTGGCTGATTTTGGAAATTGGAATTCATTAAACGGAAAAAAAATCTCCCTTGATAAAAAAATTACTGTATTAGGTTTTTCTGGTACAAACATTCTTGAAAATAGAGGTAATTATTTCAACTTAAACGAAAAAATCTACAAACGTTATAATGGTTTTGAAGATCTTCAGTTTGTAGTGCTGTGTCCAACTGGAACTGAAGCGGAAGCTCAAAAAATTGTTGATGCTTTGTCTCCTTTTACAGATGTTAAAAACTGGAACTTTGTTTTTGCTCCAAAAGAAGAAATACAGAAGTTCTACGACGGATTGCATTTAAAAGAAAAACTGAATGAGAATCTTGGAACTTCCAATGTTTATATTATCGATAAAGAACGTAATCTAAGAGGAAGAAAAGATCCAAAAGAGTATAAAGAAGGATACGATACTTTTCACCCATCAGAGTTAAGCAATGAAATGCTGGACGACTTCAAGATTATCCTTTACGAATACCGCGCAGCTTTAAAGAAAAATCATAACGCCACAAAGCAACTTTAATATCATTTATAATGTTTAAGAACAAATCATATATTGGAATCTCTTTTATCATTCTGATTTTTGGGATTTATGCCATTCCTAAAATTGTTGATCGAGTTAAAAACGGTGACGTTGTAAAAGGAAATCGTTTGGATAATGTTGGAGTAAAATCTTCAAAAGAAGCTAAACTTTTGACAATTGGACCAGCGCCAAAGTTCGAATTGACAAACCAAGACAATGTAAAAGTTTCAAATGAAACGTATAAAGGAAAAGTATATGTTCTGGAATTTTTCTTTACAACTTGTCCTTCAATTTGTCCAAAGATGAACATGAGTATGCTGGAGATAGAAAAGACCTTTTTTGGAAATCCAAACTTCGGAATTGTTTCCATTACAATTGATCCAAAACATGATACGCCTGAGGTTTTAAAAGATCACGCAAAATTGCTTGGAGTGAAGTCTTCTAATTGGAATTTCTTGACTGGGGACAGAAACGTAATTATGGATTTGTCTAATAAAGGATTTAATCTTTATGCAGGAGAAAATGATAAAGTAAGTGGTGGATTTGAACATTCTGGTTTGTTTGCTTTAATTGATAAAGATGGAAACATTCGCTGCAGAAAAGATGAATACGGAAATCCGAATATTTATTATGATGGTCTAGATAAAAAAGGAGTAAGAGATATTCAAGAAGACATTAAAATTTTATTAGCAGAATAAAAATGGAAGATAATACTTTAGAGAAAAAATTTAGCAAATTTATTATTGCGGTTTCAATAATAATCCCTGTTGTTGTAGCAATTTTGTTTGGAGTTAAATTAAAAGATTTTGGAGTTAATGTAGAGCCCCTATCTTTTTTACCTCCTATTTATGCAACTACAAATGGTATTACAGCTGTAGTACTGGTTTGGGCTGTTTTAGCAATTAAAAAGGGAAACCAAAAATTACACGAAAGATTAATGACTTTTGCAATTGCATTGTCGGTTGCGTTTTTGGTTATGTATGTAGCGTATCATATGACTTCGGATTCTACAAAGTATGGAGGAGAAGGGGCGTTGCGTTACATTTATTTCTTTATTCTTATAACGCATATTTTACTGTCAATTGCCATTATTCCTCTTGTTTTAATTACGTATGTAAGAGCGCTTGCGCAACGTTTTGACCGACATAGAAAAATTGCTAAAATCACTTTTCCGCTTTGGTTATATGTGGCAGTAACGGGAGTGATTGTTTATTTAATGATTTCGCCTTATTATGTACACTAAAAATAAAATCCAAAAATCAAATTACAAATTCCAAAGTTTCATTTTTGGGATTTGTATTTTTTTAATTGGAATTTCAGTTAATGCTCAATGTGCGATGTGTCGTGCTGCGTTAGGTGGAGATTCTAATATTAAAAAAGCTGAAGCAGTAAATGATGGGATTGTTTACCTAATGGTGATTCCATATTTACTCGTATTGATAATAGGATATTTGATTTATCGAATGTATTCTAAAAAGAAAAAAGCAGTGTAATTTTACACTGCTTTTTTTTATTTAAGTCCGTTAACTGAGACATTCACTGTTCCGTTTATTTTGATGAAAGCTATAATGGCCTGATTGGTTAGCTGAATTTTATCAAACTGGATATCTTCCATTTTTCCATTTACAAATACGCCCGGCATTGGCGAATAATTCTTCAGGTAGCTCGCCATGCTTTTTTTGCCTTCATCCAAATTCGGCTGAATAGAATATCGGCAGCTTTCTTCCATTTTTCTCAAAATGTAGCCTTGTGCAAGCCAGTTTGCTGTGCGCATCAATTTGCTTTTGGTGTCCAAAACATAATCTAATTTTTCAAAGTAAATTTCTTTTGCCTGAGCATTATATGAAGGGAAGCCATTCAGATAAAGTGTTCCATTGATAGAGCCTAAAACGTCTAGAGCAATTACCATTTTGCCATCTTTATGCCAGATAGAAACATTTTTTACAGTCACTTTTTTACTGCCAGAACCAAATTCCTGACCTGCAAAATTCTTGGTCATAATTTTAGAGGCATCTACATAACTTGAAATTGCGGCAATATTGGCAGAAATCTGATTTGGGATTTTGGCAACAGGTTTCAGAACAATTTTACTTGCGCTATATTTTGATTCTGGCTGTTTGCCAACGATAGTTTCCATGTTGCATTTCATGCCCATGTCAAGCAAGAATGAATCGTTTTTAAGTTTGGCGTTTGTCGAATATATTTCGATCGGAACAATTCGAAGCCAGCTTTCGTAAGTGTCACTCATTTGAAAAGGGGTACAGATTTTTTCAACCGCTTGAAGAACATTAGGCTTAAAATCCATTGATTTTTCGATCGCTTCGTCTATTTTCTTTTCCAACTTGCTTTTAAAAATAGAAATAGCAGGATTGATCAAATACGTAATCGGCATATTTTTGCCAAATATTGTCATAGTAGGGCTTTCGTTCCAATCAAGAGATTTAAACTCTGTTTTTGTAGTCAGTTTCCAATTGGTTAGAGCAGTTTCGCTAGAAAGTGTTATAACTCCGTTTAAGTTAAATTCTCTAACATCGTACAATTCTACTCCCAGTTTTTTTGTGCCAATTCGGTACTTGATATTCGCTTTAAGCGGTAAAATGGTCTTGATTCTTTTGTCAAGATTTGAAGGGTCATTTTGAATCTTAATTGGAGCCTGTTTCCAGATTTTCATTTCGATATCATCGTCTTCGATGTTGTTGTCTTCATAAATTAAACCGTTAAGCAAAGAGTTGGTCTGATTTTCAATATCGCTTAATTTGATGGTTATAGGAAGGTTGATAAAAGAAGGATTGCTGTCATAAATTAACGGACTGGCATCGTCTGGTTCAGGTTTTAATGTTTCTAATTTTTGAGCCGATGAACAGCTCGTTAGTACCGCAAGTACTATAAACATTGAAATAATAGAACTAAGCTTCATTTAAGATGATTTTTATTATGAGGTAAAATTACGAAAACAATCATATTTTATGTAAAAAGTGTAACAATAACAAAAAAATGCAGTCTAATACAAAATAGGTAACAAAAGTATTAACTTTTTATTATCATAAATTACTTAATAAAAACGTTATTATTGTCTAAAAAAAATAACAAAACCATGATCGAAATTAAAGATTTACATAAATCCTATAAGATGGGAAGTTCAGAATTACATGTATTAAAAGGCATTAATTTTAATATAGAAGAAGGAGAATTGGTTGCGATCATGGGGTCATCTGGTTCTGGTAAATCAACACTTCTTAATATTTTAGGAATTTTGGATGAAGCCGATTCTGGAAGTTATATTTTGGACAAAACTCCAATAAAAAAATTAAACGAAACCCTTGCGTCAAAATACCGTAATAAGTTTTTAGGTTTTGTTTTTCAGTCTTTTAATTTGATTAATTATAAAACAGCATTGGATAATGTTGCAATGCCTTTGTATTATCAAGGAGTTAAAAGAAAAGAGCGTTATGATATTGCAATGAAATATCTTGAAAAAGTAGGTTTGGGTTCTCACGCTCACCACTTGCCAAACGAACTTTCTGGAGGTCAGAAACAGCGTGTGGCTATAGCAAGAGCATTGGCATCAAATCCGAAAGTTTTGCTTGCAGATGAGCCGACAGGAGCCTTAGATACTAAAACTTCGTATGAAGTTATGGAACTTATTCAAGGAATTAATGATGAAGGAAAAACAATTTTGATTGTTACTCACGAGCCGGATATTGCAGCAATGTGCAAAAGAAATGTAGTCCTAAAAGATGGATTAATTATCGATGATAAAAAAGTAGAACAAGTTAGAGCTTCGTCTTATGTTTAATATTGAACGCTGGCAAGAAATATTTGAAGCCATTTCTAAAAACCGTTTAAGAACATTCTTAACAGGTGTTTCTGTGGCTTCGGGGATTTTTATTTTGGTAATCCTGCTTGGTGCAGGTAAAGGTCTTCAAAACGGAATTGAAAAACAATTTGAACGTGATGCGGCTGGAATCATTGAGGTTTGGTCGGGAACAACGACTAAAGAGTACAAAGGATTGAATCCAGGGAGACAGATTCAATTTCGCAATAGCGATTACAATCAATCGGTTCAGAAATTTGAAGATAAGTTGGATCTTAGAGCTTCGACAAATAATTACTGGGGACAGGCTTTTGCTTACGGAAAAGAATCTGGAAGTTATCAGTTTAGAGGAGTAAATCCAGATTATGGCGGAATTGAAAATTTAACCATAGTGCAAGGCCGTTATATCAATGCTAAGGATTTGGAAAGCAACGCAAAAGTGGCTGTTATCGGGATGAAATTGAAAACCGATCTGCTTAAAGATAAAGAGGCAATAGGAGAAGAAATCCTGATTAACAATATCAACTTCAAAGTAGTGGGAGTTTTTACAGATCCAGGAGGAGAAAGAGAAGAAACTCGAGCTTATTTGCCATTGACTACAGTTCAGAAAACATTTGGCGGAGGCGATAAAATCAGCAACTTGTTTTTTACCTTAAAAAAGACGCAAGATTATGATGAAGCCTTGGCTCAATCAGAAAAATTCACACAAGATTTAAAAGATTTATTAAAGAGTAAAAATGTTGTTGCGCCAGAAGATGATGGTGGTGTAGGGGTTTACAATTCGGTTAAAGATGCCAAACAGTTTTACGATTTAAATTTATATATCAGGCTTTTTTTCTGGTGGGTTGGTATATGTACAATTATCGCTGGTGTTGTTGGGGTAAGTAATATCATGCTTATTATTGTAAAAGAACGTACAAAAGAAATTGGAATTAGAAAAGCGCTTGGAGCTTCTCCTTTTTCAATTATTACCATGATTCTTCACGAATCCATTTTTATCACGACCATCGCAGGTTTTGTCGGATTATTGGCCAGCCTTGCATTATTGGAATTTGTTGGGCCGATGGTCCAGAGTGAATATTTCAGAAATCCTGAAGTAGATTTTAGTGTAGCTTTAACTACTTTGGTATTACTTGTTTTTGCAGGAGCAATGGCAGGATTTTTCCCAGCCTACAGAGCAGCCAAAATTAAACCTATTGTAGCACTTAGAGACGAATAATTATGTTTAAAAAAGATAATTGGGACGAGATTTTACAGGCCTTAACCGCCAACCCTTTCAGGACTATCCTGACGGCTTTTGGTGTTTTTTGGGGTATTTTTATCTTGGTAATTTTACTTGCTGCGGGTAATGGCTTGGAAAATGGTATTAAAAAAGGTTTTGATGGAATTGCAACCAATACCATGTTCATGTGGAGTCAGACTACTTCAAAAGCTTATAAAGGTCTGCCCAAAACAAGACGTTATGACTTTAGAAATAGTGATGTAACCGCTTTAAAAGCAGCATTGCCAGATTTGTTATATGTATCGCCAAGAAATCAATTAGGTGATTTTAACGGAACCAATAACGTGGTAAGAGGTACTAAAACTTCGGCTTTCACAATTTATGGAGATTATCCAGAGCTGATCAAACAGCAGCCAATGGATATCATTAAAGGAAGATTTGTAAATCAGCAGGATATTGAACAAAGAAGAAAAGTCTGTGTGATTGGAAAAGGGGTTATTAGCGAACTTTACGGTAAAGAAGAGGAAGCTGTTGGAACTTATATAAAAATTAATAGCATCAATTTTATGGTTGTTGGGGTTTATAAATCTAAACAGCAAGGAGGAAATGCAGAACAGGAGCAAAAGAATATTTTTATTCCTTTTACAACCTTTCAGCAAGCCTTTAATTATGGTGATAAAGTAGGATGGATGGCGCTTACCGCGAAAGATGAAACTTCTATAACCGATTTAAAGCCTAAAATTTTAGAGATTATAAAATCATTACATTCTATAAATCCGACAGATGACAGAGCAGTTGGAAATTTTGATTTGTACGAGCAGTTTAACAAAGTGCAAAGCTTATTCAATATTTTGAAAGTAATTGCCTATTTCGTAGGAACATTAGTTTTGATTTCTGGTGTAATCGGAATTTCGAATATCATGTTGATTGTGGTTAAAGAGCGTACCAAAGAAATCGGAATTAGAAGAGCTTTAGGGGCAACACCTGGAGCAATTAGAAGTCAAATATTAACGGAGTCTATATTTTTAACCATTATTTCAGGTATGCTCGGAATTGCTGTTGCCACAGGAATTATAGCAGTCTTAAATATGGCATTAGACTCGATGCCTGCAGATCAAAATACGATGTTTGCCAATCCGACAGTAGATTTGGGAGTTGTATTTGTGGCATTAATTATATTGGTCGGATCAGGTTTGCTGGCCGGATTTATCCCAGCACAGACCGCCATCAATGTTAAACCTGTAGATGCATTAAGAACAGAATAAATTATCAATCAAAATAAATCGATTAAACCCTAGACAAATGAAAAAAGGAGTAACCGTAACCATTTTAATATTTATCGCAGTTGTTTTTTTTGGAGCGCTATACTATTTATATGCTAAAAACCAAGAATCACCGATTGTATTTAAAACGGAAAAAGCAGAAATTAAAACTATCGTAAAAAATACTATTGCGACAGGTAATATTCAGCCTGATGAAGAGGTTCTAATCAAGCCAAATATCTCAGGTATTATTGAAGAAGTGTACATTAAAGCGGGTGAAAAAATCAAAGCTGGCGATATGATTGCCAAAATTAGAGTTGTGGCAAATGTTTCGAATGTAAGCAACTCTCAGAATCAGGTGCAGACCGCTAAAATAGCATTAGACAATCAGGAAAAAATCTATAAAAGACAGAAAACATTATTTGAGAAAGATGTTATTTCTGCAAATGATTATGATGCTGCTTTGCTAGCTTACAATCAGGCAAAACAAAATTATTTGGCTGCAAAACAAGGTTTAGACATCGTTAAAACAGGAACAACTTCTTCTTTGGGAAGTTATGCTAATACATTAATTCGTTCTACAGTAAACGGAATGGTATTGGATGTTCCAGTAAAAGTCGGTAACCAAGTTATCGAAAGTAATAACTTCAATGAAGGAACTACAATTGCAAGTGTTGCCGATGTTGGAAGAATGATTTTCATTGGAAAAATTGATGAATCTGAGGTTGGAAAAATTAAAGAGAAAATGCCAATTGAAATTACAATTGGTGCAATCGAAAATAAAAAATTTGATGCAGTTTTAAATTATATTGCTCCCAAAGGAGTTACAGAAAACGGAGCAATCCAGTTTGAAATTAAAGCTCAAATGGTTAACAGAGATGATACTTTTATTAGAGCAGGTTTAAGTGCCAATGCTTCAATTATTTTAGAAAAAGCAGAGAAAGTTTTGGCAATTAAAGAGTCTTTAGTTCAATTTGACAAAAAAACACAAAAGCCTTATGTAGAAATTGAAACTGCTCCACAGAAATTTCAAAGAAGAGATTTGGTTCTTGGGGTGAGCGATGGAATCTACGTTCAAGTTAAAAGCGGCGTTAATGATACAGATAAAATTAAAATCTGGAATCAGGGCTTAATTAACGAAGGAGACAAAGAAAAAAAATAAGCTAATTTAAAAGGTTAAGGATCTTTTTGGTTTTAAAAATGTTAAATTTGCGTAGTTCGGTTTACTGCGCCTTCATTAAAAGTATATGAAAATAAATAAATATAATAGTCTGGTTATAGCATTGTTATTTGGTTTTGGACTAACTGGACAGGCGCAATCAAAAAAATGGACTTTAGAAGAGTGTGTGAGATACGCACTTGAAAATAATATTACGATCAAGCAATCTGAACTGGATTTGAAAAATGCCGATATTGATAAAAAAGTGGCGTTTGGTAATTATCTTCCATCTGTAAACGGGAGTGCTTCTCACTCTTGGAACATTGGTTTGAACCAAGATGTTACAACAGGTATTTTACGTAACCAAACTACACAATATTCTTCAATAGGATTAAATGCGGGAGTAGATATTTACAAGGGTTTGCAAAATCAAAATACTCTTAGAAAATCGAAATTATCAATAATTGCATCGCAATACCAATTGTTAAAAATGCAAGAAGATATTTCTTTGAATGTTGCTAGTGCATTTTTACAGATTTTATCTAACAAAGAAGATTTGAAAGTTAAAAAAGAACAGTTGTCAATCGATGAGAAAAGATATGCTCGTTCAGAAGAAATGGTAAATGCTGGAACCATTCCACGTGGAGATTTGTTCGATTTGAAAGCTACTGTCGCAACAGATAAGCAAAACATAGCAGTTTCTGAAAACAACTTATTGATTTCTAAATTGAGTTTAGCTCAGCTTTTACAATTAAAAGAATTTGCAGATTTTGATGTTGTCGACGATACAAATGCGATGGATGAAAACAATATTTTGGCTCAAAGCCCTATTGAAATCTACAATAAAGCAAAAGAAACAAGAACAGAGCTAAAATTAGCTCAGACAAATTTGGAAATTGCAGAAAAAAATGTTGCTATTGCCAAAGGAGCTTATCAGCCAACCTTGAGTGCTTTCTACAGTTTTAATACTAGAGCAAGTTATTCTGATATTGTAGTGGGTTCTACACCAAATACGGCAAATCCTACTTCTCAAATTGGATATGTTCAGGGAACCAATCAGGCAGTTTTGCAGGATAATTATATACCGGTTGTGGGCAAAGCGGATCCAATTTTAGATCAGTTTAAAGATAATAAAGGACAATCTTTCGGATTCCAGCTCTCTGTGCCTATTTTTAATGGTTTCTCAGTAAGAAATAATGTAGAGCGCAATAAAGTAAGTTTAGAAAAATCTAAAATAGATTTAGAGCAAAAAAGTTTAGATTTGCAACGTAATGTTTATACAGCGTTTACAGATGCAAGAGGAGCTTTAAATACTTATGAATCGGCTACTGTAACTTTAGAGGCAAGACAGCAAGCTTACAATTATGCAAAAGAAAAATATGATGTAGGTTTAATGAATTCGTTCGATTTCACACAAGCTCAAACATTATTGACTAATGCACAGTCTGATGTTATTAGAACAAAATACGATTACATGTTTAAAATTAAAATATTAGAGTTCTATTTCGGGATTCCAATTGTTCCAATTATTACAAAATAATTTATTATGCAGAAAAAAACAGTTTATTCTTTATTAGGAGTTGCGGTTGTTATTATCGTGGCTTTGGTTGGTCTTTCTAAGGCTGGGGTAATAGGGAATAAGGACGAAGGAAAAGAAGTAGAAACTGCAAAAGTTACGGCATCAACAATTGTTGAAACAGTTTCTGCAACAGGAAAAATCCAACCCGAAATTGAAGTTAAAATTGCCTCGATGGTTTCGGGCGAGATTATTTCACTTAATGTAAAAGAGGGGCAGGTGGTTAAAAAAGGCGATTTATTGGTAAAAATAAATCCAGATTTATATACCTCAGGATTAGAAAGATCTGTTGCAAATTTAGCTGGAACAAAAGCAAGTCTTACTCAATCTGACGCAAGTTTTAAAGAAGCAAAAGCAAATTATGAGCGTAATAAAATATTATATGACAAAGGTGTAATCTCAAAATCAGATTGGGATAAAGCCATTTCTACTTTTGAAGTTGCCAAAGCAACAAAACAAAGCGCTTATTATAATGTTCAAAGCGCTTCGGCATCTGTTACAGAAGCTAGAGATAACTTAGGAAGAACAACAATTTATTCTCCTGCTGACGGAACTATTTCTGTATTAAATGTAGAACTGGGAGAAAGAGTTTTAGGAACGCAGCAAATGGCAGGAACTGAGCTTTTGCGTGTTGCCAACCTAAACAATATGGAGGTCGAAGTTGATGTGAATGAAAATGATATTGTAAAAATTAAAATCGGGGATGAAGCAAATGTTGAAGTTGATGCTTACTTGAAAAAGAAATTTAAGGGAGTTGTAACCAGCATTTCTAATTCTGCAAGTACAACATTAACTTCAGATCAGGTGACGAATTTTAAAGTTAAAGTTCGAATCCTGAAAGAGTCCTATCAAGATTTGTTAGAAGGAAAACCAAGCACATATTCTCCTTTCAGACCAGGAATGACAGCTACGGTTGATATTGTTACAACTACAAAAACAAATGTTTTGGCAGTGCCAATTAGTTCTGTTGTAGTAAAATCAGACACTACAGCGGTAAAAGATTTTAAGGTTGAAGATCCAAATGAAGATAAAAAAGCGGCTCCAAAAAGCGATAAAAAATTCGAATGCGTTTTTGTAAAAGTTGGAGATAAAGCTAAGATTAGAATCATTAAAACAGGAATTCAGGACGATACTAATATTGAAGTAATGTCTGGATTAAAACCTGGTGATGTTGTTATCACAGGGCCGTACACAACAGTTTCTAAAGAACTAAATTCTGGAGATAAGGTAAAGCTTAAAAAAGCAGAAGCTCCAAAGAAATAATATAATACCACAATAATTTAAAATTTAATATTTTGTCTTTTATTCTCAATATCGAAACGGCTACTAAAAATTGTTCAGTATCTATTGCAAAAGATGGTCAAACTATTGTTTGCAGCGAATTGGCTGATGAAGGATATTCGCATGCCGAAAAACTTCATGTTTTTATTGAAGAAGTTATTGCAAAAGCAGGAATCTCAGCTCAGGATTTAAAAGCTGTTGCGGTTAGTCAGGGACCAGGCTCTTATACAGGTTTGAGAATTGGTGTTTCGGCAGCTAAAGGCTTGTGTTATGCTTTAAATATTCCGTTGATTGCTGTTGATACGATGCAGACTTTGGCGTCGCAAGCTGGAGTTGCAGACGGAAAAATTATACCTATGTTAGATGCACGCCGTATGGAAGTTTACAGCGCCATTTTTAATTCTGATTTGACTATTGAAAGAGGTATTAAAGCCGAAATTATAGATGAAAATTCATTTCAGGAATATACAGACAAACTTTACTTTGTTGGTGATTGTGCTGATAAGTGCAAAACTGTTTTAACAAAAAACAATTTTGTGTTTTTAGAAAACATTAAATACCCTTCGGCGCAAGCCATGAGTAAAATCAGTTTTGATAAGTATCAAATAAGCGACATTGTAGATGTCGCTTATTTTGAACCTTATTATTTAAAAGATTTTATTATTACTGCTCCTTCAAAAAAGGAATAATATTTTTTATTTCTGTATTGTGTAAGGCTGAATAGCAATTCCTGCTTCATCCAAAGCTGTTTTGCAATTTTCTAATGTTTCAGAAAAAACCGCTCCATAATTGGCATTTTTTGCCCAAGGACGAACAGCAAAATCTATTGAACTTGCAGAAAGGTTTTTTACAAAAACTTCTGGTGCAGGCGTTTTCAATACTTTTGGATTATTGTTCAACACTGCTAAAAGTACTTCTTTAGCCTTTCTGATGTCAGAATCATACGAAATAGAGAAAGTCAAATCGGCTCTTCTTTCTCCTTGCATAGAGTAATTAATAATGTTTCCATTAGATAAAGCTCCATTCGGAACAAATACCGTCTGGTTATTTCCAGTTAGCATCTTAGTTACAAAAATCTGAATTTCAAGAACAGTTGCAATAACTCCTTGAGCTTCTATAGTGTCTCCAACTTTAAACGGTTTGAAAACGATAATAAGCATTCCGCCGGCAAAATTTGAAAGAGATCCCTGCAATGATAAACCAACAGCAAGACCCATTGCTCCTAAAATAGCTACGAACGAAGAGGTTTCAATTCCTAATTTAGAAATAAAGGTTACAAATAATAAAATCCGTAGCGCCCACAATAAAATATCGGCTAAGAATTTTGTTAATGTAGGATCTAGATTTCGCTGAATCATTACTTTTCGAATGATTCTGTTGATTAATCTGATGGCATATAAACCAACAAATAGAATTAAAAACGCAGAAATAAGTTTTGGCGAATAATCAACTAAAATGTCAATAAATCGACTGATGTATTTACTGACTTGTTCTGGACTAAGATTCATGATTTTAAAATAAAAAACCTTCTCAAAAGAGAAGGCATATTAACAGTGCAAATATAAAAATATTTACATTATCAGAAAAGCGCGTTTAAGCTTTGTCAGCGGCTTCATCTGCTTTTTCTTCTGCTTCTGCAGCAGATTTTTCGCTTACATCGGCAACTGTTTCAGAAACATTTTCTGAGGTTTCAGAAGTCAAAGATGCTGTTTTTTCTTTGACAGTATCTACAACGTCATTTATGGCTTCAGATGCTTTATCTGCATACTCGCTTACAGTTTCTTTTGCTTTTTCAGCATATTCTGAAGCGCGGTCAATAATTGGCTCCGAAACTTCTTTTACTTTTTCTATTGTTTCTTCCGCAAAAGCTTCAGCTTTTTCAATATACGGTGCAGCAGCTTCTTTTGCTTGTTCAAAAGTCTCTTCGGCATTATTTGCCAATTCAGTTACAGACTCTTTGGTTGAGCCAAATAAATTTTTAAAAAATGAAGATAATCCCATGGTTTTTAATTGATTGGTTAAGAATACAATATTAATTAATTTTATAGAACTACTCGTTTTTTTAATGATAAATAATTGAAAGCTAGAGATTAATAATAAAAAAAGCGTCTCATTGAGACGCTTTGAACATAATGTATTTTATGAGATTAAGCATTTACCGCTTCTACTTTTATAGCGTCATCATTCAGCATGCTTTTCAGCATATTCTCGATACCGCTTTTTAAAGTAAATGTAGAAGAAGGGCATCCGCTACAAGCACCTTGCAACAATACTTTTACCGTTTTGTCATCTTCATTATAAGACTCAAAAGCAATATTTCCTCCATCGGCAGCTACCGCTGGTTTTACATATTCTTCTAAGATGTTAATGATTTGCTGTGATGTAACATCCAGTTTATCAAAAGCTTCATCTTTTGTTGCTTCAGTTTTTGCTTTAGTTTCGATTAGGCTTTCATCTAAAACAGTTCCTCCGTTTTCGATAAATTGTTTAATGAAAGTTCTTAATTCTAAAGTGATTTCGTCCCAGTTATTGATTTCATATTTTGTTACTGAAATATAATTTTCGTCAATAAAAATTTCTTTCACATATGGGAATTTGAACAATTCCTGAGCTAATGGAGAAGAAGCAGTCTGGTCAATATTTTTATATTCTACAGCATTGCGAGTAAGCATTCTGCTCACAACAAATTTCAGTGCAGACGGGTTTGGAGTTGTTTCTCCATATACTGTAATTGGCTGTTTTTTTGGTTTTGTTTCATCAATTTTAATGATAACGCCACCTTTGTCAACAAAAGTGCTGATTTGTTCAGCGACAGCATCTTTCACATCATCCCAATCTACAATGCTGTATCTTTCGATAGCGATAAAATTTCCAGAAATATAAACTGTTTTAACAAATGGCAGATAGAATAATTGCTGTGCAAGAGGAGAAGCTTGCGCTTCATCGATATTTTTGAACTCAAAGTTTTGATTCTGAGTGATGAAATCTTCAAATTCAAACTTTAAAATAGTTGGATTTTGAGTTTCTTTTATAGTGATTTTAGTCATGATAATATATTTTTTGCAAATTTACTAAAGTTATTTTCTACTAATGGCTATATTTGATTTTTTAATAAAATAATTAAGACTCTTTTCAAATAAATCGTGTTAAATTGCAAGAGTGAAAATTATCTGGATACAATATTGTCTTTATGAAATTAAAAATCAAGGTTTTATTAATTTTTCTCATTACTGCTTTCCACTCTTATTCCCAGGAGGGAATACCTGTTTATTCTGATTATTTGTCTGATAATTATTATCTTATTCACCCTTCTATGGCAGGTGCAGCCAATTGCGCCAAAATAAGATTAACAGCTAGAAAACAATGGTTTGGAGAAGAAGATTCTCCTTCATTGCAAACTTTGAGTTTTAACGGAAGAATTGGCGAACGTTCTGGAGCTGGGATTATTGTTTTTAATGATAAAAACGGATATCATTCTGAAAAAGGTGTAAAATTGACTTATGCGCATCATATTATGTTTTCGAGAGATGAACTGGATTTAAATCAGCTGTCTTTTGGAATTAGCGGAGGTTTGATTCAAAACCAATTAGACGAAACAAAATTTGGAAACACATTTGATCCAATAGTTTTTGGTTCCATTCAGAAAGATTCGTATTTCAATATTGATGTTGGAGCTTCTTATAATTATTTGAATTTCTATGCACACGCAACAGTTCAAGGATTATTAGAAACAAGAAGAGAATTATATTCAGATTACGAAAGCGATAATCTTAGAAAGTTTTTATTGAGTGCTGGTTATGTATTTGGTAAAAACGACAATTGGACTTGGGAGCCTTCGATTCTTTTTCAGCTATTTGATCAGACAAAAGAAAAAACACTCGACATAAATATGAAAGCCTACAAAAACATGGATTTTGGAAGTCTATGGGCTGCATTATCTTATAGAAGAGGTTTTGATGGCGCACAATATGTTTCAGGAAGTGGCGTAGCATCTCAGAAATTACAATACTTTACACCAATTATTGGAGTTAACTTTAAGAATTTTATGTTTGCTTATACGTATTCTCAAGTAATGGGAGATGTTAAGTTTGACACTGGCGGATATCATCAAATTACTTTAGGAATTAATTTGTTCTGTAAAAAAGAGCGTTACGATTGTAACTGTCCTGCCATTAACTAAATTTATTTTTATGCTGATTAAATCTGTAAACGGAAAATCACCTCTTATTCCAGAGGATTGTTATGTGGCCGAAAATGCTACTATTGTTGGAGATGTTACTTTTGGAGAATCTTGCAGCGTTTGGTTTAATGCTGTTGTAAGGGGAGATGTTCATTTTATTAAAATTGGAAACAAGGTAAACATTCAAGATGGAGCTGTAATTCATTGTACGTATCAAAAACACCCAACGATTATAGGAAATAACGTTTCAATTGGCCATAATGCAATTGTTCACGGTTGTACGATTCATGATAATGTTTTAATCGGAATGGGAGCAATTGTAATGGATAATTGCGTGGTAGAAAGCAATGCTATAATTGCTGCAGGGGCTGTAGTTACTCAAAACACGGTTGTAACTTCTGGAAGTATTTATGCAGGTGTTCCTGCCAAAAAAGTAAAAGACATTGATCAGTCTGATTTTGCAGGCGAAATAGAACGTATTTCGAATAATTACGTAATGTATTCGAGTTGGTTCAAAAACGAAGAATAGAAATTCCAAATTCCAAGAGTCTAGGCTTTTTGGAATTTGGAATTTTCTTTTTTTTGAATTTCAAAGAAATTAGAGGTTGATTTTCTCGAAGAAAGTATTTTTGTAGCTTTCACTGATTGGAATTCTTTTATCGCTTATTAACACCTTATTTTTCTGAATCGATTTTACATGTTTGATATTAATAATGTAAGATCTGTGAATTCTGGCAAAACCTTTGCTTGAAAGCAAATTTTCAAGTTTTATTAGACTAATTAATGTCAATGTAAATTTATTATCTGTAGTGTAAATTTTGACATAATCTTTAAGGCCTTCAATAAAAAGGATATCGGCAAAATTCAATTTTACGTTTTCATATTCAGCTCGAACAAACATAAAATCTTGTTCTATTTCAGGCGTATTACTGCTTTCTGTAAGAGTTTGAGTTGCCGTGGGATGTAAAACTTGTTGTGCTCTAACAACTGCTTTTAGAAATCGGTGAAACGGAATTGGTTTTACCAAATAATCGACGGCACCGAGATTAAATCCTTCTACGGCATAATCAGAATAAGCAGTTGTGAAAATGACTAGAGGTTTTTTCTCGATAGTATTTAAAAAGTCAATTCCAGAAAAATGCGGCATCTGAATATCCAGAAAAATCAAATCGACATTATTCTGGTTAATAAATGAAACGGCATCGATAGCATTATTGAAAGTGCTGATCAGTTCAAGAGTATCTACTTTTTTGACAAAATCCTCTAATAGTTCTACCGCTAAAGGTTCGTCATCAATAATTACACATTTCATCTTTTCTGGATTAGTTTTTAAAATTTCATTTCGCATTCAAAAGTAGTTTGAAACCAGTAAATTAAGTTTTAAAATTTTCATAAAATACTGGTTTTTACAAATCAAAATTATGCGTTAACGGTTATCGTTTTTGTAAGTGTATATCCATCTGTTAGGTTGCCAGTCATTGTAGCCAATTCCTCAGCTAAACTATCGGCAAAAATATTGTCCCTTGCATTTGTAGTATCTGCCTGTCCATGTGCAGCATAATTTGTGCTTGAATATACTTGACTAGAAATTGTTTCCGGAAAGGCAATCTGTGTTACCAATAATGAATTTCCTGCGTTGGATAAAACTTCTACATGAATATGCGGAGCTCTTCCTTGATACCAGCCAGGATAAATAGAGATAAAAGAAACTTCTCCATTAGCGTTTGAAGTTTGTCTTCCTCTCAAGAAATGGACAGAAGTATAATCGGTCTGCTGCATTTGAGTGCCTCCGTATTCAGAATAATTTCCGTCTTTGTCACAATGCCAGACGTCGACCAAAACTCCCGAAAGAGGTTCGCAATTGTTATTCTTGTTTTCAATTTTTAAATTGATCAATAGCGCAATTCCAACCCGGTCAGATTTGATGTTTTCTAAAACCAGCTGACTTGGCGTTTTGATAGGGAACGGGCCTTTTGTCTCTGAAGGAGAAACAGTACAACTTCCGTCTCCAGAATTGCTAGAGTCGCTATCATCATTGTCACTTTTTGAACATGATTCTAAAAATTTTGAAGCGGTTGCCAATGAAGCAATGCCCAAAATACCATTTCGGATAAATTTTTTTCTGTCCATAATCAGTTGTCTTTAATCTATTGCGGTTTTAATTTCGTCTAACTTTAAATTTAGATGAACTCGGTAATATTTATTATTCTGAGTAATGGTTAGTGTGTGTGCATTTGGATAAAGAAGATCAAGGCGGCTTTGAATATTTACTAATCCAATTCCTGAGTTTTCGGGATCCTTTACATAATTTTCAATTGCATTTTCGATCCAAAAATCAAGATTGTGATCTGTAATAAGAATTTTGATTTTTACGTGGGCTGCGCCTTTATAATCGGTTCCGTATTTAAAAGCATTTTCTACAAAAGAAATCAATAACAAAGGCTCAATAAATTTGTTTTTGGTATCTCCATGTACATTAATCACAATGTCTTCAATATTATTTAATCGCAGTTTTTGCAATTCGATATAATTCTGAATATAATTGACCTCTTTTTCTAAAGCCACCGTTTTGTTATCTGTTTCATACAGCATATAGCGCATTAGTTCAGACAAGGTCACGATGGCATCAGGGACCAAATCAGATTTTTTGTGTGCCAAAGAATAAATACTGTTTAAAGAATTAAATAAAAAATGCGGGTTGGTTTGTTTACGCAAATAGATTAATTCAGTATTTGTTCTATGTGTTTCGGCGATTAGTTTATTTTGCTGATTGTTATAAAATTCAGTTAATGTTCTAATAATTGCAGAAATCGTAATAATCAGGATATAGAAAAATGATGGAGCAATCTTGAAAAAAAATGGCTGTCTCATTTCTATTCTGTGACGCATTCTACCATCTCTTGGAAAAAAATGCGGATCACGAATAATGGTGTCAGCATGCATCATGTTTTCGGGCCTTAAATGTCTAAATTCAGGAATAAAATAATTTAATCGTATTACCAGAAATAGCGCAATCAGACCAATGGCACATGCGCCGTACAGCCAATATTTTTTTTGCAGCAGATAATTTGGAACCAAATAAAAATAGTTCAGATAAAACAAGAAAATCCCTGAAAGCCATTGGGCATAAAAATCATTGTCGAGCTTAAACGGACTTTCATAAAACTGAATTAATGAAGTCAGAATAAAGAAAATCCAAATCATGAAATGGAATAATATTTTGTTATAGCCTGTATTTTTAATGGTATCGATCTGCATTTACAATTTTATTTTTAATAAAATTAGTTCATTTTTGTTTACCGTTGGGGATAAGTTTTGTTTGAGTTTCTGTTTTACAAGACCAGCAACTTTTAGAGCATCGCTTTCTGTTTCAAAACTTTTAGTGTCACTTATTACAGGAATAATGGATTGTTTAATTATGATTTTTTCTTTGTAGGCAATTGTATAACCCCATCCAGAATTTGTTTTGAAAGATGCAGATGTTAAAGCTTCTTTTTTTGTGCATGCACTGAAAAGTAAAAGGACTGTAAAAACCATTAAATTCTTCTGGATATTACTCCAGAAGAATTGTTTAATATTAGTTATCGTCATCGCTTTGTTCGTCTAATGGCTTAAATTCCCAGGCATCATCAAAGTAAGTAGAACCAATTCGTCCTAACATATAGAATCCGCGGTTATTGATGGCAAAACCAACAGCATCGGTTCTTGTTGCGCCTTCCATTGGAGTTCTTTCTGTCCATAAATCAGTTGACGGATTGTACTCCCAAACTGTTTTGATGTTTTCACCTCCTACAACATATCCTAAACCATTCATAGAAAAACTTGAAGCATTAGAACGTACAATCGCATAATCGTCGTTGTAGCTGTAATCGTCATCAGTATCTTTATCAATATCACGTTTTCTTGTCCAAACATCTGTTGATGGATCAAACTCCCAGAAATCTTCTTGATAAACACCATTATTTACACCTGTTACCAAATATGCTTTGTCTGCAATTGTAAATACAGTTGCATTACGTCTTTTGTTACCGCTAAAACCATTTACTAGAGTCCAAGTATTGGCTTGATCATCGTATTGATAAAAATCCTTTAGATAGTTTCCGTCATAACCCGTTCCAAAATAGGCTTTACCGCCAACTTGAAAACCTACAGCTGCATAACGTGCCGTTCCTGCAAAATCTGTTTTTTGTGTCCAGCTGTTTGCAGTAGGGTCGTATTGATAAAAGTCTTTCAGCTTGTTTGTTCCGTCATAACCAAGACCTACATAACCTTTTTCGTTTAATGCAAAACTAGAAGCAGAACTTCTTCCAACACCACCAAAATCAGCTTTTTGTTCCCAATAATCTCCATTTGAATTGTAAACCCAAAGATCTTTTAAATAAACGTCGCCAGTATAACCACCTACTACGTAAGCATAATCTCCGATAACAAAGCTTGTAGCACTAGATCTTGCAGGGCCATCAAAGGCTGATTTTTTAATCCAGTTTCCTACCAAATCATCATCGTCATCATCATTGCTGCAGCTTATAAAAAAGAGGCTTGAAAAAAGCGCTGTGAATAAAATTCCTTTTTTTAGATTAATCATAGTGTATTTAATTTATTGTTTGTATTTGATCCCTATTCCTAAAACATAGCCATTTCCGGTATTATAGTCGTAAACCTTATGGTCATTGCTATCTAGTAAATTGTATTTTTTGTTGAAATCATAACCAGCTTTAAAATTTAAAAACCAATTGCCGGCAACATTTCTTTCGTATTCTAAAGCCGAAGTCATTTGTGATAAAATGGTTTTTTCGGCATTGTTTTCTGTACTGGATGTTTCGTCCAAATGATAAAAATTTCCATTAAAGCTATTCGTCAGACTAAATTTGTTTCGGTCATTATTAGAATAAGAAATTTTGGAATCAGGAAATCCGATTCTAAAATTGATTTTCTCATTCATTTTATAATCAAAAGCAGCAATCGGCGTAATCTTTGGCGCTCCAAAAATGGATGTTCGACCTGCTCCGACAATTACATTTAGTTTTGAACCAATCTTCTGACTGATTTCTAAACTTCCTAAAACAGTAACATCTGAAAAATCCAATTTGATTTGAAAATTTGCCGTTGGAATAACAGAAAGCTTCCATTTTGTTTTTTCTGCTATTTCAGACGAATACTCAAACTTGTTTTGAACTTGGTTGAATTTTTCCTGATCTGCGTAAAAATTGTATGGATTCAATTCGTAATTCACTTTCAAATTAGAATATTCCAACGTGTTCGCTATTTTGCTTTTTGTTCCTAGTTTCTTCTGATAAAAAACAGCAATGTTTGTTTCGTTAAAATTTATCTTTTCTGTTGGCTCAGTTTTGAAATTAACAGCAGCACTAAAATTTTCCTGAGCTTTTAAACCTAAAAATGAAATCAAAAAAAACAGAACAAACTAAAAACCTTACTTTCATTATTTATTTTATTGGTTCAAAATTAGACGGATGAAGCCCTTAAAAAAAAGAAGATATATATATGACGTGTTTTGATAGACAAAATCACCGTTTTTAAGGTCGAATTAAAATTTAAGAACAAGATTCAGGTTATAGATCAATTTGTACAGTCTGTAGCTTAAAAAAGTGCGATAGTATATGTTATAGTGTGTCGCCAAAGTGTGCAATTTATATTTGCTCAAAAATTAAATTATGCACAAGTTTATTTTGATACTGCTTTTTGTACTAAGCTTATTTTCATGTGGTACAGATACAGATACTGGAGAATTTACTGTTGGGTCAGATTATTTGGCTTTAAGCAACAAAGTGATTTTAATTGACACGGTCACAGTTAATATGTCAACGATTAATTTTGATTCACTGGCAACTTCCAGCCGAGGTAGAATTCTGATAGGAAATTACGATGATCCTATTTTCGGAAAAGTAAAATCGGATAGTTACTTTCAGCTTTCTACTAGCAATTATGTTTTGTCTAGTGTGGGGTCAGATACAGAGTCTGTGAATTATGTGTTTGATTCCATTTCTATGATTCTTAAGTATGACAGGTATTATTATGGAGATACTACAAAAGTCCAGACGTTTAATATCCATAGACTAACTCAAAAAGTGAAACCAAACAAAGAGGATAATAATTTCTATAATAATTCGACGCTGACTTATAGTTCGGAAAGTTTGGGTACAATATCTTATAAGCCGCGACCGAAGGAAAAAGATTCGATTAATATTCAAATGAGTAAAGAATTTGGGGAAGCTCTTTTTCAAAAAATAAAGAAAAGAGAAGTTACAGATTTTGACAGTTTTACAGAATATTTGAAAGGGTTTGTATTGGTTCCAGAAAATTCAAGTTCTTCCAATGTTATCGGATTTAGTGTTTCGGAAAGCAAGGTTCGGTTGTATTATTCAAAGTATAAAACAGATAGTGAAACTCCATATATAATCGATTTTTCGATTTTAGACACTTCGAAACAGTTTAACTCTATTTCGCTCGACAAAACAGGAACCATCCTGCAAAATCTCCCTGTATCTACTGGTACATTATCAAGTACACTAGTCAATAACCAAGGATTTATACAATCTGGAACAGGTGTTGCATGTCGGGTCGATTTTCCAAACATAAAACAGTTTAAGAATATTTCGGCAAACGGTGCTATTGTCGATGCAGAATTGATTCTTAAACCGATTAATAATACTTATTCAGAAAAATATCCTCTAGCTGATTCGCTAACTGTTTATGTGGGAGATAATTTAAACAGAATAAGCGGAACTCTTGTGAATGCCGCTGGCTCTTCAGTTTACGGAAAACTGAGTAAAAGCACTGATGAATTTAACGAAAATGTTGGGTACTCAATTTCGGTTGGAAACTTTCTTCAAAAGGAAATGCTGAAACAATCTGATTCAAGATCATCGCTTATTTTGACATTGCCAGGAATTGCACAGTCTGTTAACCGAATAGTTTTAGGTGATCAGAAGCACTTGAACAATAAAATTCAGTTGAAAATTTATTACATCTCTTACTAAATGAAAAATAGAATTTTTTTATGGAGTTGCTTCCTTTTGATGTCGCTGACTTCATTTTCTCAAAGTATTTCGAGTTCTCCATATTCGCTTTACGGTGTTGGAAGTTTGTATGATTCAGATTTTGGCTATTTGCCTTCAATTGGTGGTTCTGGAATTGCTTTGCCTTCAGATACTTTTATTAATAATTTAAATCCAGCTTCTTTAGGATCCATGTATCAAAATCATTTTCTTTTTGATATTGGAGGAAAAGCGATTGCCACAACTTATCAGAGCAGTAATCGAGAAGAAAAGCGAAATAATTTTCAGTTTTCTCATTTGGCATTTGCTTTTCCAGTTACAAAAAACTCTGGTTTTAGTTTGGCACTTCGTCCATATTCTAGTTCGGTATTCAAAATTTCTAATTTAAAACTTCCAATTACTGACAGCCAAGAATATTATTATGTTACAGCACAAGGATCTGGAGGTTTGAATAATTTGGATTTTTCATACGGATATAGATTTGGAAAAAAGTTGGCAGTAGGAGCGACAGGAACATTCCTTTTTGGAAATACGGTTGATGATCGTGCTTTTTTAATTTCAAATACAATCACAACTGTACATAAGAAAACAGATTATAGAGGAGTTCGTGCAACTTTGGGAGCTCAGTTTAAAGTAGATTCTACATTTACAATTGGAATGACTGTTAAAGTTCCTTCCAGAATCAATGCTTCCAAAGTGCAATCGGTAACAAGTATTACAGATGAAGTAGAATCTTCTATAGAAACCGATAAAGCCTCAGACGTAGATGATTATTACATTCCTTTAGAAATAGGTTTTGGAGCTAGTAAGCGATTTAGAAATAATCTGAATGTAACTTTAGATTACGAAAGGAGTTTATGGAAAGATACCAATCAGTCTGAGCTTTATGGAAAGTTTGTAAATCAAGATCGTTTTGCGCTGGGGTTTACTTACAGTGCCAAAAAGAATGTTAGAAGATATTGGGATAGAGTAGGATATGCGGCTGGTGTAAATTTTGATAATGGTTATCTCGAAGTTGACAAACAGCGTGTTAACAGTGCGTCTATTTCTATCGGACTAAATCTTCCAATTGAAAACACATTTTCATCACTTAATGTCTCTTATTCTTACGGACAGAAAGGTAGAATTGCAAATGATTTAATAAAAGAAAACTACCATAAAATATCATTAAACTTATCATTGGACGGAATTTGGTTTGTCAAGCGAAAGTTTGAATAATAATCTAAAAATCTTTTTTGATTACAGGATATTTATACTCTAAAATTGATTCTAAAACTTTAGGGTCAGAATTTACATAAAATACTGGATCAATATCTGCACTTTCAGAAAAGCCAACTTTATCTTTAAGCAGATTTTTAGTTTGACGTGCAACGGCTTCTCCTGAATCTATTATTTTAATATGACCTGGGAGAATTTTTTTTATCTGAGGAATTAGATAAGGATAGTGGCTGCATCCTAAAACTAAGTAATCGATATTAGCTTCAATCATTGGCTGAAGATATGATTCTAGCAATTGTGTCATTTCTGGTGAGTACAAATTGCCGTCTTCAATCAGCTGTACAAGTCCGTGTCCAACCTGCTCAATGATTTTGGTGTTATGAAACATCTCGGCAGTTTTATTAAACAGCTCACTGTTAAGCGTTCCTTTTGTAGCTAGAATCCCAATAACCTGAGTTTGAGAATTGTTTGCAGCAGGTTTAATGGCAGGTTCAATTCCAACAAATGGAACATCATAATCTGCACGTAATTCTACTATCGCATTTGTTGTAGCAGTATTGCAAGCAACAACGATTAGCTTGCAATTGTTCTTAAGCAAGAACTCTACATTTTTTTTGCTTAATGCAACAATCTCATCTTTGCTTCTTTGGCCATAAGGCGCATTTTTACTGTCAGCCAGATAAATGGTTTTTTCATTTGGAAGAAGGTCATGAATGGCGCTCCAGATGGAAGTTCCGCCAATGCCAGAATCAAAGACGCCTATAGGATTATTGTTTATCATAAAGCAAATTTAATATTTTTTAATAAAAATTAGTTATTCTAAGTTAAGCGAAATCTTGAAATAATACCAAAGGTTAAGTTTAATTTTTTGTAAAAAAAAACTGCTCAAATTATATAAATTGAGCAGTTTAATTATCGGAATTTAATTTCTTAGAATCCTAAATCTTTTTTAACGTCAGCAGTGATGTTTGGACCATCAGCTAATAATAAAGTAGAACCGTCTAAAACGTATTGGAAACCTTTAGCTTTTCCAACTTTTTGGATAGAAGCTCTTACTTTTTCCATTAAAGGTTTTACGATATCTGTTTCTTTTTGTTGTAATTCTTTTTGAGCATTGTCTCTGTAGTCAACAATTCTCTTTTGCATATCTTGAACTTCTTTAGAACGCTCACCGTTTACAGCATCTGTTACAGTTGCAGCTTCAGCTTCGTACTTTTTAATTTTCACTTGATATTCGTCAACCATTTTTTTGTATTCAGCATCATATGTACCACTTAATTTTTGCAGTTGATTTTGAGCATCTAGCATAGCAGGCATTTTCGACATGATCTCGCTTACATCAACATGAGCTACCTTCGCTTGTGCGTTCATTGTGTTACTTGCTCCTAAAATAAGAATTGCAGCAATTAGTAAAGTTTTGATTTGTTTCATCATTTTTAAAATATTAATTAATTATTGGTCGTATTTGTTTTTTGTGATTCGGCTTCTTTTGCTTTTTTAGCCGCTTCTCTTTCTTCTAAAATTTTCTTTCTTCTTTCTTCCAGTTCTTTTTTACGCTGTTCGTAAAGCAATTGTCTTTCTTCTGCTTTTGTCATTGTAGGCTGTTCACCAGCGGGTGTTGTTCCAGTTGCTGTTGGTGTTACAGTTTTAGCAGTCGAACTTGTTTTAGCAGCTTCTGTCACTGCTGCTGCTGGAGCTGTTCCAGAAACCGTGCCATTTTTTTTAGCTTCTCTCTCTTCTTGTAAAGCTTTTCTTCTATCTTCATATTCTTTTCTCTTGGCTTCCTGTTCTAATTTTCTGTCTTGAATTAGTTTTTCTCTCGCTGCTTTTTTCTCGTCAAGTGCTTTTTGACGATCGGCCATTGCTGGATTCTCATCAATCGCATTTTCAATATTTTCTTTAGCCTCTTGCTCTTTCAATTGTTTTTTAGTCAGCTGTTCACGTTTTTCAGTACGGTTTAAGATTCTTAAAACCTGATCGCTGATATCAAATCTTTTATTGCTAAAAAGCATAGTAAGATCTGATGATTTATCAAAAACAAAATCATAATTTTTTGCCTCTGCTATATCTTGCACAGCAGTAAAAACCTGATCTTGTATAGGTTTAGCTAAAGCTGCTTTCTGTCTCATTAGATTTCCATCAGAACCAAATTGTTTCTGCTGATAATCCATCATTTCCTGTTCAAGAAACTTAATTTCTGTTTCTCTTTCTTCTATTAATTCCTTTGTAAGTAAAGCTTTTTCTGTTTTTAAGCTTTCCTTCAAGTTATTTATATTTAACTTTTTAGCCTCAACTTCTTGTTTCCACTTTTGAGCTTTTTGCTCTAATTGTGATTTAGCTTCTTTATAATCGGAAACATTTTCTAAAATATATTCCATGTCGATGTAGCCAATTCGAGTAGTCTTACCTTGTGCCTGACTTGTATTTGCTACAATCAAGGCTAAAAATATAAATAAAAATTGTTTTCTCATAACATAACTTTATTTGATGATTTTTAACCAAACGTTATTTCTCTAAAATTGTTGTCCAATGATAAAGTGTGTTTCCCATCCATTAGGTTTTGATTGTCCTGGAAGAGCGTCAAATCCATAACCAAAATCAATACCCAATAATCCAAATGCAGGCATAAATACACGTAAACCCGCACCAGCAGAACGGCTTAAGTCAAATGGGTTGTAATCTTTGAACGTTGGATAGGATGAGCCTGCTTCTAAGAACGTTAAGGCAAAAATAGATGCAGATGCTTTTAATGTAATTGGGTAACGTAATTCCATAGAGAACTTGTTGTAAATCGTTGCTCCAATTGCATCTCCATTTGCATTTACAGGAGTTAAAGAGTTGTTTGGATAACCTCTCAACTGAATGGTCTCTCTACCATCCATTGAGTAGTTGGCCATACCATCACCTCCTAAGTAAAAACGCTCAAACGGAATTACTCCTCTTTCTTGATTATAAGCTCCTAAGAAACCAAACTCTGTCAGTGTTCTTAATACTAATTTTCCATATACTTTAGTATACCAGTCTCCTTTAAATTTAACTTTATAATATTCTAACCAGTTATATTTTTTCTGATCAACTTTTGCTACATCTGTATCGGCGCTTGCGTAATCAGATCCAACACTCATAATTTTTCCTGAACTATCAGTTTTATAGTAATCTCCTTTATTAAGAGGTTGTTGGTAATCATCTGATCTGTTTTCACCAGTATATTGCGTTTTATATTCTTTTTGGTTTTTCAAATCGCCATAATCAATACCATTAAATAATGAATATGGAGGTGTAACTTTTGCAGTAATACTAAATTCAGAACCATAAGTTGGGAATATCGGGTTTACCCCTTTATTGCTTCTTGAAAGTCCAATAGTATAAGCTAAGTTTCTAGATGCACCATTACCAAAAGTAAACAAACCAGTGTTGTAATTGTTTAGGTCGTAGTGCTGATAACTTAAAGATTGTGATAATACAAAGTAGTCATCTGGCACTGTTAATCTTTTTGCTAAACCAACTTGTACTGTAAAAATATTAAAACTTTTGCTTTTATCAACAGTTCTAGTGATATAATTGTTAAGAAATTGCTTACTGTATGAAATAGATGAGCTAAATTGTACAGGTTTCTTTCCTCCAAACCAAGGTTCTGAGAAAGATAAACTATAAGTTTGGAAATAGGTGCTTCCTTGTAAACGAAGAGCAACCTTTTGTCCATCTCCCATTGGTAAAGGTTTATAAGCTTCTTTGTCGAACATTTTACGGGCAGAGAAGTTGTTAAATGAAAGCCCTAATGTACCAATGAAGCCTCCACCGCCATAACCTCCTTGAAGCTCAACCTGGCTAGATCCTTTTTCTACTACATTATATTCAATATCAACTGTTCCAGCTCCAGCATCTACGTTTTTAAATTTAGGATCGATTGCCTCAGGATCAAAGAACCCTAATTGTCCAATCTCGCGAATTGTTCTGACTAATTGTTCTTTACTATATTTTTCACCTGGTTTTGTTCTTAGCTCACGGTATATAACATGGTCGTTTGTCTTGTCATTTCCAACAACCGTAATTTTGTTGAAATAAGCGATAGGGCCTTCAGTTACTCTAATCTCAAAATCGATTGTATCGTTAACTGTTTTTACCTCTACAGCATTAATATTTGAAAACAGATAACCATTGTTTTGATATAAGTTGGTAATGTCTTCTGCGTCTGGTTTTGTCTTATCTGCAATTCTTTTTTCTAGTAAAACCCCATTATAAGTTTCACCTTTTTTGATTCCTAAATAACGGCTTAATAGCTGATCTGAATAAACGGTATTACCTAAGAATTTAATATTTCCGAAGTAATATTTGTTTCCTTCTTCAACATTAATTTTAATTGCAAGCGTATTTTTTTTCTTGTTATATTGTACTGAATCGTAAATAATACGGGCGTCACGATACCCTTTTTCTTTGTAGGCAGCGATTACTTTTTCTAAGTCAGTTTTATATTTCTCGGGAATAAATTTAGATGCTTTAAATACGCGAATAAAATTTTTCTGTTTCGTGTCTTTCATTGCAGCACGCAATTGGCTGTCTGATAGCTGTTTGTTTCCTGTAAAATCAATACTGCTGATTTTGACTTTGTCTCCCTTGTCAATTCTAATAAGCATATTGACTTGATGCCCATTAATAGTATCTGGAGTATTTGTTATATTGACTTTTGTGTTATAAAAACCTTCTTTTTTATATTTGTTTTCAATGTAATTTTTTGTTGTAGTGATTAAGTTTTCGTTTACAATTTTGTTCTTAGTCAAATTGTTGTCTTTAATTAAGCCTTCTACTTTGCTTTTCTTAACACCAACGATTTTAACTTCATTTAATTTAGGAAGCTCAACAATATCTAAATCTAAATAGATGCTATCATTTTCTACTTTATTTACGTAGAAAGCAATCTCATCAAAAAGTCCAAGTTTGCCTAATTTTTTAATTGCACTACTGATTTCTTCACCAGGAACAGTGATTTCCTGACCTTTTTGAAGTCCTGAAAAGGTAACAACAGTCTGTTCATTGAAGCTTATTTTACCAACAACAGAAACTTTAGCTAGAATATATTTTTTCCCTTGATCGAAAGGGACTCTTTCTTGTGCTTTAATTTGTGAAAAACTACCCAAAAGTAAAAGGGTAAAGACTATTTGTATTTTTTTTTGCAACACTAAAAAATTATTTAATTTGTTCACTGGTTTTTCCAAATCTACGTTCTCTTTTTTGATAACTAATAATAGCCTCATATAAATCTTGGTCTTTAAAGTCTGGCCACAAGACATTAGTAAAATACAATTCTGCATAGGCGATTTGCCATAGCAAAAAATTACTTATTCTATGTTCTCCACTTGTTCGTATTAATAAATCTACGTCAGGTAAATTTTGCGTGTAAAGATGCTCATTTATAATTGAATCGTCAATAGTGTCTATTGAAATTATATTATTTTTAACTTTATCACTAATTGCCTTTACAGCATTTACCAGTTCCTCTCTGGAGCCATAACTTAAAGCGAGGGTAAGAGTTAAGCGGGTATTGTTTTTGGTTTTTTCCATAACATCCAAAAGTTCTTTTTGGGCTGTTTTTGGTAATTTGTCAAGATTTCCAATTGCATTAAGTCTGATATTGTTTTCTTGAAGGGTAACAAGTTCTTTTTTTAATGAATTGATCAATATTTTCATTAATGCCTGAACCTCTAATTTAGGGCGATTCCAGTTTTCTGTAGAAAAAGCATAAAGGGTCAAGTACTCAATTCCAAGTTTGGCTGAGGTTTTGATGATTTCTTTTACAGATTTTGTTCCATTTTCATGTCCAAACGCACGTAAGTAGCCTTGTTGTTTTGCCCAGCGTCCGTTCCCGTCCATAATAATGGCAAGGTGTTTAGGTAGGTTTGTGTGATCTATTGATTCTATTAAATTCATTTTTAGTATGCGCAATAGCATGGTTTTTTTCCAAAGGTATACGTCAAAGTAAGACCTGAAAAAACGTACCAGTCATTATTATTTAAATTTCCAAATTTTAGAATATTTGGATTGCTTGTATTGGGATTACTTCCGTCAATATTGTCTGTAAAAGTATAACGTGCACCAACTTCGGCAGCTAGCACAAAGCGAGGCGTTATGTTTGATTTTACACCTAATGTTATAGGTATAGCTACTGAACCACGGTTTTTTTGAGAATATATTACATTTGGACTTGTGGTGTATCTATACAAGTTGTCGTAAAGAATGTAGTTTAAACCAGTGAAAACATAAGGGGTTATTTTGGTATGATCATCATGCAGATTGAAGTCGAAGAAGTTGAATTCTAGGCCTGCAGAAAACTCTTTAATATCATTGTCAAAACGATAACCTCTTTGGTTTCTTCCTGTTTCATCAGATTTGAAGTCATTTCCGCTTACGTTAGATTGAGTATAAGAAAATCTCCAAGAGTGTCTTGGGCTTCTATTCCATTTGTAAAGAACACCAAAAGCTAGTTTTTCTGGAGCGATATAAGTTGTTTTCCCAACATCTCCCACAAAGTTACTTCCGCCAAGAAAAACACCAATCTCATTTATCTGAGCATTTAGTGTAATAAGAGGGAAAAAACATAACAATAAATTAAAAATTTTCTTCATTTAATTCAAAATTGCGTGCAAATATAATAATTATCGATACGAATCAAAGTTCCTTTAGTTAAATGTGCTTTTTTTTCAATTTACGTTATGATTTTGAGCCATTTAATGATGATTCACTACATGCAGAACGAGAAAATGTGGTATTATCGTATAGTGAAGAATCAGAAAAGAGTTTAATTTCTTTTATCTTCTCCCCAAAGCAATTTATTTCTTAAGGTTTTCAAGAAAGTTTCGCCTGGTATTTCAACCATTTTAATTTTGTAATCTGTTTTTTTTATTTTTAAAATAGACTCGTTTTTTACAGAAGAAATCCTCGAGTCTAAAGAAACCAAATATTGGTCTTCTCTTCCTGTAACACGCAATGTAATTTCGGTATCGTCAGGAATAACAAGCGGTCTGGCGGTTAAATTATGTGGGGCAATTGGTGTAATAACTAAACTCTTTACATCTGGTGTTAAAATTGGCCCCCCACAGCTTAGAGAATACCCAGTTGATCCGGTTGGCGTTGAAATGATTAGTCCGTCGGCCCAATAAGAATTTAAATATTCATTGTTCAAATAAGTTTCAACTGTAATCATCGAAGTCGTGTCTTTTCTACTCACTGTAACTTCGTTCATAGCGAAATTAAGTTCCTTAAAAGCTTCGTTATACGGTTCACATGTTATTCCTAATAAAGTTCTTTCAGAAGTTGTGTAGTTTTGGCTAATAACATATTGAAGTAAAATATCGATGTTTTCTTTCTGAACTTTTGCCAGAAAGCCTAGTCTTCCAGCGTTGATTCCTAATAAAGGAACGCCAGAATTACGAACGAAAGCAGCGGCTCTTAAAATTGTTCCATCGCCACCAATACTGATAAGCATTTCGAAACTATTGTCTAAAGCAGTACTTGGAGAAAAAGTTTTGTATTCTTTTTTTACAAGCTGTTTTTCATAAAGCATGTTCAGAAAATTTTCTTCAATTACCATCTCGATATTGTTGGTATTAAAGAAGTTGAAAATGTCTTTTATAATAGGTTCGGTACTGTTCTGATAATATTGTCCGTAAATGGCTATTTTCATTAGTTGTTAAATTAGAGAATTGGTCAATGTTTCAATTAGATAATTGGGAAATGCGAAAATCATCTAATTAACTAATTTTCCCATTGGCACATTCATAACTTATATATTAAGGTATTTGTCTAAATAATCTGATCGTTCTTTTAAACTGTTAATATAGGTGTCTTCTTGATGTTCTGAAATGATTTCATAACCATATCTTCTGTAGGTTTGAATGATTTCATTAATCGCTCCTAAACCAATTTTTATAGTAATCTGAACATTTTCTGTGTCAGCTTCAGAAACAAAACACCCTAGAACTTTACCATTATTACTTTCTACAATCTGTGTTACTTCGCTCATAGAATAATCCAAAAGGCCTTTTTGGACAATGATAATCGCTCCTGGCTCTTTCAAAAATGGAGTTTCCTGAAAAAATTTCATGATGTCTTCCATTTCATAATAACCTATATAATTATTATTCTCATCAAGAATTGGAAGAAGATTGGTGTGGTTTTTTGCAAAAACTTCTAGAACATCTAACCAGATCATTGATTTTCTGGCAAAAAAACGTTCTAAAGTATATTTGTAATCAATTGCTTTTTTTTCAATGTCAAATGTTTCAACATCGTCAGAAGAGATGCTTCCAATAAAAACACCATCTTCTAAAATCGGAAAATGAGAAAAATTTACATCGACAAAAAAGTCCTGAATCGACGCTATTGTTTCCTGACTGTCAATTGCCCTGAAATCGTTTGTGATATAGTTTGTAATTTCTGTCATAAATCAATTGAGGATATTTGATGCAAAATAATCAAAAAATACCGAAAACCGCTCTGTTTTACTTTGTATTTTTGTCGTGACAAATATAATGTTACTAGAATTAATATCTATTTATATGACAAAATTAAGTGTAAATATCAATAAAATAGCAACGCTTAGAAATGCTCGAGGCGGAAATGTTCCCGATTTATTAAAAGTAGCGACAGATATTCAGCGTTTTGGAGGGCAGGGAATTACAATTCATCCTCGTCCAGACGAGCGTCATATTCGTTATCAGGATGCACGCGATTTAAAAGCTATTGTTACAACAGAATATAATATTGAAGGAAATCCGCAGCATAATTTTATTGATTTGGTTTTAGAATGCAAACCAGATCAAGTGACATTGGTTCCAGATGCAATTGGCGCAATAACTTCTTCTGCAGGTTGGGATACCATTAAAAATCAAGATTATTTAACTGAAGTTATTCAGGAATTTCAAAGAAACGGAATCAGAACTTCGATTTTTGTTGATCCGATTTTAGAAATGATTGAAGGTGCAAAGAAAACAGGAACAGATAGAATTGAATTGTATACAGAATCTTTTGCACATCAATATAGTTTAGGAAACGAGAAAGGAATTGAACCGTACATTAAAGCGGCAGAATTGGCAAATGAATTGGGCTTAGGAATCAATGCTGGACACGATTTAAGTTTAGATAATATCAAGTTTTTCAAGCAAAATATTCCAGGATTATTGGAAGTTTCTATTGGACATGCCTTGATTTCGGAGGCACTTTATCTTGGCTTAGATAATACTGTAAATATGTATCTGAATAAATTGAAATAATTCTTTAAAAGGAAAAAAATAAAAATATGCTTTATTCAAAAATAGAAGGCGAGGGCAAGCCATTTATCATAATGCACGGATTTCTTGGAATGTCTGATAACTGGAAAACTCTTGCCGGACAATATGTAGAAGCCGGATTTCAAGTTCATATTTTAGATCTAAGAAACCACGGTCGCAGTTTTCATTCAGACGAATGGAGTTACGAGGCTATGGTTCAGGATGTTTATGAATACTGTCAGGCAAATAATCTAACGCGAATTGATATTCTAGGCCATTCAATGGGAGGAAAAGTAGCAATGCTTTTTGCAACGACTCATCCTGAAATTGTAGACAAATTGATTGTGGCAGATATTGGTCCGAGATTCTACAAACAGCATCACCAAGATATTTTGGCAGGATTAAATGCTGTTGATTTTTCGGTAAAACCAAGCCGAAATGATGTGGAGGCAATTTTATCACAATATGTAACAGATTTTGGAACGCGCCAGTTTTTGCTAAAGAATTTATATTGGAAAGAACCTGGACAATTGGCTTTCCGATTTAATTTAGAGGCTTTCAATAATAATCTAGATGCGATTGGGAAACCTTTGGCAGATAATCTTGTTTTTAAAAATCCGACATTATTTATTAGAGGTGGGAGTTCAGGCTACATTCAAGATCAGGATATTGACGGAATTCGTCAGCATTTTCCAAATTTAAAGCTAGAGACTATTCCAAATGCAGGGCATTGGCTTCATGCTGAAAATCCGCAGATGTTTTTCGAATTGACCACTACGTTTTTAAAAGAGTAGTCTTTTTTGATGAAATTTTATTACTTTTAAATAAATTTTAAACCTCAAGAACCATGAAATTATTACTTAGACTCCTTGTTACTGCTGCTTTAGTTTTGTTGTTGTCTAATATTTTGACGGGAGTGCATGTGGCTAGTTTTGGTACAGCTCTAATTGTTGCGGTAGTTTTAGGATTGCTGAATGTTTTTATAAAACCAATTTTAGTGATTTTGACTTTACCGGTTACTTTGGTCACATTAGGTTTGTTTTTACTGGTGATCAACGCGGTGATTATTTTGCTTTGCACTAATATTGTAGGCGGTTTTGCGGTAAATTCATTTTGGACAGCACTAATATTCAGTATTATTTTGTCTATACTTCAATCTCTTACTTATAAAATACTGGGAGACGACAAATAAAAAACAAATCGGGCAGATTAAAACTGCTTCAAATACAATAGATTAAAAACTTGGTTGGGTTGCAAAAATTTTATAATTTTGCAACCCAATTTTATTACGTAAATTAAAGAAGAAGATGGATATTAAAAGAGTAGCAATAGACGCTGTAAACGAGACGATTGTTATGAACGTTGTTCATATGGATTATAAAGGTCAAGTAGCAAAAAGAATCAACGAAAAAATGCCTTTAGCGCAAGTAAAAGGATTCAGAAAAGGACAAGTTCCTAAAGATCTTGTTGAAAAACAATACGGAAAAGCTATTAAGCAAGAAGAGATCAAAAAAGTAGTTGATTTGGCTTTAGAGCGTTATATTCAATCTGAAAGATTAAATCTTTTAGGAACTCCGCTTCCAAAAGTAAACGAAGATTTTAACTGGGATGCAGAAGAATTAACTTTCGAGTACGAAATTGGTTTAGTGCCAAACTTCGAAATTGATCTTGAAGCTAAAAATAATATCGTAAAATACGTTGTTACTGCTGACGATAAATTAATCGACGGACAAGTGGAACGTATCCAAAAACAATTTGGAAAAGCAGTTCCACAAGAAGTATCTGATGCAAAATCTGACTTAACTGGAACTTTCGCAAGCGAAGCAAACGGAATCAATAATACTACTACAATTTCTGTTGATACATTCAGCAAAAAAGCTCAAAAACAATTCATAGGTAAAAAAGTTGGAGATGTTGTTACAGTAAGCACAAAAGGTTTATTTGATGACGATCACCAATTAATGGATTACTTAAAAGTAGGTCACGAAGGTGTTCACGGTTTAGATGTTGAAGTAAACTTCACAATCGAAGCAATCAATGGTTCTGAGCCAGCTGAATTAAACCAAGAATTATTCGATAAACTTTTTGGAGAAGGAAAAGTAGCTTCTTTAGAAGATTTGAAAGCTAAAATTAAAGAAGATGCTGAAGCACAATTCGCACAGCAAGCAGAACAAAAATTATTATTAGATGTTCAGGATTTCTTAATCGAAAATACAAAATTCGATTTACCAGCTGAATTCTTGAAAAAATGGTTGCAAACTGTTGGAGAGAAGAAATTAACTCCAGAAGAAGCTGAAGTAGAATACGCAAGATCTGAAAAAGGTTTACGTTTCCAATTAATTGAAGGAAAAGCATTAGCTCAAAGCAATATCCAAATTACATTTGAAGATTTGAAAGAGTTTACATCAAACGCAATCAGACAGCAGATGGCTCAATTTGGTCAAACAAACCCAACTGACGAAGAAGTTCAAGGAATCGTGGCTAGAGTTTTATCTAACCAAGACGAAGTGAAAAGACTTTCTGAGCAAGTTGTAGCATCTAAAATGTTAGATATTTTCAAAGAAAAAGCTAACCCAACTACTAAAGAGGTTACTTACGAAGAATTTATCGCGGCTTCTTACGGAGAATAAATCTAAGTCTGAAAGTCAAAAGTTTTAAAGTCGAAAGTTAAGAAGTATACTTTTTAAAAATTAAGATTTTATTACAGAAACTGAAAGATAAAAATAATTATATTTGAACGTCAATGGAATTTTTATTCTGTTGACGTTCTTTTTTTGTTTCAGATTTCAAGTTGGTAAATGTTCCTTAGTAAAAAAAAACTTTAGAACCTTAGCACCTTAGAATCTTAGCATCTTTAAAAAGAAGACAAATTGGCATCTCTTATAAAAAGGTATGAACTTTGTTTAATTCGTTTTAGTCATTTTCTGACTTTAGATTTTCAAAACTTTATAAACTAAAAATATGAACTACGGTAAAGAATTCAAAAAATTTGCTACAAAGCACCAAGGAGTAAACGCAATGTATTACGATAAAATCGTAGCTGCAATGACACCAACAAACATGACTCCATATATTATCGAAGAGCGTCAGTTGAATATTTCTCAATTAGATGTGTTCTCAAGATTAATGATGGATAGAATTATCTTTTTAGGAACAGGTATCGACGATCAAATCGCTAATATCGTTCAGGCTCAGTTGCTATTTTTAGAAAGCGCTGATGCTTCAAAAGATATTCAAATTTACTTAAACTCTCCAGGAGGAAGTGTTTATGCAGGTTTAGGAATTTACGATACTATGCAATACATCAAGCCTGATGTAGCGACAATCTGTACGGGAATGGCAGCTTCTATGGGAGCGGTATTATTATGTGCAGGAGCAGCAGGAAAACGTTCTGCGTTACCTCACTCAAGAGTAATGATTCACCAGCCATCTGGAGGAGCACAAGGAGTTGCAACAGATATGGAAATCAACTTACGTGAGATGCTGAAATTAAAAGACGAATTATACAACATTATTTCGCACCATTCAGGACAAACTTTTGACAAAGTGCACAAAGACAGTGAGCGTGATTACTGGATGAAAGCAGATGAAGCAAAAGAGTACGGAATGATTGACGAAGTATTAAGAAGAGGATAATTTTTTGTAAGGTTCAAAGTTGCAAAGGAACTAAGGTTCAAAGATTAACTTGTTCCGATAGCTATCGGGATGAAGCAAAATTAAACTTGAAACAAAAAAATAAATATTAAGCTGCAAAGAATTAAGTTTTTAAGTTTTAATTAAATCAAAAAGCTTAGAAACTTAGTATCTTTGCAGCTTAGTAACTTAAATAAAGAATGGCAAAAGTAGTATTAGAATGTTCGTTTTGTGGAAGAAAAAAGCCAGAAACTAATTTATTAATTGCCGGGATTAATGCACATATCTGTGATAAGTGTATTGAGCAAGCGCACGGAATCGTATTAGAAGAGTTAAAATCCAGCGGAAATGCTAAACTGGTTGGGGACTTAATTTTAAAGAAACCAAAAGAAATCAGAGCTTTCTTGGATCAATATGTTATTGGACAAGATCAGACTAAAAAAGTAATGTCGGTTGCGGTTTACAATCACTACAAACGTTTAATGCAACAGCAATTGGACGATGAAGTTGAGATTGAAAAAAGCAACATCATTATGGTTGGCCAGACAGGAACAGGAAAAACATTAGTGGCAAAAACTATTGCTAAAATGTTAGACGTTCCTTTGGCTATTGTTGATGCGACAGTATTGACAGAAGCTGGTTATGTTGGAGAAGACGTTGAAAGTATTTTGACTCGTTTGCTTCAAGCGGCAGATTACGACGTAGCGAAAGCAGAAAGAGGAATCGTATTTATTGACGAAATTGATAAAATCGCTCGTAAAAGTGATAATCCATCTATAACTCGTGACGTTTCTGGAGAAGGTGTTCAACAGGCATTATTGAAGTTATTGGAAGGAACAGTCGTAAACGTACCGCCAAAAGGAGGACGTAAACACCCAGACCAGAAATTTGTTGAGGTGAATACTCAAAATATCTTATTTATTGCTGGTGGAGCTTTTGATGGTGTAGAGCGTATTATTTCAAAACGTTTAAACCGTCAGGCAGTTGGTTACTCAACTTCTAAAAACACTGACAATATTGATAAAGATAATCTGTTGCAATACATCATTCCAAAAGATATTAAAGACTTTGGTTTGATTCCTGAGATTATTGGACGTTTGCCAGTTTTAACGCACATGGATCCTTTGGATAAAGCAACGCTTCGTGCGATTTTAACACAACCTAAAAATGCATTGATCAAACAATATCAGAAATTATTCTTAATGGATGATGTTGAATTTACGATTACAGACGAGGCTTTAGATTTTATTGTAGATAAAGCTTTAGAGTATAAACTAGGAGCTCGTGGATTGCGTTCATTATGTGAAGCTATCTTGACAGATGCCATGTACGAACTGCCAACATCAGATGATATAAGTTTAACAATCGACAAAGAATATGCAGAACATACGCTAAGCAAAAACTTATTGAAGCGTATGGAAATTGCTTCTTAAAGTAAAAAATAACTTTGACAAAGTTCAATTATAGAACCTGCTCATTTATTTGAGCAGGTTTTTTTATTATTGCACTCTAAATTTTTCGCGATATTCAATAGGTTTCATGCCGACCATTTTATAAAACACTTTTCTAAAAGCTTTTGGATCGTTATAACCTGTTTTTTCAATAATCTCAGAGATTGAAAGTTGGGTTTGTTCTAAATATTTCTTCGAACTTTCGACTCTAATATTCTGTAAATATTCAATTGGCGGAATTCCTGTCACTTGTTTGAAACGGCGTGTCATGTTTCGAGCACTTGTCGGAATATCTTTTGTGATTTCTTCCAGTTTTTCGATGGAATGGTACTGACTTTCAATTTTTTGCTGTAGCATAGCTACTAAAGAATCATTATGTAAATGATTGGGTCTAAAAGTACTGAAATAACTTTGTTTGTATCGGTTCAAATCGATAGAGAATATTTTGGCGATTTTAACCGCCATTTCGTTTCCGCAGAACTTCTGAACCAAAAGAATCAGCAAGTGAAAAGTTGAAGTTGATCCTCCGCTGGTGTATAAACTTCCGTCTGCAGTTAGCGTTTCTTCAGGTTTTAGTTTTACCATCGGAAAAGCTTTTGTAAAAGCACTGCAGGCATCAACATGTGTGGTGGCTAATTTTTCATTTAACAAACCAGAAGCAGCAAACAAAAAAGCTCCAGTACAAAAACTCGCTAATTCAGCTCCTGCCTGGTGCTGTTTTTGCAGCCACGGAATAAAACTTTTATTCTTTTTAATCATTTCGCTCATATTATCTGTCGTAAAAGCGGGAATTAAAATTAAGTCTAGAATACTATCCGAAGTTTCAATGGCATTGCTTTTATATCCAAATACATTTCCTTGATCGGACTGCTCTTGAGATTGAAAAATCATAATTTCGAATGGTTTCTCATCTCCAGACGTAAGTTTATTTGTGGTTTCGAATACTTCTAATATTGCAGCAATGCTCAGTAATTTATAGTCGTGAGGTACGATTAATCCTAGTTTCTTGCTCATGATTTTTGGCCTTTTGAAATTTCAGTATCTTACAAAAATAAGCAAATTGTCTCAAATGCCCCTAAAAATGACTTTTATTGGCATTTTTAAGTAATCTTAAAAAATTAAATTTGTTTTAATTAATTCGTAATTTTATAAAGATGAAAACAAAAATCTTCTTAAATCTTGCTGTAAAAGATTTAAATCGCGCAATATCTTTTTTTAACGAACTCGGCTTTCCAACTAATCCGAAATTTACTAATGACAAAGGAGCTTGTATCGTTATAAGCGAAAGCATCTTTGTGATGCTTTTGGTAAAAGAGTTTTATCAAACATTTACAAAGAAGCAAATTTGTGATTCTACAACAACCAGCGAAGCGCTCATGGCACTTTCTGTAGAAACTCGAGAACAGGTAGATGAAATGATTGAGAAGGCAGTTAAGGCTGGAGGAACAGATTACCAGCAATCTCAAGATTATGGCTGGATGTATCAAAGAACTTTTCTAGATGTAGACGGACATCATTGGGAAGTTTTCTTTATGGATGAAAGTCAGATTCCAGAAAACATGTAATTAAGTAAGAACAAAATCAAACGGAAAATAAATTATTAAAAAACTTAAAAAATGATCACAATTAAAAAGACCGTTAATGCATCTCTTGACAAAGTTTGGAATTTTTGGAACACTCCAGAACATATTACAAAATGGAGCTTTGCTTCTCCTGATTGGCACACGCCTTATGCAGAAGCCGATGTGAGAGAAGGAGGAAGATTCAAATCGACTATGGCTGCAAAAGACGGAAGTATGAGTTTTGACTTTGAAGGCGAATTTACTTTAGTAAAACCAAACCAAGCGCTTTCGTATGTTATGGGAGACGGAAGAAAGGTTGAAATTACTTTTACAGAAACAGCAGAAGGTGTTGAAATAATTGAAAGTTTTGATCCAGAAACACAAAATCCAGAAGAGATGCAGCGCGCTGGTTGGCAGGCAATTTTGGATAATTTTAAAAGTTACATTGAAGCAAATTAGTTTTTAGACTCTAAAGTCTCAAAGTGACAAAGGTTCAAAGATTACAAACTTAAATTAGCTTGCATTACTTATATGGTTTTAAAAAAGAAGAAATAAATATCTAACCCAACAAAAAAAACAAAAAATGACAAAACAAATATGGTTGAATCTTCCTGTAAAGGATGTGGCAAAAGCGAAAGACTTTTTCTGGAAAATTGGTTTTTCGTTTAATGAACAGCATGATACGCCAAGTTCGACGTGCATGGTTGTAGGTGAAGGACATTTTGTGATAATGCTTTTTGAAGAAATGCTTTTTTCAAGTTTTTCCAAGAACAACATTACCGATACGAATTCAAGTTCGGAAGTCTTGATTTCAATCGACGCAGAAAGCAGGGAAGAAGTTGATGAATTAGCTGAAAAAGTCAAAGAAGCTGGCGGAACCATTTTTGCTCCTCCTGCAGAAAACCAAGGTTGGATGTATGGCTGTGGTTTTGCCGATTTGGATGGTCATCGTTGGAATATTCTATTTATGGATTTTAGTAAATTACCAGGTTAAGATGGAAAAATTAATATTTAATACTGAGATAAAGGCTTCTAAAGAAAAAATTTGGAAAGTCTTATGGGATGATGAAACTTACCGAAAGTGGACAAGCGCTTTTTGTGAAGGAAGTTACGCTGAATCGAATTGGAACGAAGGGGATAAAATTTATTTTCTAGGACCTGGAGGAACAGGGATGAATAGCCTTATTGAGACTAAAATTCCAAACGAATATATGGCTTTTAAGCATCTTGGCGAAATCAAAGATTTTAAAGAAGTGCCGCCAAATGAGGAAACGGAAAAATGGAGTGGTTCTATGGAAACATACAGACTGACTCAAAAAGGAGATGTTGTAGATCTTTATGTTGAGGTAGATGTGATTGAAAAACATATTGATTATTTCAAGGATGCCTTTCCAAAAGCGGTAGAATTGATTAAAGAATTGTCAGAGAAGTAAAGCTAGAAGAGAGAGAAAAAAAAAGAGAAAAGAGAATAGAAGAAAGAGAATTTACAATTTACAACTGATAATTAACAATTAAAAACAAAATATCATGGCAACAGCAGTAAATCCATATTTAATGTTTAACGGAACTTGCGAAGCAGCATTTCTGTTTTACAAATCAGTTTTTGGCGGAGATTTTCCGTATATCGGAAAATTTAAAGATGCTCCAGCAGAAGAAGGGGAAGTGCTTTCTGAAGAAGCTCAAAATCGAATCATGCACGTATCGCTTCCAATCGGAAGCAGTATTTTAATGGGAAGCGACACGCATCCAAGATACGGCGATGTCGGTTTTGGCGATAATTTTTCGGTTTCTGTTAATGCAGAAAGCAGAGAAGAAGCAGATAAAATCTTCAACGGACTTTCAGCAGGAGGAAAAGTAGAAATGCCGATGAATGACACTTTCTGGGGATCTTATTTTGGAATGTTTAAAGATAAATTCGGCATCAACTGGATGGTGAGTTTTGATAAAAACGAAGGAATGAAATAACATAAAAGTTACGTTATTTTAATAGCGGGACATAATTGTTAAATTACTTTAAAAAGCACATGAAAATGTGCTTTTTTGTTTCAAAAAAACAAAGATTATTCTTTTTTATCAACAAGAGATTGCCGATTTTTGTCGCTTCATAATCAAGAAAGAAAAATGGCAGCAGAAGACAAAGAAATAATCTTATTAAAAGTTTCTGGACACGATAAAATTGGAGTTACAGCAGGATTAACAGCTGTATTGGCAGCATACGACGCTAATATTTTAGATATCGGGCAAGCTGATATTCATGACACGCTTTCTTTAGGAATTTTGTTCGAAATTGCTGCAGGTTCTTCATCCGCACCCGTTTTAAAAGATCTTTTGTTTAAAGCATACGAATTGGAAATCAAAGTAAAATTTATTCCGATTTCTATTGAAGATTATGAAACGTGGGTAAAATCACAATCAAAACAGCGTTATATCATCAATATTTTGGGCGAAAAACTGGCGGCTTCACAATTGTCTGCGGTGACTCAAATATTGTCAGATCAAAATTTAAATATCGATTCTATTATCCGATTAACAGGAAGAACTTCTGTTGTAGAAAAAGAAGAATATCCGCGTTCTTGTATTCAATTGTCTGTTACAGGCGAAATCGTAAACAAGATCATCATGACGGCAAGTTTTATGGAAATTTCCAGAACACTAAACGTTGACATCTCATTCCAAGAAGATAATATTTACAGAAGAAACCGCCGTTTGGTTTGCTTCGATATGGATTCGACTTTAATTCAAACCGAAGTAATCGATGAGCTTGCAGAATTAAATGGAGTAGGAGATCAAGTGCGAGCTATTACAGAGTCGGCTATGAACGGTGAAATTGATTTCAACGAAAGTTTCAAAAAGCGTATGGCGCTTCTGGAAGGTTTAAGCGAAGAGGTTTTGCAAAATGTTGCTGTCAATTTGCCTATAACACAAGGAGCACATCGTTTGATGAAAGCTTTAAAATACTATGGTTATAAAACTGCAATTCTTTCTGGAGGATTTACTTATTTTGGAGAATATCTTCAAAAAGAATTAGGAATAGACTACGTTCACGCCAATCAATTAGAGATAAAAGATGGCAAACTAACCGGTAAATATATTGGTGATATCGTAGACGGTCAGAAAAAAGCAGAATATTTAAAAGCAATCGCCGAAAAAGAAGGGATTCACATTAACCAAACCATCGCAGTTGGAGACGGAGCAAACGATTTGCCAATGCTAAACTTAGCTGGTCTAGGAATTGCTTTCCATGCCAAACCAAAAGTAAAAGAAAGCGCCTCAACTTCAATTTCAAGTTTAGGTCTTGATGGTGTTTTATACTTATTAGGATATCACGATAGATATATCGATATGATGTAATTCACAATCTGTCACCCTGAGCGAAGTCGAAGGGCTTTCATATAGAAAAGGTCTTCGACTTCGCTCAGCCTGACAAAGTAAATTTATCTATTTTATGTTATTTCGACAAAGGAGAAATAGCATCCGGAATTCGACAATCAAAATAAAAAAAAACAAACCTCAGTCTTTGTAATAAAGAAGCTGAGGTTTTTTATATGGACATGTCCCGCATGCCGAATAGGATTATCCGTTGCAATCTTTTTATTTTTAAAGAAAAAATAAAAAGGATTTCCATCTCTATCCCTCATGTTAGTGGAATTAATATTTTTAAAAATTATAGAGTTTATTAGATTCTCTAAATTTACAAATGGAAGTGTAAATATCTTCGTTTTTTCCTTTAACTAAACTTAGTTCTGTTTTTGTAGAGATTTCCTCAGGACCTGGTAGTTTAAATAAAATTTTAGCGAGAAATCCGTCAAGCTGTGCGGCATATTCATTTTTATCTTTCAAAATAAAGTTTACATACGTATTCCCTCTAATTGAAATTATGCCTAATTTGTCAATATTACGCCAATAGATTTTAATGTCGTTTATGTGATCAAAGAAATATTCTTCGGTTAACTCAATTGCAGATTCCTTTTTTAAGTTTCGGTATAAATTTTTAACTGTTTTTTTATGTTATTCCTTGCTAAAAAAAACAGGAAAAAAGCTAAGATAATTCCGAAAGGTTGGTTATTGCTAAATAAAGTTAGTAGAATCAGTGAAATGCAACTAATTAAAAAAATAATTGAATCAAGCCATAATTTAATAGAATAATATGGATAGAGAAGATTTCTCATAATTACTCCCTCGATTCCAACTCTCTCTTTATTTCCTTCAAATTCTTCAAATTCAAGAAAAGAATAGGCAATAAAGCAATTGGAACAACACTCATGGCGCTAAAACCTTTCATAAAAATGATAAATATATTAAGGATGAATAGCATAAAAAGCACAACGCAAAATACGGTATTCACGGTTTTTAGTGTTTTCTGATTTTTAATCAGTTCTTCAGTGGTCATTTCGCTGAATTTTGTTTCTTTCATTTTATAAGTTGTTTTAGCACATTTCTTTCAATTGTTCCAAATAATCTCTCTGATTCGAAAGTCTCGGAATCTTATGCTGACCGCCCAATTTATCTCTTTCCTTTAGCCAGTCATAAAATAGGTTCTCTCTGGCAACATTAACCACCAAAGGATTTAAAGTCATATTGTTGTAGCGTTTCGCTTCGTAGTCAGAATTTAGGGTTTGCAAGGTTTCGTCCAGAACTTTTTGGAAAAGACCTACATCAGCAGGATTTTTCTTGAATTCGATCATCCATTCATGTGCACCTTTTTCTTTGTCATGCATAAAAATCGGAGCAACAGTATAATCAATAACTTCTGTTTGAGTAATCTGACACGCTTTTGCAATGGCCTGATCGGTATTTTCAACCATTAATTCCTCGCCAAAAACATTAATATGATGTTTGGTTCTTCCCGTTACTCTAATTCTGTACGGATTTAATGAAGTAAAACGAACTGTATCGCCAATTAAATAACGCCACAAACCAGAATTTGTAGTAATAACAATAGCATAATTTTTATTCAATTCAACATCTGCCAGACGAACCACCTTTTGATTTGGGGTTCCAAAAGTATCCATTGGAATAAATTCGTAGAAAATCCCATAATCCAGCATCAATAATAAGTCACTTGAATTATTCAAATCCTGAATCGCAAAGAAGCCTTCAGAGGCATTGTATATTTCGTAATATCTAAAATCTTTGCTTGGCAATAGTTTTTTGTATTGTTCCCTATATGGAGAAAAACTTACGCCTCCGTGAAAATAAACTTCCAGATTTGGCCAAAGCTCTAATAAGCTTTGTTTGCCTGTATTTTCAAGAACTTTATTCATTAAAACCAACATCCAAGATGGAACTCCTGCAAAACTGGTTACATTTTCATTTTTAGTTTCGTTGATAATAGCTGCAATTTTCGTTTCCCATTCGCTCATTAACGAAGTTTTGCTACTTGGCGTACTGCTGAACTCTGCCCAAATAGGCATGTTTTCAATCAAAATTGCCGATAAATCTCCAAAGAAAGTATTGTTGTTTTCATAAATTTGAGAACTTCCGCCCAAGCGAAGACTTTTTCCCAAAAACAATTCAGAATCTTCATTATTGTTCAAATAAAGACACAAAAGATCTTTGCTGCCTTTATAATGGCAATCTTCTAGAGCTTCGTTACTTACTGGAATAAATTTGCTTTTGGCATTTGTAGTTCCACTTGATTTGGCAAACCATTTAATAGGTGTTTCCCAAAAAACATTTTGTTCGCCCAAACGTGTGCGCTCAATAAGCGGCTGCAATTCTTCGTAAGTTGCAATTGGAACCCTTTCTGCAAAAGTTTGATAGGAATTTATAGACGAGAATTCATATTTTTTTCCAATAACTGTATTTTCAGATGCCGTCAATAAGTTGTGCAATAATTCTTCCTGAACTTCATTAGGGTATTTTAAAAAAAGCTCTATTTGGTGAATCCTTTGTTTTAGGACCCAAGATGCAAACGAATTGATAATAGATAAAGGCATGAATCTGTTTTTTAGTTAACTGATTTTAGGTTTTAAATCTCACAATCTTTGTAAAACAAAAAACTTAAAATTTGAATATCGAGAGACAAATAGTAACTTTGTCTTCATATCAAAAATAGTATTTTTTTGTAAAAAACAATTCGATTTGTAGCAAAGATTCTATCTAAAAAGTCGAATTTTAACACAAAAAACTTTAAATCTTTTGATGGATCTAAATCAGCAATTATAAATAAAAATACGAATGCAATATCAAGGCGTACTGACAAAAATGCAAACTGAACTTGGAAGTCCAATTCAATATTATTTGGTTTTCGAAGATAGTTTCTTAAATGTGAATCAATTATTAGACAAAGAAATTGAAATCAATTTTGTAGGCTGTCAATGCTTGAATTGCGGTAAAGAGAAAAAAATATACCGACAAGGTTTTTGTTACGAATGTTTTTATTCGAGTCCGGCTGTAGGAGATTGGATTATGAGGCCAGAATTGAGTACAGCGCATTTAGGAATTGCAGACCGAGATTTAGAGTACGAATCAAAAGCACAGCTACAGCCTCACATTGTTTATCTAGCTTCGGCTTGTGAAATAAAAGTTGGTGTAACCCGTAAGTCTCAGGTTCCAACCCGTTGGATTGATCAAGGTGCTTCTCAAGCCATTGCCATTGTTGAGGTTCCGAACCGATATTTGGCTGGAATAACAGAGGTGGCGCTAAAAGATCATTATACAGACAAAACCAATTGGAGAAAAATGCTCCAGAATTCTGTTGAAACTTTTGATCTAATTGCAGAAAAAGCTAAAATAGAAAGTTTAATTCCAGCTGAAGTTAAAGATTATTTTTATGCTCAAAAAAATGATGTGTACGAACTTCAATATCCAGTTTTGAGCTATCCTGCAAAAGTGAATAGTTTAAACTTAGATAAGACACCTTCTTTCAGTGGAAAATTAACTGGAATTAAAGGCCAGTACTTATTATTTGAAAATGGAACAGTTTTTAATGTTCGAGGTTCCGAAGGTTATGTGGTTACTATAGACGTCTAGGTTTATTGGGAATATGTCGATATTTTTTACGTAACTATCTATTAATTTGTTGGTTAAGTTAATATTTGTTGTAATTTTAACTTAATTCCAAAAACAAAAAATGTAAATATTGATACATTTGATTACAATTTTGTAACAAATGCTTATTGGAAGAATTTATTTTTAGAAAATAAAAGAGGGTAGCTTTGATGTTGCTCTATTTCTAAAATTAATTAAGATTTATAATTCGTAAATTATTCCACAAATGAGTGTTCTAAATAAATTAAATGTGCACAGACGTAGCATAATGCGGAGTCTCACAAAGAATGTTGGGAAGGCAAATATGCAGGACGATTTTATTTTGGTCGATAAGAACGAAATAAAAAAAGTTCTTATTTGCAGACCAAACGGAAGGTTAGGAAACCTCTTATTGATTACGCCACTCGTTCAGGAAGTGTCTGAAATGTTTCCAAATTGTAAAATTGATTTATTTGTAAAGGGTACATTAGCTCCCATTATTTTTGAAAAATATGATAGCGTCGATAAAATAATTCATTTGCCCAAAAAGCCTTTCAAAAGTTTAGTGGAATACTCAAAAGTTTGGATTTCATTAAAAAAAGCACACTACGATCTCGCAATTAATGTAGATCAAAACTCCTCTTCGGGCCGATTGGCGGTTCAATTTTCAAATGCAAAATATAAGTTTTTTGGAGATTCCATCGATGAGCCTGCAGAACAAAAGAATGATTTTGAACACATTGCAAAATATCCAGTTTATAATTTTCGAAATTTTTTATCAAAACTTAGGTTGCCAACAAACAGCAATAAAATAATTGCGCCTATAGATCTCAAATTATCAGCTTCTGAAATTACAGAAGGTAGAAAAAAACTAAAAGAAATTACAGACAACGATAAAAAAACAATCTGCATTTTTACTTACGCGACAGGAGCAAAATGTCTTTCGGAAGAGTGGTGGGAAAAATTTTATTCTCAGCTTACTGCAGAATATAAAGATTATAATATTATTGAAATTCTGCCGGTAGAAAACGTATCGCAAATCGGGTTTAAGGCACCATCATTTTATAGTAAAGATATTCGCGAAATAGGATCTGTTATTGCAAATACGGAGTTGTTTATTGGTGCAGACAGTGGCATTATGCACTTGTCGAGTGCGGTACATACACCAACTATTGGGCTGTTTTCCGTATCAAATTTGAAAAAATATGAGCCGTACGATAATTGCAGCATTGGGATAGATGTAAATCTCTACACCAAAAAGAAATACATAAAAACGATAAATACTATTTTGAATAACGGCAGATTGAATGGTTTATCAAAAGCAATATAAAAACAAAAAATCCTGTTCAAAATGAACAGGATTTTTTTTTAAGATTCTAAGATTCTAAGGTGCTAAGTTTTTTTAGCTTTGAGAAACTCAGAAACTTAGAACCTTAGCATCTCAGCAGCTCAATTAAGGATTTTTCTTCTTAAACAATCCATTCAATAAATCACTTGCTTTTTTGGTTACTTCCTGAGTTTTTTGCTCTTTTTCAGTTTTAGCAGCCTGAGTTGTATCTTTTGCTTTAGTGTTTTTGTTGATTAAATCAGTAAGTGCAGAAGTTCCTTTTTGAGTCAGTTTATCTTTCTGCTGATTTACCAATTGTGTAGTCAAATTGCTCACCGCAGCTTTCATGTCTGTACTGATTTTAGGATTTGAAAAGTTACCCGTTAAAGAAGCGTTGATTGGAATATTATCCAGTTTTGCAGCATCTGCAGGAGACATTTTTGCAATTAAGTTGTTGGCTTCTGTTCCTAAATATTTTGCGGGTACATCAAACTTGATCGTATAATTCATCGTTTGGTCAAAACCATGAGTTCCTCCAATAGTCGCTTTTATGTCTTGATATTTTATGTCAAATGGTTTTACATTTACTTTTCCATTATCAAAAGTCAATGCCATTTTCAAATCATTCAGATTCAATTTGTTTAAATCAAGAAACTTCACATTTGAAGTAAGCGAATTTAAAACAGTTGAGTTTTTAGCATTTACAGTAGTCGATAACAACTGGCCTAATAAATCTCCAGAAATCGATTTAAGATCTGGAGTCAATTCTTTGGCATCTAAATTACCATTTAATTTAATGGTCGAATTCAGTTTTCCGTTAATGATTCCGGCAATTGGCGCAATTTTTTTCATCATATCCAACTGTGTAAAAGTCTGTGCAATATCAACTTGATTGAAACCTAAATTCATGTCAAAAGTAGGTACTTTTTCTTTTGTAGAAACTGCTCCATTAAGACCAATTTGTCCTCCGAAAATGTTTGTTTTAAAGTTTTCAAGAGTTGCTTTTTCATCTTTAATAAGCAATCTTCCAGAAACATCTTTTAGTTTCAAATTGTCATATAAAACCGTTGTTGCTTTTGCGTTCAATGTACAGTTTAAGAAAGCAGGAATCTTCATTGCATCAGCTGGTTTTGCTGGAGTTTTGGTTTCTTCTTTTGCAGGTTCGCCAGCAGTCATGAAATCATCAACAGCCAATTGGTTCGAACTCATATTGAAGTTTCCTTTCAGTTCTTGTTTTTTAAACATAAAACCATAGAAATTCTCTAAAACTCCGTTAATGCTGATGTCACTTTTTCCAGTTGTAGCATCAAACTGTTTTAAATTAATTCTGCTCGGATTGAATTCAACCATCGCCGTGCTGATGTTCATTGATTTGTTGTTTTCATCAGTATATTTAAATCCTGACAAACTCATTGTACCAGCATTTTTGATATTTTGGTACTGGCTTTTTTCTACAGAAGCCATATCGAAATTAGTGGTAACATCTGCTTTTAAAATACCTGCTAATGGTTTATCCATTTTAATTGGATACGCTTTTGAAAGATTAGCCAAGTTGATTGTTCCCTTTAAAGCCGCATCGATAATAGGATTAACGGTGATGTTTTTAATATTCGCTTTAGCGTTAAAAACATCTTGATCGATTCTAAAAGATAGCTTATCTAGGTTTACATAAGTATCATTCAAAATTCCAGTTTCGTTGATGATTTTCGTATCAATTACAATATTTTGAACTGATTTTGGAAGGTTTGGATATTGGAAGGAAGCATTGTTTGATGCAATTTCAATATTAAATTTAGGTACAGTTGTATCTGTAAGTTCTCCTTTTGCAAAACCGTTTACTGTAAAATCTCCAGTTGTTTTTACGCCATCTAAACCAGCAGCGTAAGCCGAAGGAATTAAACCTAAGAAATTGGTAAAAGAAGAAGTAGGAGTTTTAAACTTTAAGTCGTAAATCTGAGCTTTCTCAGCCATTTGAATGAATCCGTCAAATTCTAATGGCAATTGATTGATTAAAGCTTTGTTTTCTTTGAAAGTATATTTGCTTTTTTCTAAATCAATTCCAAGAACAGCGTCTAAAGTTAGTTTCACATTTTTCATGTAATTTATTTTATCCATGTCCAATGAAACTTTTGCTGTAGATTTTGTAGTTAAATCTAATTTTGAATTGGTGAAATCTCCAGTTCCTTCGTGGTTTAAACTGTCAATTACCATTTTAATTTTAGAACCTTGATCGATATATCTAAAAGTAAAATTCTCGATTTTATAGTTTTGAATTTTCAATGCAAGTGGTTTGCTTGCTTCGTCTTTCTTATCTTCTTTTTTGTCTTTTAGAGCAATATCGAAGTTTCCGACACCATCTTTATTGAAGATAATATTTACTAATCCGTTTGTAGAGCTAATTCCCTGAATGCTTAAAGGCTCTTCTTTTCCTTTGAAAAGTTCTTTAATGCTCATTTTTAAATTCAATTCTCCTAGCGAAACCAAAGTATCGCCTTCAAAAGGAGCTTTATTGATGATAACTAATTTCTCGATTCCAACCGTTGCGTTTGGAAAGTTTTTGAATAAACTTAAATCGGCATCTGTAAAACTTACTTTAGCATCAACACTTTCGTTGATGGCTTCGACAATTTTAGCCTTAATCTGGTCTTTAAACAAAAATGGAATGGCAAATAATGCGGCAACAAATACCACAAGGACTATGGCACTTATTTTTAAAACTTTTTTTAGCATATAAATAGATTTGAGGGTTTACATTTTTAAAATCGACTCCTGCAAAAATAGTTTTTTTTACTAGAGTTTGAAGATAAAGTTTTCTTAATTTTGTAAGAAATTTATTAAAATTGTTAAATAAAAAAATCCGTTGAGAACTATTTTCAAAACGGATTTTTTAGGGTGTTTATTTTATCACTTCTCAATAAAAGAGACAATCTTCTCAACTAAGACTTCTGAAATTGGAAGTGTTTCATTATTGTAGCTAGCCATATTGTCTTCCTGATTGCCATCAATAATTTTCATAATATGGTTCATCTTGTCAATAATTTGCAAATCTGCATTTTTGTTGGCTTGCTTTAAATTCTCGGCATCTTTTACCGCAATCTGAATATCATTGTTTCCTTGCACGATTAAAACAGGAATAGTAAGCTTTTGTATTTCGGTTTGCGGATTGTATTTAAACCACGAAATCAGATAAGGCTGAACACTTGGTCTGAAAAGAGAATTCAGCATTGGATCAACTTTCTTGACTTCAAATCCGTTTTTTAAGCTATCGATAATCGGAAAAGTCATGTCATTAAGCTGTTTCATTGACTTTGCTCCAATCTGTGTTTTTAGAATTTGATCTGCAGGTTCGCCTGCGCCTGCAATCGAAACAAACTTATCCGCTTTTGGACTGGCAACCATTCCTATTAACGAACCTTCACTGTGACCGATTATAATTATTTTAGAAAAACGTTTGTCTTGTTTTAAATAATTAATCCAGCTTTTGGCATCTTGAATGTAATTTTCAAAAACCAAACTGCTTTCAGATCCTCCTGCTGCTTTACTTTCTCCAATTGCCCTTTTATCGTAACGTAAAGATGCAATTCCGTTTTTTGCCAGAGCTTCTGCCAGCATTTTTAACGAATTGTTTTTCATCATCGGATTATTTCCGTTTCTGTCCGTTGGGCCAGAACCAGCAATGATCAAAGCAACCGGAAACTTTTTGGTTAAATCTGGAGTTGTCAGCGTACCAAAAATCTGATCGTTATTTATTTTTAAAATCGCTGGCGTTTCCTTAAACGTGATTTCTTTTTTGGTTTGGGCGTTTAAGAAACTCCAAAACAAAACCGTTAGAAAAAGAATTACTTTGTTCATCTTTTAATCCAATTAATAAATATTGATTCCGTAAGGCAATATGGCTTGTATTCCTTTTTGTTTTTGGAATTTTTTCACCTGTTCAATAAGAAGATAATTCTCTTCTCCAATTTCTTCTTTTATAAAAGCTTCTTTAGATTTTGCAAAAGGAAGATTACCCAACAGATCGTTTAGCGTTTTTTCGTATTCAGGATAATTCTGAGTGCTGTATTTTTTCACTTTAGCGATTTTTGCAGCTTCAGCAATCGCATCATTCAAGCCACCGATTTTATCCACTAAACCAATTTTTAAAGCTTCAGTTCCAGACCAAACTCTACCTTGAGCAATAGAATCAACTTGTGCAAAAGACATTTTACGGCCTTCAGCAACATGGCTTACAAATGTGTTATAAATTTTTTCAACTCCTTCTAAAGTAAACGCTTTGAATTTTTCATCAACTGGTAAAAACGGACTGTAGTTTGCAGAATTCTCATGCGTTTTAACCTGTTCAGAATTGATTCCTAATTTATTAGCCAATGGGCTAAAGTTTGGCAACATTCCGAAAACTCCAATAGAACCTGTGATGGTATTGTTTTCTGCAAATATTTTATTAGCGTTACAAGCAATATAATAACCACCCGAAGCGGCATAATTCCCCATAGAAACTACGACTGGTTTTACTTTTTTAGTAATTTCGATTTCTCTCCAAATTAAATCAGAAGTTAGAGCGCTTCCTCCTGGGCTGTCAATTCTAAGAACGATCGCTTTTACATCGTCATTTTTTCTTGCTTCCTGTAGAGAACGTCTCATCGAACCTTCTCCAATAGTATTTACATCTCCTTCGCCGCTTCCAATTTCGCCTTGAGCGTAAATAATAGCGATCTGATCTGTTGCAGTATTAGCTAAAGCTGTTGTTACGTGATTTTGAGTATAATCTGTGATCGAGATTTTATTGTAATCTTCATCTTTGTCTACCTTTAAGGCTTTTCTAATCGCATCATGGTAAACGTCTTCATAAGCAACAATATCAACTAAATGCTGTTGTTTGGCCATTTCTGGAGTTCTTGCCAGAAGCCCGTTTGCAATTTCGTTTAGTTTAGGAAGTGGAATATTTCTGCTTTTTGAAATATCAGCCGAAACGGTAGCCCAAATAGAGTTCAAAAGTGCAGTAATCTGTTCTCTGTTGGCATCGCTCATTTTATTTTCTAAGAAAGGTTCAACGGCACTTTTATATTTTCCGTGGCGAATCACTTCCATGTGGATGCCTGATTTATCCTGAAAATCTTTGAAAAACATAACTTCAGAAGAAAGACCTTTAAAATCTAAATCTCCTGCTGGATTTATATAAATCGTATTAGCAACAGAATTTAAATAATATTCTTTTTGAGAATAAGTATTGGCATAAGCCCAGACAAATTTTCCAGATTTTTTAAAGCTCTCTAAGGCGTTTCTTAAATCTTTATATTGTGCAAGACCAAGAGAAGATTCGTCATTTAAAATCGAAATTCCTTTGATGTTATCATCTGTTTTTGCCGCTTCGATAGCATTAATAACATCGGTCAGACCAATGCCTTTTTTGTCTGAAAAAACAGTTACCCACGGATCTTTGTATTTTCCTGCGTAATCGTTTTTAATTTCTTTTAAGTTCAATTCGATAACCGAATCAGATTTGACAGAAACTGTGTCGTCTCCACCAAAAATGGCTCCGATAAAGATTACTCCAAAAAAGAAGAGCATAATAAAAACAAAAATACCAATTACTGTGGCAATTACATTTCCTAAAAACTTCATATGTATATTTTTTTAATAAGTAGCGAAAAAGGGCAAAATGTTACAAATTAGACATCTAAATTTAGGATTGGATTTGAGACGTCGTTTCACAAATATATTGGTTAATTCTAAAATAGTTTTAGTTAATTTGCATTAATTATGAAATTACAGCATCAAGTCGTTTTATCGATAGGCAGCAACCAAGGCAGCAGACTAGAAAACATTCAGAATTGTATTGATTTAATACATCAAAATGTGGGAACTGTCATTCAGGTTTCAAAACTTTACGAAACTCCTGCGTGGGGTTTTGAGAGTGATGCTTTTTATAATTGCGCACTCCTTTTGCATACCTATTCATCTGCACAAAAAATACTCAATCAGATTTTAAAAGTCGAAAAAGAATTGGGAAGAATTCGTTTGAATCAAGAAGGATATCAATCTAGAATTATTGATGTTGATTTAATTGCTTTTGATGCAGAAATAATTGATACAGAAAAACTTCAGGTTCCGCATCCATTAATGCAGAACAGAAATTTTGTTTTACTGCCAATGCAAGATTTAAAGTTAAATTGGGAACATCCAATTTTGCAGAAAACAGTTTCAGAATTGATTGCCATTACTCCAGACGATAGTGTGTGTACAGTTGTTCAGGATTTGAAAAGTCCGATAGGAGAAATTCCGTTAAACCAATTTAATTATGTTGCGTTTGAAGGCAATATTGGAGCAGGAAAAACTACTCTTGTGCATAAAATTGCAGAAGATTTTAATGGAAAAACGGTTTTAGAAAGATTTGCAGATAATCCGTTTCTTCCAAAGTTTTACAAAGATCAGAATCGATATGCATTTCCTTTAGAAATGTCTTTTTTAGCAGATCGCTATCAGCAGTTAGCCGATGATTTGGCGCAATTTGATTTGTTTAAGGATTTTATAGTCGCCGATTATCATATTTTTAAATCGCTAATTTTTGCAAAAATAACGCTTGCTGAAGACGAATATCGTTTGTACAGAAATCTATTCGATATCATTTACAAAGAAATGCCAAAGCCAGATTTGTACATTTATCTCTATCAAAATACAGATCGTCTTCTTCAAAATATCAAAAAACGCGGACGGGTTTATGAACAGAATATTGAAGCTGCATATTTAGAAAAAATCAACAACGGTTATTTGGAATACATAAAATCCCAAACCGATTTGAATGTTTTAATTATTGATGTTTCTGACCGTGATTTTGTAAAAAAACACGAAGATTATCTTTATATCTTAAATGAAATTAAGAATAAAACGGCTTCTTAAAATTTATATTATTCCGAGTTGTTTTCTAAGTTTTGCAGATAATTTTTCCTGAACAAGACGATAAGATTGCTGAATGTATTTTTCCCATTCTGATTTTTTCATTCGTGTAATGTCATCAATTAAAACCCATTTGTATTTGGCAACATACGGTGCAGGTTTAAATCCAGGTTTATTGCTCATTTCTTCAAATTCTTCATCCAAAACTTTAAATGAAGCCGAGGTGGGATTTTGGCCAAGTCCAACAACACAATACATTTTTGAGCCTACAGAAAATACTAGGTCATGTTCCCATTTTATATCTTCGGTTGTACCCGTTAGTTTTTGACAGATTTCTCGAATGGTTTCTATATTCATAATTATCTTTTTAATGTAAAATGCCCTCTTAAAACCGGCATTGAATCGTCTACTTTTAAGGCGTACCAATAATCTGATGCAGGAAGCGGAACTTGGTTAAAAGTGCCATCCCAGCTCATTTTGAAACGGCTTAACTGCGCTATTAGTTTTCCGTAGCGATCAAAAATTGTAACGACAGCTTGAGGGTAATTTTCCATTCCAGTAACTTCCCAAACATCATTGTAAGAATCATTGTTTGGAGTAAAAAATGCAGGAAAAACAAGTACTACAAATTGTTTAATAGTTCCGCCGCATCCTTTTGCTCTTGCGTAAGCGGTTTGCAATCCACCAGGGACATCGTAAAAAACTGTTGAATCTTGGTAGTGGACACCATCAACAGAATACTCAAAGTAATCTTCTTCTTTTACAGGATAAATAATGGCTCTTGTTCCTTCAACATCAACGCGTGCAATTTGAGGAATCATATGTTCTTCAACCGTAATTGTTTTTGTGCTAGAACAGCCTTCCGGACTTGTTACAAGTACAGTATATTTACCTCCTTTGCTAACGGTAATTTGCTGAGTAGTTTCATTAGCATTTGACCATAAATAACTCATTCCAGAAACTCCCGCATCTAATGTTATCGATTGAAACTGGCATAGAGTCAAGGTTTCGTCTGTAACGGCTGGAGGGGTATAAATTACAATATTTACTGGAGTTCTGGTCGGATTATTACATCCGTTATTTGAAGCTTCGGCATAATAAGTAGTATTGGATGAAATTGTGGGAGTTGTAAAGGTTGTTCCTTGAAAAACGCTTGTTCCTCCAGTTGCCGAAGTAAACCAATTTATGATCCCAACATTTGAAGTTGCTTTAATCGTTAGAGTTCCTGGACCGCAATTTGTATAAGTGTCTTTTTCTGTTACTGGAATTGTAGGAGTGGCATATACATTTGCTTTTACTGATTTTCGGTTAGATTCGCAGCCAGCATCAACATAATAAGTTGTAGTTGCATTTATTGTTGGCGTAGTATAAGTCGGGCCTGTTGCCAATAAATTTCCTCCAACAGCAGCATCAAACCATCTAATTGTTGATCCGGCAGTTGCAGTTGCATTAAAGGTAAAGCTTCCAGAATCGCAAACCGGTGTTGGATCAATAGCTGGAGTTGCTACAGGAATAGTGATTTTGGTGCTTGCAGCAATTTGTAACGTGGGCTCTCCTGGCATTCCACCATATTCCACCACATAGCCTTTTGGCTGATAATTACCACTGGTGTCTCCTGTATTTGATAAATCATTCCAAGACCCCCTTATTCCAACACCAGGCTGAGTGATGTGGGCGTAATCTTCATCGCCTTGTTGGTTAGGTTCGCCTGTATTCCAAAACGCATAATTTGGTGTCGAGCCATTTGCATTTCCGTTCCAAAAAATAGTTCCAGCTTCAGGGCCAGTAACCCATTTCCAGACACCTTCAGTTTCAGCATCGCTACCTCCAATCCATCCAGTTCCAGAAGCTTGCTCACCAATTAGTTTTGCTTCATCAGCAGATAAAATTGTCGCTAAATAACCTTGAAGACCATAGTAAGTACTAGTTGCTGCTAAATCTCGAGCGCTTGTCCAAGTTACACCCACATTTGGTATAAAGAGATAGTAATGTCCAGTAGATGCCAAATAATTAGCTTGTCCTATTGTAATAGAAAAAGTTCTTGTGCCACTAGCTGTTGCAGAAGAGTTGGTAAATACAACATCCTTTACTGCTGAAACAAAATCATCATAAGGAGTGTCAGAAGTAGTTGTTCCAGACAATCTTAGCTTTCCGGAAGTAGCGTCCCAACTGGTTACAATATTAGGATGCAAGGTCGGATTTTTTAGCTCTAATCGGTCAAAGCCATTTGAATATCCAGAGGAAATCTGAATGTAAAGCACCTGTGCTCCATTTTCAGCAACATCGTGATCAATTCTAAAATCTGTTACAATATTAATTGATGTTTGAGGACAGTAAAGTTGATCTCCTTGTGCAATAAGTTTTGGAGGATCAATTACGAAATTGCTTTTCTTTTGTTTTCTTATTTTTAAATTTACGCTAGGTTTTGAGAAGTGTGCGTTCTTTTTGTTAAAAGTTTTTATATTTTCGTTTGCATTGGAAAAATTAAAACTTAAAACAGAAAATAAAAGAGAAATGGTTACTAATTTGATATTCTTCATTTGCTAAAAATATCAATTAATTGAGAATAAAAAAATAAATTTTTATTCAGGCCAGTTTATTTTTTGAAATAAATCCCAGACAACAATTCCGGCACTTACAGAAATATTAAGAGAGTGTTTTGTTCCCAGTTGAGGAATTTCAATGCATCCATCACAGATCGCAACAGCTTGTTGTGATACGCCATAAACCTCATTGCCAAAAACCAAAGCATATTTTTGACCTTTTTCGATTTTGAAATCTTGAAGAAAAATCGCACTTTCAACTTGCTCAATAGCCATAGTCAAAACATTTTCTTTTTTTAGATTTTCAATCACTTCCAAAACATTCTCATGATGTTCCCAAGCAACAGTTTCGGTTGCGCCAAGAGCGGTTTTATGAATTTCTTTGTTTGGAGGAGTTGCAGTAATACCGCATAAAATGATCTTTTCAATCAAAAACGCATCAGCTGTTCTAAAAACAGAACCAATATTGTGCAGACTTCGAATATCGTCTAAAACTAATATTAAAGGGGTTTTCTCCGATTTTTTAAAATCTTCAATTGATTTACGGTCTAGTTCGCTGTTTTCGAGTTTTCTCATTGTTTTAAATTCAAGCATAAAAAAAGCTTCCAAAGATAAGGAAGCTTTTTGATTATTTTAAATGTTTTTCAGATTAGCTTTTTACTGGATCTGGTAAAACAGTACCTTTAATAGTAAGGATTTTTGTTGGTTGTCCTTCTGCGTTAGAAGTAACAGTTACAGTTTTTGTAAAAGCACCAACTCTGTCAGTAGCATATTTTACACCAATAACACCTTTAGCTCCTGGCGCGATTGGTTCTTTTGGAGTAGTTGGAACAGTACATCCGCAAGATCCTTGAGTGTTTGTAATGATTAATGGTTTAGTTCCGTTGTTAACAAAAACAAACTCACGTTTTCCATCAGCATTGTGTGCGATAGTTCCGTAGTCAATAGTTTCAGTTTCAAAAAGCATTCCTGCTCCTTCTACTTTAGCAACTTTAGCTGCTTTAGCTTTTTTAGTTGTTTGTGCATTTGTAACTGTGATACCAGCAACAGCCAACATAGCGAATAAAATTATTTTTTTCATCTTTAAGGGTCTTTTTTTAAATGATAAACAAAGCTATGTAAAATTCTTAAATCAGTAACTAAAAATATCTTAAAATATTTTAATTTTTGAAGCTTTCGATATGCCACCAAAAAATCATAAATTCGCTGTCTTAATTTTTCATTTAAAAATATAATAATTTGGCAGCTAAAGAGAAAGTGGTGAAGGAAACACCTTTAATGAAACAGTACAACGAGATCAAGGCTAAATATCCTGATGCATGTCTGCTTTTCAGAGTAGGAGATTTTTATGAGACCTTTGGAGAAGACGCCATTAGAGCTTCAAAAATTTTAGGGATAACCTTAACTAAAAGAGGAGCAGGGTCTGATACCGAAACAGCATTGGCTGGGTTTCCGCATCATTCTGTAAATACTTATTTGCCAAAATTGGTAAAGGCTGGACTTCGCGTGGCAATCTGCGATCAGCTGGAAGATCCGAAAATGACTAAAACTATTGTAAAAAGAGGTGTAACGGAGCTTGTGACTCCAGGAGTTTCTCTGAACGACGAGGTTTTACAGTCAAAGTCAAACAATTTCTTAGCATCGGTTTATTTTGCTAATAAAAATATCGGAATTTCATTTTTAGATGTTTCTACAGGAGAGTTTTTAACGGCTCAGGGAAATGCAGAATATATTGATAAGTTATTGCAGAACTTCAATCCGAGTGAGGTTTTGGTTCCAAAGAATAATAAAAATGATTTCAAAACTGCTTTTGGAGAAGATTTTCATAGTTTTTTCTTAGAAGATTGGATTTATAAAGAAGACTATGCCTTAGAAACCTTGACAAAGCATTTTCAGACAAATTCCTTAAAAGGATTTGGTGTTGAAGAATTAAAAGAAGGAATTATCGCTTCTGGGGCGATTCTGTATTATCTGTCAGAGACACAGCATAATCGTGTGCAACATATAACGGCAATTCAGCGTATTGCAGAAGATGCCTACGTTTGGATGGATCGTTTTACGATAAGAAACTTAGAATTATATCACAGCTATAATCCAAATGCAGTTACGCTTTTAGATGTTATCGATAAAACGCTTTCTCCAATGGGAGGACGTTTGTTAAAGCGTTGGTTGGCATTGCCTTTAAAAGATGCTAATAAAGTAAAGAGTCGTCATGAAGTCGTGGCGTATTTAAAGTCAAATCCTGAAATTCTGCACAATATCCAATATCAGATTAAACAGATTTCAGATTTAGAGCGTTTGATTTCTAAAATTGCTGCAGGAAAAGTTTCTCCTCGTGAAATTGTTTATCTAAAGGAATCTTTAGATGCTATTATTCCGATCAAAACATTGGCGCTTGAAAGTCCACAAGAAGCTGTAAAAGTAATTGGAGACAGTTTGCATGCTTGTGATTTGCTTCGTGAAAAAATTAAAACAACTTTAAATCAAGATGCTCCTGTTGCCATTTCAAAAGGAAATGCTATTGCGAGCGGAATAAATGAAGAGCTGGACGAACTTCGTGCGATTTCGACTTCAGGAAAAGAATTTTTAGAAGGAATTGAAAAAAGAGAATCTGAAAGAACTGGAATTTCGTCATTGAAAATTTCTTTTAATAATGTTTTTGGATATTATATCGAAGTTAGAAATACGCATAAAGATAAAGTTCCAGAAGAATGGATTCGTAAACAAACTTTGGTAAATGCAGAACGTTACATTACAGAAGAATTAAAAGAATACGAAACCAAAATTTTAGGAGCAGAAGAAAAAATCTATAAAATAGAAAGTGAACTTTTTGAGCAATTAGTAGCTTGGATTTCAACTTATATCAAACCAGTTCAAATGAACGCGTATTTGGTTGCGCAATTGGATTGTTTGTGCTCTTTTACGCAAATGGCTGTAGAAAACCAATATGTGCAGCCTGAAATCGATGATACATTTGAATTAGATATTAAAAACGGAAGACATCCTGTAATTGAAAAACAATTGCCTGTTGGAACTCCATATATTGCAAATGATGTTTTCTTAGATAGAGAAACGCAGCAGATTATTATGATTACGGGGCCTAACATGTCGGGTAAGTCGGCAATTTTAAGACAAACAGCTTTAATTGTGCTTCTGGCTCAAATGGGAAGTTTTGTTCCTGCTGATAGTGTCAGAATGGGAATTGTAGATAAGATTTTTACCAGAGTCGGAGCTTCAGATAATATTTCGATGGGCGAATCTACTTTTATGGTCGAAATGAACGAAACGGCTTCTATTTTGAATAATATTTCAGACAGAAGTTTAGTGTTGTTGGATGAGATTGGAAGAGGGACAAGCACTTATGATGGAATCTCGATTGCTTGGGCAATTGCGGAATTCTTGCACGAACATCCTGGAAGGGCTAAAACGCTTTTTGCAACGCATTATCATGAATTGAATGAAATGACAGAATCGATGCCTAGAATTCAGAATTTCAATGTAGCAGTAAAAGAGCTAAAAGACACTGTTCTTTTTGTTAGAAAGCTGGTGAAAGGAGGAAGTGCGCATAGTTTTGGAATTCACGTGGCAAAAATGGCTGGAATGCCACAATTGGTAATTTCAAAAGCGCAAAAACTTTTAAAGAAATTAGAGAAGAATCATTCTAGCGATGCTTTGAACGGAATAAAATCGGCTAATGAAGAAATGCAGATGAGTTTCTTTAATCTGGATGATCCTTTGCTAGAAGAGATAAAAGAAGAGATTCTGAATCTCGATATTAATGCCATTACACCAGTAGAAGCATTGATGAAACTGAATGAGATCAAAAGAATGCTGGTTAAAAAATAAAATTCAAAATTTTTTCAATTTTAAACTTTAGGTTATCAGAACGTTATAAAATAAGTCGATTTTTTTTTGAAAAAACGCTTGTGTAATTGAATAAATGTCCTAAATTTGCACTCGCAATACGAAACAAATCAAGTGTTGCAGTTCTTAATAAAATTTGAAAATGCGAAAATAGCTCAGTTGGTAGAGCGCGACCTTGCCAAGGTCGAGGTCGCGGGTTCGAGCCCCGTTTTTCGCTCTAAAACCATACAATGCTCGGATGGTGAAATTGGTAGACACGCTGGACTTAAAATCCAGTGAACAGCAATGTTCGTGCGGGTTCAAGTCCCGCTCTGAGTACTAAAGCCTCTTCTTTTGAAGAGGCTTTTTTTATTTGCAGACTTGCAGATAATAAATTTACGCAGTAAATTTATTAGAATCTCAGAATCTCAGAATCTCAGAATCTCAGAATCTCAGAA
>NZ_JUIV01000022.1 GCF_004151235.1 Flavobacterium anhuiense
GAAGCATGGATTTTGGCGGAAGCGCTTTGAACAAATTCTACAATAGCGATAACATTCCCAACAAAGGCTCTAAAAGAATGACTTCAGATGTGTTTGCTTTAGCCACTTCAGTGCTTTTTCAGAGCGGCGTGCAGCATTTTGCTTTGGCGCCTAATAATTTATATGATGCTCCAGACTGGGCCATAAAATTTATGAAGGAAGTGCCGACAGTCTGGGATGAAGTCCGCTTTTTGGAAGGATATCCAGGCAAATATGTTGTGCTGGCCAGACGAAAGGGGGCAAAGTGGTATATCGCCGGAATTAATGCGCAGAAAGAACCTTTGGAACTAAAATTAAAGCTGCCCATGATCTCGGAGGGCACCACTCTTAGATGTTATCAGGATGACGAATTATTAAATGGAAAAATTATGGACATTAAATACAGATCAAAGATTGGAGTGCCCATAAAAGTTCCCTGTAATGGCGGTGTTCTGTTAACCAATTAAAATCTTTAGGGCTCATTATGGATTTATTCAGAATTGAAGCAATAAATAGCGAATATATTTTAGCATAATCTTACTAATTAAAATAACTTAAACCAAATGAAATTTATTTATCGATTAATTTTCCCGCTGTTTTTCTGTGCGGCCGGCTACGCCCAGAAATATGAGAAAAACAATCTGGGAATCAAGACGCAAGCAGATGGAAATACAATAGAAATTCAGTTTTACACTCCTTCCATTGTAAGAGTTGTAAAATATCCAACAGCGGGAGTCTATTCCAAAGAAAGCCTTTCAGTAAACGTGAAACCGTCGGCAACTCTTTTTACAGTAAAAAGCCAAAACAGCCAATTGGTTTTAAAATCCGAAAGTTTGAATGTTACGGTGCAGTTTCCAACTGGAGAAATCTCATTTGCAAGTTCAGACCGGATTTTGCTTCGTGAGAAAAAACAGGGAACAAAATTTAAACCCGTAAAAGATACCGATACCGATTCTTATACCGTTTATCAGGCATTTGATTTGGAGAAAGAAGAACCTATATATGGTTTAGGACAGCACCAGAGGGGAGATTTAAACCAAAGAAATCAAAATTATCGTTTGGAACAGGGAAATACAGAAGATGCTGTGACTTTTTTTCAGTCGGTAAAAGGGTATGGCCTTTTTTGGGATAATTATGCTCCGACAGAATTTAAAGACAATGCCAATGGGACATCTTTTGAATCTCTTGTGGGCGATGGGGTAGATTACTACTTTATGTATGGTAAAAATGCCGATGGAGTGATCTCGCAAATGAGAAAGCTAACCGGAACAGTGCCTATGTTCCCGCTTTGGACCTATGGTTTCTGGCAGAGCAAAGAACGCTATAAGAGCCAGAATGAATTAGTAGGTGTAGTAAAAAAATACCGTGAACTGGGAGTGCCTTTGGACGGAATAATTCAAGACTGGCAGTATTGGGGGAATAATTATCTGTGGAATGCGATGGAGTTTCTTAATCCTGAATTTTCCGAGCCTCAAAAGATGGTGGATGAAATTCACGGTCTGAATGCCCATATGATTATTTCGATCTGGTCTTCATTTGGACCCAAAACAAAGCCTTATAATGAGCTGAATAGCAACGGAATGCTGTTTGATTTCCTAACTTGGCCAGAATCGGGCAGCGAAATTTTTCCACCAAAAAAAGATTATCCTTCGGGAGTGCGCGTTTATGACGCTTACAACCCAAAGGCAAGAGACATTTATTGGAAATATGCAAGTGAAGGCCTTTTTGCAAAAGGAATTGACGGCTGGTGGATGGATTCCACAGAGCCGGATCATCTTTGGGTAAAGCCGGAAGATTATGATACCAAAACATATTTTGGAACTTTCAGAAAAGTGCGAAATGCTTATCCCCTTATGGCTGTGGGCGGGGTTTACGATCATCAGCGAAAAGAGACTTCAGATAAGCGGGTTTTCATTCTAACAAGATCTGCTTTCGCTGGCCAGCAGCGTTATGGTGCCAATACATGGACAGGAGACGTAGAGTCTAGTTGGGAAAACCTACGTGCACAGATTCCGGCGGGACTTAATTTTACCCTTACAGGCATGCCACATTGGAATTCAGATATTGGAGGTTTTTTTGCTGGTGCTTATAACCAAAAAGGAGAAGTTTCAGGAGCGGATAGCCCTTTGTTTCGCGAGCTTTATGTTCGTTGGCTGCAATTTGGAGCTTTTAACCCGATGATGCGTTCTCATGGTACAGATATACCTCGCGAGATCTATAATTTTGGTCAGAAAGGCGAACCGGTATATGATGCGATTGAGAAATTTATAAATCTGCGTTATTCCCTGTTGCCTTACATTTATTCGGTATCATGGGAAGTAACCCATAAAGATTCCAGTTTTATGAGGGCATTATTTATGGATTTTGCCGCCGATTCTAAGAGTTGGGATGTTAAAGATGAGTTTATGTTCGGAAAATCTATTTTGGTTGCACCGGTGGTTCAGGCCCAATATACACCCGAAAAAATAAAAGAAAGCCAGAATCAAAAGCAGAGTATAGATTTTACAGCAGAAAAATCAAGAATCGTTTATCTTCCTGTTGGAAGCGGCTGGTACGATTTCTGGACAAATGAAAAACTGCAGGGCGGTAAGGAAATTACCAGAAAAACAAAGCTGGATATGATACCGCTGTTTGTTAAGGAAGGCGCTATTATTCCAATGGGACCTCAAGTGCAGTTTGCTGAGGAAAAAAAATGGGACAATCTTCAAATAAAAGTATATCCGGGAAAGGATGGTTTCTTTACCCTTTATGAAGATGAATTTGATAATTACAATTATGAAAAAGGTGCCTATACAGAAATTGATTTTACATATAATGATAAGCTGAAAAAATTAACGCTTTCAAATAGAAGAGGACAGTATAAAGGGATGCTATCTGAAAGGACTTTTAGCATTGTGCTGCCAGATGGCACTAAAAAAGTTTTGGTTTATAAAGGAAAAAAAATAGAATGTAAACTTTAAGCAAGGAAGATATGCAGTTAAAAAGGACATGTTATGCCTGCGATCTGATTGATGATCCGGAACTTATAGAAGAATATAAAAAGTATCATCTTGCAGAAAATGCACGCCCTGAAATCACGAAAAGCATTAAAGATGCTGGAGTAGTGTCTATGGAAATTTACCTCTTAGGCAATAGATTATTTATGATTATGGAGGTGGATGAAACTTTTACTCCCGAGAGGAAACAGCTGATGGATATTGCAAATCCTGATGTTCAGAAGTGGGAGCAGCTAATGTGGAAATTTCAGCAGGCGCCTCCTTTAGCAAAACAGGGAGAAAAGTGGCTGAAGATGGAGCAGATTTATAGCTTGCCGTAACGCTTATTTTGCTGATAAAAATTAAAATTGAGGACTTTGAGGTTCTTGTAAAACTAAACCATTCTGCATTTTAAATGCAGAGTCGTTTAGTTTTTTTGATTGTAAACCTCAAAACATTAACTTGTTTTGGAGGTTCTGTCGAATCTAAGCTAAGTTTTATCTTTGTCTTTTTAAACTCTTAAACTCATGAATACTAAGACCATTGCTATCCAAAGTCTATTATTTTGGCATGCCGTATATTTTATTATGTTTACATTAAGCTATCGGCATGTTGAAGAGATCATGAATATGCGATGAGTTCTGTTGATCATGACGTTATTCAGCGCTGGGTTTATAAATTTACGCTTTTGGTTGAGTCAGAGATGAAGAGGAGAAGGGAGAATGGGGAGAGTTGGAGATCGGAGGGAACCTATATCAATGTAAAAGGTGTTTGGTGTTAATATTATTTTTAGATTTAATATTTTTTTTGGAGCTTTTTCCGCTATATGTTCCACCCGAGCGCTAGAGAACTGGCGAAGCAATCTTTTGTGCGTAGCCTCGGCACAAAAGGATTTCCACTGCTATTGAGGTCTAGGGCTGCTTAGGAGCTCGGCTGTTAGATAAATAAATAAGCAGGATTATAAAAAAATGGCGCCAATTGTCTTCAATTGGCGCCATTTGGCAGTGTGGTGACCCTTACTGAACAATTTACAAACCATTTTATGAATGATTTAAAGAAATTGGCTTATTTTCAAGTGAATTTATAAGATAATTATTTTGTTTTTTAATTCAATAGTAGTTTGTATGTCCTGTAGAGGTTAAATGTTAAAAAGTGTTAAAACAAAGGGGGGTTTTAATTTATTTAAGCAGTAATAATTTTTATAAATTCTTGCAAAAGATAATTTAGAATTGCCTAAAGGAAACAAGTTGGTTTTTAGTAAAATTATGCAATAAATAAATCGAAGATCATTCAGATTAAAATTTGGTGAGGATATTAGAGTTTCCATTGAGGCTAAAAATTAACTTATTTATTGGTTTTGTACTTGGAAAATTTGTGAATAAGGGAAAAATCTCGCATCTTTAATTTCAAAACTCGTTTAGCGCCAGAACGTTATCTCTAATTTGAATCAACACCATCTTAAATTTAATCATTAAAAAAATATGAAAATTTTTAGCTACTTGATTTTGTTAATTTTCACCGCAAATATAACTAACGCTCAAAATCCAATTTCTTATCCCAAAGACACTGCTATTTCAAAACCGGAATTAAACTTTGAAGTGTTATGGCATACTTTCGAAGACAACTATGCCTTCTTTAAGTTAAGGAATATTGACTGGCATGCCACATATCAAAAATATAGACCACTGATAAACGCTAATACTTCTGATGATTCTTTATATACAGTTTTTTCTCAGATGCTGGCTCCTTTTAACGACAATCATATCAATGTTATCGTTCCGGGAATAAAACAATTCAAATCCGTGAAACCTTCGCAGTTCGTAAAAGAGTTCCCAACGGATAGTTTGCGTAATGAGTTTTGGCAAATGGTAAATTCTTCCTTATCGCAAAAACATTTTACAGCATTGCAATACGCAGGTCCTGAATTTAATCATGTACCTCTGTTTGCTTATTCGACTTCAAATGGTATAGGATACCTGCGTTTCAACAGATGCTTCGTTGATCAAGATTCTGATAATGTGCCTGATGCAGTAGTTGCAGGTAAACTATTGGATACACTGTTTGCAAGTTTTAAAGATGTAAAATCAATTATCGTAGATGTGAGAGATAATATTGGGGGAAATGATGAATTTGCTTATGAAGTTGCTGGCAGATTTACAGCTAATAAAGTAATTGGGATGCATAAAAAAACAAGAATAAGAAAGGGGGGATATGAAGATTTTGGGCAACTTGAAACATGGTACACTGAGCCTAAAGGTGTTTTTCAATTTACAAAACCTGTAGTAGTCCTAACGAATGACAAAACAGTAAGCGCAGGAGATTTATTTGCTTCTATAATGAGAGAACTGCCCAATGTAAAAATTGTTGGATCAAACACACGCGGCATTTACTCAAATATGTATGGTTTTACGCTTCCTAATGGTTGGCTTATTTCCCTCTCTAATGAGCGATACTACGACAACAAAATGATTTGTTATGAAGGAATCGGCGCACCTGTTGACATTCATGTTCTAAATACCCAAAATGATTTGCTAAACATGAATGACCCTGTATTAGATATGGCTATCAAAGAACTATTAAAACAGAAATAAATCAATTTTCAACCGCAATTGAACAATAATATTTAGTAAAAAAATTACGATAAACCAAAAGAGAAAAAAAATCCTATATCCTTAACGGGATTTCGAACCATCGTTCAGCTTCGATTAAATCTCTGATAGCGCCACTTTACGACTTTTTATTTCAAACAGACTAAGAATTTCCTATGGAAAAATCTAACCATAGAATGTTAAGTCGTATAGGCTTGAAAAATCTACACATTAGGGTATAAAAAAAAGAGACAACTATTAATTAGTTGTCTCTTTTTGTGACAGGGACAGGACAAATTTCAACATCTTTTTTGGATGATTTAAAGAAATTGGCTTACTATATTTGGTGTCTGTCTTTCATTGTCTTTGTAAATTTGGTTTAGATGTCCTTTCGGGTATTGATTGAAAATATATTTGATTTCCCAAATAATATTTTAATAATTATTGTTTTCAAATAAGCATTAGTTAAATAGGTAACTTTACCTGTTTTTTTATTCTTTTCAGATTTTATCAATACAATTCTGGATGTATCTACCGCCAAAAGAAATAAATCAAAGGTTTTCTTTTTTCTAATGCCGTATCCCGGAGAACTTTTCCAGCTGTCCGGGATCTAACATCAAAGGATGATAATGGAATTTTTTTTGACTCTCGTTAAGACTGCACCTGATTTGAAGTTTCAGGCAAGTCTTCTCTTTTGCCTGATGGCTTATCTGTATTTGATATTGATGCTTATTATATCAGAAGCCAGGTCATTGGATCTATTGTAATGGCCGTAGCGTATCTCCAGTGTATTCCAGTGTTTCAGTCCAAAAATACCGTCAGGCGGGGTAAATTTTAACCCCATTCCCACAAAACTGCTGTTGAATTTCGATAAGTCATAGTTGCTAGTGTAATACTCATCTGCGGCAGTATGTTCGCCGTATGGTTTGAAATACTTAGCCGCACTCTGAGAGTAATACCTGTAGAACGGGCTGAGCGAAAAAGCCTGGGTCAGTTTTACAGGAATTTCAAGATCAGCAGTATGCGCTTTTAGATTCCAGTCATCGGTATAATAGCGGTAATAGGCCCTTATGATGATGTTGTCCCCCATAAAATAGCTGGCCCTGATTCCGAGAGGAATTTTAAAACGCGTATCGGGCATTTTTTCCTGATGCACTGAGCCATCTGCAAAATAAACCCTGTGGAAGGGAAGGCTTAAATACCCATTCTGGCTGATTACATCCCCGACAAGCATTACCTGAAGCCTTTGATTGATAACCTGTGAGTAGCTCAAGGTTCCGGCAAAGGTGTTTCTGTTGGCACTGCCATAACCTTCACTGCCAGGATCTCTAAGCTCTATAGGCTCAATAAGCTTCAGCTGGTCGATAAAAGTTTGGAAGCGTGCCGTAAACTCTCCGTTCCTGTCTTTTGTTTTCTGAGAAAAACTGATGTTTCCCCCAAAGGACTGGTAGTCAAACTCAGTGGAAGAAGAAACGCCAATACCAATAGTGCGGCCTTTCTGTTCGTTCTCTCTAAGATAGGTCAGCGATGGATAAAACCTGTTATCTGATGAAGAGGCTGAAGAGTTGGCACTCAGGTCGATCATATCAGAAGAGGCAGAGGTATAGTGGTCAATTCCCGCTTCGATGTCAAAGGTATGCTTGATGCCTGTCTGCCCATATTTGATCAGTCTGACATCAATGGTGTTGGCAATATCGGTAAGCTTCTGGGTTCCGATGCCTCCAGTTACGGCGGAATGATCGCCATTCTGGCTGTAATAGCTCGATACGAGATTTACCTCTTCAACTTTAAGCTTTCTGCTTTTATAGCCTGTAGAATCAACTGGGATATCCTGCGCTCTTGACTGGAACAATGCCAGCAACGCTGCTCCTGTAAGAAATACTCTTTTCATCTTTAATAAGGCATAAAATTAATTGCATCCGCAGCCTCCGCCGCTTTTTCCTCCATTTGCCCCGGAAGCTCCTTCTCGGTAGGATTGGAAACTGAGTTCCGTTTTTTCGATTTTCCTGTTCGAAAGCACCATTTCAGAATCGTTGAGTTTTCCTTTCTGGTATTCCTTTACACTGGTACAGGAACCAAGCAGCAGGCCCGCAAGAGCGGCACTGCATAACAATGCGAGATTTTTTTGCGTTGGCTTTTTCATTTCAGATTAATGTTTTTGGATGTGTAGATCTTATTGCTCTCGTCAATTATAATACAATATAAATCAGGAATCTGATCTATTAGGAATAATCCAGCCCTGATGCCCATAACAGCTATGGGTGTAGCCATGGCATCTGCAAATTCCGCGTTTGAGGCGATAATAGTGACGCTTTTTATTCCTCTTATCGGAAGGCCTGTTTTTGGGTCAATTGTATGCGAATATTTTTTGCCGTCTATAGTTATGTACTTTTCATAGTTTCCCGAAGTGGCCACCGCTTTGTCGGATATCTCCATGTAGGAGAATGCGGCATTGGGAGAGTCCGGATCTGCCACTCCGATTGTCCACTTCCGGCCGTCGGGTTGCAGCCCCCAGACAGAAAGGTCTCCGCTGGCATTAATGATGCCGCTTTGCACGCCCCGCTTAAGCAAGACCTGTTTGGCCATTTCGGCGGCATATCCTTTTCCGATTCCTCCAAAGCCTATCCTCATCCCTTTTTCCCTTAGAAAGACTGTCGTGTTTTCCCTGTCAAGGATGATTTTTCGGTAATCGATCAGATGCACCATCTTTTTTGCAGTCTGCACATCGGGCAATTTGGTCATGGCCCTGTCAAAATTCCAAAGGCTTTTGTCTATGCTTCCATAGGAAATGTCAAAGGCGCCCTGGGTGATCTTTGAAATGCCGATGGACCTTTCGATGAGGTTGAAGACTTCCAGATCGACTTCAACTGGCCTGATTCCCGCATTCTCATTTATGAGATTGGTCTGGCTGTCTTCTTTGTAAGTAGTCAGAAGTTTTTCAATCCGCCTGATTTCTTCAATAGCCAGGCTGATATTCTCATTTCCTGTTTTCTCATTATGTGCGACAACCGTAATGGTAAAGCTGTTGCCCATGAGTTTTAGGGACTGGGAATATTTTTTATTTTCAGATATGTTATTTTCGGCTCTCACAGATCGCTTTTATTTCGGCTGTCCACTCATCAGGAGTCGTTTCCGGTTTTCCATGCCAGGTTTTGATTACCTTGCCATCTGCGTCCAGAAGAAGCGTAAGAGGAAAACTTCCTTCCTTATTATAAATTTCGGCTAAATCCTCGTTTCGCTTTACCTGCTCTGGAGTTCCAATATTTTTCTTTTTTCTTGGAAAATCAGCATTGACAAGTACTAAGTTTTCATTTGCCATAGCAGTAAAAACTGCGCTTTCTAGATAGTTCTTGCGCGTCACGATACAAGGTCCGCACCAGTCAGAACCCGAGAAATTCAAGAGGATTAATTTGTGTTTTTCTTTTGCAGTTTTTTTTGCATTATTAAAGTCAGGTTCCCAGTTTATGGAAAGCGTCATTGTCAGTGCAAGGAATATAGTTATCAGTTTCATTTTTTTTTTTTTTTTGTATATACGAAATAACGAAAAGCATGGTTTGTTATTTTTGCGGCTCGCTTAAGATTGGATTAATATTTTTAAGTGGTTACAAGCCCTGTTTTCTTGTTTCAGGCAGTCTGGACTCCAAAAATATATCCGACCAGGGCTGAGGCAGCCATAGCAAAAGTACCCCAGATGCAGATCCGAAGGACTGATTTAAGGATATTTGAGCCTCCAGCCTTAGCGGCAAGAATCCCTGAGAAAGCCAGAAAAAGAATTGAAAAGGCATATTGGCAGAAAATCATGTCTTTAATGGGGGCAAAAATTGCTACCAGCAGGGGAAGAAAACCTCCAATAATAAAAGATACCGCCGATGCAAATGCAGCTGCTAGAGGATTGGCCTGCGTGATTTCGTTGATCCCCAATTCATCCCTTGCATGTGCTTCAAGGGCGTCATGAGCCATCAATTCAGAGGCCACCTGCCTAGCCAGTTCTTCATTCAGCCCCCTTCGTATATAAATCTCCGCTAATTCTTCAAGTTCCTCTTGCGGCATATTCTGCAGTGCCAATTTTTCCCTTTCGAGATCAGCTGATTCAACATCTGATTGCGAACTGACCGATACATATTCCCCGGCAGCCATGGACAGCGCGCCTGCAACCAGTCCAGCAACTGCAGCAAGCAGAACAGGCTCTCTGGCTGTGCTTGCCGCTGCGACGCCAATCGTAAGACTGGTGGTTGAAAGTATCCCATCATTGGCTCCAAGTACTGCCGCCCGGAGCCAGCCGCTTCTGTTAATATAATGAACCTCAGATTCCATAATTTTTATTTAGCAGTTTTACCCAGTCACGGTCTTCAGAGGTTTTTTCTGTGCCTCCAAAATTGTTTTTACACTGTTTATTTTTTTATCTATGCCTGTAAGGGCTCTCTGCACATGGTCTTTATCAGCAATGCTCATTTTAGCCGGCTTGAAATTCATAATAAAATTAACTTAAATCCTTTTTGGATATGAGAATAATACCATTAGAATGATTCTAAATTTAATAGGAAATTATATTTATATTGTATATCGTTCTTTGTTAGCCCAAAATTAAAAGGAAGATTCCTACTGCCGTGTGAGATTTATGCAAAAAAAAGAATGTCTTATGAAGTGCTCTTTCAATTATACCCGGCTTGCCTTTTTTGCCTGCCTGTCTTCCTGCCTGCGTGAAAATGCTGGCTGGCACTAGATGGAACAGGATTGAGGCGCAGGATAAACATGCGGTCTGTTTTACGCAGACCGAAATGGAGCAGTTCAGGGCTTTTATGGAGATTTATCGACTAAATTTCCCTGGACTGCATTATTTTTGAAAAAGCCTGCAGATAAAATCATTTTTCAAATAATCCATCCTTTTCCATTGCTTGACTATATCTATAGTTTCCTGGGGCATTCTTGGGCCTCCTTTAGGCATCAGCACACTATTGCCGTTTTCCAGGGAAATTCGGATAATGAGGCTTCGTTTTAAAACAGCATCTTTGACTTGGGCATATGTGACAAGAGATATAGGGGCACCGTTTGTAGGAACCGCCGCATGGCAGACAATGCAGTTATTGTCAATAATTGTTTTTACATCCTTGTCATATGTTACTGATCCGGCAGGCGCGCTGGTGTTCATTGGAGCGGAGGAATCATCATTTGAGCAGCCTGCAAGGATTATGGCGGCTAATAAAACGGCACATGCTTTTTGTAGTTTCATAACGTGTTTTTTTAGTTTACAAAGCAGACTTGATTTTCATCTCAAGGAATGCTTTTCACCTATATACGTCAAAATTTATTTTACAGATTTTAAGAAGTACTTTTTTTATCCATTCAAATTCAGATTAAGACTTTTACGGGCTGTATAAAAAATAGAGCGTGAGGGATGCTGTTTTTATCGTATCTGATGCTGGGGAAAAGATTCAAACTATTTAAAATAATTCTAAACTAAAGTTTTCTTTTTACTTGTTAAAACCATCCTAAAAAAGTTTCCGTATATGACCTTAAATCTAACCGCTATAAAAATCACATATGAAAATCAACAAGTACATCAAAAAAGCACTTTGGATCGCAATGGGAATTACGGTCCTATTTTCGGCAATTCTTCTTTTCCATATCATTACTGCCAAGCCTGCGGTTTATGAAACTCCAAACCTGCAGGTGAGCCGGATTGATTTCAAGGAAGCTATCGATTCTGCGCAGGCCATACAGATTTGCGCTGATCTGAGATCCATTAAAGGGCTGACCTCAGATTCCATCATTATCAAGAGAAACGTGGTGGTTTATTTCCATAATAACAGAATCACCAATTCGAAAAAGATCTATGCGCAGCTGATGGCCAAAAGGCATTATGATGCCCAGCCTTATATACTGCCTGAAAATCTGGCTTCCAAAGAAGTTTGTCCTATGGACCAAAACAGTCTGGGCTATAAGTTGTCCCAGAAGATCAATCATTTTTTTAATTAACCCTTTAAATATAATTGTTGTGAAAAATTATTCTAAAATTGCCTTAAGCGTGTTATTCCTTTCAGCAGCTGTTTTTACATCCTGCAGCAATGATGATGAGACTCCGGCTCCTGTAAAAGCATCCATATATGAGCGATTGGGAGGCACTAAAATGGTCGCAGATCCTGATAATTCAGGACAGATGATCGAGCAGGGGCGCTTGAGCTTCCGTAAAGTGGTCAATTCAACCATCGGATTGATAGTTGCCGATATTCAGTCCAATGCATCAGGAAACCTGCAGGCTCATTTTGCACCCCTTTTGGCCGAAACCGGAACAACCCAAGCTACAAATATTGCAAAATTATCCGATAACCTGACTGATTTCTTTTCATTCAACACCGGAGGCACCAATGCAGTAAATACGTATTCGGGCCTGAGCATGGCGGCGGCGCACAACCCTGCGACAAATCCTAGAATGGGAACAAAATCCAGCAGTGCGGACTATACAAAATTCGAAGGTTATGTGGGAGCGGCGGCCAATGCGAACGGCGTTGCCTCAAACACAGAACTCTATACGGATATTGTGGCAGTTTTGGAATCATTGAGAACGCCTATCGTCCAAAAATAAGTAATCTTTCCAAAAAAACGCCGCCTTTTTCTGCGGGTGGCGTTTTTGTTTTAAACATTTTTTTATTCCAAAATGAGCATGCCTGCCTAAAGAAACCCCTTTTCAGTATAAATTTCTTTTATGCCATCTTTGGCCATATCATGATACATGGATTGAAATGATTGCCACGGGCTTTGCCTTGGAGCCGTTTATCGGCATACCTGCAAAAACATCATTGCGAATTGATGTTATAACGCAGACTTCCCTAAATTGTCGAATCTTAAATTAAAGTTATCCCATGGAAAATTTTAAGCTGTCCCAAAACACGACCTTTTACGCCTTAGGATTAAGCTATAAAAAAGCAGATGCCCTGATCAGGGGAAAATTCAGCCTGGACCCTAAAGCACAGACTGAACTGCTGGCGCAGGCTAAAGATGAAGGAATAGAGTCATTACTTGTGATTTCCACCTGCAACAGGACTGAAATCTATGGCTGGGCTTCTCATCCCTATGAATTGATAAAACTGCTTTGCAGCCATACAAAAGGCAGCGTGGAGGAATTTCAGCAGTCTGGCTACATCTATAAAAATAACGAAGCCGTGAGCCACATGTTCCGGGTAGGGACAGGCTTAGACAGCCAGATCCTGGGTGATTTTGAAATCATCAGCCAGATTAAGACTGCTTTTAACCACAGCAAAGAGAAAGGTTTGGCAAACACATTTCTGGAACGTTTGGTAAATACTGTAATCCAGGCAAGCAAAAAAGTTAAGACAGAGACAAAAATTTCTTCCGGCGCTGCATCGGTTTCTTTTGCATCGGTGCAGTATATAATCCAAAATGTCGCAGATGCCGGGAATAAAAATATTTTGCTGTTCGGAACAGGAAAAATAGGCAGGAATACCTGCGTAAATTTATTAAAGCATACTAAAAACAGACATATTGCCCTTATAAACAGAACAAAACACAAAGCTGAATTACTGGCGCGAAGACTGAATGTCATCGTAAAGGATTACTGCAATCTGAAAGAAGAACTGCAGCGGACAGATGTGCTGGTTGTGGCTACAGGAGCACAAAGCCCCACTATTGACAAGACATCGCTTGCCCTGCATAAACCCTTATTAATTCTGGACCTGTCCATTCCGTGCAATGTAGATTCCGATGTGGAAGAGATACCCGGTGTAACTTTAATACATCTGGATCATTTATCTCAAATTGCCGATGACACGCTGGAAAGAAGAAAACAGCATATTCTTGCTGCAGAAGCCATTATTGAGGATATGAAATCAGAACTGAATACATGGGTAAACGGCCGAAAAAGCGCACTGACCATCCATGCATTAAAAACCAAACTGAATGATATTGTGTCGGCTGAGTTTGCTTTTCAAAAGAAGAAAACAATCAATTTTGATGAAGTTCAGATGGATTTGATCAGTTCGAGGATTATCCAAAAATTAATAGGCCATTTTGCAAGCCATTTAAAAGACGAAAATACGTCATTGGACCAGAGCATTGAATTTATTGAAAAAGTATTCCAAATAGGGCAGTTTGCACCAGGTAAATCTTCTTCACCAATTGAAGAAAAATACAAAATCGATCTGTCATAAAAATAAACTGGAATTCAAAGGCCAGGCAGACCAGGCAGACCAGGCAGACCAGGCAGACCAGGCAGAGCCGGGCATATAGGGCATATCTATAAATGATGCGCTTCAGGTGTTTTTTTGAAGCGGAATTCTTATGCTGATTTTTTGTTTTTTTAGGTTTGTTTTTTTGGGAGCTTTTTCCCGCTATTCGCTTCAATCTTCTGCGCCGAACCCCGGCGCAAAAAGGATGTCCGCTGCTATCGGGGCCATTTTGTGCTTTATTTTAGTGAGGAATAAATCAATTTTCAGCTGTAGTCCATCAGCAATTATGTTTAATAAAAAAATGGCGCCAATTGTCTTCAATTGGCGCCATTTGGCGTTGTGACCTCGACAGGACAAATTACAACATCATTTTTGGATGATTTGAAGAAATTGGCTTACTATATTTAGTGTCTGTCTTTCATTGGCTTTGTAAATTTGGTTTAGATGTCCTGTTGGGGATTGATGAAAAAAATTATAAAACTCAATTGGTTCATGTCAGTAAACTAAAATGCAATTCTACAAATATTATGGAGGATTTGAAAAGATTGTTATGTTTAAGTCAAAATTGTCTTTCTTTGGCTGTACGAATTAAAGTCTCAGATCTAAAAAAAAATGCCAGAGTTTAATGGTTAGCTACAAGTATGTAATATTATTTACCGTAGTTTTTTATATGGGCAGGTTATTAAGTCAAAAATAGAAAATGCTTTAGAACGATTGAATATTTTATTGTAGTTAGTCAAGAGATTTGTATAACCGCTTAATCTTAAAGGCAAACAGTTTATAATATTAATTTTATATGTTTCTATTATGAGGTTTGAAGACTGTTTTTGAGATTTTAAAATTTGCATTTTAATTTTTTTCGATTGAATTTTGAATAGTGCTGAAAATTCTTTGGAGCAAACTCCTCTTATTTCCATAAAACTCCAAACTGCCTGGCATGTTGTGTGTGAAATCTATTTTCTTATTATGCGTAGTTTTCAATTTTGGATCTAGCCTGATGTCAATATAGTAAATTGTATCATGGTAGACTTTTGATTTATTTGAAATAATTCCCTTTAAATCACCATATTCCTTGAAGGGAAAATCTCGCAGCTTTATAAAAACAGTGTCATTTTTTTTTATTTTACCATAGCCATTCGCAGACATTACCCCCCTGGCGTATATATCTTCTGTTTTCGGTAGAATAATGAATAAAGGAGATTCTTTTTTTACATACTGGCTTGAATTAAGAAATGGCTGGTAATATTCAAGTTTTCCTGAAATAGGGGCGCTAACTGTAAAATTATGTTCCCAATAATCAATGGCAGTTATTAGCTCAAAGTACGTTTTTTTTACATTAAATAAAACCGAAGCGATCATTTTTTCCCTGTCTTTTTTTAGAAATGAAATTTCATCGCTTAATTCTCCGGTATTATGCGTCAATTCCTGATCATTTTTATCCAAGTATATTGCTTTTTCTTTTAAATCAAGCATCGTTAATTTTGAGTTATCCATTTTATCTCTTACAATTGCGTTTGCATCAAATAGGGACAGGTCTAGTTCGTATGATTTATTAACTATTTCTGACTTATCTGCAAATACTTTTTTAGCTTGCGTTAAAATTTCTTCCCGTTCTGAATTTCTAATTAGTTTTTTCTCGATGTTTTCAATTTTCAGTTTTGCAAGATCGATCTTTAAAGTGTTATTACACTCAATTACAGCCAGCAGGAAATTATAATAGAATTTTTCTATTTCTCCAAGCCGTAATGTCCTATCGAATTCAATATCGATGGAGCTTTCAATTGTATTGATATCAATGCTTTTTAACTGATTTTTTATTTTTATTAGATCACCATAGTCCGTTGTGCTGTTTATTAAAGCCAGAAGAGCGCCTTTTTGGACATAGCAGTTATCTTGGACGAGTAGTTTAATTTCACCACTGTTTGGGGCATAGATATTGTTGGTTTGATTTTTTGATACAATAAAGGCTCTGCCAACAACCTTTTCCGGATATTTTATCATGGCACTGATTATTACACTGATAAGAATAAACGAGATAATAAAATAGAGGACTTTTTTATAGTCACTCACATTTGATGCCAATGATATTTCTTTAAGCTCTTCCGATTGGTATTTTTCTAAGACGTTATTTTTTTTATTCATTAAGCTGCGGTTTAAAAAGATTATAGAAGTAAGCCCTTTTTTCAATTAATTCATCGTATGTTCCAGCTTCTAAAGCAATTCCCCTATCAATGAGTATAATAAAATCTGCGCATTTGACTGTTGATAATTTATGTGAAACCAAAATTATAGTCTGATTCTTCATTTCGGTTTTAAACACATCTAAAATTTTATTTTCACTACGTGAGTCGATTGCGTTTGTCACTTCATCTAGCAATAAAAATTTAGGATGTTTGTAAAAAGCTCTAGCCAGCAGCAGTCTTTGTTTCTGACCTTGGCTTAAACCTTTTCCCCCTTCACTAAGTTTTGTGTTGAGAGCCTCAGGCAGCAGGTAGAGTTCTTCTTTTAGGTTAGCCCAAGGCAATACCTTTTCAACTCTTTCCAGACTATATTCCTGTTCATCTGACAGAACAATGTTGTTTAATATAGTATCATTGTATAGTGTGCTTTCTTGGAAAACCGTTCCTGTATTCTTTCTTATGAAATCATTGTCAAATGATTTTATGTTGTTCTGTCCTATATAGATTTCTCCCGAGTATCCATCATATACTTTGGATAGTAGTTTCAATATAGTGCTTTTTCCCGATCCGCTTAAGCCTACAATGGCTGTAGTTTTATTTTCCGGAATTACAAATGTTAGATTGTGCAGAACTCCACGCGATGCACCTTTATATTTGAAGCTTACATTATTAAATGTGATGTCATTGTTTGAAGAACTGAAAGAATGAATAAGGGATTTGCTTTTAATCTGCTCTTCAGGCATATTATTGATGTCATTTACGCGCAGAAAACTGATAAAAGCGGACTGTCCCATTTTTATAAAAGTTATCAATTCTGAAACTGGAACATTCAGCTGTCCAATGATGAATTGAATAGAAATCAGGGTACCTAAGGACAGATCTCCTTGAATGACCAGATATGCCCCATAAAAGGTCAGGCCTATATCTTTCAGGCCATTAATAAAATCGGCTCCAAGCTGCTGAATGCGGTCAATATTTAGCAGTTTAATTTCGATATTATATAATGACCCTTGTATCTTTTCCCATTTCCATCTTTTGTTTAAGGCATAATTGTTTAATTTAATGTCTTCGAAATTTTTTAAAATTTCTATCCATGAACTTTGGTTTTCTCCTAGCAGCTGATAGTAGCTTAAATCCATTTTTTTTCTGATCTGATAAAAAAACATGATCCAGAAGATATATAGAACAGTCGCACATAAAAAAATCAAAAACAGATTGCCATCAAAAACAAAAAGTATAACTCCGTAAATAACAATAATAAGCATTGACATAAAAACAGATATTGCTGAATTGGAGATGAACTGCTGAATTCTTTCTTGATCCTTTGAGCGCTGCATGATGTCTCCCATTAGCATGCTGTCGATATAATTCACTGGAAGCGAGAAGACTTTAATAAGGTAATCGGTAACAATGGAAATTTTGATTCGGCTTGCAATATGCAGCGAAACGGTTGCTCTGATCCATTCTCCTATACTTCTAAAAAGCAGCAGACAGATATTGGCGATTAATACTATTGTGATGAAATTAAAATCCTGCCCTTCAATGCCCACATCGATGATTGACCGTGTAATAAAAGGAAGAGAGGCGTATATTAATGCAATTACAATCATAACGAGCAGTAGCTGCGAAAGATTTTTTTTGTACGGGCTTAAATGGCGGATCAAAAATTCAATCGCCGCTAAGTAATTCGATCTGCCGTTTTTTAATTCATGAAACTTCTCGGATACTTCCAGAACTATGATTCTTCCAGTGTTACCGGCATCTATCCAGCTGGCAGCAAATTCCTTTAAGTCATAGTCCACAAGTCCTTTTGCAGGGTCAGAGATGAAAAATCTGCCTTTTTTTACTTTGTATAAGACTGCGTAATGATTCTTTTTCCAATGGATTATAATGGGTTTGTCAAATGATTTCAGGTCATCAATAGAGACATTATACGCAGCTGAACGGAAACCAATGGTTTCTGCGGCCTTGCACAGATCATATACAGAGAAACCTTTTGATGTGAGGTTTTTATAGTAAGGAGAGATATCTATTATTTTTTTATAGTGTTTGGCAACAATCTTAATGCAGGTTAGGCCGCATGTAAGAGAGTTCTGTTGCGAATAGTGCGGAAAGGTATTAATCATTTAATTCTAATTTGTTTACAACAAAGGGGATATATGAAATAAGGCGGTTATCGATAAAAAGGATGGAAAAAGTTTTGAAAATGATTTCTCTAAAAAGGCTCCACTGCTTTCTCTGCATTTCACTTAAACCTGAGGGTGTTATGTACGCTTTATAGACAGGGATGTTCTTTATTTCAGGGAATTTGCTGATTTTTTTCAATATGGCTACGACTTCTTTTGGAATCAGGGATTCAGAATTGTAACTGCTTCGCAACTGCAGCTGCTGCCCATGAAATAATGCTTCGAATTTTTCTAAATTTATTTTTTTCTTCTCCAGCAGCACTTCTGTTTTAAAGCTGAGCCCATCATCATATGTAAAGACAAACCAGCACTCAAACAGATATTTTAGGAAAGGCGAAAACATATCTGGACAATCAGCAAACCAAGTGTTTTTGGCTTCTTTCAGCAAATGAACGGCAAATGGAATTTGATGGGACGCATTAAACATTGCTCCTTTTTTTTCTGTAATCAGTTTTGAAATGCGGTAAAATAGCGGAGCCAGTTTGTTATATGTTTTTTTTGTCGAAAAACGGTAAACTGGATCATATTGAAAAGGAAACTGCAGTCTTAAAATATTCTCTTTGCCAGTGATAAAAAAGTTAAGATGTTCTATTAGAAAATCGTTAATAAATTCTTTTTTAGTGTTTATGACCAGATAAATATTCTCTTCCGTTTTATTTTTACTTACAGGTTTGGATGAGAAAAAGTAGCAGTCAATTTCCTTATACTGCTTAATGTTTTCTATGAATTCTCTCAAGACCCTAATGGTATTTTTTAACATCTCCATATTTGAGCTGTTATCAAGTTCGACAACCAGATAATCTTCAGAAACTTTAGAAAGCGTATGAGCCTTGGAATAATAAGGCAATATGCCTCCATGCTGCTCCAAAAGCTCTTTTGTTAAGTTAATGATGTTTTCCTTGTTTTTGTTTCCATATATATCTGCCACTGCTGCAGTTAGCTTTTGGTAAAATTCGGCATCAAGGGCTTTAATGAGCTTCATCCTGTATTTGCCGTCACTGCACCAGCTGCCGTTAGCTTTTAATTTAAACTGTGTCACCAAATCAATTAGATTTATAATAGTATACAAATGCTCATCAATGTCTTCTGCCCCCATGACATCAAACAAAAGGGATGTGATTTTGACCCTTGCCATGTAATTTTCGTAATCAGATAAAGGCTTAACTCCATGTGTTTCCAGCTCCTTTGTATGTGAAATAAGAGATTTTAAAAAATCATCCTGATCGAAAATAATATGGCCTTTAGCAATCATATTTACAAAAGTTCCCTGACCTGTCAGATAATCGATCCAAAGGATTTCCTGAATGTTCTGTACAGGAATAATAATTGTTTGGAGTTTTAAATCTTTGTAAAGAACCATCTCATTGAAAACATTATTTCTGTCTTTGGTGAATATTATAGTATCAACATCTGAGAATTCATTATTGGTGCCTTCAACATAACTTCCAGTTACTAGACTTGCGTACTGGTTTGAATAATATTTCGAAAGAAACTCAATAATTTCATGAGTCGTTTTTTTGTTAATTTTCATACAGAGATACCTACAAAGGCGTTTTTTAAAATTTATGCTGGTTTGTCTTTTTTTATATGTGAATTTTTTTACTTTTGCCAAAAAATGTGCAATAATACATATATTTTGTTCAATTTAAAAAGAAAAAAAGATAGTTTTTCTTATAAATATTTTGAATTGGAAATCATGATTGGAGATTAAAATAAACATTGTAAAATATATAATTAACATAATATTAACATAAATTTAAACTGCATGAAAGACTTAAGTTTTCCAGAAATTTCTAAGGAAGTCCAACAGAGCGTTTTTGGCGCTTGGGGAGGTTCAAATTCACAAAGCCAAGATTATGATTATGATGGAGGATGGCTCGATGAGGTCGTAGTCGGAGGGGGCGGAAGTTCAGGCGGATCAGGCGGATCAGGCGGATCAGGTGGCGGGTTTGACTGGCCAGGAGGAGGTGAAGGTGGTGATCCCGGTTATGATTACGGGGGAGGCGGCGGAGGCGGCGGAGGCTACGATTATGGTGAAAACTTCGTTTCTCCTGATAGTTTTGTAAATGTCGCAGAAGGTGATGCTAGTGCTGAAGAATTTTGGGATGTTGACAGCAAACTAAGGGCAGCAGTTAATGCAGCTGGACTCGGCGCAGGATTTACCGGAACATCAATGGATGCTATAACGGCAATAACAAGAGAGGTAGGCCTAACAGCAAAAACATTTGCTAAAGTAGGTACGGGAATTGGCGCTGCAGGCGTGGTAATCGGCGGAGTTGAAACTGTTATCGCTGTAAAAGAAGTGGTAACAGGCGAGGATCCATGGACAGATACTGACACTCTGAATGCTATAGCTACAGGTTTAGGTGCAGCCGCGCTGGTACCGGGACCGCATTCCCTAGTATTTGGAGGATTATCAATCATGGTTGGCTTGGTAGGAGCAGCCTATTCTAATTAATCAATAAAAAAACATTATTGGCATTTGCTTTTTTTGCGGCAAATGCCAATAATCTAATCAATAAAATTATATTAAAGCATGAAGTCGAAATTGCTTTTTTTTTACGAAAAATTACTGAATAACTATTATTATCATCTTAAATATGATGAAGAGACTTCAAAAAGATATGCCTATGTGGCAATTAGGAATATTCTGGGCATAGCGGTCTTTATGTTTAGCATGCTGTTTTTTGTGGTTATCACCTGTCTTTTCAGCATAAATGTAAATATTAAGGGAAACAGGCTGTCAGCTTACCTTATCATGGCAATTTTACTAGTCTGGTTTATTTATTTCTGTAAAAAGACCCTCAAACCCTTGTTTGATGGCATAGAACTTAAGAGCGAAAAAACGCCAAAGGATAATTTCTTTACGATATTGCTGCTCTCGGTTGGATTATTTGCAGGGGGAATGTTTGTAATTGCCAGGCTCACTGCTATTTATTTGTGCGGATAATAATAGATTATACAACAACTGCATCATTGCAATTCAATTTTAAAAGCAGGGTTCCAGCCATATCCTGTTTTTTTACTATTTTCCTATGTTCAGAATTTTTCTTATAAGTTTGATGTGCCTTTATAGTCGCGATATCTTTTCTCAAAAAGCTCTTGAAATAAATGATTTTATAAATAATGTTGAAAGTTCGTCAGAAATTGCAAGAAGTGCAAAATACACAGAACTCAACAATAAGGAATACAGGCTGTTTAATAAAAGTTTTCTGCCTGACTTTTCATTGAATTTTTCTCTTCCCAGCTACAACAGGTCTATTTCAGAGGTGATGCAGCCAGACGGAAGTTATGCTTTTAGGGAGTCCAACTCGGCCAACTCAAAGGTCAGTTTATCCCTTACGCAAAAAATACCTTTTACGGGAGGAAAAATAACCATATCAAACTCCTTAAACAGATTGGATCTGTTTGGAGACGACCAAAGATCAACTTCATATTCTGCATCCTGGCTCGGGATAAATTTCTCTCAATCATTGACCTTTTTTAATGAAATGAAATGGGAGAATAAGATACAGCAAGCAAAATACAACTACAACAACCTAATTAACCGGCAAAAGCGGATAGATATTAAAAAAGCCGCCGTAAGACATTACTTTGAGCTGGCTAAAATAAAAAAGCAGGCGGTTCTTATCGATGCAGAATGGATTTCAGCCAGCAAATACAAAAAGATTGTAAAAGACCTTATAAGTGCCGGGAGGATAATGGCCTATGATTCCATTGATGTAGAGCTAAGGCTTTTAGATATTCAAAGGAATCAGGTTTTTCTAAAAAAAGGAGAGGCGTTAAAAATAAAGTCAATTAACAGCTTCTTTAACTCAGAAATTATCAGAGACTCAGACCAGCTGCCTGTACCTGGATTGAATTTTGAAGTTCAAAGCCCGGATGCCTACATTGAAAGCTATTTGCTTGTCCATCAGATTGTAGCCGCAAACAGTTTAACCGGGCTGGATAAAAACATCAGGCAGCTGCAAAGCATGAAGTACTACTCAGCAAACTTGTCTCTGGGGGTGGGGTTCAACAACGCTACAGATCAGTATCAGGATATTTTTAAGGATCCAAACCAGAGTCAGAATTTTTCAATCTCTTTAAGTTTGCCGCTGCTGGATTTTGGAAAAAGAAAAACAGAATTTCAAATCAGCAAGACAAAGTATGAAATAGAAGCTTTAAACTTGGAGCTTGATAAGAGAAATACCATAGAGAGGATTAATCTTACAGTGCAGGAAATAAGGGATCTTTATGAGGCGCTCAAGATTGAGAAATCAAGATCGGCGCTTTTGCAGAACAAATTAAAATTAATGGAAAAACTGCTTTTTGCGCAGAAAGTCTTATATGCCGAATATTCTGATGCCGAACGCTTAAGCTATGATGCCAATATAGAGATAATGAATATTACCGAACAGATCTACAATAAGGTAACCGATCTTGAACAGATAACTTTAACCGATATAATCAAATATGAGAATTAGACCAGCTACACATGACGATCTTCCGGCAATACTGCCATTATTTCAAGATTTGGATGCAAAACACCGTAGAAGTAGTAAAGATATCAGAGATGAAATTAAGCCAGAGAGATACGAATTGTTATTCAATAGTACCTTTAAGGAAAATAGCGACCTGATATTGAGTGTTGTTGAGAAAGAACAGGAAGTGATTGGATTTGCTCTGGCTAAAATTACTCAGGTTCAAAAAAATTTTATCCTTAAGGATTCATTGATTGGCGAGGTTCTTTACGTGGCAGTCAGCGAAAGATATAAAAGGGGAGGAATAGGAAGGGAGCTAATGAAGGATATGGAGCAGCGGCTGATTGAAAAAGGGGTAGAAAAATTTCAATTGCGTGTTTTTAGCTTTAATGATGAAACATTTCCTGAAAAAGCGGATTACAGACCTAAATATACCGTTTATGAAAAATATGTATAGGGCATTTCAATTGTATTTAATTAAATTTGTTTACCATTACTAGATGAGATTTTTTACTCCTATTAAATTTGGATTTTTAACATCTGTATTAGCATACATTTTATTGAATTCGATAATTGCTTTTAAGAATTATCAAAATAAAAAAGAACTTTCTGCTTTTGATTTAAATCAAGACGGTCTTTTTTCAAGCAATGAAATATCAGCAGAACAGAAGGCGGCGATGGATAAAGTTTCCAATGATACAGCAAGAAATTTAGCTCACTTTACGTTAATTCCTTTTGCGATAGTCTTAGGATATGGTGCTTATAAACTTAAAAAGAAAATAGATATGAATTTAGTTGCTTAAAGTTATATTTTATCATCAGTTTTCAAAAAATAAAAGGCCAGTTCTATTAAATACTACGGGTCAGGACCTGGAGGAGTTCCATGTTAATGCTTTTGAAATTCTCGAGCTCAAAGGTAATGAAGTGCAGCACATAGCGGCATTTATTGCTGAGGAGCTATTGCGGGCTACAGCGGTCACTGGCTAAACTGGATTTGTTCGGGCGAAAGCCTTGAGATGCCGGCGCAAGCTTTGCGTTTTTTTGCCTGCCGGCTCTGGGTACGCAGCCAATATTGCTTTAGTTTAATATTATTTTGGGATAATATAATTTTTAGGAGCTGTTCCCGCTATCCGCTCCAATCTTCTGCGCCGAACCACGGCCCAGAAGGATTTCTGCTGCTATCGGGTCTATGACGGTGACGGGTGTCCGTCCAGTCTTTGTAGAGCTTCATATTTAGCTTGTTGGTGAATTAATAAATCATTTGGCTAGCTGCCTTATTATAATTGTAATTTTCATGGCAACAAAGATTTTTTGTTCTAAATTTAAAGTATATCGTACCTTTAATTCGACTGAAAACTGATTTTCCGATTGTGCAAGTGATACTTGCACAATTACCTAGGGTCAAACTAATTTAGAGCAAAGCAGTATTTAGTTTTATATATTGGTGGAAAACGAAAAATATGGATAGTTCTCATTTCTAGTTATTTTCCCTTGATAAGGATCAGAGGTGTTAGAAATATGGAATGCCTTCTTTGGACTACCTAATATTTATGGTTAATTTTTGCTTCTCCACAGATTTACGAATTTATCCATTTTTATTCTTATTTTAAAGAACTAAAAATAAAAGCAAAATTGATTTACAGCTATCGTATTTAGTATAAGTAGTAAAAAAAAAGGCGCCAATCGTCTTCAATTGGCGCCATTTGGCTGTGTGGTGACGGGGACAGGACAAATTTCAACATCATTTTTGGATGATTTGAAGAGATTGGCTTTCTATATGTAATGTCTGTCTTTCATTGGCGTTAAAAAATTGGTTCGGATGTCCTGAGTAGGATTGATGCAAAAATTGTAAAAACTCAATTGATCCATCGCATTAAACTGATATATAAATTTACAAAATTTATGCAGGATTTTAAAAGATTGTTTAAGTTAAGGCAGGATTGTCTTTCTTTGGCTGTATGAATTATTTGATTGTTGTTCCACTGGAGCATTTCTATCCTAATTGGTGCTTTTAAATGAGTTTTTCGTAAAAGCAATAAGCCCGAAACAAATCGGGCTTATTGTCTTCAAATTTAATTATAATTCTAAACTTTTGGATGCATCGTAATTAAACTAGTTTTTTGCAAGTTATGCAAGACTTTCTCCTATTCGGAGATGGGTACTGAGAACAACCCTGTTCCAAAGATTGATTGTTATGACGGCCGTTATTATATCTGCTATCTGGCTTTCACTGAAATACTGTAAGGCCTTTGTATAGGTTTCATCCGTTAATCCGTTCTCATGAATTAATGTTATCTCTTCAGTTACCGCGAGCACCACTTTTTCCTCTTCTGTAAAAATGTCCCCAGCTTCTCTCCAAGCACTCAAGAGAAAAATGCGCTGGTTTGACTCGCCGTTTTTAACGGCGTCCTGAGTGTGGATGTTGATGCAGTAGGCACAGCCGTTGATCTGCGAGGCACGTATCTTTATGAGTTCTTTGGCTGTCTTGGATATGGAAATTTTTGAAAGGTAGCTTTCAAGTCCTATCATCGCTTTTAGTGCATCCGGAGCGGCCTGCTTAATGTTAAGTCGTTTTTGCATTGTATTATTCTTTTAAAATTGTTCAATGCAAAATTCAATAATAGGGAAAGGAAAAAACTTAAACTGGTTTAAGAAAGAAGCCTTTTGCGTATTTCGCTCAAGTATTCGGGCGTGAATCCTAGATAGGAAGCGATGAGGTATTGAGGAACACGCTGGATGAATTCGGGGTGGTTTCTGACTGCCTGGAAATAAAACTCTTCCTTAGAGAACGAGAAAAGAAATTTGATGCGTTTCTGTGCGGCTGCATAAGCCCTCTGGTAGACAAAACGGAAATAGCGCTCCATTACCGGAAACTCTTCCAGCAGCTTCTGCTGCTTCTCCAAAGTGATGTAAAGCAATGTTGATTTCTCTACTGCCTGAATATAAAATTCTGTCGCGAGCTGGTTCTCGTAGGCAAAGTTATCGGTAAGCCACCATGTTTCTATGGCAAATTCCGTGGTTTGTTCGGTACCTTTCTCGTTAATATAAAACTTTCTAAGCAGGCCGTCCAAAACAAAATAATGATGACGGCAGATCTGTCCCTCCTTTAGCAGGTTCTCTTTTTTACACGTTTGTTTTATGTCGAAGAATTTTTTGATTTGCTCAAAGTCATTGTCTGATACCTGTGCAAATTTGGCTATATGGTTTTTGAGTATATTGGACATCTGGAGTAAATGACATATTGGTTTTGACTGTTCGGCCAGCTTTTTTAATCGGAATGGCATCGCTGGCAGGCTCTTAAGCAAATATAGCAATAATATACTTAAATACGTTTTGAAATCAGATTTCATTATTTGTCATTAAATAGTAATTGAAAGCAATTTGGAGATTATATAGAGTCAATTTCTATAATATTCTGGGGGTTCGAATCCTGTTAAGTTATCGAATGATAACTTAACTATTTGTATTATTTTTCATCTAAATATACACGCTGAAGCAATTTTTCTATTATTTTAGAGAAAGAAAATAAAAGCAAAAATGACTCAAAGCCACCGTATTTATTAGTGTAAATGAAAAAATGGCGCCAATTGTCTTCAATTGGCGCCATCTGGCTGAGTAACCTCGACAGGACAAATTACAACATCATTTTTGGATGATTTGAAGAGATTGGCTTACTATAAGTAGGGTCTGTCTTCCATTGGCTTTGTATTTTTGGTTTAGATGTCCTGTTGAGAACTGAAAGCAAATGGACCGTAAAAAAAAGAAGTCGTTACCCCTCTTTTTATTAATATGGCCCTAGCTTTTTGTGGAAAAAAGATATCCATTCCAATTTTGTATTTGGAAGATTTGAAAATAGATATTAACTTAGTCCCGAACCCGCTTTAACAGAGTGGGAATGTTATGAATAGATCTGATTTGATACAGCATATAACAGCAGATAATCTTTTGCTCTGGCACTTCTCAAAATCAATATAAGACTTACAGCTGTCTTTTATTTTCAAAAAAATGGAGTTGGAAAACCATTTCAAAAAACAAGGCGAAACCGAAAAGCCAACGAGTAGGATAAAGAAAAAAAATATGGAAAAATTAAAATTAGCAACAGTAATACTGCTTTTTACTGCTTTTGGTATGAATAAAGTGCAGGCACAGGTAGTAGTGGGCATTGCCTACAAGCCTATGTACGGAAACTGCAGTCAGTTTAATCAGGCTGTAGGGTATACCTACGAAGCAGGCAAAGGCGGTAATGAAATGCGGGAAGAAGTAACAAGAAGATTAGAGCAAAATTACAATGTTTCGGGTTCTGCCATTATGATATTTTCATCTTATGACCAGAAAAATGCTGTTATAATCCGCTATAAAAAACAGATAAGCGGATATGACTGCACGAAGCTTGCTTATGCTGCGGGTTTTGGCAATAGCTACGACGATGCTTTCAATAATGCGGTAAAAGAAATGCGCTTGTATTATGCAGGAAGTGATTACCAACAGGAAATATGGATTCATTAATAAAGAAGGGAGGATATATGATAAAAAAACTACTTTTTATTTTCGTGCTAGCAACAAGCTTAGTACCCGCACAGGCACAAACGGTACCCGACCGAAAAACCACTGTAGAGTATATCACAAAACTTTTCAATGATGTGAAAGATTTTGAATATAAATTAAAAGACGGTACTATCTACGCAATAGACGGAAAAACCGTATCAGCCTACAGCGCCATACAATTTATAATATCGATAGGAAATGGAAACTATGAAACTAGCTTAGGTTATTGTTTTGATACAAGAGATTCGAAAAAATTATCTTTTGGCCAGCTGTATATGAAAATAGACTGGGCAAAGATGATAAAAATAGAAGACAGCGAGGCGGCGGATGATTCTGCTGTGAAATTCTTATATATTACGTTTACCCCTAACAGTGTATTGGAAAGGGGATATTATGAGGAATTTAATCCATATGGCAATATATTGCGGTCCAAACCTGATAAAGGAACAAGCAGTATTTACTTTCCCTACAAAAATGAATTAGGTGTTAAAGAAAGGCTCATTAAGGCACTTAATCATTTAAGTAATTTAGACAAAAAAGAGAAATTAAAAAACGACCCTTTTGGCAATTAAGACTTTAAAGCTCGACAGTACAGTCTATTTTTAAAATGAACATTTAGAACATATTTTTTTAGTGCTCTATTTTTTATTTAATGTGATTCTAAAAAGAAAATTAAAGTAAAAAATAGCCCAACTTACTTTATAAAAAAAATAAAAAAAAAGGCGCCAATTGTCTTCAATTGGCGCCATTTGGCTTTGTGACCTCAGCAGGACAAATTACAACATCATTTTTGGATGATTTGAAGAAATTGGTGTACTACATGTAGGGGCTGTCTTTCATTGGCTTTGTAAATTTGGTTTAGATGTCCTGTTGGGGATTGATATAAAAATTATAAGAACTAAATTGTTTTATGGCAGTAAACTAAATATACAATTCTACAATATTTTATGATTTACCAATCATTGCAGTCAGAAGAAGTGTCCCTTGTGTACTTTTTGACATATTATTCATGAATTATTATCTGTTTTCTCAATTAGTCCGCTCATAGCCAAAAAATGAATTTGTGCAAGTGCCACTTGCACAAATTACCTCTAATCATCATATTAGTTTACTCACTAAAGCATTATTTTAAAGAAAGAAAATTAAAAGCAAGAATGATTCAAAGTTATCGTAATTTAGTAGAAGTAGTAAAAAAAGTGGCGCCAATTGTCTTCCATTGGCGCCATATGCTTTTGTGAAAGGCTCAGGACAAATTTCGACATCATTTTTAGATGATTTGAAGATTTTGCCTTGCTATATGTAGTGTCTGTCTTCCATTGGCATTGTATTTTTAGTTAGATCTCCTCTTAGGTACTGATGCAAAAATCTACATGATTTCATAGATAATCTCTAATGAAATTTTTTCCGATAATTATTATTTAAATTATTAATGTTCAATATTTATGGTGAAAAATATCAAGCATAATTATGAATTGAAATGAACGGTTAAAATTGTCTTCAATTAGTCTCATTTGGCAATATTGACTTCTAGATATAAAGCCAAATAAATTTTTCGGCACTTAATTGAATTGGCTGCTTTTGAACTTATTTTCTGAGATAATTATTGTGAACGTTTAATTAAGCTAAAAAAAAAATCCTATACCAACTCATTTAATTTCCAAGACTGATCATAGAGAGTTTTGTTGGTCGTAAATATGATTTATAATCTTGCAGTTTGAAATTTTGAAAATTTGTATCATGGCCTGTTAAAATCATATCTCGATTTTTTTACCTCATTTAATTTTGTAGTTTGTTTCCTATAAATAAATATTTGATATAGCAAATGTTGTTTCAAATTATGATTTGAAACAACATTTTTCTTTTTTTTTGGATAATTTAAAGTTTAGAATCCGAACTTTAGTTTGTAAGAAAAGTAGAACTCTTTTAAACTTTAAAATCATGAAAAAATTAATTGCACAATGGCTTCCAATGAGTGTATTACTGGCGATGATGCCCTTCGGTCTAATTGCTCAGAATGGTTCAGATAAAAATAAAAAGGAAGCAAGTTCGTTTACCAAAAAAAAGCAGGAAGATCTTCTCTCTTATCTTCCCTTTAGTGACAATACATCATATGAAGATGCGAGAAAAGGATTTATTGCAACGCTGCCGGCGGGTGAAATTAAAGATGAAAAAGGAAATGTTGTATACAGCATGAAGCAGTATGATTTTATCAAGGGAAAAGCTCCTGCAACTACTAATCCAAGTTTATGGAGACAGAGTGAAATAAACAGTATACACGGTCTTTTTAAAGTTACAGACGGAATATATCAGATTCGCGGTTTTGATCTGGCCAATATGACACTAATCGAAGGTAAGACCGGCTGGATTATAATAGATCCTCTATTATCGCCTCCTACAGCTAAAGCAGGGCTTGATCTCGCAAATGAGAAACTTGGGAAAAGAAAGGTGTCGGCGGTGATTCATACTCACAGCCATATTGATCATTTTGGTGGTATCCGAGGCGTTGTGGATGAAGCTGATGTGAAAAGTGGAAAAGTGCCCATATATGTGCCGGAAGGATATTTTGATGAAGCAATCAGCGAGAATGTAATGGGAGGAAACACCATGGGAAGAAGAGCTTCATATATGTATGGAAACTTATTGCCGAAAGACGCAAAAGGAACTTTGGGGACAGGACTAGGACAAACCACTTCAACCGGGTTGGCTGGAATTTTGGAAGGCACTGAAATAATTAAGAAATTGGATGGAGAGAAAAAAATAATAGACGGAATAACGGTTGAATTCATTTATACCCCTGAATCTGAAGCACCAGCTGAAATGATGTTTTACTTTCCAGAATTTAAATCTTTCTGCCAAGCGGAAGATATCAGCCACACTCTTCACAATTTATATACCTTGAGAGGTGCAAAGGTAAGAAATGGACAGAAATGGAGCGAGTATATCGATCTGTCTTTACAGAAATGGGGAAAAGATGTCCAGTCAACCTTTGGATCACATCACTGGCCTACATGGGGAAATGAAACTATAAACAAATACTGGAAAAGCCAGAGAGACCTATACAGATTTATCCATGACCAGACTTTAAGATTGGCAAATGAAGGTTATACTCCAGTAGAAATAGCCAATATGCTAAAACTTCCTGAAAGCTTGGATAAACAGTTCTACAACAGAGGATATTATGGGTCTGTCAGCCATAACATAAAGGCGCAGTACGACCTATATTTCGGATGGTTTGACGGCAATCCTGCCAATCTAGACAAGCTGCCGCCTGCGGAGGAGGGCAAAAAATATGTCGAGTTCATGGGAGGGGCGGCATCAGTTTTAACAAAAGCCAAACAGACATTTGATAAAGGCGAGTACCGATGGACAGCGACCGTATTGAGCAATCTTGTATTTGCAGATCCTAAGAACCAGAGTGCAAGAAATCTGCTTGCAGACACTTACGAGCAGCTGGGATATCAGGCTGAGTCGGGGCCATGGAGAAATTTTTATCTTTCAGGGGCAAAAGAGCTGCGAGACGGGGTTAAAGTGCTTCCATCGCCAAATACGGCTGGTCCAGACATGGTTCGCGGAATGTCTACAAGCTTGTTTTTTAATTTCCTTGCAATGAAGTTTAAAGGTACAGATCCAGATGCCGCGGCAATGAAGTACAATTTTAATATCACGATGCCAGATGTTAATGAAAAAGTCGCACTCCTTATAGAAAATGGCGCTGTTAATCCGCGCATAGGAAGCAATGTTTCTGAGGATGTTACCGCAAGCCTGACAATTAACAGAAAGGATCTGGACCGCATTAGTCTTGGCGAGACTTCTTTTAAAGATCTTGTTGATAACGGGACTATTAAAATTTCAGGAGATAAAAACGCATTTACAAGCTTTTTAAGTAAAATAGACACTTTTAATTTCTGGTTTAATATAGTTGAACCTTAATACTAAATAGCAATGGATGAGAATCAGGGTATCGGTTGAAGTGAATAAACATTTGGAAATCGAAAGAGAGCATTTCAATGAGATATCCTGATTTTTTTTGTTTCAGTACGGCTTTAATGGGTTGAAAATAAATAGTTTGTAAATAGCAGTTTGAAAGGTTATTTTAAACATTATTCTATGCAATTAAATCGCACATTGACAAAAAGATCTATTAGAGTGTAGCTTCACGATTAATTTACCTATGAGATTTGCCGATTTTAATTTTCGCCATTACAAATAACGAGAATTTTGTAATAGAATACTTTTAGCTTTTCAATAGCTTGATAATTAATTTAAATGCTTATGCGCTTTAAATTTAAATATGTTTTAACTGTATTATTACTTGTGAATGTGCATTCAAGTTGGGGGCAGAAAGAAGTACTGAATCAATTCTGGAACGAATATGCCTTTACGCATAACATTAGTGAAAACTGGGTAGCAGAAGTTGATGCTGGATTGACAAGTAGCGGAGTGCCAGATGAAAACAATATTTTTTACGGTTTAACACAATTCAGCGCTCGAGCATGGATACATTATTATCCGGGCGACCGTTGGAAGCTTTCTTTTTTTTATGCTTACTATTACAATAAGAATGTGCCGGAACTTAATCAAAATCAAGCGCCCGAATTTCGGTTTGCTTTGCAGGCAACTTATAATCTAGCTAGGCATGGAAGAATAAATATTAACCTTAGAGCAAGATTTGAGGATCGAAATATTGAGAACGAAGCAGGGATTTTCGAAGCTGTTGAGCGTTTTAGATTTCAAGGCAGAGCGGTATACCCCATAAACCGACCAAAAATAAAAGAAAAGACGGTATATGGATTTTTATCTGATGAAGTGTACTTTAAAACTAAAAGTGAAATAAGCGGCAGTGAGTTTTTTGACAGAAACCGCGCCACGATAGGGTTAGGTTACAAAGCATCAAAAAAATTTCAGATCGAAATTTCGTATGCAAATGAATATTTGCCTCGTATGGCGACAGATAAAGTTTATAATGCCCTTCAGCTAAATCTCACTTTTGAAAATATTTTTTCTGATATCTCAAAGACCGTTGTCCGCAAAGAGAAAGCAGTGGATGATGGAGCGCCAAGCGGTGGAGGTGGATAAAAGTATTAATTTAATGTATCTTATATCTATGAAGGACGCTCTTAGCAAAGACGTTATCATAGCAATTCAATGTTTATCTGCATCTAAAAGCATTTGCTAAGATTGGCAATATCTGAAATCTCTGACAGGGAATATTTTTGTCCCAATTTGTTGATAATGTATTGTGTAGGTGTGTTTTTTAAGGTTTTATTTAATAAATTTAATTAAATTTGAGTGTAACATTTAAAAAGAAAAAATATGAGAAAGAGTACTCTATCGATTTTTACATTATTATGTTTCGCAAGTGTATTTGCGCAGGCCAGAAAAGAGATAAATTTTGGACTTATAGGCATTAATTATGAAATACCGGTCCACAGGGACATAACCATAGCTCCTGGAGTAGGGACAACTTTGGATCTTGATTGGCTCAATGCAGGAGTCAAGGGAAATTATTATTTCGATCATGTATTTGGCATTACTGATGATGCCTGGGACGTATATGGCGGAGCTAACGTAGGCTATTCTTTCGATTTGAGAGACGACCATGACAATAACGGCCATGATGGAAGCGATTTTAATGTAGGACTGCAGATAGGAGGAAGATGGTTTTGGAATGATAAGTGGGGAGTTTATGTAGAAATCGGAGGCGGGAATGTTTCAGGATTTTCTCCTGGGATAGGACTGACACTGAAACTGTAAATGCGTAAGCTTTTAATATTTATGAATTAGTTTTACTTGAACGGAATTTTAAGGTTTGGCTTTTTTTGAACATAGTAATAGCATAACAGATTAAAACACGCCTTCGGACTGTTTATAAACTGCACTTTAATTAATATCGGCCGATTAAATTACTTTCTTTGTTTGATAATTAAGGTTTTGAATGAATTTTGTGCAAATCAGGAAAAACAATAGATCTTAATTTGGCAGTCCACGCTATTGCGCTTCTAATGATTGGCCTTAGCTGCTGTAGTACATATGTTCAAACAACCTCTTCCGAGAAAGTGTCTCCAAGGCAGGCTAAAAAATGACTGGTAAAAAAAGCACGAAAACTTATGTTACGGGACACCAAAAAAGAACTAGCAATGGGGATTTCTCACGGCGGCAGTTTGGCAGCTGTGTTCTTATTAATACTTGTCCTTTATTGGCATTTTTAATTATTTTTTATATTAAAAAATGCTGGGTTTTTATAATTAGTCGAATGAAGAAATAATTTGGAAGGGAGTTTTTAATGCAAGTTTTATGGAGAACACTTGAAGTAAAAGCAAATAAACGACTTTGAATTCCCTCAACAGATTATTTATAAAATAAAAAAAGTTCTATGAAGATAATCATTAAAGCATTTTTTGACGGCAAGTTTGTTAGCAAAGAGGAAGCCGCATCCAAATATTCCAAACAGTTTCCCGATACTTTGGAAGTTTCAAAAACTGTCAATGACCTGAAACGTAATAAAGTGAGCAATTGGGGATACATCGTCCTGATAAGCGAACAAGGAATCTCTACAAGCGCAATCACAGTCGATGAGCTGAATATAGAATATTAGTCCATGCAAGGGAATATGGCAATTTCAAAAGCCTGATATCAAACAGGAATTAAGAACAGTTTGAAATATGCATACTTATAATTTAATTTATATTTTTAGCGCTGGAATCCTGTTTAATTATCGATTTATAAACTTAGATATATTAAGATGTTTTTATGGAGTTGTTTTCTTTGTTTTAAAGTTACTAAAAATGCCTGAATGATATAAATTTATTGTATTTGATTATATTATTTGAAAAAAAATGGCGCCAATTGTCTTCAATTGGCGCCATTTGGCACTGTGGTGACCTCGACAGGATTCAAACCTGTAACCTTCTGAGCCGTAATCAGATGCGCTATTCAGTTGCGCCACGAGGCCTTTTTGTTATCAATTAGCTATTTTTTTGTAGCTTTGTTGATTGCTTATTGCGGGTGCAAAGATAGACATAAAAGTGAGATATACAAGCGAAAAATAACAGAAAAATAAAAAAAAATGAAGATTGAAAATTATATACGTGATATTCAGGGATTTCCAAAAGAAGGAATTTTGTTTAAAGATATAACTCCTTTGCTAATTGACCCTGAAGCGCGAACAAATTGCTTAAGAATTTTGGTGAACTCTTTAGAAAATCAAAAAATAGACAAGGTTGTTGGTGCAGAATCACGTGGTTTCTTCTTCGGAATGCTGCTTGCTCAAGAATTAACTGCTGGATTTGTTCCCGTAAGGAAACCCAAAAAACTTCCGTTTGATACCATTTCAGCTTCTTATGAATTAGAATATGGAACTGACAGTCTTGAAATGCATACCGATGCCATAAAAAAAGGCGACCGAGTTTTAATACATGACGATGTATTGGCAACTGGAGGAACCGCAAAAGCAGTTTGCGAATTAGTTGAAAAACTAGGAGGCGAAATCGTGCAATGCAATTTCTTGATGGAACTGACTTTTCTTAACGGAAGAGAAAAAATTGCGGCATACCCTGTTTTTGCAGCTTTGACATATTAAACAAAAACAATTTTATGCTTAATAGCATAAAGCACTAGTCCGATTCGGGTTTTTATTTCCAATTTATCAAAAAGCGATTCTCTATAGCCGTCAATGGTTTTGGGGCTTAGACACATTTCTGATGCGATTTCTTTATACGTCATTTCGGTACACGCGTGTTTGATAAAAACAATCTCTTTTTCTTTTAAACAGATCTTTTTGTTATCACTGTTGACTTTATTAATCAGCATTCCAGAAACAAGCTCGGTAAAATAGAAACCCTTTTCGATGACACATTCGATTGCTTCTTTAAAAATTTCAGGCGAAGTATCTTTCAGCAGATAACCTTTTGCTCCGTTTGTAATCATCTTAATAATAATTTCTTCGTCATCATTAACAGACAAAGCAATTACTTTTAGATCAGGTCTATTGTCTTTAAGCCATTGCATTGTACTTAATCCATCGAGAACAGGCATATTTACATCCAATAAAATAAGATCAATTTCAGTAGAATTATTTTGTTCCAGATAGTCTATAAAAACCTTTCCGTTTTCAAAACGTTCTATAACTTCATAATCGCCAAAACTTTTAATCAGCAGTTCGAGCGACTGGGAAAAAAGCAAATGATCGTCTACAATTATTATTTTTCTTTTAGAGTTAGTCTTCATGGTTTTGGGTTAAAGGATATTCGATAGTAACACTGGTTCCGGTGCTGTCTGAATTTAAAATTAATTCGGCGCCAATAAGTTTGGCTCTTAATTTCATATTATTTAGTCCGATTCCTGAATTTGACTTTTCTAGATCATAACCAATTCCAAAGTCTTTTAATTTTAATATAAAAAGAGAATCAGTGGTTTCGATATGAAAGTCAAATAAATCGCTTCTAGAATGTTTTAAGCTGTTGTGAAGCGCTTCTTGGAAAATTCGGTAAATAATGAGTTCGTGCTCTTTATTTATTGTAGGAACTGCTCCAATTTGGTTAAAATTGAATTTAATTTTTTTGAGCTTTTTAATCCTTTCTAAATCCTGCTGAATAGCTTCGAGAAAGTTGTTTTGAAGTAAATTGTCTTTATTGATAATTCTTGAAAGAATTCGTAATTCGTCTAAAGATTTTGCTAGAAGAGTTTTTAAATCTTTAAGTTCGTTCATTTGGACATCCTTGCTGCTAATGCAGATATTAAGCTGCATAATAGCAACCGAAATAATTTGTCCAATATTATCATGCAGTTCCTTGCTGATTTCTGATAAAGTCTGGTCTTTTATTTCAATTCTTGTTTTCACCAATTCAGATTGGAAATACAAATCAGCTTCCATTTTTTCTACTAAAAACTTATTTTTTTTCTTTAAAAAATAGAAGAAAATTACAAGCAAAATAACGATTAGGGTAAAGAAAACAATACCCAGGGAAATAACTAATAGTTGTATTTCTTTTCGCTCCATATAAATCCAATAATAAAACAGCTATGCGCCAGAAAATTTAGAATAAACAAGACCAAACTAAAGATAGAATCGTCCTGCTTGATTAGAAACCAATTGATAGCCAGCATAAAGGGTGTAAAAGGAACATGAAAAACAAGTATGCCGAGTATATACCAGAAAAAAACCGATTTTTTAAAATTCAATATTTTTTCTGAATTGAATATCTCGATCAGGTACAGACAGGATAATATTAAAACTACTAATACACCAATTGCAAAACTATAGGTATAAGAACGGTTTATGTCTTCTTTGAAATATAAAATATTTAAAAAGAAAGAAACAATAAACAGAATTAAAAAAAGAATAGCCGAAATTCTATGATCTTTTTTAGTCAATAAGGCTCTTAGAAGTAAAATATAGGCAGAAAGGCTGGCGAGCATGTAGAAATTATAAACGTAAAAATTCAGCAAACCCGTCCATTCGGTGAAATAATAGCCTATAATTTCGATTACGATAGAAAACCAGATTAAAAGTACTAAAAATTTAGCTTTATTGCTAGGAAGTTTTGGCAGTGCAAACAAACCAATCGTTCCTGACAATAAAGCCATATAAATGATATAAGATCTTAAAAATTCGAACATTTTTTTTTAGTAAATTAAGCTTGGCGGTCTTCCGATGTTTCCGTAATTCATTGGATCTAGGCTTTCTATGTCTGAAGAAGCAGCTTCTCTCATTAAAGCAAAACTTTGAGCTTCTGTATTCTTTTCTGCTTTTTTGCCTGTAGGAACTAAAAATAAGGTAGTTAAACCTGCTTTTTCTCCATGCTTTTCATCATCTGGATAAACTCCAAAATAAAAACGGATTCCGTCAACATTGTAGCCGTCTTTTGCGCCGTTAGTTTTTATATAATGTATATAGTTTTCCAATTCTTCTAAAGAATACCAAATAGCATTGGCATCTTCTTTTTCTTCTTTCCCAGCAACAAGAGAAGCTCTTTTATTGTTGTAATTTGAATTTAATTGTCTAGCAAATTCTTTTGTAATTAATTGGCTAGGCTTTGCGGGTGGATTTTTCATAGTTTTTTATTGTTAATTGGTTTAAATGTTTAGTTAACAGATTTTTGAGTTGTTTACAAGGTAAAATTATCTGAAACAGAAAATTCCGGCAAGGGGAAATATACCCTTTTTTGTTTAGGTAAAATTATTTAAAAAATCGGGTTAAAGTGCTGTTGTTTAGTATTTTGTAAAAATATAATTTTACATCGCCAGTTTTGAGATAAAACAGGCATTCAAAAATGTTGGCTGTTAGTGCTTATTTTTTGAGAACATATTGCAACCGATATTAGTTCTGAGTTTAGTTGGCTGTTTTGCAATCTATATCTCAATTCTCGACCCTTATATTGTTCAATTTCCATAAAAGTATCACGAACAATACTGCTCTTATTTTACAGTACGTCAATTGTAAAAAGATGTTTTTATTTCTTCAAGCATCAATTATCACCAAAAACAAACCTAATGAGAACTATTAAAGCAGGAACAAAATCTCCCGAAGTTTATTACTTAAATGAGCTTTTGGCTAAATTAAAATACAGTGTAATTGTTTCCGATTATTTCGGAAAGGAAACAGATAAAGCAATCAAAGATTTTCAGTTAAAAAACAATCTTGTGGTTGATGGAGTAGTGGGACTTAAAACGTGGTCGACACTTTTAGAGAAAAGTAAGAATGGTTTTCAGGCAAACAATAAATTATTGTCTGAGCAGGATTTAATTGATTTTTCGAATCAGTTTAAATTAGAACTTGCTGTTGTAAAAGCTGTAAACGAAGTAGAAAGCAACGGAAAAGGCTTTTTAATTGACGGACGTCCGAAGATTTTATTTGAAGGACATATTTTTTGGAATGAATTGAAGAAAAGAAATATCGATCCGAAAACGTATGTGAATGCCAATACACAGGACATTTTATTCGAAAAATATACTAAGAAGTATTATGTTGGTGGCACAGCAGAATATGTACGCTTAGAAAAGGCAAAAAAGCTCGGCTCAGACAAAAAAATTGCCGATGCGGCAAATTGTTCAGCTTCTTGGGGACTTTTTCAAATTATGGGCTTTAATGCGGTCTCTATCGGATATAGCAGTATTGATGAATTTGTAGATAAAATGAATCTTAACGAAGGAGAACATCTAAAAGCCTTCGGACGATTTCTTGAGAAAAATAATCTGATTGGATTGCTGCGAAGCAAGAATTGGGCATCGTTTGCTTTAAAATACAACGGACCAGCCTATAAAACCAATAAATATGATGAAAAGCTGATGAAAGCGTATCATAAATATGCGTGAGAATTAAAAATTGAGAATTTAGCCTTTTGCGAAACTTTGCGTAAATCTTAGCGCTCTCTGCGGTAAAACTATACTCAAAGTATATCAACTTGAAACCTGAAACCTAAAGCAAAAAACAAAACCCGACTAGTTCTTTCAAAAACAAGTCGGGTTTGTATATTAATATAACGAGATTTTATCTTAAACTCGCTCCAAGCTCAGTTTCAAATGTCTGTTGTAATTTAGACATGATTTTGTCGATTTGAGCGTCAGTTAATGTTTTAGTATTGTCTTGAATAGTAAAACTCAAAGCGTACGATTTTTTTCCTTCTGGCAATTTGTCTCCTTGATAAACATCAAATAAATTAATGTCTTTTAAAAGCGCTTTCTCAGTTTGTTTTGCTAAGTTGAAAATGCTTTCGTAAGTAGTGTTTTGGTCAATTAATAAAGCTAAATCTCTACGGACTTCTGGATATTTAGGAATTTCAGAATACTTAATTTTTCCTGTAATTATTTTTAGAACTAAATCCCAGTTAAAATCAGCATAATAAACATCTTGTTTAATGCCGAAATGCTTCAAAATAGGCTTTTTAATAACACCCATTTCAACTAAAATATCATTGTTGTAAGTAATCGCTGTTCCTTCAGAATAAACATCTGACTGAACAGGCGCATTCGAAATTTTTTCAATTCCCAAACGAGATAAAATCGCTTTTACATATCCTTTCAGCAAGAAGAAATCTGTTGTTTTCTGCGGATTTGTCCAGCTTTCTTTGTTTCTGTTTCCAGAAATCAATAAAGAAAGGTGTTTATGCTCTTCGTATCCGTTTAAATACTTATGATAGGTTTTTCCGAATTCAAATAATTTTAAATCCGAATTTTTTCTATTAATGTTGTATGAAACCGCTTCTAAGCCAGAAAACAATAAAGACTGGCGAAGTGTTGCTAAGTCACTGCTCAACGGATTCAACATCGATACATTGTGTTCTTCTTTTAAAGAAGCAGATAATTTCGCGTAAGCTGCAGTTGTCAATGAATTGGCCATCATTTCGTGGAAGCTTTGTGAATTCAATTGAGAAGCAATTACATTCTGAACTTTGTAATCTTCTGTTCTTGGCGAATTTGCTACCGTAGCATTAAATTTCTTAGAGAAATTAATGTTGTTATAACCATAAACTCTCAGAATTTCTTCTATTACGTCAATTTCACGTTGAACATCAACGCGATATGCTGGAATTGTTAAACCTAAACCGGTATCAGAAACGCTGTTTACTTTAATGTCTAAAGAAACCAAGATTTTTTTGATGGTATCTTTTGGAATTTCTTGTCCGATGATTTTAGAAACATGGCTAAAATTCAATAAAACAGAGAAATCTTCCACTTTTTTAGGATACACTTCCACAACATCAGAAGTGATTTTTCCGCCAGCTACTTCTTGAATTAAAAGTGCTGCACGTTTCAATGCATATTCTGTGATAGTTGGGTCAATTCCTCTTTCAAATCTGAAAGAAGCATCTGTGCTCAATTGATGTCTTTTTGCTGTTTTACGAATGCTTACTGGATCAAAATAAGCACTTTCTAAGAAGATAGATGTTGTCCCTTCAGAAACTCCAGATTTTTTACCTCCAAAAACTCCAGCAATGCATAGCGGACCTTTTTCGTCGCAAATCATTAAATCTTCTTTGTGAAGCGTTCTCTCAACATCATCAAGAGTTACAAATTTAGTTCCTTCTTCAACTGTTTTTACAATGATTTTTCCGTTGATTTTCGCAGCATCAAAAGCGTGTAAAGGCTGTCCTAATTCGTGTAAAACATAATTAGTAACGTCAACAATATTATTTTTTGGCGTTAATCCGATAGCTTTTAAACGGTCTTGTAACCAGCTTGGAGATTCGTGAACAGAAATTCCAGAGATAGTTACACCGCAATATCTTGGAGCTAAATGATTGTCCTCAACGTTTACGTCGATTTTTAGCGTACGCATGTCCACTCTAAAATTGCTTACAGAAGGCGTAATCAATTCTACGTTTACACCGCGTTGCAGCATTCCCGCTCTTAAATCACGAGCAGTTCCAAAATGGCTCATTGCATCGGCACGGTTTGGCGTCAATCCGATTTCAAAAACTTCATCATTTGCAATTTGGAAAACTTCAGATGCAGGAGTTCCTGGAACTAAATCTTCTGCCAAAACCATAATTCCGTCATGGCTGGTTCCTAAACCTAATTCATCTTCAGCACAGATCATTCCGTGACTTTCCTGTCCACGGATTTTTCCTTTTTTAATGGTAAATTCTGCACCTTCTTTATCGTATAAAACGGTTCCAATGGTAGCAACTGGCACTTTTTGTCCTTCAGCCACATTTGCAGCGCCGCATACAATTTGTACAGGAGCTTCTAAACCAATATTAACTGTAGTAACTTTCAATCTATCAGCATCAGGATGTTTTTCGCAAGTCAAAACGTGTCCAACAACAACGCCTGCCAAGCCTCCTTTAATAGATTCATATTTTTCGACAACTTCAACTTCTAAACCTAAATCTGTTAGTAATTCAGAAGTCTGCTCAGATGTCCAATCTGTTTTAATAAATTGTTTTAACCAGTTGTAAGATATTTTCATTGTAGTTCTTTAATTCTTTGTATGAGGTTACAAATATAAGGATTGCGCGTTGGAGTAGGAAAAAATTGAGTAGTTTTTTCTAGTTGTTTTTAATTGACCGAAAAATGCTGCTTACTAATTATTTAGCAATTTATCGACTAAAATTTTGCTAAATGATTATTATAAAAGTCTAAAAAAATCGAATGTGTAATTTTTGTGCTACAAGATGAATGAAAAGTGCTATTCTGTTTCTTTTTATGAAACTAAATTTGGAGTAAATCAAAAAAAGAATATTATGAGTACCGCAGTAAAAAGACCTGAATTTAAGGCAAAATACGATAACTATATTGGTGGAAAATTTACCGCACCAATTACAGGAGAATACTTTGATGTAGTTTCTCCTATTGATGGAAAAGTATTTACAAAAGCAGCGCATTCTGGAAAAGAAGATCTAGAATTGGCTGTAGATACTGCTTATGAAGCATTTAAGACTTGGGGAAAAACTTCTGTAACGGAAAGAAGTATTCTATTGAATAAGATTGCACAGAAAATTGAAGACAATTTAGAATATATTGCAGCAGTTGAAACGGTAGATAATGGAAAACCAATCCGTGAAACTCTTGCTGCTGATATTCCGTTGGCAATTGACCATTTTAGATATTTTGCAGGTGTAATTCGTGCAGAAGAAAGTGCTATTTCAGAACTAGATTCGCAAACGGTTTCTATTGCGTTAAGCGAACCTATTGGAGTTGTAGCGCAGATTATTCCGTGGAACTTTCCAATTTTAATGGCAGTCTGGAAAATTGCTCCAGCTCTTGCGGCTGGAAATACAATCGTCTTAAAACCAGCTGAAAGCACGCCGATTTCTATTATGGTTTTAATGGAATTAATTGGCGACATTCTTCCTCCTGGAGTTTTAAATATTGTAAACGGATTTGGAGCCGAATTAGGACGTCCGTTAGTAACCAATAAAAAAGTATCAAAAGCTGCATTTACAGGTTCTACTACTACAGGACGTTTGGTGATGCAGTATGCAACAGAAAATATTATTCCGGTAACTTTAGAATTAGGCGGAAAATCACCAAATATTTTCTTCCCTTCTGTAGCAGATCATGACGATGATTTCTTTGATAAAGCCGTAGAAGGTGCTGTATTGTTTGCTTTAAATCAAGGAGAAATCTGTACTTGTCCTTCCAGATTATTAATTCACGAAGATATTTACGACAAGTTCATCAAAAAAGTAATTGAAAGAACTGAAGCCATTATAGCTGGAAATCCGTTGGACAAATCAACTATGATTGGTGCTCAGACTTCGATTGTTCAGAAAGAAAAAATCATGTCCTATATCAAATTAGGAAAAGAAGAAGGTGCAGAATTATTGACTGGAGGTGACGAAAATAAATTGGGTGGAGATTTAGAAGGCGGTTATTACATTAAACCGACTTTGTTTAAAGGTCACAACAAAATGAGAATTTTCCAAGAAGAGATTTTCGGACCTGTTTTAGCGGTTACCACTTTCAAAACTACTGAAGAAGCTATTGAAATTGCCAATGATACCATGTACGGATTAGGTGCAGGAGTTTGGACACGTGATGCGCACGAAATTTATCAGGTTCCGAGAGCAATTCAGTCTGGTCGTGTTTGGATTAATCAATATCATTCTTATCCTGCTGGCGCTCCGTTTGGAGGTTACAAGCAATCTGGAATTGGTCGTGAAAACCATAAAATGATGCTAAGCCAATATCGCCAAACCAAAAACATGCTGATTTCTTACGATAAAAAGAAATTAGGATTCTTCTAAAGAGAATATAAACTTGAGAATAGAAAGCTCAATAAGTTTTCTATTCTCTTAAAACCATAGAATTATGCTTCCAAAAACAATGAAAGCTGCGGTCGTGAGAGAATTTGGTTCACTTCTAAAAATTGAAGAAGTCGAAGTAAAACGCCCAGGTAGAAATGAAATTCTTGTAAAAGTAATTGCAAGCGGAGTGTGCCACACCGATTTACATGCTGTAGAAGGCGATTGGCCAGTTAAACCTAAAATGCCTTTAATTCCAGGACACGAAGCTGTTGGTTATGTTGCAGCAGTTGGGCCAGATGTAAAAAACGTAAAAGAAGGTGATGCTGTTGGTGTGCCTTGGCTATATAGCGCCTGCGGAGGCTGCGATCACTGCATTACAGGCTGGGAAACTTTATGCGAAAGCCAGCAGAATGGCGGTTACAGCGTAGATGGCGGATTTGCAGAATTTGTTATTGCAGATGCCAGATATGTTGGAATTTTGCCTTCTAATGTGAATTTTATCGAAATGGCTCCGATTTTATGCGCTGGTGTTACAGTTTACAAAGGATTGAAAGAAACTGAGGTGAAACCTGGCGAATGGGTAGCAATTTCAGGAATTGGAGGTTTAGGACACGTTGCTGTGCAATATGCAAAAGCTATGGGAATGAATGTGGTGGCTATTGATATTGGAGACGATAAATTGGAACTGGCAAAAAAATTAGGCGCCGATTTGGTGGTCAATGCTAAAAATCAAAATCCTGGAGAATTCTTAAAGAAAGAAGTCGGTGGAATGCATGGGGCGTTGGTTACCGCAGTTTCTCCAATTGCTTTCAAACAAGGGCTTGAAACATTGAGAAGAAAAGGTACAATGGCATTAAACGGACTTCCTCCAGGTAATTTTGATTTGTCAATTTTTGATACTGTTTTAAATAGAATCACTATTAGAGGTTCGATAGTTGGAACCAGAAAAGATATGAAAGAAGCGATTGAATTTGCCGTTGACGGTAAAGTCAAAGCTACTGTAACACCTACAAGATTGGAAGACATTAACAATGTTTTTGACAAAATGAAAAAAGGTGAAATAGAAGGTAGAGTTGTGCTTGATATAGCACAATCATAAATAGTTAGTTTATGTTGAAGCAGTAAATTCTTAATTGAATTTGCTGCTTTTTTTAATTTTGAAAGTGATGATTAAACGAATTGATGCTACAGAAAAAGCCATTGAACTGATTAAAGTTCTGAAAGAAAAACACGGTGACCTGATGTTTTATCAGGCAGGCGGATGCTGTGAAGGCACGCAACCACAGTGTTTTGAAAAAGGCGGTTATTATCAGCGAACAGGCGATGTTTGCATTGGTATAATTGAAGACACAGAATTTTGGGTAGACAAAGATTTATTCGAATACTGGAAACATGCGCATTTTACTCTAACTGTAATTGATGCATTTGGAGTTGGTGGTTTTTCTTTGGAAACTCCTTTAAAGAAAACATTTCAAATAGAATATAGAATTTTCGCCCCAGAAGAAGAGTTGAATCTAGAGCCGGTTACAAGGATTGAGTAGAAGTTTTTAGTCTCAGTCACAGTTTTCAGTCTCCGATAAAAAAAACTTAGAATCTTAGAGCCTTAGGATCTTAGCATCTTAATTAATATAAAGTAACTGATACTGTTTTGGAGTAATTCCCTCGTATTTTTTAAACAATCTAATAAAATAATTGGCATCTTCAAAGCCAGCTAAATAACAGACTTCGTTAATTTGAAGAGTTGGATTCTTCAAAAGATTTTTGGCGCATTTTATTTTCTCATTCAAAATATATTCAATCGGACTCATTCCAAGTTCGCGTTTAAAGAAACGGTAGAAAGAAGTGGTGCTCATACAGGCTTTTTCACTAAGTGATTTTAAGTTCATATTTTCTTTCAGATTCTGTTTGATATATTCTGTAACTTCTTTTATGGGATTGTTTGCGTCCAAAAATTTCCCTTCGTCTATAGATTTTACCGTTTGAGTTTGAATAATTCTAATCAATAATTCTTTTAAGGTTAAATCTGCAAAAATATCTTTGGCTACAGAAGTGCTCATGCATTCTTTTATGAGTTTATTAATTGTAGCAGCCATTTCTACATTATTGTAAAAGAAATAGTTTTGATAATTTAATTGCCAGTACATATTAGTTCCTTCTTTCGGATATTGTTCATTTAAGAAGTTTAATATTTCAACAATTTTATCCTGATCAATTGCTAATGCTAGGCATTGTGTGGGATTGTTTTTTGAAGCTTCAGGAAAATCAATTTTCATTTCTACATTTGAAGGAACAATAACCGTTTCACCTGGAAGATAAACAAATTCAGGATCGTCAAAAAGATGCATGATTTTCTTGCCTCTCAACATACTAGTTACCACTAAATCATTAAATTTTAAAGGAACTTTTTGAGTTGATTCGTAGGTTTCAAATAAATTTAATTCACAATTATTAAGGTTGTAGATCGTTCTGTTTTCTACAAGAGTTTTTAATGATTTCTCTTGCGATAATTGAAGCGGATTAACTAAATATCGTTGACTGTTCATTAAATTTAAGTTTTTGGTGGAGACTTTAAATTTAATGAAAATATGTATACAGAATGAATATTTAAGCCTTTTTTATGACTTGTATAAGGTTGTGTTTAAAAAAAGAAAGAAGATGTTTTATAATAAAAAAGAGAGAATTAAAATCCTCTCTTTTCACTTATTTCTATTTCTAATTCAATTTAATCGGTGGTACACACTGCTGCATGAATAATTATCCAGAAGCTTCCGTCTCCACTGTATGTTAGATCATAACTATCTGTTGTGGAATTGTTTAAAGTATGCTGATTGCCATATAGACCTGGTGCAGCAGTAGCAGGCCTATCATCAGACAAATAAACATGAGTTTCTGTAAATACTGTTCCGGGATGAGTAGCGTTGATCGTTACTTTTACACTGCTGCCTTGAATTACAATTGTAACCGTTCCTGCTAAATAGCCATTATTAATATTGTTTTGTCCAGCACCTGCATATAAGTTGTAGTTATAAGTGCCGTCTGCAACATTATCATAATAAGTAGCCCATCCCCATTTTTCAGAAATTTCTAAGCCAATGAATGTGTTGTTTCCGAACATATAAGCTGTATCGCAGTTGGTAACTGGTGGAGGAGTTTCGCAGTTTCTTAAGCAGTACTTAAAGTAAGTTGCCCAGTTTTTTCCAGGGAATTTTATATCGCCTGCCCAGCCAGTTTCTGTTCTTACGACATTTCCGTTTACAATATTTTTCATGCTTGAATGAGCAGCAATAAATAAACATCTATTGTCATCTAGAATTATTGAAGAAAGGGGAATAGTAAAAGTATAACTTTGAATTAATGGATTAAAAGATTTGTTATATGGAAATTGTCCAGGAATTGGATTTCCATTTTTTATCGGTACATTGGCATATGGCCCTACAAACAAATGAAGTTCACTAAAATACCAATTTGTAAGCGCAGAATAGGTTACGTAGAGATTTGTAGCGTCATTTTCAACTAAAATTTTTCCAGCGTTAGTAAACTGGCCAGCCATAATGTTAATTGATATTGGATCGCATTCTGAATAAGTTCCTTTTGCAGTAGCAGAAGTTGAACTATTCGATTGTTTAGCCTCAGTTTGAATGTCTGTACTTAGAGGCTCGTTGGTACAATTGACAATCAGAAAAGCAAAAACCACAAGTGTAATAATTTTTTTCATCGTAATAAGGAGTTAAAAATTAGTAACAATTAAAGGGTAGCTTTAAATAAGGGGGTTTAAATTGCTATTACAAATTTTATGACTTATTTATTAGATTTCAAAAAATATCCGTTCAACGAGTTATTTAGTCGCTTAACTGCATGTTTTTCAGTGTTTTGTAGTGTTTTTTAATTTTATATCAATTCTTCTACGTGTTTTTTGATATTTTCGGATATTTTTCGCGTAGGAAGGTCGTTTTCGTCATTTCCAAACGGATCTTCAATTTCTTCAGCAATAAGCTCTAAACTGGCCAAAACATAAAAGATAAAAACGACAACAGGCGCAACTAAATATCCTAAACTAACAGAATATCCAAACGGGAGCGTCATCGTATAAAAGAAGATAAATTTCTTTATAAAAGCGCTGTAAGAGTAGGGAATAGGCGTGTTTTTGATACGCTCGCAAGCTCCACAGATATCTGTAAAAGCAACTAATTCGTCATTTATAGTAATTAATTGTTCTCCAGTTATTTTTCCAGCTTCATACAAATCATTGATTTTATGATACATGATTCTTTTCAGCTGATTTGGCTTGTGCTTATGATGGTCAATTTCCAAGTCAACATCTTCAAAAAGCTGTTTGCTGGTGTCTTCATCTTTCAAATGCTGATGAAGAATATCAGCATACATGGGAATATATTTTCTGAAAAACTTTCTGTCATTTTCATCTTTTAAAATGGCTGAGAGTTTTATGGCAAAATTACGGCTGTTATTTACAAGTCCGCCCCAGAGTTTTCGGCCTTCCCACCATCTGTCATAAGCGGTATTAGTTCTAAAAACAAGCAAAAGAGAAATTACAAATCCTAGCATTCCGTGCATAATTGGAATATTATGAATATAATCGTTTTTGGTTACTTTAAAATAATGAAGTTCAAGATAACATATTATTGCAGCATATATTCCAATTGCAATCATAATCGTAAACAGTTTTCGAACAGTATCCGATTTATGAAAATGAAAAATAAATGTAAACCAATCTTTGGTATTGTATGTAATCATTGAAATGTGTTTTGAACAAATTTAAATTAAAAATCGCCTATTAAACGCAAAACGGAAGAAAATATTTTAGCTCATTTAGGCATTCTAATTTCATTTAAAATAGACATAGACATTTACTCATGTACTTATGCAAAAGATAGTCTTTTAGAAATTCGAGATTCTTGGTAATTAAAAAAAATCTGCTGAATTTGCTAAATCTGCGAGCTATTTTTCTCACGCAGATTTAGCAGATCCAGCAGATAATATGTGGTTTTTTAATTAGAAAAGCTAAAAATTAATATTTCCTGCTAATTCTTTTAAGGCAATTTCAGATAATTTTGCTTCATATTGTGCATTGCTGTAACGAACTTTAGCATTCACATAATTCAGCTGAGCAGTTCTAAAATCAAGCGTTGTAATAGTTCCGATTTTAAATTTATCTAATGTAATTTCTAAATTCTGTCTAGCAATAGTTTCATTGTTTTCTTCTAGATCAATTAGTTCTAAATTGGTTAAATATGTTTGAAAAGCAGTGCTCAATTGTGTATTTAAAATGGTGTTTTGCTGTTCGATAGCAATCTGTGAGTTTTCAATCTGTAATTTGGCCACCTTTTCATTACGATGCTGATTGAAACCGTCAAAGATGTTCATTGAAGCATTAAAGCCATAATTTAAACCTTTTGAAGACGTTTCGCTGGTAAAACCTAAACTCGATTGGCTTTCAGAGAAATTATAGCCTGTTGTTAAACGTAAAGTAGGATAGCGATCAGCTTTTACTTGTTTCAATTGCAATTCGGCAATGCGTTTATTGATTATTTGCGTTTCTAAACCAGGGTTTTGTTTTTGCGCCAATTCCATTAAATCAGCCAAAACTAATTTATTGTCCACTTTTACCTCGTCTGTAACTTTGAAGTCAATTTTTGGGTCACGAGCCAAGTATTGGTTCAATAAAATTTTAGCATTCGCATAAGATTCTTTTTGTCTTAATAAAGCAACCTGATCAGAATTTAAATCAACTTGTGCGTTTAAAACTTCTAGTTTTGAAGCTTTTCCAATGCTGAAACGATTTTTTGCTAAAGTTAAACGCTGATTAGAAATTACAATTGTAGTATCTAATGCGGCCAATTGCTGCTGTTGCTGTACCAAATCATAATAAGACGAATTTACCTGAGCTATTTTAAGCAAAATAGTTCTTTTAAGTTCAGCATCGCCCAATTTTTGAAGCTCTTTTAGCTGATCTAATTTGGCAAACATTTTCATTCCGTCAAAAACAGTCCATCCTAAACTAACACCATAAGACAAACTGTTATTTTTTGCATTATTTAATGTAGTGGAAGTGCCATCCTGACGAACTTGTGTTGAATTGGTAAGACTATTATTGTCTGTAATATTTGCCGTTGCTGTTGGCAGCATTCCTGCATTTCCAATTGTTACGTTTGTTTCGTTTATTTTGGAATTGTTTTTAGCAATTTTAATCTCAAAATTATTTTCCAAAGCTATAGTCATAGCTTGTTCAATAGTAAGAACTTCCTGTGCCTTTGCCTGAATGATGCAGAGGAAGAGGATTAGTACTGTACAATATGTTTTTTTGATATTCATATTTATTTTCTTTAACCAAAAATGATATTCTGGTTTCTATTTAATGCTTTCTCTTTCGTATTCGTCAATATGGTCAAATTCTGGATAATGTTTTCTAGCTCTTGACCACATGTAATAAATTGCAGGAATTACAAAAAGCGTTAAAGCCAATGAAAAGATTGTTCCTCCCACAATTACAACTCCCATACCAATTCTGCTGGTTGACGCTGCACCAAGTGACAATGCGATAGGAAGCGCCCCTAAAGCGATGGCTAAACTGGTCATTAAAATTGGACGTAAACGTGCTTCAGAAGCCTCTAAAATAGCTTCTAATTTTGGCTTGCCTTGCTCTCGCAACTGATTAGCAAATTCTACAATCAAAATACCATTTTTGGTTACCAGACCAATCAGCATTACCGTACCAATCTGACTGAAAATATTCCATGTCTGGTTGAATAGCCATAGTGAAAATAAAGCTCCAGCCACCGCCATTGGAACCGTTAAAATGATGATAAACGGATCTATAAAACTTTCAAACTGTGCAGCAAGAATCAAGAAAATAAGCAACAATGCCAATCCGAAAGCAAAAGAAGTATTAGAGCTACTTTCTACGAAATCTCGCGATTCTCCAGCTAAATCGGTAGTAAAACTTTCATCCAAAACTTTGGCTTTAATTCGGTTCATTTCCTCGATACCTTCTCCCATACTTTTTCCTGGCGCTAAACCAGCTGAAACAGTTGCAGACATGTATCTATTATTGTGATATAATTGCGGCGGATTGCTTTGTTCATAAACTTTCACAACATTATCCATTTGAATTAATTGTCCGTTTTTGTTTTTCACAAAGATAGATGTCAAATCCAAAGGTTTAGATCTGTCTTTTTGGTCAAACTGGCCAATTACCTGATATTGTTTTCCGTTTTTAATAAAATAGCCAAAACGCTGTCCGCTTAAGGAAAGCTGTAAAGTCTGGGCAATATCAAGAATAGAGATTCCTAAACTTTCTGCCTTTGCTCGATCAATAGAAACGTTTATTTCAGGTTTGTTAAATTTCAAGTTGACATCCGTTGTCGAAAACACATCACTTTTGTTTACCTCATTCATAAAAAGAGGAATTTTTTCTCGAAGTTTATCAAAATTTGGAGCCTGAATTATGTATTGTATTGGCAATCCTCCACGTCTGTTAACTGCAATTGTAGGCTGCTGTATTACTGCGGTTTTAGCATCAGGATATTGTTTGGTCCATTTGGTTAATTTGTCGGCAATATCTTTTTGAGAAACAGTTCTTTCATCTGGTTCTTTTAATGAGAGCCTAATAAAACCTGTATTGGTGGCAGATGCTCCAAAACCAGGTGCTGTAATAACTAAGCTTACTTTCTTTTCAGGAATAGAATCGTCAACTAATTTTGAAATTTCCTGCATAAAACGGTCTGTATACTCGTATGATGAACCCTCAGGCATGGTCATACGCATTGTTACAGAACTTCTATCATCATAAGGTGCTGTTTCTTTTGGAAGAATGGTAAAGAATAAATAAATTAACCCGAAACAAGCAATTAGTATTGGGAAACTAATCCATTTTCTATCCATGAATTTAGTCAGCGCTTCAGCATAACTGCTATTCATTTTTTCGAAAAAAGGCTCAGTTTTAATATAAAATTTTGACTTTTTCTGTTCGCCGCCTTTCATTAAATAAGCATTCAACATTGGCGTTAATGTCAATGATACAAAGGCAGAAATTAATACTGCGGCACCAATTACAACTCCAAATTCCCTAAAAAGTCTTCCAACGAAACCTTCTAAGAAGATTACAGGTAAAAATACCGCTGCCAGTGTTACAGAAATCGAAATTACAGCATAAAAAATTTCGTTAGAACCTTTAATCGCTGCTTCAATTGGCGACATTCCTTCTTCGACTTTTTTGAAGATATTTTCGGTTACCACAATACCATCATCCACAACCAGACCTGTCGCCAAAACAATTGCTAATAAAGTTAATACGTTAATTGAGAATCCAAATAACCACATTATGAAGAATGTAGCAATTAACGAAACCGGAATATCAATTAAAGGTCTAAAAGCGATCGCCCAGTCTCTAAAGAAAAGATAAATAATGATGATTACCAATATCACTGAAATTCCTAATGTTTCAGCAACTTCAAGTACTGATTTCTTTACGAAAATAGTATTGTCAAGAGCAATATTTAATTTAATATCTTTTGGGAGATCTTTTTTTAAGGCCTCATATTTTTTATAAAATTCTTTCGATATATCTAGGTAATTTGCTCCAGGCATTGGCACGATGGCCAAACCAATCATTGGCAGACCAGACTGGCTTAATTTGGTTTCGATATTTTCTGGACCTAGCTCAGCACCTCCGACATCACTCAAACGAACAATTTTATCTCCGTCTGTTCTAATAATGATGTTATTGAATTCTTCTGCTTTAGAAAGATTTCCAATAGTTTTTACTGTAAGTTCGGTGTTGTTACCAGTCAGTTTTCCTGATGGAAGCTCAACATTTTGTGCATTCAAAGCTGTACGCACATCGGCTACTGTACAGCCATAAGCAGTAAGTTTTGCAGGATCAATCCATAAACGCATCGCGTAACGTTTTTGTCCCCAAATCTGTACTCCGCTGACTCCTGGAATGGTTTCTAAACGTTGAGATATAACATTTTCTGCATAATCGCTTAATTCTAGAGAATTTCTTGAATCGCTCTGAACGGTCATCGAAATAATAGCATCACTATCCGCATCTGCTTTTGATACCACTGGCGGCGCATCGATATCCTGAGGAAGATTTCTAATGGCTTGCGAAACTTTGTCTCGAACATCATTTGCTGCTTCTTCTAAATCTTTATCAAGATTAAATTCAATTGTGATATTGCTGCTTCCTTGGTTACTTGAGGACGTAATATTTCTAATTCCGTCAATTGCATTTACTGCTTTTTCAAGAGGTTCTGTAATTTGCGATTCAATAATGTCGGCATTGGCACCAGTATAATTGGTACGAATAGATACTTGCGCAGGGTCAATAGAAGGGAATTCTCGAACACCTAAAAAAGTATAACCAATAAAACCGAATAATATAATTAATAAATTCAGTACTATGGTTAAAACAGGTCTTCTTATACTTGTAGTTGATAAACTCATTTGTAATTTTAGATTTTAAAGTTCAGATTTTAGAATAATAAGTTTTAAAAACTCATAACTCATAATCCAAAACTCATAACTTTGAATTATTTTACTTTAACTTTAATTGGAGCTTCGTCTTTTAATGACATAACACCGCTTGTGATCAAAGTATCTCCAGGTTTTAATCCTGCTAAAATTAAAATTGAAGAATCTGTTCTTGTTGTTGCATCAACCATTACTTCTTTAGCTTGGCCATTATTAGCGATATATACTTTTTTACCGTCTTGAATAGGTACGATTGCTTGAGAAGGAACAACTATGGCATCTTTAATGATATTTAAAGGCAATTTGATATCTGCAAAAGTTCCAGGAAAAAGTTTTCCGTCAATATTGTCGGCAAGGGCACGAATTTGAAGTGTACGCGTTGCTACAGCTACTTCTGGTTCAATAGCATAAATTTTTGCATTGTAAGTTTTGTCAGAACCAGAAACCTTAAAATCGATTACAGATCCTGATCTTACTTCTGAAGCGTATTTTTCTGGAATTGAAAAAGTGATTTTTAATTTGCTTGTATTCACCAGTTTCGCCACTAAAACAGTTGGAGTAATATAAGTTCCAGGTGAGATATTACGCAAACCTATTTTTCCCGAAAAAGGAGCTCTCACAGAAGTTTTAGAAATTTGAGCTCTAATTAATTGGCTTTGAGCTTGGGCAGAAGCAAGGTCGGCTTTTGCAACATCTGCCTCTTCTTGGCTGATTGCCTCTTTTTGCAACAGTAATTTGGCTCTTCTAGCATTTTCAGCAGCCAAATCTTCTTTGGTTAAAGCTTGTCTTAATTGCGCTTTTAGTTCAATATCATTTACCTTAAGAAGAACTTGTCCTTTTGTAACATTGGCACCTTCGTTAAAAAATATTCCTTCAACAATTCCTGACACCTCACTATGAATTTCTACTTGTTCATTTGCTTCAATAGATCCTGATAATGCTAAATTATTGTCAAAAGTGGCAGTTTTTATTACGATTCCATTAACAGTTGTTGGAGATTTTTTGTCGTTAAACTTTTTAGAGTCATCGTTTTTGCCCTTATTAGATATAATTCTGTAGGTAATAAATCCTCCAATTGTAATAATTAAAAGGGTGTAAATGAGGTGTTTTACTTTCATAAAATTGAGGTGAATATAGATTTTAGGTTTTTGTCTTTTAGCAAGCTTACAAATTTAACTTTTTGATGTGAAATCGGAAGCCGTTAGCTTTTATTTAACATTTGTATGTACAAAGGTTTGCATTTAGACTGTATGTGAACAAAAAGGTTTAATTAAAAGTTAATTTTTTTAGCGGAAATAAATAAAACTTTAGTAAAAGTGTGTTTTGTTATATTCTCTAAAGGCAGGCTGTTTCTGCAATGCAAGAATTTTTACACAATTTGTCTGATTTTTTTTGCACTTTATCGATTTTATTTGTAACATTGATATGTTAAACAAAATGAAAAAGTTTGAGATAAAAGCTAACGGTTGCGTTTGGTTTTTATGTTAAAATACGTATGTAGAAGTTGTTTTTTTTGGTTTTTGATTATATATAATGAATAATTATATTAACAAGTGTTTATTCTTTGTTGTTGAATAATGTTAAAAAAAATAATTTATGAAGAAAAAATTACTTCTCAGTTTATGGTTTACATTTTTACTTCTTGCAATTGGTTATCTGTTTTGGCAGAATGAGTTTAAATACAGTCTTCCAACTCCCATACCAAAGAACTATCATGCAATAGCAATGGGATCTAAAGTAGAACTTGGTCCATGTTGTGCTTTTGATAATAAGCCCATCTTCATACATTTTTTTAATCCCGAATGTCCATGTTCGCGATTCAATGTGCCACATGTAAAAAGTTTGATAAAAAAATACGGAGATCAGATCAATTTTAAAATCGTGGTGTTAAACAAAAAGAAGAGTTTTACCATAGATGAAATTCAAGAAAAATTTGATGCTCAAATTCCTGTTTATTTTGATGAATCGATTGCTAAAAATTGTGGCGTAATTTCGACACCTCAGGCAGTTTTGTTAGACCAGTCGCATAATTTGTATTACAGGGGCAATTACAATAAAACCAGATATTGCACCGATTCGCAGAGCAATTATGCTCAAATGGCGATAGATTCTCTTTTAAGCCGAAAAGACAATCCGTCTTTTAACGCTTTGGCTCTCAGAGCTTACGGATGTTCATTACCAAAATGTACTAAATAACTATTTTTCCAAAAACCCAAAAACTAAAACCTATGAAAACAAAAGCTAGCTTAAACGAACAAGATTATCTGCACAGTTTTATGTCTACAATGACACAAAAATCAGATACGATTATTAATTATGTACTTGCAGTATATTTTCTTCTGGGTATCGGACTGTCTTTTAAATACGATACTTTTGAAATTGGCGTTGGTGTTGGAACGCTAAATCTTTTGTTGTACTACTCGGCAAAATTTTTTATGAAAAACTCTAAATTTTACCAGTACGTTTTATCAGTTGTCTTAGCTATTTTTATGGCACAATACATCTATCAGATGCATGGCATGTTCGAAATGCATTTTACTGTATTTATAGCGAGTACAATCTTGATTATTTATCAGAACTGGAAACTTCAAATTCCGCTTACTTTACTTGTTGTTCTACATCATGCTGGATTAGCTTATCTTCAAAACTATATTTATAATGATGCCAACGGATTTCAGGTTTACTTTTCTCAGGTAAATTTTGATCTTGAAACCCTAATTATTCACACTATTTTGGCTGCTGTAGTATTTTTTATGAACGGCTATTGGGCATATTATTTTAAAGAACACAGCGAAAATCATATCTCAAAAATTTCAGATGAATATGAATTGGAAAACATGAAACTGGCTTCTGCAAAATACAGTTCAATGTCAGCTACAAAAGATTATAATGATTTTATTCATAGAACAACTTTAGATTTAAAACTGCCTGTAAATTCTGTTTTAAAACTAATTGATGTTTCAAAAGGGCATACAGACAACGACAAATTGCTTAGTTATCTTGAAATGATGAGAGAAAGTGCAAAGAAAATTGATGATTTAGTCAATGACATACATGTAAAATCTACAAATAGCAGAAATTAAAATTTTATCTTCCGATTAAAATTGGAATCAATTTTTCCCCAAAAAAATAAGATAATATTAATTTTTAAACCTGCTATATGTTTAAGCATGATTTGCCTACAGCAGTACCTACGCTGCACAATCTTAAAAAAATTATTGATGATTTTTTAAACGAAAGTATCACATTAAATTCAATTGAAAAAATTGGCGCTCAGTCTGAGTTTGAAATGGAAGTCAGAGAAATTTTCAAAGACTATCGAAATAATTCTAATGTGTACGATCTTGATTTTCAGTATAAAAAGCTTATTCAGATCGTGAATGATATTCGTAATCTGAATCTTGCTGTCAATAATCAGATTCCAGAATGGCTGGAAAATGAGCTAGAAGCAGTTTTTCTTAAAATCAGGAATATTCTGCTTGTCTTGGAGATCGAGTCAAATTGAAGGTTTAAGGATTCATTTTATACGCTTATTGAATTGTAAATTAATTTAAATGTAAAATTTATGGATACCAGATTACACCGTCCTACACCTTCTGATAGAGAAGTGGACTGGAATAAAAATAAAGTACTGCTAAGTAAAACTGATAAAAAGGGAACCATTTTATACGCGAATGAAGACTTTATAGATGTTTCTGGTTATGATGAATTTGAACTTGTGGGTCAGCCGCATAACATAATTCGCCATCCAGATATGCCTAAGGTTATTTTTAAATTCTTGTGGGATAGCATTAAGTCTAGCGAAAATATCCATGTCATCATAAAGAACATGGCTAAAACAGGCCGTTATTACTGGGTTGTAACCGATTTTAAAATTGTAGCAGATACCGATGGTGAGATTGTAGGTTTCTTTTGTACGCGAAAATCGGTTCCGAACGATATCATTGTAAAATTTATAGAGCCTTTGTACAAGAAACTTTTGCAGATTGAAGAAACCAGTGGTATGCACGCTTCAGAAGAGTATTTGGTAGGTTTTCTAGAAGAAAGAAAGAAAACTTACATGGAGTATATCGATCATTTAATCGCAACAGGTAAAGACGATAAAAACAAAATAAGCAAAGGTTTGTTCAGCGGGCTTTTTGAAAAAAAGAATGATGTAAAAAAGAAATAATCAACTATATACTTCATTGTTTCTAAAAAAAATATTCGACCCCAACTAAAATTTGTCCCCCAGCAAAACTAAATCACATGAATATTAGAATTCAATGAAGTATTTTTTTAGGCTCAAAGTCCCAAAGTAGCAAAGGCTCAAAGGTTTTTCTTTTAGATTAAACCTTTGAGCCTTTGCATCTATGTGCCTTTGCACCTTAACTAATATAATTCCAAATATTTTTTTTCTTAGTTAATTCGATAAAGATATTTCTTAAAACAGCATGCTCAGGTTTTTGAAGAGCTGAATCTTCTCTTAAGATTTTCATGGCATAATTTCTTGCCAATGAAAGAATTTCCCTGTCTTTTACAATATCTGCAATTTGGAGGTTTAATACACCACTTTGCTGTGTACCCATCATGTCTCCTGGACCTCGGAGTTTTAAATCTACTTCGGCAATTTCAAAACCGTCATTGGTTTGTACCATGGTTTCCATTCTGGTTTTACTATCAGAACTTAATTTATGGCCAGTCATTAAGATGCAATAACTTTGCTCCGCACCACGACCGACACGACCGCGCAGCTGGTGCAATTGCGAAAGCCCAAATCTTTCGGCACTTTCTATAATCATTACACTGGCGTTTGGCACGTTTACACCAACTTCAATTACGGTTGTAGCAACCATGATATTGGTTTTTCCTTCAGAGAAACGCTTCATTTCTGCATCTTTATCTACAGGTTTCATTTTTCCGTGAAGTATCGAAATAGAATATTGAGGCAATGGAAAATCACGAGAAATGCTTTCGTAACCATCCATCAAATCCTTATAATCCATTTTTTCAGATTCCTGAATCAGCGGATATACAATATAAATCTGTCTTCCTTTTGCAATTTCGTCACGAAGAAATTTCCAAACTTTCAAGCGATTTGTGTCATAGCGATGTACAGTTTGAATCGGTTTCCTTCCTGGCGGTAATTCGTCAATAACCGAAATATCCAAATCACCATATAAACTCATTGCCAAAGTCCTCGGAATAGGAGTGGCGGTCATAACCAAAACGTGTGGCGGAATATCATTTTTTTTCCACAACTTCGATCTTTGCTCCACACCAAAACGATGCTGCTCATCAATCACAGCCAAACCTAGGTTCTGAAATTGCACTTTATCTTCCAATAAAGCATGAGTTCCAATAAGAATTTTAAGTTCTCCACTTTCCAGTTCTTCATGAATAATTTTTCTTTCTGAAGTTTTGGTGGAACCTGTTAATATTCGAATATTGATATTTAATGTTTTAGCAAATTCCGACAATCCAAGAAAATGCTGATTTGCCAAGATTTCTGTCGGTGCCATCAAACACGCCTGAAAACCATTGTCAATTGCTAAAAGCATGCTCATAAAAGCCACAATCGTTTTTCCAGAACCTACGTCACCTTGAAGCAAACGGTTCATTTGAGCATTGCTTCCCATATCAGTCCTGATTTCTTTGATTACTCTTTTTTGAGCATTCGTTAAATCAAAAGGAAGGTGATTTTTATAAAATTCATTAAAAAGTTCGCCCACTTTATCAAATGGATGCCCTTTTATTTTATGTTTTCGAATAAGATTTTTTGTAATTAACTGTAGCTGAATAAAGAATAATTCTTCAAATTTCAGTCTGAATTGCGCTTTCGCTAAAATCTCAGCGCTTTTCGGAAAATGAATATTGAATAATGCCGCACGTTTCGGAATCAGCTTTAATTCTTCGATCAAGAATGGAGGAAAAGTTTCGGTAAACAGCGCTTGTGTTTCCAAAAAAAGCTGTTCCATTAATTTATTAATCGTACGATTCGAAATGCCTTTGTTTGCTAAAGCTTCTGTCGAAGGATAAACAGGCTGCATAGCCGAGCGTAAACTTCTCTCGTGTTCGCTAAGCAATTCAATTTCAGGATGTGCCATGCTGAATTGACTTCCGTAAAGCGAACATTTTCCAAAAATTACTAAGGGTTCATTGATCTTTAAACTTTCGCGGATCCATTTATGACCTTGAAACCAATTTAAATCAATTTGTCCTGTGTCATCAACAAAACTAGCCACAAGGCGTTTTTTGTTTTTAGCAAATTCAACGGTTTTAATGTTGATTATTTTACCGATAATCTGAACTTCAGAACCCGTATTCTGCAATTCGTTAATCTTATAATAACGCGTTCTATCAATATATCGATTTGGAAAAAGATTAACTAAATCTCCATATTTATGAATGCCCAATTCCTTACGAAGAAGCTGACCACGACTGGGACCAACACCTTTCAAGTATTCAATTGGAGTTTCGAGAAGATTATTAGACATTCGAAGATTTAGATTTTTTTTGAAGCAAGATTAAAAGGGGCAAGAAGAAAGAAAAAGATAATGTTTGTCTTTTCTCTTTGTTCTATATTCTTTTCTCTTTTTAGAAAGCGAAGATAAATTTTAATTGGGAATTTTGAAAATGAATTATCGTTTTCAACTATTTGAATATTAACTTACCGTTAAATAGTTAAATGCAGACGCAACCATTTTAAGAAAGTAAAATCTTAATAATAATAGTTAACCATCAAAAACTTTAAAAATGAAAAAAATTGGACTTTTAATTGTAATGTTTGCTTCTTTAATTTCTTGCTCAAATGACGATTCAAACAATAAGGCAGATACAGCCATTACAGATTATTATGGAAAATGGGTGCAATATAATGAACCTAAGAATGATCATCCTTCTTCAAATCAGTATTCTTATATTTTTAATAAGGATAATACATTTTCAAAAACCAGAGTATATGAAAATATCAATGTAACGCTGACAGGAACTTTTGAGATTATAACCAAAGATAATCTTACTCGTTTTGTATTAACTTATAAAGAGAAAAAGGACAATTCATTTATTTCGAGCTGTGGAGGTGGTTTGATAGAAAGTTTTACTCTGGACAAGTCGGCAAAATTAATAGATGATGCTCGTGCATGTGATGCCAGTTTCGTATTTACGAAATTAAATTAAAATTTAATATTACAACTTGTCAAACTCCGTTAGTTTCCTGACGGGGTTTTTTATTTAACGTCAGTATTGTTTTAATAAAAAAGATAATTACTAGATTTGTTTAAACATTCAAATTATAAGCCTCAAATTATGATTAAAGAAGAAAAAGTTCCTTTTGAAACAGTGGTATTTTCTGGCATTACATTCAAAGTAATTAACCGACATGAAGCGCATAATATCATTGGAGATCTTACCGATTTCAAGAATCAGAAAATCTACAATGTTTTTGAAGACACTTGGCGTTTTCCCGATTATGAAGAGAATCCCATATTTCTATTAGCTGAAGACGACGTAGAAATGGATTTATTTGAGATGGATTTCAGTACCAAAGAACATCCCGATATTTTCATTTTAGGTTTTATTTTTAAAGGAAATCTAACGGTTGCCAAGCTTATCAGCTCTTTTGATACTGATAATTCTCCTGCTTTAATCGTTTTAGGAAAAACCACAACTGTAAATATTAATTTGTTCGGAAGCGTTCATTATTTGGGTGGCGGTCTGCAATGCGACACACTTGCTGGAGAATACAATCACGGTGAACTTTTTGTAAAAGGAGATCTTACGGCGTGGCTGGTTTATAGTGATGATATGCTATTTCATTTTGAGCGTTTTACAGATGTTCAGGCAATTATCAGTGCCAACAGACCTGACATTCTAATTTGCAGCAATGTTCAAGATACTGACGGATCTATCATAACTGTTGAAAATTATCTTCCTTCAACGCATAAATTATCTGATATTGTAGAAGATTCTTTTGTCGAAAATACAGATTATAACGAAGAAATATTAGGCAATAATTATTTAGATGTTTTTAAAGAAGGTCTTTCAATTTTAGATTACGACAAAAAGGACAAATATATGTATGCTGATTTCCGAAATCAGTTTATTAATATGGTCGAAGTTCTGTCTGAAACTGAAGAACAGAAAGAAAACGGAAAAATCGTTAGACATATCTCAGGAACAACTTATTTGTTTATTCCGTTTGATTATGAAGGAAAAAAATACAGCCAGATTTCTGAAGAAATTTCGAATGGTTTTGGCATCAGAATGCGCGCTTTATGGTGTCATGAAGACCAAGAAATTATGCTTATTTTGGAATATCTTGACGAAAACGGAGATCCAAAATACCAATGGATGAATGACGAAAATGCTCCAGGAATTGAACTTTTCTGTGTAAAAAATGCTGTCATGAGAACTTTTGAAATATTGACAGCTGAAGTTGTTGAGGATAACGACGAAGAAGATGAAACAGAATTTTCGGATTACAATAATAGATTTTCATTGGAAGAATATGCTTCTCAGTTTGGCAATTATAAACTACCAGAAGATTTAGTAAAGCTATTTGATTTTGAGCAGAAATATGGCGTAGAAACGTATTCAGAATGTTTTGGGCTTACCATAACTGATGATAAAACGGGTATAAAAACTTGGTCTGAAGAGGAAGAATTCTATAACAGCTTTATCGAATTTGCAGGCGCAAACGGTTCAGGAAGCTCTTATGCCTATTGGATTGTTGATAAAGATTTGAATAATTGCCCAATTGTTGTTTTTGGAGATGAAGGCGGAGTTCACATCGTAGCAGAAAACACTCAAAAACTGATTCAGCTTCTAACATTGGATACCGAAATTTCTGTTGATTTTGATAAAGCTTATTTTTATCAAGACGAAGAATATTACGAAGAAAGTGAAAATAAGGAGGAGTTTCGCGAATGGGTGAAAGAAGAGTTTAATTTGGATGCAATAGATTCTAACGAAGAAGCAGATGAAATTGTAGAAGAAGCACAGACAAAATATAAACAAAAGTTTAACGACTTTTTAGTAAAGTTTGGCATTGAAATTAGCGAGGAAGATGAATAGTGTTTTTTATCTTTGAAAAAAAAATTAAAAGAATGAAAACACATTTAGCACTTTTACGCGGAATCAACGTTTCTGGGCATAATATGATGAAAATGGAAGCTTTGAAAGCAATGTTGGAGAATCTTGGCTTTCAAAATGTACGAACGTATTTGCAATCTGGAAATGTTTTTGTGGATAGCGAAGAAGAAGCTTCAAAAGTTGGTTTTATGATTAAACAGGAAATCTTTAAAGTTTTCGGTCATGAAGTTCCTGTAGTGATGATTACCAAAGAAAACTTGGAATTGTGTTTTGCCAATAATCCGTTCTTAAAAGAAAAAGACATTGATATGAAAAAACTTTATGTTGCTTTTGTTTCAATGAATTTGAAAAAGGAAAGTATAAACGATTTAAAAATAAGTCAATTCAAGCCAGACGAAGCCAGCATTGATGAAAATAGAATTTTTATTAAATATGCCGTCGGTGCTGGAAAAACCCGTTTTGACCAAAAATATATCGAGAAAAAACTAAACGTAACAGCAACAATTCGTAACTGGAATACGGTTACGAACTTGCTTAAAATGTATAATGAATAATGAAAAAATATTTTTTTATAATGTTCCTTTTGGGACTAAGCTCAGTAGCTCTGGCTCAAACCTCAAAAGCGACTTCAGAAGATTTTAATGAGTTTTTTAAGAAATTCAATTCAGATTCTAAATTTCAAATTAGTAGAGTTATTTTTCCTTTAAAATACAAAGCAAACAACGAAGATTTTGAATTGTTGGATTATACAATGACAAAGGAAAAATATAAGGTGCTGCATCTCAATAATAAGGCTGACGAGAAATATTTAAAACGTACATTATCAGTAAAGAAAAGCAAAGCCACTCTTGAAGAGCGTGGACTAGATAGCGGAATTTATATTGACTATATTTTTGAATTAAAAGATAACAAATGGTTCCTGAAAACTTTTGTCGATCAATCGACTTAAAGTTAATCTCTAATCCATTTTTGCATAGCTGGAAAAGGCATTTTTTGTTCTTTTTCAGCTTTTTCTTTTCCAAGACACATTCCCATCCATTCCAAAAGAGGCAATCCCATGTAATTTTCTGAAGTAAAATTTGTAATGAACCATTCAGAATTACCTTTATAGCCGTTCGGATGAAATACAAAATCAGGTGAAAGCTTTAAATGGTTTAAAGCTGCATAAGACCATAAAATCGCCGCAATTTCGTCGCCTTGAGTTGGCCAATCTTTAGAGATTTCTACGGTTCCGACTAGTTTTCTTTCAGATGGAATCGTTACAGCAAGATGCCCGGCTTCATGCAGAATATCACCAGGATATAATAATTTATTGTAATCGATATAAATGCAGTCAGGACCTAAATCCAATCCTGGCAAAAAAGTTTCTCCAAGCTCTTTTTCGATAATATCAATTCCGATTTCCCTCAAAAAGAATATTACTTTTTTTACTTCCTCATTTTCTTTTAAATCCATGTCAGTTTGTTTTTAAAATGTTTTTCTTGATGTAAATAGTATCTGCACTATGAAAAGCTCCTTTTTTCATTCCACCGCCAAAAGGCTGCATAAATTGAATGTTTTGAGGTTCGTAACCTTCTTTTTGTATAGGTTCATTTACAGACAAAGTAGGCGCTTCAAAGCCCAAAAAAGTAAATTGGTGATAGCGTTTTTCTTTTAATGAAAAAGAACCGTTTGACTGGGTTAAAGTCTCGCCAACTTTACAATTTTCAATAGGCTGTTTCGTTTCGGCATCATAAATGTATCCCGTTATTTGAGGTCTCTTGCATCTGCTGACCAAACAGCTTTGAAGAGAAAAAGAAACAAGGATAAGAAAAACTAATTTAAAGAAAAATTTCATTTATTTTTTAATTAAATCACAATACCAAAAACCAAAATCGAAGGCAGTTTCATCATTTGTATCGCAAGCTGTATTGGACGAATCTTGTTTTTCTGGTTTTTCATATTTTCTATAAACAATTTCTCCAATTTCAAAATCAATAGGTTTAGAGAATATTGGTCCATCAAAAGTAAAAGTATGAAATTCGCCATTTTCACCGCAGACATCAACGTTTTCTGGCAAATCATTTATAAAATCTTGGTCGATAATTCTGCCTACAAAACTTTTATCGAGATATTTTTCGTTTACACAAACCACAATTGTTTTGAAACCCAATGAAATAAATTCTTGAATTAGATTCTGTGTTGGTATTTTCCAAATCGGAAAAACACCTGTTAATCCGATTTTTGCCAATTGATTTTCGCGGTACTGACGCAAATCTTCCAAAAAAATATCTCCAAAAATAGAATGCGTTATGCCTTTTTGCTTTAGTTCAGTTAACGTTTCAGTCATCACTTTTTCGTAAACTTCCATTGTCGGCATTTCGGGTACTTCTAGAATTTTTAACGGAATTCCGATGCTCTGCGCTTGTTCGTGCAGTAATTCAACACGAATTCCGTGCATAGAAATACGCTGATATTGCTGGTTTACGCTTGTCAATAAACATTCGATTTTAAAATCAGTATTTTGGAGTGTTTTGTATAAAGCGAGAGCAGAATCTTTTCCGCTGCTCCAGTTAAATAAGGCTTTTTGAGGTTCAGACACGATTTGGCATTTTAATACTGTAAACATACAAATTTCATTCTATTTGTAAAGGAAACCTTTGTAACTTTGGGATTTCGCCTTCAAAATTGTTTCAATGAAATACATTTTTCTATTATTCACCAGTTTTCTATTTGCTCAGCAAACGCAATACGTTGATTTTAAATCGGTTTCAGGGCAATTGTCTATAAATCCAAAAGATAAACTTATTTCTGGAGCTGTCGATTTTCAATTTGAGGTATTGCAAAACACCGATACAATTTCGCTTGACGCTAAAAACATGGAATTTTCGAATGTGAAAGTCAATGAAAACGAAATCATGTTTGTTAATACCAATAAAGAGTTAAAATTGGTTTTTCCGTTTAGTAAAGGGCAAAATCATTTGACATTCAATTACACAGCAAAACCAAAACAAGCGCTTTATTTTGTTGACATGGGAAATGATGAAGTGCAAATCTGGACACAAGGGCAGGGCAGATATACAAGCAATTGGTTTCCGAGTTTTGACGATGTAAATGAAAAATTGATTTTCAATTTAGGGATTTCTTTTGATAAAGATTATCAGGTGGTCTCTAACGGAGTTTTAAAAGCAAAAACTGCAAATGGAAATTTGGATCATTGGCAATTTGAAATGGAAAAACCAATGAGTTCGTATTTATTGATGCTGGCTATTGGGAAATTTGATAAAAAAGAATTTAAATCTAAGAGTAGAATTCCTTTAGAATATTATTACGAACCCAAAGATGCAGATCGTTTTGAGCCAACGTATCGTTACTCGAAACGCATTTTTGATTTCCTTGAAAAAGAAATAGGTGTAAAATATCCTTGGAAAATCAACAGACAAATTCCAGTTAGAGACTTTTTGTATGCAGGAATGGAAAATACAACTTCGACTCTTTTTGCGACCCGTTATGTCGTAGATTCAACTGGTTTTTGTGATCGAAATTATACTAATGTAGACGCTCATGAATTGGCGCATCATTGGTTTGGAGATCTTATTACCGCCGAAAGCAGCATGCATCATTGGCTTCAAGAAGGTTTTGCCACTTATTTTGCGTTGCTTGCTGAAAAAGACATTTATGGAGAAGATTATTTTTACTCTAAATTATACGACACAGCGCAACAAATAAAGTTTGCGTCTCGAACGGACACAATTCCTGTTTTGAATGCGAAAGCAAGTTCGCTTACGTTTTACGAAAAAGGCGCTTGGGCATTGTTTGTTCTGCACGAATCAATTGGCGATAAAGCATTTAAAAAAGCAATTAAAAGCTATCTGAATAAATATGCTTATCAAACTGTAAACACACAGAATTTCTTTGATGAAATTAAAAAAGTTTCTGATTTTGATCTAGATAAGTTTCAGAAAACTTGGTTAGAATCGACTGCTTTTGATACGCCAACTGCAAATGCATTATTGAGTAAAAACAAAGCAATTCAAAAGCGATTGGAAATCGACAAGCTGAAAAAAACACCTTTTGCAGAGAAAAAAGACATTTTGAAAACAACTCTAGAGTCTGATGTATATCAATCAGTAAAAGAAGCCGTTGTTGATCAATTGGAAAATGAGAAATACGAAGACAAAAAAGCTCTTCTGCTTTTGGCATTGCAGACTAATAACATCAGAGTCCGTCAAAATCTGGCAGGATCTCTAACTAAAATTCCTGAAGATTTTAGAGCAAATTATGAAACGCTTTTGGATGATAAATCATATCAAACACAAGAAATAGCACTTTATTGGCTGTGGCGAAACTTTCCAGATCATAGAACAGAATACTTGGATAAATCTAAAAATTGGATTGGCTTCAACGATTACAATTTAAGGACTTTGTGGCTTTCTCTTGCTTTGTCAACGCCAAATTACAGTAGCGATACCGATTCTTTGGCAAATGAACTAATCGCATTTTCATCAACAAAATATGAAGCAACAAGTAGACAAAATGCTCTAGAAAAACTGATCGCTTTTAAAATTATTAACGATCACGTTTTGAGTAATTTAGTTGGCACTACTACGCACCATATGTGGCAGTTTTCGAAATTTGGAAGAGATACGATAAGGCTCCTGTTAAAAAATCCTGAAATGCGTGCTTCTTTTAATAGAATTTTACCTAATTTGACACCCGATGAGCAATTCCAATTGAATCGTTTATTGAAAGAGTAAATTAGAGTGAAAAGAGGAAAGAAGCAAGAAGCAAGATTCACAGAAAAGGATTTAAAAATAATCTTGCTTCTTGCTTCTTTCCTCTTATTGAGTCCAAAAAAATATCCCAAAAATAAAACCTACATTACAATTTATGAGAGCATTGGTTATTTCAGGAGGTGGCAGTAAAGGCGCTTTTGCCGGTGGTGTTGCCCAGTATTTAATAGAAGAGAAAAAACATGAATACGATTTGTTTATAGGAACTTCTACAGGAAGTTTATTGATTCCGCATTTAGCTCTCGGTCATATAAAAAAAATTCATTCTGTTTATACCAATGTAACGATGTCAAGTATTTTTAATATTTGTCCGTTTGTAGTAAAGAATAAGGATGGCGTTGATATTGTGACCATTAATCACCTTAATGTATTGCGTCAGTTTTTTAAAGGGAAACGTACTTTTGGAGAAAGCAAAGGATTGAAAAAGTATATCCAAAATAATTTTTCACTTTCAGATTTTAATAAACTTAAAAAGCTTAAAACCGACGTTATTGTTACGGTGACCAATTTTACTAAAAACGAATCTGAGTATAAATCGGTGAAAGACTGTAGTTATGAAGAGTTTTGCGAATGGTCTTGGATATCGAGTAATTATGTTCCTTTTATGAGTTTGGTTGAAAAAAACAATTGCGAATATGGTGATGGCGGATTTTCAAGCTTAGTTCCAATTCGTGAAGCAATTAACAGAGGAGCAACAGAAATTGATGTAATCGTACTTGAGACAGAGGTAAATACAACAAAAACAGTAATTGGTAAAAATCCATTTTCATTAATGATCGATTTGTTCCGAATTGCTTTAGATCAGGTAGAAAAACACGACATTGCTATAGGAAAACTTATGGCAAACAATAAGAATGTGAAATTGAACTTATATTACACTCCAATAAAATTAACCGATAATGCCTTGATTTTTAATAAAGAGGTAATGAAAGAATGGTGGGAGCAAGGTTATGAATATGCTCAGAATAAGTCTGAGGTTATGAGTGATAATAAAATATTGATTTAGATGAAGATGAATTTATAATTCATCTTCATTAACTTCATTACCATTTTTATCAAAAATCTTTGAATTATCTAAAACTTTCCTATATTCTAAATGCTCATCATGATTTGCGCGCCAATCAATATTGTTATTAGTGTTCCCACGATGTTCCCACATCGTTATTAATCCTAATACTTCTTCTAAATTATCAGCAACAAATTCATTTCCATCTTTTTCGGCAATAAATTCATATGTTGCGTCTTCTATTATATCTTCAATGAAATAAATTTTTGAAGATATAGAATACCCTTTAGATCTAATAACCTGAAAACATGGAATTGCAGTATTGCTAGAAATGCCAATTCTTGTCATAATAAGTGATAAATTACAAAGTTTTAATATAAAATCTAAAGTCTAAAATCTAAAGTCTAAAGTCTAAAATCTAAAGTCTAAAATATTATTAATACCAAAGTTCTGCAACTTCAGATTTAATAAAACTTAAAGCAGCGTTACTTGGCGATTGTTTTTCCAATAAATCATTTAAGATTACTTCGCGGAGTTTATCGGCATTGTCCACTTTATCGCTCATAGCAGCTTTACGAATCATTTGGATTGTAGCATTTTTTGCGGTTGTAATGATTGTCCAACATTCTTCGGACATATATATTTGCTGAGTTAAATTATGTTCGAATTCCTGCTCAATTAGGTCAATTAAGTAATTTTCGTAATCATTTTTGTTTTGCGAAATAGGAGCAATTCTAATTAACAATTTTGTCAAATTAATACGTTCTAAAAATAAAGTCATACGCTCGTATGCTTGTAAACGCACAGGAAGCGATTCTTTATGAGCTTGTTTGTTTAACAAAAAAGCACGTTTTCTATCGTTGTTTTTAATATGTAACTCAAAGAAACGATAAGCTACAACTCCTGTAACTAAAGCTGGTAAAGTATAACTCGCAAGTTCTATTATTTTGTTGAAATCCATTGAAATAATTTTTAAGCAAAAATATACTTTTTGGTTAAAAATCAACTTTAAATTTGTGGTAATAAACAAAAAGGAAGCTGTATTTTTGCAACTTGTTTTTTATTGCGACAGAAATATATTCTTAATGGATTCATACATAATACTTTTTCTTTGTTTAGCGGCTTTTGCCGCTGGTTTTATTGATGCAATTGTTGGCGGCGGCGGATTAATCCAGACGCCAATGGGACTAATTTTATTGCCAAATCTTCCTGTTTCGACTGTTATTGGGACTTTAAAAATTCCAGCTTTTAGTGGAACTGCATTTGCCGCTTTTCAGTATTTGAAGAAAGTAGTAATTCAATGGAAATTGCTAATTATAATGATGTGTTTGGCCGTTCCTTCTGCATTTTTGGGATCAACTGTTTTAACGCTTGTTAGTAATGATTTTATGAAACCGCTTTTACTTGTCGTTTTGTCATTATTGTTCATTTACACGTATGCGAAGAAAAACTTTGGTCAGCATGTTGCAAAAGATCATTCTGCAGTAACTCAAATTATGTATGCAGTTGTTATTAGTATGATTGTTGGATTTTATGATGGATTTATCGGTCCAGGAACAGGAAGTTTTTTTGTTGTGGCTTTTATTGCACTTCTGGGTTTTGATTTTCTTCACGCTTCCGCGAATGCTAAAATGGTAAATCTGGCAACCAATTTCGGTTCGATTTGTTTGTTTATGATAAAAGGAAAAATCATTTGGGCAATCGCAATTCCAATGGCAATCAGCAACGGACTTGGCGGATGGCTCGGAGCAAAACTAGCGATCAATAAAGGCAACGGATTTATTAGAATTTTCTTTTTGATTGTGGTTGTCGGAACATTGATTCGATTTGCTTTTGATGTGTTTTTTAAATGAGTTACTAAGATTCTAAGATGCTAAGTTGCTGAGTTTTCTCTCTTTTGTCTAAACAAAAACTTAGAATCTCAGAAAACTTAGCATCTTAGCATCTCAAAAAAAAATGTTTGTTCCTTAGCCCCGATTGAGGCAGTATCCTCGGAGCGGAGCGGAGAGATATAGCCGAAAGCGGGAAACCGTGTTTAATAAAATGCCAATTGTTAGGCTTCAAAAAAACTTAGAACCTTAGCATCTCAGTATCTTAGGAACTTTCTCTTTAAATTCTTATTTTTGCCTAAAAGGAGAAAATTACATGCAGAAATATATTGACCAGCTCAACGAAGCGCAGAGAGCGCCTGTTCTAAAGAAAGACGGGCCAATGATTATTATTGCTGGTGCAGGTTCGGGAAAAACCCGTGTTTTAACAATTAGAATTGCTTATTTGATGCATCAGGGAATTGATGCATTTAATATTTTGTCGCTTACTTTTACCAACAAGGCGGCAAGAGAAATGAAGCATAGAATTGCAGATATTGTGGGAGCATCTGAGGCTAAAAATCTTTGGATGGGAACGTTTCACTCAATATTTGCGCGTATTCTTCGTGCGGAATCTGAACTTTTAGGATATCCTTCTAATTTTACCATTTACGATTCTCAGGATTCGGCGCGATTGATTTCTTCGATTATCAAAGAAATGCAGTTGGATCGTGATATTTATAAACCAAAACAGGTTTTAGGACGTATATCAAGTTATAAGAACAGTTTGATTACAGTAAAAGCGTATTTCAACAATCCAGAATTAATGGAGGCTGATGCGATGTCTAAAAAACCTCGATTGGGAGAAATTTATCAGCAATATGTGGAGCGCTGTTTCAAAGCCGGCGCAATGGATTTTGATGATTTGTTATTGAAAACTAATGAATTACTGACTCGTTTCCCTGAGGTTCTAGCAAAATATCAAAATCGTTTCCGCTATATTCTGGTTGATGAGTACCAAGATACAAATCACTCTCAGTATTTGATTGTAAGAGCTTTGTCTGATAAGTTTCAGAATATTTGTGTGGTTGGAGATGATGCACAGAGTATTTATGCTTTCCGTGGTGCGAATATCAATAATATCCTAAACTTCCAGAAAGATTACGAAGGTGTTGTGATGTTTCGTCTGGAGCAAAATTACCGTTCAACAAGAAATATTGTGGAAGCTGCCAATACGGTTATGGATCACAACAAAACGAAACTAGATAAAGTGGTTTGGACAGCTAATGAATTTGGACCAAAAATTAAGGTTCATAGAAGTTTGACCGATGCTGAAGAGGGGCGTTTTGTTGCCAGTACGATTTTTGAACAGAAAATGCAAAACCAACTTCATAACGGATCTTTTGCCATATTGTATCGTACTAATGCACAATCGCGTGCGATGGAGGACGCGTTGAGAAAGCGTGATATTCCATATAGAATTTATGGAGGATTATCTTTCTATCAGCGTAAAGAGATTAAAGACGTTTTATGTTATTTGCGTTTGGTTCTAAATCCGAAAGACGAAGAGGCTTTGATTCGTGTTATTAATTATCCAGCTCGTGGAATTGGAGATACCACTATTGAAAAATTGACTATTGCGGCTAATCATTACAAACGTTCGATTTGGGAAGTGATGGTGAATATTGATAAAATCGATTTGAAACTGAATGCTGGTACAAAGAATAAACTGAAAGATTTTGTAACGATGATTCAGAGTTTTCAGGTTATCGATCAGAATCAGGATGCTTTTTATTTGACAGATCACGTCGCTAAAAAGACAGGATTAGTTCAGGAACTGAAGAAAGATGCTACTCCTGAAGGAATGGCAAAAATTCAGAATATCGAAGAGCTATTAAACGGTATTAAAGATTTTACTGAGGGACAAAGAGAAATTGATGGGGCAAGAGGCGCACTTTCTGAATTTATGGAAGATGTGGCTCTGGCAACAGATTTGGATAAAGACACTAACGATGAAGATCGTGTAGCTTTAATGACTATTCACTTGGCAAAAGGATTAGAGTTTCCTCACGTTTTTGTGGTGGGAATGGAAGAAGATTTGTTTCCAAGTGCTATGAGTATGAGCACTAGAAGTGAGCTAGAAGAAGAGCGTAGATTATTTTATGTGGCCTTAACTCGTGCAGAACATCAGGCTTATTTAACCTATGCGCAATCTCGTTACCGTTGGGGAAAACTGACAGACAGTGAACCATCTCGTTTTATTGAAGAAATCGATGGGCAATATTTAGAGTATTTGACACCTGCCGAAACAAGTTACCGTTATAAATCGCCAATTGATGGTGATATTTTTGGAGATGTCGATAAATCAAAATTAAGGCTAAGCAAACCGGTTGGAGGAACTCCTCCTGCTCATATTACTAAAAATGAGCCTAAACCAGATTTGAATATTCGTAAATTAAAACCTGTTTCTGGAAATGCACCAAGTAATGGCAATTCGAATTTATTTGACAGCAAATTGACTGTTGGAAATGTGGTGATGCACGAACGTTTTGGAAAAGGTGAAGTAATTAATCTTGAAGGAGCAGGTGCAGACCGAAAAGCAGAAATTAAATTTGAAGTAGGCGGAATTAAGAAATTGTTGTTAAGATTTGCTAAATTAGATGTCGTAGGATAAAAATATTGTTTCAAGTTTCGAAAACATTTGTCACTCTGAGCGGAGTCAAAGAGCTTTTCAACTAATGAGGACTTCGACTCCGCTCAGTCTGACAAACTTGAAACATGAAACAAACAAAAACTTGAAACAAAAAGATATGGCAGAATTTATAAAAATATACCCAGACAAACCTAGTGAAGCCGCAATTGCCAAAGTGGTAAAAGTGCTTCAGAATGGAGGTTTGGTAATTTATCCAACAGATACAGTTTATGGTTTAGGTTGTGATATTACCAATTCACGAGCATTGGAGAAAATTGCTAAAATAAAGGGAGTAAAATTAGAGAAAGCCAATTTTTCTTTTATTTGCCATGATTTGAGCAATTTATCAGATTATGTTCGTCAGATTAACACATCAACTTTTAAAATCTTGAAAAGAGCATTACCGGGGCCATATACTTTTATTCTGCCTGGTAATAATAATCTACCAAAAGAATTTAAAAAGAAAACGACAGTTGGTATTCGTGTTCCAGATAACAATATCATATTAGAAATTGTTCGCCAGTTAGGAAATCCTGTGGTTTCCACTTCTATTCGCGATGAAGATGATGTAATAGAATATACCACAGACCCAGAATTAATTTTTGAAAAGTGGCAACATCTTGTAGATATGGTCATAGATGGTGGCTACGGAGATAATGTGGGATCAACAATTATTGATCTTTCTGAACATGAACCAGTTATAGTAAGAGAAGGTAAGGGTGATATTGATATTTTGTAAAAAAATACACTAAAAGTATAAAAGTACAAAAAATAATGAGTAACTTTATTATGTTAAAATTTAGTTAGTTACTTAAAGATAATGTTATTCTTAATTTTGCGTTTAATTGATTAATTAAAATAAGAATTAAGAATACATAAAAGCAGGTCAATTGACCTGCTTTTTCTGTTTAATAGTATGTAAAACCAAGGATTATTTTGCTTGTTTTTTCATTTCTTTTTCAATCATATCATAGAATTGATCGATTTTTGGCATAACTACGATACGAGTTCTTCTGTTACGAGCTCTATCTTCAGCGGTATCATTAGAAACTAATGGAACGTAAGAGCTTCTACCAGCAGCAATTAATTTAGCTGGGTTAACACCAAGATCGTTTGTTAATACACGTACGATAGAAGTAGAACGTTTAACGCTCAAATCCCAGTTGTCTAAGATAATACCGTTGCTTTTGTATGGTACGTTATCAGTGTGGCCTTCAACCATACATTCGAAATCAGGTTTATCGTTAACCACTTTAGCAACTTTTCCTAAAACTGTTTTCGCTTTGTCGCTTACTTCATAGCTACCGCTTTTGAATAATAATTTATCAGCGATAGAAATAAATACAACTCCTTTTTCAACATTGATTTCGATGTCTGGATCGTTGATTCCAACTGCTCCTTTTAAGCTTGTAACCAATGCTAAAGTAACGCTGTCTTTTTTAGTTAAAGCGTCTTGAAGTCTAGCGATTTTTAAATCTTTTTCTTTTAAACTTTCAAGAGATTTTTCAAGGTTTTCAGCACCTTTAGTAGTTAAGATAGTTAAATCTTTAGAACTATTGATCAGATCTTGATTATGTTGTTTGTAGCTCTCAGCTGTTGCAGCCAATCCAGCTTTTTCTTCTAAGCACGTGTTTAATTTTACAGTACATGAGTTTAACAAATCTTGAGTCTCTTTGTTTTTAGCTTCCAACTCAGCATATTTCTTTTTAGAAACACATGATGTCAGTGCCATTAATACTGATAGTGCGATAACTATTTTTCTCATAAATTTAATTTTAATTAGACTTGATTACAAATTTAGTTTTTAATATTTTGAATACTGTTAAAGATTTCTTTAAATAAGGTCAATTTCTTGATATAGTAAAGGAAAACGATGCTTTTCACCATATAGTATTGCTGAATCTGAAAATCTTTTCGTTTTTTGAGATATTTTAAAGATAAGCAATAAAATGAAAAATGTGCCTTTAAAATGGCAAAAGTATGCCCGATTTTACCCTGCGTAAGAAAACGGATACCTGCAATTCCATCCAAAATCATACGGAAGAAAATTACCCAAAACAATCCTCTTTTGGGCAGATTTTTGACCATCATTAATAATGAGTTTCTAAAATTTAAATACGTTTTCTTCGGATTTCCTTGCTGTAATGTTGCGCCGCCAACATGGTAAACAACAGATTGAGCATTATACTTTATAATATGTCCTTCGTTAGCAGCTCTCCAGCATAGATCAATTTCCTCTTGATGCGCAAAGAAGCTTTCGTCAAATCCGCCTAATTCGTGATAAACATTTTTTCTTATAAAGAAACAAGCGCCCGAAGCCCAGAACAATTCAATGTTGTCATTATATTGTCCGTTATCTTTTTCAACTGTCTCAAATATTCTTCCTCTGCAAAAAGGAAAACCATATTTATCAATAAAACCTCCGGCAGCTCCTGCGTATTCAAAATACTCTTTATTCTTAAAATCAAGAATTTTAGGCTGAATTATGGCTGTTTGTTTTTCTTTTTCGAAAGTATCGAGAATAGGTTGAAGCCAATTTTCTGTAACTTCAATATCTGAATTTGCCAATGCATATATTTCTGCATCAATATGTTCTAGAGAATCATTATAGCCTTTTGCAAAACCATGATTGCCTGAGTTTTTTACAATTTTTACTGTAGGGAAATTTTCTGTAACGAATGCAACAGAATTATCCGTAGAATCATTGTCAGCAACGTAAATTGCTGCGCCTTCTGAAAACTGAATAACAGATGGTAAAAACTGCTCCAGCAATTTTACTCCGTTCCAATTTAAAATTACAACTGCTATTTTATCCAAAAGTACTTAATTATTTATTCTTTATAAATGGTTTTCTTTATAGTCAGGCAGGCTTCTTAAAAACTCATAGCGTTCGTTTTCAAAATCCATCTGACAGTAAAAATGGTTTAGTCCGTTTGTGACATTCAAAAACCGTGCCTGCATTGTCATATTGTAACGAGCAATTTGATCAAAAGTTGCTTGAGAGATTTTGACTTCAGGTGCTTTACATTCTACTAATATATGTATAGAGCCGTCTGGATTAAATACTACAACATCATATCGTTTTCGTAATCCGTTGACAGTTAAAACTTTCTCTACATTGATGAGTGATTTGGGATATTTTTTTTCATGCATTAGAAAATGAACTACGTGTTGGCGAACCCATTCTTCTGGCGTAAGAATTATAAATTTTTTCCTGATTTCATCAAAAATAGACACTTTATTTTCGCTATTTTTGAATCGGAAAGTGTAAGTTGGGAAATTAAGTTTAAGCATAAAGCAAAAATAAAAAATAGTTTCAGGTTTCAAGTTTAAAGTTTCAAGTTTTGAAGCAGAACTTGAAACTTTAAACTTGAAACAAAAGATTGAATGGACGAAGTAGTAAAAATTGTTAACGATATTAAAGCTGGAGATATTAAACCGATTTATTTTTTAATGGGCGAAGAACCTTATTATATAGATAAATTGTCGGAATATATTGAGGAGAATGTTTTGGCTGAAGAAGAAAAAGGCTTTAATCAGACAGTTTTATATGGAAGAGATGTATCGGTTGATGATATTGTTTCAACGGCCAAGCGCTATCCTATGATGGCTGAACGTCAGGTTGTTATAGTGAAAGAAGCTCAGGATTTATCAAGAACAATTGACAAAATCGAATCTTATGTAGAAAATCCGATGCAAACAACCGTTTTGGTTTTTTGCTATAAATATAAAACGCTTGATAAACGTAAAAAAGTTACCAAACTATTAGGGCAGAAAGGCGTTGTTTACGAAAGCAAAAAATTATACGAAAATCAGGTTGGTGACTGGATTAAACGTGTTTTGGCTGGAAAAAAATATACGATTGATCCCAAAGCCAATGCAATGTTGGTGGAATTTTTAGGTACGGATTTAAGTAAAATTAATAACGAACTTGAAAAATTACAGATTATTTTACCTCAAGGAACAATGATTACAGCAGAACATATTGAGGAAAATATTGGTTTTAGTAAAGATTATAATGTGTTTGAACTTAGAAAAGCTATTGGAGAACGCAACCAATTGAAGGCTTATAAAATTGCAGAAAATTTTGCTCATAATCCAAAAGAATATCCTCTTGTTATGACTACAGGATTGGTATTCGGTTTTTTTGTTCAGCTACTTAAATATCACGGATTAAAAGACAAAAGCCCTAAAAATGTTGCAACTGCACTTGGAGTGAATCCATATTTCTTAAAAGAATATGATTTGGCTGTGAAAAATTATCCAATGCGAAAAGTAAGTCAGATTGTTGGCGCTTTACGAGATATTGATATCAAAAGTAAAGGTGTGGGTGCTAATGCTTTACCTCAGTCAGATTTGTTAAAAGAAATGCTGTATAAAATTTTTAATTAAGCCATTAAAATTCACGATATTTGCGTTTCTGAAAATTTGCCACTAAAAATATTTATACAATTATGGGAATGAATAAAAATACCATTTTAGGATGGGCTACTTTAATAATGGTGCTTATGGGATTGTTGCTTATAGGTCTTGGAATCTTTAGATACAGCGATGTTTCGGGCTGGGGATTTGGTGCTGTTGGAGTTGGCTTTTTTGCTAATGCGTGGGTATTCAATGCTTTGAAAGGAAGAGTTTAAATCAGTTTAAATTGAAATTATAACAATTAATATAATAATATAAAAAATGTCAGACGATAAGAAAGTAATTTTCTCAATGCAGAAATTGAGTAAAACCTATCAAGGAGCAGACAAACCGGTTCTTAAGAATATTTATTTGAGTTTCTTTTACGGAGCTAAGATTGGTATTTTGGGACTTAATGGTTCTGGAAAATCTTCACTTTTAAAAATTATTGCTGGAGTAGATAAAAACTACCAAGGTGATGTAGTTTTTCAGCCAGGCTATACAGTTGGGTACTTGGAGCAAGAACCAATTCTTGATGATTCTAAGACAGTTATCGAAATTGTTCGTGAAGGAGCAGCTGAGACTATGGCAGTTTTAGAAGAATACAATCAAATTAATGACTTGTTTGGTCTTCCGGAATACTACGAAGATCAAGATAAAATGGATAAATTGATGGACCGTCAAGCTGCATTACAAGATAAAATTGATGCGCTTGGTGCTTGGGAAATCGATACAAAATTGGAAATCGCAATGGATGCATTGCGTACTCCAGAAGGAGATACGCCTATTAAAAACCTTTCTGGAGGAGAGCGTCGTCGTGTAGCATTATGTCGTTTGTTATTGCAACAGCCAGATGTATTGTTATTAGATGAGCCTACCAACCACCTTGATGCTGAGTCAGTTTTGTGGTTAGAGCAGCATTTGGCACAATATTCAGGAACTGTAATTGCTGTGACGCACGACCGTTATTTCTTGGATAATGTAGCTGGTTGGATTCTTGAATTAGATAGAGGAGAAGGTATTCCATGGAAAGGAAACTATTCTTCTTGGTTGGATCAAAAATCAAACCGTTTGGCTCAAGAAGAAAAAGTGGCATCTAAACGTAGAAAAACTTTAGAGCGTGAGTTGGAGTGGGTTCGTCAAGGTGCAAAAGGTCGTCAGACTAAACAAAAAGCGCGTTTACAGAACTACGACAAATTATTGAATGAAGATCAAAAACAATTGGATGAAAAATTAGAAATCTACATTCCAAATGGTCCTCGTTTAGGAACAAATGTTATTGAAGCTAAAAATGTTGCTAAAGCTTTTGGTGATAAATTATTATATGATAATTTGAATTTTACTTTGCCACAAGCTGGTATTGTTGGAATTATCGGACCAAATGGTGCTGGTAAATCGACTATTTTCAAAATGATTATGGGCGAACAAGCTACAGATAGCGGTGAATTTACAGTTGGTGAAACAGTAAAAATTGCTTACGTAGATCAGTCTCATGCTAACATTGATCCAAATAAATCTATTTGGGAAAACTTTGCTGATGGTCAAGAGCTGATTATGATGGGAGGAAAGCAAGTTAACTCAAGAGCTTACTTATCTCGTTTCAATTTTGGTGGCGGCGAGCAAAACAAAAAAGTATCAATGCTTTCTGGTGGAGAACGTAACCGTTTACACTTAGCTATGACTCTGAAAGAAGAAGGAAACGTACTTTTGCTGGATGAGCCTACAAACGACCTTGACGTAAATACACTTCGTGCTCTTGAAGAAGGTTTGGAGAATTTTGCTGGTTGTGCTGTAATTATTTCTCACGACAGATGGTTCTTGGATAGAATTTGTACACACATTCTAGCTTTTGAAGGAAATTCTGAAGTTTATTTCTTTGAAGGAAGTTTCTCTGATTACGAAGAAAACAAAAAGAAACGTCTTGGTGGTGATTTAACTCCAAAACGTTTGAAATACAGAAAATTGATCAGATAATAAGGTCTGGAAATTTCAAATATAAAAAATCCTAAATTCCAAATTTATCGGAGTTTGGGATTTTTTATTTTACCATCTAGTTTGTCATTTCTGTAAAGGTTAGATAATTCGGTAACAAAATTTAACTTTAATAAATTTTGTTAAGATGAGAAATAATAGTCAAGATTCGACTTTAGAGCGAAACTATTTAGAGAAGTATCGTTTTTTAATAAAAGAATATGAACAGGTAAAAAACAAAACACATCCATTGTATAAAAAGGCTTTTTAAAATATTATAACCGCTATAAGCAAAGTGGCAAGGCTTTAGATTTATTGCCTCAAAAGCGGGGTCCAAAATATAAAACCAGACGTCCTTTGCCTTTTATAGAGCAAAAAGTAATTGAATTAAGAGAAAAAGGAAACAACAGATATGAAATTGTTAGTATCTTAAATCCCAAATTAGGAAAACATACACCATCATATTCTGGAGTTTACAATATTTTAAAACGACATAAAATAAATAGATTAACTCCGAAGATTAAAAAGAATCATCAGAAAATAATCAAAGAAAGAATGGGACAGCTGGGTCATATTGATTGTCATTATTTAAGTAAAAGCATAATTCGCGGAGAAAACAAAAAACTCTATTTAGTCTGTGTAATTGATGATTACAGCCGGATTGCCTGGGCAGAATTGGTTCCTGACATTACCAGTTTAACTGTAATGTTTGCGTCATTAAAATGCTTAAACATCCTAAGCAGCCATTATGAAATAAAATTTGAAGAGATATTATCTGATAATGGCGCTGAATTTGGAATAAAAACAAGTAAAGTAAAGCACCAGCATCCTTTTGAAAGAATGCTGATGGAACTTGGAATCATACACAGATATACAAGACCTTACCGTCCGCAGACAAATGGCAAAGTAGAAAGATTTTGGAGAACTCTGGAAGAGGATTTATTGAGAGATACAGATTTTGATTCTCAAGAAGAACTAAAAGAAGAATTGCTGCAATATTTATATTATTACAATCATGAAAGACCACATCAGGGAATTGATGGAAAAAAGCCAATCGAAATGATAAATCCGTTACCGAAATAAGTAACTTTTACA
>NZ_JUIV01000023.1 GCF_004151235.1 Flavobacterium anhuiense
AATAAGTAACTTTTACAATTTCGACGAAGGAGAAATCTCCGCAAGTAACTCCGCAACGAGAATCCAATCTTTGTAGAGCTTCTCGCGGAGATTTCTCCTTCGTCGAAATGACAAACTTTGTGAGTTTTACTAAATCTAAAATCTACAGTCTACAATCTAAAATTTAAAATTTAAGACAACTTCTCAAAATACTAACCGGATGCTGTGCTTCACGCTTCGTCCCATCATAAATTTGATGACGACAACTTGTTCCTGCTGCTGCGATTTTTACATTTTCCGCAGTATTACGCACTTTTGGAAAAAGCGTATCCTCGCCCATTTGCATACTCACTTGATAATGTTCTTTTTCATAACCAAAAGAACCCGCCATTCCGCAGCATCCCGAATTGTAAATCGTAACTGTATTGTTTTTAGGAAGATTCAGCATTGCAAAAGTTGCTTCTACTGAACTTAAAGATTTCTGGTGGCAATGTCCGTGGATTTTAATTTCTTTAGTTTCTTCTGAAAAAGAATCTGAAGTAATTTTTCCGTCGATGATTTCTTTTTTGAAAAATTCTTCAATTGTAAATGCATTTCTAGATAACTTTTCTGCAGCTTCTTTGTCATCGGCTAAACGAAGATATTCATCTCTAAAAGTCAAAATTGCCGAAGGTTCAATTCCGATTAAAGGCGCATTTGCTAAAACCAAATCTTTAAAAACATTTACGTTGTGATTAGCTATTTTCTTTGCTTCTTCCAAAAATCCTTTTGAGAGATACGTTCTTCCGCTTTCTTCATGATCCACAACCAAAACCTGATAACCTAATTTTGTCAATAATTCGAAAGCATCGATTCCGATATTTACGTCGTAATAATTCGTGAATTCATCAACAAACAAATACAATCTTCCATTTGGAAAATCTGATGTTACAGGTTTGTTGTTTTGATACCATTTTCTAAAAGTCTTTTTCGCTAATAATGGAACTTGTCTTTCCGGTGCAATTCCCATTGTTTTTTTCACCAATGACTGATTCGAAATAAAATTCGTTATCGACGGGAATTTGCTTCCCATTTTATTCAGTTTGGCATTGTTTGCAAAAATCTTGTTTCTAGTCGAAAATCCGTTTGCTTTTTGGTATTGGTATAAAAATTCTGCTTTAAGAGTTGCAACGTCAACATTGCTCGGACATTCACTAGCACAGGCTTTACAGCTTACGCATAACTCAAAAACTTCGTATAATTCTTTCTGGTCAAATTTATTTTCTTTTTCAGAATACGTCAAATATTCGCGTAAAGCGTTTGCTCTCGCACGAGTTGTTTCTTTCTCATTTCGAGTCGCACGATAACTCGGACACATCGCTCCTCCTGCCGATGGCATTTTTCTACAATCTCCAGAACCGTTGCATTTTTCAGCTGCACGCAAAATTCCCAAACTATCTGAAAAATCCTGAAACGTTTTAATATCCGGTTCTACCCTTCCTGAAATTACTCGATGATTTTCATCCATTTTTAAGGCATTGACAATCTTCCCGATATTTAAAACCGAATTCGGATCAAATGTCAATTTTAATCTTTTCAGCAATTCATAATTCTTATCGCCAATCATAAACGGAATAAACTCTCCGCGCACGATTCCGTCGCCGTGCTCACCACTTAGCGAACCTCTATATTTTTTCACCAAATGCGCTACTTCCGTCGCAATGGTTCTGAATAATTTTAAGTCGGATGTTTTCTTCAAATTCAAAACTGGACGCAAATGCAATTCTCCTGCACCCGCATGCGCATAATAAATCGCCTCCTGTCCGTGACGTAACATCATCGCCGAAAACTCAGCAATATACGCTGGTAAATCGCTTAATTCTACCGCTGTATCTTCAATCGAATCGGCTGCTTTGTCGTCGCCTACAATACTTCCTAAAAGTCCAAGACCTGCTTTTCTCAATTCATTGGCTTTATCAATATCAGCTCCAAATAATTTAACGCTGGCGTATCCAAAATTATGTTTCTCTAAATCGGCAATTAAAGCGTCCGCTTGTTTTTCGGCATCTTCTAAAGTGTGTGAAGCCACTTCAAAAAGCATAATCGCTTTTGGTTCTCCAACCAAAAAGAAACGGTTTTTAATATGTTCGCGATTTGTTTTGGTACAATCCAAAATCGTGTCGTCAATCATTTCGCAAGTGTACAAATGATGTTTCATTGCCACGACAACAGATTCCAAAGATTCCTGAATCGTATGATAATGCGCCACAACCATAATGCTGTGAGGTGGCGGCAAATCGTCAACTTTTAAAGTTACTTCGGTTGTAAAGGCCAAAGTTCCTTCGCTTCCGCAAAGCAGTTTTCCAAGGTTTATTGTAGGTTCAGTTCCGCCAAACAATTCTGATCTTAACAGAATATCAACCGCGTAACCTGTATTTCGTCTGTGAATTTCCGGTTTCGGAAACTCTTTTATAATTTCTTCCTGACTTTCTTTTACCGAAAGTTCGTCGTAAACGCTTTTGTAAATTTTATTTTCTAAAGAATCACCTTTGGTTTTCTCAATAAATTCCGCCGAAGTCAATTCGCCAAAAGCAACTTCCGTTCCGTCACTCAAAATCGCTTTTACCTCAGCAATTTTATCGCGCGTCACACCGTATCGAATCGAAGTTGTTCCAGATGAATTATTTCCCACCATTCCGCCAATCATCGCACGGTTTGAAGTGGATGTAATAGGCGCAAAAAATACACCGTGAGGTTTTAAATATAAATTCAATTCATCGCGAATAACACCTGGCTGAACGGTAACCGTTTTTTTCTCGGCATCATAACCTAATATTTTGGTAAAATGTTTCGAAACATCCACCACAAGGCCGTCGCCAACAGCTTGTCCTGCCAATGAAGTTCCAGCAGTTCTTGGCGTAATCGAAATATTATGTTCTGCCGCAAAGCGAATTAATCTGCTGATATCTGCTGTAGATTTAGGCAAAGCCACCGCATTTGGCCGAATCCGATACACCGATGCATCTGTCGAATAAAGTGTTTTATGAAGATCATCGTATAAAAGTGTGCCTTCGAGTTCGCTGGCTAATTGCTCTAAATCTTTAAGTAGTAACATTCTTGCTTTCTTTTTGAAATACAAAAATAGGGATTTTTTTAGGTTCAAAGGTCCAGAGTTACAAAGTGACAAAGGTTTTCTTTGGAATCGTTTTGGAGTTGGAATTTGGGATTTCCTTTTTTGGAATTCTACTCCTATTGTCACCCTGAGCGAAGTCGAAGGCTTCGGAACTTACATTCATTTGACACCAGTAACGATAGCACGGATTGCAAATCCGCGCTATCGGGATTCACTAGAAGCATTCTTAAATAATTTTCTTAGACTCACTTTTATAATGAATAAGTTTTATATTTTTAACGAAATATTTGAATCATAAAATATGGAAATACAATTTTTAAATAAATTAAAAGATAATCCAATAAATTATGGAGTTTTAATAAATTTAGAAATAGAAGGTGTAAATTTAAATGAAATAGAGTTATTAGAACAAAACTGGAATAATGGAAATCCTTTTCCAAAAGCCCTGAAAGAGTTGTTATTTTTAGCGGGTAATTATTGCTATGTATGTGATTATGGAGCAAATAAAAATCAACAAGAATTACAAGAATCTGTAAGACAAGATTTATTAGATAATGAAAGAACTATTTCGCGTCCCTTTTATGCTATTGATGTATACTCTACATATAGTTTTTTGTTTATTTATTTAGACGAAGGTGATAATCCTACAATTTATCAAGCGTCTCCTTATAGCGAAAAATACAATTGGATTACACTTCTAAGTAATGTCACTATAAAAAGTCTAGTTGATAATAAAGTAGAAAGAGCTAAAAGAGGAGAAAATCCTTTTTAAATTTTATTAGTAAAATACGATTCTTCTACAACTCTATAACATTTAAAGACACATCCAAAAGCTTTTCCTTCAATTCTTTCAAAAGTTAGCCATTCTAAAATTCCTTTAATTATAAATTGATAAAGTTCAAATTCGATATAATCTTCACTATAATTTAATTTTTGATATTCGGGATGAGTTCTAATAAGTTCTGTGAGATCCCATTGCGTGAAAGTAATTTCGTTTATTGAAATATCATAAGTATAAATAACACCATCTTTTTTAGCAGTACAGCCACTTCCATGAAAATAATATTCAATTCCGTCAATCGATCCTATTCTTTCAAAAAAGGTTCGAGAAAACGAACATGGATTTATGTCTTGTTTGTATTTATCTTTTAATAAAGCTTCGAAACTTCTGATAAATTTAATGTAGTCTGTTAAGATTTTTTCGATCATAATTAAAAACAAATATCCAAAACTTTTTATATTTAGCCTGACATTCTTTTAAAATAATTCCAAATATACAATGGCAACAGACGGCGTAAAAATAATCGATGGTGATTTAGCTCGAGATACTTACGAATCAATAATGGATTTATATGACAGCGACGCAACTATAGAAACCATTAAAAAAGAAGTTCCTTTTATTATAGAAGATTACGGCGACAATACCGATTTCTATCACGAAATATTTGTAACCTCTTATGCACTTGCTTTTTGGGAAATTGGTGAATTAACCGAAGAAATTCTTGAAGAAGTAAAGCGAGTAATTGAACTAAAAATTGGCGTAAAAATCTGGACCGAGGAATGCGATGCCAATGAAGGTAAAAAAAGACAAAAAGAACTTGATAAACTTTTAAAGAAGATAAGTCTGCCAAATTTAAAAATTAGGAAAAGAAAAAAATACAGGATTATTAAAAATCTATATTTTCAGCCAAATGATTTGTTAACTTTCCAACTTTCAGACAATAATTATTATGCTGTAATTTGTGCAAAAGTTACACAACAAAGGGGACAGTGTACATATGATTTAGCTACGACAACATACAAGGGCAAAAACAAACCAACCGTTGAAAATTTAAAATCTTGTTTCATTTCTGGCAGAAAAATTCCCTCATCTTATGATTGGAAAACTATTTTAGAACAACAGCCGAATGTAGATGAAATTTGGGAATATGCTAATCAAGATAATTTCTTATTTGGACTTTCCTATCGTTTAGTAACACACAGAGATATTATTTCTTTTAAAGATAAATTTGAAGTTGTTGGTAAACTTAAAATTAAAGAAAGTTTCAAAAAAGATGGAAGCTATGGTTATGAATCTTCTTTTGACAGATTTGAAAACATATTTTCTGATCTTGATAATCATATGAAAATATTTCGCGAAGAAAAATATCCTGTAACTTTACTTTGTGAATTCTAAAAACGTAATCTTTTTCTTATTTTGCAGTATTTTTTGATATCTTTACAGTCCTAAACACAAAGAATAAACTAATATAAACTTGTCCAAAGAAGTGAAATAAGTAAATAATTGCACTTCCTAGGGTTATTATTCTAAAATTTAGGAATATGATTAACAACACTCTTTCCAAAGAAACCGAAATCAAACTTTTGAATTTCTTCAACGACAGAATCGATCCTGTTGAAATGGCAAAAACATTAAGGCAAGTAAATTTTACACTCGCTTTATGTGTTTTGAGCGAACATGAAACATTTCAAAGCGAAATCATCAAATTAAGAGACAGCTTTTACTGGCTCAATGAATTAGCAGAAACTTTAAATCCTTATTTGGAGTTGGAGTAGAATTTAAAATGAAGAACCTCGAGGTTTTAACTCGAGGTTTTTGTTTTTTATTTAGTAATAAACTTTCAAATCACCATTATTTCGCATAAAAATAAAAAACACCACAATTAAAAGAACACAAAAAACAAGAGATCCTGCTTTTAAAAATTTATTCATCTTGTTTAGAATCTCAAAAGTAAGTGCAAACAAATACAGAACAAGTCCGATAAAAAACAAAACAAAAGTTGAGACACCCATAAAAACAATTCCTTCACCTACTGGAGACTGAGCAAGTTTAAAAATCTCTCCTATAATGTAAAAGAAAAAATACACAAACCAAACCCAATACAAAAATTGAAAGAGATAAGTTAAAGTTGCTTTCATAAATATCTTTGCTTTATTCAAATACATTCCAAAGGAATTATAAAATAAAAGGAAAAACAATACAAATTTTAAATTTTCCTTTCAAAAACAAAAATCTCACAATTTTCTAAATTTATATCTGAAATAATCCCATTTTAGCGTTATCAATAAATGACTTCTAAAAAATCTCATTTTAAATGAATAAAAATATAAAAGCTCTCTACGAAATTGCTCAAAAAGAGACTCGAAAAATATTAGGTTTAATGTCAGGAACTTCTCTTGATGGACTCGATTTGGCGCTTTGCGAAGTTTCGGGCGAAGGCGAAAATACGATTGTAAAAATCCAAGAATTTGAAACCGTTGACTACAACGACGATATTAAAACCGAAATCAGGAAGGTATTTGCTCAGAAAACAATCGATTTTCAGCATTTGGTTTTATTAAATGAATGGATTGCAGATTTGCACGCTGGAATGATAAACGATTGTCTTGCTAAATGGAATATTCCCGCATCGGAAGTCGATTTGATTGCTTCGCACGGACAAACGGTTCTGCATGCTCCGAAGTTTTTACATCAGCAGGAAAAATTTCCAAATGCTACTCTGCAAATTGGCGACGGCGATCATATTGCGGTAAAAACTGGAATTATTACACTTTCAGATTTCAGACAAAAACACGTTGCTGCGGGTGGCGAAGGCGCGCCTTTGGCCGTTTACGGAGATTATTTGTTATTCAGCAAAAAGGGCGAAAACCGAATTATGCTCAACATGGGCGGAATTGCCAATTTCACTTATTTGCCTGCTTCACAAAATGCTGAAGAGGTTTTTGTAACTGATACTGGAACAGCCAATACTTTAATCGATATTTTCACTAAACAATTTTTTCCTGAAAAAAGCTTCGATAAAGATGCTGAAATCGCTAAAAGAGGCACTGTAAATCAGGAATTTTTAAGCGAATTAAAAAGTGATGCTTTTTTTAAACAAAGTTTTCCTAAAACCATTGGTCAGGAATTATTTAATCATGATTTTGTGAATTCGGCTTTGGTAAAATTAGGATTACAGAATATTTCGGCACCAGATTTGCTGGCCACTTTAACACGTTTGAGCGCAGAAACGATTGCCGAAGCGGTTTTGTTTGTTGTAGAAAATACTAAAACTCCAATCGAAGAGTTTAAGGTTTATATGTCTGGCGGTGGCGCGAGAAATCCGTTAATGGTGAAGTGGTTGCAGGAATTATTACCCTGCAAATTTGAAAAAAGCGACGTTCTAGGAATTTCAGGCGATGCAAAAGAAGCGGTTTTATTTGCCGTTCTAGCTAATGAAACTGTTGCAGGCGGTAATTATAATTTTGGTTCACAAAAAGGAATTCCGTCCGTAACAATGGGAAAAATTTCTTTTCCAGATTAAAAAATAAGTTTACCATAGATTAAAAGAATTAAAAAGATTAATCCAAATAATCCTTTTAATCTGTGGCTATAAAAATAGCCACGAATTCACGAATTATTTTTTTAATACTTTGTGGAAAATAAAATTCGTGAATTCGTGGCGGAAAAAAACCAGCGTTATTAATTATAATCAGTTAAAAAAACTATTTTTGGTTTTTGTTTAAAAAGATTGAAATGCATAAAAATCAGCACTTATTATACTCTATTATATTTTTATTTTTCTTTGGATGGAAATCTTTTTCACAGGAAAAAACAATGCATCCAAAAAACGAGTTTAGAGGTGTCTGGATTGCAACAGTTGTAAACATTGATTGGCCAAAAACAGCAACAGACAACGTAGAAAAAGAAAAAGCTGATTATCTTGAAATTTTAGAAACGTATAAAAAACTAAATTATAACGCTGTAATTGTCCAAATTAGAAGCGTTGGAGATGCTATTTATCCTTCAGAATTTGCGCCTTGGTCACGATTTTTGACAGGAAAAGAAGGTTTGGCTCCAAATCCTTATTATGATACTTTAGCTTGGATGATTGAACAGGCTCACAACCGCGGATTCGAATTTCACGCTTGGTTAAATCCTTATCGCGCGACTTTCGATTTAAACAAAAATCTTTTAAGTCCGGGACACGATCTTTTTAAACATCCAGAATGGATGATCGAATACGGCGGGAAATATTATTATGATCCTGCTTTGCCAGAAGTTCAGGCGCATTTAACAAAAGTCGTAAAAGAAGTCGTTGACAAATATGATATCGACGCGATTCATTTTGATGACTATTTTTATCCGTATGCTGTTCCAGGAAAAGTTTTTAATGATGCGGCTTCATACAAAAAATATGGTGCAGGTTTAAGCCTTGCAGATTGGCGCCGTGCAAATGTGAGCAACTTTGTGCATTCAATTTCGGTAACTATAAAAGAAAGTAAACCGTGGGTTCAATTCGGAATTAGTCCGTTTGGAGTTTGGCGAAATAAATCTCAAGATCCGAGAGGTTCTGAAACCCAATCTACTTCTAACTACGACGATTTATACGCAGATCCGATGTTATGGATGGACCAGAACTGGATCGATTATATCTTGCCTCAATTGTATTGGAGCATGAACAATACCAGAGCTTCTTATTCTAAACTGGTAAAATGGTGGTCTGAAAACGCTAATCCTAATACTGCTATTTACATCGGACACGCGACATACAAAATTAGAGCCGACGGTGATAAAAGCTGGAATTATATGACAGAAATTCCAACTCAAATTGATTTTCTAAGAACCTTTAAAAATGTTTCTGGAAGCGCTTATTTCAGTTCAAAATGGTTTATGGGCAAAAATTTCGATGTAGTTCGTCATTTAGAAGAAAATCAATATAAATATCCTGCACTTCCTGCAGCGGTTCCTAATTTAAAACATGTTATTATCGATACCCCAAAAGTTTTGGAGTACAGTAAAGACAGCATTAAATATAACTTTACATTCCAAAGCCCGCTAAATACAAAGGTTCGCTATATGGTGGTTTATGGAGGCGAACATGTTTCGAAAATCGATATTAACGATGCTACAAAAATCATCGAAAAAGTTACTGTAAAAGAAGTTGACGGAAAAATCACTTTTGCTATTGCGGCCGGAAAACTAAATCTTTACAAAGCCTGCGCGGTAACTTTTATTGATTATTATGCCAACGAAAGTACCCCAACTGCTATAGACTTAAAAAAAACATTTAAAAACTATACACCAAATCAACCTAATGAAAACAGATAATAAACCTTGGTTCTGGATTCCGCTTCTTAATTTTGCATCTGGATTACCGTATGCCATAATTATTTCGGTTTCGGTAATTATGTACAAAAATCTAGGAATTTCAAATGAAGACATCGGAGTTTATACCAGTTTATTATATCTTCCCTGGGTTGTAAAACCGCTTTGGAGTCCGCTTATTGAATTGATCGGAACCAAAAGAAAATGGTTTTTATTGATGCAGTTAATAATTTCGATTTCCTTTTTGCTGGTCGGATTTGTAATTCCAACAAATGGATTTTTCATCATGTCTTTGGCCATATTTTGGGTTGCCGCTTTCGCTTCGGCATCTAACGATATTGCTACTGACGGCTTTTATTTATTGGTTTTGCCAGAAGACAAACAGTCTTTCTTTATCGGAATCAGAAGCACTTTCTACAGGCTTTCAATGCTCGCAGGAAACGGATTGGTGGTTCTTTTTGCTGGATATTTAGAACATAAATTTGGAGACAATACAAAAGCTTGGTCGTATACCATGATTTGCGTTGGTTTATTGATGACATTTATTACCGCTTACAATTTTATTTTTACGCCAAAAAATGAAATTAATGTTGTAGAGAGCAGTAAAGAAACATCGCATCAAAACTTTGGAACCATATTTATCAATTTCTTCAAGAAAAAACAAATCGGATTAATTCTTGCCTTTGTTTTAGTTTTCAGATTAGGAGAATCACAATTGCTAAAAATGTTAAGTCCTTTTTTATTAGATTCTAAAGAACTTGGAGGAATGGGATTAGACACCGAAGCCGTTGGAATTATTTACGGAACATTTGGAGTTGCCGCATTGACTTTAGGGGGAATTTTGGGAGGAATTGCCATTTCACGACATGGCCTTACCAAATGGATGTTTCCAATGTTTTTAGCGATGCATTTGCCAATTATTGGTTTTATTCTATTAGCATTTTTTCACCCAACATCAATTTATTACATTTATATCGTCGTTATTTTAGAACAATTTGGTTATGGTTTTGGTTTTACGGCATTTATGATGTATTTAATCCATGTTGCCGAAGGAGAATCAAAAACGGCACATTATGCATTGGCAACAGGATTTATGGCAATGGGAATGATGCTGCCAGGAATGTTAAGTGGCTACATTCAAAAATATTTAGGCTACGGAAACTTCTTTATTTGGGTTTTAATAGCTACAATTCCAGGTCTTATTTTATCACGTTTTTTAATATTCCCAAAAGATTTTGGGAAGAAATCAGAAGAAGTTTAATCCCAAATCAAACTTTAACCTATGGAAATCAATGAGAATTTGCAGAACGAACGAAATCTGAAAGGATCAGAGTTCGAAAAAAACGGAAATCTTGAAAAAGCGATTGAGTTGTATGAAGAAAATGTTGCAGAAGGCTTTAAAGGAAATCATCCTTACGATCGATTAGCAACGATCTACAAAAACGAAAACGATCTGGACAATGAAATCCGGGTTTTAGAAAAAGCAATTGTGGTTTACGAAATTATCACAATTGAAGACCGATTGGAAGGATTGCCAAAACTTTTCCGTTTTAAAAACCGATTGGAAAAAGCTATTGAAACCAAAAAACAATTGGCTAAACAGAAAAAGGCAAAATTAAAGTAAATGAATTTAAAGAAAGCTTAATTTTCTTTAACCATATAAGAGATTAAGTAATTTAAGCCAAACTTTATGAACTTCATATCTTAATGGTAAAAAACGAAATGAGTAATTTAAAACGCACTAATTCAGACGATATCGATTTTATAAATCTGGTTATTTTATTAGACCAAGATTTAGCGATTCGAGATGGCGAAGATCATGCGTTTTACAATCAGTTTAATAAAACCGATAAAATAAAACACACAATCGTGTATTATGAAAACGGAATTCCAGTTGGTTGTGGCGCTTTTCGCGAAAAAGAACCAGATACGACAGAAATTAAACGAATGTACGTTCATCCCGATCATAGAAAAAAAGGAATCGCTTCTGCCATTTTAGCAGCACTTGAAATCTGGGCAAAAGAAGTAGGTTATACTTATACTATTTTAGAAACGGGAAAAAATCAGCCAGAAGCGATTAACTTATATCAAAAATTAAATTATACCATAATTCCCAATTATCCGCCTTACGAAAAAATGGATAATAGTGTTTGCATGAAAAAGACTTTATAATAATGAAAATCACAGCCGAAGCATTACGACAAAAAATAGGACAATTTTTCTTTCCAGCAGTATTCATAAACGATACCGAAGAAAATATTCAAGAAACCGAACGCCTTATAAAAGAACATAATATTGGCGGACTGACCTTTTTTCACAGCCGTGCGAGCGCCGCAACGAATTACGAAAGCAAGAAAAAAGTAGTTTTTAACGATGACAGCTATGATAAAATCAAAGCTTTGATCGTGCGTTATCAAAAAGCTGCTTCTACTCCACTTTTAATCAGTATTGATGCAGAATGGGGATTGGCAATGCGCATTGAAAAAACACCGCAATATCCGTATGCTATTACCCTTGGCGCTTTGCCAGAAAACAAAGCCAATTTGGTTTACGAAACTGGAAAACAAATTGGATTGGATTTAAAAGCGGCAGGAATTCAGTACAATTTATCGCCTTTGGCAGACATCAACAATAATCCAAATAATCCTGTTATTGGATACCGTTCTTTTGGTGAAAACAAACAAAAAGTAGCCGATTTTGCTATCGAATATTTAAAAGGAATGTCAGAAGTTGGCGTTTTAGGCTGTCTAAAACACTTCCCTGGACACGGAAATACTAATGTCGATTCGCATTTAGGATTGCCTGTTTTAAAACAAACTTTGGAAGAATTATTAGATAACGAATTATATCCATTCATTAAAGGAATTGAAAACAATGTCGATTCGATCATGATCGGACATTTATCGGTTCCGAGTTTAAATGACGGAAAAGATATCTCAGCAACCTTGTCAAAAGCAGTTATTCAAGATCTTTTACGTGATAAATTAGGTTATGATGGTTTGGTAATTTCTGATGCTCTAAATATGCACAGCGTTTCTAAATTATACGAAACAAAAGGTCAATTAGAATGGGAAGCTTTCAACGCTGGAAATGATATTTTATGTTTCGCCGAAAATGTTCCTGAGGGAATTGAAGCGATTTATAAAAACGCTTCGCCAGACCGTATTTTCGAAAGCTACAACAGAATTATGAAAGCCAAAGAAAAAGTCGGAGTTCTTTCTGGAAACATTTCTGCTTCAGGTGAATTAAATTTCGAAAAAACATCAAAAATAAACTTAGAAATTGCTCAAAATGCGATTACCAAACTTATAGACAACGCAAGTTCAGAATTGGCTTTTGAAGCTCAGAAAAACAACAAATTAGCCAAACTGAGTTTATATAAAAATACTGAAAATACATTCTTCAAAACTTTAAATACAAAACTCGATTCTCCAGAATTCGCTTTTGAAAATTTAGAAGTTTCGGATATTTCGACAATCAAAAAAGAATTAGAAAATTTTGAAACGATTATTATTTCATTGTTTGTTCCAAAAGCAAAACCGCTGAATAATTTCGAAATTGACAACGAAGTTTTAGAATTGCTTTCTGAATTATTGCAGACCAAAAAATGCATTGTTTTTGTTTTCGGAAATCCATACGCATTGCCTTTAATTCCTAACTTGAAAAAAGCTTCAGGATTAATTGAAGCGTATCAGGATTTTGAAGAATTTCAAAAAACAGCGGGAGTTCAATTTTTAGAAAAAAATATTTTCAATGGCGTTTTACCAGTAAATATTGACATTCAATAAGTTAAAACATAAAATAGTCAAAATTTATCAACTTATAAATTTTTATAATCACATCTTATTGTAAGAACCTGTACTTATACCCTACTTTTGCACCAAATAAATTTTTAACGTAAAACGAATATTATGTCTTTAGTAGGAAAAAAATTCCCAAGTATTGCAGTAGATGCTATCTCAGAAATGGGTGACAATTTAAAAATCAACATTTTTGAAGAAGCAGTAAACAACAATAAAAAAGTACTTTTATTTTGGTACCCAAAAGATTTTACTTTTGTATGTCCAACTGAATTACACGCCTTTCAAGCTGCATTACCAGAATTCGAAAAAAGAAATACTATCGTAATTGGTGCTTCTTGCGACACAAACGAAGTTCACTTTGCTTGGTTAAACACTCCAAAAAACAATGGTGGAATCGAAGGTGTTACTTACCCAATCTTAGCTGATACAAACCGTAATTTAGCTAACATTTTAGGTATTCTTGATATCGAATCTACAAGCTACAGTGAAGATACAGACTCAGTTATCATCGAAGGTTCAAACGTAACTTACAGAGCTACTTACCTAATTGACGAAACTGGAAAAATTTTCCACGAAAGCGTAAACGATATGCCATTAGGACGTAACGTAAACGAATACTTAAGAATGGTTGACGCTTACACTCACATCCAAACTAAAGGTGAAGTTTGTCCAGCAAACTGGGAAGCTGGTAAAGAAGCAATGTCTGCTGACAGAATCAGTACTGCTGAATACTTAAGCGCTAATTAAGCTGCTAAGATACTAAGGTTCTAAGTTGCTAAGTTTTTAAACTTAACTTTTGAATCTTAAATACAATTCTACAATAAAAGTCAAGAGATTCTAAGATCAAACTTAGATCTTAGAATCTCAATGACTTAAAAAAATCAAAATAAATCCACACAAAGTTATTCGGTTCTAGAGCAAACTTAGCATCTTAGAACCTTAGCAACTTAGTGTCTAAAAAATAAAATTATGTTAATCGACTTAAACGAAGATACGTTAGCAGATTTAGTTGCTAAAAACGAAAAAGTAGTGGTGCAATATTCAGCTTCATGGTGTGGAAATTGCCGTATTATGAAACCAAAATTCAAAAAATTAGCAACAGAAAATGAAGCTATCACTTTTGTTTTGGTTGATGCAGAAAATTCTCCTGAGTCTAGAAAATTAGCTAATGTGAGTAACTTGCCAACATTTGCAACTTTCGTAAACGGACAATTGGTTGGCGAAACGCAAACTAACAAACAAGAAGTTTTAATCGATCTTGTAAACGCAATTGCATAAATTTAGATATTAGACTGGCTTAGATTTTTAGACTTCTTAGAAGTTGTCTACAAACTAAAAAGGTCTATGAAGTCTAAGAATGTCTAAAAATCTAAGAAGTCTAAATTATGAAATTACCAGTAATTAAGCATTTAACGCAATTCATTGAAGAAAACGATCAGGATTATATCATTGAAACGATCGAAGTTCTAGAAGCGATGACGGAAATTCCTTCTCTAAAAGACGAAGAATTAGATGTAATCGGTGAATTGATTTCAAATATGTACGGTGCCCTTGAAGTACAAAAATTGGTTGCTCAAGGAACAGACAAAAAAGAAGCTCTAAATACGTTTATGAAACGTGTTTTAGGCTCAATCGATAAGTAAATCGGCTTCCTCCCAAGAATAAATAAAAAAACAAAGCTGAGAAAGCGTTTCTAATTTAGGGACGCTTTTTTTTTAGTTTATAGTCTCAGTGGCCGTTTTCAATCTCTCTGTTGACCCCATCTTTGTCAGGCTGAGCGAAGTCGAAGCCCACGTAAAGTAATTCTACAAAGACTAACTATTTATATTGCGCAACTCCGTACTCGGGCTTCGACTCCGCTCAGCCTGACAACAGCAATAAATCTAAAATTATTAGATAAATTCATGAATTCGTGGCCACCCAAAACCAATCTTAATCTCTCCTTAAACCCATAACAAATACTTTTAGATTCAAATATTAATCCTTACTTTTGAGCCTCATTAATTTTAAACAAAAATCATGGCATCTATCACATTAGGAGGAAATCCAGTTCATACATCAGGCGAATTACCAGCAGTTGGATCGCAATTAGCTGACTTCAGTTTAGTACAAAACGATTTATCTGTTGCTACTTTAAGCAATTTCGCTGGTAAAAAATTAGTTTTAAATATTTTCCCAAGTGTTGATACAGGAACTTGTGCAGCATCTGTTAGAAAATTCAATGCAAGTGCAAGCGGATTAGAAAACACTACCGTTTTATGCATTTCTAGAGACTTGCCATTCGCTCAAAAACGTTTCTGTGGTGCTGAAGGTTTAGAAAACGTTGTAAACTTATCTGATTTTCAAGAAGGTGCTTTTGGTAAAGCAAACGGTTTAGAAATTGTTGATGGACCATTAAAAGGTTTACACTCAAGAGCAATCATTGTTGTTGATGCTAACGGAAAAGTTGTTCACACAGAACAAGTTGCAGAAATTGCAAATGAACCAAATTACGAAGCAGCTTTAGCAGCACTATAATATTTTCCTATAAATGGAGTTTCAAAAAGATAATACATTTGTTACAGGCCGTTTAAAGAGCATGACATATGCTTTTAACGGCGCTGTAAAATTAATTAAAACAGAACACAGCATTATGGTTCAATTTTCATTGGGAATCATAATGACTATTTTAGGTTTTTATTTTCATATTTCACAAACCGAATGGCTTTGTCAGACCTTGGCAATCGGTTTAGTTTTAGCAATTGAAGGATTAAATACAGCAGTTGAAAAAATTGCCGATTTTATCCATCCTGATTACAGCAAACGAATCGGATTTATTAAAGATATTGCTGCTGGAGCGGTATTTTTTGCCGCAATGACTGCAATCGCAATAGGCTTGATTATTTATATTCCAAAATTTACTTAGGCAAAGGAAAAAGCAAGAATGGCAAAAAATAAAAAAGAAACTGTAGATAAAAAAAACGATAAACAAGAAGGAAATAAAAGATCATTTAAGATATCCAAACAACAAAAATTTGTTTTAGGATGTCTTTTGGTTCTTTTTTCTATTGCATTATTAGTCGCATTTATTTCTTTTTATGTTAACGGACAATGGCAAAACGACCAAAGTATTGTAAACCAGCTTGGTGATCGTTCTGAAGTGGCAGAGAATTGGCTCGGAAAATTCGGTGCTTATCTTGCCGATCTGATTATCTATAGAGGCTTTGGACTTGCCTCTTTCATTTTCGTACGTTTATTTTTCCTTACCGGGATGTTTTTAGCGCTGGAACTTTCGACTCAAAAGCTTAAAAACACTTGGTTCTGGGATATTTTTGCCATTATAATTGTTTCTGTACTATTTGGTTTCTTTGCTACTTCTGCACCAGAATTAGGAGGGACAATTGGTTACGAATTAAATTTATTCCTTCAAGACTACATCGGAAAAACAGGTACTCTGCTTACATTGCTTTTTGGTTTGATTGTCTATTTGATTTTCAAAATCAAATTATCTCCAGAAAAAATCCAATCGTATTTTGATTCTACTAAAAAAGAATTCAAATCAGAATTTGACACTTTAAAGCCAGCAGCAAACCAGCCTGAAAGCGCTTACAATTTAGAAGAATTTGCCGTCGTAGAAGAAAAACAGGAAGAAGAAGATCCTGAATTGGACAATATCCATATCAAGACTGTTGACACTCAGTTTGAACTTAATAAAGAAGCTTTAAAACCAACCATTTCTCACGCTTCAGAAATTGAATTAAATCCGGTTTTAAAGCCAATTGCTCCAAAACAAGAATTGCCATTAGTTTCTCCTGATGAAGCTTTCGTAATAGAAAAAGCGGAAGAAGAAGATATTCTCGAAGAAAACTTAGCTTCACGCCTAGTTGCCGATTTCGGATTATTTGATCCGACTTTGGATTTATCCAATTATAAATTCCCAACCATCGATTTATTAAAAGAATATTCGACTGGCGGAATTACAATTAATCAGGAAGAATTAGAAGAAAATAAAAACAGAATTGTAGACACACTTCGAAACTACAAAATTGAAATTGCACAGATTAAAGCAACCGTTGGACCATCGGTTACTTTATATGAAATTGTGCCAGAAGCAGGAATCAGAATTTCTAAAATTAAGAGTTTAGAAGACGATATTGCTCTGTCATTATCAGCACTAGGAATTCGTATTATTGCGCCAATTCCAGGAAAAGGTACTATCGGTATTGAGGTTCCAAACAAAAACCCAACTATGGTTTCTATGAAAAGTGTTATTGGAGCGGCAAAGTTCCAAGAAGCTGAAATGGAATTGCCAATTGCATTAGGAAAAACTATTTCTAACGAAACTTTTGTTGTCGATCTTGCCAAAATGCCTCACTTATTGATGGCTGGAGCAACAGGACAAGGAAAATCTGTTGGACTAAATGCCGTTTTAACTTCTCTTTTATACAAAAAACATCCAGCTGAAGTCAAATTTGTTTTGGTCGATCCGAAAAAAGTAGAGCTTACGCTTTTCAATAAAATTGAAAGACATTATCTAGCTAAACTTCCTGACACAGAAGATGCTATTATTACCGATAATGCTAAAGTTGTCAATACTCTGAACTCACTTTGTGTGGAGATGGATAATCGTTATTCTTTACTAAAAGATGCGATGGTTCGTAATATTAAAGAATACAACGAAAAATTTAAGTCTAGAAAATTAAATCCAGAAGCTGGGCACCGATTTTTACCTTACATCGTTTTAGTTGTCGATGAGTTCGCCGATTTGATTATGACTGCAGGAAAAGAAGTTGAAGTTCCGATTGCCCGTTTGGCTCAATTAGCCCGTGCTATTGGTATCCACTTAATTATTGCAACACAAAGACCGTCTGTAAACGTTATAACAGGTTTAATCAAAGCCAATTTCCCTGCCAGAATTGCGTTTAGAGTAACTTCAAAAATTGACTCTAGAACCATTTTGGACACTCAGGGAGCCGATCAGCTGATTGGACGCGGAGATTTATTATACACGAATGGAAACGATGTAATTCGTGTGCAATGTGCTTTCATTGACACTCCTGAGGTAGAAAAAATTACGGATTTTATTGGAGGACAAAAAGCATATGCCACAGCTTATTTGCTTCCAGAGTTTGTTGGAGAAGAAAGTGGCATCAATCTTGATATAGATATTTCCGAAAGAGATACTTTATTTAGAGAAGCGGCAGAGATAATTGTCAATGCACAGCAAGGTTCTGCTTCTTTATTGCAACGAAAATTAAAATTAGGATACAACAGAGCGGGTCGTTTGATCGACCAACTTGAGGCAGCAGGTATTGTTGGTCCGTTTGAAGGCAGTAAAGCACGCAGTGTAAACATCTTAGATTTAAATGCTCTTGATCAATTTTTTAATAATGAACAAAATTAATCCAATCATGAAAGCAAAAATTCAAGAAATCAACAACAATTCTATCACAAACATGACTAAAAAGTGTTTTCAAATGGCAATTATATTGCTTTTGAGCTTCACTTCTATTCAGGCTCAAGATAAAAAAGCGAAAGATTTATTGAACGAAGTAACTTCTAAAATAAAAAGCTACGACAATATTGTTATCGATTTTAAATATTCTTTGAATAATGCCAAAGAAAACATCAATCAAGACAGTAAAGGAAACGTAACAATGAAAGGAAATCAATATGTTTTGAATTTTATGGGCGTTACTAAAATCTTTGACGGCCAGAAAACATACACTATTGTTCCTGAAGACGAAGAAGTTACTATTTCTAAAGTAAACGAGAAAGATGATAATGCAATCACTCCTTCAAAAATGCTTACCTTCTTCAATTCTGGCTACAAATACAACATGGACATTGTTCAGAATGTAAAAGGAAGAAAAATTCAATATATCAAATTAGTTCCAACTAGTGGAAAAGACCAAAGAAAAGAAATTTTGTTAGGTGTTGACGTTCAGACAAAACACATTTACAATTTGATTGAAACAGGAAAAAACGGAACAAAAACAACTTTAACCGTTAATTCTTTTAAAACCAATCAGCCATTATCAAAAAATCAATTTACCTTTGTAGCGAGTAAATACCCGAAATACTACATCAATAAATTAGATTAATCAGAAGGTTGAAAATTCTAGACAAATACTTATTAAAAACATTCTTACTTACATTTACCACGGTATTTGTAATCTTATTTTTCATATTCATACTGCAAACAGTATGGCTATTTATTTCAGAACTAGCAGGTAAAGATCTCGACTTAATATTGGTCGTGAAATTCCTGCTTTTTTCTATGCCACGTATTATTCCGCTTGTACTTCCATTATCGGTTTTACTGGCATCCATTATGACTTTCGGAAATTTGGCAGAAAATTATGAGTTCGCAGCGATGAAATCTTCAGGAATCTCCCTGCAAAGAGCAATGAGAGTACTGATTATTTTTATTTTCGTTTTAAGTATTGTTGCTTTTTGGTTTGCCAACAATGTGATTCCTTATGCCGAATATAAGTTTGTCAACTTTAGAAAAAACATTGCTCAAGCTAAGCCAGCTATGGCTATTGCAGAAGGACAGTTTAACGATGTTGGCACTTACAACATTAAGGTAAACAAAAAAACTGGAGAAAACGGCAATCATTTAACCGGCGTGACAATTCATGAGAAAGCGAATAATATGGGTGAAAACAAAACCGTAATTAAAGCTAAAACTGGTGAACTTGTCAGCAATGAGAAATCTAGCATTTTAAAACTGGTCTTAAATGACGGTTATTACTATCAAGACGTTACTCCAAAAAAATATGAGGATCGCGCCAAAATGCCTTTTATAAAAGGAAAATTTAAAACCCAGATTATCAATATCGATTTATCTGAACTAAACAAAGTTGATGATAGCAAAGAAAGTATTGCAGGAACAAATGGAATGCTGAATGTTAATGAGCTACGCTATACTTTAGATTCATTGAACAAAAATTTAGATAACGAAATTGTTTCTTTTTCTGAGAACATTAATCAGCGAGTTGGAATTAAAAGATTCCCTGGAAATACTCAAAAAAACATCAAGAAGAAACCTATACCAAACGATGTTTTGTCTATTTATTCTAACAAAGATAAAGTTGATATTTTAAAAATGGCTGGAAGCAATATCACCAGCAATATTTATTCTATAGAAACTACGCAGAAAGATTTAAAAGATAAGGAACGAGAAATCAACAAACACTATAATGCCTTATACGAGAAATTCGTTATTGCTTTTGCTTGTTTCTTAATGTTCTTTATTGGAGCTCCACTTGGCGCTATTATTAGAAAAGGAGGACTTGGGCTTCCAATTGTATTTGCCGTTTTAATCTTTATTACTTTCCATTTCATCAATACATTCGGGAAAAGGCTATCTCAAGAAGGCGGTATGACTCCATTTATGGGATCATGGATGTCGTCTTTTGTCCTCTCTCCGCTAGCAGTTTTATTAACCTATCGCGCTACAAACGATAATGGATTAATTAATTTTGATGCGATTACAACTCCTATTTCACAACTAATTCAGAAAATCTCTGAGCGGTTTTTACCTGCTCAAAAGCAAAAATAATTATGTCAACAACAAAAATACAATTGAATACCATTGAGGAAGCTATTGAAGATATTCGTCAAGGTAAAATAATCATTGTAGTCGATGATGAAGATCGTGAAAATGAAGGCGATTTTCTGGCTGCTGCCGAAAAAGTAACACCAGAGATGATTAATTTCATGGCTACTCACGGACGTGGCTTAATTTGTACGCCACTGACAGAAAGCCGATGTAAAGAATTAGATCTTCGCGCAATGGTGACCAACAATACGGATCACATGGAAACTGCTTTTACTGTTTCTGTTGATTTAAAAGGACAAGGCGTTACAACTGGAATTTCTGCTTCTGACAGAGCAAAAACAGTCCAATCATTAGTTGATCCAAATACAAAACCTCACGATTTAGCTCGTCCTGGCCATATTTTCCCTTTAATTGCCAAACAAGGTGGTGTTTTGAGAAGAACTGGACATACTGAAGCTGCGATTGATTTTGCACGTCTAGCTGGATTTAAACCTGCTGGTGTAATCTGCGAAATTTTAAACGAGGATGGAACGATGTCTCGTTTGCCAGAATTGGTTAAAGTGGCTAAAAAATTTGATTTAAAATTAGTTTCTATCGAAGATTTGGTTGCGTATAGAATGCAGCACGATAGCTTAATCGTAAAAAAAGAAGATTTCGACATCGAAACTCGTTTTGGAACTTTCCGTTTAAGAGCCTACGAACAAACTACCAACAAACAAATTCATATCGCTTTAACGAAAGGAACTTGGAATCTCGGCGAACCAATTTTGACCAGAATTCACTCTTCTCAAGTAAATAATGACTTATTAGGCACATTGACTAATAATGCTGAACAGCAATTAGACGATATGTTTAAAGTGATTAATGAAAATGGAAAAGGTGCTGTTATCTTTATCAATCAAGACATGACTGCTGTTAATCTTTTAAACAGAATTTCTGAGCTTAAATCATTACAAGCTAACGGAACTCTAAAAGCGCCGAAAGTTATTATTGACAGTAAAGATTACGGAATTGGAGCTCAAATTCTTCATGATTTGGATATTTCAAAAATCAGATTGGTTTCGAATACAGAGCAAACAAAAAGAGTGGGTATGATTGGATATGGACTTGAAATTACAGAATACGTTAATTACTAATATGGGAACAGTAGAAGAAAGAATTCAAAAATCAGAAACTCGTATTTTTAAAGCCGTTTTTCCTAGCACAACCAATCATTATGATACTTTATTTGGAGGAACCGCGCTTCACTTAATGGATGAAGTTGCTTTTATCTGTGCTACGCGTTTTAGCCGTAAAAAAGTAGTTACGATTTCGACAGGACAAATTGATTTCAAAAAAGCAATTCCTGCGGGAACATTAATCGAATTAGTAGCAAAAGTGGACAGCGTTGGAAGAACTAGCTGTAAAATCCACGTCGATATTTTTATGGAACAAATGTATTCTGAACTTCGCGAAACGGTAGTTTCAGGAACTTTTTCGTTTGTTGCTGTCGACGAACATAAAAAACCAACGCCAATTTTAGACGATTTAGATTAATTTTTTCAAAAACATCTCTTTCGGAAATACTGATAATTAGACACTTGAAAATTATCTCAAAAAACTTCAAAAAAAAGTCCGAAAAAAGTTTTTATAACCGAAAAACCGTCTTATATTTGCACCCGCAATCAGGTAATGAGAGCGACATATTGGAGAAATGGCAGAGCGGTCGAATGCGGCAGTCTTGAAAACTGTTGACTGTAACAGGTCCGGGGGTTCGAATCCCTCTTTCTCCGCTGAGAGCTTTAAATTAGACTTTTAGAAGTTTACAAAATAAAGCCAAAATTTACAGAAAACCCTGCTGATCTAAAGATCTGCAGGGTTTTGTCTTTCAGGTGCATTTTCAATATTTTCAAAACCACGCAGAAGCTTAGCCCCACAATGTTAGCACAGCTTTTTTGAATTGCTACAAAAAAAATTGAAGACTGAAATAATATTTCTAATTTCCAAATTCACTTACTTTTAGGTAACCACTTTAATTTAGTTTTTAAAAACCTACGGTTATAAAATGGAAGAAACCCGTCTTACTAAATAAAAAATCAAAAAAGAAATCCTTCTTCCTAACACCTTGTAAAATACTAAAAACAAAACACTTACAAAACATCTACAGTCTTACTTGCTTAATTTAAAAACAAACGAAATTAAAAAAAGAAGCAACTAGAATTAATTAAGAGAGATTACTTCTTGTTTAAAAAAGGCACACAAATTAAAAAATTATTTGTATTTAGTCTAAATAAGATTAGATTTGCAGCATAAAAATAAATAACCGCCATGAAATTAACTTTCTCTTTATTATTACTGCTTGCCTTTCTACATATTGGTTCGGCGCAAAATGCCAAAATTACCGGAAAAATTATTTCCGAAAATAACGAAGCCGTCTCTTACGCTTCCATATCAATTAAAAGTCCTAAAAAGAATGCCGTTTCTGATGACAAGGGAAATTTTGAAATTGCAAATCTTGCTGCTGGAAACTATACAGTCTATTTCTCTGCGATGGGATTCACAGCAGAACAAAAAAACGTTGAACTGCAAGAAAATGAAAATCTTGAGATTACTGCTATTTTAAAAGAAAACGTAAATACTCTGCAGACTGTGGAAATTACCGGACGCAAAGAAAAATCGTATCGCAACACAAAATCTTTTATCGGCGCTAAAACAGAAATCGCGCTGAAAGATTTACCTCAGGCAGTTTCGTATGCTACTAAAGAATTAATAGCCGATCAGGGAGCAATTCGCGTAGGCGACGTAGTAAAAAATTTCAGTGGTGTAAGCCAGTTTACTTTTTATGATGATATTTCGATTCGAGGTTTTAGAATAAACGGGGGAAGCAATACGCAATTGTTAAATGGTATGCGAACATCTACAGGATTCTGGAAACAGCCTCTGGCAAATTATCTGGAACGTGTCGAAGTTTTAAAAGGACCATCATCGGCTTTGTTTGGAAATGCTTCTCCTGGAGGAGTTCTAAATCGTGTAACCAAAAAACCATTAGATCAGGCTGCCAACAGTGTGAGTTTTTCTACTGGAAGCTTTAATACCTTAAGAGCTTTAGCCGATTTTACGGGACCTTTAACCGAAGATAAATCACTTTTATACCGTCTAAATCTAGGTTATGAGAATGCTAATTCGTTTCGAGATTTACAATATGATAAAAATATTGTTGTAGCTCCTTCCCTATCTTTTCTTCCAAATGATAAAACAAGCGTGAATTTTGATTTAATTTACAGCAGTTCGAATGGAAATCTGGACCGTGGACAATCAACTTATGAAAACAACTTATACTCTACAAAGATTTCAAATTCGTTAAACTCAACAAACGATTATTTAAAAGAGGAAACCTATATCGTTACAACTTCCTTAAATCACCAGTTTTCAGATCGCTTATCCTTTTCAGGATCTTATATCAGAACGGGATATAATGAGGATCTTTTAGAGCATCGCGGTGCCAATAAATATGCTTCTGCCGGAGACGGGTCTACAATTCCAACTGCAATTGAAATGCAGGTTTTTCAACGTAAACGCAAGCGTTATATTGATAATCTTTCTACTTTTTTTAAATATGAAGCTAAAACAGGCGCCTTAGACCATAATCTGATAGCTGGTTTTGATTATGCTCAGGAAGAGGTTCCTTCTGGCGGCTCGCAATTAACTGCAAGCGGTTATCGAAATGCTGCCAACAATGGCTTTATTGCCACTTATAACCCAGCAAATAAATCCAATTATTTGTTGGATTCTAAAGGAAATCCAGTGCCAAACGTAGCTCATTTTGATTTGAGCAATCCGTTTGCATCGCAGCAGTTAAAAGATATGAGCAAATATTTTTATGTGGCCCGCCAGGTTGACCCAACCTATTATTCATTATACGGAATTTATATTCAAGACCATATTAAATTTGGCGCTTTTCAGGCTTTAATTGGTATTCGCTACGATGAATATTCAGATAAAGTAAATTACAAAAAAGCCACAGAAACAAAAGTAAAGCAGCATTCGTTTTTACCACGTTTTGGTCTTACTTATACCCTTAATCCAAATATTAACTTATACGGAACTTATGTTCAGGGTTACAATCCTCAAACAGCATCTACTCTCGCAAATCCAAATGCAGGAGGGCCATTTAATCCGTTAGAAAGTAATATGGTTGAATTTGGAGGAAAATCATCTTGGTTCAACGAAAAACTTTTTGTGACAGTTGCTTTATTCAAAATACAGCAGAAAAATACATTGTATCCTGCAAACGATCCGTCAAATCCAGATTTAATGAGATCTATTGGTGAGGAGGAATCCAAAGGGATTGAAATTGATCTGAATGGAAATATCACCCGTAATTGGAGCATTTCTGCCGCTTACAGTTATAATGAAGCTTTTATTACTGAAAGTCCAATTGAAGTTGAAATTGGAAGACAAAAACCAAATACGCCGCGACAACAGGGTAATATCTGGACTCGCTACAATTTTACAAATGGCGCTTTAAAAGATTTTGGAATCGCAATGGGGTCTAATTTTGCAACAACACGCACCATGAGCCAAACCACTACGGAAACTCTTCCTGGATATACCTTATTCAATGCTGCTTTTTACTATAATATCAATAAGTTTAAAATTCAGCTGAATGCTAATAATATCCTAAACAAAACCTATTGGGTTGGAGGATACGATTATATCCGTTTATTCCCTGGAGCACCTTCAAACTGGCTTTTGACTCTTGGTTATTCTTTCTAAATAGCTTTACTGCATTTAAAAAATATTTTTCTCGCCTATTTACATGAATAAAACATTTAAAAAAAATATTGGCTTTTTACATTTATGGCTCGGACTAGCGTCCGGGCTTATTGTATTTATTGTAGCTCTTACAGGAAGCATTTTGGTTTTTGAAGAAGAAATTGATTCTTTTATAAATCCTGAATTTTATAAAGTTTCGACTATAGGAACAAAAAAAATGCCTATCGATTTTTACCTCGCTTCTATTGAGAAACAATACAGAATTACAGCATTAGACCGAATTCAAACTTATGCAGATCCGGCAAGAACAGTAATTATAACCGGAACAGATATCGATAAAAAAGATCAGATTTTCTCAGTAGACCCCTATAGCGGAAAAGTATTGGCAGCGATTCCTGAAAAAAGCAGGTTTTTCTCTATCATTTTAGATTTGCATCGCCATTTAATTCTGGGAGAAGCCGGAAAATTTATTACAGGCTGCAGCTGTCTTATTTTCGTTTTCATGCTGCTTTCGGGACTAATTTTATGGTGCCCAAAAAAAATAAAAAATATAAAACAGAGATTGACAGTAAAATGGAATGCTTCTTTTAAAAGGGTTAATTGGGACTTTCACTCAAATTTTGGCTTCTACAGTTTTCTATTTCTTCTGATAATCTCTTTGACTGGATTAACGTGGTCTTTTAAATGGTTTGAAAGCGGCATTTATTTATTAGCAGATGGAACAGCAAAAAAACCTTCGGCTAAAGTTGAAAATCCTACAAAAACAGATCCTAAACTGGATAAAGCTTTTTTTTATCAAAACATACTTTCTAAAACAGAAAACATCTATAAATACAAAGGCGATACGCAGATTAGAATCCCATCTGACACCATAAATAGTATTATGGTCATTAAATTGAATCTTGAAAAATCCATTCCCAATATTTCAAGTATGGCTTATTTTGATAAATACACAGGTAAGCTTTTAAAAATACGTCCTTACGAATCCTTCAGCAATGGCGATAAAATAAGAAGGCTTATTTATCCTATTCATACTGGAAGCATTTATGGTTATCCAACAAAAATCGTAGCTTTTTTGGTTTGTTTGTTTGCGGCAACATTACCCATAACAGGATTTCTTATTTGGTTGGGAAGAAAGAAAAAAAGATCCGTTAATTTTTTTTCTGAAAATAAAGATAATTAGTCGTTGCGCCTGCGTCTCGTAATCGTATCTGAGAATTATTAAATTCAAACAGCTTCCAGTTAAAATTTAATTTAGAAAGCACGCCAGTAGCAAAACTTATATTTACTGCTGTAATACCATTTTGGACTGAACTTTCCCACTGTCCAGTTTCTGAAATTCCTGCTTTGCTGGCAACTACAGATTTATCCGCTTTAAATACAAATGAATAATCGCTGTAATTTGAAGTCTTAACAGTGCCATCATAAAAATAGGGTATTTCCCAAGAACCTTTTGTGATGGCTGTTGCAAAATCTAATGGCACAAGGTTATTTTCAGGACAATAGTCTATAGCATATTTTATGGCATTTTCAAACTCCAGATTATTTGAAATCGATTTTATCTGATTATTATAATCCGTAATTGCGATAGGATATTTTAAAGAAATATATTGGCTTTCATTCAAATTTTTAATGAAATTAAAAAAAGCCTGGTCACTTATTATCGATTGAGAACTTGCTGTCTGACTGATGCTATTATAGATATTAATTGTTATGGGATAGCTGATGTTTAATCCGTTGATTTTGGATAAAAGATCTGGATAGAGATTCCAATAATCAATTAAAGAATCGAAATCTGCCTGATTTGGAATTAATTTTTCGATGTAATTATAATACACCATCGTTACAGGAAAATCTATTTTTACAATATCATTATCATAATTGCTGGCGTTGATATTATCCAAAACTTTTTGATAATCGGCAGTAGTATTTACTGCAATCTGCTCATTGTTTACCGTAACCGTATATGGGAGTTTTATAGTGCAATAACTCGATCCGTCAATCATATTATCCTGTACGGTTTTAACCATCGCGACCCTTTGCAGATAAGTCGTAAGCGGAGAAACACTTGTAATTGTTCCCTGCGAATTATTGTTTTCCTCCTCTGTTTCACTTTGACAGGAAAACAGCAAGAATAAGAAAACTGCAATTGATAAATATTTTTTCAAAAGGAACATATTTATGTTTTTACAAAGGTAATAAATTTTAAAACAAACTGTTTTTTAATAAACTAAGACAAAGTTTGATAATCTTATTCTATACTAAATTATCAAAAACCAATAGCATTTTATTCTTCTATAAAACAATCATCTTTACTTTTACCCTACTTAAATTAAAAACAAATACTTTTACGCTGAAAAAATTGAAACTCTAAATGCCAGATCAAAACCAATCTAATACTTGTGATGAAATCATTTTTTCGTCTTTCTTCAAGAGTCATGTAAAAGCTCTTCGAAATTTTCTATTTTACAAATTTGGAAATGCAGAACAAGCAGAAGATATAACTCAGGAAGCATTTGTTAAGCTTTGGCAAAATTGCGCTTCTGTCCCTTTAGAAAAAGCAAAATCATACATTTACACCATTGCTAACAACAGCAGTCTCAACCAGATTGCACACCAAAAAGTGGTTTTGAACTTTGAAAAAAACTTTATTGGTTTGGACAAGACAAATGAAAGTCCGGAATATCTCTTGGAAGAAAAGCAATTTCAGGCAAAACTATTAAAAGCAATCGAAAACTTAAACGAAAAACAGCGCACTGCTTTTTTGATGCATAGAGTTGACGGAAAAAAATACAGCGAAATTGCCGTTGAGCTAGAAATAAGCGTAAAAGCGGTTGAAAAACGCATTCATTTGGCATTGTTAAGCTTGCGCAAAGAAATTGATTTATAAAAAGTAGGGTAAATTTAGTTCTAATTGTTTTAATTAAATAATACGATAAAATGAAAAAAAATCGCTTATTAGCAAAATGGCTCAACGACGATTTATCTCCAGATGAATTAGCTGCTTTTGAGGCAAGTCCCGATTTTGAAAAATATCAAAAAATTAAAAAATATACCGCTCACCTGGATGCTGGTGATTTCGATGAAAATAGTATGCTATCTAACATTTTAAGCCAGAAAAAAGCAGCGCCAAAAGTAGTTCCGCTTTACAAAAAATGGATGCCTAGAGCTGTAGCTATATTTGTTCTTGCTCTTGGAATTACGTTTGCCATGAAAGTTTTTATCCCTCAAACAGAAACTGCTGATTTTGGAAAAAAGACCGTTTTCTCATTACCCGATAATTCTAAAGTGGTTTTAAACTCAGGTTCTGAAATAAACTATAAAAAATGGAATTGGGACAGCAACAGGCATTTGGAACTTAAAGGAGAAGCTTATTTTAAAGTTGCAAAAGGAAGAAAATTTGAAGTGCAGACACGTCTTGGAAAAGTAACGGTTTTAGGAACGCAATTTAACGTTAAAGCCAGAAAAAACAGGTTTGACGTGGTGTGTTACGAAGGCCGTGTAAAAGTAAATTATGGTAACACTGAAATTCTATTAACCCACGGACAAAGCGTTCGTTTTGAAAATGGAAAACAGATAAAAATGACTGTAAGTTCATTACAGCCAGAATGGATGAATGACCAGATATGTTTTTATAAAGAAAACATAAGAACCCTTTTAGATGAAGTTGAAAGGCAATATAATATTAAGATCGATTTAAATACCAAAGACACTATTTCGCTGTTTACAGGAAAATTACCCGCAAAAGATCTAAATACAGCTTTGCAGATTATCAGTACAACGTATCATTTAGAAGCGAGAAAGGTTTCGAACAACAAAATAATTTTTGACGAAAAATAAATGTTCCGCCCCAAACAATTTCATTTTTTGTTTTTTCTCTTCTTTATTGTCCTGAATCTTTTTGCTCAGGATAAAGGAAAAGTCATGCCTTTTAAAAAAATAATAATTGATATTGAAGCACAGCATGACGTTAGTTTTAATTATACCGAAGATAATATTGAAGGGCTAGAATTCAATCCTCCCAAGAAATCGCTTTCATTAGAACAAAAATTGGAGTATTTGAGAAAAAAAACCAATTTATCTTTTGAAAATATAGGAAATAAATTCATCAATATCTATAAAATAGATACTGTCTCAAAAATGGTTTGCGGTTATGTTTTATCTTCAATAGATAAAAAACCTATTGAAAATGCCAATATCATTTTAAATAATAAAAGCCATTTTACTACTGATTCAGAAGGGTATTTTGAGTTTAATGAAGAAAACAGAAATACCTTTGTAATCAGCCATGTCGGTTTTGCATCAAAGAGAACTACGGCAGGAAACACAAATGCCAAAGATTGCATTCAAATCCTACTGGAGCCTGAAATTACAGAATTGCATGAAATTAAAACTAATGCTATTCTGGCTTCTGGCATTTCAAAGAAAACTGACGGATCTCTTGAAATTAAACCTAAAAAATTTGGTATTCTTCCCGGACTTATTGAAGCCGACGCCTTGCAGACCATGCAGCAGATTCCTGGTGTAAACAGTCTCGATGAAAGTGTCTCAAGCATCAATGTTCGTGGCGGTACGCATGATCAGAATTTATTTTTGTGGAATGGAATACGAATGTTTCAAACGGGACATTTTTTTGGTTTAATATCGGTTTTCAATCCAAATCTTGCACATACAATTTCGATCTACAAAAACGGAAGTTCTGCTTTTTATGGAGAAAGCGTTTCAAGCGTAGTTGACATTTCTTCTACTCCCGAAAAAGCAGAAAAAAATTCATTCAGCGCCGGAATCAACATGATTAATGCTGATGTTTACGCCAAATATAATCTTTCAAAAAAAAGTTATATCGAAATTTCGGCGCGTAAATCGATCACTGATTTTGTAGAAACTCCTACTTATAGAGAATATTTCAACAAAGTATTTCAAAATACTACAATAACAGATTTTTCGCAGAGCCAAAATCTTAATTATAAAAGCGATAAAAAATTTGGCTTTTATGACGCTACAATAAAATATGTGCAGAAAATAGGAATCAAAGATCAATTAGTACTTGATTTAATAACCATTAAAGACAATCTGGAAGTCAACAAAAGCGCCACTTCATATAATATAAACAAATCACAAAACAATATTTTACGCCAGCAGAATTATGGTGCAAATTTGTCATGGAAAAGAAACTGGAATAACTTCAACACTACAAAAATTAATGTTTACAACTCTTCGTACGAACTTTTAGCCAATCAATATACAACTTACGAAAACCAAAGAGCAGTTCAGGAAAATACAGTAAACAACAATGGAGCTAATTTGGAAAACAATCATATTTTAAACTCTAAATTTAGCTTCAGTGACGGTTATCAATTTAATGAAATTGGCATTACTAATTTAGAACAGGTAACCAATCCCGATTTCTATCGCAAAGTAAAGGACGTTTTAAGAACTCATGCTTTAATTTTTGAAGGAAAATATAACGATACCGTCTCCCGAGTTTATTTTAAAGGCGGAATGCGTCTTAATTATATTGAAAAATTTAAAAAATATATTGCAGAGCCAAGAATTCAATTTGGTTACGGAATTAGCAAAAGTGTGACTTTAGAATTACTTGGCGAGCTAAAAAGCCAAAACTCCCAACAGATTATTGATCTGCAGAAAGATTATTTCGGCATCGAAAAAAGACGCTGGATTGTTTCGAATAATGGCACAATTCCAATACAAAGAAGCAAACAGCTTTCATTAAACCTATTCTACCAAAAAAACAACTGGCTTCTGGATATCGAAAACTTTTACAAAAAAGCAACAGGAATAACGACCTCTAGTCAAGGTTTTCAAAATCAGCTGGAATTTGTCAGAACTACTGGCGATTATGAAATATGGGGAACAGAAATGCTGATCCAAAAAAAAATAAATCACTTTCTTACGTGGTTAAGTTATACATATAATGAAAACAATTATGATTTTCCTGATTATGAATATCAACGTTTTCCCAATAACTTTGAACTGACCCACACTTTATCATGGGCAGGAATTTATGAGAAAAACAATTTCAAAATTGCTTTAGGAACAAAATGGTCTTCTGGAAGACCCAAAACATCTCCAGACTTATCCCAAATTGATCTTTCTGATCCTGTACTGGTTTATAATAGGCCAAATAACAGTAATCTGCACATATTTTCGCAGGTTAATCTTTCCTCAACTTACAAATGGGAAACCGCACGCGGAATTCAATACAAAATAGGAATCTCTATCCTAAATATCCTAAACAGAAGAAATGAAACTAGCGAATATTACAGAATTAATTCTTTGACCAATTCTATTGAAGAAGTGGACACTTTTTCGTTGCAAAGAACACCAAATCTGAGCTTTAGGGTTTCATTTTAACATCTTTTCGGCAAGAGTTTTTAAAACTTGTATTCTTCATCTTTATTTTTTTTTTCAAAAAATCGCAATTCTTTGGTAGGGTAATCTGCACCAAAGCTGTTTCACTATAGAATCATCATTTGATTTGATACAGTTTTAAAGCATGAATACACCAGAAAACGCCACATCTTATATACAGCAGGTCAGATTTGCATCAAAATGCAAATCTGAAATAGCATCCATTATGGACGCCATTTACATGATCAGCGGAAAATGGAGAATTCCAATATTGCTGGCACTTATGGAAGGCAACAAACGATTTTCTGAAATTCAAAAAGAAGTGCACAAAATTGCTTCCAAAGTTTTGGCCCATGAGCTGAAAGAAATGGAACTAAACGGATTTGTTAAAAAGAAAACAGATTATCAAAGCCGTGCCAAAACCGAATATCAATTAACGGATTACAGTTCATCACTAAAACCTATCATTAAATCATTACGAGATTTTGGCATTCAGCATCGAAAAAAAATGCGGGAAGAAAGCTATGAAACAAAAAACTCGCTGGCCGATTATTAAGCATCAAAAAACAAAACAGAATATGAATAGAAGAAAAACAATAATTGCAACTTCAATAGTGCTGGTAATAATTTCAGCCGGCATCTACTTTTATTACGGAGTCATTTTTAAAGAAGCTCGCAATATAGCATCAGAAACACCAGATTTTAGGATAACGGCCAAAAAACTTATCGAAGATTATACCGCAGATCCTAAAAAAGCAGACTCGTTATACCTCAACAAAACTATAGAAATAACGGGCAAAGCAACCAAAGAAACCGACTCTGCAATTGTACTGGAAAATACGGTTTTCTGCCTCTTCAAAGAAAAATTAAACACAAAAATGATGGATAAAAAAACTACGATTAAAGGCAAATGCATTGGATATGACGAACTATTTCTTGAAGTCAAAATAGATCAGTGCAGTGTTAAATAAACCAAACAAATAATAATTAATTTATGAAGAAAATTCTAGTTCCGTTCTGCCTGTTTTTAGCAACACTGGCCTATTCTCAGGATGATTTACTAAAGAGTCTTGATTCTACTCAGGTAGAAGAAAGCTATTCTACAGCAACCTTTAAAGCTTTACAGCTGGTAACGTTGCAGACCACAAAAATGCCGGCCAAAAAAGAGTTTTATTTTGTGGTTTCACATCGTTTTGGCACTGTAAAAGATGGCTTTGACAGTTTTTTCGGCCTTGATAATGCTACCACAAAACTAGGAGGAATTTATGGCATTACAGATTGGTTGTCAGCGAGCCTTTCCAGACATACTTTAAACAAAATGTATGAAATCGGATTAAAGTATCGAATGGCAAGACAAAACGATAATTTTCCTCTTGACATTGTTGGATATAGTGTCGCAGACATCAATACTTTTTTAGAAAAAGACCAATATCCTGGCTTAGAATTTAAACATCGAATGACGTATGTGCAGCAGCTTCTAATATCCAGAAAAGTAAGTGAAAAATTCTCATTAGAATTAGTGCCATCTTTTTTACACAAAAACCTTTATAATCCTGATATAGAAAGAGATAATCAGCTCTCTTTCGGAGGTGGCGGACGCTATAAAATCACGAAGAGATTGTCTGTAAATTTAGAATACATGCACAATTTTGACAAACCGGACTTTTATAAAAATCCGTTGTCTGTGGGACTTGATATAGAAACTGGCGGACACGTATTTCAATTAATTTTTACCAATTCACAATCTATGAGTGAGAGCGGATACCTTACCAATGCTTCTGGCGATTGGGGTAAGGGAGATTTCTTCTTTGGTTTTAACTTATACAGAGTATTCTAACAATTAAAAACGATAAATCATGAAAAAAACAATCGTACTTACAATTTTGCTGGCTGTATTGGCAAGCTGCAGTGATTCTGACACCATTCAGGATATCGAGACACCGACAAGTCCAACGAACCCGACAAACCCTACAAATCCGACGGATCCCACAAATCCAACAACTGCTGTTACCTACAATAAAGATGTGAAATCTATTATTGATGCCAACTGCATAAGCTGCCACTCAAGCGGAAGATCTGCCGCTTTCAGACCTCTGACAACTTTTGCACAGGTAAAAGCTGCAGTAGAAAACGCTGGCCTATTAGGTCGAATCCAGCTTCAAAACGGTCAGCAAGGTCTTATGCCACAAGGCGGCAGAATGGCTCAAGCTAATATTGACCTAATTGTAAAATGGAATACTGATGGCCTAAAAGAAAACTAATTTTTATGAAAAAATCATATATTATTTTTTTAGCGCTACTGCTTATTATAGCAGCAAATACTCAGGGAACTGCGCAAAAACTAATTACAAAAACAGGCAATATAAAATTTCAGGCATCTATGCCATCTTACGAAGAAGTTGCCGCAGAAAACAAATCAGTATCAGCTGTTCTGGATCAGACAACGGGAGATTTTGCCAGCCTGGTACTTATAAAAGGTTTTCGTTTTAAAGTGGCGCTGATGGAGGAGCACTTTAATGAAAATTATATGGAATCTGAAAAATTTCCAAAAGCCACTTTCAAAGGTAAAATTGAAGATTTTGACAGTTCAAAAATTACAAGTTCGCCTAAAAATTTTACATTAAAAGGAGATCTTACTATTCACGGAAAAACTAGGCCAGTCTCGGTTATTGTAAAAATTTCTAAGGTATCAAATGGTCTTAATGCGGCTGGCGCTTTTGAGGCAAAACCTGAAGATTTTGATATTGAAATACCTAGTCTTGTAAGAAAAAAAATTGCTGACAAAATAAAGATCAATTACAATTTTTTATTAATTAAATAATCCTCTTTAAGAATCAGATCCATTCAGGTTCAAAGAGTATTAAAGATGACTAATATTCTGGAGACCGGTAACGCATTACGCCGGTCTCTTTTTTAACCTTAAATCACAATAAAATGATCTGTAAAAATTATGTTGTTACTGGAGAAGAAGTAAATGATTATATGGTTATGGAAGATATCGCATACATTTCGTATACTGTTCGATTGTTATACCATTTTTTGTTTCATAACGGTTTTTCAAAAGAAAAACTCAATTATATGCATTTAGATTTACAGGAAGGAAATCACGAATTGATCATCCATAAAGACCTGATGTTTACAGAACATTTTTTACTTGAAATGAAGCATTGCTATATTGAAGACAAAATCAATATTAAAAGCTGCTTTTTTAACTCAAAGAACGAATGCTGCGCAGAAGTTACAAAAGAAGTAAAATGGTTTAACTCAATCAGCAGAGAAATTGTTAAAACACCGAAACAAATTCTTGAACATTTTTATCCGAAAATGTAAATCAAATTTTATGATAATACTAATTGTAGATCGGAATTTTCAAGATGCAAAAAATGTATAATGCTTCTGTGGTGGGTTTAATACAAAAAATATTAGAAATGCAATATACAAGCGGGATAAGGACTATAATCTTGATTCCTCTTCATCTTAAATTTAAAACCTTTGACCTTTGTTAAGGTTTTTCTTTTTTATAGTATATTTTTTTAAGAAATAGTTCAAAAAAAATTTTCACAATTCAAAAAACAGCTTATCTTTGCACTCGCAATCAGAAAATGATAGCAAGATACTGGAGAAATGGCAGAGCGGTCGAATGCGGCAGTCTTGAAAACTGTTGACTGTAACAGGTCCGGGGGTTCGAATCCCTCTTTCTCCGCCAGTAGAAGTTTCCCATGAGAAACTTTAAAAATTAAAAGCCTTTAAATGTAAAATTTAAAGGCTTTTTTTATTGTTCTTAATTAAAAATTCTAAATATTATTTAGCATAGAGAAAAAAGGATGAGTTTAAATCTCATCCTTTTTTGTTTTTAATCACAAAGAAAACTAACCGCTCCTAGTAAGGCCGCGATTTCATTGTCATTTGAAATAGAAACCTCAACTTTTAAATCAGATTCTTGAATTGTGTTATTAAATGAAGACAAAAACAAATCGCTTGCATTGGCAATTTTTCCTCCAATAATAATATGATCTGCCGTAAAATTTTTAATCCATGGAATTACAACTTGAGCTAAGTCCTCTCCCATTTCTTCAAATACTTTAATTGCTAACCTATCTCCCTTTTTTGCTAGATTATACAATTCTACTCCATTATTAAGCTCGATACCGTTTAAAGATTTATAATGCGATAAAAGACCTCTTGCAGAAACATAATCTTCTGCAATGCTATCTTTATAAGTAAGATTATATATTTCTCCATCAGCTGGAACAGAATTTCCTGAACTGATTGATGTTCCTTTATCAATAAAACAAGCTCCTAATCCTGTGCCTAATGTTACAGCCATTACTTTTTTAGATAGGTTTTCTTGTTGCTTAAAAACTTCTCCTTTTCCAAAGCAAACGGCATCATTTTCAAAAAGAACTGGAAAATCTGCAGGAAAACCAAGAGTTTCCAAAAGCAATTCCCTTACATTTAGTCCATAAAAATGCTCGTATTTAGATTGATCTTTAATCCAGCAAATTCCCGTTTTATAATCAAATGGTCCAGGCATGCAAATCGCAATTCCCGTGATATCTTTAATTTTAGAGTTTTTAATTGAGGTGATGATTACTTTTTTCCAGATATTCATAACTTGATCTACTGGCAGATTTGAATCGAAAGATTCTTTGCAGAGTGAAAAATCAAGCACTTTCATTTCTGTTTTATCAATAACCGCAGCTGTAATATGCGTTCCGCCTATATCTAGCCCAATGGCGTGTGATGTATTCATTTCTATTTTTTAAGCTTTAGTACTAGATATTTTTATCTTTTAAAATTTGAGGATAATGAATACTGGTGTGCACAATCATTTCGCCAAATAATGTATTCGCCCAAGCAAACCATTTACGGGTAAATTTATTCACGTCGTCTTTATGGAAAGATTCGTGCATAAATCCTGTGTCGGCATTGGTTTTAATCAAATTACTGATACAAGCTTTTATTTCTTTTTCGTCTACACTTGTAATCGCTCTCAAAACAATACTCATTGGCCAAATAGTATCAACTCCTGTGTGCGGGCCTCCAATTCCTTCTCCTGCTTTTCCTTTATAGAAAAATGGATTATTTTCTGACAATACCACCTTTCTTGTATTAAGATATAAAGGATCATTTGGAGCAATCGCACCTAAATAAGGTAATGACAATAAAGACGGTACATTGGCATCGTCCATCATGTGGAAACTACCGTATCCGTTTACTTCAAAAGCTATAATTTTTCCAAATTTTGGGTGATTGATGATGCCGTGTTCATTAAGTCCATTTTGAACCTCATCTCTTAATTTTGTGGCTTTTGCAACTAAATCATTGTCTTTTAAAGCTGGTAGAGAGAAAATTTCAATTAAATATCCTAATATTTCAATAGCAAACATATTACTCGGAATCAGGTAACCGAATAAAGTAGAATCGTCGCTTGGTCGGAAAGTCGAAACGATTAATCCGCAAGGTTTTACTGGATAACCGTAACCGCCTAACGGAACTCCATCTGTCGCCCAAGCCGTCTGACGCTGAAAACTATAAGGACCGCCCTTGCCATCCATTCGCTGCTGTTCTTTAAAAGTTTGAAGCACTAAAAGCATGGCTTCTTTCCATTTGGCATCAAATAAACTGATATCTCCCGTTTCTTTCCAGTATCCGTGGGCTAATCTAACTGGATAGCACAAACTGTCAATTTCCCATTTTCTTTCATGAATTCCGGGTTGCATCTTGGTAAGATCGTTTTTCCACTCACTTTCCTTAGTGAAATCTTTATAAAAAGCATTCGCATATGGATCCAGCAGAATACATTTCGCTTGACGATTAATAACACCTTTTACCAATTCTGCCAGTTTTGGATCTTCTTTTACAAACGGAATATAAGGCCAGATCTGAGCTGTACTGTCTCTAAGCCACATGGCATCAATGTCTCCTGTAATTACATACGTATCTGGTTTTCCGTCAATAATTTCAAAATCTACTGTTGTATCTAGTGTATTAGGAAAACAATTTTCGAATATCCATGCCAATTCTGGATTGGCAATTTGTTTTTTAATGCGTACGATCGCAGCTTCAATTGCTTTACTTGTAAATTTTCTTTCGCCAACAGGAGGTCTTTTAGAAATAAAATCTTTTAGCGGAAAGGGAAAAGCATCTGAATTAAATCCGAAAGCTTCTGTTTGAAGTGCCAATAACCCTGCGGAAAAAATGCCTGCGTTTTTTATAAATTTTCTACGTGACTGCATATCTTTTTATTTTGAAGTTGAATAAGAATATGGGTATGCCTCTTTTGTTGTGCCTCTTTTTAAATTCGGAGAACTTGTCATATCGAAATTTAGTTCACCTCCTTTTAATACATCAAAATGGTTGATGTAATTTTTAGAATGAGAAGCATTATCCCATTTCAATTCGTTTACATATTTGTTGGTTTCTGAATTATTCGGTGCATTGATAATAAGCTGTTTTCCGTTTTCTAACTGTAAAGTTGTTTTCTTAAACAAAGGCGCTCCCAAAACATATTCGTCTGTCGCTGGACAAACTGGATAAAATCCCATTGCTGAGAAAATATACCATGCAGAAGTTTGTCCGTTATCTTCGTCTCCGCAATAACCATCTGGAGTTGGTTTGTACAAACGGTTCATCACTTCTCTTGACCAATATTGCGTTTTCCAAGGCTCGCCTGCATAATTATACAAATAAATCATGTGTTGAATCGGCTGATTCCCGTGGGCATATTGTCCCATGTTCATAATCTGCATTTCACGGATCTCATGAATAACAGATCCATAATAACTATCGTCAAAAACTGGAGGCGTTGTAAATACAGCGTCTAATTTTGCCGTGAAATTCTTCTCTCCTCCCATTAAATCGATTAAACCTTGAATGTCGTGAAAAACGCTCCAACTGTAATGCCAGCTGTTACCTTCTGTAAAAGCGTCTCCCCATTTGAACGGATTAAAATTTGCTGGAAAACTGCCGTCTTTATTTCGTCCGCTCATTAATCCAACAGAAGGATTATAGAGATTTTTATAATTCATCATTCGCTTTTCAAGCAAATTGATTTCTTTTTTAGGACGATCTAAAGCTTTTGCCAATTTCCAGATTGCAAAATCATCATAAGCATATTCTAATGTTCTCGCTGCGTTTTCATTTATTCTGACGTCATAAGGAATGTACCCTAAAGTGTTGTAGTACTTAACTCCTTTCCTTCCTACAGCATCCATTGGTCCTTCATTATTGGCTCCGTGCTGTAAAGCTTCGTACAAAGTATTGATATCATAACCGCGTAATCCTTTCATGTAAGCATCTGAAACTACAGAAGCAGAATTATTTCCAACCATGACATTTCTAAAACCTGGACTTGACCATTCTGGCAGAAATCCGCCCTCTTTATAATCGTTTATTAATCCTTCTTGCATTTCTTTATTTATCGAAGGATAAACCAGATTTAATAAGGGATATAAAGCACGGAAAGTATCCCAAAATCCAGTTCCTGCATACATATAACCTGATAGAACTTTTCCATTATATGGGCTGTAATGTACTATATCGCCGTCTTTATTGATTTCATATTGTTTTTGAGGAAAACAAACCGTACGGTACAAACAAGAATAAAATGTTTTCAACTGCTCTTCATTTGTATCTTCTACAACAATTTTTCCTAGAACTTTGTTCCATTCATTTTTAGACTGTTCTAAAGTTTCTTCGAATGAAGCATTTCCTAGTTCATTTTTTAAGTTTAATTCAGCTTGTTCAAAACTTATAAAAGATGATGCTATTTTTACATTTACTTTTTCGCCTTTTTTAGTTTTAAAACCGACTACTGCTCCAGCATGACCAGCCGTTAATTCTAATTTTCCTTTTTCTAAAGTTTTATCGTTAAAGGTGGAATTTGCCGTAAATGGCTTATCAAAATAGAGTACAAAATAATTTTTGAAATTATCTGGAACACCACCGCTATTACGGGTTGTGTATCCTATAATTTTATTTTCTGATGGGATAATTTTAATGTATGATCCTTTATTAAAAGCGTCAACTACAATATAAGAGTGTTCGTTTTCTGGAAATGTGATCTGAAAATGAGCCGCTCTATCTGTTGTAGTAATTTCGGTCGTAACATCATGATCTGCCAGATAAACGCTGTAATAATAGGGTTTTGAAACTTCTGCTTTATGACTGAACCAGCTTGCGCGTTCATCTTCGGCGAAAGCCAACTTCCCCGTAACTGGCATAATCGAAAACTGTCCGTAATCGTTCATCCATGGCGAAGGCTGATGCGTCTGTTTAAATCCTCTGATTTTTTCTGCCGTATAGGTATAAGCCCATCCATCTCCCATTTTTCCAGTTTGCGGTGTCCAGAAATTCATTCCCCACGGTCTGCAAATTGCGGGATAAGTATTTCCATTTGAAAGATTATGCAAAGACTGCGTTCCCATTAACGGGTTTACATATTCAACAGGATCTAAAGCTTTTACCTGTGCATTTAGAAAAAGACAGGACTGTACTATTCCTAAAAAAATTAAACTTTTTATTTTCATATTCTGTGTTGCTATCCTAACAGGTTTAAAAACTTGTTAGGTATTTATTTTTTTATAAAATGCCAATTTCTATTATCCAAGCTTTGTCAAAGTTTTAAACTTTGACAAAGCGACCATAAATCTTAAACTTAAATCATACCTAACAGATTTCAAAAACCTGTTAGGAAATCTAAAATCAGAACTCTTAAATCTTAAATTATTGAGGTCTATCTTCTTTCTTAATTCCAAATGTTGCTGACGGCTTATTTCCCATATATAATTTCAGTTCTCCGCCTTTTACAATCATTTCATGTGTGATATATGATTTTGTATAGGGTTTTCCATTATATTCTGCTTTTTGAATATAAATATTTGAAGCACTATTATTAATGGCATTTATAGTAAATGAAATTCCTTTTTTATAATGAATGACAGCATTGCTTACTAACGGACTTCCTAAAACATAAATTCCGTTTGCTGGATTAACTGAATAGAATCCCATAGAAGATAAAACGTACCACGCCGACATTTGTCCTAAATCTTCATTACCGCATAATCCATCAGGTTTTGTTGAATAGAATTTCTCATCGATTTCTCGAATTAATTTTGCTGTTTTCCAAGGTTGTCCCACATAAGCATATAAATACGGAATATGATGATTTGGCTCGTTTCCATGAGCGTATTGGCCAATTAAACCGCTAATATCTGGCGAAACATCCTCGCCTTCTACTTTGTCAGTCAGCAAGAATAGTGAATCCAATTTTGCAATAAATTTATCTTCGCTTCCAAATAAATCAATTAATCCGTAAGGATCTTGCGGAACCAGCCAAGTATACTGCCACGCATTTCCTTCTACATAATCGTCTTTACGGTGAGCAGATGAAAGCGGATTAAATGGCGTTCTCCAATTTCCATTGGCCAATCTACCACGCATAAAAGTGGTTTCTTTGTCAAAATACTGTTTGTATAAATTGGCTCTTTTCGTAAAATAATTATAATCGTCAGTTTTGTTTAAAGCTTTTGCCATTAAAGCGATGCAGTAATCATCAATAGCATATTCTAAAGCATTTCCAACAGATTCTAATAATTTATCGGCAGGAATATATTCTAGTTTCTGAACGTAATCCATTCCGTCACGGGTTTGCATTGCCGTTTTTTTGATCGCTTCATATGCTAAATTGGTATCATAATCACGGTATCCTTTTAAATACGCATCAACAATGACCGCTATAGAATGATTTCCGTTCATTGTATTGGTTTCGTTACCCATCAAATGCCAAACCGGTAATCTTCCTTGCTGCTGATAAATCGCTAAAAACGATTTTACAATATCATTGATTTTTTCAGGCTGTGTAATAGTGTATAATGGATGCAGTCCGCGGTACGTATCCCAAAGTGAAAAAGTAGTGTAATTGGTAAAATTGGCTTTTTCGTAAACCTTTTTATCCGTTCCTAAGTAATCTCCATTCGCATCATTAAAAATGGAAGGCGCAAACATGGTGTGATACAATGAAGTATAGAAAACTTTCATTGTTTTTTCGTCTGCTTTTATCTGAACTTTATTCAGCTCTTTGTTCCATTTTGAATCTGCTAATTTTACAATTGCTTCAAAATCCCAGTTCGGAATTTCTGCTTTTATATTGGCAGACGCATTTTCTGTACTAACTGGAGAAATTCCGACTTTTACCAGAATCTGTTTGTTTTTTAAGGTTTTAAAATCTAAAACCGCTTTTATTTTTAAGCCTTCACCTTCTGTTCCTTTTACTGTAGCTGTACTATCATAAACCATCATATTTGTAATCGGCTCCGAGAATTCCATTGCAAAATAAATGCGCTGGTCTGCTGCCCATCCTGCAGAACATCGATAGCCTTCAATTTTGGTTTCGCTTACTTTTTTAATGAACGTTTTTACCGGTCTGTCCCAACCGATTCCGTCAGCAAGATCAATTAAAATGTGCGAATCATTAGTGTTTTCAAAAGTATATTTATGAAAACCAACTCTTTCACTTGCCGTTAATTCAGCTTTGATTTTATATTTATCCAATAAAACACTGTAATATCCTGGTTTTACCACTTCGTTTTTATGAGAGAAATACGAACCGTAACCGTTTACCATATCTTCTTTTGTTCCTTTGGTCAAACCCACTTTTCCGCTGACTGGAAGCACCAAAATATCGTTTAAATCACCAATTCCTGTCCCGCTTAAATGTGTGTGCGTGAAACCTAAAATCGTATTGCTCGAATAATTATAGCCGCTGCACCAGTCCCAGCCTTCGAAAATATTTACCGGTCCCAACTGTACAGCTCCAAAAGGAACATTTGCACCCACAAATACGTGGCCATGCCCCGCCGAACCAATTAGCGGATCTACATATTGCGTATAATTTACATCTGTTTGTTTTGTCTTTTTTTGCTGTGAAATTATCGGATTGGCAAAAAGTAAACTTAAAGCCAAAAAGCCGCTAAATACTATTCTCATATATTTTAATTTTTAAATTCTGTGGGTGAGACGCACTGAAGTGCGTCTCTACGAAAAACCTTTGTCCCTTTGCAACTTAGAACCTCAGCACCTTAGTACCTCTTTAAAACCTCATACAAGGAATAAATCTTAATCTCAGGTTTTGCTATTTTCCCTTCAAACGAAATTGTTTTTTCTTCTCCTGCTTTTAGATCAAAATAATTATCGCTCCATTTTCCGTTATAGCCTTTTATCGAAATGCAAACGTATTTTGCCATTTTCTGAGCTTTTACAACTACGTTATTTCCTTTTATTTCCCAACTGATTTTTGGGTCTTCTAATGGCAAATCTTTCGGATGCGTAAAATCAATTTCTGGTTTTATGTCGTCTCTGTATGCTTCTTTTATGGCATACCAAGCAGCTTTTGGCTGTCGATTATTGTAATCTGTAATGCTCCAACTTGCAACAGGCCAACAGTCATTTAACTGCCAAACTAAAGTTCCCATATTGTAAGGCGCTTTAGCACGATGGATGCCGACAATATTTTTTATCGAATAATAATGCAGACACTGACTTAAGTATGCATAATCTTCCAGATTCATCTTTTTTATTTTAGAAGCATCAATAAAATATCTGGCGAGATAAGAATCTAATTTTTCAAAACCTTTCCCTGCTTTTAAATGTACTTTTAGTATATCTGAATATAATTGTCGATCTTCTGCTGAAGTAAAACTTTCAATTGAATTATAATTTGGTAAAGACAGCATTCCATATTCGCTCACAAAACGTCCTGTCTTTTTCTGAACGGCTTCAATATCTTCTAATCCCCACCAAATTCCCCAATAATGACTATCTCCTTCGGTTATGCTTTTTGCTTTTGACCAATGATATAATGGTGAAGAGCTTAAATACGGACGTTTGCCATCGACTTCTTTTACCCATTTTGGAATACTGTCGTGGAATAAACGCGTATAGTCTTTCCACAAACGGATTGAATCTTGTTTTGAAATTTTAAAACTTTTCATCCAGCCCCAATTTTTAAAAGCTTCGTCTGATTCATTATTTCCACACCATAAAACAATGCTTGGATGATGACGAAGTCTCTTTACCTGATACTGAACTTCTTTTTTAACATTATCAAAAAAAGCATCGTCTCCAGGAACCATTGTGCCTGCAAACATAAAATCCTGCCAAACATTTATGCCGTATTTATCGCATAAATCGTAGAAATAATCGTCTTCATAAATACCTCCGCCCCAAACACGAAGCATATTCATATTGGCTTCTTTGGCAGATAAAACTATTTTTTCATATTCTTTTTTGGTCACTCTCGAAAGAAAAGCATCTGATGGAATATAATTTGCACCTTTCATATAAACCGGCTTTCCGTCAATTTTAAAATAAAAAGAGCGGCCAAGACTGTCTTTGTCTTGTATTAATTCAATTTTTCGATTTAAAACATACGGTTTCTCAGGTTCTTTTTCATCATAAGCTTCAAATCTTGGCGTTTTCCAGATTCCGCAAGTGGTGAATTTTGGTCCCCAATCCCAGCCAAAATGGTATTGCGCTTTACGAACATAGGCGCGCGGATTGTCTGGAATTACAAATGGATAATCTTTTTTAGCTAGTGAATCGACTACATTTTGGGCCGATTGAAATACGATTCGCAAATCATTATTTCCTGATTTCAAGACTTTTTTAACGTCAACACGCCATTGACGAAACATATTATCAGCTTTTAAAACCAGCTTATCGTTTACATAAACTGATGCATAAGTATCTAATCCGTCAAAAACTAATTCTGTATTTTTCTTTTTCAGCATATTTGCTGAAACCTGAAAAGCAGTTTTATATTCCCAGTTTTTGCGTTCAATCCATTGCAGTTTTTTCTCGTTATCTCTGTAAAATGGATCTAGTATGAATTTGCTGTTTAGCAAATCGGTATGAATTTCTCCTGGTACAGTAGCCGAATACCATTTTTGTGTTTTTTCTTCACGATACTTCCAATTGTTTTTTAAATCAATTTTCTGCGAAAAGGAAATTGACGTAAAACCAGCCAGAAATAAGGACATTATCCAATGAAGTTGTTTTTGATAATTCATTTACAGAGTACTATTTTAATACCTTCTAAAATTACTAAAAAAGGTAAGTAATTTGGCAGTTTTAGAGAAGGAAAGACTGACCGCGCTATTCCTTCTCTTGAAAATTTATTCTTTGTTAGTAACTCTAAAATACAACTAGAAATATTTTCTTTACCACTGCCTTATGTTTGATTTTGATATGGATTGTTTTTTTAAATTCAAATAATTGAAATAAACTTTAAGTATACTATTTTGAAATTTTTAAAATCCAGAAAATAAAATCCATCTTTTTCAGCAGAATCGTATTTGCTTGCTGCGAAAAAAAAGCATTTAAATCTGTACAATAATTTTTCAATTCCTTACTATCAGATCAATCAATTAAACAATTTTAAAAATAAGCCGGGTATGCTCAGTACCCGACTTATCTTAACTAACCAACCAATTTAAAAATTATTTATCCCACCAGATTCTTGTGGTCATTAAATCTAAACCTTGGCGTTGAATTGCTTCTTTATAATTCGCCTCGTTTGTAATAAGTTCTGACTGATCGTAAATTAATCTTCTCGGAATTGTTCCTTGTGTTTCTCCAGTTGGATCATTAACAGGAACTAAAACTGGGTATCCTGTTCTTCTGTATTCTGAGAATGCTTCAAAACCGTTGAATAACAATACAATCCATTTTTGAGTGATAATCTGTTCGATTTTTTGCGCTTCTGTTCCTGCAGATTTAAATGGATAGGTTGTAATGTAAGTGTTGTATTCTGCAGGAGTAACCGCAGGCACTTTATCTCCAAAAATGGTTAAAATATTCATCGCCGCTCTTACTCCGTTTTCATAATAAGTCTGAGCCGATCCGCCTACATTCCATCCTTTTACCGCTGCTTCTGCCAATAAAAACTGTACCTCAGCATAAGACATAATTAATGTTGGAGCATCTAAACGCAATACTGTAGAAGTATTTGGGTCTGAGAACAGTTTTTTGTCTCCTCCTGGAAATTCTTTTGCATCATTTGCCAAACCTTGCTGACTTGCTGGATTATTATCTCCTGTAGCTTCTAGTTTTGCATAAATTCTTAAACGTGGATCGTTTGTGTTTTTCAACATATCGATAAACGTTTTACTAAATTTAATGTTAGATTCTCCTCCATTCAAATCGTTTCTAACCCAAGAAGATGTAATTGGATTGGTTTTAACACCTGCAGGACCTGCATCGTGTTTTAAAACCAAACTGTCATCATTTGAAGTAAAAACTCCTTTTGCATAAGCTTTTTCTACAAATTCTTTTGCTTTTGCCGGATTTACTTTAGATAAACGCATTGCAACTCTCAGCATTAAAGAGTTTGCTAGTTTTTTCCATCTTGCAACATCACTTTGGTAGTACAAATCGGCACTTCCGACAAATGGTTTACCTGCATCAAGTGCTGTTCCTGCTTCGTCTAATTCTTTTAAAAGATCATTGTAAATCGCTTCTTGCGTATCATACTTTGGAGAAAACACGTTTCCGTTATATCCTTTTCCAGCTTCAAAATAAGGAACTTCACCGTAAGTATCTGTCAATTTTTGGAACAAGAAAACTTTCATGATTCTTAATGCCTGAATCATATTGGTATTTTCTGGCGTATTTTCTACTACAGATAATAATTGGAAAATCTGATTTAATCCTTTTCCGTACGTTTCACCAAAAAGAGCGGCAGAATACTCAGAAGAATACGTGTATTTTGAACCCGGCCCTCCAAGTGAAGAAAACTGCTGTACGATTTGTGCAGCGTATAAATTGTTTCCTCTTGTGTTAGAAAAATCTTGTCCGTCTACATAAATCTCAGCAAGCGTAAACATAGATTTTACAGCTGGATCTGTTAAGGCATTTGGATTCTTATTCATTTCTTCGAATCCTTTATCGCATGAAGCTAATGTCAAAGCACCAACAATTGCGACACAAAATATTTTGATATATCTATTTTTCATCTTTTTTAGAATTAGAATTTGACATTAAGTGCAAAACCATAGTTTCTTGTCAATGGCATAGAAGCTCTCTCCATACCTTGAGCATTACTATTTGAGTAATTTGACTCAGGATCGATGTTTGGAACTTTGTCATAAATAGTCCATAAATTATGAGCTGAAAATGCTAAACTAACAGACTGGAATGGTGTTTTTTGCAAGTATGCTTTTGGGAAATTGTAAGCAAATGAGATTGCTCTAAGCTTAACAAAATCAGCATCGTAAACAAAGTTTGATGTTACATCACTGTAACTTCTCCAGTAATTATAAGCAGAAACGTTTGTATTAACTGGATTTCCGTTTACATCTGTTCCGCTTACTTGAACACCATTTTCACGGCCTGGAAGCGTAATTTCAGATAATCCGTAACGTGTTCCTAACTGGTTTGTTGCAGAGTAGATTTCTCCTCCAAATTTAGCATCAACAAAAACTGAAAGTGTGAAATTTTTATATGAGAAATCATTTGAAAGCCCCATTGAAGTTGGCGCAACACCTTGTCCTGCAATGATTAAATTTCCTCTTAAGAATTTTCCATCCGTGCCAAGCACTATATTTCCATTAGCATCTCTTAAATAATCATAAGCTTTGATCACTCCAAAAGGCTGTCCTTTTTCTAAAACTACATTAGCTCTTCCATCTCTGTTTCCTTCTAATGTTTTCGTCGTAATTTTATCCGAAAGATTCAAAACTTCACTATCATTGTATGCAAAATTATAAGCTACGTTCCAAGAAAAACTTGGCGTCTTAATAGCTTTTACATTAACAGCAAACTCCACCCCTTTGTTCAAGATTTCTCCAACATTGATTTTTGTTGTTCTATAACCAGAAGCCTGAGAAACGTCAGCATCTGTAATATCGTTTGTAGTTTTTTTGCTGTAGAAAGTCAAATCTGTACTTACTCTGTTATTGAAGAATGTATTTTCGAAACCAAACTCAATTGTACTTACATTATAAGGTTTTAAAGTTCTGTTTGGAATTGTTTCTCCATTTACACCCAAAATTGGCTGTCCTAACGAATCTGTCTGTCCGTCTGGCGTAGTGTAAGTCAATGCTAAAGCATAAGCTTCTGGCAATGCTCCTCCAACATTACCCCAACCTACTCTAACCTTACCATATGACATCCACTCAGGAAGACCGATAACTTCAGAATAAATGAAACTTGAACTTACAGAAGGATAGAAAGTACTGTTGTTTGCAGGGTCTAATGTTGAAAACCAATCTTCACGACCTGTTAAACTCAAGAATAAGAAATCTTTATACCCGATATCGGCAGAATAAAAAAGAGAGTTTACTTCGCTTTCTGAGAATAATTTTTCTGTTTTATCAGGCTGTGTATTTCCGTAGAAATATTCGAATGGAACGATAAAGTTATTTCCTTTCATTTTGATACCACTGTATCTGTTATGCTGGCGGTTTGCTCCGATAAAAGCGTCTAATGAAATATCTTTAGCAATATCTCCTTTGTATCCTAAGAAACCAGAAGCATTTACTTCAGAACGCGTTTCGATTCTGTTTTCGATAGATCCTCCTGGGTTGTAATTTATTCCAGTAGGCTCAATCTCAGTATACTCATAATTAACATCGTCAATACCAATAACAGCTTTAGCATAAATTTTGTCTGTAATGTTATAATTCACTTTTGCAGAACCAATAAAACGCTTTCTAAGGTCATCGTTTAAAGGAGATTTAGTAGCAAAATATGGATTTGTATGATATACGTTTGCTCCTAAAAAGTCTTCCTCTCCGCCATTTGCATCATAAGGATTGCTTAACCATCTGATATCTGAACTTGTAGTCATAAAAGTAGTCGGGAAAGACGGGTTTCTTGGCGAGTCATTCAAATATGGACGGTTGTGGCTTTTCTCAGAAATGTACTGAGCGTTAGTCTCTATGCTGATTTTTTTATTTGGGGCAGAGTTTAAACTCAAGGCCACGTTGTTTCTTCCAAAAGTAGTTCCTGGCATGATCGATTCGTCTTTAGTGTTTCCAAAAGACAATCTGAAATTTGTTGATTCATTTCCTCCAGAAATTGCTAAAGTATTACTGAAAGAATATCCGGTTCTGTAGAAATTCTCCACATTATCTTTTCCGTAAGGCTGATAAGGTCTTGTCTTACCATCAAGAGACAAAGATGGTGTTCCGTCATATTTATCTCCCCATGAAAAATAATATGAATCTCTAAGTTCCTGTAAATTATTAAATCTAGTTGGCACACCATTCGCATTTGGAGCTCCAGCACCATACTGATCTTGCCACTTTAAAAGGCTTGCAGGCGTATTAAAAGAAGAATTTGTACTAAAATCTACTCCTATTCCTGTTCCGTTTTTACCTTTTTTAGTTGTAATTAAGATAACACCATTTGATCCTCTGTACCCATAAAGAGCAGAAGCGGCACTACCTTTAAGAACTGACATAGAAGCAATATCGTCTGGGTTAAAAGATGACATACCATCTCCCTTGTCGGCACCACCCCACATTCCTGCATTTCCTTGCTGTGTATTGTCAATCGGAATTCCGTCTACAACATACAGCGGCTGATTCAATCCTGAAGCAGAAGTTGCTCCACGAATTACCACACGGCTAGAACCTGAAGGTCCAGTAACTGGTGCCGAAACGTTTACTCCGGCAATTTTACCTTGAAGCGCGTTTCCTAAGTTAATTTCTTTATTTTTTGTCAGGTCTTCGCCTTTTAGTTCTCCAACTGCGTAACCTAAACTTTTCTTTTGTTTTTTAACTCCAAATGAAGTTACAACAACATCTTTTAATTCTTGTGTAGTTTCTACTAACGTAACTGCAACTCTTGTATCTTTTTCTTGAACTGCCACAGATTGTGACTGAAACCCCATAGAAGATACTTTAAGGATAACTTTTCCTTCAGGAACATTCATTCTAAATCGGCCTTCGGCGTCTGAAATAGCACTAAATGGTTTACCCTGAACTTCGATTGATGCACCGACAATTCCCTTGTTCTCTGCATCTGTAACTATACCGGTTATTAATCGATTTTGCGCGGCAGCACTCAAACTGCTAAGCAATATCACTCCTAACACTGCTAATATTCGTCTCATAAGCGTTTTTTTGGTTATTGGTTTTGATTTGTTTTGTTTTGTGTTTTGTTGTTTGTTTTTAAATAATTAATAAAAATTTGTACTCTATTTTCAGTATTACAGCTCGAATAACAAGTAATCTCCATAGCTGTTTTTATTTTTTATGATTTACCAAAATCCAGAAAAAATCTTACTAAATCGTTTTAGTGAAATGATTAAAAAAAAGTCACACTTTTTAATTTCTAATTTCCGTTTTTAATTTTCGATTGGTTAAACAGATTCTCTTATTATCAAAGTCCCTTTCTTGAGAACCTTTTCTATTTTGAAATCTTCCAAATTTGTCATCTGACTCATTAGCAGCTGTATCGATTTGACGGCAATTTCTTCAATAGGTTGTGCAATAACTGAGATCGTGGGCGTATGCAATTTGAAGCTGTCATGATCGTCAAAACTTATAACAGAAATGTCTTCGGGAATTTTGTATTTAAGCGCTCTAAAAGCCTGAAGTCCTGCTAGTCCGAGATAGTTGGCGGAAAAAAGAACCGCATCTATCTCTTTATTTTCCTTGAAGAAATTTACAATGGCTTCAATTCTGCTTTGTTCGCTTGAGTGATAATCCAAATGCAGTGTATACTTTTCATTATAAATTCCTTCTTCTTTTAAGGCTTCTACATATCCTTTCTCTCTTAATTTCATCTGAATCATTCCAGATTCATTATTCACAACGGCGATATTCTTTTTTCCTTTGCCGATTAAAAATTTAGTGGCCGAATAAGATGCTTCGTAATTGTCCATTAAAACATGACTTACTTTTTGGTTGGCAAAATATCGGTCAATCAAAACAACAGGTTTTTGCAATTTTAAAAGCTGTCCGATTGTTTTCTCTAAATTTCGAGTCGGAGTTATAATAAAACCTTCAACATTGGCTTGCAAAAGACTTTGCACTAATTCTTCTGAACGGTTATTATCATCGCCTGTACTACAATAAAAAACTCTGTAATTTATATTCTTTGCTTCGTCTTCAATTACTCTAGCCAAATCTGCAAAAAACTGATTGGATATATCTTCTACAATAAGTCCGATTGATCTTGTTTTTCCTGTTCTCAAACTACTCGCAATCATACTTGGTTTGTATTGCAGTTTTTGCGCTACATCCTGAACCTTTTTGATTACCGTTGGGCTAATTGCCATTTTTTCGCCCTTTCCATTAATCACAAAAGACACAGTAGAAATAGAAACTTCTGCCTGTTTCGCAATATCTCTAATTGTAATCTTTTTCATCGGACAAAAAATTTATTGTTGAATATTTTAGTACATCGCAAATATATGCAAGTGAAACTTACAAAAACGTTTTAGTAAAATTTTTTTTCAATAAATCGTTTTTTTAAAGCCAAAATAAAACGAAAAATTCAGCAAATGCTAGATTTCAATAAGTTATTGTCATTTTGACTTTTAATATCTATTTTATGTTTTCTATGTCTATTTAAGTGGATTTTGAGGAAATTTTTAATGATTTTTGGGATTTATTTTTTGACAAAAAGTTTAAAAAATGCTTTTTTTTGGCTTTACAGAAAATAAGCTTTTTCTAATAAACTATCTAAATTTGATGCTTTTGTTCTCCTGATGAAGTTCAAAATTGAAATAAAAAAAGCCTTTAAACTTTGGTATTTAAAGGCTTTATTCTAAAATCGAAATAATTTACATCATCGTATTTATTCTAATACTGGCTTTTATAAGTGCCAATGCTGATATTTTTGAAATATGGATATCTTTTGGCTGATGATGCGAATTCTGGCTCACCAATTTTACATATTCTTGTCCTTGATCAGATTTCTGTACATATTTTACCGTAATATATTCCTCCCAATCATTTAGCTTTACACTCAAAAGATACATTTCTCCAAAAAAGATATTTTCAAATTCAGTTTCTTTATACAAAACAATGTCTCCCGATTTCAACAACGGATACATACTGTCTCCCGTAACCGAAATTGCACCATCGCATTTAGGCAAGTTTGGAATCTTTATGGTATCCAAAACTCTTTGAGGTTCGCCACTATTAAATAACTCTCTTAATCCAGCAACAGCTTCTAAATCATATAATGGAATTTCTTGATTTACATGAATGGCATCAGCGGTTTTCCTGTCGTTTTTCATGATCATTACACTCGTGTTATCCTCTTTAATCATAGGTCCATTTCCTGTTAAAAGCCATTCGGAATTTATTTCTGGATAGTAGTGTAAAATTTTACACGCTTTATCTGTTCCCATATTACTGCTATTATCTAAAAATTTATTAGAAAAGCCTAAATCATTGCAGAACTTATATTTACTTATCCCTTTATAATCAAGGTATTCGCGCATTCTTTCAGTTGACCCCATAAAAAGACGTATTTTTTTACGTTAAAAATTTGTTTTAATGTATTATTTTACATTATATTTGCAAAGTAAAGAAAAATAAATTTTAAAAACAACAGAAATTTTAACAATTTTATGAATCAAGCTTTTGAACAACAAATCACAAAATAAAACAAAAACATTGATTAACAAAAAATTACAACCTTTTTAAGTAGTAAAAAATAGCCACTACGAGTAATAGGAACAAAACTACGATTAAAATGTAATATTAATCATCAAAACAAAAAAACTATAAAATATGGAAACAAATCAAATCAAGGAAAAAATTCGGGAATTGGAAAATTGGCTAATCGAAAATCCTAACAGTTCCGAAAGGAATTTAATAGAATCTGACATTAAAAAATTAAAAAATCAATTAGAAAAAAATTATGAATAAAACACAAATCGAAGATCGTATCGCATTATTATATCTGGCACTTCAATATTGTTCAGAAAGAAGCAAAACTTTTACAGCTGGAGAAAGAATCTGTATCAATCAGGAACGTTTTCAATGGATGCATATTCTGGATGATGAAACTGCTTCTCCACGCCCTGTTCCGTCAAATATTGAAAGTAAAATAAAAGAGGTTTTGAAACTTGCTTTACATCATAATTTCAAACCTTATTATGCAGATCCATTTAAAGAAGAAATATTAATTTACTAAAAGCCAATTATTATGAACACTACAACTGCAAACCATTTGAAACCTGTTATGGATTTAACTCAATTTTCTGCTCAACAATTAAAAGAAGCGCTTCAGAGAGTTGAAAACAAGAAAAATGAAGAAAGAGGTGCCTATAAAAAACTAGTTGCTGAAACGATCCCAAAAGCACTTTCCAGATTACACGAAACGTCTGAAATGATGCGAAATGCAAAAACAGAAACATTCAGACTGTTTGAAACTATTCTGGATTTAAAAAATCAGGTTTATGGTTTTAAGGAAAAACAAATGTCACACACTTTTTCTAATGACAAAGAAGAAATCACGATTGGCTATCGCATTAATGAAGGTTGGGATGATACTGTAACAATTGGAATTGAAAAAGTCCAAAACTATATTTCGTCGCTTTCTACCAGTAAAGAAACTGCTTCATTGGTTAAAATTGTTTTCAATCTTCTAAAAAAAGATGCCAAAGGAAATTTGAAAGGTTCTAGAGTTTTAGAGCTTCAAAAACTGACAAAGGAGTTTAATAATGAAGAATTTACCGATGGTGTAGAAATTATCGCTTCTGCTTTTAAACCTGTTCGCTCAAGCTGGTTTATTGAGGCATGCCGCATTGACAAAAATGGTGTAAGAACCAATATTCCGCTATCGATGTCTTCTGTTGATTTTTTACAGGGGTATGCTTTTGATTTTTTTAACCAGCAAAATGACCAAAACCATGCAGCTTAATCACGACATCTATCTTTCGTTGTTATTAACTATTTTGTTAATTCTGACCAATTTAAAGCCTATTCTTTTATTTAGAGAATGGTTTTATTTCAAATTAAAGACAACTTTTAAACAATATTTAAATGAGCGTAAAAATAAAGCCAATTACAGATCATGAAAGCTACAAAGTAAACGAACATACCATCTTTAAAGACGGTCTCGGAAACTGGAACTGCAACAATGACTTATCTCACAAAGAGCGTCTGGCTTTTAATCAGTACGAAAGTATTGTGATCAAAAATCCGAGATTTAAAAAACACACAACAGCCACTTACAAAGGCTAAAACGACCTCCAAACTGCAACCGAAAAAGCAGCTAAATAAAAATGGTTCCTGTTTCTTCTTCTTTATGAAGAGAATCAGGAACCGATAAACGGGCGATTTCTGCCCTTATAATAAACAGCCAAAACTCATTCTTTCTATTGGAATCCAAACCTAAAAGGTTTTGGAAACAGGATTGTCATGCGGAGTTTGCTGACCAAAATTGTTAAATAAACCTTTAACAAATACAACCTCAGAACGAGGTTCAATATAAAAATGGCATCGGGAAGTAAAAACCATTTATTGAATATGATCAAATGGTTTGGCTGTCTTAAATATCATGTCATTGTAAAAATTCAACTTATTGGTAACTCTTTTAAAACTTCGTTCTTCTCAAAACTTTTCTTTTTTCTATCATTCAAAATATTATCTCTCATGCCTATATCTTCAAACAGAAGTCTCGGAATTCAAAAAAATAAATTAATGCGTTACAAACTCATTAAAGAACTGTATCAAAAACACAAAACGGAAGATATTCCGACCACTGTTGTGTGGCGTAAATATGTCTATCCGGTTTACCCGATTTCGAGAACTACTTTGTATGAAATTCTATGTACACCTATCACTTCTGAACTAAAAAAAATCGAAGAACTTATGAGCAATCAAAAAAGACCTTCTTAATACTTATAAAAGAAAAATCATTCTTTTTTAAATCTTCAAAAGCATCCTTTTTGTGATGCAAAGATGTAACATTTACATCATCTAAATCGACTTCTGTTCGCTTTCCTTACAACTCTGTAAAGCCCTAGAATACAAATGTTCGCAGACCTTGCATTCATTTTTTTTAGGGCTTTTTTCACCCAATCTTTGCAATCTCAAAAGGAAACAAATGAGCCCCGAAACTGGAAAAAGTCCAGATAGACTTCCTTTCTAAAAACAACTCTCAAGTTGTCTTTCAAAAAACAATTTTTAAACCCAACATTTCAACTTTAAACACATTCAATGGAACAGTTTTTATACCCCACTTTAACCGCATTTTTTGCCGCTTTTATTACTTGGTTCTTTTCGATGCGAAAATCACTCGCAGAAGACCGTGCAGCCGAACTTGACAATGCCGTAAGCGCCGTAAAATATTACCGAGATCTTCTAGACGATATTACGGCAAGACTTACCGCAGCTACAGAAACCATAAAAAAAATGGAAATACAGCACAAAGAACTCATGCTGATCAACCAGCAATTGGTTGACGAACTACAAAAATTTAAACAATTAAACGGAAAAAGCTCATGACACTAGCTCAAAAAACGATCGCAATCGCAACGGCACAAATTGGTGTCGAAGAAATACCAAGAAATAGCAACTCAGGCCCTGAAGTCGAAATTTATCTACGAAGCGTGGGACTTGGTAAAGGATACGCCTGGTGCATGGCTTTTATTTATTGGTGCACACAGAACGCCGCCGCCCAAATGAACGCTAAAAATCCTTTAAAGAAAACGGGAGGCGTTCTGGATCAATACAACTCAAGACCGCTTTTGGTAAAAAAGACACCTCAGCCTGGAGATGTTTTCATTTTAGACTTTAATAACGGCACAGGTCACGCTGGATTTGTCGAAAAGATTGCCGGAAATACGATTTATACCATCGAAGGAAACACCAATGATTCTGGCGGACGCGAAGGCTATAAAGTAGCCAGAAGAAAACGTGACATAAAAACCGTTAAAGGCTTTTTACGCCTCTAAAACCAAAACTTAAAAACCAATTTTAATTATGACAAAAAAACTAAAATATCTTGTTTTTTCTCTTTTCATTATCCTGATCATGATTTCGTGCCGAAGTCCGAAACCAGTGCAAAATGAGAACAAGATTCAGACTATAACCATTACAGAAACTCTACACGATACCATCTTTAAAATCGCAAAAGACAGCAGCTCCTACAATGCATTATTAGAATGCCTTAACGGAAAAGTAATTCTTAAAAATGTTATTCAGGCCGAACCAGGGCGTACATTAAAAAGCCCAAGGGTTCGACTTGATAACAATAAACTTCAAGTAGACTGCAACCTGAAAGAACAAGAACTCTATGCGCAATGGAAATCGAAACAGGTTAAAGATGTTCAAGAGAAAACGATCACGATTACCAAGTTTGTCAACTATCTCACTTTCTGGCAGAAAGCTCAGATTTGGCTAGGAAGATTTCTACTTCTTATTCTGCTTTTTTTGATTGGAAGATTCGTTTACAAAATCTATAACCCAGAATGGTTTAGATAAAAGATTCCATTACTAATTCCGCATTAGAAATAACTTATTTTTTTAAACACATAGGAACATAGTTTCTCTAAAATAAATTAAAGAATACTACAGAGAAATATATTTCTTCCACATAGCTAATGATTGCTTAAAAACAAGTGAAACGCCTTTTTAGATCACTCTGAATCTATGTTACTATGTGTTAAACATAATTATCCCAACGAACAAATAATACTTAAATATGTCCGCAAAATCCCATTTTTTTATAGAGTCGGGAGGTTTTCCCGCACAGCTGTCAGGTCAGGGCTTTGGACCTCAATCTGAAACTGTTTTCAATCTCACTTCTAGATTTTCTTTAGACGCGCCCAAAAAAGCCTTTTCGATCTGCAAAGGAGTTGTTTTGATTCAGCCTCAAACTGGTAATCCTAATAAAGTGAATCTAATTCTTCGTCCTTATAACCAGCCTTTTCCTGGATTAAACATCAAATATTTTATTTACAGAGGTTTGCAGAAAAGTGACTTTTTTACTGATGATGCAGAGCCTTTAGTTAAGAAGAATGAAGGATCGTATTCAGACTTTATTGACAAGATAAACATCGATTTCAACGCTTTTCATGAAGGGCGTGTAAAAAAAGAAGGCGAAACAACAACACCTATTCCTGTTCCTCCTTTCACTGCTAAATTTATTGGCTATGAGAAAGAAAAAGAGGATGATGCCACTAATGGAACCTTAGCAATCCCGCTTTCTGACTTCTTTTTTAAAGAATCAAAATTTGTCGCAGCTGGCGATACTTTTGATGAAAAAGACGATTTCGAATTGCCTTTAATTGGTATTGGAAAATCATTAGGAAATTTTGCTGAAGGTTTATGCGGAATTGATGTCGTTCTAAATTATGGCGATTACAAAATTGACGATGCTCATGAATTTGCTTTCAATTTAGAATATGCCCGCAAACCTTTTGCAGAAATTACAGTAGATGGTTCAACAGATTTCATTAAAAAAATACAACGTGAGCAAAGCACTCAATTTATTGATATTGCTGCTTTTTATGGATCTCATGCTGAAAATGGAATTGTTACAGCAACTGCTTCTGGAGAAAAAACAGAGAAAAAAGGAGCTGCTATTTACAATGATCTGCTTAATAAGTTTTCGACGAAAAACAATTGGTACGTTTATATTCAAAGCGATCGTACACGTAGTTATGATTTTTATGGAAACTATAAAATTGGTGAAGGCTCTGAAAACCTAAAAACAGGATTGTTGAAAGATACAGAAACCAATGAAGTACCTATGACAGCCGTAACTTATGGCACTTCTGGATGGCCTGTTTTAATTAATACACAAGAACAGGCTAATACGGTCGCGACAAATAATCTGTACTTGCAATTTCCAACCGACAACAATAACAACACTGCTTTTTATGGGCAAATGGGTAAAGTTGCCAATGCACAAAAAGATACTTTTATCAATGCTGACGGACTACGATTACCACCTGATGAAGAAGGAAATTATAGCGAGTTAACCTCTACAGTACAATTGAAAACTCCTGCTGTTGAAGGTAAAAACATTGCTGCATTAAGTATTTTGATTTATCAGGGAAAAGTCAATATGTACACGGCCGGAACAACACAAGACGAAAATGGAGATTTGGTTATTGCATACAGAAAAGCCAACTTTTTTGACAATGTTTTTAATTTGATAAAAGCCAGTCCATTATTGAATTTAGATAGTGACAACAGTTACTCCAGAATGACTTCCGAAAAACTGAATCTAATTAATGAGTTTTATGATAAAAAACAGCAGGGAATTTCTATTGCACAAACCGTAACGGTTAACGATATTATTGAAACTGGAATTGAAGAAACACCTACTGTTGCTCGAGTTACTTATATAACAGAAGCTGTTGATGTTATGAACAATGCTGTTTCTGCCACCGGAAGCACAACGTCAACAACTTATACATCTGCTTCAGCAGGTGGCGCAGTTGGCAATAGCAAAACGTACCAGTTACCTGATCCTTACTATTACAGTTTGAAGCTATTTACTGATAGTACTGAAACTATCACTGGATTGGAACTTAAAACTTTGGATGGCTCTACTCCTAACAAAATTATTCTAGGATTAACCAAAGCCGAAAATGAAATTATAAAAGGTTTGATTTCTAGTGATATAAAAAATCCTCGTTTGTTTTTAAGTGATCTCTTTGAGGATGAAAACGAATTTATTTCTCCTGAAAATATTAAATATCAAAAATATAGAGTTGGTGTTGTGGCTGAAAATGCTGATGGTGAAAATGTGTTGACAGAACCTACCAATGCTGTTTTTGTTTATTCTATTGATAGGAAATATCATTTTAGTAAAGGCTATAGTGAGTATATGCCTATTATTTCAACAGGAATTGAAGGAGATAACTTAATTGATCAACAAATTACTATTTAATTATGGAAGATTATGCAGTTGTTTTAGCTAATGATTTAGTAGTTAAAGCATCAAATTTTGGAGGTATAAATAATCTCAAATACAACAGACAAGGCAAAGTAACTTCATTTACATTTGAAGGTCAAAAAATAGTTGCTCTTTTTCAATTCAAATCCAATGAATTTCTAGACTATGTTGATGAAAGTTATTTTGAAAAAATTAAAGAAAAAGAAGTTCAAAAGGAAGGAAACAAATATGATGGTGTTGATAAAAAATTATGGGAAAATTTTGTTTTCAAAAAATACGACAAATTAGTTCGTGCTCAGTTCGGAGATACAATTTTTGGATTGTTGAGAGATTCTTCTGGTTTATGTTATAATTATCATAAATGGACCTATACTAATCCATACAAAGGTCCAAGTGATCCGCGACCAGCACCTGAAGCATTAGCCAGTGGTCAACTATGCGACACATTCATACAAGGTACTCATGCAAAAGATTTTTTTGACACTTATAAAAACTATACCTTTTTAGATACTAACGAAAATGACATAAGACTTATTGGAGAAATAGCATCATTATTAAAAACAGCTGGTGAAAAAACAGCAGAGGCCTTTCTAAACTTCAACTTAACCGGAGTTGACACTACAAAATTTACTTTCCATAATACGGAAAATCAACTATCAAGAGTTGAACTTCTAGAATATAAAAAAGGTCTTGAATTATGGCTTAAAATGCTAAAAAAATACCAAACAGAAATTGGTAAACTAGGTCATGAAGAACAGTTATTTATTGCCATAGATATAATGTACCGCCATAACATACTGACATTACTAACTGTTGACCAAAGAATTAGCATACTAAAGATTTTGGTTGAAAAAAAAGCATTAATGAATTGGTATTGGGAAAATCTTTCTATTGGATTTGTCCATAAAGAAGATTTAGCAATTCATATACTCGAATCATTTACAAATGCTTCCGATGCAGATTCATTTCTTAAAAAACTTACTTTAAAAAACACAATCGATCTAGAATATAAAGATCGTGACGGAATTTTACACACAGATTACACCACATTATACAAACTATTATTCTATAGAATGGATGATTATTTAGGAAATGATAATTTTACAAAATTTGCTTTTGAACTAAATAGAATAGTCCTTTTAAAAAATGGAATAGTCCAAAGCGAAAACGGAATATTAATCAGTAATCCTGAGAATTTAAAACCAATAAATCAATTTGTTAAATATAATTTCATTTGGAATAAAAGATATAATAAAGTTTTTAAAGGTGAAGTTGATTATTCAATAACGTATCCGTCAATATCAACAATCAAAATTAAAGAAAAAATTTGTAGAGAAGTTGTATATGAGAGTGCACATGGAATACCTGTCGAATATGCTACAAAATTTTATGAAAATGAAGTTGTGTTAAATCATTTTGATTTAGTCTCAATATCTTATCTTTCAAATCCATCCTTCATTGATTTATGCGAATATGGAGATTGTTCAAATCAAACTTTTTTAGCTTCAGCTGGATTTATTGATTACCTTTTAGAAAAACAAGACACCAAAATGAAACTTGAAGTACTCTCTAGGTCACTTCAAACCCTTTCATTAGCTTTTGGTGTAGGGGAGTTACTTGTTGCAATTAGAACTGGTAATTTGATTAGAGGTTTAATTGGGGCTTATACCATTGCCGGAGATATTTATTCATATGTGATAAGTTCACCTGCCTTCATAGAGTATCTGCAAGAAGCTTATCCAGACGATTATCAAAGTATTAGAGAAACGCTTGATATGATAGGATTATTGAACGGTTTAACGAATGCTGGAGTAGCAATTGGTTATAGTGCATATAATATAAATCAAGCTACTAAGTTTATAGGAGAAGTTGATGCTTTAAAATTAAATCCTGCAGCAATTGAAAGAATGACAGCTGCAGAGATTAATGCATTACAAACTACAAGAGAAAAATTGTTAGCCGAAATGTATATTTTAAGAAAAAATGCCAATACCAATACAATAATAGAGGGTAAAATTAGAGCTTATCGAGATTTTAGAAATTTAAATATTCCGAATGCGATTAGAGGAACTAAAAGTGAATGGGATCTCGCTAGACAAACAATTTTAAATTACAGAGCCGCAGGAAACAGTGCTGGTAACTTTGGATACTTAGAAGGAAATATTAACAATAACTCTTTAGATAATTTACTAGATTCTTTAACTGGAACTAGAATATTTAGAAGTATTAAATCAGAAATTGCAGACACAGAGCCATATATTTTTACGCCTTTAGATGTAAAATGGACTAGAAACACTGATTCGGAATTTAGAATGTTAAATAAACTTGCTTTATCTTTAGAACCTAATGCAAAAATCACTGACGAATTTCTTAACTATGAGGGCACATTAAAGATAATATCCGAAAATGCATATTGTACATCTTGTCAAGGTATTGTTATACAATTTAATAAAATGTTTCCAAAAATTAATATTGTTCTAATTGACGCAACTAAAATATAATTAATTATGAGTAAAAATTTTGAAATTATTTTTGACGGTCTAATGTATGGGCCTTTCAATTATAGACTACAAATAAAAAACAGATTATATAATTTATCCTATTCATTACAAAAATCTTTTACTAATGATCAGGAAAATTACAAACTAAATATTGATGATTTAGATTACAAAGAAATTTATTCATTAGGAGGTGGTTTATGTTTTTCTGCTTTTAATTGGAATAAGGACATTGAAAAAAGAATAATTGAAAGGTCAAGCATCAATAATTTCACAGGTATTCCATTTTTTTTAGGAACTAATGAAGAAAGAATAGAACTGAACAAAAATGATAAAAAAAAGTTGATAAATTTTCCCAAAGATTATTTTGATAATTTCATAATAAAAATTAAAAGTTTAAATGTTCTGTCTGAAAAAAACAAAATATTTGAGAACCAAAAACAATTTACAATTGATATAGATGACCCCAATTCAATCGAAACTTCAGTAGCTGAATATAATTTCAATTATAAGACAAATTTCTTTGTCACTGAAATAAAATTGATTGATCAATTATATTTTGCAACAATTCAAGCTACTAAAGCATCATTATTAGATGTTTTTTGTTTAGGTTATAAGGTTTATCTGGATGATGAAAAAAGAAGATCCTCGCTGGCTTGAGTGGCCCACTCCCCCCGCTGGCGCGAGCGTCCCGCTCGTGAACGCAAAGTATTTCTTACATTAGCTCAAAAATAATAAATGAGCAGAAAATACAAATTTGGAGATAAAACTGGAGCTTACTTTATAAGTTTTGCTACGGTATATTGGATAGATGTTTTTACGAGAGAAGAGTATTTTGGAAGCATTGTAGAATCATTAGACTACTGTAGAAAAAATAAAGGAATGGAGATTTATGGTTACTGCATAATGCCAAGTCACGTTCATTTAATTTTCAGATCTGAAAATGGAGATCCTTCTGGCTTAATACGAGATTTCAAAGGTTTTACTTCTAGAAAAATGCTCAAAGCAATTGAAGAAAATCCGCAAGAAAGCAGAAAAGAATGGATGCTCTGGATGTTTGAAAGAGCCGGAAAGAAAAACAGCAATGTAAAATTCAGGCAATTTTGGCAGCAAAATAACAAACCTATTGAAATCTGGTCTTTAAAAGTTTTTGAGCAAAAGTTAAACTATATTCATAATAACCCTCTCGAAACTGGTTTTGTAACTAATCCTGTAGATTGGAAATACAGCTCTGCTAGAAATTATGGCGATAACGATCAAACTGTTTTAGAAATTGATATTAATTGACTTTCTGTGTGTGCACGAGCGAGACGCTCGCGCCAGCAGGGGTGGGTAACATAGCAAAATTGAGACACGTAAAGGATCTTTCTTTAGTAAGAAAATTATTCATGGCTAGCGAGTTATCTACAATTGAAAGAGTAGCATTAACCAGAGCACTAAGTGGGCTAGCATCGGGAGCTGAGGCTATAATTGGGGTTGCAAGTTTAGTTCATCGTTTTGCTACAGCTGGTTGTACTGTCTATTACAATAATGAACAAAACCCGCCAGAACTTAATGATCCAGAGTACCAAAAATACAAACTATGTCAATCTATTGATATATGGCTTTTTGCCTTAGAAATGTTGTCATTATCCGGAGATCTTCTTGCCAGAAGAGCTTTTCGAAGAGCTACTAAAAAATTACAGCAAAGCATTCCTTCTGGTAATGAGTACAATGAACTCAGAACAGCTGTAAATTCTTTAGATGAACTTGACAGTTTATTAATTGACTGGTTAAGTTCTATTCAAGAATCACATCCTAATGTTTATAATAAATTAATTACTTTTACTGATGAAGAGAAGAAATTTGCCTTTATGTTTGATTTTGAAGGCAAAAATAACATTTTAAACAAATTAGAGTCAGAACCAGATTTAATTAGTGAATGGTTAAATTTCAATGAATTACAACATTTAAGAAAAGAAATCAAATACTTAGAGGGTTCAAAAAGATTTACACATAATCTTCATGAAATTGAGCATGTCACCAATGTTGCTAACAAGAGAATTCCTCCTTATTTTGAGCCTGCTGCAGGACATGGATATAGCAATATTCTTTCTAGTGAAGTTTTAGATCCAAATACATTAGGGCTTCCAACTGATATGATGAGTACAATCAGAGAGCAAAAAAACGGGCATATAACTTATAACTCAGTATGGTTTAAAATACCAGCAGAGTGTAACCAACCAACCGTAGCAACAAGTAATTCAAAATTTTTCTCTGGGAGTTGGTACAAGAAGAAACCAGTAAATACTGTTTGGAATATGAATTGGACTGATGCTCGAATTAGAGAAGAAATTATTTACTTATGGGTCAATAAAAGGGTTCATAGACTGCAAAGAAATACAGGTAGAACAATAAATGGAATAGCTCAAAATGAAATTATTTATCTAAGTCATTTAACAGATGGAACTGAAGTTCAATTAAGATTTAACAATATTATGCAACAGTTTGGTCAAACACATTACAATACTATTTCTTATTTAAATTTAATATTAAATTAATTATAAAAATATGTCAAGAAGAAAAGATTTTAATTTAACATTTAGCAGAACAAAAACTCCAGGAGGCAGTCTCATTTATTATTGTGATTCAATGTCATCTACAAACAATCAATCTTTATGTTTAGCTACAATACTATCCGGATATCATGAAAAAGATGATATCAATTATTTAATTGAAAACATTACATTAGCACAAAACGGACAACAATATGAAGATTTTCATCAACCTGATAGTTTGACTGGCAGTTTTGAATTGATTATTTCACCTCCAAATATTGTTATATCACCAAATAATCATCAAATACCTTTACAAGCTTGCAAAGAATTATTGAATGAATGGCTCGAATTTATATCAATTTAAAATTAGCTCGACCCGATCGTGCAGATTTATCTCGGCAACGATACCCCCCGCTGGCGCGAGCGTCCCGCTCGTGAACGCAAAGTATTTCTTACATTAGCTCAAAAATAATAAATGAGCAGAAAATACAAATTTGGAGATAAGGCTGGAGCTTACTTTATAAGTTTTGCTACGGTATTTTGGGTGCATTGTTGAATCATTAGACTACTGCAGAAAGAACAAAGGAATGGAGATTTGGTTACTTCATAATGCCAAGTCACGTTCATTTAATTTTCAGATCTGAAAATGGAGATCCTTCTGGCCTTATTAGAGATTTTAAAGGTTTTACCTCGAGAAAAATGCTTAAAGCAATTGAAGAAAATCCGCAAGAAAGCAGAAAAGAATGGATGCTCTGGATGTTTGAAAGAGCCGGAAAGAAAAACAGCAATGTAAAATTCAGGCAATTTTGGCAGCAAAACAACAAACCTATTGAAATCTGGTCTTTAAAAGTTTTTGAGCAAAAGTTAAACTATATTCATAATAACCCTCTCGAAACTGGTTTTGTAACTAATCCTGTAGATTGGAAATACAGCTCTGC
>NZ_JUIV01000024.1 GCF_004151235.1 Flavobacterium anhuiense
ATGCCCCAAATAGTGTCTAACTTTTTGGGGCATGTTCATTAAGAATAGGCTTTTTCGGTTTTATAATTTGGGCGTGACCCCGACCCATCGAGAGGGCAAATATACTTTACGCTTATGCGCCCTCTCGATGGGTCGGGGTCGGGCTATCCGCGCTACTTCGGTAGCATGCTCCTATCCCTCACGCAGTCTCGTTTCGCAAGAAAGTTTCTCTCCTGAAAGGTTTTCAAAACCTTGTAGGTATATTTAGAAAGTTAAAACAAAGACGACTTTAGTTTTTTGATTCAAGCTCAGCTTCAAACCTGCAAGGTTTTCAAAACCTTGCAGGAATCTATATTGTTATCGAAAATATTTTTCTTTTTTTACTTGCCAATTCAAAATAAATAATAACTTTGTAATGCAAAGTACTTTAATTATGAATCAAAAGCACCAAGAAGATTTAGCACATATTCGTTCCATGATGGAGCGCTCTTCAAGATTTATATCGTTAAGCGGACTTTCAGGAGTTTTCGCGGGTCTTTCGGCTTTAATTGGTGGAATTTATGTATACCAATTGTTCAAGGCAAATGGAATGGATTATTTGACCGACGAGCATAGATTATATTCTGCTAATTTAGTTTCAGAATTATTCTGGATAGGAATCGGAATTTTAGTTTGCGCATTTGCATTTGGAATCTTTTTCACTATTAGAAAAAGCCGAAAATACAATCTGCCAATTTGGACATCTGCTACAAAAAAAATGCTATTCAACTTAACAGTTCCTTTGTTTGTAGGAGGTGTATTCTGTCTAGCGATGATGTATCACGGTTACTTCGGATTGGTTGCGCCATCGACTTTGCTTTTTTATGGTTTAGCGCTTATTAATGCAGAAAAATATACTTTTTCTGATGTAAAATATTTAGGTTTCTGCGAACTTTGTTTGGGATTAATTGCTCTTTTCTTTATTGGGTATGGATTGATTTTCTGGATTCTCGGATTCGGAATCCTGCATATCTTATACGGATTAGTAATGTTCAAAAAATACAAATAATTGAATGGGAATTATTGACAAACTAAATAAAGATTTCGAAAGCCGTGTCAGACTGGGTATTATGTCCGTTCTGATGGTTAACGACTGGGTAGATTTTACCGAGATGAAAACGCTTTTGAATATCACCGATGGTAATTTAGCGAGTCATTCTTCAGCATTGGAGAAATCTGAATATATCGAGATTAAGAAAGAATTTGTGGGCAAAAAGCCAAAAACATCTTATCAGGTAACACCGCTTGGCCGCGCGGCGTTTAAAGAGCACCTTTCTTACCTCGAAAAATTAATGAAATCTTAGAAACTAAAATTTTTTACCTAAAAACTTTGAATTACAAAGTACTTTTAAAAACTAAAATCATGAAAAAACATCAAATTATCTTCGCATGTACAGCGGTTTTCATACTGCTTTTTTACAACGAATCTGTTGGAATCAATATTTCTATTTTTGGCGTTTTGCTAACGCTATTAATTAGTTATTTCTTTCAAGAAAAGTTAGTCGACAGATCACATCTTATTTTAGTAATGACTTCTATTTTGTCATGTTTTGCCTTTGCGTGGTATGGAGATGCGGCATCGTTTTTTGCCTTGGCCTTATCAATTTTGTTTTTACAATTTAAAACACAAGATGGCGAACTCAAAACGATTCAAATTTTTCCATTAATAATTTTAAACGGATTTACATCAGTAGGACGTATTTTTCTTTTCAGCCAATGGCTTCCAGAAAGAAAAATTCATAACGATTTTGCTAAAAAATTAGTAGCGTTTGTTGTTATTCCAATCATTTTTCTTGGATTATTTTTTATCGTTTACTCTTTCGGAAGCGATCATTTCTCTTCACTATTTACAGACTATGAATTGGATATTAATCTGCCTCAATTAATTGCGATGTGCATTTTAGGCTTTTATATTTCATTCAGTTTTTGGAATTATTGGGTTCCAGATACTTGTTACGAATTCAATCCAAAGCTGAATAATGATTTCAGTGCTATTTCTGAAGTCAAAGACCAAAGCACTTTTTCTTTTCTTGATTTAGACTTCGAAAGAAAAAGTGGAGAAATCACATTGTTTCTCTTGAATATTATGCTTTTAGTTTTTATAGGAACTTACAATTATGAGCAATTCTTCGAAGTTGTAGAAAAAACAAACTTAAGCGCAGATACCCACGAACGCGTAAATGCTGTAATTTTTTCTATCCTTATGGCTGTTGGAGTAATCTTGTTTTATTTTAAAGGCGGATTTAATTTTGATGAAAAAGCCAAATCTTTAAAGAACTTAGCAAAAGTTTGGCTTGTACTAAACGTCATTTTAATTGTAAGTGCCATGATTAAGAATACAGAATATGTTTCTTTTTATGGTTTAACCTATAAACGTCTTGGAGTTTATGCTTTTTTAATCTTAGCTATTATCGGATTGGTAGTTTCATTTCAGAAAATCAGAAAACAAAAAACTAATGCTTATCTTTTCAATCAGATGGTTTGGTATTTCTACGGAACGATTCTTTTGTGCAGTTACATAAATTGGGGAAGTCTTGTTACCAATTATAATATTTCAGTAAACAAAGGAGTAGAGCCAGTTTTTTTAAGCGGTTTGAATTTCAATGATGATGTCCGTCGCGAATATTTGCAAAAGAATAATCTGGATGGAAAATATGCAGAAGCAGTAAGAGAAGAATTGATTTCGAATTATCAAAACTCAAGCTTTTTGTCTAAAGCTTTATATTATGAGTTTTTGGATAAAAGGAAATAAAATGAAAAATCCCATTCGTTCAGAATGGGATTTTCTTTATTTATTATCTCCTCTTTTTTTAAATCGAGGATCATGTTTTGAAACAAATGTTTTTCTTCTGGTTGGAGCTGAAGCTGAATTGGAACTTGAGCTTTCAACTTTAGGAAAACTTGCTTCTTCCGTTTTACTCGAAGGTTCAATTAACTGATTTAATTCTTTAATTTCAGCATCTGTTAAATCTCTGTATCTTCCAACTGGAACATCCAACGAAATATTGATAATTCGAATACGTTTTAAGGCCGTAACTTCGTAACCCAAGTATTCAGACATTCTTCTAATCTGACGGTTTAATCCCTGCGTTAAAATGATTTTAAAAGTGTATTTGCTAATTTGCTCTACTTTACATTTTTTAGTAACCGTATCTAAAATCGGAACGCCATTTCCCATTCGCTGAATAAAACGTTCAGTAATAGGTTTGTTTACTGTAACCGTATATTCTTTTTCGTGGTTATTTCTGGCACGAAGAATCTTGTTTACAATATCACCATCATTGGTCATAAAAATCAAGCCTTCACTGGCTTTATCCAGTCGTCCAATCGGGAAAATTCGTTTAGGATAATTAATATAATCAACAATATTATTTTTTACTTCAAGATTGGTCGTGCATTCAATTCCGACAGGTTTATTGAATGCCAAATAGATCATTTTTTCGTTTTTCTCAACGATTAATTTTCCGTCAACGCGCACTTCATCCTCTGGCGAAACTTTCGTTCCCATTTCCGGCACAGCACCATTTATTGTTACGCGTCCTTCTTCAATTAATTTATCAGCTTCACGACGAGAACAAAAGCCCGTTTCGGCAATAAATTTATTAAGACGTTTAAGATTTTCTTCCATACTGCAAAAGTAGGCAAAAGTTTAGACATCTTAGAATTTTAGGTTTTAGAAAAAAAACTTAGTCCCGATAGCTATCGGGATAGCAACTTAGAATCTCAACATCTTTTTTACGAATCATGAAAAATGGAACTGTCTTCTGGAGTTTCTTTTCTATCGAACATTCCATAATCACGAACTACAGATGCAATTCGTAAATGATAATCTTTAAAAACTTCATTTCGGCCTTTGGCTTGTGCGGCGCGATGCATTTCAATATTTCGCCATTGCTGAATACTTTCTTCATCTCGCCAAAAAGACAAAGACAAAACTTTTGAAGGATCGGAAAAACTTTGAAATCGTTCTATCGAAATAAATCCTTCAATATTATCTAATTCCGGACGCAGACTCGCGGCGATATCCAGATATTCTTCTTTTTTTTCTTCATTAGGAATCACTTCAAAAATTACAGCAATCATCTTTTCTAGAATTATGAATTATAAGTTATGAATTATGAGTTGAAGCAGAAAACCTTTGCACTTTTGAGCCTTTGTCACTTTGAGCCTTCAAACAAAAACTCAATCACTTTATTGTACAATTCATCATCATGCATTCCGTGACCTAAACCGCTGGTTTCAATAAATTGACTATTTTTCCAGCCTTGAGCTATTTTTTTTCCTTCTGCAAAAGCAACAATTTTGTCTGCCGTATCATGAGCAATGAAACCGGGAATTGTAATTTCTGATGCAAATTTTTGACCTGAAAAGTCTTCTAGCTTAAAGTTGAAACGGTTTATGAATTTACTTTCCAAAAGAGGCAACATTCTTCTATTCAAACTAAGCATCGAAATATAATTGTCAATCAAAGTTTTTAAATCTGAAGGAGCGCCAAGAATAACCATTTTGTTGATGCTCGTATTCGGAAACAAATATTGATGGTAAATGCATGCAGCACCACCAATAGAATGTCCAATGATAATTTCGGGCTGATATTTTTCTACCGCTTTATTTATGAATTCAGCATAAAGCGGAACATTAAATTCTTTTCCGCTGCTTTGCCCGTGTGCGGGTGCATCAATAGCTATAATGGTACTTCCAGATTTTTGAAGATGTGGTAAAGTTTTTTTCCAGCGAGCAGCATTGCTTTCCCAGCCGTGAACTAGTAGAATTTTGGTTTCATTTCCTTTCCAGACGTAGGTTTGGAAATGATGTTCGTTATGATGAAATATTTCTGTTTCTGTATGTCGCAAAACTTTTGGAAGTTCTTCTTTTTTTAATCGGCCAATTCGTGGTTGGCTGAAAAGTGCATACGAAAGTTCTGTAGCTTTCTGAGGACGAACGTAACTCAAAAAATTAATATAAGATCCAACTGATTTTAAAGTAATAAAACGAATGCCTTTTTTAATTCCCAAAACTTAATTTTTTTTCTAAAGGTAAAAAAAAAGTCTGCCACGAATTACACAAATTAGCACGAATTTTTTATTCACATTATTATAGGCAAAAAAATAATTAGTGAAAATTTGTGTAATTCGTGGCTAAAATAAATGCAAAAAAAAAGTCCCGATTTAATCGGGACTTGATATTTAGAATTTTGCGAACAATTGTTCCATTTTTTCTTTTTCTTCTTCAGCTAGTTGAGTGTCAACTAAGATTCTTCCAGAGTGCTCATCAGTGATGATTTTCTTTCTTGAAGCAATTTCTACCTGAGTTTGAGGTGGAATTGTAAAGAAAGATCCAGCAGAAGCTCCTCTTTCGATAGAAACTACAGCCAATCCGTTACGAACACTGCTTCTGATTCTGTTGTAAGCTGCTAATAATCTATCTTCGATTTGTGCAGCATATTCAGCAGATTTCTCAGTTAAGAAAGTTTCTTCTTTCTGAGTCTCAGCCATAATAGCGTCCAATTCAGATTTTTTATGTTTTAAATGAGAGCTTTTAGCATCAAGTTTTTCTTTTAAGTTAGAAATAACTTCTTTTTTGTGCTCGATAGAAGCTTTCATTTCTTTGATTTGCTTTTCAGCCAATTGAATTTCTAATTCTTGAAATTCAACTTCTTTTGTCAAAGAATTAAATTCTCTGTTGTTACGTACTGATTCTTGTTGTTTAGTGTACTTTTTAATAACCTCTTTATGCTCCTCAATAGCAATTTTCTTTGCTTTGATTTGCTCCTCAATCACTTCAAGTTCACCTTTCAGTTTCTCTGAACGAGTGCTCAAACCTGCAACTTCATCTTCTAAATCTTCAACCTCTAAAGGAAGTTCTCCTCTAACGTTTCTGATTTCGTCAATTCTAGAGTCAATAAGCTGTAAATCGTATATTGCTCTTAACTTGTCCTCAACACTTAATTCTTTCGTATTCGTCATATTTTATAAGTACTTAACTGGATTTGTATTTTCTTCCGATAAAATGATTGCAAAATTAAGAATTTTTTTTCGAAGATAATCAACAATATAATTTTTTGTATAGCGTTCGCTCTCAAAATGACCAATATCTGCCAAAAGTAACTTGTTTTCAGCTTCATAAAACTGATGATACTTCAAATCTGCAGTCAAAAAAGCATCGGCTCCAGCACTTATCGCATTTTTGATTGCAAAACTTCCAGAGCCTCCTAATACTGCTACTTTTTTTATTTTTTTTCCTAAAAAAGCAGAATGACGAATTCCGTCGGCAATCATTTTTTCTTTTACGAAATAAAGAAAATCTTTTTCATCCATTTCGGTTTCAAATTCGCCAACCATTCCTAAACCAATATTTTGATGAGAATTTTCGAGATTGTAAATTTCATAAGCGACTTCTTCGTAGATATGATTTGCAAAAAGTGCTTTTAAAATGCGGGATTGAAGATGTTTTTCAAAAACTACTTCAATTTTGATTTCTTCACCTGTGTGCAGTTTTCCTTTTTCTCCAAGTACTGGATTGCTGTCTTCGTTTCCTTGAAAAGTAAAAAAGCCTTGAGTGTTAAAACTGCAATTGTCATAGTTGCCAATTTTTCCTGCGCCTGCTTCAAATAAGGCATTTCGAACTTTATCGGCATTATCTGGAACGGTAAAAGTGACTAATTTTTGAATGAAATTTTGTTTCGGAATCAAAACTTTGGTATTTGTCAATCCTAAAGCATCACAGAAAATTTTATTCACGCCTTGCGAATGATTATCAAGCGCTGTATGAACTGCATAAATAGCAATGTCATTTTTAATTGCTTTTAAAATAGTGCGTTCAACATAATTTTTGCCTGTAATTTTTTTAATTCCAGAAAATAATATCGGGTGAAAACAAACTACCAAATTGCAGTTTTTAGCAACTGCTTCATCAATTACATTTTCTAGCGCATCATGGCAGACTAAAACACCAGAACATTCAGTTTCGGAATCTCCAACTAAAAGCCCAACATTGTCAAAATCTTCGGCATAAGCTAAAGGAGCCATTTCTTCAAGAACCGATATAATATTTTTGATTTTCATTTTGTGTTTTTCAAATTTTTATGAGTACAAATTGTTTGCATTAAATGTAAAAAAGTTTATACTAGCACAAATTTAGTACATTTGTAATATAAAATTTATAAGTTATGACAACTATAAAAATTAATGAACGTACGAAGACAGGAAAAGCATTTATGGAAATGTTCGAAGCTTTTTTTAAGGGTCTTGATGGTATCGAAATTGTCGAAACTGATAGTTATGGACAGGTTAATGAAGAGCCAAATATTTATAGCGCGGAATTTGTTGAGAAAGTAAAAAAAGCAGAAGAAAATATTAAGCAAGGAAAAACGACAAGATTAAATCCAGATGATATATGGGGAAGTATTTTGTAGAATTTGACGATATAGCTCGTAAAGATTTGAAAAATCACTATAAATCAGGAAATAAAGCTACCATAAAAAAGATTGAAAAAATACTTCTAGAATTAACTGAAACCCCTTTTTTTGGAGAAGGACAACCAGAAGAGTTGAAATATAGCCTTAGTGGATATTGGTCTAGAAGAATTAATCAAAAAGATAGGATGATTTATCGTGTAGAAGAAGATATCGTAACCGTTATTATAGTTTCAGCAATGGGACATTATTCAGATAAATAATTCTATGAACATACTTCGAAAAATACTTTTCCCATTCGCTATTTTATACGGATTCATAACCTCAATCCGTAATTTTCTTTTTGATAATGGAATTTTAAAATCGACTTCATTTGATCTTCCAGTTATTGCGGTTGGAAATCTAAGTGTGGGCGGAACTGGGAAAACGCCTCAAATCGAATATTTGATTCGTTTATTATCTGATAAATATAAAGTGGCTACTTTGAGCCGTGGTTATAAAAGAAAGTCAGAAGGTTTTGTTTTGGCTGACGACAATTCAAATGCTGAAATTTTGGGAGATGAACCTTTTCAGTTTTATCAAAAATTTCCAAATGTAATGGTTGCGGTTGATGCCAATCGCACAAACGGAATTATGCAATTACTTTCACAAAATGAAAAGCCTGAAATTATTTTGCTTGATGATGCATATCAACACAGAAAAGTAAAAGCTGGTTTTTATATTTTACTCACTTCTTATGGAGATTTGTATGCAGACGATTTTATGCTACCAACAGGAAATTTGAGAGAAAGCAGGAGCGGAGCAGAAAGAGCCAATATTGTTGTAGTAACAAAATGCCCTAAAATTTTAGCAGAAGAAGAGCAGGCAAAAATTAGATTGAAATTGAAGTTAAATGCTACTCAGCAAGTCTTTTTTACTTTCATAGATTATGATATAGTCATTTATGGTAAAAGCGAAAAAATTGCAGTTAGAGAAATTAAGTCAGAATCAAAATTGTTACTCGCTGGAATTGCAAAGCCGAAACCATTTTTTGATTATTTAAAAAATGAAATCGATGAATGTCTTACTTTTCCAGATCATCATCATTTTTCTGATGCCGATTTAGATTCGATTCTACGCAAGGCAAACGGAAGAAAAATTATTACTACCGAAAAAGATTATGTGCGCTTAAAAGATTCGGATCTGGTTGATCAGTTATATTATCTGCCAATAAAAAGCTCTTTCATCAATCATCAGCAAGATTTTGATGCCACAATTTTAGAGTATATAAAGAAAACTTAGAATCTCAGTATCTCAGAAACTTAGGAATCTTAATTAATCAAAAAACTTAGCAATAGTGCTATAGAATTCGTCTGGAACAAAAGGTTTTGTGATTACATCATCCATTCCGTAAGAAAGAAGCATGTCTCGATTTTCGTCAAGAGAAATTGCTGTCAATGCTATAATAGGAGTGGCTTTATCAAATTCACGAATCATTTTTGTTGCTGTAGTTCCGTTAATGCCAGGAAGATGTACATCCATTAAAATCATATCAAAGCGTTTGATTTTTAAAAGTTCTACAGCATCTTCCCCATTGTCAACAATCTCGCAAGTAATGTTTTTATTTTCCAGCATTTTACGAGTGATCATTTGATTGATTTTGTTGTCCTCAATCAATAAAATAGATTTGTTTTTCAATTGTTTATCGTTATATGGTTTTACTTCTTCAATTACTTCCAATGGTTCGTTGTTGATTTTAAAATTCAACTTGAAGGTAAATGTAGATCCTTTACCTACTTCACTTTTTAATTTTATTTCGCCTCCTAGAAGTTCTATTAATTTTTTTACGATAGTAAGGCCAAGTCCTGTTCCGCCATATTTTCTATTTACTTCGATGGAACCTTGAGAAAAACTTTCAAAAACAGATTGTAGCTTATCCTCCGGAATTCCAATTCCAGTATCCACAATTTCAAAGTAAATAGTTGCCTCATCTTCTTCTTGTGAATATAGTTTTGCGATAACATTTACATGTCCGTTCTGGGTAAATTTTAAGGCATTGTTTATTAAATTAAGTATGATCTGAGATAGTTTTGTGGGATCTCCAATTAAATTGTCTGGAATTGCTTTGTCTATCTCTAAATTAAAGTAGTTTTTGTTGGCTGTAGCCAGCTCTTTTAGTGAACTTTGAATATTGAAAAGCAATTCTTTTAAATTGAAACTGATATTTTCAATTTCTACTTTAGTAGAATCAATTTTATTGATCTCAAGGATTTCATTGATAAAAGTAGTCAAATAATTCCCAGAGAATTTTAAAGATTCTAAGTACTTCAATTGTTTTTTCTTTGGCTTGTCTTCAAGCAAAATATGAGTAATTCCGTTAATGGCATTCAATGGCGTCCGGAGTTCATGGCTTACTGTAGACAAAAATTCAGATCGGGCTTTCGAAGCTTTTTCTGCTTTGTTTTTGGCTAAAATTAATTCTTTATTTTTTTCGCGAAGCAGTAAATTATTCTGATTTCGTATAATATTGTTTTTGTACAAAGCCAGACTCAAAAGTGATAAAATCGAAATTAAGGCAATTGCCAAAATGCTGACTAATTTAGAATAGCGATAAGTTTTAAGTTGGAATTTCTCTTCGCTTTCTCTTTTTATCGTATTGTTTAAAGATTGATTTTTTTTGAATTTTTCATATTCGTCCAAATCAATTTTGGCATTTTTTAGTTTTAAAAGATAATTTTCAATCTGATAATGTTCGTCTAGATAAGAATACGCCAGATCATAATTTTTATTCTGTTTGTAGTACTGGCTTATCGCTAAAACAATTTTCGATTTTTTTGGAAGATCATTGATTTTGTTGTTATAATCTAGTGCTTTGTCAAAATAGACAATAGCCGAATCATTTCTTTTAAGCTTTCCTTCAATTAAACCAAGCTGATAATAAGCGTCTACTTTTGTTTTTAAATTTGCGTTGTTATCTGGCTTTGCGGTAATTATTTTAAAAGTTTTTAAAGCAGATTTAAGATCATTATTGGTTTTAAATGCCAAAGCTTTTTGATAACTTAATGCTTCTGCATTGTCTTTAAGATCTAACTGTTTTAATAAATCTTGGGCTTTTGTATAATAAGCAGCAGCTGTTTTATAATCGCCCTTTGCGGTATTGGTTACACCAATATAATGCAGGGCCAAAACTTTTGTGCAGCTCGGCTTTAGAGTGTCAAATAAAGAAACTGTTTTATGAAAGTTTTTTAAAGCGTCCTCAAACTTTTTTTGATTATAATAAATCTTGCCAAGCTTGAAAGTCTGATTGGCCAAATTCTCTTTTTTGCCATTTTCTTCGCAAAAATTAATAGATTTTTCAGTATAAAAAATAGCTTGACTGTACTTTTTATTATTTAGGTTGCTGTTTGCTAGCTTGTTATAATAGGTCACGCTATCCGTATTCTTTTTGGCTTGAGAATACAAAAACGAGTTAAAAAAACAAACAACAATAAAAAGACAGTATTTCATGTATGGCAATGCTTTTACAATGAATCTTATTATTTTCTTACCAGTAAAATTAAATCAATCAATCTTGATGAATAGCCAATCTCATTATCATACCAGCCTACAACTTTTACCATTTTGTCGATAACCGAAGTTAGCTGAGCATCAAATAAACAAGAATGTGTGTTGCCAATTACATCAACCGAGACAATCGGATCTTCGGTATAATCTAATATTCCTTTTAAATTTGTTTTTGAGGCTTGTTTAAATGCTTTGTTTATTTCTTCAATGCTAACAGCACGTTTTACATTGAAGGTTATGTCTGTTAATGAACCGTCTGGAACTGGGACTCTAATACCACAGCCACCCATTTTATTATGCAATTTAGGAAAAATTTTTGTTAATGCCTTAGCTGCACCTGTTGTTGTTGGAACAATCGACTGGCTAGCGCCTCTCGCACGGCGTAAATCCTTATGTGGCTGGTCGTGAAGGCTTTGGTCTGTCGTGAAAGAATGTATAGTTGTAATGTATGCTTGTTCAATTCCGCACAATTCTTCAATAATTTTAATCATTGGTGCAGCATTGTTTGTTGTACAGCTTGCATTTGAAACTATATTTTCGGTTCCGTCCAAAATATGTTCGTTTACTCCAAGAACTACTGTTTTTATAGTATCTACTTCTGAAGGAGCTGAAAGAATTACTTTTTTTGCTCCAGCTTCAAGATGCGCATTTAACTCTTCATGCGTTTTATACTTGCCCGTCGATTCGATTACAATATCAATCGAATGTGATTTCCAATCTATATTTGAAATACTTTTTTCGTGAAAAAAGAAAAAATGCCTTCCGTCTACAATAATGCTATTTTCGTCATGACTTACTTCATACGGCAAAACTCCATGAATACTGTCATATTTAATTAAATGCGACATGGTTTTGTTGTCAGCAATGTCATTTATAGCAACGACTTCAATTTCAGGGTGATTTAAAAGCAATCGGAATAAGTTTCTGCCAATTCTTCCAAATCCATTAATAGCAATTCTTGTTTTCAATTATTTGGTTTATTCGTTTAATTGGTTAATCGTTTAATTGTTTTTAAACCGTTAAACGTCTCTACGATTAAACGATTAACCTAAAAATTTATAAAATATGTTTTTGTGCTTTGTATGAAGAACGAACAAGAGGTCCGCTTTCGACATGTCTGAAACCTAATTCAAGACCAAATTGTTCATATCTGGCAAATTGTTCAGGCGTAATAAATTCTTTTACAGGAAGATGTTTTTTACTTGGCTGTAAATACTGTCCAATGGTTACCACATCAACATTTACATTTTTTAAATCTCTCATCGTCTGGAAGACTTCTTCTTCAGTTTCTCCAAGACCAAGCATAATTCCAGATTTTGTTCTGTTGATTCCTTTTTCTTTCAGATAACGAAGCACTTCTAAACTTCGGTCATATTTTGCCTGAATACGAACTTCGCGAGTCAAACGTCGTACTGTTTCCATGTTATGAGAAACCACTTCAGGATTTGCTTCTACAATGCGATCTATATTTCTTTCAATTCCTTGAAAATCTGGGATTAAAGTTTCAAGCGTAGTTTGAGGATTCATTCTGCGGATTGCTCTAACAGTTTCCATCCAAATGATAGAACCTCCATCTTTCAAATCATCTCTGTCAACACTAGTAATAACAGCATGTTTAATATTCATAATCTTAATAGAACGCGCTACTTTTTCAGGTTCGTCCCAATCTACTGTTTCAGGTCTACCGGTTTTTACACCGCAGAATCCGCAAGAACGCGTGCAGACATTTCCTAAAATCATAAAAGTCGCTGTTCCTTCACCCCAGCATTCTCCCATGTTTGGGCAGCTTCCAGAAGTACAAATGGTATTTAAACTATATTTATCAACTAAACCTCTAAGTTCAGTATATTTTTGTCCGATAGGTAATTTTACTTTTAACCACTTAGGTTTTGTGGTTTGTGTATTTTCAGCGACTGTTTCCATATATCAATGTTCAAAGTACAAAGATACGGAATGTAGTTTATTTTGAGACGTTTATTTGCTTTTCCTTTACATATTATATTTGTCGAAGAGATTGAGGATAAGTTGGATCAAATGTTAATAAATTGGTTTTAAATATATTTTGAAGTGATTTTTTTAGTCTCTATTTAATGATTTGATATTCCATTTGGCTTTTCTGAAATATAAAAGTTCGGTCTTAATCTGTTACAAATTTGGCTTCTTGGGAGCTTGCAAAATTCATGCAATACTAATTTTGCTGTTAATTTAACAGTTTTAAAACCATGAAAAAGAGAATTATTGTATTAGGAGCTTTATTTGCAATTTTAAGCCTTACCAAAGCAAATGCGCAAATACTTTCAGATAAAACTATGGGGGCTTTAGGCAAGGGTGTTTCAGGATTTACCTTTAGTGATGCAGACGCTGCGGCTTTAGCTAAACAATCTATTGCAGAATTGGATGCAAACAATCCAGTTGCAGATCCAAAAAATGGATATTCAATTCGTTTAGATCGCTTATTTGGAAAACATACCACTAGCGAAGGAGTTACTTTAAATTATAAAGTGTATTTAGTAAAAGATATTAATGCTTTTGCATGTGCTGACGGAAGTGTACGCGTATTTGCAGGTTTAATGGATATTATGGATGATAACCAATTGCTTGCTGTTATTGGTCATGAAATCGGGCATGTTGTGAATCATGATACAAGAGACGCGATAAAAGCGGCTTATAAAAAAGAAGCTTTAATGGATGTTGCATCTTCTCAGTCAGGAAAAGTTGAAGCTCTTACCCAATCTCAATTAGGGCAAATAGGAAGCGCTATGATTGATAGCAAACATAGTAGAAAACAGGAATCTGAGGCAGATAATTTTTCTTATGATTTCATGAAAAGAAATGGTTACGATGTGAATGCTGTAGAGTCGGCTTTTAGAATTCTTCAAAATTTAAGCGAAGGAGCTGAGGCATCTTTTATGACTAAAATGATGAGTTCGCATCCTGACTCTGGAAAAAGAGCTGATACGGCCAAAAAAAGAGCAACAAAAGACGGCTTGTATCATGCTTACGAACAGCAGAAAATTGTAAATACAGCTCCTGTAGTTGTAGTAAAAAAAGCAACTACAACAACAAAGAAAACAAGTACAGCAAAAAAGAAATAAGCGATACATGATACAAAACCGGTAAATCTAAAAAGTTTGCCGGTTTTTTCTTTTTTAGTATAGATCGAAATCGGTTGTGTGTTGATTATCAGCTCGTAAAAATGTTTTATCTTTATTTGTTGAAAAACAAGTTTTGTGTGAATTTAAAATAGCATTTTGTTATGCTACATTTGTTGTTAAATTGTAATTATAAAAAATATGAAAAAGAAATTTATAATAGTAGGACTTTTATTTACAGCATTTGGTTTAACTAAAATGACTGCACAGATTAATTTTGGAGATAAAGCAATTGGGGCAGTTCAAAAAGGGGTCACTGGTTTTACTTTTAGTAATGCCGATGCAGCAAAATTATCTAAAGAAGCGGTAGCTAAATTAGATGCAGAGCATGAAATTGCTGGGCCAACTGATGGTTATGCGATACGATTAAATCGTGTTTTTGGAAAACATGCATCGGGAGACGGATTTACTTTAAATTATAAAGTATATAAATTAAAAGAAGTAAATGCTTTTGCAACCGCAGACGGAAGCGTTCGTGTGTATTCAGGATTAATGGATATCATGGATGATAATGAATTAATCGCTGTAATCGGGCACGAGATTGGACACGTAGCAAACAACGATTCTAGAGATGCAATTCGTGCGGCTTATCAGAAAGAAGCATTAATGGATGGTGCGGCTTCTCAATCGGCAACTGTGGCAACAGTTACAGACAGCCAACTTGGAAAAATTGGAAGTGCAATTATTGACAGCAAGTACAGCCGTAAACAAGAATCGGAAGCAGATTTATTTGCTTACAATTTCATGAAGAAAAATGGTTACAATGTAAATGCTGAAGAATCTGCGTTTAGAATTTTAGCAAAAATGAGTGAAGGTGCTCAAGCTTCATTTATTGATCAAATGATGAGCTCGCATCCAGATTCTCAGAAAAGAGCTGATGATGCTAAGAAAAGAGCAGAGAAAGATGGTTTGTATAAACCGTATGTGCAACAGAAAATTGTAAATACAGCTCCTGCAACAACGACTAAAAAAACAACTACAACTACGAAGAAAACAACTACTGCAAAAAAGAAATAAGAGTTGTTACTTAAATTATATTATAAAACCCGGCAAATTTCTACTTGCCGGGTTTATTTTTTTTATCCTAAAACGTGATGTGCCAATACTTTTTGCACTTCATAAACATTAACTGATTTATTGAATTGTTTTACAATACTTGGGTGCTGTTCGCTAGAAATCCAGATTTTTAATTCGGCATCAAGATCAAAAGTTCCTGCAGTTTCTACACTGAATCTTGTGATGCTTTTGTAGCCAATAGATTTGTATTCTGTTTTGCTTCCTGTAATTCCTTGCACATCTACTAAGATTAGCCTTTTGTTGGTGAAAATGAAAGTGTCGCGAATAAGTTTGAAACCCATTTCGATTTCTTCATTTGCTGTTAAAAGCTGACCGTATTTCTTAATTAAATCTTCTTGGCTTACTGAACCCGCGTTACCAAGAATAGCTGAAAATATTCCCATTATTTGTTTTAATTAGTTAAAATGATTTCCGTTTTTGAAGGAGTAAATGTAGTGGATTTTAGAATTAATGGAAACAAAAAAAAGCAGAACCGAAGTTCTGCTTTTCTCACTTTTCAAAATATTTATATTATTCGACTTCTGTTTTTATTGTGATAGGAAGATTATATGCCGTTCTTACTGGTTTTCCGTCTAGAATTCCTGGCGCCCATTTTGTTTTTAATGATTTTAAAACTCTAATGGCTTCTTTGCCCATTCCGTAACCAGGATCATTCTTTACAATAATGTCTGTAAGTGATCCATCTTTTTCAACCACAAAAGAAACATACACTCTTAGTGTCTTTTCTGCGTCAAGTTCTGGTCTGCGGAAATTGTTTCCAACATACTTGTAGAACTGAGCAATTCCGCCTGGAAATTCAGGAAGTTTATCCAATATAGCTGTAGAAACAGGTTCATTGCTTGGTGGTGCAACTGAAGTGGCGTCACCATTACCTCCTCCGCCTCCCGTTGTAGGTAATACATTTACCGAAGTTCCTGTTCCGGTAGCGTTTTCAACAACTGGTGCGTTTTCTGTATTAGATGCGATTTCCTGTACAGCGTCTTGAGTTCTTGTAACAACAGGATTGGTTAATTGAACTGCCTCTGTTTGGCTTGCTGCAGTTTGTTCTACAACCGTTGCAGGTGGTGCTGGTGGCGGTGGCACAACAGTAGGATCAATGTTTACGGGCGTTATCGGGTCGTAAATCATTGGTTCTGGCTCGACTGGAACTACTGAGGAATTAAATTTGCTAATAAGTGCAGATGCACTCCCTAAAGCCGTTAATAACAATAAACCCATAAAGAGAGCTGTAACAGAATTTTTAGAATTTTCTTGGCGTAATTGGTACGCGCCGTATTCCTTGTTTTTGTTCTCGAAAACAAGATCGGTCCACTTGTTTTCATAAATGCTTAATTTAGACATAATTTTTGGGTTTTAAGGTTAAGTAACTTTAAATCATACGCAGAAAAGGTTTAGGTTTGAGCTAGCAACTAAAAGTTGTAGTTTTAATGTTGTAGAAATGTTTTTATTTTAAGAATAAATATGAGAATAATTTATTCTTTGATTAAAGATAATAAATTATCTATTACGTTCGATAATTTCAGCCAATAATTTTTTAGCGCGTAAAAGTTTTACCTTAACACTGCTTAATGGTTCGTCAATCTTAGTGGCAATTTCCTGATAAGACATTTCCTGAAAATAACGAAGCTGAATTACTTCTTGGTAGTGCGGTTTGAGTTCTTTGATGCATAAGAGCAGACGGGAAAGATTCTGTTCTTTAATTAATGCGTCTTCTGCAGATGGAGTAGGGTCGGCAATATTGTATGCCTGTTGGTCTTCGTTGTCTGTGATTTCTATAAAAAGATTGGTTTTCTTTTTTCGCAACAAATCAATATAGACGTTTTTTGCAATTGCAATAAGCCAGGTATTAAACTGAAATTCTGGATTGTAAGAAGCAATTTTGTCAAAAGCTTTAGAGAAAGTTTCTATCGTAATATCTTCTGCGGTGGTTTCATTTTCGGTACGTTTGAGCATAAACGAATACACCTCATTCCAATAATGATCTAATAAAAAAGTAAAGGCGATCTGATCGCCTTTTTTTGCTTTTTCTATTTTAGAATTTATTTCCAATATACTGGTTTTGAAAAGATATTAGTTATAAAGATATTAATTTGCGTTAATATAAGCGCTATCTCAACAACCGGAAACCAAATTTTAATATCTTTTTCTTTTAATTTTCCTGCTGAACATCCAACTACTGTCCACACAATAGTATAGCGTGTAGCTAAAATTGCTAATACGGCGATCCATTGGAATTGAAATGCTAACAGTATAATAACTAAAATAAAGAAGAATAATTGTGAGAGAAAGAATAATCCTAACTGCATTTTATCAAAAAACTTGTAATGTTCTGCGGTAGAAATATGTCTTCTTTTCTGAGTGAACCATTCTTTATAGGTTTTCTTAGGTTCTGAATACGTAAAACTTTCAGGTGCATAAGAAATAGTCGTATTCGCTTTATTTGCTGCCTGATTAATGAATAAATCGTCATCGCCAGAACGAATCTGAATATGATCAATAAAGCCATTTACATTAAAAAACTCTTCTTTTTTGTAGGCAAGATTTCTTCCAACTCCCATATAAGGAAGTCCCATTTTTGCCCACGAAAAATATTGAATTGCAGTTAAAACTGTTTCAAAACGGATAATTTTGTTTAAAAATGAACGCTCTACTTTTTCATAACCTCCGTAACCTAAAACTATTGTTTTATCCATGGTAAACTGAGAAGTCATAGAAGTAATCCAATCTTTAGAGTTTGGGAAACAGTCTGCATCTGTAAAAAGTAAATACTCTTTCCTTGCTGCTTTTATTCCCAGCGTTAAAGCGTATTTTTTATTTCCCCAAAAAGCTTCGTTGTTTTCAACTTTTACTAGACGGATATTAGAGAATTCTTTTTCAAATTCTTCAAAAACTTCAAGAGTTTCATCGCTAGATGCGTCGTCGATTAAGACAATTTCAAAATCTGGATAATCTTGCTGTGCCAAAAGCGGAACGTATTTTTTTACATTCTCTTCTTCGTTTTTAGCGCACACAATTACAGAAACCGGAAGATTTTTAGGTTTCACATGCTGTGGTTTGGCAAAAGCAAATTTGCCAAAAACTCCTAAATAATAAAATAATTGAACTACGACAATAGCAATAAAAAAGTAAAATATGTATATAAGCATCTGATTTATTAGGTTCTATTAATTTCACGTTCTGCGACTGCAAATGTACTTATCAATTCGCTAAATTCAATAACCAAAACCGATTTACTTTCGGCATTTTGACATTTCTTTTGCAACAGCAATAGACTGAGGGTTTTCGGTTTTTTCTAATTCCGAAATTATGTTTTTATAATTGTGATCGTCACGATTTTGAGAGATTTTTTTTGTAGCTTGAATTTCTTCAATTTCGATTTCAAAACCAAAGATTCCTTTTGCTTCGCGCATGGTTTTTTCAGATAAATTTTCAACACGAACAGGATTTTTAGAATTCACTTCATATTTATCTACCAGCTTTTTCAACTGGCCTACCGAAGTTTCGTAATCTACAATCTTGATTCTTCCATAAACATGTACGGCTATATAATTCCAAGTCGGAACATTTTCGTGATCGTACCAAGAAGAAGAAATGTAACTATGAGGTCCAGTAAATACAGCCAAAACTTGGTCATTTTCTCTAAAACCTTCAGCTTGCGGATTTAGTTTTGAAATGTGACCTTGAAGAATCTCTTTTCCATCAGCATTCAATTCCAATTCTATCGGAATATGCGTTGCACATAACTTTCCGTTAGTTTGATTAATCAGAATTCCAAAACTATTCTCTTTCAAAAAAGCTTTTATTTCTTCCTGATTTTCGTTTTTGTATAAATCCGGTGTGTACATTTTTTCTTTAGTTTAAAACTTTCTGCTTATTTGTAAACAAATTTATATTTACACTTAGGAATAAAATTGTAATTCCTATAAAAGTAAAAGTAATTCCGCCGATTAAATACCTTGTTTTAAAATTATTTGAAAAAAGCAGACCAAAGTCATTGAATCTTATTGAAAGAAAAGGTTCGAATAAAAAGTAAAAAACTATATAAGTAAATATTGCTCCTAAAATTGTGTTTAAAATGGAGATTTTGTTTTTCCAATTAATTAGACCGATTAAAACTATTCCGATTATTAGTCCGTAAAACTTCCAAAGCATTACACTTGATATGAAATTAAAAATTTCTTCTGTATCGCCATAATTTTTAGTCCAACATGTTGGTATAGAACTTTGATAGGAAAGGGATTGGAAAGCACAGTTAAATTTTTCGAAGACCGAAAAGATTTTGAATTGATAAATACCATAAATGAAAAACACTAATCCAGACAATTGAATTAGAATAACTTTTATTTTTATTTTTTCCATTTTGCTGTAAATTTATTTGAAATAGAATTAGAAATTTCTAAATCACATTCACTTCCGCTTCAATCTGAATGCCGAATTTTTCAAAAACGGTTTTTTGCACTTCTTTTGAAACAGCTAAAATTTCTTGTCCTGTTGCGTTTCCGTAATTTACCAAAACCAAAGCTTGATTTTTGTGAACTCCCGCATCTCCAAAACGTTTTCCTTTAAAACCAGCTTGTTCAATCAGCCATCCCGCTGGAACTTTTACTTCAGTTTCTGAAACTTCGTAGAATTTCATTTCTGGGAATTTTTGGTGGATTTTCTCAAAATCAGATTTCAATAAAATCGGATTTTTAAAGAAACTGCCGCTATTTCCTAGTTCTTTCGGATCTGGCAATTTACTTTGTCTTATGGCAATTACAGCATTACTTACATCTTTTAAAGTAGGTTCAGTAATATTGTTTTTGGCCAATTCTGCCAAAATATCTCCGTAAGAAGTATTGATTTTATGATTGCGTTTAGTCAGTTTAAAAATAACCGAAGTAATAATAAATTGGTCTTTTACCTCATTTTTGAAAATACTTTCGCGGTAGCCAAAATTACATTCAGCATTGTGGAAAGTCTTCATTTCTTGGGTAGCAATATTCATCGCTTCGCAAGAAACAAAAGTGTCTTTAATTTCGGTTCCATAAGCACCGATATTTTGAACTGGAGTTGTACCAACATTTCCAGGAATAAGAGACATGTTTTCTAATCCGCCAAAATTGTTATCGATCGTCCAAAGAACGAAATCGTGCCAAGTTTCTCCCGCCTGACTTTCAACCCAGACAAAATCGTCGTCTTCCTTAATTATTTTTTTTCCTTTTAAATCAATATGAATAACCAATGCATCAATGTCTTTGGTTAAAAGCATATTGCTTCCGCCTCCTAAAATGAATTTTTTCTCGTTTTGGTTTTCTTTTAAAATGGTTTTTAATTCGTCAACAGAATGTACTGCAACAAATTGTTTTGCACTGGCTTCAATGCCGAAAGTATTGTGTTTTTTTAAAGAAAAATTGGATTGGATTTCCATAAATAAAAGGCTTTTTAATCTGAGTTCAAAAGTAAGGATTATAAGTTTTGGTTTAACGATGAAGGTGCAAAGTTTGCAAAGCTTAGTATTAATAGTGTGACTTCTTTTAGGTTTTGTAATTTAGAAACGGTCTTCTCTAAAAATGAAGCCATCATAATTCGTTATTTCTGCTTTGAAATCTTGCATTGCGTATAAAAATGATTCCGCACTTTCAATGAAATAATCAATTGTATCTTGGTATAACTTGGTATAATCATTTTTCTCATCTTTTAATATATCAAAAAAATGATTTGAAGCTTCGGTTAATAATTTGTTCTCTTCTATACTTTTTAGTTTGTCAATTAGTTCTTCTCTTTCGGTTGAGTAAGCTTCTATATTATAAGTTATTAATTTGATTGATAAAATGATTAAAAAATCTATTACTAACTCAATTTCTCTAGCATTTGAAGGCACAGAAATAGATACTTTTTTAGAAAGTTTTTCTTTTTCTGCTATCTTTTGATAATAGATGTTTAAGCCATCTTCTCCTATAGATAAAATTCCGTTTTCAAATCTAGAATGAAGTGTTAAGATTTCTTTGAATCCTAAATCAATATGAAATGCTTCAATATCTTCGATTTCATCATTGTAATAGTCATCAATCCAATTGATTATTGCTTCAAATTCGAAATGATTTATTTTACAAAAATCAGTTTTTGTTTTAAAGATTATTTCTTCAAATGAAAGTGGTGTAAAAATCGAGTTTTTGTTAATCTCAGTTATGTAATCTTTAAAATTAGAAATCAGCTTGTCTGGAAAATAGAAATGTTTTTTTGGCGGTAATTTTACGTCGGTCAGTTTTTGTAATAAGTTTATTGATGTTCTATTCGTATCGATTTTATAATAGTTGAAATATCCACTCATTTTATTTTGTTTTTACAGGAAAAAGCAATTTTATTTGTTCAACAACTCATGGTATTTCTGCGCTATAACCTTCATATTAATATCATAATTTGCATTTTCTTCTACAAATTTTCTATTTCGAATAATGGACTGATTTCGAGACTCAGCATTTTCAAAAGACCAAATTAACTCATTGGCCAGCATTTCGATATTATCAACTTCAATCAATTGCCCGTTTTGACGATGCGTGATCCAGCTTTGGTTTCCGGGAATATCTGAAACTATCGGATAACAATTGCAAGCCATTGCTTCAAATAAAGAGGCAGAAACACCTTCGGTGGTTGGCATACTAATGTAAACATTGGATTGCTGGAGTAATTTTGGAAGTTCTGTATTCGGAATTCTTCCTATAAAAATTACTTTGTTTTCTATTTGGAGTTCTTTTGCAAGATCTTTTAAAAATTGCAATCTGTTTCCGTCGCCAACAATGGTCAAAGAAAAATCAATTCCTTTTTGGTTTAAAATTCCGAAAGCTTTTAAAATGGAATCATGTCGGTATTCTGGCTGTAGCGAACGTGTAACAATCGCTTCAATTTTATTTGAATTATTGGTTGAAGGTGTAAAAAGTGATAGGTCAATTCCTTTTGGGAGAACCAAAACTTTGTTCATGTCAACTCCAGTTGCTTTCATATGAATTGCCATGACAGGCCCCCAAGCGTGAATTAAATGTGCTTTTTTGAAAGCATATTTCTGAATAAATTTTTTAAAAGGATATAATTTAGACTTTTCTGGCCATAAATCAGTTCGGCCTTGTTGTGCGATCGCAATGGTTTTGGATCCAGATAATGCTGCAAGAAAACCATAACTGGTAGTTCTTTCCGCAATTACCATGTCTGGTTTTTCCTTTTTAATTATTTTTCTAATAGAAATAGGAGCGAAGAAATATTCTAAAATACGTTTAGATCTGCGATTGTTTGATGTTTGAAGCTCCCAAGTGATGATTTCAAAATCGCCAAATTTTTTAAGGCCTTTCATCCAAGTGATGGCATCAGCGCGATAAGATTCTCCAAGAAAAAGTATTTTCCTATTCATTCAATTATTTGTTTTTTTGCCACAGATTAAAAAGATTAAAAGGATTTTACAATTGCGAAGAATTAATCTGTGAGAATCTGTGAAATCTGTGGCAAATAAAGCTAAAATTCTTCAGTATCTAAAGCGCGATTTATAAATTCGTTGAGTGGTTTTAGGGCAATAAGTTTTTGGCTCATTTTTTTTACAAAATCCTTTTTTGTAACTTCAGAAATATCGTAGGTTTGGCTTGCTGTAAAACTTTTTAATTTTAAAAATTCAATAGCAGGATGGTCTTTTTCGTAACCGCGAGGCATGCTTTTTAATGAATTGTTTTCGTTTACGTCCAAACTTCCAAATTCCTTTTTAAAGTTTTTATCATTTAAGATTTCCTGTAAATCATCATAGAAAAAAGCGATTTCTTTACGGACTTTCTTTAGCTCTTCTGCATCAGGAGAATAAAACCCGCCAGCAATAAAACTTCCTCCTTTTTCAATATGAACGTAATAGCCCGAACGATTTGCGCCTTTTACTCCAGCTGACATCCAAACGCCCAAATGAGATTTGTAAGGAGATTTGTCTTTAGAAAATCGTATGTCGCGATTGATCCTAAAAGTGCAGTCTTTTATTTCAAGAAGTTCCAACGACGGATCAAGAGGTTTCATTACATCCAGAAAATCACTCACCAACAGATGGTAGTCTTTCTTAAAAACTTCATATCGCTTTTTATTTTCCTGAAACCATTCTCTGTTATTGTTCTTTTTTAAATCGTCCAAAAATTGCAATGATTCTTTCGCTAACATATTCCTTATATATTTATTGCAGTTGTTTTTAAGTTTTTTGCTCAGGCTAATTTACTGATTTCTATTTTGGGATTGATTCTAAAATCTGATATAAATTGTATCAATTTTGCAGAATCAGAAAAAATCACAAATTAAATATTTTATAAGTTTGATGCGTCGATTTGACAATCGCTTCTGTTCTTTCGGGATGTGTGTCCGAAATAAAAAGCTGTCCAAATGTTTCGCTGTTTACCATTTCAACGATTTTGGCAACGCGCGTTTCATCTAGTTTGTCAAAAATATCATCAAATAAAAGGATAGGTTTTACACCGCTTTGTTTTTTTAGAAATTCAAATTGAGCCAATTTCAGTGCAATCAGAAAAGATTTCTGCTGTCCTTGAGATCCGAATTTTTTTATTGGATGCGAGTCGATTTCAAAAGACAAATCGTCTTTATGAATTCCGACACTTGTATATTGGAGCGCACGGTCTTTATTTATATTTTCTTGCAAAAGCATCAAAAGGTCTTTTTCAAATAAATGGCTTTCATAAACCAGTTGTACACTTTCTTCTGATCCTGTTATCGCTTGATGATGTATATTAAATATAGGTATAAACTGTTCTAAGAAATCTTTTCGTTTTTCAAAGATCGATTTTCCGTAACCTTGAAGCTGTTCATTATATATAGATAAGGTGTCATTATCAAAAACATGATTCAAAGCGAAATATTTTAAAAGTGCATTTCGCTGAGTGATTACCTTTTGATATTGTATTAATTCGTGCAGATAAGTTGAATCTAATTGTGAAATAACACTATCCATAAATTTACGGCGCGTTTCACTTCCTTCAATAATTAAATCACGATCTGCTGGCGAAATAATTACTAGCGGAATAAACCCGATATGATCTGAAAATTTATCGTAAGGTTTTCCATTTCGTTTTAAAACCTTTTTCTGTCCTTTTTTTAAACTGCAGACAATCTGTTCTGTTCTTTCGTTCTTTTCCAGTTCGGCATCAATAACAAAAAATTCTTCGCCGTGTTTGATATTTTGAACCGCCAACGGATTAAAATAACTTTTTCCGTAAGCCAAATGATAAATAGCATCGAGCACATTGGTTTTTCCAATGCCATTTTTTCCAACGAAACAGTTGATTTTGATGTCAAAATCAAAACTTGCTTCTGAAAAGTTTTTATAATTGAATAAAGATATTTTGTTTAGATGCATTTTAGAAAGACCTTATAAAAGATAAAGTTTTGAAATTTTGCGTCAATTCTTTGTTTTTTTTCTTCTGCCACAGATTAGAATGATTAAAAAGGATTTTTATAAAACTTTTAATCTGCTAAAATCTGTGAAATCTGTGGCTAAAAATAAAATTTTTAGTTTTGAGAAAGTCGATTTGAATTGAGCGTGCAAATTACCGAAAATTATCGATATAATTGGCTTTAGGGCTTTCTTGAGCTTATTTATTTTACCGCTTCCGCGAAAGGATGAGCGAATTAGGAAAATATTTTTTTTAAAATAGTGATAAAATTGAAATTTTTTACCTCAGTTTCAAGAAAAATTTTATTTTTGCCGTTCACTAAATAAATTTTAAATGGCAACTTACAATAAAAGAGGATATAAGACACCAAAAGAAAAGGAAGTAAAAGAGGTGGTTACTGAAGAGCAACAAGTAATTATTGACGAAAAAGACAGTACTACAGCTGGAGTTTTCTCAAAATTAGATGAAACTGCTTCAAAAACTGAGGATTGGGTGGCTAAAAATCAAAAAATCATTATTGGTTTAGTTGCTGGTATTGCAGTTGCTACAATTGGATATTTGGCTTATCAAAAATTTATTGCAACTCCTAAGCAAGAAGAAGCTGCAAGTGAAATGTTTGTTGCTCAGCAAAACTTTGAAAAAGCGGTAAATGGAGTTTCTAGCGATTCATTATTCAAATTATCATTAAACGGTTCAGAAGGTAAATTCGGATTTATTAAAATCGCTGACGAATATTCTGGAACAGATGCTGGAAACTTAGCAAACTACTATGCAGGTATCGCTTACCTAAACACTGGTAAATTTGATGAGGCAATTAAATATTTAGGTGAATTCAAATCGGAAGATGCAATCTTAAGTGCTTTGGCAAAAGGTGCTACAGGTGATGCTTATTCTCAAAAAAATCAGCAAAAAGAAGCTTTAGATTTTTATGTAAAAGCTGCTGAGTCTAACAAAAATGATTTTACAACGCCTCGTTTCTTGTTGAAAGCTGGTAAAACGGCTTTAGCTTTAGGACAAAAAGAGGATGCATTGAAATATTTCAATGACATTAAAGATAATTACGACAGTACTCCAGAAGCAGCATCTGTTGATGCTTTGATCGGATTAGCGCAATAAAAATTTTAGACTTTAGATTTTAGATTGTAGATTTGTAATTAAGAATCTAAATTCTAAAATAAAAAATCTAAAATATATAAGATGGCTACTCAAAATAAAAATCTATCAGAATACGATAAAAACGCAATCCCAAACGCGAAAGACTTTCGGTTTGGGATTGTTGTTTCTGAATGGAATGATACTATAACAGAAGGACTTTATAATGGTGCTTTTGACGCTTTGGTTGATTGCGATGTTCCTGCTCAGCAAATTATCCGTTGGAATGTTCCAGGAAGTTTTGAGCTGATTTACGGAGCAAAAAAAATGCTTCAGACTCAAAATGTTGATGCGGTTATCGTAATTGGTTGTGTAATTCAAGGAGAAACGAAACACTTTGATTTTGTTTGTGAAGGTGTTACGCAAGGAATTAAAGACTTGAATGTTCAGACTGATATTCCAGTTATTTTCTGTGTTTTGACAGATAATAATATGCAGCAATCTATCGATAGAAGTGGAGGAGCTCACGGAAACAAAGGAACCGAAGCTGCAATTGCGGCAATAAAAATGGCTTATATCCGTCAGCAAGCTTCAATCGCACATGTTTTCAATCAGCCATTATTGACTTCTGGAGCGCTTCAAATAGAAGATTCTCCGAAAAAAATAGAAAACGAATAAAGCGCATTTGTTTTAAAAATATTAAAACCTATACTGTTAAAAGTGTAGGTTTTTTTTTGTGCTTTTTTTGTGATTCTATTAAGTTCTGTCAAGTCCGGAATTATATTACATTTGAGTTGGTCTTTAATTAAGTTTCTATGAAAAAATATCTACTTTACGCTTTTGTTTTATGTTTCAGTCAAAGTTATGCTCAGAAAAAAATCAATGAAAATTTGAAAAAGGAGCTCGATTCAATTATGAAATCCGATCAGATTCTTAGAGAATATATCAATTTTGATACTTCTGAAAGTCGAAAAAAAGAAATAGTAAAAGAACTCGGGCGCGAAAATGATCCGAATTTTAGAAAAGGCATTTGGCTAGAAATGCGAAAAAGAGATTCTCTTAACTTGATTAAGATTGAAGAAATCATTAAGCAGTATGGCTATCCAGGAAAAAGTTTAGTTGGCGAACCAACCAATATTGCGGCATGGTACGTTATTCAGCACAGTTCGAAAATTGGAGAATATTTGCCAGTGATTGAGCAAGAAGCGAAAAAGAAGGAGATACCCTTTACTTACTTTGCTAAAATGCAAGATCGTTATCTGACCCAGCAAGGAAAAGAACAGATTTATGGAACGCAGGGTCAGATGAAACAAATAACAAATAAGCAGACAGGGAAGAAAGAGTTTTTTAATTATGTTTCTCCAATTCAAAATCCTGCTACAGTTAATGATCGTAGAAAGAAAGCGGGTTTTACAACCACAGTTGAAGAAAATGCAAAAGAAATGGGGATGGAATATAAGGTTTATACCTTAGATGAAATCCAGAAAATGGACTAGTTTTTTTGTGTCTAAACTGCAATCTTTCTGTTTTATAGGCTGTTGTAGTTTTTGTTTTTTTTTATGATTATTCTTATTCTAAAAGCCAACCAAAATTCATTAAATTTGTACTTCTTGGTTTGCAAAAACCTAATCTAACTTTTAAACCTATTTTTGCTTAATGTCGAGTATTATTCAATTGCTTCCTGATCACGTTGCTAACCAAATTGCTGCTGGAGAGGTGGTTCAAAGACCAGCTTCAGTCGTAAAAGAATTGTTAGAAAATGCTGTTGATGCCAAAGCAACCGATATTAAATTAATTATAAAAGATGCCGGTAAATCGCTTGTGCAAGTTATTGATAATGGAGTCGGAATGACCGTTACTGATGCACGCTTGTGTTTTGCCCGTCATGCAACATCCAAAATCCGTCAGGCAGAAGATTTGTTTTCGCTAGGAACAAAAGGTTTCCGTGGAGAAGCGTTGGCTTCTATTGCGGCGATTGCTCACATGGAAATGAAAACGAAACAAGATCAGGACGAGCTTGGAACGCATATCGTAATTGAAGGAAGTAAATTTATCTCGCAAGAAGTAGCCGTTTTGCCAAAAGGAACTTCATTTGCGGTTAAAAACTTATTTTTTAATATTCCTGCTCGCCGTAATTTCTTAAAGTCAGATACAGTTGAATTTCGTCACGTTATGGATGAGTTTCAGCGTGTGGCATTAGCGCATCCAAATATTCATTTTAGCTTTTATCATAACGGAAGTGAAATGTACAATCTTCCAGCAGCGGGATATCGCCAGAGAATTGTGGGTATCATGTCTGGAAAAACAAATGAAAAATTAGTTCCGGTAAACGAAGACACAGAAATTATAAATGTTCAGGGTTTTGTATGCAAACCTGAATTTGCTAAGAAAAATAGAGGAGAACAGTTCTTTTTTGTAAACGATCGATTTATAAAAAGCAGTTTCTTGCATCATGCAGTTATGTCTGCATACGACGGATTGCTGAAAGATGGTTCTCAACCAAGTTATTTCTTGTATCTACAGGTTCCGCCAAACACAATTGATATCAATATTCATCCGACTAAAACAGAAATTAAGTTTGATGACGAGCAAGCATTATATGCTATTTTAAGAGCGTCCATCAAACACAGTTTAGGACAGTTTAATGTCGCTCCAGTTTTAGATTTTGATCGAGATGCCAATTTAGATACACCATATCATTATAAAGATGTAGAAGCAGAAATTCCGACAATTCAGGTTGACGGCACTTTTAATCCTTTTACTGATGATAAAACCAATCAGCATTATAGTAAAGCTACTTCAGGATCTTCTGGATATAGTTCAGGTTCATCATCATCATCGTCAGGATCGTCATATTCTGGGTCATCGTATTCAGGTTATTCTAAAAGAGTTGAGCCAACGGCAAGCTGGGAAAGTTTGTATGTTGGTTTGGATGTCGAAAATCCTGAAAGTATAGAAAGTTCGCCTTTTACATTCGAAAATGAAGAAGTAACCTCTTCTTTGTTTGATGATGAAGAAGTGGAACAGGCAACGCAGAAAACGTATCAAATTCATAAAAAATATATTGTATCTCCAATAAAATCAGGAATGATTATTGTTGACCAACAGCGTGCGCATCAGCGAATTTTGTATGAGCAGTTTTTGCTGAACATGACTGTCAATCAAGCGGCGAGCCAACAATTGCTTTTTCCTTTAGATTTGTTTTATTCGGCTTCAGAAATGAAGTTGATCGAAGAATTGAAACCTTCTTTAGAAACCACTGGATTTGTTTTTGACGAAAGTAAAACAGACCACGTTGTAATTTCTGGAATTCCTGTAAATATTACAGAAAGTGAAGTTTCGCAGGTAATTGAACAATTATTAAGTGATTTGCAGGACGGAATTCCGGCAAACAGTTACAGTCAGAATGATACAATTGCCAAGTCAATGGCTAAAAGTTTAGCGGTTAAAACAGGATCTTATTTAACCGAAAAAGAACAAGATAATTTGGTAAACGGTTTGTTTGCTTGTAAAGATCCAAATATTTCACCTTTTCAAAAACCTACCTTCATCACCATGCGTGTTGAAGATATAGATAAAAAGTTTGCTTTATGATGAATATCACGCCAGTAGTTAAACAACTGCTAATTATTAATATAATATTCTTTATAGGTGCTCAATTAGTGCCAGTTTCTTACGAGTATTTGTCATTGTTCTATCCAGAAAGTGAAAGTTTCAGAGCTTGGCAAATCATTACTCATATGTTTATGCATGCGCCTTGGCCAAATTTTGCGCATATTTTATTTAATATGTTTGCCTTATACAGCTTCGGATCTGCATTGGAACATTTTTGGGGTGGAAAAAAGTTTTTGTTTTTCTACATTTCTTGCGGATTAGGTGCGGCATTGCTTCATACTGGAGTAAACTACCTTCAGCTACAATCTCTTTTAAGTTCGGTTTCTGAATTGAATTTATCGAAATCAGAATTACACTTGATTTTAAATGCAAATTATTCTTCTTTGTTCGATGCCAGTGGCCGAATGGTGCAAGGAGAAATCGCTACAATTTTAAATAAAGCACATTGCACGCAAGAACAATTTAATGCTTTAGCGCAAGCTAGCGGTATAGTTCAATCGCCAGTTTTAGGTGCTTCTGGAGCAATTTATGGTTTGTTGACAGCTTTTGCATTTATGTTTCCGAATGCTCAGCTTGCCTTGATCTTTATTCCTGTTCCAATCAAAGCAAAATATTTTGTGCCTGGAATTTTAGCAATTGACTTATTTTTAGGTTTTAAAGGAAGTTCTTTATTTGGAAGTGGCGGAACTGGAATTGCACATTTTGCACATATTGGTGGAGCAATTGCTGGTTTTTTAATGATGTTATACTGGAAAAAAAATCAGTTTAATAACAACCGTTGGAATTAATTTTTAACTTTAAAGTACAAATTCTAAAAACAAAAAGGGTTTTATGAATATTCTAGACGATTTAAAATTACAATATAGATTGGGTGGTATTGCTATGCGTGTTATGTATTGGAATATAGCATGTTTTATTGTATCACTTATCTTCTTCTATCAATTTTCAATAGGTCAGTTTGCTTTTCCAAGTTGGTTGGCTTTGTCGTCAGATCCTCAGGTTTTTATGTTTAAACCTTGGACTTTTTTAACGTATGCTTTTTTTCATGATGGATTTTTCCATCTGTTGTTCAATATGATGGTGCTTAATTTTGCGAGCACTTTGTTTTTGACTTATTTTACTCAAAAGCAATATTTAGGATTGTATCTTTTAAGCGCTCTTTTTGCAGGAGTAGCTTTTGCATTGAGTTTTTATTTTTCTAACATCAGCGGTTCCATTGTTGGTGCTTCAGCGGCTATTATGGCTATTTTAGTGGCGGCAACAACCTATTCTCCTTTAATGAATGTTCGTTTGTTTCTATTTGGAAACGTGAAACTCTGGCATATAACAGCAGTTATTCTAATTTTAGATTTAATGCAGTTCCGTTTAGGAAATATGGGTGGACACATTTCGCATCTTGCTGGTGCTTTCTTCGGATTTGCTTATATTAAACTGCTTCAGAACGGTACCGATTTGAGTATTATTGTTTCTAAAACGTTAGATTTCTTTGTAAATCTTTTTAGAAAATCTCCTACGACCCCATTTACAAAAGTTCATAAAAATTACAAAAAACCTACAGAAAAAACTACATCAAGAATTGTTACGAAAGACAAGACGCAACAGCAGATTGATGAAATTTTAGACAAAATTAGCCAGTCAGGTTATGATTGTCTGACAAAAGAAGAAAAAGAGTTTTTATTTAAAGCTGGAAAATAAACTTGTAGGAGAAAAATATGAAAAACCTTTCTTGGTTTAATAAAATAATGTTCTTTTTGAACATAGTGCTGACTGTACTTACATTTAGCATCTATGTTTTACCCTTTTTAGCACCTAAAAGTTTTCCGCTTTTATCGGTGCTTACCTTGTTTATGCCTGCTTTTTTTGTAGCCAATGGATTATTCTTTATCTATTGGGGAATTCAATTTAAAAAACGGCTTATTTTGTCTGGTTTGGTTTTGCTGACCGGAATTACATTCATCAGTAAATTTTATAAGTTTTCTGGAAAAGAGTATGTGAAAGATGAAAAGGATTTTTCTGTAATGAGTTATAATGTGCGTCTTTTTAATGTTTTTAAATGGCTGGATCGTGATGATATTCCGTCAAATATTAAAGGTTTTATTGACGAAAAAGATCCTGATATTTTATGCATTCAGGAATATTCAAATTCAGCACATTTGGATTTAAAGGTTTATCCGCACCGCTATATTTTTATTGATGGCAAAAAAATTAAGACTGGGCAGGCTATTTTTTCTAAGTTTCCAATTATTGACGAAGGGAATATCATTTTTCCAAAGTCAGATAATAATGTAGTTTATGCTGATATTAAGCGCGGAAAAGATATTATTCGCGTATACAATATGCATTTGCAATCAATTAAAATATCTCCAGATGTAAGTGAGATTTCAGATGACATTGATAATGTAAATCAGAAGAAATCACAGCGTATTTATGCCAGAATAAGCAAAGGATTTACGCAACAGCAAGAGCAGGCAGAAATTTTTAAAGAGCATATTAAAAAATGCAACTATCCAATTATTATCTGCGGAGATATGAATAATAGTCCGTTTTCTTATGTGTACCGAAATATAAAAGGAAAACTTAAAGATGCTTTTGAAGAAGCTGGAGAAGGTTTTGGTGCTACTTATAAATTCAAATACTATCCTGCTAGAATTGACTATATTTTTACAGATAGTAAAATGAAAGTAAAACAATTTGAAAGCTTCTCTGACTTCGAAAATTCAGACCATTATCCGATTATGACAAGACTTTCTGTGGAATGATTTTTTTTAGTCGAAAGTCAAAAGTTATGGTGGTATGAAAATTCATAACTCATAACTTATAATTCATAATTTATATGATCTTTTGGGTTTTCAAATAATCCATTGCAAATTTACCTTCGTTAAAAAGCAAATCCAGAACACTTAAATTGTTGATAAAACCATGTTTGTCATCAAACACCTGAGTGTATTTTTCAAAAGAATTAGCATCCTTTTTACCATTTGCTAGATATCTGAAATCGGCAAAATCAGCAACTTCATGAAAGTATTCTGTAGTTTTTCCGAATTCCAGTTTCATTCGAAGGCATTTTGTCACAACGTCTAATACTTCGAAGTTTAAATCCATCAAAAATTGGTGTTTTTTCTCGAAAATAGGTGTGATATCATCTTCGAAATATTCGAAGAAAGGAGAGCTTCTATATGCGGCTTCAAGCGATTTAAAATGCTGTTTCTGCCAATCAAATTCGTTTTCGATCAAAATATCTTTTGTCTTCTGATGTGTTGCTTTAGAGTGCTTAACAGGAATGTTTAATAATTGAATTCCATTTGGGCTATAGATATATGTCCTGTTTCTATTGGTCTGTTTCTGAAAATTATCTTCCATTTCAAAAGTAATGCTGTCTGATTGTGCTATTACGGCAAAATGACTGATAGATGGGAAATAAGTTGGAAGTATTAAGGAATTCATGGTTTTAATTCTTGTTTAAACGTTTCAGGTTTCAAGCTGACGTTAAAAACGCAAAACTTGAAACCTGACACAAAAATAACTTATTTTTTAATTATGCTTTATTCTCTCTTCTTTTTTTCCAGATAAAATCTCCAACGAAGTAGATTGCAAGAAGTATTAAGAAATATTTAAAGTAAGAATGAGGCTGGCCTTCGCCGTCTACAGTTGTAAATACTCTGTTCCAACGAATTTTATTGATGCCTTTTCCGTTCGTATCCCAGCTCATCCAAATGAATACTGGTTTTCCTACGATATGATTTTCTGGAACGTATCCCCAATAACGGCTATCTTCTGAGTTATGACGGTTGTCTCCCATCATCCAGTAGTAGTTCTGTTTGAAAGTGTACGTCGTTGCAGGTTTTCCGTTAATTAAGAATTTTGACCCTTGAAGTTCTAATGTGTTGCCTTCATAATTAGTGATAATCTCTTTATAGAAAGGAAGAGATTCGTTGGTTAAAGCAACTGTTTTTCCTGCCTCAGGAATATAAATTGGCCCCATATTGTCTTGGTTCCATTTGTTTATATGAGGGAAAATATCGTTGTTGTCTCCATGATCAACTTTTCGGATAACAGCAGTAACGCCAGGAGTGTTTTTAAATCTTTCTGCTCCAGCTTCTGTTAAGGCTCCTAAATAAAGTGTATCTCTTTTTTCTGTTCTAAAGCCTGCAGGATCTGTAATGTCTAATTCTTTGAAAATTGTTTCAAAGTCAATTGGTGTTTTCCCGTCTAATGCTACAGCGTATGAGTATTGTGGTTTAGCTCTTTCTGGTAAAACTAATTTTTTCCCATTAATAAAAACATAGCCATCTTTTATTGATAAACTGTCTCCAGGAATACCAACACATCTTTTTACGTAATTTGATTTTTTGTCAATAGGCTTAATTACGCCAGGTCTTCCTTTTGGTTCAAAGAAATAATGAACCGTATCGACAGGCCAGTTAAAGACGACAATATCGCATCGGTTTATTTTCTGGATAGCTGGTAGTCTTAAATATGGTAATTGTGGCCAGCTTAAATATGATTTGCTTTTTGTCATAGGAATAGAGTCGTGAACCATTGGCAATGCAACAGTTGTCATTGGAACTCTAGGACCATAGTTTAATTTGCTTACAAATAAGAAATCGCCAATCAATAAAGATTTTTCTAAAGATGATGTCGGAATGGTGTAAGGCTGTACAATATAGGTGTGTACTAATGTAGCTACTATAATGGCAAATAATAAAGAACTAACAGTGTCTGCAGCTTTATTTTCTGGAGTTAATTTACGGTCTTTATGATACTCTAATTTTTGAGTATAATTGACTACATAGATATAAAAACCTAAAGTAACAAGGCCTAAAATAGTATCTAAAGTTGATTTTTTACCAAATGTTCTTAATGTTTCTACCCACACAACTGGAAACATAATCAAGTTGATGATTGGGATGAAAAGTAATAATGTCCACCATGTTGGGCGTCCGATAATCTTCATTAAAACGATAGAATTGTATACCGGAATTGCAGCTTCCCAGCTTTTTCTTCCTGCCGCCTGATATAATTTCCATGTTCCAAGAAAGTGAATAATTTGAACACCTAGGAAAAATACGAACCAAGAGTAAAATGTCATAATATTGTATTTTAAGTTTCAAATTCAAGTTTTTTGATGCCTTGAATTTTGGTCAATTTATTGTAAGTTTAGTACATCTTTCATAGAGTAAATACCCTGTTTTCCTGCTAGCCATTCTGCTGCAATAACAGCGCCAAGGGCAAAACCTTCACGGTTGTGAGCGGTATGTTTGATTTCGATGCTGTCAATTGGCGAATCGTACGTTACTGTATGTGTTCCAGGTACTTCTCCAATTCTTTTTGCTTCGATATGAATTTGATTGTTTTTAGCTTCTTCCAAAGTCCATTCCGCATAATTGCTATTCTCAATAACGCCTTGAGCTAAAGAAATAGCAGTTCCGCTTGGTGCATCAAGTTTGTGGATGTGGTGAATTTCTTCCATCGAAACTTTATAAGAATCAAATTGATTCATAATTTTAGCTAAATACTCGTTTAGTCCAAAGAAAATATTTACTCCCAAACTGAAATTTGAACTAGAAATAAATCCTCCTTTTTTCTCGTTGCAAAGTGCAATCATTTCATCATAATGTTCTAGCCATCCTGTTGTTCCTGATACTACAGGCACATTAGCATTAAAAGATGCTGAGATATTGCTAACCGCTGCTGATGGAACGCTGAAATCGATGGCAACATCGGCTGTTGAAAGTCCGTCATAGGTGTTAAATTCGTCTTTCTTTAAAACTATTTCATGACCTCTTTCTAAAGCAATTCTTTCAATTACTTTACCCATTTTTCCGTATCCTAAAAGTGCAATTTTCATTATGATTCGTTTTTGATTTTTTTTAATAGATGTGCTCTATTAAAACTTATAATTAAAGGTTAGTCCGATATTTGGTTTAAATGTTACATCGTCGGGATAAATTTCTGGACGCATTGAAAGCCTTTCGTTTACGTTAAACTGTATCAACGCGGCATCAACATTGGCATCGATAATATTTAAAACATAGAATCCGACAACAAACAAAGCAGAGAGATCTCTATTTCTTTGATAGAATTTTTGTCCATCAACTAGACGGCTGTCATCCAAAAATTGATATTTATCATCGTTGTAGCCTTCTAATCTTCGTTTGTAGGCGTCACGATAATCATGGTATTTTTTATTGTTGTCTATATAAAAATATAAACTGGTTCCGATTGCTCCGTAGACCAATGGAATTTTCCAATATTTTTTATTGTATGCTTGGCCTAAACCGGGTAAAATAGCAGAGTAAAAAGCTGCTTTTGCTGGTGTAAGCGGATCTATTTCTTGTAATGCAGTGGTGTCTTTTACGACCAAAACCGTGTCTTTTTTTACCTGGGCAAAAAGAGAAACGGTTCCTGTTAGAAAGAACAATAGACCAATGGGGACAATTTTATTCACTATCCGTTTATTAATTTTATAATTCTGTTAAAGTCAGCTTCAGAATTAAATGGAATTGTAATTTTTCCTTTTCCGTTACCAGCGACTTTTATGTCAACTTTTGAGCCAAAATAATCGTTGAAAGTGTTCTTTTGTGTTTCTCTAACTACAAATCCAGCATCAGCTTTAGGTTTTGAATCAGCTTTTGGCTGTTGGCCTTCATGATAATTTTTAACTAAAGCTTCTGTTTCACGAACAGATAGATTTTGACTAACGATTTTTTGATAAATATCAGTCTGAACGTCTAAATCTTCAATGTTGATAATTGCTCTACCATGTCCCATGCTGATAAAACCATCACGAATACCAGTTTGGATAATCGGATCTAATTTTAAAAGACGTAAATAGTTAGCAATTGTAGAACGTTTTTTTCCGACTCTTTCACTCATTTGTTCTTGAGTTAATTGAATTTCGTCAATTAAACGCTGGTATGATAAAGCAATCTCAATTGGGTCTAAGTCGTGACGCTGGATGTTCTCAACCAAAGCCATAACCAGCGATTCGTTGTCGTTTGCAATACGAATATATGCAGGAACATGAGTCAATCCTACTAACTTAGATGCGCGAAGACGACGCTCTCCAGAGATTAACTGGTATTTATTAAAATCTAATTTACGAACAGTAATAGGTTGAATTACGCCAAGTTCTTTAATAGAAGTGGCTAATTCGCGTAATGATTCTTCATTAAAATTGCTTCTAGGCTGAAACGGATTTATTTCAATCGCACTTATTTCAAGCTCAATAATATTTCCAACAACTTTGTCAGCATTTTTATCTTCTACTGATTTAATGTCGTTTTCCGGATCTTTTAATAAGGCAGATAATCCTCTTCCTAAGGCTTGTTTTTTAATTACTTTTGTCATAAAAACTATTTACTGTTTTTCTTTATAATTTCTTGTGCTAAATGAATATAGTTTACGGCACCTTTACTTGTAGCATCATAGTTGATGATGCTTTCTCCAAAACTCGGAGCCTCACTTAATTTTACATTTCGCTGAATTACAGTATCAAAAACCATATCGTTAAAGTGTTTTTGAACTTCTTCTACAACCTGATTAGATAAACGTAATCTTGAATCGTACATTGTAAGCAATAATCCTTCAATGTCAAGATCTGGGTTGTGTATTTTTTGAATACTCTTAATAGTGTTCAATAGTTTTCCTAATCCTTCAAGTGCAAAATATTCACACTGAATAGGAATAACTACAGAATCTGCAGCTGTTAAAGCATTCAGGGTTAACAAACCTAGAGAAGGTGCGCAGTCGATAATGATGTAATCATATTCTTCTTTTGCTTCTTCTAATGCTTTTTTAAGCATGTATTCACGGTTTTCTTTGTCAACCAATTCAATTTCGATAGCAACAAGGTCAATGTGAGCAGGTATCACATCCACGTTTGGAGCTGTACATTTTAAAACGGCTTCTTTTGGTGTTACAGTATGCTCAAGTATTTGGTAAGTTCCAGTTTCAACTGTTTCTACGTCAATTCCAAGGCCAGATGTAGCATTGGCCTGTGGATCAGCGTCGATCAACAATACTTTTTTTTCTAAAACACCTAATGAGGCAGCAAGATTTACTGATGTAGTAGTCTTTCCAACGCCTCCTTTTTGATTAGCAATAGCAATGATTTTGCCCATTTATTTTCTGAATTTTGAACCGTAAAAATACAATTATTTATGGTTTCTGAAAATCTATTTTGTTAACATTTGTGAAAGTTTGATTAATCGGGGATTCATGGGTGTTTGGCACAAAATAATTTTAGTTATGAATAAAATTATCTTCAAGATTTTAATCAATTTAGCCGATTTTTTTGCTGTAAAAAGGCGAGAATCCAAAATTTTTTCTTTACAAATAGGTTTTATTTTAAAATTTCGATAGTGACATAAACCAAACCGCTTTTTTTGTTGGTAGCAATATCCATAAAAGCTCTTTTACTGAGATCAATTTCTCGTCCTTTTACAAAAGGTCCGCGATCTGTAATTTCTACAATAGCAAATTTATTATTTGCTTTATTTGTTACTTTTAACATGGTGCCAAAAGGAAATTTTTTGTGTGCAGCAGTATAGTCATTGTTGTTAAATCTTCTGCCGCTTGCTGTTTTTCTTCCGTTAAATTTATCATGATAATAAGAAGCGTGGGCATTTTGTTTGTACAATTCGATTTTTCTGACTGGAGCGCACGAATCAATAGGAGTGATGTTTTTTTGTTGCGCGATTCCAATGGCAGAAAAAAATAAGGCAATAAATAGTATGATCTTTTTCATTTTGTGTTCTCTTTCTATTTACGGACAAAAAAAGACTATTAAAGAAAAACAGATAAGTTGGATAAGCTTTATTTGTGTTAGAAAAAGACAAAATTTTGAGGTTTTGTAGTGTTTTTGATAAGAAAATTGAGCTCAGAAACGGACGTAAAGGTTCGAGATTATTGCTATTTTGGGCTTTCTTAAAACTACTAGTATTACAATCTATCAAACCACAAAATGAACATTCTTATGAGTAAAAAAGTAATCTCATTATTAACAGTATTTACGTTTATGATGCTTTTATGCAGTTTTGTTTCGCCTTATTCGGCTAACGGAAAAATAGAGGGAAATAAAAAAATCGAACGTAAAATTGTTTACAACAAAAAGAAACATAATATCACATTATCATGGTCGGCTTTTGGGAGTTCTGGAAATTATACAATTAAAAGAGGAGGAAGTCGTTTGGCATCTGATTTTGTGTCGGTAGGATCAACTTCTAAATTGACATTTATCGATAATAAGTCTAATGCTAATAAATATGAGAACTATTATAAGGTAACTCGAAATGATATCACGATTATTATTTCGCTCGAAAATCAGATTTTTGGAGACAATATGTATTTCTACGACAGAAAACATGAAAGGGCTGAGATGGCGCGAAATGAGATTAATTCACATTTTGGCGCAATTGGTTTAGGCGGTGCAAATGGTGAGTGGACAACAAAACGTCAGGCCTATTATTTTAAACCAAATGTGAACGGGCAGACTTATGATGTTGGAGGATCGGGTTCTGCATCTTCAGCAGAGGCAAATGCTATAGAGTTAGGATTTTATTCTCATATTGGAGGTTTGGGTAAAGTGCCGTCGGATGTTAAGTTAGGAGCTATTTTTACAAGACCACACCTTTCGGGTGGAGCAAATGCAACTTGCACATTTTGGCGCTCTGTAGAAAATGTAGAAGTGATGCGCGATTTTTCGTGGACGGTTTCTCAGTCAACAAGCGCAAGAAGATTGCTGATTGAAAGCACTTCTAAATATATTTCTGATATTGGAGATACCAACTTTTGGGGTAGTGGCGGTTTCATTGCCGATGCTCATTATACAACTTCGAGACCAAATTGGGGAGGACAGCAGCAATGGTATACTAGAAATACAGTTTTTCCATCGAGTTCTGGAGCGATGGGAGGTTCGTACAATATGGTTTGGCAGGGATGTGTAAATCCTCCGCTGGCAAATGAAGCTAATTCTCCAATTTCGACAACGCCAATTATTAGAGAAAAACCTTTTCTTTTTATTGATAATGATGGAGAATATAAAGTGTTTGTTCCTGCATGGCAAAAAGATAGAGTGGGAGTTTCTTGGTCAGCTGCAAATATGGGAGAAGGTAAAGTTCAAGATTTGATTGAGAGCTGGTACGTTGCCAAAGAAGGAGACACCGATGCAGAGATTAATGCTGCGTTGAAAGCTGGTAAAAATATATTTTTTACTCCAGGGCACTATGCTTTGAATGCTCCGATTCAGGTAAATAGAAAAGATGCTATACTTTTGGGAGCTGGTATTGCTTCTGTAACGCTAGAGCCTACAGAAAAAAACACTTGGGGATGTATTTATGCTGATGATAAAGACGGAATTATTATTGCAGGACTTTTAATGGATTCATTTAATAGTACCACATATCAAGTTAGAATTGGAAATGAAGGAGCAAATGCAGATCACAGTGCAGATCCTATTTTATTGAGTGATATTACTTGTAGAGTTGGCGGAGTTCAGTCAAAAAATATTCAGATTCAGGCTTCTATGCAGATTAATAGCAATAATGTTGTAGGAGATCATTTCTGGTTATGGCGTGCAGATCACGGTTCGCAAAAAGGTGGCGAAGCGCGTTGGAAAAGAGACAGATGCAAAAACGGACTTATTGTTGCTGGAAATGATGTGACGCTTTATGCATTATTTGTTGAACATTATCAGGAATATGAAGTATTGTGGCTTGGGGAACGCGGCAGAACATTTTTCTTTCAGAACGAACCTCCATATGATGCGCCAAATCAAGCAAGCTGGAGCAGTCAAGGCGGAAAAGTTGATGGCTATGCAGCCTTTAAAGTTGCGAATACTGTAAAAGAACATCATACAATAGGAATGGGATCTTATGCTGTTTTTACAGGAACTGACGGAAATGTGAATAAGAAAAACGGTTTTGAAATACCTAATAACCCAAATGTAAAATTGGAGAAAATGTGCATTACTCGTTTTGCTGGTCCAGGGAATATTCAAAATGTTGTAAATAGTATTGGAGGAAGCACGGCAACTGGTGCAAAACGTGTGGCATTATATAATAATAGTGAAGGAATACAACCTTTTGATGAGGAATTTATTTTGCCAAGTAAAGAATCTTATCCAGTTTATATAAAAATGGAGAAATAAACAAGAGGCATATGGTTAAAGAAAAAACCTTGAAAATTAATTGGTTTTCAGGGTTTTGTGCTCTATGCAAATGTTATGTAAATCTCCAGCAAGTAAGAATGTTTGGTTTGTCATATTCGTAACTTAAAAATACTTGTTGTTCATCAAAAACTTGCGCTATTCTGACTTTTTCGTTTAATGTAATCTGGTCTATTATTTGTTTTTTTGGCAGGAGATAAATCCAAATTTGATTGTTGTTTATAAAATATATCTTTTCTTCATTTTCAGAGACAATGAAATTTTCGAATTTAAAATCTAATTCAATTTCTGTTTGCAACTTAAAGTCTGAGTAAATATTTATTTTATTTATTGGAGAAATTCTTTCGTGGGTAGTTGGTGTAGCCTCGGTTAGTTTTCCTAAATGGAGATAAAATGTATTTGATTTACTTTTATAGGCATTATAAAATAAATCTGTTTTTAGAATTTCTTTTGTTTTGTTTGAGGCTAAATCAAATTGTTGGACGCTTCCAATTTTTGGACAAAAAATCAAAAAGATATCGTTATTTTCTTTAAATATTCCTCGGCATGTTTTTAGTTTCTTTTTAAATCCCTTTTCTTCGATATAATTGTAAATAAATACGTATTCACCGTTAAAATTCATTAATAAAACAGAGTCTTTATCATTTGAAGAGATATAATCACTGTATTTCTGGATACCTTTTTCAAATTTTTTAACTATTGATAAATCTGTTCTATTAATTTGAAATATTTTATTGTCAGAAACAGCAAATATGTTTTTTTTATCAGGGTTGAAGTGTAAACATCGGGTAGAATTTTTTATTGGTGAGCTATTTAATTCTTTTCCGTCTTTAAAACACAGCTGTCTTAACTTCATTGATGGATATGAAGAACCCCAACCATCTGATATGTAAAATGTAGTTTCATCAAAAGGGTCTAGTGTTGGTGTTAATCCTCCAAAAATTCCATTTTTCAATTCTGTAGTCCAGATTTTTTCAAAATTCATAATTGCTATAAGGGTTTTAAATTATGCCATTAAGTGTTTAAAGATGTGAAAATAATAAAAAACCTACAAATTTATTTAAGTTTTTATTTGTAAAATATGAAGCCTTCAAAGACAATCTGGAAATTGATATTTTATATCTATATGTGTATATAAGTTCAGAGTTAAAGATTTTCAGTTTATTGCAAAAAAAAAGTCTTTCCAAAATTGAAAAGACTTTTTTGTCGGGGTGGCAGGATTCGAACCTGCGGCCTCCTGCTCCCAAAGCAGGCGCGATAACCGGGCTACGCTACACCCCGAAGATGTAATTTTTGTTGTAGTGCCCGAAAGCGGATGCAAAGATATAAATAAATTTGATTTGTAAAAGAAAAAAAGGAAAATAAATAAAACTTATTTTAAGATAGCTATTTCAGATTTATTTTCGAGGTTATTTTTTATAATAAAGTTTACATTTGCAACTCAAAAAAACTATTACTATGTCAAATACAATCGAAAAAATTAAATGCCTTATTATAGGTTCTGGTCCTGCAGGTTATACTGCGGCAATTTATGCAGCCAGAGCTAACATGAATCCAGTGTTATATCAAGGAATGCAGCCTGGTGGTCAATTGACTACAACTAACGAGGTTGAAAACTTTCCTGGTTATGTTGATGGAGTTACAGGACCAGAAATGATGATTCAGTTGCAGGAACAAGCAAAACGTTTTGGTGCTGATATTCGTGACGGTTGGGCAACAAAAGTTGATTTTTCTGGAGATATTCATAAAGTTTGGATTAACGATACAATCGAATTGCACTGTGAAACTGTAATTATTTCTACAGGCGCTTCGGCTAAATATTTAGGATTGCCATCAGAACAGCATTATTTAAATATGGGTGGTGGAGTTTCTGCGTGTGCAGTTTGCGACGGATTCTTCTACAGAAACCAAGATGTTGTGATTGTTGGAGCAGGAGATTCTGCTTGCGAAGAAGCGCATTACTTATCTAAACTTTGCAAAAAAGTAACGATGTTAGTGAGAAGCGATAAATTCAGAGCTTCTAAAATTATGGAAGAACGTGTTCGTAAAACTGAAAACATCGAGATTTTAATGAATCACGATACTGTTGAAGTTTTAGGAGATAACAATGTAGTTCATGCCATTAAAGCTTTAAACAAAACAACTGGCGAAACAATCGAAATTCCTGCAACTGGTTTCTTCGTGGCAATTGGTCACAAACCAAACACAGATATTTTTAAAGATTACATTACTCTTGACGAAACTGGATATATTATAAATACTCCAGGTACATCTAAAACAAATGTTGAAGGTGTGTTCGTAGCAGGAGACGCTGCAGATCATGTATACCGTCAGGCAATTACTGCTGCAGGCACAGGATGTATGGCCGCATTGGATGCTGAAAGATATTTGGCTTCTAAAGAATAATTTTTAGTCTACAGTCTCAGTCACAGTTTACAGACTATAAAATAAAAGTCCCAATCTTTATGATTGGGACTTTTTCATTATATCTTAAACCCTAAAAAGTTTTCAAAGTTTACAATGTCGTTGCTTTTGGTTTTGATGCGCCTGGTTTTTTTATCAGTTTTGCTTCTTCGCTAAAACGTGTAAGTTCTATTTTTGGATCGCCGTATAATGAAATTTCAGATTTGTCTCCCGCTGCTATTGCAATTGTGGTATCTGCTAAAATTGTAGCAACGGCCGAACCTTCAGCTGTAACATTTGCATCTTTTAAAGTAAATTTTGTTCCTGTAAAAACAGAATTATTATCTAATCTGATAGTAGCTTTTTCGGCAATTCCTTCAATTGCAGCTGTTGCTTTTTGATACAAATCGCATTTGAATTTTATTGCAGAAACCAATGTTTTAACTCCAGAGTTTTTACTCAATTGTAAATTTCCGTCTTCAGCTTTTAAGTTTAATTCTGTTCTGGATTTATCATCTGCAATTAAAGTGAATTTTTTTGAGTTTACATTCAAATACAATTTGGAAAAATCAACGCAATTCATTGTAATGTCATCCAATTGCAGTTCTTGAATAGCATAAACAATAGCTTCATTTTTAGTGATTACCTTATTCAATGATTTAGTATAAGTAACCTTAACAGATAGTTTCTTAAAAATAGTAGATTCTTTATTGGTATATAAACGAAGTGTTTTTTCTCTTAAATCCATCCCTACAATATCGTGTAGGTTGTCATCGGCTTCAATTTTAATTTCGTTTTTTTCTCCTTGTTCTAGGTAAACTTCCAGATTATCATCGACTTCAAGGGCGTCAAAACTTCCAACTTCTTTTATTGAGGTAGTTACAATTTTAGAACCTTTAATTTTTTCTCTTTTTTGAGCAAAAGTTAGAGTCGTAACAAATAATAATAGGAGAAGGGCGGTACTTTTTTTCATTAATTCTAGATTTGATTTTGACAAATATAAAAAAATCATCCACTTTTGATGAATGATTTCGTTTATATTTAACAGTTGCTTTTTTTAGCTTTTGTTGACGTTTCCTCCAGAGCTTGAAGATTTTTCAACCGTTTTTGGATTACCACTGTAATTAATATTTCCGCCGCTAGAAGCATCAGCTTTTAAACTTAAGATTGGACGAACAGAAACTGTACCACCGCTAGAAGCATCTGCATGAACATCATTTGCCATTAATTTTTCGGCATCAATACTTCCTCCGCTAGAAACCGAAGTAGTAAGACTTAATGCTTTACCTTCAATATCTACAGAACTTCCGCTTCCTGCATCTACTGCGATTCTGTCCGATTCGATTTTAACATCCATTGATGCTGCGCTCGAAGCTTCTAAAGTGATATCTTCACCTTGAACAAGTCCGTCAGTTTCAACAGTTGAAGCGCTTGAAGCTTCTATCTTATGAACAACAGGCATTTTTACAGTTACTTTTTTTGATGTAATATTTCGGAAAGAGTTGTATTTGCATTCGATGATAAGTGTTCCATTTTCTACTTTGGTAACAATTTCTTTTTGAAGATTGTCATCAGCTTCAACCGTAATTTCTGTAGCATCAGACTGTACAACAACCACATCGATGGCATTGCTTACAGAGATATTTTTAAATTCTCCTTGAACAGTTCTTTTTTCTGTGGTAACATTTCCGCTTCCTTCAATTGCATTCATGTTAAAATTACATGAGGCAAACAATAAAGCTGTAACAGTTGCAATTATAAATTTCGTAATATGAATGATTATTTTTATCATGGTTTAGTTAGTTTTGATTATAACTCCGTTTTTGTCAATAGTTAATTTTCCTTTTTTTCCGTTTAAAACTTCTTTTCCATTAATTTTAACCGAAACTTCTTTTATAGTATCATTTGTGCTACCTGTATTATTCTCATAGTCATTTTCGTAGTCGTTCTCATAATCATTTTCATTATTGTTGTCATTGTCCTTGTCAGCAGGGCAGTTTAAACATTTTACTTTAGACCCGATAACTTTATAATTGTAATCTCCATTGTAATTTAATTCGAAGAAATTGTCATCTGAGTTATAGTAATCCCTAACAGAAGAATCTGGTTTTACTAATTGTCCTTCTGGTAAATAAAGGTAAATGTCAACTTCTTGCCCTCTGAATTTGTTTTTTACATCTGTCAGAAAATAATTATCCAAAATTAAATGATTTCCACTAATTTGAAACTTATAGGCAATTTTTTCTGCTCTTTTTTTAGCATTTGTAAAAGAGTTTCCTCTTGCACTTTTTTCGATCTGCATAAACGGAGCCGATTCGTCTGTATGTAATACGTGTAAACGTACATCATTAGAATAAATCAATTCGTTGTTTGCAGAATCTTGTACGAATTCAAACTCTCTATAGTGGTTCAAACTTTTTGTATAATAATCATTGTACTTGAACTTAATGTATAAAGTATCAGTAGGTTTGATTGCCAGAACTTTTTTCTCTACTACTTTATTATCATATGAAATTTCAGTTGCCTGTTTGATTCCGATACTAGTAAGAATTGCGATAGAAATAATCCAAAGAGCCAAAAGCGTATATTTTGTAATGTTTCCGATTGATTTTAAGTTTGGAGATAACAGCTTAAATCCTAAAAGAGTTAAGAAGAAAAACGGAATTCCAACAGCAAAGAACATTAACAATCCGAATGACCAAAGAGGATATTCTGTAAAGTTTCCAGCTTCAACAAAATTCTGCCAAGGGAAATCGATGAAAATATTAGTCCCTAAAGTAAATACGCCAATCAATAACATGATTAAGGTAGAAATCCCTGATATAATTAGAATTACTCCTAAGAACTTAGCAAAGATTTTAAAAACCGTCATGACAAAGTCTCCAAATGAACTACTTATTCTCCCAGCTCCCGACTTTACTTGGTTTCCCATTTTGTCATAATCTGCATTTTTGAATTTCTCAGAAAGTGAATCAATTTCTTCACGAACTTTTTTTTCAATGTTCGAAATTGTTACAGGTTCTCCAGTCATTTCCAATTTTTCTGAAGTTGTTACCGCTTCAGGAGTTACAATCCAAAGAACGAAGTAAGCTAAAATTCCTGTTCCAAAACCTGCGAAAACAAAGATTAAGAATACGATTTTAATCCAAACAGCGTCAATTCCGAAGTAATGTCCTAAACCTGTAGCCACACCTCCGATCATACCATTTTCTTTATCACGGTATAATTTTTTGTGTTTTCTTGTAGTATAATTATTGAAAGATTGGCTTGCGTTTTCTTCGTCTTCAATTCGATAGTCTTCCGGCTGTCCCATCACTGCAATCACTTCGTCAACATCTTTCAGTCCAACAACATGTTTTTCGCTTTTTTGTTTTTCTGTCAACAATTCAGAAACACGCATTTCGATGTCTTTAATGATTTCATCTTGGCCAGATGAGTTGTTAAGTGATCGTTTTATAGCGTCAAAGTAGCGTGTCAATTTTAAGTATGCATCTTCATCGATGTGAAAAAACATCCCGCCTAAGTTAATATTTACTGTTTTGTTCATGACTTATTGATTTTGATTGGTGATTAGATTTACGGCGTCGGATAATTCTGTCCAAGTACCGCTAAGTTCGTTTAAAAATGTTTGTCCTATCTCGGTTAATCCATAATATTTTCGTGGTGGCCCTGAGGTCGATTCTTCCCAGCGATAATTTAGTAAACCGTCATTTTTCAATCTAGTTAACAACGGGTAAACGGTTCCTTCTACAACTAGTAATTTTGCGTTTTTTAAAGTGTCTAATATCTCAGATGTATATGCGTCTTTTTCTTTTAGAACCGATAAGATGCAAAACTCAAGAACACCTTTGCGCATCTGTGCTTTTGTGTTTTCAATGTTCATAATTTCATTTTGTTTTTTTTTGATTGAACAATTCGTTTTTTGATTGATGATGATTTGATTGATGATTGATTTCGAAACTTATATGATTTGATTGATGTTTCGACTATAACTTTTAATTTTTAATGTCACTTTATAAAAGGAATCGTAATCGGATATTTGTATAATTCTCCGTTTGAAGCTTTTATAGAAGCATAGATTACTAAAAAGAATTCAACAAATTTTAATAATCCGAAAAGTATAACAGCTGTTATGGCTACACTTAAGGTTCCAATGTGTCCTTCGAAATTGAAATTTCTAATTACAAGATTCTCGTTGTACATAAATGTTTCGATTGGAATATTTTGTAAAACTACTGATATAAAAATCGGTATTGCAATAAGCGCTAAAATCAAAGAATAAAGCAAAATGCTTAATTGAAAGTTCAAAGCCTGTTTTCCGTGATGATCTGCAAATTCAGACTTGTCTTTATAATTTGTCCAAATGATTAGCGGAAAAATATAGTTCCCAAACGGAATTATATATTGGCTCAAAGTACTCAGATGAGTAAATGTTGCTGTATTCTTTTCTGATGTTTTTTCCATGATGAGTGGTGTTGTTGTTTCCATGATTAAAAGTATATAGTAATTTCTTATGCAAATATATGTCTAAAAAACAGTATCTTGTTTTGCATAGTACTAATTATTAACAAAAATTTAACAAATATTAGAATAGGAAATTTTGTTTAAATTGCTGAAAATCATTCGGAAGTGCCGTGTTTATTGAAATTCTTTTGATAGTTTAATAATTTATTGTGCGTGCATAGTTTTTTTGTATTTTTACATAAAAAAATAAATATCATGGCAGTTTCAGTTTCCAAACTCAACAAATTTGTATTGTTCAAATTACCATCAGCATACTTTTGCGGGGTACGTGTAAAAGCTATCGACAAAGACAGCTGTATTGTCACGGTAAAACATAGATGGATCAATCAGAATCCGTTTAATTCCATGTACTTTGCAGTTCAGGCAATGGCGGCGGAGCTTACAACAGGAGCTTTGGTTATTTCTCAGATCCAGGAAAGCGGACGAAAAATATCAATGCTAGTAGCCAACAACAAAGGAAACTTCACTAAAAAAGCAACCGGAAGAATTACATTTGTCTGCAATGACGGGCATTTGATTGCTGAAGCTATTCAAAGAACTATAGAAACTGGTGAAGGACAAACTTTCTGGATGAAATCCATTGGAACCAACGAAGAAGGTGTTCAGGTTTCTGAAATGGATTTTGAATGGAGTATTCGAGTGAAATAAAAATAGCAATATTGATTTGTAAATAGAAACGGCAGTAAGTCTTTACGTGTTGTTATATATAAAACGCCAGTAAATTTTTTTACTGGCGTTTTATATTTTTAAAGCTTTTTTTTGCCTTTTTTTGTTTTTAATGTGTTGAATTTCAGTATATTTATGGTTATAAACTCGTATACGCAAGAAAAATACTTTTTTTCTAAATCAAAATTTTAGCTGATAAATTGATCTTAAATATTTATTAAGCTACTTCTACAAGCCTTTATAATTTGAGGAATTTTTGAATAATTAAGTTTAACTAAAATCGATTAAAATTGAGTATTTATAATTAGAAATACTCTATTCTGTTATTTTTTAGGCTTTTAGTGGAAATTTAAAAAAAAAGTCTACCATACTTTTGCCCCCCGAAATACAGAAAACCTACGCTGTATTATTTTTTAGAAAATAAATGAACAATTGTTATTTAAAAGTGATTTGATCTTTTCTGGAGAATAGATTATTTTTTTAAGGAGCTATTGTCGAATTAACAAAAACAAATATGAGGACAAAAATTACTTTAATTCTTGCATTGCTCATCCTGCCTTTCATTAGTAACAAAGTTTTTTCGCAGACTGTTACTGGTACACCAAGTAATACTGGCTGTCAGAGCCAAGGTATAATTACTTCAAGTAGCACAGGATTAGGAGCAACTCCACAGTATCAGCTTTTAAAGGCTGGTGTAGTCGTTTCTCCCGTTCCGGGAGATAATACACAATTTTCTACTAATCCTGTTTTTACAGGTTTAAGTTCTGGTATTTATGTTGTAAATGCAAGAGCTACATCTGGCGGAACAGTTTATTCAAGTGCCAATATAACTGTCACAGATGGTTATACTGCAATGACAGTTACAACTCCAACAAAAGTTGCAAATTGCGTAGGAGGAACAGGAGTGTTAACTTCAACAGTTACAAACGGAAAGGCACCTTTTACATACAAAATTGCAACTCAGTCAGCACCTGCCACAATTTTGCAAAATAGCGGACCAATAACTCCTCGTACTTTTACTTTTACAGCTCTGCCTGCAAATAATTATATTGTAAGCGTGACTGATAGCTGTGGACAAACTATTACTGGAGCAACTTCTATTGCAAATCCCACAATAACTATTGATGATATAAAAATTGCTACTATTGCATATCCTATGAGGCCAGGGCTTTCTTGTACTGATGCAATTAGGTTGTATATAGAGAGAGGTTTTTATTATACAGCAAGTAATACAATTGTTTCAGCTGCAGATGCAGCATTATTCAGATGGAAAATTAAGTTTCAAGGACAAGAGTATGGTCAAGACACGAATAGCGATGGTTATGCTGATATTGGAGGAGAAGGATTTTTATTGTCTAATTTAAATCCTACTATGCCAATAATTGCAAACAGAAATAATGTAACTAATGATATATCCAATATGCGAGTAGTTTTGATGGATATGTGTGGTAAAAGTAAAGAATTTATAGTTACAAATTATAATACAGTTTATTCTAGTTTGTCTGTAAGAAATTGTGCAGGAAACGCAATTGTAAGATCTAGTATAGTTGGAGGCTTAGATTGCTTACCAGTTGATGTGACTATGACTAATGCATCTAATTCTGCAGATACTCATAGTTTTGTTATCACTAGTGCTTCAGCACAAAATTATAACATACCTCTAACTCCAGGAGGGATTTATAATGTCACATTTAAAGATGGAGAAGGTTATACTACAGGTTTGTTTACACCTGCTTCTAATCGATTGACTTTTAGTGCTACCTCTGCATTTGCGGTTTCACAAAGCCCCCAAAGTGTAGCAAGTTTAAATAATTTAGATTATGGGTCATTATATGTAGGGATAACTCCTTACCAAGCTACTGATGTTTTAAGTTATACAGTAACAGCCTCTAACAACCCATTAGTAGCTGTTGGGTATGCATACAGTGCACAATTAAGTGCTTTTACTAATGGATCAAGTGGAACTCCTAGGTTGCCAAGTCCTAACCCAACAGATCCTCAACCCTATTGGCCTAAAGGTAATTATACTTTGCAAATTTCTACAGATTGTGGAGCAGCTTCTTTGAATGTTATTGTTCCGGGACGTACAGCCAGTTTATCTGGTAATACGACAACACCTGTCTGCGGTGGGTTTAATTATGTTATGAATGGTAACTTCGATGATCCAACAGCTTATCAGGTTATAATTGTTTCGGGGCCATCAAGTGTCGGTCAGGTTAGAGATTTGGCCAGTACTACAGCGTCACTTCCTTTTAATGGGCTAAGTTATGGTACCTATGTTTTTGGACTGCGTATCAAAGGAGGAACTGTGAATGTTTTAACTCAAACTATAACTTACGATGCAAACAACGCCATAATTGTAGATAAAACAAATACAGGAGGTTATGTCTGTGCAACAGGAGCCACAAACGGAGTTTTAACTATTACAGCTGCTTCCAATTCACCCGCACCGGGAAATGTTTTGGAATACGCGTTAAGCACAGACGGCGGATCAACTTTTGGAGCCTACCAAAGCAACAATACCTTTAGCGGACTTACCGATAATACTTATTATTTCAGGATAAAAGATGGCTGCGGGAATGTTATTACACAATCAGTTCAGATTGGTGTTGCAGCAGCTCCGGATGCCACTGCTGACGGATTGAACACCCCAGCAGTAATCTGTGATAAGACTTCCGGGACTGTACATTTAGATGTTGATGTTTTTGGTGCAATTTCCTATCAGTGGACAGGTCCCGGAATAAATGCATCCAATCAAGGACAGAAAGATCCTTTGATTAATTACTCAGATCTGACTGTTGGTGCTAATAATTACACCTGCACTGTTAGACTTGGGGCGCCTTGTAACAGTAGTACTGTTTCTGCTTTAACAATTAATGTAAATGCAAGGCCAACAGTTGTAACTACGGCTCCAGCGGCAGTTTGTTTTCCAAACACAATTGATATTACGGCACCAGAAATTACAGCTGGAAGTTCGGCAGGACTGACATATACCTATTTTTTAGACGAGCAGGCTACTATTCCTGTTACTGATCCTACGGCAATTTCAGTCAGAGATACCTATTATATAAAAGGAACCAATGGCAATGGGTGTTTCACCATTACTCCGGTAGATGTAATTGTCAACGATTTGCCGCAGGCTACAATAAATTATACAAATACTCCATATTGTCAGACGGGAACTGTATTACCCGAACAATTAGGTACTGCAGGAGGAACGTATAGTTCTGATGCTAATCTTGTTGTTGATGTAAATACTGGAGAAATAAATTTAGAAACGTCAACGATAGGAGATCATACTATTACGTATACATTTAATGATGGCAATTGCTCGAACAATGTGACCACAGAGATAACAATTAATCCGCTTCCTGTAGCTGCAATAAGTTATCCTAATGGGCCTTACTGCAACAGAGGAACAGCCACATCTGTAGAAACCGGGATTACCAGCGGGAAGTACAGTTCTGATCCAGGATTAAGTATAGACGAATTGACAGGGGATATCGATCTTTCGGCTTCTGTGCCCGGGACTTATACAGTAAGTTATGAATTCAGCAATGGAACCTGTTCAAATGTTGCGACTGCAATAATCAAAATAAACCCGACCACGCTTCCTTCCGCTCTGGCAGATGTCAAAAGCGAATGTTCGGTATCCCTTGCATCTCCGACACTTACAGATCCGTGCGCAGGCGTTATCACGGGAACCACTGCTACAGCTTTCCCAATCACTGCGCAGGGAACCACTGCAGTTACTTGGACATTTGATTACGGAAATGGTTATACAAAAACAGCAAATCAAAATGTTATTATTGATGATACAATAGCTCCAGTTGCACCAGTTCTTGCAGATGTAACTGATGAAGAATGTTCCGTGTCATTGGAGGCACCTACTGCGACGGATAATTGTGCAGGAATAGTTACTGGAACTACAACAACAATTTTTCCAATAACTAAACAAGGAACAACGGTGGTGACCTGGACTTTTAATGATGGTAATGGAAATATAGCAACAGCAAGCCAGAATGTTATCATTAAAGATATTACTTTACCAACTGTCCCTGTCCTTGCTGATGTACAAGGGCAATGTTCTGTTTCTCTAACACCTCCAACAGCTACTGATAATTGCTCTGGAACAATTACAGGAACCACAAATACTGTTTTTCCAATAACAGCGCAAGGAACAACTGTAGTGACTTGGACATTTGATGACGGTAATGGAAATATAGCTACAGCAAATCAGAATGTAATAATTTTGGATAATATTGACCCAATTTTACCAATTCTTCCAGATATTACAGCAATCTGTTCGGCTTCATTAACAGCACCAATCGCAACAGATAACTGTGCTGGATCAATTGTAGGGACTACAGCTACGGTTTTCCCAATAACAGCACAAGGAACAACAGTTGTAACTTGGACTTTTGACGATGGTAACGGAAATATAGTAACGGCTAATCAAAATGTAACCATCAGTGACACGACAGCACCTGTAGCGCCAGTTCTGGCAGACATATTAGGGAAATGCTTCGCTTCGCCTGCGACACCTTCAGCTATAGACAATTGTGCAGGAAGTGTATTAGGAACCACTACCACAGTTTTTCCGATAACGACTCAGGGAACAACAGTAGTTACATGGATATTTGATGATGGAAATGGAAACATATCAACGGCCAATCAAAATGTTATTTTAGACAGTACAATAGAAGTTCCGACGGACCTGCCCGATATAATTGCAGAATGTGAAGCAACGCTTACTGCGCCAGCGACTGCAGTAAATTGTTCCAACATTATAACAGGAACCACCACCACGGTTTTTCCGATAACGACTCAGGGAACAACAATAGTTACATGGACATTTGATGACGGAAACGGAAATATATCTACAGCTAATCAAAATGTCATTATTAAGGATGTTACTGCTCCGGCAGTTCCGATACTTAGCGACATAACAGCAGAATGTTCTGTTTCGCCACCTATTCCAATAGCTATAGACAATTGTGCCGGAATCATTTCCGGGACAACTTCAACAGTTTTTCCAATCACAGCTCAGGGAGCCACAATAGTTACTTGGAGTTTTGATGACGGAAATGGTAATATAGTAACTGTGGATCAAAATGTTATTATTAAAGATACAGAAGCGCCTATTGTACCTGTTTTAGCAGATATACAAGAGCAATGTTCTGCTACAGCGTCTATTCCTGCAGCAATTGATGCTTGCGCAGGAACAATTTACGGGACCACAACAACGATTTTTCCAATTACAAAACAGGGAACAACGGTGGTTACATGGACTTTTGATGATGGAAACGGTAATATATCAACGACTAATCAAAATGTAATCATTAATGATACTACGCCGCCAATTATACCAATATTGGATGATGTAAATGGAGAATGCGAAGTAACACTTACCGCACCTTCAACGGTGGATAATTGTTCTAAAACTATTATTGGAACAACAAATACTGTTTTTCCAATTACAACACAAGGGACAACGGTAGTTACTTGGACTTTTGATAACGGAACTAACAATGTCGTAACAGCAAATCAAAATGTTATAATAAAAGATACGTCAGCACCTGTAGCACCAATTCTTGAAGATGTATATGGAGATTGTGAAATAACTCTTTCGGCGCCGACAGCAATAGATAATTGTTCAGGGATTATTATCGGCACAACCAATACAATATTCCCACTAATAACTCAAGGAACAACTGTAATAACTTGGACTTTCGATGATGGTAATGGAAATATAACAACTGCAAATCAAAATGTTATTATTGATGATGCTATTGCACCGTCAGCACCAGTCTTGGCAGATGTCAGGGGAGATTGTAGTGTTACATTAATTGCTCCAACTACTGTTGATAACTGTGCAGGACCAATTACTGGAACGACAACTACTATTTTCCCAATTACAACTCCGGGAACAAGTATTGTGACTTGGGCTTTTGATGATGGAAATGGAAATATCTCTATGTCAAATCAGAATGTAATCATTAATGATGAAACACCTCCAGTAGTACCTATTCTGGCAGATGTTATAGGAGAATGTTCAGTGATACTTCCAATACCAACAACTATGGATGCATGCGTGGGAACAATTACGGGGACCACCACAACAGTTTTTCCAATTTCGACACAAGGAATAACAGTTGTGACATGGACATTTGATGACGGAAACGGCAATATTTCAACAGCAAACCAAAATGTAATTATAAAAGACATCACTCCTCCAGTTGTACCGGTTTTGGCAGATGCAACAGCCG
>NZ_JUIV01000025.1 GCF_004151235.1 Flavobacterium anhuiense
CATGTGGGAGAGTATGTCGTCGCCTTTCTTTTGAAAACCCCGTTTCGTTGGAAACGGGGTTTTCTGTTTTTATATGGTTTTGGAATGCTAAACTTAAACGGAAGTATAAAATCTAGTAAAAATCACTATTTATAGTGATTTAAAAGAACAAGAATAGGAGTACTTTTGTATTAAATTGTCATGTAAACGAGGTGTATCAAACTATATTTTTGGAGAATTAAATTGATGTTATCATGCAATTTTAATTTGATTAAAATCAGATTCTTATTACTTGCTCGAATAATTAGTATAAGCATTGGGGAGCTTTACTTTTGTTCGAGCTTAGTAATATAGTTTAGTCAGATATAATTTAATCAACTAAACCATTTTCGACTGCGTATTTTACAAGACCCGCCGTATTTTTAGCATTTAGTTTAGACAATAAATTACGGCGGTGCGTATTTACGGTATTTAAACTAATAAACGTTTTTTCGGCAATTTCTGCCGTATTATACTCATGTGCAATCAGCACCAGAATTTCTTTTTCTCTCGAACTGAGTTCGGTTAAATTTGAAACCTGTTTTTCAATTCGAGAACTATTCGAAAGGTGCTTTTCTTCCAACTCTTCCGCAAAATAATTTTCTCCCGAAGCAATTGTATTAATAGCCTTTAAAAGCTCTACTTTTTCAGCATTTTTCAACAAATATCCATTCACCCCAATTCGAATTAGTCTCGAAATAACCATCACATTGCTGTGTGTGCTTACAATCAATATTTTGACATTTGGATACTGTTTTTTGAGGATTTTACTCAATTCAATTCCGTCCATTTCAGGCATGCTGATATCCAAGATAATAAAATCAACAATTCCCTTTTTAACGATTTCGAGCGCTTCAATTCCGTTTACCGCTTTGTCAATAACGGTAATATTAGGTTCCTGTTCCAAAAGAGCAATAATTCCCTGAAGAAACATCGTATGATCGTCGGCAATAAGTAAGTTAACTGGGTTCATTCAACAAATATATTAGTTGCTTTTCAATTCATCAAGCTGATTTTTCAAATCAATTCCTTTAATTTTCGGTTTAATTTTCGGTTCTGCAATCGGAATTTCTATATTAAAAATAGAACCTCTTTTTAGTTTCGAATCAATTGCAAAAGAGCCATTTAGTTTTTTGATGCGGTTCTCGAGATTAATAAAACCAATTCCTTTAGAATAGTTTTTCGTTTCAAAACCAATTCCATTATCTTCAAACATAACATTAAATATATTTTCAATATAGTTCAGCTGGATTTCCACTTCCGAAGCCTTTGCATGTTTAATCGTATTCGTTAAAAGTTCCTGGATAATTTTGAAAACCTCAATCTGAATATTTTCATCCAGTTCATTAATTTCTTTCTTCGGAAATGGAATATACGAAATCTTGATTTTGCTTGCTTCACTGATATTTTTCAAATACGATTCGAGAACTTCTAAAAAATTATTCTGGCTGAATTTCTTTGGAAGAAGTGTATGTGATAAATTTCGAACCTGCTGATACGTTTCATCCAATTGAAGACTGATTCTTTGAATAGTAGAAAAATCAGAAGCATTCAAATGATTGACTTGTAGTTTTATAGCAGCTAAATTTCCGCCAATACTATCGTGCAATTCCTGCGAAATTCGCTTTCTTTCCTTGTCTTGTCCGCTTATCGAAGCTTTTATCAGTTCTAATTCCTGTTCTTTTAGAATGCCATCAATTTTTTGTGAACTGATTTCTGCTTGTTTGATATTAAGTAAACGCTGAACTTTAAATCGTTTATAATACTGAAACAAAAGGCCCATTATCGGAATAAGTAAAACCAGAAAAGCAATAACGGTAAACCATCGCATTTTTTTCTGCTGATTGATTTCTAAAGCCTTCAATTGCTGATCTTTCTTTAAAAGAGCAATTTCATTTCTTTTTTTGTTCGATGAATTCTGAAACGCCAGAATTGTATTTTCGTTATTTTTCTTCGAAATTTCCTCTTGCAGAATCATGTTTTTTATGGCCTCTTCCTGATTGGCAAGCGTCAGTTTTCTAGCTTCGTTTTCAAACTTTAAAGTTTCGATTTCTTTTTGTTTTTGTGCCGTTTTGTATTTGACTTCTAACTCATTAATCTCTTTTATTTTCTGAAGATTATTGATAGAATCTTTTATGTGTGTCGATTTTTCAAAAAATGAATAAGCACTTTTATAATCGTCCTGAAGAATAGCGATTTTTCTCAATTCATCATAAATATAACTCTGATTTTGAAGTAGACCAAAATGAACAGATTTCTTAAGCGCTTCAGAAAATATCAGTTTAGCTTCGTTGTATTTTTTCAAAGAAATATAAGTATCTCCAATACTGCTGCGGGAAACAATAGACAGTTGGTTTAGTTCGCTTTTATCAGCAATAGCAAGTGCTTCCTGAAACATTTTTAAAGCTTCCTGAGATTTATTTTGCAGTTGATAATTCTCTCCGAGACCTAGTAAAACAATAACTCGTCCCTGATTATTATTGGTTTTTTCGCAGAGTACTTTTCCTTTTTTATAAAAAATATTGGCATTGTCGTAATCTTTCAGCTTCGAATAAATGTCTCCAATATTGATATAACTTCCTAAGATAATTTCGTTGTCATCTTTATATTCCAAACATTGTTTGAACAATTCCAGTGCATTGTCATAATCGCCCAATTCACTGTATGTTTGTGCCAAACCGTGCGTGTGGGTATAATAAAGATTTGTTTCGTTGTATTTTTGAGAAGCTTCAATACCTTTTAAGTGCCATTTTTTACTTTCATTCAGCAAACCTCTTTTTTTATAATTGATGGCCAGCAAATTATAGCCAAGTGAAAAAAGCCTGCTTTTTAATGAATCGTTTACAGCAGTATTAAATTTTAGAGCCTGGTGAGTATAATAAATAGAAGAATCTATAATGGCTCTTTTATTGAAATAATAAGCCAGAAGCAGATTAGTTCTTGCAAGAGCTCTATTGTCCGCAGTCCCTGATTTTAGAATAGAATGTGCTTTTTTGTAAGCCTTTTTCTCTTCGCCTTTATTGTACAAATCATAAAGGGCCAGTGTATTTTTATCCTCTTTAATTTTTAGAGGATTTCTGGAAACAAAATTCTTCTTTTTCGTTTCAATCTGAGCTTGCAGACCAAACGATAAAAAGATGAAAATCAATAAATATAATCTTCCTGACCAGATCGCCATACGCTTTTGGTTTGTATCCTAAATAAAAAATAGAATAGTTTTTAAAGTCTTGTAAACTTGGGATTTAAGAAGCCAATTAATTCTTGGCTTGGAGGTAAAAGTACTACAAAACAATCAAAATAATATTTCTAAAAATAAAATTATTAAGCAAAGTTGTGATATTAACCGTTTTTAAAACCTTTGGTAATCAGATTTTTAAGTGTGATTAAAACTCTAAAACTTTCTTAAAATCATTTGAATGCATTTTTGGTTGTAGTAAATTAGTGAGACTACATTTAAAAAATCAAATTATGAATACGAAGATATTTTTAGCCATAGCATTGTTTATTATAACAATCTCGGCCAGCGCGCAGAAGAAAATCGAAGTAACCGAATTGCCAAAACCGGCACAGGAATTTCTAAAGAAGCATTTTAACCATACTTCGGTAGAAAAAGCTCAAAAAGATCCTGAACATGGAGAAAAAGGTTATGAAGTAAAACTGAAAGACGGAACAGAGGTGGAGTTCTGGAAAGACGGTTCGTACCGTGAAGTTGATGGCGAAGATAACCCAATTCCAACCGATTTTATTCCAGATAATATTAAGGCTTATGTAGCCAAAAATCATCCGAACGAAAAAATAACGCACATCGACTATGGACACAAAGATCTCGATGTCGATCTGACTAATAAAATTGATTTAGAGTTTACCAAAGAAGGTAAAATTCTAAAAGACAAAAAGAACAATGTTCAAAAATAAAGGATCAGGACAGAAATTAATATTCCTAACCAACTGCTATTTATAAGACGGTTGGTTGGGAATATTTTGTCTAATCTCAGTTTTTCTAAAGAACATCTTGAGGGAAAATAGCTTATATTTACATCTTTATTTTTTATTTCATGGAAGAAAATAAACATGTAACGATTTATGACATTGCCGAGAGACTTAATCTGGCAACATCTACTATTTCACGAGCTTTAAAAGATCATCACACGATAAGTGATAAGACGATTAAGAAAGTGAAAAAAACTGCTGAAGAAATGGGTTTTGTCCCAAATACTTTAGCAGCAGGTTTACGTGGCAACAAAACTAGGACAATTGGTGTTTTGATTCCTACCGTTACACAGCCCTTTTTGTCTTCTTTAATTAGCGGAATCGAAATCACAGCTCAAAAATCGGATTATACGGTAATCATTATGCAGTCGCATGATTCGTATGAAGAAGAAGTGAATATGGCGAAATCTTTGTACTCAAATCGCGTAAGCGGCGTAATTTGTTCTCTAGCGATGGAAACTAGAGATACGGCTCATTTTCATCAGTTTTCCAACAATAATATTCCGTTGGTTTTTGTCGACAGGGTTCCAAAAGGTTATAATACTTTCAGGGTAGTAATTGACAATTATACAGCAGGTTACAAAGCAACCAAACATCTCATTGAACAAGGTTGTATTCGTATTGCACATTTTACAGCTGGTTCTGAATTAGGGAATCTGTATAACGAAAGAAAAAGAGGTTATATAGAAGCCTTAAAAGATCATAATATCGAAATTGAGGAAGAACTGATTATCAATCTAAATTCTGTTACTTACGAAGACGGTGTTAAAGCTAGTAATGCTTTATTCGATTTAAAGCCACTTCCAGACGGATTGTTTGCGCCAGGAGATATTTTGGCTGTAAGCGCTGTTCAAACTGCTAAAAAACGCGGTATTAAAGTACCCGAAGAATTCAAAGTTATTGGTTTTAATAATGATCCAATTTCGCAGATTATAGATCCGAATTTATCGACTATTACGCATCCAGCTGAAAAAATGGGAAAGGCGGCGGCTGAAATTATCATTAAAAATTTAAAATCGTCTAAAAATGACGATGCTAAAGAAATCACTTTTTTAAATACAGAAGTACTCGCAAGAGAATCTACTCAGAAATAAAGCTAAAAAATTTTTTAACATACCATAGAGCAGGATAGTTTTTATAATTATCCTGCTTTTATTTGTTATATAAATTATTTTTTTAGAAAAAAAAGTAGCTAAAATTTTTTTCTTACATAACAATCCTATATTTTTACGCAACCGATTGCAATTGTTGTTTTATTTCGAATAATATATTTTTTGAATTAAAATTTTATCAAATGCTCTAAACAAGAAATAAAATATTGTTGTTTAAAAAAAGATTTTAAAAGAATAAAATTAACCAATGACTTTACTAAGATTTGTTTTTCTGTTTTTTCTGATTTCCTTTTCAGCTTCAGCACAAAAGGATTATAAACTTTGGCTTCAGTATAATGCCGTTACCAATTCTGGAATGGCTTCAGAATACAAAAACAATATTAAAGGAATCGCAATATTAGGAAATTCTGAAACCATAAAAATTGCTGAAAAAGAACTGAAAACGGCATTTTTGACCATGTTGGGAAATATTCCTGAAATTAAATCAGAAGTAAAAGGAGAGAATAATATTATTGTAGGTTCACAGTCAAATTTAAATGCAGAAATTAAAAATGAACTGCAGTCTGATTTTGATAAAATAAATAATGAAGGTTTTATCATAAGATCTTTTTCCCTTAAGAATAAAAGACAAATTGTTATTACGGGAAAAAATGATGTTGCCGTTTTATACGGAGTTTTTAATTTCTTGAGAATACTGCAGACGAATAAATCGATTAAAAACTTAAATATTGCTGATTCTCCTAAGACCAATATCAGAATCCTAAATCACTGGGATAATCTGGATAGAACTATCGAACGTGGTTACGCTGGATTTTCTCTTTGGAACTGGCAGAAATTGCCTGATTTTATCGATCAGCGCTATATTGATTATGCCAGAGCGAATGCTTCAATCGGAATTAACGGTACGGTTTTAACGAATGTAAATGCAAACGCTTTAATTCTTACTCCGCAATATTTAGAGAAAGTAGAAGCTTTGGCCAATGTTTTCAGGCCTTATGGAATAAAAGTGTATTTAACTGCAAGATTTTCGGCGCCTATTGAAATTGGGAAGCTAAAGACTGCCGATCCAAAAGATCCTGAAGTGATGAATTGGTGGAAAAACAAGTCGGCAGAAATTTATAAGCGAATTCCAGATTTTGGCGGATTTTTGGTAAAAGCCAATTCAGAAGGTCAACCAGGGCCTCAAAATTACGGAAGAGATCATGTCGATGGAGCTAATATGCTGGCCGATGCTGTTGCGCCTTTTGGCGGAGTAGTTATGTGGAGAGCATTTGTCTATTCTGAACATGACGCGAACGATCGTGCCAAACAGGCTTATGCTGAATTTCAGCCTTACGATGGAAAATTCAGGGAAAATGTAATTGTTCAGGTCAAAAACGGAGCCATCGATTTTCAACCACGAGAACCATTTCATCCATTATTTGGAGCAATGCCAAAAACGCCTTTAATGATGGAATTTCAAATTACACAGGAATATTTAGGTTTCAGCACGCATTTGGTTTTCCTTCCTAAATTATTTCAGGAAGTTCTGGAATCCGATACTTATCAAAAAGGAAAAGGTTCAACCATCGCCAAAGTGATTGACGGCACTTTATATCAAAATAAACTAACAGGGATCGCAGGCGTTGCTAATATTGGAAACGACTTAAACTGGACAGGACATCCGTTTGCACAGGCCAATTGGTACGGTTTCGGAAGACTGGCGTGGAATCCGTATCTGGATTCAGAAACCATTGCCGACGAATGGTTAAGAAGTACTTTTTCTAATGATGAAAACTTCATCAAACCAGTAAAAAATGTCATGATAGAATCTCGTGAAGCCGTTGTCAATTATATGACACCACTTGGTCTGCATCATATCATGGACACGGGACATCATTATGGGCCAGGACCGTGGGTTTCCAATTTATCAAGACCAGAATGGAATCCGACCTATTATCATAAAGCAGATAAAAACGGGATTGGTTTTGACAGATCGAAATCGGGAACCAATGCCGTTTCGCAATACGCACCAGAAGTCGCAAATCTCTTTGATAACTTAGAAACCTGTCCTGAAAAAGACCTTTTGTGGTTTCATCATGTTTCGTGGGATTATAAACTAAAAAATGGTCAAACGCTTTGGAATGGTCTGGCGCTAAAATATCAGGAAGGCGTAAATCAGGTCAAAGAGATGCAGGAGATTTGGAAGAAAACGGAAAAATATATCGACAGCGAACGTTTTAAAGAAGTCGAAATGTTATTGGAAATTCAGTATAAAGAAGCAAAATGGTGGCGCGATGCTTGTTTGCTGTATTTTCAGCAATTTTCAGGAAAAGAACTTCCTCCTAGTGTAGAAAAACCAACGCAGACTTTAGAGCATTTCAAATCATTAAAATTCCCTTTTGCACCGGGGAATGGATAAATAAATAATTGTAACGCGGATGATACGGATTCGCTATAGCGAAGACACGGAAAAAAGACGGATTTTTTCCATTTAAAATAAGAATAAAAAATCCGTATATATCAGCGTTTTCGCTATAGCGAATCCGTGTCATCAGCGTTCAAAAAATGTATAATAAAAATTATGAGCAAAAAAACGGCAATTGTAACCGGAGGAAATTCGGGATTAGGTTTTGCAACCGCAAAAAAACTTTGTGACAACGGAATCACAACTTATATAATCGGAAGATCAAAAGAAAAAACAGAAGAAGCCTGCAAAGAAATTGGTGAAAATGCTGTTCCTGTCATCTTTGATCTAAATAATCTAGCCGGAATTCCCGAAATGATCGCAAGTATTACGAAGAATGGGCCAGTAGATATTTTGGTTAACAATGCAGGCATCAATATGAAAAAAGAAATTCCAGATGTAACTGACGAAGATTTTCTTTCGATAATTCATACCAATTTATTGAGCGTTTTTGCTGTGAGCAGGGAAGTGATAAAAAACATGAAAGAAAATGGAGGAGGAAGCATCATCAATATAAGTTCTATGGCATCACAATACGGAATCCCAAAAGTTATTGCGTATTCGTCAAGCAAAGGCGCAATCGAAGCCATGACTCGTGCTATGGCAGTTGAATTGGCACAGTTTGGTATTCGTGCGAATTGTATTGCTCCAGGATTCATTAAAACCAAAATGTCTTCGACGGCACTTGACAACGATCCAGAAAGAAAAAATAAAGTATTAGGAAGAACACCAATGGGGTATTTAGGAGAACCATCAGATATTGCAGACGCGGTATATTATTTCGCTTTAAGCGAATCAAAATATACTACTGGTACAGTATTGCCAGTTGATGGTGGAAATAGTATTGGTTTTTAATTGTGAAAATGTCACAAAGGCGCTAAGGCCTAAAGGTTTTCTTTAGAGTTTTTCTATCATTAAGGTATTAAGAAAATTAAGCAAAACTTTGAACTCAATCGTTATGATAAAAAGGAAATTAAGGCGTGACTTTATGGACTTAAACCTAAAGAAAAAAGGATAATTAAAGGCTTAGCTTTATGAACTTAATACCTTAATGGTAGAAAAAAAACTTTGTGCCTTAGCGCCTTAGTGGCAAAAAAAAAGAAGTATGATTAAAATGCAGCAAACCATGCGTTGGTTTGGACCTCAAGACAACGTAAAACTTATCGATATTAAGCAAGCTGGTGCTACGGGAATTGTAACCGCATTGCATCAAATTCCTGTTGGCGAGATTTGGACGGTTGAAGAAATTCAGGAAAGACAGCTGATGATTAGAAATGAAGGGTTGGAATGGACTGTAGTTGAAAGTCTACCTGTTCATGAAGAAATCAAACGAGCTTCGGGAAATTATCAGCAATACATTGAAAATTATAAAATCAGTTTGCAAAATCTGGCAGAATGCGGAATCAAAACCATAACCTACAATTTCATGCCGATTCTGGATTGGGTGCGAACCAATCATAATTTTATAAACGAAGACAAAAGCAGAGCTTTGTTATACGATCAGGATGCTTTTACTTATTTTGATGTTTTTCTCTTGAAAAGACCAAATTCAGAAAATGATTATTCTGATGCTCAAAAAGAAAAAGCACTGCAATTTGGAAGTCAGTTATCTGAAGAAGAAAAAGCATTATTGTTTAAAAATGTTTTATTAGGACTGCCAGGAAGTACAATCAATTTTACAGCAGAACAGATTTTATCTCTTTTAGAAAATTATGCCGAAATAGACAATCAAAAATTAAGAGAAAACCTGATTTATTTCTTATCAGAAGTAACTCCAATTGCGGATAAAAATGGGCAAAAATTAGCTATTCATCCAGACGATCCGCCATTTTCGGTTTTAGGTCTTCCAAGAATTGTTTCAACAGAAGCCGATCTGAAAGCTATTTTCAGCGCCGTTCCTTCAACTGCCAACGGATTATGTTATTGCACAGGTTCTTTGAGCGCTGATCCCAAAAATAATCTCGAAAAAATAATAGACGATTTTGGAGATAGAATTCATTTTTTGCATCTGAGAAACACTATCCGCGAAAGCGAAACCATTTTTAGGGAATCTGAGCATTTAAATGGAAATGTCAGAATGGAAGTTGTTATAGAGAAATTACTACTATTAATAAACGAAAGAAAAATAAGTCTTCCTATGCGCCCAGATCATGGTTTTCTTCATAAAGTGGATGAAAAAACAGAAACTTACCCTGGTTATTCTCTCACAGGAAGATTAAAAGGTTTGGCTGAATTAAGAGGTCTTGAAATGGGAATTGCTTATAAATTGAATTTGTAAAATCAAATAAAAAATATTAACTATTTAAACCCAAAGACATGAAATTTATTAAACCTTATTTATTTGCCTTTACAGCTCTAGTATCTATCAGCTGTACATCGCAGAAAGAAAATCTTACTTTAAAAGATGCCTATAAAAATGATTTTTATATAGGAACCGCTCTTGATTTAAATCAGATCAATGAAAAAAATGCAAAAGAAGATTCTCTGATCCGAAAAGAATTTAATGCGATTACGGCAGAAAATATCATGAAATCAATGTTTACCCATCCGCAGAAAGATAAATACGATTTTACTCTGGCAGATAAATTTATAGCCTATGGTGAGAAGAATAAAATGTTTATTCATGGGCATACTTTGATTTGGCACAGCCAATTAGCGCCTTGGATGGAAAAAATTGCTGATAGTACAGAGATGAAAGCGTTTATGAAAGATCATATAACAACGATAGTTTCCAAATACAAGGGAAGAATTAACTCGTGGGACGTTGTAAATGAAGCTCTAAACGAAGATGGAACCTTGAGAAAATCAGTTTTTTTGAAAACACTCGGAGAGAAATATTTGGCTGATGCTTTCAAACTCGCAGCAAAAGCCGATCCGAAAGTTGATCTATATTACAACGATTATAATATTGAAGAACCTGCAAAAAGAGCTGGAGCGATTGCCTTAATCAAGAAAATTAAAGCAGCAGGCGGAAAAATTGATGGAGTTGGAATTCAGGGGCACTGGCGATTAAATAGTCCGTCAATAGAAGAAATAGAAAAAAGCATTTTAGAATATTCGGCTTTAGGACTTAAAGTCGCTTTTACAGAATTGGATATTACCGTTTTGCCAAATCCATGGGATTTGAAAGGTGCAGATGTAAATCAGAAATTTGAAGGAAGCGAAAAAATGAATCCGTATCCAAAAGCATTGCCAGATTCTATCCAAAACAAACTTGCAGAACGTTATGCGTCGATTTTTAAATTATTTTTAAAGCATAAAGACAAAATAAGCCGTGTAACATTTTGGGGCGTTCATGATGGACAATCTTGGTTAAACGACTGGCCGATCAAAGGAAGAACCAATTATCCGCTTCCATTTGATAAAGATTTAAGACATAAAAAAGCTTATGACAGCATAATAAAGCTGAAAGAAACTAAAAAATAATACCCAAAACACGTAAATTTTGATGAATTGTCTAACAATCGGTTGTGAAATAGAAAAATACATAAATAAAGCAAACTAAATTTGCAGTATATATTTTTTTGTATAATTTTACACAACCGATTGTTTTGATTGAAATTTGCTTTTCTGTAAAGTTTTTAAAACCTTGTAGGTATGTTTGAGAAGTATTTTGAAACAATTGAAAGCCACAAGGTTTTGGAAACCTTGCAGGACGAGAACTAACTAACCACAAAACCACCAATGAGTAACATTTCACAAAAACTATCCATCAAAGAAAAAATTGGATACAGTTTAGGAGACTTAGCAGCTAATCTAGTTTTTCAGACTTTGATGACCTATCTAGCGTATTTTTACACTGATATTTATGGATTATCGCCAACAGATTCTTCTATCATCATGCTGATTGTTGGATTAATAGCAGCTTTTATTTTTAATCCGATTATTGGGGTTTTGGCAGACAGAACGAGCACCAAATGGGGAAAATTTAGACCTTGGATTTTAATAACTGCTATTCCGCTTGGAGTGGTGGCTTTATTAGCTTTTTCAACTCCTGATTTCTCCTATAAAGGAAAAGTGATCTATGCTGTTGTAACCTATACCTTGCTGCTACTTTTTTATGCAGGAAACAATTTGCCGTATTCTGCTTTAAGTGGTGTGATTACAGGAGATATGGGTGAAAGGAACAGTATGTCGTCGTATCGTTTTGTTGCGGTGATGTTTGCACAGTTTTTTGTTCAGGTTTTTATGCTTGGCATTATAAAAAGTGCTGGGAACGGAGATAAGGCTGTCGGAATCGAAAAAGTTATGACTGCTTTGGCGATTATCGGAACCATCATGCTTTTAATTACATTTTTAACCACCAAAGAAAGAATCATTCCGAAGCCAGAACAAAAATCAAGCATAAAAGAAGATTTAAGCGATTTAGTTAAAAACAGACCTTGGATAATTATGCTTTCTTTGACGACTTTGGTATTTGTGACTTTGGCGATGAAAGGCGGTTCGTATGTGTATTATTTTGAGAATTATGTAGATAAAGAGCAATTGGCCGTTTTTATCGAGCCCATTTTAGATTTTCTAACTAACATAGGATTGAACCATTTTGGGAATGATCCTGTTTCGGCAGGTTTTGGATTATTTAATGCGGGCGGAATTATCTTTATGATTGTCGGAATTACGTTGTCTAAAAATCTGGCAGATAAATACGGAAAAAGAAATGTTTTTGGTGTGTTCTTATTCATATCAACCTTATTTATTATTGCTTTTTATTTTTATCCGCCAGCGTCAATTGGATTAATATTTTTCTCTCAGATCCTGCACGGATTTTTCTACGGAATCACAATCCCAATTCTTTGGGCAATGATTGCCGACGTAGCCGATTATTCAGAATGGCTGAACAATCGCCGTGCAACTGCCATTATATTTTCTGCCATGATGGTCGGACTAAAAACAGGGTTGAGTGTTGGAGGTGCGTTAACCACTTTGTTTTTAGGGTATTTTGATTACGTTCCGAATACACCTCAACAGTCTCAAACTGCCATAAACGGAATTAAATTACTGGTGAGCATTTTTCCAGCAATTCCTTTTTTGATTGGAGCTGGATTACTGTTTTTCTATAAGATCAACAAGGAAATGGAAGTACAGATTGAAACTGAGCTTAAAGAAAGAAGAAGTTAATTATTAAAAGAAAAATATCCCTATGCCTGAAGACAGCATTGAACACATTAATTTTGAAGAAATCAATAATCAGGCTATTTCGAAGCCTTTAGTATCCCATATCTACACTGCCGATCCATCGGCGCATGTATTCAACGGGAAGATTTACATTTATCCGTCGCATGACATTGATGCTGGAATTCCGTTCAATGACAACGGCGACCATTTCGGAATGGAAGACTACCATGTTTTTTCTATGGAAGACATTTCATCGGAAGCTGTTGACAATGGCGTTGCGCTCCACGTTGATGATGTTGCCTGGGCCGAAAAGCAGATGTGGGCGCCAGATGCGGCGCATAAAAACGGAAAGTATTACTTGTATTTTCCAGCCAAACGCGCCAGCGGAATTTTCCAGATTGGCGTTGCTGTTTCAGATTCTCCCGTAGGGCCTTTTGTTCCTGAAAGAGATGCCATAAAAGGCAGCTACAGCATTGATCCTGCGGTTTTTGAAGACGAAGACGGGAAACATTACATCTATTTTGGCGGAATCTGGGGCGGACAGCTTCAGAAATACCGAAATAATAAATACGATCAGAATAACGAAGAGCCTTTGGCTGAAGAGAAAGCTCTGGGACCAATTGTAGCTTTGTTAAGAGACGATATGCTTGAGTTTGCAGAAGAGCCAAAAGAAATCAAGATTTTGGATGAAAAAGGAAATGAGATTTTGGCAGGCGATAATGCGCGCCGTTTTTTTGAAGCTTCGTGGGTTCATAAGTACAATGGAAAATACTATTTCTCGTATTCAACAGGAGACACGCATTTCATCTGTTATGCAATCGGAGACAGTCCGTATGGGCCTTTTACTTATCAGGGAAGGATTCTGAATCCGGTTATCGGGTGGACATCGCACCATTCTATTTGTGAAGTGGAAGGCGAGTGGTATTTGTTTTATCATGATTCGAGCCTTTCAAAAGGAGTGACGCATCTTCGAAGCATGAAAGTGACGAAGATAGATTATTTGGAAGACGGTTCTATTGTTACGATTGATCCGTATGGAATAAGAAGATTATTTGATTAAGATTTTTGTAAAAAATTTAAGAAAAAATACAATCGGTTGTGCTGCTTGAAGTTTTGTTTTTTATTTCTCTCAAAAGAGTTTGTCATTCCGAGGAACGAGGAATCACACGCGGGATTCGATAAAGATTGGCTTTATTCTGTACGGAGCTTCTAGTGTGATTCCTCGTTCCTCGGAATGACAAACTGGGCGGATAAATCGGTGATAATAATCTTTGCGTTCTTCGTGTCCCCGATAACTATTTGAATCGCGAATTTTGCGGTAAATTATATTGCTGAAGCTTTTTAAAAAAAAATAATGTTACGTTCATTTCTTCTGAAACCGTTACGTGTGAGGGATAGAAGTGGAAAGCCCGGAGCCTGACGAAGGAAGTGCGAGGACTTGCAACGGATAGCCTCCCGATAGTTATCGGGACAAGCACACGCCCGAAATATTAGATTAAAAGGGCTTAAAAAAATAACAATTTTAATCTAAAAAATAATTTTTTGTAAAATATTTTTAGCTACTTTAGCATAACAGAACGGAACAGAACGGTATGCTAAAAGAAGAAGAAAAATTTGAATTTATAATCAATCACGAAAGTGATATTCCGAAGTACCAGCAGTTGGTTGACGGGATTACGAATGCTATTGCGGAAAATATTTTGCAAAAGGGAGATTTATTGCCTTCTGTTAATGTAATCTGCAAAACCTATCAGCTTTCGAGAGACACGGTTTTTAAGGCGTATTCGATTTTGAAAGACCAAAAAGTAATTGATTCTGTGCCGAATAAAGGTTATTATGTGGCAGGTGAAACAAGAAAAGTTCTTTTGGTTTTGGATACGTTTAAGGCTTATAAAGAGGTTTTGTATCATTCGTTTGTGAACAATCTGCCAGATAATGTGATTACTGATGTGCAGTTTCATCATTATAATATTGATGTTTTTAAAACGATCATCAATAACGGAATCGGGAAGTATTATAAATATGTGGTGATGAATTTTGATCACCGAGATATTGCTCCAGCGTTATCAGCAATTGCAAGCGATAAATTGCTTTTGATTGATTGGAATATTCAGGCCGATAAAACGAATAATTACATTTTTCAGGATTTCGGGAAAGCTTTTTATGAGTCTTTGACGGAGGCTGTTGATTTGTTTAAAAAGTATAAAAAGATACAATTTGTATATCCTGATTTTACGAATCATCCGTGGGAAACGGTGGAGTTTTTTAAGAAATTTTGTGCTGATTTTGGTTTTGAACACGAAGTGATTACAGATCCTAAAAAGTTCAATATTGAAAAAGGAATTGCCTACATCAGCGTAAGCGACAGGATTTTAGGGCACTTTTTAGAGCAGTGCAAAGAGAAAGATTACGAACCGGGAAAAGATGTTGGCTTTTTATCGTACAACGAAACCCCGATGAAGAAATTTATATACAAAGGAATTTCGGTTGTTTCGACCGATTTTAAAGAAATGGGAACCAAAGCAGCGGCATTTATTACGCATGACGAAGAAACGAAGTGTTATGTGCCGACAAAATTAATAATAAGAGAATCATTGTAAGTATGTATTATATCGGATATGATATTGGAAGTTCTTCTGTGAAAGCAGCAATTGTTGAAGCAGAAACGGGTAAAAAAGTAATCGTTTTGAATGAACCTCAGAACGAAATGGAAATTCTTTCGATTCACCCAGACTGGGCAGAACAAGATCCTGAAATCTGGTGGCAACACATTTGTACGGCAACTAAAAGAGCGATAAAAGAAGCAAATGTTGATGCCTCTAAAATTCAAGGAATTGGTATCTCGTACCAAATGCACGGATTGGTGATTGTTGATAACAATGGTAAAGCGCTTCGAAATTCAATTATTTGGTGCGACAGTCGTGCAGTTGAAATTGGAAATAAGGCTTTCGCTGAAATTGGAGAAGAGAAATGCATGTCGCATTTATTGAATTCGCCAGGAAATTTTACCGCTTCTAAATTGAAATGGGTTAAAGAAAATGAACCAGGAATTTACAATAAAATTGCTAAATACATGCTTCCTGGAGATTATATCGCTTTGAAATTGACAGGCGAAGTAACGACGACCAAAAATGGTTTGTCTGAAGGAATGCTTTGGGATTATAAAGAAAATAAAGTAGCCGATTGGCTTTTGGAATATTACGGAATTGATACAGGATTGACTCCGAAAATTGTAGAAAACTTTACAAATCAAGGTGTCGTTACAGAAAAAGCTGCTGCAGAATCTGGATTGCCAGCTGGAATTCCGATTGTTTATAGAGCAGGAGATCAGCCAAATAATGCACTTTCATTAAATGTATTGAATCCGGGAGAAGTGGCGGCTACGGGCGGAACTTCGGGCGTTTTTTATGCGGTTAGCGAAATGTCTTCTGGAAAAAGCACAAGAGTAAACAATTTCGTTCATGTAAACTATGAATTGGAAACGCCGAGAGTGGGTAAACTTTTGAATATTAACGGAGCAGGAATTCAGTACAGATGGCTTCGCAATAATATGGGGAACGAAAGTTATGAGGTAATGAATGAAAAAGCTTCTAATGTTGAAATTGGATCAGAAGGCGTTGTGGTGATTCCGTTTGGGAATGGTGCCGAGCGTATGTTTAACAATAAAACTATTGGAACACACTTTTTAAACCTCAACTTAAATATTCATAACAGTGCGCATCTGTTTAGAGCATCTCTTGAAGGAATCGCTTTTTCGTTTGTGTACGGAATGGAATGTTTAAAAGATGATAATGCAACGATTAATGTCATTAGAGCTGGAAATGATAATCTTTTCCGTTCGGAGATTTTCTCGAATACGGTGGCAACTTTAATTGGTCACGAAATTGAAATTTACAATACAACAGGAGCAGTTGGCGCAGCGAGAGCGGTTGGCTTAAAAGATGGAGATTACAGCAAATTTGGAGCTAACGTAAGTGACAACGATCACGTAATGACATTTTTGCCACTTCACAATAAAGAACCTTATGAAACTGCTTATAAAAAATGGAAACAAGAATTAGAATTAATATTAACAAATAAATAAAAAAATCAAATGATAGTTTTAGGAGATAAAGAATACTACAAAGGTATTGGCCAAATTAAGTTTGAAGGAAAAGAATCTGACAATCCGTTGGCATTTAAATATTACAATCCGGACCAGGTTGTAGCTGGAAAAACAATGCGTGAGCACTTTAAATTTGCTATCGCTTACTGGCATACTTTCTGCGGACAAGGTAGCGATCCATTCGGGCCAGGGACTCAAAATTTTGCTTGGGATGCTTCATCAGATCCTTATCAAGCTGCAAAAGATAAAGCAGATGCTGCTTTTGAATTCATCAGCAAAATGGGATTCGATTATTTCTGTTTCCACGATTACGATTTGATTGCTGAAGGAGCAACTTTTGCAGAATCAGAAAAACGTTTGGCTTTTATTACAGATTACTTAAAACAGAAAAAAGCAGAATCTGGAATTAAATTGCTTTGGGGAACTTCAAACTGTTTCTCAAATCCAAGATTCATGAACGGTGCGGCTACAAATCCTGATTTTAATGTAGTGGCAAGAGCTGGAGGACAAGTAAAATTAGCGCTTGATGCAACAATCGCTTTAGGCGGAGAAAACTACGTATTCTGGGGAGGTAGAGAAGGTTATATGTCTTTGCTAAACACAGATATGGGAAGAGAACTAGACCACATGGCGCAATTCTTGGCAATGTCTAGAGACTACGCAAGGGCTCAAGGTTTCAAAGGAACTTTTTTCATCGAGCCAAAACCAATGGAACCATCTAAACACCAATACGATTTTGACTCTGCAACTGCGATTGGATTCTTGAAAGAATATGGTTTAGATAAAGATTTCAAAATCAACATCGAGGTAAACCACGCTACTTTGGCACAGCATACTTTCCAACACGAATTAGAAGTGGCTGCAAAAGCTGGAATGTTAGGAAGCATCGATGCGAACAGAGGGGATTACCAAAACGGTTGGGATACAGACCAATTCCCAAATAATATCCAAGAAACTACTGAAGCTATGTTGGTTTTCTTAAAAGCTGGCGGACTACAAGGCGGTGGAGTTAATTTTGATGCGAAAATTAGAAGAAACTCAACAGATTTAGAAGATGTTTTCTTAGCGCACATTGGCGGTGCTGATACTTTTGCAAGAGCTTTATTGACTGCTGATAAAATCATCACTTCTTCTCCTTACGAGAAATTGAGAAAAGAAAGATACAGCTCATTTGATTCTGGAAAAGGAAAAGATTTTGCTGATGGCAAATTAAGCTTGAAAGATCTTTACACTATCGCTCACGAAAATGGAGAATTAAACCTTCAAAGCGGTAAACAAGAATTGTTTGAAAATATCATCAACCAATATATTTAATTGGTTTAGATTTTAATATTAAACCTAACAGGTTTTAAAAACCTGTTAGGTTTCTACAAAATATTTAGTGAGACAGAAAATCTAAAAACTTTGAAAATGTGTATTAAGATTATGGCTTTTTTCTTGAGATTTGAAAAAAGTAGATTTAAGGTTTAGTTGCTATTTTTTGAAAATTAAATAGAATCAAAAGTCAGTTTGATAAAAAAATAAGAGGATATTTTTTATTGAAGGTTTTTTGAAGAGCAGAATCAATCGAAATGCACATTTTTCACTCACTAAAATTTTACTTAAGCAAAGAAATACATACAGTTTGTCATTTCGACGAAGGAGAAATCTCCGTAAGTAGCTCTACAAAGTAAATAACCAATCTTTGTCGAGTTTCTCGCGAAGATTTCTCCTTCGTCGAAATGACAGACTATGCGATTCATTCGTCGAAAAAACAATTAAAACAATTAACAAAACCAAAAAACTTATGAAATTTTTTATTGACACTGCCAATCTTCAGGACATTGAAGAAGCGCAGGCTTTAGGTGTTTTAGACGGCGTAACCACCAATCCGTCTTTAATGGCAAAAGAAGGTATTACAGGAAAAGAAAATATTTTAAACCATTATCTGGCTATTTGCAATATCGTTGACGGTGATGTTTCTGCTGAGGTAATCTCTACAGACTTTGAAGGAATGGTAAGAGAAGGTGAAGAATTAGCCGCTTTACATCCGCAAATCGTTGTAAAATTGCCTATGATTGGAGATGGTGTAAAAGCTTGTAAATATTTTTCTTCAAAAGGAATTCGCACCAATGTGACCTTAGTTTTTTCTGCTGGTCAGGCATTATTGGCTGCAAAAGCAGGAGCAACTTATGTTTCTCCATTTCTAGGAAGATTAGATGACGTTTCTACAGACGGAATGAACCTAATTGCTGAAATCAGAGAGATTTACGATAATTACGATTATCAAACTCAAATCCTTTCGGCTTCTGTAAGACACACGATGCATATTATCAATTGCGCTAAAATTGGATCCGATGTTATGACTGGACCATTATCGGCAATTAAAGGTTTGTTGAAACATCCATTGACAGATATTGGATTGAAACAGTTTGTTGAAGATGCTAAAAAAATGAATCTCTAGACTAAAATAAACTACAAATTAAAAAAGCTCTTTTCGTTCTGAAAAGAGCTTTTTTTGATAATAGGAAAGACTGTTTGAAAAAAGAACTTCTTCTGATTTTGTACGTTCAAATCCAATCATTTTATACATCTGAAGTGCTTCATCTTGTGATTTTTGAATAGGTTAAACATTATTTTAATGCATTCCCATTAATTATTTGTTAAGCACTTTTTCTGCTTTTTATAAGAGAAAGATTGTTATACCAAACAAAGTATTTCATTTTTTACGCGAAATACTACAAACCCTTATTTTTCAGTTGGCTTTTAACTTCAATTGTTAATAATATGTTTCGTTTTAGAGAGGTTTTATTAATGTAAACGTAACCTAATCGACCTACCCTCAGTTTTAATTTTGGAGACATATAAGAAGAACCCAATACTTTGTATATGCCAATTTTAAAACCAAATCATGTATAAGAAGTTTACAGACGAAGAACTTGTAGAATTATTAAAATCGGGCAAGGATAAAGCTTTTGATGAACTTTATTTTAGATATCGAGATCTATTAGTTCGATTTGTATATCTGCGAATGAAATCGATTGCTATTTCAGAAGAAATTGTGCAGGAAGTTTTTACCTCTATTTGGGAAAGACGCAAAACAATTATCATTCAGAAAAGTTTTGCTGCCTACATCTACACTTCGGTTCGCTATATGACTTTAGATTACATAAAATCACACGAAGTTACGGACCAATATATTCAAGAAGTTTTAGAAAAAAACACGGTTTCGCAAACAAGTTATAATGCAATCGAAGATTCTATTTATTATGACGAGTTGCAAAAAGCGGTTGACGAAGCAGCATCATTACTTCCTAAAAAATCAAAAGAGGTTTTTATTCTCAGCCGCATAAAACATTACACCAATAAAGAAATCGCCGAAGAATTGAATGTTTCCATTGAAACCGTAAAATATCATATTGCGTATGCGCTAAAATTCATGCGCACCTATTTGGGCGAATTCAATTAAAAGTAAACTTCAGATTAAGAATCTACCTTTTTCTTAACAGAAGCGTAACCTTTTGCGCCTACCTAAAACTACAATTTCCAAGACATACTATTAAGACATAAAGAAATTATAATGCCTGAAAATTCAAATAACGAAATCAAAAATTTTTTAGAAGGAAAGTATTCCCCAAAAGGACAAGAAATGTGGAATAAATGGTACGATCGTACGGATGATTTTTTTGATAATATGGAAGTGGTTCAATCGGATCGCTCAAAACTGAAAAAGGAATTAAGACAAATAAAAAACACTAATAAAGTTATTGCTCTTTCATACAAAAACTGGGCTGTTGCGGCTTCTTTGGTTTTCCTTGTTGGATTATCTGTGTTTTTCTATTCGACAAAAAATGCTGTAGAAAGCAAACAGTTTGCAGTAAAACTAGGCGAACATGCTCAGATAAAATTAAGTGATGGAACAAAAATCTGGCTGAACGCTGGAAGTGTTCTTAAATATCCGAAGGAATTTAAAGGCGATACCAGAGAAGTGTATTTAAGTGGTGAAGCTTTTTTTGATGTAGCCAAAGACAAGAAACATCCTTTTATTATTCATACCAATAAAATGGATACCAAAGTTCTCGGAACCAGTTTTAATGTTCAAGCTTATCCAGACCAGACCACGCAAGAAGTTTCGGTTGCTACTGGAAGAGTAAACGTGAAATCGACCGTCACAGAAGAGAATGTGTATGTAACTCCAGGACAGAAAGTGGTTTTTAAATCTCAGGATAATAAGCTTCAGGCTTTCAAGGATATTCCAGTGAATACCATTTCGTTATGGCGCAAAAATATTATGGTTTTTGAAGAAACGCCTCTTTCTGAAGTTGTGGCCACAATCAATCGTAATTATAATGTTTCGATTGAAGTCAAAAACAAGAATTTAAACGCTTTAAAGATTAGCGCCTATTTTAAAGAACTGCCTGTTGATCAGGTGATTGGTTTGGTGTGCAATATCATTAATGCCGAATATAGAATAGATTCTGGGGTTTATAAAATCGAATAATTCTTTAAACAATAAAAATAAAACTACGTAGCAAACTATAAACAAAACAATTACACTAAATCTAAAAACTATGAATGAAAAACAAATGCGGTATGCCGGCATAAGGACAATGGGAACAAAATTATTCCTGTTTATGACTTTGTTTTTTGCTGCACTAACAGTAAAAGCTGGGAACGTTGACATTAACAAAAGAGTCACTTTAAAAGTTGATAATGAGAGTATAAAAAATATATTTCAAAAAATTGAAAATCAGGTTGATGTGCATTTCATGTACGAAAGCAGCCAAGTAAATGCCAATCAGAAATTAAGTTTAAAACTGAATAACGTAACGCTAGAACAGGCGTTGGATAAAATTTGCGGTAATGTGCTTCGATATGAGATTGTGAGCAACAATATTGTAATCAAGAAAAACCAGAAAGTTGCTTCTGCAGATCAGAATAAAATTATTGTTTCGGGAACTGTTTTCGGAGGAGACGATAATATGCCTTTGCCGGGAGTTGGAATTAAAGATAAAGGTTCAGACGCAGCAACAGCAACAGATTTTGACGGAACATTCAAATTGGAAGTAAACGCCTCAGAAGCTACTCTTATTTTTTCTTATGTGGGTTATATAACGCAAGAAGTAAAAGTAACGAGCTCACAAAATATTACGGTAAAATTGGCAGCCGACGTAAAACAGCTTCAAGAAGTTGTGGTAATGGGTTACGGTAGCGTAAAAAAGAATGAAGTTTTAGGAGCGGTTGGTTCTGTTTCTATGAAAGAAACTTCTAGCAGAACCTACAACAACGCAGCTGAATTATTGCAAGGAACAGTTGCCGGAGTTACGGTAATTAACGATGGTGGTGACCCAACAGCATCGCCAACAATCAACATTCGCGGTATTGGGTCTTTGAACGCTGAAACGCCTTTAATCGTTTTGGACGGAATCATTTACAGCGGTTCTTTAAATACTATTAATCCAAACGATATTGCTTCGATAAATGTTCTAAAAGATGCAGCTTCTGCAGCAATTTACGGTGCGAGAGCTTCTGGGGGAGTAATTTTAATCACTTCTAAAAAAGGAATTTCAGATAAGATTAATGTAAATGTAAACTACCAAGGAGGTTTCCAGAATGTAGCGAAAAAATTAGAGGTTTTAAACGCTGCAGAATATGCTGATGCGATGAATTTAGCAAGAGATAATGCAGGTTTGCCGAGAATTCCTGCTTTCGATCCTGCATTTGAACCAACTGCAAGAACAACAAAAACCAACTGGATGGATGAAATTTTCCGTACAGGAGAAATTCAAGATTTGTCTCTTTCGGTAAACGGAAAAACAGAAAAATCTAATTTCTTTCTTTCTGGAAGTTACAGAAAAAACGAAGGTATTTTGTTAAACACTTATGGAGAACGTTATACAGTAAGAGCAAATTCTTCTTTTAAATTGGCTGATAATTTTACAATTGGAGAAAATTTATCATACTCATTAACAGACGGGCAAACTGCAAATACTTCAAGTTCGTACACAGGAGCAATTCAAGCCGCGATTTTGTATCCGCCAAATGCAACAATTTACAGAGAAGATGGTTCGGGGCAATTTGGTGGTGTTCCAGAAAAATATGTTGGTTCTTACGGAGACGTTATCAATCCGGTGGCGTATTTGAAAAGATTAGACAATAAAAATCCGATTTCTACCATTTTGATCAATCCGTATGCAGAATGGGAAATTGTTCCAGGGTTAAAAGTAAAATCGAATTGGGGATATACTAGAATTCAAGACAATGCAACAGACTTTACAGTAAAAGTTACTGAGCCAGGAAAAATATTCGATTTCAATAGATTGACGTTGAAAAACTCAACAGTTACCGATTTATTGAGCGAACAGACGATTTCTTATGAGAAATCATTCGGAAAACACAATTTGAAAGCTTTAGCTGGATATACCTATCAAGAAACAAAAAGAGATTTTTACACAGTTGAAGGAACTGGTTTTGATAACGAAGATCCATCACAGCGTTATTTATTGAATGCCAAATTAATTCAGCAGACCGCGGCAGGAAGATCAGATGAAATTATTTCTTCTTATGTGGGAAGAATTAATTACGATTTCAGTCAGAAATATTTAATCTCAGGAATTGTACGTCGTGACGGAACTTCAAAATTATTAGAAAATAACCGTTGGAAAGTGTATCCTTCAGTTTCTGCAGGTTGGTTAATTTCTGAAGAAAATTTTATGAAAGGTATTGAGCCAATCATCAGCAATTTGAAACTTCGTGCAAGCTGGGGACAAATTGGAAACTTAGGAAACCTTGGACCATACCAATTTAGTGTGCCTTTGGTACAAACTCAGGCTTTAATTGGAGCAGTTCCGTCCATCAATTACGGTTACGCTGAAAGCGAATTATCAAACCCGAATTTAAAATGGGAAAGCTCTGAGCAGACCAATATTGGTTTAGATTTTACAATGCTAAATAATACTTTGGTTGGTTCTGTTGATGCTTATGTAAAGAAAAACAAAGACATGTTGGTTCGTGACCAATTGCCTGGAGTTTCTGGAACACCACAAGGAAGAATTGTAAACTCAGGAGATGTTGAAAATAAAGGAATCGAGGTGAGTTTAACCTATCAAAAAACTCGTGGCGAATTTAAATTTGATGTAACGGCAAATGCGGGTTTCTTAAGCAATAGAATTGTTTCTATTAAAGACGATTTGAATTCGTTAGAACCTCTAGGTTTAAGCAGAGTTCGTAGTTTACCATTAGCCAATATTTACCAAGTTGGAAGCCCAGTTGGAGCTTTCTACGGATATGCTTCTGACGGATTATTCCAAAGCAATGATGAGGTGAAAGCGTATGTAAACAAAAATGGTGTGATGTATCAGCCGAATGCGGTTGCTGGAGATATTAAATTTAAAGATGAAAACGGCGACGGTGTAATCAATAACAGCGATAGAGTAGTTTTAGGAAGTCCTTTCCCAAAAACAACATATAGCTTAAATGCCAATTTCAAGTACAAAGGATTTGATATGAATATCTTTTTCACTGGAGCTGCAGGAAATAGTGTTTTCAATGCCGTAAAATATACAGGTTTAAATGCTTCTTTTCCAGGTTACAACTTGTTGGCTGATTCAAAAGATGCTTGGTCTCCAACAAACACCAATACAAATGTTCCAATTCTTTCGTCAACAGATAATAACAACAATTTCGGACGTATTTCTGATTTATATATTGAAGATGCTTCTTTCTTAAGATTGAAAAACGTATCGATTGGTTATACCATCAAAGAAAGCTGGCTGAACGGAAAAGCAAAATTGAGATTCTTCATCTCAGGACAAAACTTGTTTACGATTACCAATTATTCTGGAATGGATCCTGAAGTTGGTCTTAAAAACTTCGGAATGGATTTAGGACGTTATCCGCTTTCTCGTATTTACATGACAGGTGTTAACGCAACTTTTTAAAAAATAAAAAACAATTAAAATGAAAAAAATAATTCTTTTATTATTGAGTTTTGTGCTTTTGATAAGCACTTCGGCTTGCGAAAGCGAACTTGATGTTGTGCCGCAAGGAGCTCCTTCGAGCGGGAATTTCTGGAAAACGCCAGCAGATGCAAAAGCAGGAGTAAATGCAATTTATGCTTTGTATTCTGATGATAATATGTACGGTCGCGGTTTCTTTTGGCTGAATAATGCCAGCGATGATATTGGCACAAAACCAAGACAAAACGCAGAAAGAATCAAAAATTTTATCGTAGACGGATCAGAATCTGATACTAAAGATATTTGGAGAATCCATTACGAAATTATGAAGCGTTGCAACGACGTGATTCGTAATATTCCAAATATTGCTTTGGATGAAAAGACTAAAAACGGAATGTTAGGAGAAGCTTATTTTAATCATGCGGTAATGCATTTAGAGTTAGCTTACCATTATGGAGACGATCGTGCAGGAATTCCGATTCAGGACAGAGAGAATCCAACAAATGTTTACGTGCCTCGAGCTAAAAATGTAGCCGAAAATTATGCTTACATAGCAGCAGATTTAATCAAAGCCGCAGATTTATTGCCTTATTTTGATCAGCTTACACCAGACAATCGCGGACGTGCTCACAAAACTGCGGCTTGGGCATATTTAGTACGTACGTATTTGTATGCAAAAGATTGGGACAATGCCATTAAATATGCGAATATGATTGTGGCTAGCGGAAAACACAAATTGTTAGACAATTTTGAAGATGTATTTAAAATCAGCAATAACTGGTCTTCAGAATATATTTGGTCGGTAACTTCAAGTGCCGAAAATACATCTTTAGGTTCTATTTTTCCTGGAGTTTGTCTAGAAGATAAAGGTTGGGGAGTTTACAACGGATGGGGAAATTTCTATCCAACAAAAGAATTATTTGATACTTATGCGCCAAACGATAAAAGACGTAGTGCTACGATTTTACAAAAAGGAGACAAATTTGTTTATTTCGGAGAAACCGTAACTTTTAATGAAGGAAACCACGTAGTAAGTTCAAGTAACAGAACGGGTTATCAGTTTAAAAAATACATGGAGCCGTTCAGTTATCCAAAAACAACATCGGGTGGAGTAGACATTCGTTATGTAAATGCAAACGGAGACAAACCTTCAACAGCTTTAAATGTTCCTCTTTTACGTTATGCTGATGTGATTTTGATGTTAGCGGAAGCGAAATTAATGAAAGGTCAAAATGCAGATACAGAAATCAATATGATTCGCCACCGTGCAGGTCTTGCAGATATTTCTGGAGCTACAATGGTCGATTTGAAAAGAGAAAGAAGATGCGAACTGGCAGGAGAGTGGACAGACCGCCATTTTGATTTAGTGCGTTGGGGAGATGCAAAAGAAACTTATGCAAAACCATTGCACCATTATAACGGAAGTGTTATTTATCCTGCCCGTAATTTCAATCCTGCAATTCATCATGTATGGCCAATACCGCCAGATGAAATTGCAGTAAGTAAAGGAGCTTTGACTCAAAACCAAGGCTGGTAATAAAAAATTTTGTTGTGTTTTTTTAGTTTTTTACGCTGCAGTCTTAGTCAGGAGACTGCAGTTTTAAAAAAGTAAAGTTTGTCATTCAGAGGGATGACAAGATTACTTTTTGCTATGTGCATTTAAACAAGTGAAACGCCTTTACACATAAAGAAAAGCTATGTTTCTATGTGTTAAAAAATAAATAGCTTAAACCAAATTCTAATAAAGTTACCTACAGCTTTAAAAGAATAAAAATCATTTTCGATGAAAAAAATAATCACCCTTTTTTGCCTTCAATTTTGCTTGTTCGTGCAAGCCCAAGAATACACTTCGTCTAATATTCATTCTCATAACGATTACGAAAGCAAATTGCCATTTTATGGTGCCTATTCTAACGAAACAGGAGTTATAGAAGCCGATGTTTTTTTAGTAAATAATGAGCTGTTTGTAGCTCACACTTCTAAAGAAATTGCTTCTCACAATACACTTAAAAGCATGTATTTGGAACCGCTTTCTAACAAATTAAAAACTTTAGGCGGAAAAGCATATCCTAGCAATAAGCCATTGATTTTAATGATTGATGTAAAGTCAGATGCCGATTCGACTTTGAAAGCAATTACACAGCAGTTAAAGACTTTTCCAGATATTATTTCGAATAAAAACATAAAAGTGGTTATTTCTGGAAATAGACCTTTACCGTCATTATGGAAGGAATATCCAGATTTTATTTATTTTGACGGAAGATTGAATGAAAATTATACTCCAGATCAATTAGCAAGAGTTGAGATGATCAGCGAAGATTTGCATGAAATTACAGTTTGGAACGGAAAAGGTGTTTTGACGCAGCCAGATTCTGAAAAAATTCAGGCCATTATCAAAAAAGTCCACGATCAAAACAAAAAAGTGAGATTCTGGGCTACGCAAGACAACGTGAATACGTATATGACTTTGATGAATTTAAAAGTTGATTTTATCGGAACGGATAAAGTTGCCGAGCTGACTCAATTCATAAATAATATCAAAACAACATTTTATCAGAATACAGAATTTCACCAAGCCTATGTTCCTAAAAATGTTTTCAAGAATAAGCGTCCAAAAAACGTTATTCTCTTAATTGGCGACGGAATGGGATTAGCGCAAATTTATTCTGGTTATACTGCTAACAAAGAGCAATTGAGTTTATTTAATATTCCGACTCAAGGATTTTCAATCACAAAATCTTCAGATAGTTATATTACAGATTCTGCTGCAGGCGCAACAGCAATGGCTACGGGACATAAAACCAACAATCGTTTTATAAGTGTTGATGAACAGGGGAAATCGCTTCAAACCATTGCAGAACAATTGGCGAAGAAAAACTATAAAACAGCTATTATTTCTGCTGGAAATATTACAGATGCAACTCCAGCGGCATTTTATGCGCATCAGCCAGAAAGAAGTTTAAGCGAACCAATTGCCAACGATTTTCTTTCAAGTCCGTCTGATATTTTAATTGGAGGAGGGCAGAAAGAATTTATTTCTAGAAAAGATGGTAAAGATTTGTCTAAAACCTTAATTGAAAAAGGATATAATTTCTCGGATAAATTTGCAAGTTTGGATACGATCAAAAACAGCAAATTTGTGGTTTTAGAAGATGCAGCCGTAGTTTCTATGAAAAATGGACGAGGAGATTTTCTAACCAAATCTTTAGCGAAAGCGACAAACACTTTTTCAAAAACAAAGAATCCGTTTTTTATTATGGCTGAAGGCGCTCAAATCGATTACGGCGGACACCAGAATAATGTAGAATATGTTGTGAGAGAAATGCTTGATTTCGATAAAATGGTTGGTCAGGCAATGGAATTTGTAGATAAAAATCCAGAAACATTATTAATCGTAACTGCAGATCACGAAACGGGCGGATTATCTCTAATTGATGGAAGCATTGAAAAAGGCTACGTTCACGGAAGTTTCAGTACCAACGATCATACAGCAATTCCAGTTCCTGTTTTTGCTTATGGACCAGGATCTGAAAAATTCATGGGAGTTTATCAGAATACTGCGATTTATGAAAAGATTATAGAATTGATTGGAGGGAAATAATTTCTTTTCAAATGATAAACAAAATGCCTCTACTAAATAGAGGCATTTTTTTATTTTCCTTTCAATAAATTGATGCTAACTTTTGCTGTATCAGCATCTGGAAATCGCTTGAAAATTGATTTATCCGGAAATAATCCAGCTTCGGCCGCAATCGCATTAAAAACATCAATTTCAACAATATACTGGTCAGAAAAACCGTGAGTAGCATCATAAGCCGTTGCGGGTGTTCGACCTAAATTGCTTGCTGTAAGTTTCGGATTTATGGTATGAAGTTCAATCAGAAGCAAACCAAATTTGTGTACATACGGTGACCATTTTTGAAGGTGTTCCAAAAGATTATCCTCAGCAATATTGTTACTGATTCTTTTTCCTCTATAAGCAAACGCACCTGTTGAGGTACTAACTCTGTTTGGATTAATATGTTTGGGTTCTTGCCAAATTCTGTTGTGATCTAGAAAAGTCCTCACATTAAGAAGATCTTTCAAGTCAATATTATAATTTTCTTTCAAATCATTGGCTAGCAAATCAGGACGTCCGATATCGCCCCAAATTACTTTTGCCCAAATATCTGCATTTATTAGATTGGCTCTGGTTACTTTCAAAGCGGTTTGGTTATAATCAACTCCAACAATAAATAGCGGATATTCGTCGAGCATTTTTCCACGCAAAGTTTGTCTGTCAATTACTTCAAAAATATGCTGCAAGAAAGCGCCGTTTCCGCACCCCATATCGAGAATTCCTTTTGGTTGTTCTTCAATCGGAAGATTAAAAAGCTTGATCAGAATTTCATCAACCACTTTAAAATAAGTGTCGTGAGCGCCGCCGCTTCCCCAAACGTTCATTTCACGATCTACATGAAGTTCGTTTTCGCCTTCGGTAGTTCTCAAAATATCTGGATCGCCAAAAATTAATTCTTCAATTTTAGCGAAAGTTGGCAAATAAGAAACCGTAACGCCGTAAGCGCTGGCTCTTTTAGCAAAAAATAAACCTGCTTCAGTAAACTGATAATTGCCATTTTTTTCCAGAAACCACCCTAGATGAACAAAAAAGTCTAATATCTTTTTAAAATTTTCTGGTGATTTATGAAATTCTTCAGGTCTGAAAGAAGTTTCCATAAAATATTTATGAAACATTCCGTTCATTGCCAAACGTACAATGGTCGGGCCAATCAGATAACCTTCAATATGTTTTAAAATCTGTTCCTGAATACTGTTTTTCAACTGATCTTCTGAAGGCTCAATTCCGTATCTTTTTTTATATTTTTCAAAAATTGTATTGAGTTTTTCAAAAGGAACATCTTCAAACAAACGCGGGTGAAATTGTATAGAAAGCTGAAGCAGACTCACTACATCTTCATAGAGATAAAACAATGAAAAAGCTGTTTTCGTTTTTTCGTTTACAGAAATCGTGATTTCCTGCTTTTTATTATCAACGTCATAATCCAGAAATCCCTGAGAAGCCAAAACTCTCAAACCCACATTCAGATAGCCTTCATTGGCTTTAAAAGCAACAGTAAGCTCAGATAAGGTGAGCTTTTCTTTGCTTAATATAAATTCTAAAACAGATTTATTTTTGAGCGCTATCGCTACAGGAGCCGTAACTAATCCATCAAGATGTCTGAAAATTGAACCTAAAAGCTGTGATTTATCGTTCATAATGCAAAGAGTGAAGGTTTAGTTTAAAAATAGTGAATTTTTTTGATTGGTAGTTGTATGTTGCGTTTGGCTTTAGAAAAAAGTATTTTATTAGAGATTAAATTCCACCATCAGTAATTACCCAATTGTTAGGAGAGCTAGTTAACAAAGCTCTTCCCGCGCTTGATGCTGATGTGTATTTTGCTGTTCCAAATGTTATTGTAATAGGAGTTTTTACTGGTCTTGAACTCCATCCATTATAAATAGCATCTAAATTTGAAGCTGAGAATGTTGTTGAAGTTTTTCCTGACATGAAATTAGAGAAATTAGATACGTTAGATACATTCCAATTTCCTATATCTTGATTAAAATTTGTAGCACCAGTAAACATACTTGACATATTAGTAACTGCAGCCACATTCCAATTTCCAATTGGTTGATTGAAATCTTTATTATTAGAAAACATACCAGTCATATTTGTAACTGCTGCGGTATTCCAATTACTAATATCTTGATTAAATTTGGCATAACTAAACATTTGTAACATAGTTGTAACTGCTGACACGTTCCAACTACTGATATTTTGATTAAACGGAGTACCAACAAATAAATTAGACATATCGACGGGACTATTTGTTTTTATTTGCCAATTTTGAATATCTGGACTTCCACCATTAGTAAATGCTGAATAATTAAACATACCGCCAAAATTAGTTACATTAGATACATTCCAATTTCCAATATTTTGATCAAAATTCATAGCGCCACCAAACATATTAGACATATTTGTAACAGATGAAACATTCCATGTACCTATATCTTGATTAAAATTGCGAGCTGTGTAAAACATAGTGGACATATTTGTAACTGCTGAAACATTCCAATTTCCAATTGGCTGATTAAATCCACTTGCACCATGAAACATGTTTCTCATATCAACAGAACCATTTGTTTTTATTTGCCAATTTTGAATATCTGGACTCCCACCATTATTAAATGTTGTAGCATTAACAAACATAAGTCCAAAAAATGCACAAGCAGATACATTCCATGCACCAATATTTTGATTGAAGTTTGTAGCATTACTAAACATACTAGCCATATTTATAACTCTTGAAGTGTTCCAATTTCCTAAAGGTTGATTAAATAAAAGACAACCACTAAACATTAGACTCATATCAGTAACAGAAACAGTATTCCACGAATCTATTAATGAATTAAAGTTGCTACAGCCATTAAACATTTGCGACATATTTATAACCAATGAGGTATCCCATTCATTAATTCTGTTTATAGTTGTTAATGTGGTGCAACTAACAAAACATCCTGCTAAATTTGTTGTTCCAGTTAAGTTTAAAACGTCTTTAACCAATGCTAAATTTAGGTTAGCACAACCATTAAATTGATTCGTAATATTTCCTAGTTTTAAAATGCCCCACGATTGAACAGATAATATTTTCAACCTATCTCCAGTATTATTAAACTGCCATCCTGTACAAGTTCCGTTTATTTTTATTGTATAATCTCCCGCTGTCGCATAAGTATGAGTAGCTTGGGTTTGATTCCAAGCAGTAATTTTATTAGAGCTTCCGTCTCCCCAATCAACCGTGAAGTTGTATGTTCCTGATGCAACTAATGGAAGTTTTATTTGCGTGGCAGTACTCGATCCGGCAGATGTGTTTGAAGTCCGCCAAGTGGAAACAAAAGAGTTTTTGCTTCTCCCGAAAATAGTATTTTGTAATAAAGCTCCCATAGTTATACACCTAATAGTAAAATGCTATTTGTAGTTCCTCTTTTCGTAAAAGTAAAAATCTGTTTTTCGACTGTTACAGATGGAATTCCAAAAAGCCATGTATGTGGTGCTGTAATAACCCAAGTTACACTTACTCCAGGTAATGTGATTCCGTTAAAAATGAAACTTTGAGGCAATGAAGCCGGCACTGTAATGGTGCAGTTAGCCGTAAAAAGTACAGTTTTGCCATGCCAGTTAGATGGAATGGTCTGATTGGAATTTACTTCTAATTGATTAGAAATATCCTGTTTATTTGATAAATCGATATCTCCGCTTCCAAGGATTGATTCTCCATTGACTGTTTTAAAAGTTTTTTCAGGAATATCATTAAAAGTTAATTCACCATTTTCATTGGTAATTAAAATTTTATTTTGCTGATTTGTTTCTAAATCAGCCACTTTGATTCTGTTGTGATTTGTGCTCATTTTGTGGTATTTTTTTAATAAACTATTTTGCGGTCTCCAGTAGATGTCTTGTATTCACACCCAATTGGTAGCCCCCCTGCAATTGCGGAAACATTGTCTGGATAAGTAGGCATTTGTGTCCAAATCATGTAACCATTTTCATCTATGTATGCTCTAACCGTTTCAATTTGCATATCAGTTCCTGAAGTTGTTTTTTGACCAGTTAAAAATTGAAGTCTGCTTTGACCTATACCTTTTCCTGTTCCTGCCTTAAGTTTTAATGTACCGCCATTTAAATCCGGTGATCCTATAGCGTAATTGCTTTGTAAAGCCATGCTTTGATTGTTTGACATACCGAAACAGTACACATTTCCATTTGGGATGGATTTCATAACTCCGAAATTAAAAGGCATAGCATTGCCAGAGTCTATAAAAGTAACTCCATGATTTACACTGTATAAATAATTTGGTGATCCACCCCAAAATGATGATATATAGATAGTGCCATTTGGTAAAACAACTACATTATTAATATTTCCATAGGTATATATTAGTTGCCATGTAGAACCATTATCTTTCGATTGATACAATCCAGACCCTTTCAATCCAGCATAAATCCAGCCATTAATCTTAGAACAAGCAAGGGAGTTCCATCTTCCTTGAATAGAATTTACAGGTAAAAAATCGCCCATATTGCCTGTTCTTTTATAGATATATTCATTTGTAGCTCCACCTTGTTCTGAGTAAGACATTACCGCATAGACATCTCCGTTAGGGGTATTGTCAATATATACATAATTGCGTGGAGTTATTCCAGTTTCAGTAATAAATGGGCCAGTAGAATTTGTCTGCTTTTGTAAACTATTTCCAACTATTACAAACAAATTATTGAAATCATCTATAAACATTCCTTTGGCACTTCCGGTAAGGCTAATTGATTGATTAAAATATCCAGTTGAGGGATCTTGTTTATAAATTGAATTTCCAGAAGTTGCTAAAATATCTTTATTTGCAGTTTGAACAACTCCAAAATAAGGACGTCCGATATCATTTAAAGATACAAAACCAGCTGGTGCATAATTGATTGTCCTGCCTGCTGTTATGGTTAGATCACGTCCTTCATTTGAGTTGTTGGATTCTTCAACTCCTATTTCTCTGTTGATTTGATATCCTAAGGTTATATCTTTTGTGGGGTTATTGATTATTCCGATTCCAAAAGAAATACCATTATCAATTAACCTGCTGGAACCTAGTGTTGTTGCATTTAATGACTTAGGGATGTAGTTTGTGGTTCCCGTAAAAACGGACTGTTTGGTTGCCAAAGAAGAGTTTATAGTTGATAAATCAGTATTATCTAATAAAGTTCCGTTTCTATTTTGTAGAGTATAAGTTCTTGAAGCAGTATTAGAATTTGAAAAAAAAGAGGTAAAAGTATTTGCGGCATTTCTTATGCCTAATGTACCATTAAGAAATGTTTTAATTCCCAAAACATTTTGATCGTTAGAAATTCCTAAGTAGATGGTGTCAAAATAAGTTTTGAGAGTGTCTTTAATGTTGTCTATTAAGCCCTTCAAAATTTTTCCCTGTCTAGCATCCAAAGCTTTTCCCTCTTCAGTATAATCTAATCCATTATAACTATCAGTTTTAATGCTATTAATATCACGAAACTCTAGCTCGCCACTGGAGTTTGTGCTTAAAATTTTGTCTCGCTCACTTGTTTCTAAATCGGCGACTTTTATTCTATTGTGGTTTGTGCTCATTTTTATGGTATTTTTTAAGTAGTTTTTTGAAAAAAAATAATCTTTTGGGGTATAGAAACCCCAAAAATATTATGAATTACATTTTTTATGAAGATGTACCTGTGACTGTGATCGTATTACTGTAAGGAGAAATGTATCCATTAGAATTAATTCTAATTTGATATGAATATGTCACACCATTTGATAATTTATCATGATAAAAGGTGTCTGTTGATGTTTGTAAAAGCATAGGAGTACCATTATTTATACTACGATATAATTCATAAGTTATAACTCCTGAATCAATATAATTTGGCCATTCAAGTATCATATTCTCGCCTCCATAATAGGCATGCTGTAATGTCGGTACGGTCGGATTTGTAATAGGAGCAATTGTACATACTCCCGCATTATTAGCATATATTTGAGCGTTACCCTCTAGCCAAGCAATTGCTTGATTATTTGCGTCTAATATACTTTCATTTGAAACAAATTGATTTGGATAGGCTGTAAGTGTGACATCGCTTCCCATATATCCGGCACCACAATTATTTCTAGTTACAGTTTTGGTTTGTATGGTATTATAAAAACGAGCACTTGGCGGACATTCGACTTCATCTTTAAAAGGAGCAATATAATCTGGATCCGTAACTATATTGGGTTTAGTTTCTCCAGTTGAAGTGCCATCATCTGTGTAATATCTTTCTAGTGTTTCAAAAGACTTGTATCCTGTATTTCCCATATTTTTAATAATTTATCACAACATTTGCAGTTGAGAGGTTGTTAGAATAATTAATGTACCCAATGTTGGTTACTTGGTCTATAGTTAAACGCTTTCCTTGTATTGAGACATTTTTTGAAAAATTCAGCTGTTGAACTAGCTGTCCGTTGTTATTTACAATGTCTTTGCCTACTTTCTCCATAGTTCCACCAAGGTAGGTTGTGATTTCTACATCGATATTTCCAGTATTTTTTGAATCCCACCAAACACCGGCCATTCTTACTTGGATATCATTTAAAGTAGGGTAATCTTCTTTTATTTTTCTGAAGTTTACAAGACAGGTTTCGATACCAGTTACATCTTGTACATCCCCGCCCCACATTATATAAGAATCTTGAGCCAAAGCACTTGCAGGAACTTCACTGCCAAGTCCAAATCCGACCCATTTATTATCTAAAGTATTGATACCAGTATTTATAAGACCTGTAAAAGTATCTAGGTCGGCACCTGCGCCAAATGCCCATTTATATTTAATGATCATGTAATCAAAAGGAAGCAAAGTCGTAGCAGGTTCAAGTACGCAAGAAGGGCTTTCTCCTCGCCATGCAGTAGCTCTAATAGTGCAAGTTCCAATATTATTTGCATAAGCTTGCGCATTTACATCTAACCAAGATTCTGCTTGTTGGTTTGCATCTTCAGCACTTTCAGTAGAAACAAATTTATTGGCAGGGGCAATTAAAGTAACTAGACTTCCAGATGTTCCGTAAGGGCAATCATTCTTTTTTACAGCTAAAGTCTTTTCAGAATTATAGTAAACGAATGTTCCTTCTTCGGGAACATATTGGTCTATATAAGCAAAAGGTTTGTATGTTAAGTTTTCTTCCATATTTTTTAATAAATAATAATTATTTGATTTTTAGCTCATTGAAGAGTCATAATTGAAATATTCATTACATAGGGCTTACCGGCCAAACAATTGTTGCTGTATCTTCTAAATCGGTTAAATCTCTTAACTTTTGTCTGTAATTTTTCCAAGCTTCTTTTTTTTCTTCACAAAGAGGTGAGTCTTCTACTTGGGTCCAATCACTTTCAGTTAATAGCGCATTTCTTTTGGCTCTTAAATTTTCTAAAAGCTCTTCTTTGTTTTGGACAAAAGGAGAGAAAGTATGTTTGCCTTCAATTACTTTATAATTTTTTGATAATGCTTGCTGCCATTCTTCTTCGGTTAACTCAATATTAGGTTGAGGAATGTTTTCGTGAATTTCTTCTACATAAAAACCTGTGTATTCTCCGTTTTCGTTATATGTTGCTTTATACATAATTTTAATTTTTAGTTTTAATTAATACCCAATTGCGAACATGTAGCCATAAGTGCCATCAATTACTGCATAGTAATTTGTATTTGTTATATTGGCAACGTGATTGGCTCCTCTACTTCCAGAAGATGTTCTTACAGTGGAGAGTGTAACGCTTAAAGCTTTGTTTGGCCAGGTTAAGGGAAAAGTATAAGTATTTGTATTGTTGATTAAATATGCCCACTGAAGAATTAATCCGTTACTAAATTTTTGGTAGCCTCCTGAAGAAAGCGTACTAATAAAGTGTCCAGCATCATAGTCAGAACCTGGAGAAGTTGATACAGAACCATCAGCCATTAGAAACTGATTAGCCGTTCCGCCAGTTTTAACAAAGCTTTTACCTTCTACTGTTTCTGTAAAAGTTTTGTTTCCGCCAATGGTTTGAGCTGTAGCTAAATCAACATATTTAGTGTTTAATTCCAAATCAGATAAAGTAACAGTGCTTTTGTACCAATAATCGACTTCGATGTTGCGGTTGCTTATTACTGTCGAAAATGTAATAATACCATTGTTGTAATCCACAGCATAATCTTTGCCTTGACCTTCTCTAAGTAGTTGGCCATTTTTATAGATTCTGATGCTATCTTTTACAGGGATTTCTTTTAAAGTGATTTTGTCATTAGTGAAAGTATCCTCATCAAAATTTTCTTTATAAGGAATAGATAAACTTCCAAGAATTGGATTAGAACCACTTTCCTCAGAGTCAGTATCTGAATTTTTAGACCAATAATTTATTTCAATATTTCGACTGATTATTGGATCAGTAAAAGTTAGTACACCACTATCATAGTTTAGATTATAATCATCAATTTCTTTTAACAGTTGTCCGTTTTTATAGACTTTGGCACTGTCTGCAATGGGAGAAGATTCCAGCTGAATTGATGATCCTGAAAAGTTATCCTGAAATTCTTTATAAGGAACATAACAATTACCAGCAATGATTCCCGCATTTTGAAACGCGGCTTTTAAAAGTGCTGGCGTGATGTAATGTTGGTTATCCGTTCCTGTTTCGACCATTTGTAAATCTGCCTTGTCATCGTCTCTATGAACGAAATTGTCAAAAATTTCGACAAAGTCGAAGTGCGATGGAATATCTCCATTATTGAATTTGTTGTGAAAGTCGTTTCTACTTGTTGCCATTTTGTTTAGTTTATTTCTTTGCTTTTAAATGTTTTATTAAGTCCTGAAATAAATACCAATGAATCAAATCATTGGTATTTATTAATTTTAAAGAGTTAGGATTTTTTCATCGCTGCTGACCATGCCTGATGAGTTTTCTGAGATTGTTTTGAAATGATGATAGATTCGATTTCCATTTTCATCTTTGATAATCAATTCATCATTTTTTAATTTTGTCAGCTGAAGCGGTAAGGCAACATTTTCGAGATTTGTTGAAATTTCATGAATCTTCTCCCAATTCCCTTGACCGTTCATTTTATATAAATGATATTTACCATTATAAACCGTTTTCTCCCAGTTGAATATGATAGAAGTAATCCTTTCTCCGTTTGCCCCTGTGACAGTCCTAGATGCTTCTAAAACTGGAGATTCAGGCGAAACACTATCTACCATAACTGTTGCTGTAATTTTTGATGGCTGTGAAGGAGTATAATCAATATTTATAATTGGATTTTCTGTTGTTGATTCTGGATCTGCATATTCAATTTGTTTAGAAACAGTAATTCTGTAAAAAATACCATCACCAAATGGGACTTCTTCTAAATCTTCAAAATCATCGTAAACGGTCCAGACATTTTCAAAATCCGCAGATAGAGTATTTTCATCAATTACAATTTCTTTAGCTAGTTTCATCGTTCTGATAGACTGAGCTTCAAGCGTTGTTGCAGCACGATAGACATTAATTTTTCTGATTTTATATTCTGGCTGATACGCATTTAACTCAATCTGAACCGCAGGCTTAATTCCTAATACTTTATTTTCAAGAATTGGCATAATTCTTTTAATTTCGGGAGTTTTAGGTGGAGTAGAAGCTACTAGTCTTACAGGTCCTAAAACATCACTGAATTCTCCAAAATTCATCTTAATGTCCATTTCACGAACAGCATAGAAATAGATGTTTTGAGAATTTCCATCCAGATTAAAATCGGTAAATTGTACTCTGTTTTCGGTTTCACTTACAACCTTCATCATTGGTGCAATGTCAAAATCAGAATCAGTTGGTTTTAAAGCATTTCCATTTTTATCTTTAATGGTCTGTTTTTTATTAACAGGTACATACTTATTGTCCTTGATATGCTCATAAATTACAGGCACTTCAGTTAATGGAACAAAGGCATTGTAAATAGCTTGTTCAATAAAATATACCGCTAACATTGGATCTTTAACTTTTTTTGAAACTAAAACCTTATTTAATGATGTAATCGAAGTTATCGTTGGCTCATCTGTATCTTGTGTTTGATTATGCCATTTGATAAAATCATTAATTAGTTCTATTAATTCATCATTGTCAGGTAATGGAAACTGATAATTTTCTTCAGATTCATTTTTTGGAAAAACATCATATTGGCCTCTTGTAGCAAGTCCGTTAAAATCTAAAAAATCTACCCATCGTTTGTTGAAATCAATTTCATCATTTCCTCCCAATTTGTTCAATTCTTCACGAATTGTACTTACAGTTGTTGGTTTGTATAAAACATTCAGCAAATCTTCGTCATTAGCTCTATAATGCAATAGGCCATAAGGTTTTCGTTCCTCATTATATTTGGTCGTAAAAGTGAAAGTTGAACGATTGTAAAAATCTGGACGTGTTGCATACAAACTGCCCCCAATAATCTCTTCAGGTTTTTCAGTTTTCTCGACCTTGACAGCATACATTGGACAAGGAATGCTAATTTTTGATTTGTAGCCAATAGTTGCTTTTGAATGCGTACTGATTCCAAAACTAGAGTAGTGTGTGCTCTCATTTTCTCTTGGCTGAATATTTTCCTTTGTAATTCCTGAAACATGATCTGCATACAAATAAACCTTGTAACTTGGATAATAGTTTACACACTGAGAAACATAATCATTAGCGTAATTTGTTGGCTCATTTTCTTCGCGAGGACCATCTTCTGCACCTAAAATTTCATCATAGCCCTCAGCCATAGTTTGTGTGGTATAGTTGCCAAGTTTGAAATCTGGATCATCGATATACAAGACTAAATCTCCTGTTGTACCGATATTTTCGGTTTTATAAACCTTAAACTCTTTTCTCGATTTTACAGGAACAGGATTTCCTTCTTTAAAAGCGCTTTTTGTAAACAATCTCACAATACCATTTGCCCATTCTACAGAGTTTTCTTTCTCCGATTTAAATTGAAGATGCTGAGGTAAATTGAAATTTTTGAAGATGATTTTATATAAACCTAAATGTTTCCTTTCAGTTTTCAACGGAATCAGATTACCTTCTTCATCCAGTTTATACTCTCCTTTTTCATCCATTTCATAAGAGTTCTCAAAAACTCTTTCAATTACAGCATTCTTCCAAACTCCTCTTGTTTTTTCGACTTGCAGATTCTCTCCGTTTTCATTGGTGTGATCAATAACTTCACGATGAATAACATTTAAATTCTCAGGATATTGAATTGTAAAATCAATTTGAGGCTGATGCCAGTTAGATGCCGTTTGCATGTTTTGCACCAGTGTACATAATCTGCTTTCAGGATATTTAATGTCTAGAATTTGTTCCGAATCGATTGTTGCATCTCCATCAGCATGAAGTTTGTCGGTTACCTCTTTTTTCAATACTTCAATTAGAGCATAATCAAAAACATCATTAAAATTTTCATCTTTTTTAAGTTTAACTTCGATATTTTGAATTACATAATTTTGATCTCCAATAGTTAAAATTCCTCCGTCAAATCTTGTTTTATTAGCATTATCTAATCCGATTTTAACCTGCTGACCACTACTGATAATTTTATACTCTCTTATTTTTACAATTGCAGTAAGGTTATTGACAGTATCGTTGTCAATAATTTCAATTTCACCATATTCAACTTCCGGAAGTCCGTCTTTGTAGTACAGTTTAAAATGATCCGCAAGTATTTCTTCAGTATCAGGAAAAATAGATTCTGTATCGGTTTCTGCATCTTTAACAGATATTTCTTTTGGGACAGGGTAACTTAACAATTCTTGGGCAGAATAATAATCAAACATAATTCTGACCAATGTTTTGTCTGCTCCGGTAATCTTGTCTAATAATTGTTGCTCTGATTGAGAAGTAAACAATAATGGATTTTCTTCTGTAACCAAAAGCGCATTCATATTGCTCGGAGGCATTAAATTATTGGCAGGTTTAATATCAGATTTAATGCTGATTTGGCGTCCAGATGTAGCTCTCGAGAAAATATTAATTCCGTATCCTTGATAGATATACGTGTTTTCACCTGTTTTTTCCTGAATAGCATTTAAAACTGATTTTCCAGACTTAGGAATGTAAATTGGAACAGTTTCAAATTCTGATTCTTTTAGATTTTGATTGACGCTTTTGTACTCAACATCATGTGATAATTCTGGATTTTTCCATATTGTTTCAGAAGCAATTTTATGATCAATTCCTAAATAAACAGGGAAAGTAAAAGTACTTCCATCATATTCTAATGATGATTTGAAAAAATCATCTTGTGATTTAGGATTTGTAGTTACAGTATCATAATCCATGATATCATCCATAAATAAACTCACAAATCGTTTCTTTCCATCAAAACTATAACCTTCAGGATCTGTAATTCTGTTATTTGGATTTTCATCCGAATCAACATTTAATCCTGGAACAATTTTGCTTAACTGCACAGGAAGAGGCATACGCTCTGTATTGATAGAAGTTGGAATACTCATTGAAAGATGTTGTACTTCTTTTCCTTCTGGATCTTCATCTAAACTTCCAAAAGTGGTATATTCTGTTAAATAAATATATTCTCCATCATAAACTTCCTCATCAAGATCTAAACAGCCTAAACCTAACATACGCGCAATATGATAATCGTTTGCAGCTATGTTTAAAAGATCTAGATAAGATATTTCAGTTAAGTTTTCAGCGTATTGTTGCACTTCTCCTTCTTTTGGGTCATTAATAGGTATCTTATCTCCAAAATGAATATCTTTTTTGGCCGTCGGATTACCTGATTTACTTAGCTCAATATATTTCAGAACAATATCTTTGATGTTTTCGTCAGTAATATCATCTTCAGCAGTTGGTCTGTTCCATTTTGCTTTATAGTTTTTAATGTTTACATATTCACCATCATTAAATTTTAACCATTTTCCATGAACAGTATTTAACTTTGGCTCCAGCTGTTCAAAAACTTTAAAGTCGTCTGTGTCAAGACCGTATTTTCCTTTTAAAGTCCAGTCTCCATTAACATTAGCATTAGTAATGAAATCAGAATAAAACTCAAATTGAATAGAGTTTAAAAGGCAATAATTGGCTTTAAATCGAATACTTCTTCCATTTTCAGCAACTACACGGACCTTATCGTTTAGTTGTGCTGAAGTATAGGTTTTACGGATGCTCACGTTTTTAGCAACTGCGATTTTGTTTTCAGCAACCGATAAAGTTTCCAGTTTTACACTTTTTGAAGTATTTGAAGATGAAAAATCTAATTCGGCTGCAAAGAATAAATCGGTTTTGGTTTCAATCTCAATCAAACTATTTCCATAAGCCTGCATAAAATCTACGGGATTAGTTAATGGATCAATCCTAAGTTTAATTGATTTATATTTTTTATCATCTTTAAAGTTAACATATACAGATCTTTGCGGATTTACTGTTTTATAAATCCAAAGTGCTTTTTTGTTGTCTACAACATTTGGATTTTGGGTTAAATCTACTGTTTGGCTGATTTTTGTGTAAGGTGCTCTGTAGACTTTTACAAAATCATCAGGTTTATTAAAGCTTGAATTAGAATTTTGTCCATCGTACAATTCTCCTTTTGGAAGGTGATTTTCACCTAATTTGCCAGTCAGCATCCATCGAAGATGAATTCCTTTTGTACTGTCAATTCCTCTTGAACCTGCTGCGGCGATATGTAAATAGGCCGACTGCAGATTTGTTTTTTCTGAAGAAATATCAATGATTGATGATTCTCTCCCAACATTAAAATTAATACTTATTCCTAAAGGATTAAAAACACTGTTTAGATCTACGAGAGCTGAAAAATGACCAAGTGCTAAAGCTTTTCCTTCAATTCGAATTGGAACTTCAACTTCAGATTTCCCTGGAATTATTACCGAGTTGTCAAGCTTAAAAATAAGTCCATTTAGATTTTTTTCTTTATGAATTTTGGTTCCACCGCTTAAAGTCAGTGGAACTCTACTCTTGTTTCTTAGAACTAAAGTTCCACATGGTGTACTTACTCTTAATCCTTTTCTTAAAGAAGGATAAACTAAATTATCGTCAATAATGCTGACGTTAGGAAAACAGCCAATTTGTAAATCAGATAAATTGGTTGCTAGTCTATTTAATTCAATTCCTAAAGTACTGAAATCAGGAACTCTGATATAATCTGATTCTAAGGCAGAAGTCTGATCATTTTTTAAAATTGGTGTTCTTTCTAAAAAGTTTGTCAACGGTGTCGTTAGTTCTTCAATAGTATCAAACGAACTTGTCACTCCATACACAAAAACTTTCGAAGTTAGATTTAATTCAGTAAAAAGATTTTTTAAAAACTCAGAATTATTGACTTGCAGACCGTCAGTAACAACAAAAACGATATCTGGAGTAACAGATAAATTTTTGGCAACATTTAAACCAGAAGCCCAATAATCTGATTGAATGCTTTCATTGCCAAGGCCATATAAATCAATCCAATCAATAAAATCCTGATAATTACTAGAAATTTTTTTCTGGATAACGTTATCGGGTCTAACAGCTGTATCGCTGTTAGACATTCCGATTAACGAAAGTGTGATATTACTTTGTTTCTGAGAATTGATAAATAAAGATAATCCGTCGCGAATTTGCTGTGCTTCGTTTCCATTGATCGAACCTGATTCGTCGACTACAATTGCTACATAAGTTGCACAGCCCGAGAGCTGGCTTTCCTGAAGATTTATAGAACTCATTTTTTTCTTATTTTTTTAAAGATTTGTATTTTGTAATGGCAGTATCTGCGTATCAATAATGTTTGTTAAAGGACCAGTTCCGTCATTATTCCACATTCTGTATTTAAACCTGATTTTCAAGTTTTCTATTCCTGAAATGGTTTTGCTGTTATGCATAATCAAAGCTTGTGAGTAATCTTTTGAATGCAGTACACTATATCCAGATATTGGGTTTTCTGATCCATCTAAAACAGAAATCGTATCTTGAATTTCTTCCAAAGGCATTTTAGGAATATTAAAAGGCTCTGGGTTTCGAACTAAAAGTGCTATCGTTGCTCCAGTATTCGTATCAATAATTCTATTTACTTCAGTACCTTGTGCAGGATCAAGAGGAGAAAGTTTTAAGATTCCTTCGGTCGCACGATCAAACAAATGCTGATATTTTGTAGCCATTGAATCGCTCAATGCATTTGCCGAATTATCAGTTTTAGGAGCAATCAAGTAATGCAGAGCATCAATACGTTCCTGATCCAGATTAACATTCACATCATACAAGGCTTCTTTAGTTTTTTCTTCATCAACAAAATAACTCTGAACTTGTTCTTTAAAATCTTTGTAGCGTGAAGTCTGGAATCCAAATTGATGTACGAGGATATTTTTGCTTTCACTTGATATTCCTATTTGCGCACCATCAAAATAGTTATTGACTAAAACAGTATACAGTTTAGAAGGTTTTAAATTGGTTAAAGTTGTTTTGTATTTTAATGATTTTGGTTTTAAAGGTTGTCCTAACACAAGTGTGCATCGCGTCTTAGAAGGATCTTCAATAAAATTGTTTAACATTCTAACACCCAATGGAATTCTAGGATCATTATCATCAGTCCACTCTAAATCATTATCTTTTTCTATCGGTTGTGGATAGGCGATTTCTTCTTGTCCTTCTTCCAATGGTTTTATTGGATATTCAATAAGTAGATCAGTCAGAGGATCTTTGATGAAAAGATTTAGTTTCCCTTCAATTTCAGGTCTTTCAGTTTCATATTCTGCCCAATTCTTAAACATATGAGAAGTATATGTACTCGTAAAGAATAAAGAAATATCACATTGCTCGTTGCCGTAGAATGAAGGTTTAGACTGTAATAAACTTCCATCTGCATTTGGATAAGAACGATTATAATCCAGATAGCTTCTTAATGAAGTCAGCGGAGATTTAGACAATGCAGTCAATTCATTTTTCGCCGGCGGATTTTGAGGATCAACTGTTTCAGGATCCTTAACAGGAAAATGTCCAATTGGTCCGAGAGTTTTAAATCCATAGTAATATTTAAATTCTACAGGATTCTTTTTATTATCATCAACCGTATCTGTCAAAGTAAAATCTAAACAGTACGTTGTATTTGGTCTCCAAATTGGCTGTACTGTTGTTTCGACAGCATTTTTCATCGCTTGTAATTGCCCAGCTACGGCAGGAATATCCAAAATCGTTTTATTATGATAATACTCTTCTTTACTAAACCAATCTACTCTCTGAATATAAGTAGTGTAATTAAGTTCTGGATCTTCAGTATTTACTAGACTTGAACAAATAATTGCATCAGTTGTAATTATCTTCGAAGTTTTAATGCTTCTTCTAAAATCTAATCCACTAATTAAACCCAATACTGTATAATTGATACTTCCGACTGTCAGAGCAGCTGTCGAAGCAGTTACAGAAACTTGTTCGGCAGGATGTAAAGAACAGTTATCAAATGCATCGCTAAACAATGAAAAATAAACACCTTTCTCTTTTGGTTTGCTGGAAAGCATCAAGATTTCATTTACAGACGGTTCATTTTGGATATGAATGATTGAAGCATCCTCTACATTTGTTTCCCTTTTAATTAATCGTGTTTGGGTTAAAGTTTCATTCAATACAAACAAATAATGCGTATTGTAAGCCAAAACAGAATGATCATTTAATGTCTGATTAGATAAATAAACAGCCGAATCAAAAATGGTGTCATTTTTTACTAATGAAAGAGTATTTCCATCGATCTGCGCCAAGGCAAACTTGCCATTCGATAATTTAACTGAAAGGAGTATTTTATTATTCGCAATTATGGCATCGATAATTTCAACTACTTCAGTTGTAGAAATTACTTTTGTATCCGTTGCAGAAATTACTTTTGATGCATTGTCGACATTTAAACGGATAACTTTTTTATCCTTAGTAATCAAACTGAATTCTGAATCGTTATGCTGAAGAACTTTAACTGCTTCTCCGTTAATTTTAGAACGATAAATCACAGTTCTGTCACTTCCTTTAATCCAACTGATTTGAGTTTCATTTGATAATGTATTGTTAATCCAAAGAAGGTCATTATTTGCTAATAGCAATATTTTGTTGAAACCTAAAGAATAAGTATTCAAATATTGCGTGCCTAAAATCGGATTTAGTTCTTCATCCATTTCGACAATTGCAGTTGCGGCAATAGGAGAGGAGCATCCTACAATAAAGTCAAGATCAATTGTTGCTTCTCCAATTCCTTTACATTGTTCTGCGTTTAAAGCCTGAGTTGCCAGTAAATTGCCATTTACAACCTGAAGAGAAGTGACAATTCCGTTAATTAAACGCTCTCTAATAATTGAACCATCAGAATTGACTTGTAATAGAATCGTAGTTTTCGCATCTTCTTTTGGATGGAATGTTACTACATACGAATCATTGAATTTAATTACTTGATCAAAATCATATAAAGTTCTCCCATTATAGCCGTAATAATGTGTAAAAGTCAATGCATTTGGATTACCTCCAGTATTAGCATTTTCATTTCCAGCATCCAATTTCAGATTTGTCAATTCAGTCATAAGAGAGGCGTATTTAGCAATCTTTATAGGATCTGTCAATGTAATTTCAGTTTCTCCTGTTAATTCGCCATACGTATCATCAAATAATGCAGCAATTTCGTTTCTGATTTCTTTAATGCGTTTTGCATTTGCTGAAACTGGGCTAATTACAATTTTGTCTATCTTTTTCTTCTGGCCATCAATTTCCTCAGTATATAAGGTAATCGCTTTTGCAAATTCTGCTTTCGTATAAGTTTGTTCTATAGAAAATTCGTCTATCTCAGTTTTTCTAAAGTTTGCTGGCGCGTATGATACTAATTTATCTCCATCATTAAAAAAGGCAGTATAAGCTGTAATTTTTACTTCTTTAGCCTGAGTTGTAAGCCTTAATTCTGGATCAATAGCAGATTCAGGAAAAATAATTTCTAACTCGTTTTCATTTCTAAAAGACAATGATCGATTATATCCAAAAGGATTTTCATCAGTTGTAATACTCATGAAATCGCCACCTTCAAGCGTGTATTGATCTTCAATCACAGAAAGTTCTCCAATAAGTTTGAAAAACAAACCATTGATTTTATCAGCTTCGTACTGCATTGGCACATAGTAACGCTTTCCAATTTGTTTGTTAAGGAAATCCATATGCTGTTTTTCGATTTGTGTTGAAGCACAAAATAGTTTTGTAGACGTAATTCCTAATTGTTCAGGAACATGCCATCCTGGTTCGGCTGCACTTAAAAACGAAAACGGATTTGTTGCTAATACTCTAATAGAATCATATTGGTCAATTGCTTTTTGCCAATGTGCCCAAGGTAATCCCTTTAATTCATTGGTTCTTTCAGTATCTTGTACAACTGCTTCAAAAGGATTATAATCTACCCATTCAGAGCCATTCCAAGATTTCAAATTGATCGATTTGATTCCGTATTCATGCTTAACTTGACGTATTGGTCTTCCGGCTTTAGATGTCGCTTCAGGAGGCATTAAATCAGTATAGTTTTTAGCTTCACCAGTATATCCTCCTACTTTTTTGTTTAATTCGGAGCTAGGAACCAATCCTTTTGCCATTTTAATGTCGATATAAGTATCTAAAGGAATTACCGAGGTAATAAACTCAGGTCTTGGAGTGCCATCTGGATAAAGCTTTTTGCTTTCATAATTTTTTTCGCCAGGCAATTTGAAATAATCCAAAGCAAATGCCTGATTGGTTAGCATATGCACTCCTTTGACATTTTCTAATGTTCTATCATCTTCTCCGTCTCCAACAGTTCCTTTAGGAAGTGGGCTGTATGGCGTACGATCAACTACTCGGTTAAGATCCCATTGCAGTTCAACGGTGAAATTTTTACGTACCCTCACAAAAGCAATCTTCACACGAACACTTAGTTCTAGTCTAGCATAAATCAAGAAAGGTTTAAATGATTCAACAGAAAATATCGTATCTAAAGCAATTTCAACATTAATAATCCAAAGCTTAATTTGGATTCCTCCACCAGCGCTAATGTAACCACCCATTTGAGGACGTTTGAATGAGATTTTTCCACCCATTTCCAAGTAGGCCCATAATTTAACTTTGGCTGGACCAAAACTCTGCTGTAATTTGAAATCTAATCTAGCTCCAGCTTCGATACCTTGAGCAGAAATCATAATAAAAGATTTTGCGGTAAATAAGGTTAAAACTTCTGCCGTAATAGGATCTTTTTTAGAACCGAGATTTACGTACCAAGGTTTCTGATTCTTGAAGAAGAATCCAGCTTCTAACAGTGCATGAAGCTTAATGATCTGTCCGCTGTCTTTTGGAATACTAAAATCTGCACCAGCTGCTAGTTCTAATGAATCATCTCCAAAAGCAACCATAGCAAAAAATGGCGGATTGCTAGGGTCATCTTCAATCAGTCCTAATCGTGAGGAAATAACATTCAACCCTGCTTCAATATAAAATAGAGTAGGCAGAGACAATAAAAGCATGGCTCTTAAAGACAATACATGTCCGCCATCTGCAACTGTTCCAAAAGTGGCTCCAGCTCCAATAGAAAATGGAGTGTTGTATTGCATAGAATCTGGTGGGCCACTGAATTTTTTAATGTTAATACCAGGTTTTGGATGTTTATAATAATCATACCAAGAATTATCTTTTGTTAATCCTACAGCCTGTTTGGTGGCGACATATCTAAATCCTAATAAACCTCTAAAGGCATTAATGGCTAAAAATCCAAGCGGAATAGGAACGGGCAGTTCAATACTAGCATCAATTAAAAAGGCGGGGTATTTAGGCATAAAACGCATTCCTACACTTCCTGAAATTTTTGCTTTTGGCAGTTTCAAACCAACTTCACCAATAAATTCTTTAGATTTTCCTGGTTCAGGAAGCGAAATCATACCGTGGATAATTGCCATAGCCGAAGCTTCTGTTGCAGTTCCTGGAATGATTAAATCGACTTCAATAGTTTGGATTCTTAAAAAGGAATCTTTTTTAAGACCGTTTTCGGAGTTCTGATCAGTAGAGTAATAAAATTTAACCCCTTCACCACGAGCATCAACTCCAAGCGGATTGATACTGATGGCACCATCAAATCCCCAGAAATTATATTTACGGCCATTAATTTGGGTTGAACCAAAGTTGATGTTCGTAACTGCCATTTGAACTGGACCTAAATTGACCGAAAGACTGATAGGAATTGGAATAGATCCGCCCTCAACTTCAATATTTCCGTCGCTGTACACACGCAATTTTTCAACCTCAAATCCTTTCCCTTTTAATAAACTTCCCATTAAAGTTCCTTCAGGAAAAGAAACATAACAAGAAGTTCCTAAATAGTAATCTTCATCTTGTTTACCAAGTTCAAAACTGTGGAAATCAATATTAACAAGGTCAAATAGATTTGCTTTTGGTTTATTATCTTTTGGGAATGAAGCAGTAAGGTTAAAATCTCCATCATCATTTAAGTGACCTTCAAGATTGACTTTTAATGCATCTCCATTTTTTTCTGTAAGTTTTGGAATTTCTAAAGCACCTTTAATGTTAGAGCTAGTAACTTTATTTTGTTTGAAAGTAATATCAAATTTATTGAAGCCAACTTTGAATCCTTTTTTCTCAGAACCAATAGTTTTCCAAAGTGTATTATCGTAAAGTTCTGCTAGGAAATTTTGATAATCTTTTGCTTCGGTAAAAATATAAGTGGTCGAATCGTTAATAGTTGTTAACGATAATGGATAATCAAAAGCGTATGGTAAGCCTTTACTATTTAATTCTTGTAAAAAGACAAGTAAAGACGAGTAATCGGCAATTTCTTTTTTATTGGCCACACCATTTTCGTCCTTTTGGAACATGATGATGGGGTAATTAAAATTGAATTTATCGTTGAAATAACTAAAAGCACCATCTGTACTCGGTACTGTTTCCAGATAAATATTTCCAGAAAGTCCGCCTGTACCTATTAATAAATCTGATGCGCCAATTTGTAGTGTTGGAGCTGTACTTCCTGGCGTTTTAGGAATATCATTAAACCATTTTGAAGGAAAAGTTACTGAAACAGCACGAGCATAAACTCCAACGAAATCATTTGGGCGTCCGTCAGCATCAGCTTCCGAAATATTGGTTTTTTTGCTTAAATCGACTTTTAAAGTATCTAACTGAAGAAGTAAACCTGTGTTGCCGATCATGGCATAATTTGAAGGAGCAAGAGATCCTCCCATTTCTAATTGATAGCCAATACCTTCTTCGGTATCTGCATACAATTGTGCCTCAGCAAATACGAACATCGATTTTTGAGTTCCATCACCATAATCAGTTCCATCGGAGTTGACAGGTTTTAAGATGTTTCTTGGAAACTCAATTCCAGCACTTAAAGCTAAGGTTGCTTTTGCTTTTGGAGTAATAATTCTTTTAATGTGAGCTTCGATTCCATCTGGAGCTACAATGTTGTAGAAATCTTGCAATTTTTGCTTGATTTCGTCTAAAGTAAAACCTTCTTTAGCGATATAAATTCCAAATAATAATAGCGGAATCGATTTTGTAATTATAGTACTATCGTTGATGAGGTCAATAATACCTCCAATGGATTGTTCTACATTTGTTGGAAATTCCAGATTAGTATTTTGAAGCGTATTAATATCTTCTAAAAGCTGTTCGTATTTTGTTTTTCCTTCTTCGGCTTCCACAAAAATATTCATCATATGAGCTACAACTTGTTCTTCGCTGATGCGGAAAACCTGAAGACCCACAGCATAAAAGTCCTCCATAGAAAAAGAGAAATTGCTGGAGCTGAATGTTTTTAAGAAAGCCAGAATTTCCCACTGATATTCTAATGTAATGGGAAATGATGATATAGAAGAATCATTGTCTTTTAGATCTGGATTAAGAACCAAACCTAGACCAAAAGGCAGAGGCAGAGCCAGTTTTTTGCTTGATACAATATCAAGACTATAAAAGGCAGAATCACCACGATACCCTTTTGAATATTGTAAATTTTTGTAATGGATTTTATCAAAAATGGAATTCAAACCATCTTCGACAAACGATAAGAATTCTGGTAAATCGTCTACAGTAATTATCTCGGACAATCTCGGATAATATCGCGCTGTAGGAATTGGAACCGCAGGAATTGGATTAGTTGGCATATTCTAATTTTGTTTTTGACTTTAATTTTGTTCGTATTCTGAATGATTAAATTGGAGTAAGATCGAACCAATCTTTGCGATGTAAATGCATAGTTTTTTAGGATTTTTCTAAGCAGTTTTTAGCAATTTATCTGCTTAATGATTTTTTCAAAAGACTAAAGTTTTTAAGAGTTTCAGAACCTGTTTTTTTCTTTTGACAGTGTAAAGATGAGCCTAAAAATGGAGCTTAAAAAAGAGCTGCTTAGCGGTTTAACATGGATGTTCTGAGGCTTTACAGGGTTGTAAAGAGAGTGGATAAGATTAGGGTAAAAAGTAATAAATTTAGAGTTCTGTAAAAAGATGGTGGTGTCTCATTTCTATTTTTGAATGAGACAGCCACATCATTTATAGTTACCTATTTAATTATATTTTTAAAAAAAGTGAAGAATAGTTTGTGAAAATTGGTCTTGCATAAACATTTTTAGAGTTCTGATTTGTAGAGTCATCGAATAAAACACTTACTCTGTATTCTAATGAAATTGAGGCATCTGAAAATTTCAAATCTGTATAATTTCCAACATAATCAATTGTTTGTAAAAAATATTTCTTGTAATTCTCTAAGATTTTATTACCAAAAGTATCGTAAGTTGTTTCTGAAAACATTAAGACAGAGCCAAGAAGATCACCGCTTTGGCTTAAATTTGTTTGTATTGGGATTTCATAATTTCTAATACTATTTTCTGTCGTTACGTCCGTTCTTTCAACAGAATATAATTTAATGTATTGACTTCCTGAAAACTTGCAATTATTACCTTTTAAATAAACTTCAAATAAAACAGATTTAGGAGCAATTAATGAGGGTGAATAATTTCCATTTTTAATCAAATAGTTATCAAATGTTTTAAATAAATAATTTCCTTGATTAGAAGAGCCTAAAGCACCCGAAGCAATAGATGATATCGATGATGCTGATGTATTTACATAAGTTCCTGATACAGATGCAGAACTTGTGTATGTTGATCTCCAAGTCGTTGTTAAAAAATTTCCAGAATCACGACTGTCAAATATTCTATATCGGGCATTGTTTATAACATGATAAAGTTCTCCTGTAAGATCTCGTTCTATTGCACCCTTTTGAGGAGATGAAGTTAGCACACCGTTAGGAATAACAAGAGCAGGAATTGTGGAAGTCCCAATAGGTAATGTAAGACGATTTTTTAAGGAAATTCCAGTAACATCGATTGAAATAGAATCATCGGCTACTCCTTCAACACCTATTTGAAGCGTTTTTCCTTGATTTCCTCTTATACAAAATTTGTATGTATCCGTCATAAGATAGCCTGAGTTTCCTATTTTCAAAATATTATTAAAAGTCCAATTACCGACAATGATTTCACTTTTTCTCTTCATCCATTCCCACCAATTAAACAATTTCAAGCGACTAACTACTTTTTTATCTTCAGGAACTGCTGCACTAATTTGAGTTTCCGTATCAGAAGCTAGGTCTACGGGTTTAAGATCAATCATGTCTTTCAATACTTTCCCTTGTCTGGCATCTAAGGTTTTACCTTCGGTGATGCAGTCAAGGGCATTGTAACTTTCGGCTTGAAGATTGTTTGCATCGGTAAACTCTAATTCACCATTCTGATTCGTTTTTAAAATTTTGTTTGGCTGATTTTTTTCTAAGTCCGCCACTCTGATTCTGTTGTGATTTGTACTCATTTTTAATTAATTTTTTACGGGTTTAAATAATTTATAGGCTTTTAATCGGGCTTATAGGGGATTACCGTAATTCATTCAGATATATAAGACACTTACAAAAAGTTGTTGATTTTGGATGATTGCAAGTAATCTGAATGTTTAAAAATTGTGTTAGTGGCGTCACAATAGGGTTTTTATTTTACAGAGCTGTAAAACAAAGAAATAAGGTTTGTATTGGTTTAGATATAGCCAATAGCAGAGTAGGGAAACTTATAATTTTAAGTTTCCTGAGTTTTTTAAAATGTAATTTTTTGGAATTTAAGAGATTTGATTTCTCTTTTGATTTTAAAAACAACTCAAAGATTTTTTGTCTTTGAGTTGTTTTATTTTTTTGTATATCTATTTTAGGACAAGACAACTTTGCGTTCACGAGCGGGACGCTCGCGCCAGCGGGAGATCGGGCTAGGTGTGATAAACCTAGTGATTGTTTTCTTCTTATCTATTAAAGTTTATAAATTATGCAATTATTGTAGTTGGCAAAATAGGCTCAAAACTATGGAAATAGGTATTGCCTAACCAATCGAAATGAATAGAATTAGTTGAAGATAAAAATTCATTTACACTTTGGTAATCATCATCATATATATAAATATCACTTACATCATTGTTTTCATTATATGATACACTCAAAAAATGAGATTCATATTCATTCCTTTTATAAAAATTCAGATCTCCATAAAAAAACTTTCTTCTATTTTTCAATTGATTTGTTTCTAGATCAATTGTACATGAAGCAATCAATAATTTTTCATTGTTAAAAACCTGTCGTCCTTTAACATCAAGTTCTCCATTTTTGTAAAAAAGATATTCCCAATAAACATCACCATAATTGTTTGTTTGTTTATTGTAGCAAAATGTCCAATAAGGAGCTGTAGTTGAGTGTTGATTTATTATTAGTTGTAAATCTTCATCTGGTGATAAATAATATTCTCCTCCTTTTAAAACAACGCTTTTATTTGACCTTCCTTGGGGACCATACTTTTCAATTAATTTTAGTTCATTACCATTAATGAAAAATTCTTTATTGTAGAATTGTAAAAAAGAAACTTGTTGATCTGTAATATAATTGCCACTATCATTTGTGTGTTTTATAACTGTACTCATAATTTTAGTATTTAAAATTTAAAAAAGGTTCTAAATCGTAAGCCCCCCCTGCTGGCGCGAGCGTCTCGCTCGTGCACACAGGAAAGTCAATTAATATCAATTTCTAAAACAGTTTGATCGTTATCGCCATAATTTCTAGCAGAGCTGTATTTCCAATCTACAGGATTAGTTACAAAAC
>NZ_JUIV01000026.1 GCF_004151235.1 Flavobacterium anhuiense
GGCCCCAAAAGATTGAAGCGCATAGCGGGAAAAAGCTCCTGACAAACATTAAAGATGAAATGATAAAATTACAATTACCAAACTTTGAATGCTTCGGCTCCGCTCAGCAAGACAAGCAAGTTTTTTTTCCTTATATATGTACACCAAAAAAACAAACCCGACAGGTTTTGGAAAACTGTCGGGTTGCTATACTATATATATATATGTATAAAATTATTTCTTATTTAATTCTTTAGCTCTTTGCTGCCACTTCTCTGATAAATCTTCATAATTAACAGGATTAGCAGGTTTCTGATTTACCAATCGGCCTGATTCAAAAGCTCTCACTAAGATTGTTTCAATTAGATAGTCTTCGTTTACGTCGTATGGTTTGTATTCTTCTTTCAAACTTATATCAAATAAATTGGCTGTCGTATTAGATACAAAAGCTTTAAATCCGCTTTTGAGCGTTTTTATAAGTTCATAAGTGGTAATTCCTGTTTGACGATGAATTAGTTTTACTAAAATCTGTCCTTGCTTTCTAGATAGCTTTTTTAGTCTTTCTTCAAATTCATTATTCAAATAGTCTTCCACAATTTTAAAATACTTCTTTTTTTCTCGGCTTGTTTTTAAGCGAGCCATTCCGTTATTTAAAGCTGTTAATCTTTCTGAAGCTAATTTTGCATAAGGATATACCTTGTAAACTCTGTTTTGAAGGATTTGAAATTGTTTCATCTCTTCTGCACTCATCTTCTGCCCTTTTGAAATAATTATTTCAGGCAGCTGAATAGTATCACTTAAGATAGAATCTTTTTCGGTTATAATATATCCCATTTGTTCATTCTCTTTTGGAGTAACTTGGGCTTTGGAAGAAAAACAAACTAGTAGTATAAATAAAAAGGTGGTTAGTCTCATTGAATCATAATTTAAATGTAAAATTATATATTTATACACAACTCTAATACCAAATTTATATTTTAGCGAAAAAATATTTTTATGAGCACAAATTCTATCTTAAACAATGCTTCTATAGCTTTTTTAGAAAGCTACCTTAATAATGCTTCCCCTACTGGCTACGAAAGTGAAGGGCAAAAACTTTGGATGAATTATCTAAAACCTTATGTAGATTCATTTATTACAGATACTTATGGAACTGCTGTTGGTGTAATTAATCCCGATGCTCCTTATAAGGTGGTAATTGAAGGGCATGCAGATGAAATTTCATGGTATGTAAACTACATTACAGAAGATGGCTTAATATATGTAATACGAAATGGAGGTTCAGACCATCAGATTGCCCCTTCAAAAAGAGTTAATATTCATACCAAAAACGGAATTGTAAAAGGTGTTTTTGGATGGCCTGCTATTCATACTCGTTTGCGTGACAAAGAAGAGATTCCGAAACTGAGTAACATATTTATTGATTTAGGCTGTGAAAACAAAGAACAAGTCGAAGCGCTAGGTGTTCACGTGGGATGTGTGATTACATATCCTGATGAATTTATGGTTTTGAACGAAAATAAGTTTGTTTGTCGTGCTATTGATAATAGAATGGGCGGTTTTATGATTGCAGAAGTTGCCCGTTTATTACATGAAAATAAAAAGAAACTTCCTTTTGGTTTATATATAGTAAATTCTGTTCAGGAAGAAATTGGTCTGAGAGGTGCTGAAATGATTGCACATCGTATAAAACCAAATGTTGCTATTGTAACTGATGTTTGTCACGACACCACTACTCCAATGATTGATAAAAAGGTAGAAGGTGATCTAAAAATGGGAAAAGGCCCTGTTATTGGCTACTCTCCTGCTATTCAAAATAAATTACGTGATTTGATTGTAGCAACTGCTGAAGAAAATAAAATCCCATTTCAAAGACATGCTACTTCTCGCGCAACGGGTACAGATACCGATGCTTTTGCATATAGCAATGGCGGTGTGCCATCTGCTTTGATTTCTCTTCCGTTACGATACATGCACACGACTGTAGAAATGGTTCATAAAGACGATGTTGAAAATGTAATTCAACTTATTTATGAAGCTTTATTGAAAATTGAGAACAACGAGACTTTTTCTTATTTTAAATAATATACTTTAATGTAAATCCGATTTGAGTTATTGAATCGGATTTGCAAATTATAAACCAAGCATGAAAATATTACTGCTCGAAGACGATTTTACTTTATCAAAAGAAATCTCCGCATTCTTTACTTCAAAAGAATTCGAGTGTGTCCCTTATTATGATGGTTCTTTGCTTTTGAAAAAATACTTTCCGTACGAATATGATTTAATTATTCTAGACATAAACGTTCCGGGAATAAATGGAATTGACGTTTGCAAAGGGATACGGGAAACTGATAAAAAAACGCCTATTATAATGCTTACTGCCTTTAGCGAAATTGAAGATAAATTGTCTTCTTTTGATAATGGTGCCGATGATTATCTTGTAAAACCTTTCCATTTTGAAGAATTATACGCGCGCGTACAATCACTTTTAAGAAGGAAAGAAGTTCCTCAGCAAATAGAAAATAAAATCGTCATTAAAGATTTAGAAATCTTTGAAGAAGATATGAAAGTTTTTAGGGCGGGTGAAGAAATTAAACTTACTCCGAAAGAATTCAAATTAATTCTGATTTTGGCGCATGCCAAAGGAAAAGTACTTTCTAAACAATTTATAGCCGAGAAACTTTGGGATTATCATATTGAAACCAATCAGAATACCATTGAGGTTTATATTAACTTTTTAAGGAAAAAAATTGATAAAGACCACGAAATAAAACTTCTTAGAACCAAAGTAGGCTACGGATATTATCTAAGCGACCAGGAATGACATTAAAAAATCGAATATCACTTTTAGTAAGCTTGCTGTTTACCATTCTTTTTGGATTGGCATCTACGGTGATATTCATTTTATATTCCAATTATCGAAAAGAAGAATTTCGAGATCGATTAGAAATCAAAGCTTTATCTAATATTAAGTTATTAGTTAATGTAAAACAGGTTGATAATCAACTTTTAAAAATAATAGATCAGAATTCAATCAACAAATTGTATGACGAAAAAACTTTGGTATTTGATTCAAATTATAAACTAATTTACAGTAGTATTGACGATGCTAAAATCAACTGGTCTGTTGATGATTTAAAATACCTTAAAAAAAACAAGACCTTTTTTAAGCAGCAGGGTAATTATGAAGTTTATGGTGTTTTCTACGATACGAACGACAAAGATTTTTATGCCTTAATTTCTGCTACTGATGATTACGGAAATCGTAAACTGCTTTTCTTACGTTATACATTAGTCATTTCGTATATCTTTTTTACAACACTTTGCTGGCTGTTAACTTCATTTATGGTAAGAAAAGCTATAAATCCGCTTCATGCTTTTCATCAGAAAATAAAAAATATAAACGAAAATAATCTCGATACCAGAATTGAATCTCAAAGCACTAAAAATGAAATCGATTTAATTGCAGATGAATTTAATTTCATGATGGATCGGATTGAACTTTCGTATCAAAAACAAAAAGAATTTACTGCTCACGCATCGCATGAATTAAGAACACCGCTTTCTAGAATGACTTCTCAGATAGAAAATGCTATGGCCGACCCAGAACTTCAGCCGAAAGACAAGTCATTTTTGAATTTGATTTTAGATGATGTCAATCATTTAAGTGAATTAATCAATTCTCTACTTATCCTTTCTAAAATTGATAACAGAAAAGCAGATTATCGTGAAGTGCAGAGAATAGATGAAATTTTATTTTCTTCTATCGAAAAAATAAATAAAACTTTCCCTGATTTCGTTATTCTTTTTGAAATGGAAGAAAGTGATGATCTTGATACTGCTTTAGAAGTAAAAGGAAATAGAAATCTTTTAGAGATAGCTTTAACCAATATTTTAAAGAATGCTTGTGTTTATTCAGATAATAAGCAGGCAAAAGTAAATATAAGCTCCGATCATCGACATCTTATCATTTCTGTATCCAACACAGGGGAAACCTTAAATGAAGAAGAACAAAAAAATCTTTTTCAGCCTTTTATGCGTGGCCGAAATTCGAAAGGAACTTCTGGTTTTGGACTTGGCTTAAGAATTGTGCAACGCATCCTAATCCTGCACAAAGCAAACATAACTTACTCTGCTTCAAATATTAACACGAATTTATTTCAGTTATTTTTTAATTTGTAAACAATTTTAAGCTATTTTTAAGGTAGATTTTAAGCTCTCTTAAAGCCTGTTGATAGCATATTTGTACAACTTAAAGATGATACAATGAAAAAGTTATTCGCATTGCTGTTATTTGCACTTTTAAATCAAGCTGCAATAGCACAAAAATCACTTACTCTCCAAGACTGTGAAAGTCAATTTTTAAAAAAGAATCTATTTTTACTGGCATCTCAATATAATCTTGATGCCTCAAAAGCACTTACCATTCAGGCTCGTATTTGGGACAATCCCACGCTCTCAGCAGAGTTGAATGCCTACAATCCTGAACGAGACAAATTTTTTGATATTGGCAAAGATGGTCAGAAAGTTTTTGCAATAGAGCAACTAATCTATCTTGGCGGTAAAAAACGCAATGAGGTTAAATTAGCGCAAACTAATGAAAAACTGGCAGAGCTTCAGTTTAACGATTTGCTTAGGACTTTAAAACTGCAATTGCGTAAAAGTTTTTTCACTGTATATTACAACACTAAAAATCTTGACAATACCGATAAGCAACTAGCTCATATCGAAAATTTAATTAATTCTTATTCGATTCAAGCTCAAAAAGGAAATATTCCTCTAAAAGACGTTGTTCGTCTACAATCACTCTATCTTAATTTCAAAAACGAAAGATTGGAGGTAATTAATAACAACATAGAAGAACAGGCTAATTTAAAATTGCTATTAAACGAAACTGAAAATGTAGTTCCAGTTGTAAGCAAAGATGATTCTGATAAATATCTAAAAGTTATAGCTTTTGATCTTAAAAATTTTGAAGAACAAGCCATAGCAAATAGACCTGATTACTTAGCAAAACAAAAAGAAATCGATGCTAATGAGCTGAATGTAAAATTACAAAAATCACTTTCAGTTCCAGATATTACGCTTGGAGCAAATTATGATCAGCGAAGCGGTGCTTTTAATAATGAAGCCAATTTAACTGTTGGAATTCCTTTACCACTTTGGAATCAAAATAAAGGAAATATTAAGTATGCAAAAACAATTTTGGAGCAATCTAAAATTGAAAAACAAAACTTCGAGCTGCAACTCAAAACAGAAATCACGTCAGCATGGACCAAATGGGATGAATCTAGACAAAATTATACCGTTATAAAGCCAACTGTAAATTCAGATTTTGAAGCAGTTTATAACGGAATGCTTACCAACTTTCAAAAACGAAACGTAAGCCTTTTAGAATTTACCGATTTTATGGAAAGTTACAATCAGGCTATAATTCAGTTAAATGAATTAAAGAAAAAAGTAGTGATTGCAGGCGAAGAATTAAACAGCACCATCAACAAAGATTTATTTTAAAAAATTACAGAAATGAAACATATATTATTCATCGGAATCGCACTAGCAGGCTTATCTCTTACGAGCTGCAAAAAAGAAGTTGAAAATCCTGAGACAAATAGCTCTTTTGTTTTGAGTGATGCTATGCTTAAAAGTACTACAACTGCTGAAGCTAAAACTCAGCTATTAAAAAACGAACTTAGTTTTTACGGTAAAATTACTGCTGACAATAATAAAATGATTGATGTTTATCCATTAGTTGGTGGAAACGTAATGAAAGTAAATGTTGAACTTGGTGATTATGTAAAAAAAGGACAAGTATTGGCAACCATAAAAAGTACCGATGTAGCCGATTTTGAAAAACAATCCATTGATGCTAAAAGCGATTTGCTTGTCGCTAAAAATAACTTGAAAGTAGCACAAGAATTATTTGATGGAAAATTGAATTCTGAAAGCGACGTTCTACAGGCAAAATCGGAAGTAAATAAAGCGCAGTCACAATTAAGCAAAATTCAGGAAACCTATAAAATTTATAATATTAAAGCTGGTTCAATTTACGAAGTAACAGCTCCGATAAGCGGTTTTATTATTCAAAAAAGCATCAATCAGGATATGCTTTTGAGAAATGATCGTTCTGAAAATATATTTGACATTGCAGAAATCAGCGAAGTTTGGGCAATGGCGAATATTAATGAAATTGATATCAATAAAGTAAAATTAGGAACCAATGCTGCAGTAACCACTTTGAGTTATCCAGATAAAACGTTTTATGGAAAAGTAGATAAAATTTATAATGTTATTGATCCAGAAACGAAAGCCATGCAGGCTAGAATTAAGCTTAATAATCCAGATTACATGCTTAAACCCGATATGAATGCTAATATCAAACTGTCTTTTAATGAAAATCAATCTATGATAGCCGTGCCTAGTAAAGCGATTGTTTTTGATAGAAGTAAAAACTTCGTTGTGGTATTTAAAGACCGAAATAATATTGAAACCAGACAAGTAGAAGTTTACAGAGTGGTTGGAGATACCACCTATCTTTCAAGTGGTTTAAAGGAAAATGAAAAAGTAATAACAAACAATCAGCTATTTATTTATGGTGCTTTAAATAATTAAGACATGAACAAATTCATAAAAAATATTATTGCTTTTTCGCTAAAGAATAAAGCATTTACCTTCTTTTGGGTTGGATTATTGGCTGTTGCTGGATTTATTTCATTCAAAAATATGCCTATTGATGCATTTCCAGATGTTACCAATACGCAGATTATTATTATTACACAATGGAATGGAAAAAGCGCTGAAGAAGTAGAACGTTTTGTGACGTCTCCAATTGAGATTGCTATGAACTCTGTGCAGAAAAAAACAAGTGTGCGAAGCATTACTATGTTTGGTCTATCTGTTATTAAAATTATTTTTGACGATGGTGTAGACGATACTTTTGCTCGTTTTCAGGTAAATAATTTATTAAAAAATGTTTCTCTTCCTGATGATGTAGAACCAGACGTACAGCCCCCATACGGCCCAACAGGTGAAATTTTCAGATATATTGTAAAAAGCGATAGCAGAGACAGTAGAGAATTATTGACTTACCAAAACTGGGTTATAGACAAACAATTGCGTTCTCTGCCTGGCGTTGCCGATTTAAATGTTTTTGGAGGTCAAACTAAAACTTATGAAGTAGGAGTTGATCCTATCAAATTGGCAAAATACAACATTACCCCTTTACAGGTTTACAATGCCGTAAATGCTGGAAACTTAAACGTTGGTGGTGATGTTATTGAAAAGAACGGGCAAGCATTTGTTGTTCGCGGTGTCGGTTTATTAAAATCAAAAGAAGATATTGGAAATATTATCGTAGATGACGCAGCAGGAAATCCAATCTTGGTTAAAAACTTAGCTGACGTTTACGAAAGTTCAATGCCAAGAGTTGGACAAACAGGTATTGGAAATAATGACGACGCTGTTGAAGGAATTGTAGTAATGCGAAAAGGTGAAAATCCGCAGGAAACACTTGCCTTAATAAAAGCCAAAATCAAAGATCTTAATGATAATGTTTTGCCAAAAGATATTAAAATTGAAACATTTTACGATCGTGATAATTTGATGAATTTTACGACCGAAACAGTAATGCATAACTTGTTCGAAGGTATTATCCTTGTTACTGTTGTAGTATTCCTTTTTATGGCCGATTGGAGAACTACTTTTACCGTTTCTATTGTCATTCCACTTTCTTTATTATTTGCCTTTTTATGTCTTAAAATGATGGGAATGAGCGCCAACTTATTAAGTTTAGGTGCAGTCGATTTCGGAATTATTATTGACGGAGCTGTAGTAATGGTTGAAGGTTTATTTGTTGTTCTAGACCATCGAGCCCATCAGCTGGGAATGGAGAAATTTAATAAAATTGCAAAAGGAAGCTTGATTAAAAAAACGGGAACAGAAATGGGCAAGGCTATTTTTTTCTCAAAACTGATTATTATTACGGCTTTGCTTCCCATTTTCTCTTTCCAGAAAGTAGAAGGAAAAATGTTCTCTCCCCTAGCCTTTACATTAGGTTTTGCTTTGCTGGGAGCACTTATTTTTACCTTGACTTTGGTTCCTGTTCTTTCTCATATTTTACTAAATAAAAATGTGAAGGAAAAACACAATCCGTTTGTGAATTTTTGGGATCGAATAGTAGGCAAAGGTTTTCAATGGACATTCAAGCATAAAGTACAAACTTTAATTGCATCATTAGGATTGTTAGCAGCTGTTTTCTTCTCAGCAGGTTTCTTAGGAACTGAGTTTTTACCGCAATTAAACGAGGGAGCTTTATGGGTAACAGCAGAATTGCCAATGAGTACCTCTCTCCCTGAAAGTGTTAAAACGGCAGCAATGATTAGAAAAGACTTGGAAAGTTTCCCAGAAGTTAAAAAAGTTCTTTCTCAGACTGGAAGAAGTAACGATGGAACCGATCCGAATGGGTTTGGATTTATTCAGCTTCAGGTTGACTTATTGCCAAAAGCAGAATGGAAACGTAAAATTTCGATGGATGATCTGATTAATGAAATGGATAATAAACTCAAAGTTCATCAAGGAATTACCTATAATTATTCGCAACCTGTAATTGATAATGTTGCTGAATCTGTAGCAGGATTCAAGGCTTCTAATGCCGTTAAAATTTATGGGGATGATTTGAACAAACTAGATCAGCTTGCAAATGAAGTTTTAGCACAAATTAAAAATATTCCAGGTATAAAAGATGTTGGTATTCTAAGAAATGTTGGCCAGCCTGAAATCAGCGTAATTCTAGATCGTGAAAAAATGGCTGCTTACGGAGTAACTTTAAGTGACGCTCAAGCAGTTTTAGAATTGGCTTTTGGAGGAAAAACAGCAACTGAAAAATATGAAGATGAAAAGAAATTTGATGTCCGAGTTCGTTTTTCTAAAGAATATAGAAAAGACGAAAAAGATTTGGAAGAAATTAAAGTTCCAACCATCAGCGGAATCAAGATTCCTTTAAAGGAAATTTGTGATATTAAAACTATTACAGGTCCTGCGTTTATTTATAGAGACAATACCAAACGTTTTATTGGAGTAAAATTTTCTGTTCGTGATCGAGATTTAGGAAGCACCATTGCCGAAGCACAACAAAAAGTAAATCAACTTAAGCTTCCTACTGGTTATACAACTGGATGGACAGGAGAATTTGAAAACCAAGTTCGTGCAAGTGCACGTCTGGCGCAAGTTGTACCAATCAGTTTAATTGGAATTTTTGTGCTATTATTTATTCTTTTTGGTAATTTCAAAGATTCCCTACTTGTTTTAGCTAACGTTCCATTTGCGATTATTGGAGGAATTATTGCGTTGCATGTTACAGGAATGAATTTTGGAATTTCTGCTGGAGTTGGATTTATAGCGCTTCTTGGAATTTGTATTCAAAACGGAGTAATTCTAATATCTGAATTTCATCATAATCTGAAAGTCAAATATTCTCTTGAAGAGTCCATTTTTAGGGGAGTAAAAGCTCGAACCAGAGCCGTAGTGATGACAGCATTAATGGCTTCTATTGGATTAATGCCGGCCGCAGTTTCTACAGGAATTGGATCCGAATCGCAAAAACCGCTTGCCATTGTAATTATTGGCGGACTTATGACAGCAACTGTTTTAACACTATTAGTATTTCCAATTTTATTCTGGATATTCAACAGAAAAAAACATGTGCCAATAGAATAAACAATTATAATATTTAGTTTTAAATCAATTTGTTGGGATTTAAAAAAGAAGAAGCATCATTCTCGTAATGATGCTTTTTTGTTTATATTTGAGTTCAATATAAAGCAAAAAAAAGACCTTTTGCTCAGAAAGGTCTTTTAACTAACTCAAAACTCTTAAACTGTTATTTCAAATCTTTCAAAAGCTCAATTGATTCTGAAGCATTTGACGCTTGCGCATATTTTAATGCTGTATAACCTTTTTCATTTTTAATATTAGGTTTTGCTCCATTCGCCAATAAAACCCTAATGATTTCATGTTTATTGTAAAGTGCAGCGATCATTAAAGGTGTAAAATCTTCTGATATTTGGTTTACATCTGAACCGTATTCGATAAATTTTTTAACAGTTTCAAGGTCTCCTTTGCTAATAGCAACATTTAATGGAGTTCCTACATAACTTTTAAGTTCAACTGGATTTTTAGCAGTTGAAATTTCATTTGAAGCCATTGCCACATTTCCAAATGTTACTAAGGCTAGTCCTAAATAAATTACTGATTTTTTCATAATGATTGATGTTTGTTAAATGATTGATGATGATTTTAATTTGATGATGTAAAGGTAAAATATTTTAATGTATTATGCATTACAAAGTACTATGTTTTAACTAATTCTTAACATTCACTTAATAAAGCAATAATTAAAGACCCCAACTGTTATCAAATTATTGATTTTACTATAATAGACTACTAAAAAGAAAAAATGTTACAACAAATCTTATTTTTTTCTGTTTTAAAAATAAAAGTTAGTAGAATACTTGGTTTAATTTTTTTAAATTTATTATAGCCTTTAAAATCAAAAACATAGCGTTATAATTTTATGTGTCAATAAAATCAATACTTCTAAGAGAAAATAATATTTAAAAGAACCATATTAAATCAAGAATCATGATTTTTATCAAAAGAACACTAGTCGTTTTAATTCTATTTATATCTATTGTTTTGATAGTCGCCTATTTTATGCCTAGAGAATACTTAATTGAAAGAGAGGTAATTATAAATAAACCTACTGATAGTATTTTTAAATATATTCGTTCACTAAGAAATCAAAACGAGTTTAGCATATGGGCTAATATAGATCCAAAAATGAAAGTCCATTATAGAGGAATTGATGGAATGGTAGGTTCAGTTTCTTCTTGGGAGAGTAGTGTTAAAGAAGTTGGTGATGGCGAACAGGAAATTACAAAAATAATAGAAAACAGACGTTTAGACTTTGTACTGCGTTTTAACAAACCAGTGCAAGATACTGCTGTCGGTTTTATGTCAACAGAACCTATTTCTGAGAATCAGACAAAAGTAAAATGGGGAATCAGTGGAGCAATTCCGTATCCAACAAATATTATTCTTCCCATTTTGCGAATGGATCAAATGATTGGAAATGATTTGCAGAAAGGTTTAGAAAATTTAAAAGATAAGATGGAATAAATGCTATAGATTAAACAAGGCAATTCAATTGATTGAATTGCCTTGTTTATTATTTACGTCTTTTATTGTTTTTAGCTTTCTTCTCTTTCAAAATAACAATGGACTCAATTGATTTTCCAAATTCTGCAAACTGCAAAGCAGTAAGACCTTTTTCATTTTCAATTGAAAGATCCGCTCCTTTTTCAATCAAAATTTTTATAATTTCAACTTGATTAAATCGCGCCGCCACCATTAAAGGTGTCATATTATTTACAATTTTATTGACATCCGCACCATACATTATAAATTTTTTTACACTTTCAACATCACCTTTACTTATAGCAAGATGAAATGGAGAATTTGAATAAATTAAAAATTCAATTTGATCTTTAATACACAACTGATAGTTTGCCCCTTTTGATTCATTTGTAAAAATGAAAACTGCTCCTAAAATAATTATTGCTTTTTTCATAATGATTGTTCTTTTTTAATGATTGATGATGAAACATTTTATACTTTAGACGACCAAAGAAGAAACTAGGTTTCACATTTTTGAAAAAAAGAAATAAAAAAAGCATCATTCTTCTAAAAGATGACGCTTTCCTTTTTTTTAAAACTATTAAAATTTTACCTAAGCCCTTTCAAAATCTCTGCAGACTCAGTTGATTTTGCGTATCTAGCATAATCCAACGCTCTTAGTCCGTGAGCGTTTTCTATTGACGGTTTAGCCCCATTTGCCAACAAAATTTTTACAATTTCAACATGGTTATAACGAGCAGCGAGCATCAAAGGTGTCATATTACGAACAATTTTATTTACATCTGCGCCGTATTCAATGCTTTTCTTTACGGTTTCAAGATCTCCGTTGCATACCGCCAAATGCAAAGGTGAGGATAAATCAAAAGGAATTTCAATTTGATTTCTATTTTCTAACTTCAAGTTAGAAGCTGTTGCAAAATTTGCAAATAATGCCAAAGCCATTCCTAAAACGATTACTGTTTTTTTCATGATTGATTGCTTGTTTAGTGATTAATGATTGTGATGATTATTTGTTAGACGCACATTAGGTATAAAACGTTGCATCGAAAATGAAAAAAAAATGCATTTTTTTTTAAACAATAAAAAAAGCGTGGTCAAAATAATTGAATCGCGCCTTTTAATAAATTTTAATTTTTGAATTTTTATCAAACAAAAAATGCCTCACTATTACAAGTAAGGCATTTTATATACTTTAAAGCTTAAATGCTCGTTTAAGCGCGAAAATGTTATTTTGAAGAAAGGTATTCTAACACGTTTTTCTCAATACGCTGGTCAATATTATCAATATCCGCTTTTACAAATTTTTCTCCTAAGATATTTTCAAACAATTCGATATATCTTTCAGAAACAGATTCAATATATTCGTCTGTCATATTTGGTATCTGCTGTCCTTCTTGCCCTTGAAAACCATTTTCAATTAACCAACGACGCACAAATTCTTTAGATAATTGTTTTTGCTCCTCTCCTTTTTCTTGTCTTTCAGCATATCCGTCAGCGTAGAAATAACGAGAAGAATCTGGTGTATGAATTTCGTCAATTAAAACAATAACACCATCTTTTGTTTTTCCGAACTCATATTTCGTGTCTACTAAAATCAATCCGCGTTTAGCAGCGATTTCAGTTCCTCTTTGAAATAAAGCTCTAGTATATTTTTCTAAAACTAAATAATCTTCTTCCGAAACAATTCCTTTTGCCAAAATATCCTCGCGAGAAATATCTTCATCATGAGAACCGTTGTCTGCCTTTGTAGTTGGTGTAATAATTGGCTCTGGAAATTTGTCGTTTTCTTTTAAACCTTCAGCCATAGTAACACCACAGATTTGTTTTCTTCCTGCTGCATATTCACGAGCTGCGTGGCCAGACAAATAACCACGTATAACCATTTCTACTTTAAAAGGTTCGCATAAATGTCCAACAGCAACGTTTGGATCTGGAGTAGCAATCAGCCAGTTTGGAACAATATCTTGTGTCAATTCCATAAATTTTGTTGCAATCTGATTCAAGATTTGTCCTTTGTATGGAATTCCTTTTGGCAAAACTACATCAAAAGCCGAAAGCCTATCGGTAGCTACCATTACTAAAAGTTCGTCGTTAATATTATAAACTTCTCTAACTTTTCCGCGGTAAACTGATTTTTGGTTCGGGAAATTAAAATTTGTAGTTGTGATTGTATTACTCATTATCTAGTTGTGTTGTTTTTTATGAAGGCAAATTTAAAACTATTTGGCAGAGCAAACAAAGAAAATATTACTTCAATTTTAGTGAATTATTTAAAACTCAAAATTCCTTTACCAAAAGATTTTATTGATGCATCAAGACTTCCAAGTGTCGTGTCTGAAAGTTTTTTAAAATCGGTCGATTTGACGATTAAAATTTGTCCTTGATCCTTAGCTGGTGCATTTGGAATAAAAATTACAGCTGAACCATTTTCATCTTCTTCAATTAAATGAGCTGGTTGCCAAAAATCTCCATTTTTAAACAAAATAGGCAAATCTGTAACAGGTTTAGGCTCATGATTTCTTTTCAAAAGTTTTTCTTCTGCCTCTTTTTTATTTTTTTCATAACCGGGCAAAAAAATCATCAGCTTCTCGTCTACCCAATTCGTAAATCTTTTTAAAATAGATAAACGCATCAAAAAGCCGCTTAAATAAATTAAAACCACCAAAATCATTCCGCCCACGATATCGGTAGCGTATTTTCCTAATATCAAATCCAAACGCAGGAAGTGCGCAAATTTTTCTCCATAATTCTGAAAAAACTTCCAGACTTTTCCCAATAAAATAAAAAAAACTAAAAGTGGCAATAACACCAATGCTCCCGAAATCAAATTCCGTTCAGCTTGTAGTAAAAAATTTTTCATGGTCAAATAGTTAAATTAAAAAAAAACAAGAGCTAACTCACTGTGAATTAGCTCTTATAAAAATAACTATTATTTAGTATCCAGCAATAGTCTGAATATAAAATACTCGCAATTAAATTGCTGCAAATTCTTTATTCAAAATTTTTCTGGCAATATACCTTGCAACGCCATCTTCGGCATTTGTTTCAATTACTTCTAAATCTGGCAATGTTTCTTTTAAAATTGATGGAGCATTTCCCATAATTAATCCTTTTCCGGATGAAGATAACATTTGCACATCGTTAAATCCATCACCAAAAGAAACCGCTTCTGATAATGTAAATCCTTCCCTTTCTAACACTTGCTCAATTGCAACTGCTTTATCTATAGATTTGTCCATAAATTCTAAACAAGTTGGGAGGCTAAAAGCATGATGCAAATGTTCTGAAGAATTTGCTAAAATGGCATCTTTTAATTTGACTAATTTTTCGTGGTCGCTGCAAGAGAAGAAAATCTTAATTGCTCCAAAATCTTCTAAATTCTTATAATCTACCAGTTCGGGACGATATTTTAATTCTGTTTGAAAAGAATTCAGTTTTTCATTCCATTTATTGGTCTGCCAAACATTTTCTTTAAATAAAACTACCGTGATTTCTGGATCAATTTCAACGTTCAAAGCAGCCTTAACAACATCACTGTCTAAATTAAAAGCAAAAAGCTGTTCTTTGTTTGGTGAATGAATTCTAGCTCCGTTTGAGCTTACCAAATAAACTGGCACTTCTAATTTATCAATAATTGCCATTGCATCTAAGTGATGACGACCTGTAGCTACAACAATAAGATATCCTTGATTATGAAGTTCTTGAAAGATTGATTTAGTGTAATCTGAAATAGTATGTTGTGGGTTAAGTAAAGTTCCGTCAAGGTCACTTACTACAACTTTTATATTTTTAAGTTTTGTCATATTAATTGTAAAATTCGATGATATGCAAAATTACGGTTTTAAGCTCGTTTAGACAAAGAATAGACGCTTTGAAAGCCAAAATTGAGGGAAGTTTATTATTTATTTAACTATTCGGTTAAATATTGCTATATAATCAGTTTAAATCTTAACAATTCCAGTTTTATATAAATTTATAGCCTTTTGAATTATCGCTTCAATCTGTTCCAAGGGCAAATCTTCATGAACATCAAACATCATAATTTTCATTCTTGAGCGATTTTCTTGAATCAAAAAAGCTTCCTCAAAATGTTTTCCTTCTACAATTCCGATATAAGGCTGTTGGAGTTTTTTATGCATCCATAAATAGCAGAACATTTTTCCTTTATAAGAGAAAAACGGCATTCCATATTTAAAACTGTTTGTAATACTTGTGTCTTGCTTAAGAATGATTTCTTTTAATGCCAAAAATATCCCTTTTATGGGTTCTTCTTGGTTTAGGTAGAAATCATCTAGGTGGTTCATTATAATAATAATTTTTTCTAATTTTCTTAGTACGTGCATAAACTCTTTTTAACGTGTCATATCCCGAACAATTAGAACTAGCTTTAAATTCATAAACTAAAGAATCTTTTTTGAGATAGAATCTTTCTTTTGAAAAAATTAAAAAGTCGGCATTTTGTTTAGGATTACAATTTGGAATAGTCAACGTGTCTTTTGTTCTAGTTTCCCCAAATTTTATACATCTTGTATATGGAAACATTCTATAACATGTATCGCTGCTCGTACTGTTTAATTCAATAGAATCCCCTACTATCTTCCATTTTCCTTTGGAAATTACTCTCCAGTCGCACCCTGCTCCTTTATAAGAAAAAGTGCTGTCTTTATTTATTTTTAACAAATGCTTACCTGGGACAATGTATTCTGTATCGTGCCAAATTCCAACAAATTTATTTACAGGTATCTCTGCTTTTTTGCATGAAAAAAAACAAATCAAAATTAAAACGCCTAAAACTCGTACTTTCATTGATTCTTAATTATATAGCAGTCAAAAAAATATTCGTTTTGCATTTTTCTAAAGAAAACATACAAAACGAATATTAATAAATGTTAAAACACAATTCACGTTTTACATTTAACATTTGACTAAATTAAACTTAATCGTGGTTTTCTATTTGCTTGTAGGCATCAATTACCTTTTTAACCAATCTGTGGCGAACAATATCTTTATCATCTAGATAAATAATTCCGATGCCTTCAATGTCTTTTAGAACCAAAAGCGCTTCTTTAAGACCAGAAATTGTTCTTCTCGGCAAATCGACTTGACCTGGATCACCAGTAATCATGAATTTGGCATTTTTCCCCATACGGGTCAAAAACATTTTCATTTGTGAATGTGTGGTATTCTGAGCCTCGTCAAGAATTACAAAAGCATTGTCAAGAGTTCGTCCGCGCATGAAAGCTAGAGGTGCAATCTGGATAATTCCTTTCAGAATATAATCTTCCAACTTTTCGTTTGGAATCATATCTCGCAAGGCATCATAAAGCGGTTGCATGTAAGGATCAAGTTTTTCCTTCATATCTCCAGGCAAGAAACCTAGATTTTCGCCCGCTTCTACTGCTGGACGCGTCAAAATAATTCTTTTTACTTCTTTGTCCTTCAGCATTTTTACCGCCATAGCGACTCCTGTATACGTTTTACCAGTTCCAGCTGGACCAACTGCAAAAACCATATCGTTCTTTTTTACGGTATCAACCAGCAATTGCTGATTTGGTGTCATTGCTTTTACAATTTTACCGCCAACACCGTGAACTAAAATTTTATCATGATCGTAAGCTCTCTTTTCATCCTGACCATCACTCATTATTACGCGCTCAATTACGTTATCGTCAATATTGTTGTAACGTGTAAAGTGAAGCATTAATCTTTGAAATCTTTTTTCGAATTCGTCTAAAACTTCTTTTTCGCCAAATGCTTTTAAAGTTGTCCCTCGCGCTACGATTTTAAGCTTTGGGTAATACTTTTTAATAATTTCTAAATGGCTGTCCTGCGCGCCCCAAAATTCTTTTGGTGCAATATCTACTAGCTCGATTATTCTTTCGTTCAAATGAAGTTGTTTTAAATTAAAATAATTCCTTTTAATATTTAGTGGCTGTCGGGTCTTTTTTATTAGTCGCAGTGTTCAGTCGCAGTCTCAGTTTATCCAAATAATCTTAAAACTTTGTTTCTGAATATTGTAACTTGCAAATACTTTAAAAATCATAATTTGTCTTTTCTTTCTTTCAATTTGTGTTTACTATTATTAGCTTTGCATTTCTCAAATTTAATGAAAATTAGATTTAAATACTATCAATAGTTATAAACAAAAATATGTCAATAATTACCCTTACTACAGACTACGGCTTAAAAGATCACTTTGTGGGGTCGCTGAAGGGTAAAATACTTTCTGAAAATCCAGAGGTTCAAATCATTGACATTTCTCATGACATTGATCCCTTTAATACTGCCGAAGCAAGTTATATTATTGGTGCAGCTTATATGAGTTTCCCAAAAGGAACTGTGCACTTAATTGGTGTCGATATCGAGCGTAATAAAGAAAACCAGCATATCGCCATGCAATGGAACGATCATTACTTTATTTGTGCCGATAATGGAATCTTGAGCATGCTTACACAGAAAATTGTTCCGCAGAAAATTGTGGCAATCAATATTCACGATCGTTTCCCCATTGAAGCGACAGATCTAGATATCTTTATTCAAGTTGCTTCTCACTTATCTAGAGGCGGTTTATTGAATGTTATCGGAAAAGAAATTTCATCTATTAAAGAAGCTACCGAATTGCAGGCTCTTGTTGCTGATGACGGAAATTCTATAAAAGGAAACATCATTTATATTGATCATTTTGGAAACGTTGTAACCAATATTTCTAAAAAACAATTCTTAGAAATTTCACGCGGGCGTCCGTATGAAATTGTGATGAAACCAAAGAGTATCAAAACAATTCTTCCAAATTATTCGGCTATTGCTACTTCTGACAAATATCCGATTAAAACCTATGAAGGAGAAAAACTAGCCATTTTTAATGAAGCGGGATTTCTTGAAATTGCTATTTTTAGAAGTAATCCTTCTAAAGTTGGCTCTGCAAATAGTTTATTGGGATTGAATTATCGTGATGTGATTACGATTAAGTTTTCTTAGTTAAACTACAAATGACTTCGAAAACTAAAAAATACATAATCGAAAATTTAAAATGGCCAATTACAAACTTAGATTACCTTGGCAAATACTTTATTATGTTTTTTCCTTTTATAATGATTTATGCAGGGTTGGGTAAATCTACTGATAATAATGTTGAATTAAATCTAATTGGAGCTGGGATTATTTCATTTATATATATAATCTACAGAATAGAAAGCGAAAGAAAATTCAGAGAATTACTTTTTAAAAAGGACTTATCTACTCTTGAAATAGGAAAACTATTAGAGAAAAATGGTTGGATATTAACAAATTGGAGTGATGGAGTTATTCAACTTAGAACTAATAGTTCTTACAGCTATGAAAGTCAAACCGTGACTATAATAAGAATTACAAAAGAAAAAATACTCGTTAACACTCAGCCAAATGGCAGACCTCCTTTTACTTTTTTTAAAGACAAACTCAATTATAATCAAGTAAAAAGTGTCTTAAATAATTAAAATTTAAATTTTTAGTGGAATTTAGAATTTCAAAATTGGAATTTCATTTTATTACGATCAATTTTGGTACTTTTGCGCACCTGTAAGCAGATTTATAATCTAAAATCTAAAATCAGAAATCTAAAATTACAAACATGTTTGTTCGAATAGTAAAAATGAGTTTTCACGAAGAAAAAATTCCTGATTTTCTAGATAATTTTGAATCGGTGAAAGAAAAAATACGAAATGCAGAAGGAAATCGTTTTTTAGAATTGTATCAGGATAAAAATGACAAATGCATCTTTTTCACTTACAGTTATTGGGAAACTGAAGAAGATTTAGAAAATTACAGAAATTCTGAACTTTTTAATACGGTTTGGGATTTTACAAAAAAACTATTCAATGCAAAACCAGAAGCGTGGAGCGTTGATAAATTGGTGAGCTTAAATTAAAATTTCGTTTCAAGTTTCAGATTTCAAGTTAACCCAACGGACATGAAACTTGAAACTTGAAACTTGAAACCTGAAACAATAAAAACAAAAAACACAAATGAAATCAATTATTTTACGAGAAATAAAATCCTTTTTTGGCTCTCCAATTGGCTATTTGGTCATCGCTGTTTTCTTAATCAGCAACGGACTGTTTTTATGGGTATTCGAAGGAGACTATAATATCCTAAATACAGGTTATGCTGACTTAACTCCGTTTTTCACATTGGCGCCTTGGATTTTAATATTCTTAATTCCAGCCGTAACCATGAGAAGTTTCTCTGACGAAAAAAAACAAGGCACTTTAGAATTGCTTCTAACAAAACCTTTGTCAATCTGGGAAATTGTAAACGGTAAATTTTTCGGCTCATTTTTGCTGATTATTCTAGCGATTATTCCAACGTTAATTTACGTAAAAGTAATTTCAGATTTAGGTTCGCCAGAAGGCAATATCGACATGGGCAACACAATTGGTTCTTATTTCGGGTTGTTGTTTTTAATTGCTTCTTATTCAGCAATCGGAATCTTTACTTCTACCCTTTCAGAAAATCAGATTGTAGCTTTTATTGTGGCCGTTTTTCTTTGCTTTTTCTTTTATTTTGGCTTTGAAGGTCTGAGTTCACTAATTCCAGGTTCAAACAATTTCATTTCGGTTTTAGGAATGCAAAATCATTTTAAAAGTATGAGTCGTGGTGTAATTGATACTCGCGACATTATTTACTTTTTAAGCATTGCCATTGCATTTTTGTCTTTTACTGTTTACCAATTAAAATCTTATAAAGCCTAATGAAACCATCTATAAAGCAAAATTTAAAAACATTAGGTATTACTATTTTTATTTTAGTAGTTTTAAATGTACTTGGAACTCTATTTTTCCATCGTTTTGATTTAACGAAAGACAAACGTTATACATTATCTCCAACTTCGTTGGGCATTATAAAACAAGTTCAAAATCCGCTTTCTATAAAGATTTATATGGCCGGAGATCTTCCAGCCGATTTTAGACGTTTACAGCAGGAAACCAAACAATTATTAGAAGAATTTCAGGCCTATAACAACAATATTGTTTTCGAATTTGTTGATCCGTTAGAAAATGAAGACGAAAGCGAAGAACTGACAAAATCACTTTTCCAGAAAGGATTAACTCCTGTAAATATTACTGTAGATGATAAAGGAAAACAATCTCAAGCAATGGTTTTTCCGTGGGCAGTTGCAGTTTACAATAATAAAGAAGTTAATATTCCATTATTGAAAAATATAATGGGATCTTCTACCACACAAAAAGTAATTGGTTCTATTCAGCATTTGGAATATTCTATTGCTGACGCCATCAATAAAGTAACTAAAAACAAACAGAAAAAAGTTGCCATCATAAAAGGAAATGGTGAATTGAACGAAATTCACATCGCTAAAATGCTGATGCAGATTCGCGAGAGTTATTTTATCGGGCCATTCACTTTAGATTCTGTTGCAAAAGATCCAAACGGAACTTTAAATGCGTTGAAAAAATATGATTTAGCCATTATTTCTAAACCAACAGAAAAATTCTCTGATGAAGAAAAAGAAGTTCTGGATCAGTTTATTATGAATGGCGGAAAAACCATTTGGCTAATTGATCAAGTAGCAGCCGACATGGACAGTTTGTACAATGATGCAGGTGCAACTTTAGCTTATCCGAGAGATTTAAATCTAAACGACATGTTCTTCAAATACGGATTCAGAATTAATCCTGATTTGATAAAAGATGAATATGGAAGCCCAATAAAATTGGCAACTGGCGAACAAGGGAGCGCAACTCAATATCAAGATTTTATTTGGAAATTTGCTCCACAGGTTTACCCAAAAAGCCAGCATCCAATTGTAAAAAATCTAGGTGGAATCAAATTTGATTTTGCGAATCCTATTGACACGTTGAAAAACGGAATCAAGAAAACAGTTTTATTACAGTCTTCTCAATATTCCAAAACTATCGGAACACCAGCAGAAATTAATCTGAATATGGTAACCGAGAAATCTACTCCTCAAGATTATTTGAATAAAGGAAATCAGAATCTTGCCGTTTTATTAGAAGGCTCTTTCCATTCTGCTTTTGAAAATCGAGTTTTGCCATTCAAAGACAATTCCTTTGCAGCAAAAGGAAAGCCGAACAAAATGATTGTTATTGCTGACGGGGATATTGCAAAAAACCAATTGGACAAGAACATGATGCCAGTGGAATTAGGTTACGACCAAAGAACTGGAAATTTATACGACAATAAAGACTTCATCATGAATTGCATCAATTATCTTCTTGATGATACAGGACTTATTAACATTAGAAGCAAAGATGTTGAACTGCCTCTATTGGACAAAGAAAAAGTTTATGAAAGCTATACTCAGACTCAAGTCATAACTATCGGAGTACCAATTCTAATTTTAACAGTTTTTGGACTAGTATTTACTTTTGTAAGAAAAAGAAAATACAACAAATAGATGTTAATAAAAAAATGTAATACTTTGGATAGTTTAAGATATATTTGTAATCCGTATATTTAGCCCTTTATTTGCTAAAGCATCCATCAAAAAATAAAATAAAACAGATGAAATTTATAGTATCGAGTTCGTACTTATTAAAACAATTACAAGTTTTAGGTAGTGTAATCAATAGCAACAATACGTTGCCAATTTTAGACAACTTTTTGTTTGAACTAAACAATAATGAGTTGACCGTTTCGGCTTCTGATCTTGAAACAACAATGTCGGCTACATTATCGATCGATTCTACAAGTAAAGGAAGTGTAGCTGTACCAGCTAAACTTTTACTTGAAATTTTAAAAACTTTCCCAGAACAGCCGTTAACTTTTACTGTTGAAGACAACAATACAGTAGAGATTAGCTCAAATTCAGGTAAGTATGCATTGGCTTACGCAGCAGGAGAAGAATTTCCTAAAGCAGTAAGTCTTGAAGATCCATCTGTAACGCTTGTTCCTGCAGAAGTTTTAGCAACTGCAGTAAGCAAAACTATTTTTGCAGCTGGAAACGATGACTTACGTCCAGTAATGTCTGGAGTTTTCTTCCAGTTCTCGCCAGAAGGATTAATTTTCGTAGCTACAGATGCTCATAAATTGGTAAAATATGCCCGTACAGATGTAAAAGCATCTCAAGTTGCGGATTTTATTATGCCTAAAAAACCTTTAAATATTTTGAAAAGTATTTTAGGAACTTCTGATGCTGAAGTGAAAATTGAATACAACGATTCAAATGCGACTTTCTCATTTGACAACTATATCTTAATGTGTCGTTTAATTGATGGAAAATACCCGAACTACGAAGCGGTAATTCCTAAAGAAAATCCGAACAAATTAATGATTGACCGTTCTTTATTCTTAAGTTCAGTTAAACGTGTTGCGATTTTCTCTAACAAAACTACACACCAAATTCGTTTAAAAATTGCTGGAGCAGAATTGAATGTATCAGCAGAAGACATCGATTACTCAAACAAAGCAGAAGAAAGATTGACTTGTGATTATCAAGGAGATGACTTGCAAATTGGTTTTAACTCACGTTTCCTGACAGAGATGCTGACTAACCTTCAATCTGACATGATTATGCTTGAAATGTCATTACCAAACAGAGCTGGTATTTTAACTCCAGTTGATGGTTTAGAAGAAGGAGAAACAGTTACTATGCTTGTAATGCCTGTAATGTTAAATAGTTAACATTAAAGTTTCTTTCTGTTACAGGGATATTTTTTAGTTTTAAATAAAAGATATATCATTGTAAAAAAAAAGATATCGCTATTAACCAACCATTTTTTATACCTAGAAACCGCAATTCCCATAAAGAGTTGCGGTTTTTTATTTGAGATTAGTTTTTGTTTCAAGTTTCAAGTTGATATACTAGATGTATAGTTTAACCGCACAGGTCGCTAAGATTTGTACTAGGTTCGCTAAGCTTTATGTAAAAACTTTGCGACTCCGCGACTTTGCGAGATTATCTCATTCAGCTTAAAAAAAACTTTGTGACCTTTGCGTAATCTTAGCGCACTTTGCGGTAAAAAAAACACAAATCATCTCAACATGAAACCTAAAACATGAAACAAACAATTTTCCGTATCTTTGCAATATGAAAATAGAAATTTGGTCGGACATCATGTGTCCGTTTTGTTATATCGGAAAAAGACAATTGGAAACTGCACTTGCTGTATTTCCCAATGATAATTTTGAAATTGAATGGAAAAGCTTTCAGCTGGATCCAACAATCACATCTCAGCCTGATGTGGACGTTTATACGTATTTAGCAGAAAGAAAAGGTATGTCGATTGAACAATCTAAAGAAATGCACAATGGCGTTGCAGAACGCGCTAAAAGTGTTGGCTTAGATTATAATTTTGATAAAGCAGTTATTTCAAATTCTTTAAATGCCCACAGAATTATTCAATTGGCAAAAACCAAAAATATAGGCGACAGAATGGAAGAGATTTTCTTTAAAGCTTATTTCACTGACGGAGAGGATTTAAATAACGGTCAAACCCTAATCAAATTAGGAATTGAAGCTGGTTTAGAAGAAAATGAAATTAGGGAAGTTTTAGAGAGTGAAGATTTATTTTTAGAAGAAATTCAATCAGACATTAAAGAAGCAGGTGAAATTGGCGTTCAAGGTGTTCCTTTCTTTGTATTTGATCGAAAATATGCGGTTTCTGGCGCTCAACCTGTAGAAACATTTGTAAAAACAATTCAAGAAGTTTTAAAGTAATTCCCATTCACAATAAAATTTAAAAGCGTGCTGTCTATAAATAAACAGCACGCTTTTATTATTTAGTCATTTAATGAACTAAAAAATTAATGTCCAGCTCTACCTTTTGAATCAGTTGATTTTGTAGTAGTGCTTTTTCCTCTAGAACCAGATGTTGATTTTTGAGTTTTTCCAGAATCTTTCATTCCAGATTTCGAATCTTTTCTTGAAGTTTCCATAATGTATAATTTTTTAAATTATTTATATATACAAAGTTGCAAAACACATAAGCAATTGGTTTACAGAATTATATTTCATTATTACAAAATAAGAATTAAGTTAAATTTATTGCATAATCAAATCATGTAAAAATCAATTTGAATCTTATAATTTTTTCAAGCATCTAATTTTCAAATTTGTATGTACCTTTTAAGAAAAGTATTTACTAATTTAAAATAGCAGCCATGAGAACAGAAACCGACAACAGAAAAACTGCAAGATTAAATGATTTTAAATGCAGTAAACCAGATCATATAGATACAGCACATGAAAACGAAGCAATGGATGAAGAGTTTACTTCGGGACAAAACCACGATACTCATTATCGCAATCAATGTGATCATTCAGAGAATTGCTATGAAATCATAGAAAGCGGACTAAATTTGGCTGAGGACAATACGCCCTATTCTTCTTATGATGATACAAATCCTTATAACAGTTATAATTTAGATAACGAAGATGATAAATATAACTGTCCTCCATACAGAAATTTTGAATACTAAAAAACTCCATAACAACTATGTCGCCAAAGAATGATCAGGAAATTATGAACGAATACTTGTCAAACGAAAGAACTTTGTTGGCATGGCTTCGTACAGGAATTGGAATAATGGTTTTCGGATTTGTCGCAGTAAAATTTTCATTATTTCTAAAACAGCTTCCTGCAAAATATCTTGCCGAAACTATACCGCCAAATAGCAATTTTACTATTTATTTAGGAATCGGTTTATTGATTGCTGGAGCTATGACTATTTTACTGGCCTATCTGCGTTATAGTCACACAGTCAAATTATTAAAAAAGGGAAAGTATCAATATTCAACTGCAATGCTTACCTTTATTACTATGATGCTGTTTGTATTGAGCATATCACTTATTGCCTATCTTATCATTGCAGCAAGTGCATAAAACAATTACATAATTGCCGAATTTTCTAATTATCCAATTAAAAAATGAATCAGCCATTACTTCAATTTAACGATAAAGGAATTTACTGCCAGCAGGCTGATGTCTATTTAGATCCTTGGCGTCCAGTAAAAAATGCCATTATTACACATGGCCATTCTGATCACGCGCGTTGGGGGCATCAAAATTACATCACACATTATTCAAATATTCCGATTATAAAACATCGTTTAGGGGAAATTAATGTTTCAGGAAAAAATTGGAATGAAACTTTTACGATAAATGGAGTGAAATTTTCTTTTCATCCTGCAGGCCATATTATTGGTTCTGCCCAAATAAGGGTTGAATACAAAGGTGAAATTTGGGTTTTCACTGGAGATTACAAAACAGAAGATGACGGAATTTCTGTCCCGTACGAAGTGGTAAAATGCCATTCTTTTATAACAGAATGCACCTTTGGCCTTCCCGCTTTTAAATGGGAACCGCAAGCTGATGTCATGACTGAAATTAATAATTGGTGGGCTGAGAATCATGCAGAAGGAAAAACATCTGTATTATTTGGATATTCTTTAGGAAAAGCACAACGATTACTAAAATATCTTGACCCAAGCATCGGTCAAATTTACACACATGGAGCAATAGAAAACATGACCAACATTGTCCGTTCGATGATTGATCTTCCTCCAACTATAAGAGTAACATCTGAAACTAAAAAAGAAGATTTACTTGGCAATATAGTAATTGCACCTCCAAGCGCGCACGGAAGCACTTGGATTAGAAAAATGACTCCTTTTGTGACCGGAACAGCAAGCGGCTGGATGGCTTTTCGCGGAGCCAGACGCAGACGCGCCGTTGACCGCGGATTTGTTTTAAGCGATCACTGTGATTGGACAGGTTTATTGGAAAGCATAAAAGCCACAGGAGCTGAAAAAGTAATCTGCACTCACGGATATTCAGACATATTTTCGAGATACTTAAGAGAATTAGGTTACGATGCCAGAACCGCAAACACACAATACGAAGGAGAAACGAATGATGTAAATAATGATGAATTGTGAATTGTAAATTATTAATGTCAAACTCATATCTAATAACTCAAAATTCATAATTAAATGAAAAACTTTGCCGAGCTTATAAAAACCTTAGATAGTTCTAATAAAACATCGGTAAAAGTTGATGCGCTGACTAATTATTTTCTAAAAGCAAGCGATGAAGATAAAGTCTGGACAATTGCCATACTTTCGCACCGTCGCCCTCCCCGACCTGTAAATACCACTTTATTACGTTTATGGGCAAACGAATTGGCCAATATTCCGCTTTGGCTTTTTGAAGAAAGTTATCATATTGTGGGCGATTTGGCAGAAACAATTGCGTTGGTTATTCCCACTACAAAAGAACATTCCGATAAAAGCTTGACCGAATTTTTACAGGAAATCATCGCTTTAAAAAAGAAAACTGATTCAGAGAAAAAAGAATACTTACAAACCAATTGGCTGAATTTAAATTATTATGAAAGATTCGTTTTCACTAAATTAATTACAGGCAGTTTTAGAATTGGTTTAAGTCAAAAGTTAATGACTCGAGCACTTTCTAAAGCTGAAAATATTGACGAAGATACGCTCGCTTATAAATTAATGGGCGATTGGAATCCGAATACAATTACATTTCAAGAATTGATTTTGGATGAAAGAAACAGTGATTATTTATCCAAACCTTATCCGTTTTATTTGGCTTATCCAATTGAAGGCGAACCGGAAAGTTTAGGAAATCCAGAAGACTGGAGTGCAGAACATAAATGGGACGGAATTCGGTCGCAGACTATTATTCGTGATAATGAAATCTATGTCTGGAGCCGTGGTGAAGAATTGGTAACCGATAAGTATCCTGAATTTCAATCTTTCATTGGAAATATTCCAGACGGAACTGTTATTGATGGCGAAATTCTTCCTTTCATAGACAATCAAATTGGGGCATTTAATGATTTGCAAACCCGAATTGGCCGTAAAAATGTATCAGCTTCTGTTTTAAAAAATACGCCTGTTATTATTAAAGCTTATGATTTATTGGAATGGCAGGGAAATGACATTCGAAATCTGCCTTACGAAAAACGCCGTACTTTATTAGAAGAATTATTTACGACTTTAATTGGAAAAGAAATTCCATTACAACTTTCAGAAAGATTTACTTTTTCTACTTGGGAAGATGTTATAAATGAAAGAATGAAATCGCGCGAAATGAAAAGTGAAGGTTTAATGCTCAAAAGAAAAGATTCTCCGTATTTGGTGGGAAGAAAGAAAGGCGATTGGTGGAAATGGAAAATCGAACCTTTAACCATAGACGCAGTCCTCACCTACGCCATGCGCGGACACGGAAGAAGATCCAATCTTTTTACCGATTATACTTTTGCACTTTGGCAGGAAAATGAAAATAATGAACGTGAACTAGTAACTTTCGCGAAAGCGTATTCTGGTTTAACCGATGCAGAATTTAGAATGGTAGATGATTTCATCAAAAAAAACACTTTAGAACGTTTTGGTCCAGTGAGAAGCGTGACTCCAAAATTGGTTTTTGAAATTGGTTTTGAAGGCATAGCGCTTTCCAAAAGACACAAAAGCGGAGTTGCAACACGTTTTCCGCGAATTTTAAGATGGCGACACGATAAAAAAATTGAAGACGCCAATTCGATAGAAGATTTAAAAAATATGATTTCATAATGAATAGAGAGCAGTTATTTAATATTGCCAATAATTGGTTTGAAAGTCAGGGATGGAAACCTTTTCCGTTTCAGACACAGACTTGGACTGCTTTTTTGCAGGGAAAAAATGGCTTGCTAAATGCTCCAACTGGAAGCGGAAAAACCTATGCGCTTTGGCTTCCTATCATTTTAAACTACATTAAAGAAAATCCGAATTACAAAACCAAGCACAATTCAGGATTAAAAGCCATTTGGATTACGCCTTTACGTTCTTTATCTGTTGAAATCAAACAAGCAGCCGAAAGAGTTCTAACCGATTTAGATATTCCAATGACAGTCGGGATTCGTTCTGGAGATACTTCATCTGCTGAACGAGCCAAGCAAAAAAACAAAATTCCAGATTTACTGATTACAACTCCTGAAAGTCTGCAATTGCTTTTGGCAACAAAAGGTTATGCAAGTATTTTTAAAAATTGCAGTTCAATAGTAATTGATGAATGGCACGAATTATTGGGAACAAAAAGAGGTGTTCAAGTAGAATTGGCATTATCGCGGCTCAAAACAATTGCTAAAAATATTCGAATTTGGGGAATCTCAGCTACAATTGGCAATTTACAACAAGCACAAGAAGTCTTGCTAGGAGTTGATTCTGAAGCCTTTCATAATTCTGTTTTAATCAAAGCGGTCATTAATAAAAAAATAAAAGTTGTTTCGATAATTCCAGAGAAAATGGATACGTATCCATGGCGCGGACACATGGGATTGCATTTGATTGATGAAGCAGCAAAAATTATAAAAGCCAGCAAAACGACACTTATTTTTACCAATGTTCGTTCTGCTTGCGAAATCTGGTATCAAAGATTATTAGAAAAATATCCTGAATTTGCAGGTGAAATGGCGATGCATCACGGAAGTATTGACAGAGAAACCAGACTTTGGGTAGAAAATGCCATTCGAAATGAAGAATTAAAAGTCGTGGTCTGCACTTCGAGTTTAGATTTGGGAGTTGACTTTGCTCCTGTCGAATCAATTATTCAAGTTGGCGGTCCAAAAGGCGTTGCTCGTTTTATGCAGCGTGCCGGACGAAGCGGACATCAGCCTGGAAAGGAAAGCGTTATTTATTTTCTTGCTACTCACGCTATTGAATTAATAGAAGCTTCTGCTTTGAAAAAAGCAGTTGAAAACAGTGTGATCGAAGATCGTGTTCCGTATTTGAATAGTTGGGATGTTTTGGTTCAATATTTAAACACTCTGGCAGTTTCTGACGGATTTTATCCAAATGAAATTTTAAAAGAAATTCAGGGAACTTTCAGTTATCAAACTATTAGCGACGAAAACTGGAATTGGGTTTTAAATTTTATTACTCAAGGAAGTCAGAGCTTACATGCCTATGATGAATTTAAAAAAGTTGAAATTGATGAAAACGGCTGTTACAAAATAAACAGCAGAATGATTGCCATGCACCACAGAATGCAGATTGGAACTATTGTTGGCGATGCTGTAATGAATGTAAAATATATGAGTGGCGGTTATATCGGAACGATTGAAGAATGGTTCATATCGAAACTAAAACCTGGAGATACTTTTATTTTTGCTGGAAAAAAACTGGAATTATTCAAAATCAGGAATATGCAGGTTCTGGTTAAAAAAGCGAGTCCAAAAAAAGAATCTAAAATCGCGAGCTGGATGGGTGGACGTTTGGCTTTATCTTCCCAAATGGGCGAATTGCTTCGAAAAGAATTGTATCGTGCCAATACAGATAATCTTTCGCCAGAATTAAAAGCTTTACAGCCTTTATTCAAAAGACAGCGAAAAGAATCTATTGTACCAAGTTCAGATGAATTTTTAATCGAAACTTTTAAGACCAGAGAAGGATTTCATTCTATTTTTTATCCGTTTGAAGGACGTTTTGTGCACGAGGCTTTAGCTAGTTTATTGGCATTTAGAATTAGTTTATTACAATCAATCACTTTTTCTTTGGCATATAATGATTACGGATTTGAATTGCTTTCGGATCAGGAAATAGATATCGAAGCCGTTTTAGACAATAATTTATTCTCAACCGAATATGTGCATCATGATTTGCAGAAAAGTCTAAATTCAACCGAAATGGCGCGAAGAAAGTTTAGAGATATTGCGGTAATTTCGGGATTAGTCTTTACCGGTTTTCCAGGAAAAATGGTTAAAACAAAACATTTGCAAAGTGGCTCTCAATTGTTATTTGAAGTCTTTAGAGATTTTGAGCCTGATAATTTATTATTGCATCAGGCGTATCGCGAAACCTTTGAACATCAATTAGAAGAAGGACGTTTGATTTTAGCATTAGAAAGAATTGCCAATCAGAAAATCATCTGGAAACAATGTTTGAAACCAACTCCATTTAGTTTTCCTATCATTACAGATCGATTGCGGGAAAAACTTTCTAGTGAAACTCTAGCAGAAAGAATTCAAAAAATGACAGCTTCTTACATGAAATAACAGCTTATGAAAATTGAAATCAAAAACGAAAATTTTATACTTCATCCAAGCGGAGCTGTTTATTGGGAATCCAAAAAAATGATTATCATTTCTGATGTGCATTTAGGAAAAGTAACGCATTTTAGAAAACACGGAATCGCAGTTCCGCAAAGTGCTGTTTCAGAAAATTTTAGGAAAATCACCGAGATTCTGGAATATTTCAAACCCGAAAAAATCATTTTTTTAGGAGATTTATTTCACAGCGTCAAAAACGCCGAATGGAATTTATTTGAAGAATGGATTTCCAATCATAATCAGGAAACTTATTTAGTGGAAGGAAATCACGATATAATCGACCAAAAACATTATTATGAAATTGGAATTCTTGTTGTTGACTCTCTAGAAATTGACCATTTTTTGTTTACGCATCATCCGACAGAAAAAGAAGATTTTTTTAATTTTTCTGGGCATATTCATCCTGGAATAATCTTGCGCGGATTAGGGCTTCAAAGTTTAAAACTGAAATGTTTTTTCCAAAAAAGCAACCAAATGATATTGCCTGCTTTTGGAGAATTTACAGGGAAATTTATTATGAAACCTGAATCAGATCATACTATTTTTGCTATTGCTGGAGATGAAATTATTTTGATAAATAATTAATTTCTATCATCAATAATCTCGTCGGTAGAAAAAAAACGTATTCGTTTGTGAGTGTCCTGTAGGGACACTTGATTATACATAAAAAGCAAATCATTAATTAATCAAACGTTCCTACGGAACGTAGAATCACAATTCATTTTTTTTCTACCGACGAAACATTCCGACGGAATGAATTATTTATTTAAATTAAAAAACCCAGTATAACTAAATTTACTGGGTTCTCATGTTTACTCTAAATTGCAATCAGAAATTAAACATTATTGTTCATCGTTATTCATGGCAGACATCAATAAAGTGTAAGCGTTTTTTATTACCACTTTAGAAGAACTAGAAATAACATCAGAGATAATCTGATTATATCCTTCGTTTTTAACTCCAGATTTCACTTCTACCATTTGAAACTGGTTATTGCCAAGTTCTGTAAATACATAAAATTTGCCTTCCCAACGCACAACAGCATCTTCTGGAACTGTCAGCGCTTTTTGATTTTCAACTTCAACTTCCGCATTTATAAATAAACCTGGCAGAAGAGCCGGATTGTATGCATTTACTTTACAGATAATTTCAGCCGCACGATCTCCGTTCAAACTTTGATTGATAAACGCAATTTTAGCTCCGTATTTCTTAGTGTCAGAAGCATTTGCATAAACCGTAACGTTCTGCCCAATCGAAAGAGAAGTAACATCTTTTTCGAATGCGTTTAAAGTTAAAACAATGTCTTTTTTATCGATTAGTTCAAAAAGCATATCAGTCGGATTTACATATTTTCCGATATTGACATTTACTTTGGAAACCAAACCATTAATAGGTGAAACTACTTTTATGGTTTTGCTAATATTGTTGGGATTTAATGTTTTAGCATTAATTCCTAATAAATTTAATTTTTGTTCTAACGAAGACATTGTAATTCGTTGAGTTCTCATTTCAGTAGTAATCTGCTCTAAAACCTTATCGCTTGCCGCTTTGTTTACATTCAATTCTTTCTGTCTTCTATGTTCATTTTGAGCCAATTCAAACTTTTCTTTTGCCATAAGATAATCCTGCTGCAATTCGATAAACTGCATATCTTCTAAAATGGCCAAAACCTGACCTTTCTGAACATTCATTCCCGCAATAAGATTTGTACTTTTTACATAACCTCCCAGCGGAATACTAATACTGATAACACTTTTTGGAGGAACCGTTACAGTTCCTTGAAGCTGTAAAATCTCTTTGACATTTTTCATAGTCGGATTACCGCTTTCTAGTCCAGCGTTTTTTACTTGCTCAGGACTTAATTTGATAATATCAATGCTTTTATTTTCAGCACTTTTAGTTTCCTCATTTTTCTTATTTCCGCAAGAAATTAGAAATATAGCGCCTATAAACGCTGCAATATATTTTTTCATTTTAGATGTTATTTAGATTTTGAAGTGTCACGACTGCTTTATTATAAGCGTTCAAAGCATCCAGATATTCACTTTTAATTGTAATGGCCTGATTTACTACCAAAACCCATTGCAAATAGTCAATATCACCGTTTTGCAATTGGCTGCTTGAAGCTTCGATAATCGTTTGAGCATTTTTCAATCCGTCCGTTTCATAATACGCCAAGCTTTCTTCGTATTTTTTCAGCTCGCGATCTGCATTTTCAATATTAGTTTTTACTTCTATTTTTAAAGCTTCAGACAACTCTGCATAACTTTCATATTCTGCCTTTGCTGCTCTTTTTCGTTCAGACTGACTTGTAAAAAAAACAGGGATTGAAAGTCCTGCATTTACATAATTAAATCTTTGTAAACTATCATAATAAACTTCCTGACCTGAAGTGTTAGTTTGAGTTCCGATAATACTTAAATTATTATAACCTAAAGTAATTTCTGGAAGCATTTTAGCATTTTCTGTTTTCCATCTCCATTTGGCAGATTCCGATTCAAATTGCGAACGCTGAACAGCAGGAAGATTTTCTGTCTTTAAATTTTCGATTGATGCTCGATTTAAAACTGCTTTTAGTTTTTGCTTTTTAGGAGTATGTTCAATTTTATCTTGAAGTATAGCATTAAACGAATTTAAAGCAATTTCGATATCTCTGTTTACCATTACCAATTGATTGCTGTAAAACTGTCTGGCAGATTGCGAAGCGCTTTTTTCTAAAACATTAGCCTCACCCGCTTTAAATCTCAAATCCGATTTCTTTTCCATGATTCTATAAATGGAATCAGCGTAAACCAAAAGTTCTTTTTTACTTTGAAGCCATAAATAATCATAATAAACATTTCTGACTCTGGTTTTAATTTCCTGAGAAGTCAGCTGAACTTCAGCTTTTGCTTTATTAAAATCGGCTTGAAATGCTTTTTTCTGATTGCTGTAAACGGTAGGAAAAGCAAAAGTTTGGCTAATTCCAAATCTCGTGTCTTTCTGTGCACTGTTAAACTGTCCGTAATCGGCATCGATTTGTGTCTGCGGAAGATTATATCCCGTTTTTTGCAAATGGCTTTTAGACTGTTCGTTTAATTTGGCCGATTTAATGGTTCTGTTGTTTTGAATCGCAATTGAAATCGATTCGTCTAGCGAAATTGGCAATTGCTGTGCATTTGCCATGCTACCAATAAAAAGAATGCTCAATAAAATGGTTAGATTGTTCATGTGTTTTTTTCTTTTTTTAGAAAATCCTTTTGCGTGATAAGTCATCAAATAAATAGCTGGAAGTACAAAAAGAGTTAAAAGTGTTGCTGTCACCAATCCACCGATTACGACTGTTGCCAGCGGACGCTGTACCTCTGCTCCTGCTCCGTTACTCAACGCCATCGGGAGAAATCCTAATGAAGCCACAGCAGCTGTCATTAAAACTGGACGTAATCTATTTTTGGTTCCTAATAAAATAATGTCAAAAGGATCTGTGATTTCTCCATGTTTTTGAATTCGGTTAAATTCGGATATTAATACAATTCCGTTTAAAACCGCTACACCAAAGAGTGCAATAAACCCAACTCCAGCCGAAATACTAAAAGGCATATCTCGTAAGAATAAGGCAAAAACACCTCCAATTGCAGAAAGCGGAATGGCTGTAAAAATGATAATTCCTTCTTTAAATGATCTGAAAGCAAAATATAATAAAGCGAAAATCATCAATAAAGCGGCTGGAACTGCAACTCCTAATCTCGCTTTTGCCTGTTGAAGGTTCTCAAAAGCTCCGCCATAAGTGATATAATATCCTGGATCAAATTTGATTTGTTTGTTTACCTTTTGCTGTAATTCTTCGACAATAGACTGCACGTCTCGTCCTCGAACGTTGAATCCTACGATGATTCTTCGTTTTGCATTCTCTCTCTGAATTTGGTTTGGACCTTCCACTTCATCTACTTTAGCAACTTGATAAAGCGGAATCTGCATTCCAGATGGCGTTGCAATCAAAAGATTTCGAACATCTTCAATTCCTTTTCTTCCATTGTCTTCAACACGAATTACCATATCAAAACGCTTTTCACCTTCGTAAATACTTCCAGCAACAGCACCTGCAAAAGCGGCGTTAATCGTTGCATTCACATCAGCAACACGCAAACCGTATTTCGCCATTTCTGCCCAATTGTAATCAATTACGATTTGAGGCATTCCCGTAACTTTTTCAACATAAAGATCGGCTGCGCCTTCAACGGTTTTACTAATTGCTCCTAATTTTTCAGCATATTCAGAAAGTTTCTCAAGATCTTCTCCGTAAATTTTACAAACCAAATCTTGTTTTGCTCCTGTCATTAATTCGTTAAAACGCATTTGAACAGGAAATTGAAATCCAGTTGTAACTCCTGGCGCAATTCGTTTAACTGTTTTAGTCATTTTATCAGCTAATTCAGAAAACGAAGAAGCGCTTGTCCATTCCGATTTGTCTTTTAGAACAATAATCATATCTCCACCTTCAATTGGCATTGGATCAGTTGGAATTTCTGCACTACCAATTCTCGAAACTACTTGTTGCACTTCTGGGTATTCTTTCTTTAATTCTTTAGAAATTTTCGTGATGGTTTCGGTAGTTGTAGAGAGATTCGTTCCCAAAAGCAAACGAGTTTCTACAGCAAAATCTCCTTCTTCTAATTGCGGAATAAATTCTCCTCCCATTCTTCCGAATAATAAAAGTGCTATTCCAAAAAGTACAAAGGCAGCAATTACAATTGCCTTTCTAATATCTAAAGCTTTAGTAAGCCAACCTTCATAAGCATTTTCTAATCTTTCCATGATACGATCCGAAAGATTCTTTTTATGGCTGATTTTTTTGCTTAAAAATAGAGCGCTGACCATTGGTACGTAAGTCAATGACAAAATGAAAGCTCCTAAAATGGCAAAAGCAACAGTCTGCGCCATTGGCTTGAACATTTTACCTTCAATTCCCTGCAACGAAAGAATTGGCAGATAAACAATCAATATGATGATTTGTCCAAAAACTGCAGCGTTCATCATTCGTGCGGCAGATCCTGTCACTTCTTTATCCATTTCTTCTTGCGAAATAGAATCTATTGCTTTGTATTTTTTTGAACTATGAAGATGGTGCAGAATGGCTTCCACAATAATAACGGCTCCGTCGACAATTAATCCGAAATCTAAGGCGCCAAGGCTCATTAGATTTCCGCTTACGCCAAAAGTATTCATCATAATGATAGCAAAAAGCATCGCCAGCGGGATAACTGAAGCCACGATAAAACCTGCTCTTAGATTTCCGAGGAATAAAACCAAAATAAGAACTACGATTAACGCCCCTTCAATTAAGTTTTTTTCGACAGTTCCAATGGCGTTGTCTACCATTTTTGTTCTGTCTAAAAATGGCTCAATTTTTAAACCTTCTGGAAGAATTTTTTCAATTTCGGCAATTTTGTCCTTTACGTTGACAATAACATTATTAGCATTTTCTCCTTTCAGCATCATAACAATTCCGCCGACAGATTCACCATATTCGTCTGTCGTCAATGCACCGTAACGAATTGCCGAAGAAATCTTAACATCAGCAACATCTTTTACTAAAATTGGAAGTCCGCCTTGTGTACTTTTAACCACAATGTTTTCAATATCTTCAATACTTTTAGCTAAACCAGTACTTCTAATATAAGATACTGTTGGTCCTTTCTCAATATAAGCTCCACCAGTGTTTTCGTTACTGCTGTTTAGAGCTGTAAAAACTTCGCTGATGGTTAGATTTTGAGCTTTCAATCTGGCAGGATTTACAGCAATCTCATACTGTTTCAATTTTCCGCCAAAAGTAGAAACATCAGCAATTCCTGCTGTTCCTAAAAGCTGTCTCCTGATTGTCCAATCTTGGATTGTTCTTAAATCTTCTAAAGAATATTTTTCTTCAAACCCTGGTTTTGGCTTTAAAACATATTGGTAAATTTCTCCTAAACCAGTGGTTACTGGAGCCATTTCTGGCCTGTTAGCATTTCGGTCTATTTCTACTTGCTGCAGTCTTTCGGTAATCTGCTGTCTTGCCCAATAGACGTCGGCATCGTCTTCAAAAACAACACTTACTAATGAAAGTCCGAATCTCGAAATACTTCTGCTCTCTTTAAGATGCGGAATATTGCTAATAGCTTGTTCAATTGGAAAAGTGATCAGTCTTTCTACATCTTCAGCTCCTAAAGATGGCGCTGTTGTGATAATTTGTACCTGATTATTAGTGATGTCTGGCACGGCATCAATTGGTAATTGAGTAACCTCATACACGCCGTAGACAATCCACAACAGTGTAAAGATTCCAATTGCCAGTTTGTTCTTAACTGAGAACTGAATTACTTTATTAAGCATAATGTATTAATTAAAAAATAATAGATAAGCGGCTGGAAAACGAAATTTTTCAGCTGCTTCAATAAAAATTTTAAAAAATAATTATGCGATTGGCGGTCTAAATAAGGATAGTAGATTTGGATCTGAAAAAAGATCTGATCTATAAGTAGGAATTTTTGATTGAGGCAATTCCAGATTAAAAGGAACTGGAAGCAAATCTTTGTCGTCTAAAATAAAAACAAAATGAAAAGCGCTGCTGCTGATTGTTTTAAAAGGAAGCTGCATATCGCGATCAGCATCATTGTCTTTCAAATCTTCTCCCCAATAGTGCATAGACAAGAAATCGATGAAAGTTAAGTCCATCAGTTTTTTATGTTCTTGATAATGCTCAATCAGTATTGGCAATTTGTAAAATTGCTGTACAAAACTACTGTTTGAAGCTATTAGAAAAATGAATATGTAGACAATTTGTTTTCGCACAATGCAAACTTAACCCAAATAATATAATTTTTCACTATGAAAAATAGTTTGAATATATCTTTTAACAATTTAGAATTATTGGGACAATCCTTCCAAATGCTGAAAAACAGGAATTAAAGCTTTTCCTTTTTCAGTCAAATTATATTCAATATGCAGTGGTTTTAGTTTAATTGTAATTTTTTCCAAAAGACCTTCTTCTTCCAGCTCTTTTAAAGCTGTAGCTAAAGATTGTTTGTTTGAACCTTGAATTTGACGTAGTAAGTTGTTAAATCGCAAAGGAGCTTCTACAGCGAGACGGAAAATTTCTGCTTTCCATTTTCCAGATAACATCTTCAATAGTCTTTGTGCTGGACAAGTTTCTTTTTCTTCCATAATTTTATCGGGTAGTCAAAAAAACTGACTTATTGTTTTGCAAAGTTTTCTAAATAAAATTTGTTGTAATTCTAAAGTAAAAATAGAAAATGAAAACCAAGAAACCTAGCTAAATGAGCTTTGAAGATCTTTAAAAATATAGAAAACGATTAAGACAACAATTAATTTTTTGATATTAATTGCCATCTTATCGCTAATTATTATTGTATTAATATTCCTCGCAAAAGGACTGTTAAGTTTAATGATATTTACTTTACCAATGGCTTTCTTATTGCCAAATCTACTTTCCTTAAAAAAATCCAGCAGGAAATTGCTTCACGAGATCCAGAATAGAAATACTAATAAATATTCAGTTATGGTTTTTAAATTTAATTTTTCTTAGCTAAAAGTCTATTAAAAAAATTAATTTTGAACTCACAATATAAGCCCCTTACATTATGATTATTAAAAAAAGTTTTTTTTATTTTCTTTCTTCATTTTTACTTCTTTTTTTCTCGCAAGTTAATTATGCTCAAGAGCAAAAACCTGTCAAACAAGAAAGTCGCGGAAGATTATTCAACGACACGACGGCTACAGATAGCGATTATTTAATGGCAATAGAGAAAGCTGGTGAAGTATTAGAATCTGCTTACAATGATATTGATTTTGCTGGTGATACCCGTCATCTTTTTGGCGACATGAAGCGCACAGAAAGCAAACTAGATTTAATTTTAGCCAGCTTAAAAGGAGCCAATCCAAATGTGCGAAATCAGCAAATGTACCGCATTGTTCTTCAGGAAATTCAGCAGGAATTGGAAGAACAAAATAAGGCCATCAATGACCGAAATCAAAATCTTGAAAACATAAAGAAACGTGTAATTGATCTGCGCAAAGACAAAACTTTAATTACTTTATTAAAAGACACTATTCGCCGCAAGCAATTCAAGAAAGAATTCGGAAATCTTAGAAAAAGATATGTTGCAACTGATAGCCTGATGACTCAAAATCAGACTACTTTAAACAATAAAAAAAGACTTACCGTACAGCGAAAAATCGCAGTTTCTAATGCTTTGGCAACTGTTGAAAGCAAACTGGAAAAATCTGGAATCAGCATTTTTAAGAAAGAATATCCGTCATTATGGCAAATTAACGACTCTGCCGCTAAAAAAAGGGTAACTCACAACATTAAAGCAAAGATTATAATTGAAGAAAATGTTGCGGCTTATTACTTAAGCTATAAAGCTGGCGGACTTATTACTTTGTGCTTCTTTATGGGACTTTTGTTTTGGTATATTTCCCGTAACATCAAATACCTTAAAACAAATGGTTATGCTGATAATCTTTTACTTTTAAATTTCAAATATTTAAATCGCGGTGCTTTACTTCCTGTTTTGGTTATTGCATTAAATATTGCTGTAGTTACCAATTTGTATGCTCCTGCTCTATTTTTAGAATTGATTCAGCTTTTCTTGCTTGGGGTTTTAATATTCCTTTTTAAAAATCAATGGTCAGGCGTTGCTATGAGAAACTGGCTTTTCCTTTTAGGATTATTTTTTGCGCTTTGCTTTTTGGATTTGTTTATCACCATCGGATTATTGCAACGTTTTGCGTTTGTAGCGATCAATATTTTAGGAATCCGTTACGGTTTAGTTCAAATCAAAACACTTAAAGAAGAACTTTATATAAAAGGCTTTTTTAAATGGGCAAGTATCATTTTTATTGGGCTAAATGTTTTGTCAATTCTTTATAATTTATTCGGAAGAGTTTCTCTTTCTAATATGTTAAGTCTTACAGCTTTTATATCGCTTACTCAAATTGTTGCTTTAAGCGTTCTTTTGAAGATTATTTTGGAAATTATTTTACTTCAAATTTATACCACTAGAGTAAAAAGAGGAATTGAAAAAATGTTTGATTACGAAAGTTTATCAGATACTTTGAAAAGACCTTTTATCATTGTGATTAGCTATATGTGGCTAATTGTAATTGCTTCTAATTTGAATATTTGGGAGTCGCTTCGTGCTGCTTTGACAAAACTATTAAGCCATCCAAATACAATCGGAAGTATTACCTTTACGCTGGGTAATATCGTTTTATTCTTTATTATTATCTGGGCTGCGCACTTATTGCAGAAATATGTTGCTTATTTCTTTGGTGAAATAGATGATGAAAATGAAGAAAACATCAATAAAAGGCAACATTCAAAATTACTTATTACACGATTGGTTGTCCTGATCAGCGGTTATCTAATTGCTGTTGCTGCGTCTGGTATGCCTTTAGATAAACTGAGTATTCTTTTAGGTGCTTTAGGTGTCGGTGTCGGACTTGGTCTTCAAAATATTGTCAACAATTTTGTATCGGGAATTATTTTGATTTTTGACAAACCAATTCAAGTTGGTGATGTGGTTGAAATTAGTTCAGAATCTGGCCGCATCAAATCAATGGGATTGCGAACAACTAAAATCAATGCTCCAAACGGTGCCGAAATCATTATTCCGAATGGTAACTTATTATCTCAAAATATTACCAATTGGACGTATACTGACAATTTCAAATTGGTTGAAATTACTTTTGAAATTAATGGAGAAACCATTCCAGAGGAAATTAATACGATAGTAAATGACACACTTTCCAACCTTCCGTTGGTAAACAATTCAAAACCATCACAAATATATTATAGCTCAATTTCTGATGGAAAATATAAACTCTTAATCAAGTTCTGGTGTAGTATTTACAGAACCGAAGAAACCATAAGTTCCGCAAGACAAGAGCTTTATCTAAGCTTCAAAAATAAAGGCTTGACATTCTCAAGTTAAAACACAGAAAAAGGCAGTAAAGAATTACTGCCTTTTTTATTGCCCAAAACATTTTTCTTTGAGTCAAAATATTGAACTTATTTTCTTACTTTTAAGGTATTGTGTTAAATAATAGCACTTTAGTAAAAAACACGTATAAACCCGTGTACCCATAATTTAGTTATAAAGTAATTTAGCATTGTAGTAAAAACACGATCAAAACTAATACTAACTTATTAAATCTAAAAAAATTATGATGGAAGTATACATGGGAACTATTTTATCTTTCGCATTTAACTACCCTCCTGCTGGGTGGGCTGCTTGCAATGGACAAATTATGTCAATTTCTCAAAATTCAGCTCTTTTTGCACTACTTGGAACAACTTATGGAGGCAACGGCGTTTCTACGTTCGGCCTTCCTGATCTAAGAGGAAGAAGCCCTATCCATTTCGGACAAGGGCTTGGCCTAAGTCCTGTCGTAATAGGAGAAAGAGCAGGTACTGAAAATACAACCTTAACAACGGCAAACATACCAGCTCACGTACATGCTCTAACAGGTGGTACTGCAACGGTAGCGATAACTGCAACCACTATAACTGGTGGTACAATTACCAATGAAACTGATAATGGAAGTAACTCTTTCGCTTCAGGCGGTTCGACACCAAGCATCTACAGCGAACCAGGAGGAAGTGGAACTGATAAAATTGGAGGCCTTACTGGAACAGCTACACTTGGCGGTACAACAGCAATAACAGGAAGTACTATTCCTTTTAGCATACGGGATCCATACCTTGCTGTAAACATGTGTATTGCCCTAAATGGAATTTTTCCTTCCAGAAATTAAATCAATTTAATAATAGAGGCAATTTTTGCCTCTATTTTTTAATCTCATTTTATGGATAAGCAAATTAAAATCGGAATTTTAATTCCAAAGTCTCAACAGTATCCTTCATTAGACAGAGATTTTATAAGAGGTTTAAAACTTAACAATATCAATGTAAAACTTTTTGTAGAAAGTATTGGTATTGGTGCAGATGACAAGTTAATAATCGATAAAATACAAAAACTTAATTTTCAGGAAGATGTTTCAATTATAATTGGTTTTCTTGGACATCATAATATGTCTGAGGTTTATAAATATGCTTCTAATAACGATATTTTATTGCTTGTTGCAGATTTGGGAGCTACAGCTCCTTATCAGTCTGCATACAAGGGCATATATATAAACTCTTTGGGACTAACTGAATCTTGCTATCATTTAGGCAGATATTTTTCAGACAAAAAATATAAAATAGCCACTTCTACATCATTTTATGATTCGGGATATGGGATTCTTCATGCTTTAGAATATGCTTTTAAAGAACAAAATCATTTTACAGGGCATTACATCACTCCTTTTAATCCAAGAGAAAATGAAGCCTCTTATATGGATGAAATTATAAATGCACAACAGCCTGATGCTGTTTTTGCTTTTTATAGTGGTCTATATGCAGAAGAAAATGCCGATTTTATGAAACAAAATAAAATCACTCAAAAATATCCCTTTTATGTAACGCCTTTTTTTATCAATGATAAAATTTTAGATGCATATAAAAATAATCCTCATGAGCTTTATGTAGTGAGTACGTGGATGCAGGACGATACTGATGCAACAGATTTCAGTTCAAATTATAAAGAAGTTTATTCTGAAAGTCCTTCTCTATTTTCAATCTTAGGTTATGAAAACGGACTGATATTAAAGCATATGCTTTTAAATGCTGCTAATTTAAAAACGAGCTCTTTAATTGAAGCAATTCATAAATTGAATATTGACGGCCCGAGAGGCACTATCCGATTTGATGAGGATACCAACAGGACATTATTCGATCATTATATATACCAATTAAACTTGGATTCTTTTAATACTATTAGCTTTAAAAAAATTGGAACATTGATAAACGATGGGGATTTTGTTAAGGCTTTTGCCTCATTATCAAAACCTGAGCATCTAGGAGGCTGGGACAATGCTTATCTATGTCATTAACTAAATTGTATGTTATGAAAAAAAAATTACTCTTATTTTTAATGCTCTTTTGTATCTTCTTTGTACACGAAAATATAAAAGCGCAATCTTTAGAACGAGGCGATATAGCCTTTATTGGTTATCAAACCGGAACTTCTACTGATGGATTCACCTTTATAACTTTAAAAGAAATACCTTCTGGTACATTAATTTATTTTACAGATAAAGGATGGGGCAATGGAACTTGGATTGTCAATACTGAATCTCATTTATTATGGACTGTCCCAATTAATACACCTGCTGGAACTATTATAAGTGTACTTGAAACTAGTGCAACAAGTAATACTTTTGCTGTGACAGGTACCCAACAAAGTTCTATAACTATGCCAATACCTGGAGGAGGATTTAATCTTTCTGGTGGAGATCAAATATTGGCTTATCAATCTTCTACTGGTGCAGAACCAGCAGCGCCATTTTTTATTGCTGGAGTACACGGAGATTACAATTCTATGAAATATGACACTTCAACTTGGAATACAGTATCAGGAGCTACAGGAGGTCCTGAGAGCGTGATACCTCCAGGTTTAACTAATGGTTTAAATTGTATTTCTTTATTTCCTGCGCCTGGTCCTGAATATCCAAATGCAAAATATACTGGCACTTTAACAGGAACTAAAACTAGCTTGCTATCAAGCATTAACAATCCTACAAACTGGGTTAATGATAATAATGATGTTCCAGATTTATCCGTTCTCAATATACTGCCAACCGATTATACAACACCAAATATTTCAACCGTGGTTGTACCCTCAGTAACCACCACAGCTCCCGTAACAAACTATGGAGCTTTAACCGCTACATTAGCAGGTTCAAATACTGACGGTGGTGACACAGTACTAAGCAGAGGTATTGTCTGGTCTCTTATGCCAAATCCTGTTATCGGCGATTCGAATGTAACAAATTTGTCAGCAAGTATAGGTACTGGCTCCTTTACTGTAAATGCGACTTTTCTTCCATCGGGTACTACTATACATTATAGAGCTTATGCCTCGAATTCGGCTGGAACCGCTTATGGCACTCCTGCATCATTTATGACTAATGCACCCTTATCTGCTACACAGTCACAAAAAAATGCTTGCAATGGCGTTAATAACGGAACCGCGACAGTAACTCCTTCAGGAGGAAAAGCTCCTTACACTTATGCATGGTCTACTGGTTCGACTGCAGCAACAATAACAGGTTTAATGCCTTCTAATTATTCGGTTAATATAACAGATAGCGAAGGAACTATGACATCCAAAACTTTTACTATAGGACAAGACTCGGCTATACAAGGGCCATATACTGTTACTAATGTATCTTGCTTTGGAGGAAATAACGGAACTATAGATCTTACTCCTACAGGAGGCAGCGGATCTTATACCTATAACTGGGGAGGCGGAATAACAACACAGGATAGAACAAATCTTGCTGCTGGCTCTTATTCTGTTACTATTACCGATTCTAACAATTGTAGCGTGGTCGTAAGTAATATTGCGGTTGTCCAGCCTGCAGCGGCGGTAAGCGGAACAACAGTTATAACTAATGTATTGTGTAATGGAGCAAATACTGGAGCTATAAATCTTACTCCAACTGGAGGTACTGGACCTTATACTTTCTTATGGAATGACGGAGTAACAAGTGAGGACAGAACAGGAATTACAGCTGGCACATATTCAGTTACAATTACAGATTCTAAAAGTTGTTCAGCAACTATAAACAGCATTGAGGTAACTCAACCTTCTCCAATTTCTGGTTCTATAGTTCCTACTCATATTGCTTGTTTTGGAGGAAATACAGGAGCTATAAACCTTACTCCTAGCGGAGGTGTGGGTCCATATACTATTGCATGGAGCGATGGACCAACTACAGAAGACAGAACAGGACTTACAGCAGGTACTTATACCGTGACCATAACTGATTCTAATTCATGCTCAAAAACATTACCTAGTTTTACAATCAATCAGCCATCTGCTCTTGGAGGCACTACAGTCGTAACTGATGCTTCATGTTTTGGAGGATCTAATGGTACCATTAACCTAACTCCTACGGGGGGTGTTAGCCCTTATACTTTCAACTGGGTAGGTGGCGCATCTACCGAAGATAGAACTGGACTTATTGCAGGCACTTATGCCGTTACTATTACGGATGCCAATGGCTGTACGGCAACAATAAGCAATATTGCAGTAGGTCAACCTGCTGCACCCCTTGATGGCACAGTAACTGTAACTCCTATACTTTGTAATGGCAGCAATACAGGAGCCATAAACCTTACGCCAACTGGCGGTACGGCACCTTATACATTTGACTGGGGTGGCGGAGTAACTACTGAAGACAGAACAGGACTTGCAGCAGGCACTTATTCAGTTACTATTACTGACAATCATGGTTGCACTAAAACAATATCTGGCATACAAGTATCACAACCTGCAACTATTGCCACCACAACTGCCATAACACACATAGCTTGTAATGGTGCAGCAACAGGAGCAATAAACATTACGCCATCTGGAGGTGTTGGACCTTATACTTTCTTATGGAATGACGGAGTAACAAGTGAGGACAGAACAGGACTTACAGCTGGCACTTATTCAGTTACAATTACTGATAATAGCTCGTGCAGTAAAACTTTCAACAATATTGCAGTTACGCAACCTTCAGCACTTTCAGGAAATGTATCAGTCAATGATGTTTCTTGTTATGGAGGGGCAAACGGTTCTATTGGTCTTACCGTTACAGGAGGTGTTTCTCCCTACACCTATAGCTGGACTGGTGGAGTAACATCACAAAACAGATCTGGACTTACGGCAGGTACATACTCTGTTACCATTACCGATAGCAATTCTTGTACTAAAACTATTAGTGATATTCTTGTAAGTCAGCCTCCCGCACTTACCATAACCCCTAGCCATAACGATGTTTCTTGCAATGGAGGATCGAATGGCTCAGCTTCTGTAACTGTTACAGGTGGCACTGGTGCTTACACTTATAACTGGAGTACTGGAGCCCATGGCACATCAATAAGTGGTCTTATGGCTGGTAATTATACTATAACCGTAATTGATGAGAATAATTGCCAAAATTCGCATACTTTTGAAATTACACAACCTACAGTTTTAAACGCAACACAATCTCAAACAGAAGTTTTATGTAATGGCGGAGCAACAGGAACTGCTACAGTTACAGCATCAGGTGGGGCTGGAAATTATACCTACTTATGGTCGCCATCTGGAGGAACTGCAGCCACAGCTACTGGGCTTACTGCCGACACATACACATGCGTAATTACGGATGCAAATGGCTGTTCCATTACCAAAACATTTGTTATAGGTCAACCTTCAGTTTTAGGCGCTACTACCTCGCAGACAAATGCAACTTGTTCTGCGGGTGGAGATGCTTCTGTAATACCATTTGGCGGTGTTGGTAATTATAGTTATTTATGGACACCAGGAGGTGCTACCACGCAAAATATTACCAACTTGGCAGCAGGCAATTACAGCTGCCTCATTACAGATGGAAATGGATGTACAGTCACTAAAAACTTTATCATCAATACAACTAATACACTAGTAGCTGCTACTTATCAAGTTAATGTGCTATGCAATGGATCCAACACTGGTTCTGCTTCAGTTATTCCTTCAGGAGCCGCTGGACCGTTTACTTATAGTTGGTCTCCTTCTGGAGGTTCTTCTGACACTGCAAACAACCTTATTGCAGGAAACTATTCTGTAACAATCACTGCTAGCAATGGATGCTCTATTATAAAAAACTTTACAATCACTGAGCCATCAGCTATTGTAATAACACCAGGCGCTAAAACAAATGTTAGCTGCAATGGCGGAAACAATGGTTCTGCAAGTGTTTCTGTAATTGGAGGAACTGGCGGCTATACCTATTCATGGGATACAACACCTGCTCAAACAACAGCTACTGCAACTGGTCTTAAAGCAGGAACGTACACCGTAACAGTAAAAGATGCTAACTCTTGCACTAAAACACAAAGTGTTACCATAACAGAACCTGATGCACTTATTGCTACACCATCTCAAACTGATGTTTCTTGTAATGGCGGTTCAAACGGATCTGCAACAGTAAATGTAACTGGAGGAACAGGAACTTATACATACTCTTGGTCTCCTTCTGGGGGAACTGCCGCAACTGCTTCTGGTTTACCGGCAGGAACATATACAGTTACTGTCAAAGATGCCAACCTATGTCAAACTACGGCAAGCGTAACTATTACTGAACCTTCTGTTCTTACAGCAACAATAGCCAAAACAGACGTTTTATGCAATCAGGCAAATAACGGAACAGCAACTGTAACTGCTTCTGGAGGAACTGGAACTTATACCTATTCTTGGTCACCATCTGGAGGAACTGCCGC
>NZ_JUIV01000027.1 GCF_004151235.1 Flavobacterium anhuiense
TTAATTTTAAATTTGTCTAAACTTTTGGGTGCAGTCTATAACGAACAGGCTTTTTAATGTTTTAAAGTTTTAGAACCATCTTCTGCGTTTGAACAAAAAAACTCCAAAAGTGGATAGAATTATGGAGACTAAAAGCAGAATCCAGATTCCGTATTTGCTTTCTTCTAATCCGTTTGGGACGTTCATTCCGTACAAACTGGCGATTACGGTTGGAATCATCAAAATGATTGAAATTGATGTCATTTGCTTCATGATATTATTCATGTTGTTTGAAATTACCGAAGCGTAAGCATCCATCATTCCTGTTAAGATGTTGTTGTAAATGTTGGCTGTGTCTTGCGCCTGATTTAATTCGATTTCAACATCCTCTAATAATTCTGGATCGTAACTCGCTTTGTGCGCTTTTAGATTTTTGATTCTTTGAAATAAAACGTCATTTGCTTTTAGTGACGTGATGAAGAACACAAAGCATTTTTCGATTTGTAGCAAGGCTTGCAATTCTTCGTTTTTAATCGATTTCTCTAAATTATCTTCTGCTAATTTTATTTTCTGGTTGATTTGTTTTAGATATTTCAAATACCATACGCTTGAAGACAAAAGCAATCTTAAAACTAAATTGAAATTATCTTCTATGTCGATGTTTTTGCGCTGTGAATAAGCCACAAAATCTTTTATGATTTCTGTTTTATAAAAACTGATGGTAACACAGATATCGTCTTTAAAAATGATTCCGAGCGGAACGGTATGAAATGGAATTTTGACATCGCCGCTTTTAATGGGAATGCGCATAATAATCAAAGTCCAGCCGTCTTCGATTTCGATACGAGGTCTTTCGTCGATATCCTCAATATCATTGTAAAAAGCTTCAGGAACCTGAAGTTCTTCTAATAAATAATTTTTATCTGATTCTGTTGGAGATTCGATGTGAATCCAGCAATTTGAAGTCCATTTTTGGATTTCTACTAATCCGTTGTTGTTTGTGTAAAAGGCTTTCATTTCAAAATACAGGTTTTTAGCGCAGCATTTTGAAATTTCAAAAGCTGCTTAATTTAATACTAACGAATAATAATAATCGTCCATTTGGAGAAGTGTTATTTTTTAAAGTGCTGCAAAAGTATCCTTTATTTTCAAGAACCGAAACTTTAAACTATTAATTATATATTAAAATGACTGTTTCTGTTAGATTTTTAAATACATAGAAACATAGATATTCTAAATGTAGAAAAGGCGTTTCACTTTTTGTAAATAAACATAGCTTGGCTATGTGAGAGAAATTTGTTTCTCTTTTATATTCTTTTTAGAAACCAATTCTATGTTTCTATGTGTTAGAAAATTTAAAACAATAAAAAAAGCCTGCTCGACAGAACAGGCTTTCATAATATTTAAAAAGAAATTATTGATTTCTTGCGCTTCTCATTTTTCTTGCTAAAAGTGTATTTTTAAGTAACATTGCAATTGTCATTGGTCCTACTCCACCTGGAACAGGCGTAATGAACGATGCTTTTTTGCTTACGCCATCAAAATCAACATCTCCCTTGATAACGTATCCTTTTGGATTTGATGCATCATCTACACGAGTAATTCCAACGTCGATAACGGTTACTCCTTCTTTTACCATATCTGCTTTTAAGAATTCTGGAACTCCTAAAGCTGTGATAATGATATCTGCGTTTTTAGTGAATTCTGCTAAGTCTTTAGTACGACTATGAGTCAAAGTAACTGTAGAATCTCCTGGATTTCCTTTACGGCTCATTAAGATGCTCATCGGACGTCCTACGATGTGACTTCTACCAATTACAACGGTATGTTTTCCTGAAGTTTCAACTTTGTAACGTTCTAACAATTCCATAATCCCGAATGGTGTTGCTGGAATAAAACTTTCCATTTCAAGAGCCATTCTTCCAAAGTTAGTTGGATGAAATCCGTCAACATCTTTATCAGGATCGATTGCTAATAAAATCTTCTGCTCATCGATATGTTTTGGCAAAGGCAACTGAACGATATATCCATCAAGGTTATCATCTTCGTTCAATTCTTTGATTTTTGCTAAAAGTTCGTCTTCTGTAATAGTTTCTGGTAAAGCAACTAAAGTTGAATCAAAACCGATTTCTTGGCATGATTTTACTTTACTTCCTACGTAAGTTAAACTTGCTCCGTTGTTTCCCACTAAAACTGCTGCTAAATGAGGTACTTTTCCTCCAGCTGCTTTTATAGATTGAACCTCGATTGCAATTTCATTTTTAATGTCGTTAGATGTTTTTTTACCGTCTAGTAGTTGCATGTGTTGTGTTTATTTTGTTTCAGGTTTCAAGTTTCATGTTACTGTTGAAACTTACTATTTATGTAATTAAAAAAGTTTCAAGTTTTGGCCTCTTAACTTGAAACCTTAAACTTGAAACTTTTTCTTATTTTATCTCGGCATTCCTCCTGGCATACCACCCGGCATCCCTTTCATACCTCCCATCATTTTCATCAGATTTTTTCCGCCTGGGCCTTGCATCATCTTCATCATCTTGCTCATTTGGTCAAACTGCTTCATCAGCTGATTTACCTGCTCGACTTTTGTTCCCGAACCTTTAGCGATTCTGGCTTTTCTTTTTACGTCGATAATGGCTGGTTTGCTTCTTTCAGCTGGCGTCATCGAATAAATGATCGCTTCGATATGTTTGAAAGCATCATCTTCGATTTCTACATCTTTCATGGCTTTTGAAGCTCCTGGTATCATTCCAACCAAGTCTTTCATATTACCCATTTTCTTTACTTGCTGAATCTGCGTTAAGAAGTCATCAAAACCAAATTCGTTTTTAGCGATTTTCTTTTGAAGTTTTCTTGCTTCTTCTTCATCAAATTGCTCTTGAGCTCTTTCAACAAGAGACACAACGTCTCCCATTCCTAAGATACGCTCAGCCATACGTTCTGGATAGAAAACATCAATTGCTTCCATTTTCTCTCCAGTACCAACAAATTTGATTGGTTTATTTACAATCGATTTAATCGAAAGTGCAGCTCCACCACGAGTATCACCATCTAATTTCGTTAAGATAACTCCATCAAAGTTTAAGATATCGTTGAAAGCTTTTGCTGTATTTACAGCATCTTGTCCTGTCATAGAGTCTACAACGAACAATGTTTCTTGTGGCTGAATTGCTTTGTGTACACGTGCAATTTCGTCCATCATTTCCTGATCTACTGCCAAACGTCCAGCTGTATCGACGATAACAACATTGAATCCGTTTGCTTTAGCATGTTTAATTGCATTTTGTGCAATTTCTACAGGATTTTTATTTTCTGGTTCTGAGTAAACCTCAACACCTATTTGATCTCCCACAACATGAAGCTGATTAATCGCCGCCGGACGGTAGATATCACATGCTACAAGAAGTGGTTTCTTGTTTTTCTTTGTTTTTAAGTAGTTGGCTAATTTCCCTGAGAAAGTAGTTTTACCAGAACCTTGAAGTCCTGACATCAAAATAACAGTTGGATTTCCTGATAAGTTAACACCAGCAACATCTCCTCCCATTAATTCAGTCAACTCATCTTTTACCAGTTTAACTAATAATTGTCCTGGCTGTAAGGTTGTCAATACGTCCTGTCCAATTGCTTTGTCTTTTACTCTTGCTGTAAAATCTTTAGCAATTTTAAAGTTAACATCGGCATCAAGTAAGGCACGACGAACTTCTTTTAAGGTATCGGCTACGTTTACTTCTGTAATTTTACCGTGTCCTTTTAATATATGGAACGCTTTATCTAACTTATCACTTAAATTATCAAACATATCTTTTTGTTTATTTGAAGTGCAAAGATAATCTAATTAGATATTTCAGGCAATTTATTTTTTAAGGTTCAAAGTGGCAAAGCAACAAAGGCGCAAAGTTTTTTCTTTGCTGTTAATTACACCGATTTCACTGATTATTTCTCTCGCAGATTTAGCAGATGATTCAGATTTCTATTTTAAATAATTAAAAATTAAAATCTGCAGAATCTGCGCGAAATAAATCTTTTTAATCCTTTTAATCAGTGGCTATAAAAAAGGCGCAAAGAATAAAACCTTTGCGCCTTTGTAACTATGTTCCTTTGAATCTTTATTTTAGAATTGAAAGTAAATGAAAGGCTGTGAACCTGCTACTGCTGTTGCGTAAACAATCCAGTAAACGAATCCTAAAATTATTGCTTTTACTAATAATGGTGTTTTGTCGAAAACAGATTTCATTCCGTTTGTGAAATTTTCTGGTAAGAAATGCCAAACGTAACCAAACAACATTAATCCGAATACATTTTTGTAACCTAGAATAATTGTTTTCCAAAGTTCTGGTTCGAATGTTAATTGTCCGATGTTATTAATTACTTGTAATGCTGTTTCAAAATCTCTTGCTCTGAAGAAAATCCAACAGAAAACTACAAAATGAAATGTAATTACGATTGAGAAAAATCTCCATAAGAAATTCGGGCTTTTATCTTTTTTAGAAGGAAAGAATTCCATGAAAATTTTATGAACCGCTAAAGCTAATCCGTGAAGTGCTCCCCAAACTATAAACTGCGCTCCTGCTCCGTGCCACAATCCTCCTAAAAGCATTGTAGTAAACAAGTTGAAATTGGTTACTAAAGTCTGTTTTATTTTGCTTGACAGTAAAAACGACAAAGCGAAAATTAAAATACTGATTCCTGCAATAACAAGTGGAATTACACTTTCATTATAACAAGACATTCCCCAAAGCAATAATCCGAAGAAGAATAAACTTGGAAATAAATATCCTGCAAAAGATCCATTACGATTTCCTCCAATAGAAATATATAAAAAGTCTTTTAACCAAGTCGAAAGCGAAATGTGCCATCTTCTCCAGAAATCGGTAATCGAAGTTGATTTATACGGTGTTCTAAAGTTGACAGGCAATTTAAATCCAAGCAATAATGCAATACCAATTGCCATATCTGAATATCCTGAGAAATCGCAGTAGATCTGAATCGCGTATCCGTAAGACGCCATTAAGTTTTCAAAAGAAGTATAACTCATTGGCGTATCAAAAACACGATCAACAAAGTTTACAGATATGTAGTTTGAAATTACCGTTTTCTTTATCAAACCTCCAATAATCAAAAACAAAGCATTGTTTACGTCTTGTTTCGTCAGATTCAATTTTTGGTAAATCTGAGGAAGAAAATCTTTTGCACGTACAATTGGCCCAGCAACTAACTGTGGAAAAAACGAAACGAAGAATAAATATTCAATGTAATTTTTTGTCGGTTTGATTTCTTCTCTGTAAATCTCAATAATATAACTCATCGACTGAAAAGTGTAGAACGAAATTCCAACAGGAAGAAAAACATTATGAAGTGCAAAATTACCATGAAACATGTCATTGTAAGTCACAATCAAAAAGTTCATGTATTTGAAATAGCCCAAAAGTGCCAAATTCAAAATAACACTTATCACCAAGTAAAATTTCTTAACGCTGTCTCTGCTTTCTCTGTAAATAATCTGGCTCAAACCATAATCTACTACTGATGAAAGCAATAAAAGCAGAAAGTAAATTCCGCTTGATTTATAGTAAAAGAATAATGAGAAGAGAATAACATATGTTAATCTCAAATAAAATGTTTTGCGTAAAAAACCATACACAAAATAGAAAACCAGAAATAAACCTAAGAATAAACCGGTATTGAATAAAAGTTTTTCGTCTTCATTATAAACGAACCAACTTTTAACTTGTTCTATTGTAATTGCACCAAAATTTTGAATGAACCAATTATTAATGCTCTCTATTGTCGTCAACTTACTTCTTTAATTTAAAATTATCGTATGATCTTAAAATCGCTTGAGTGAACAAATCTCCTTGTTTCTCGTATCCTTTTTTTGAATAATGAACCCAATCTGGTCCAATTAGCCCTTGTACTTTTAATTGTCTGATTCCGCTCATACCTCCAAATTCGTCGTACAAATCCCAAACGGCAAGACCGTCTTTTTGGGCTATATCTATAATTTGTCTCGCGTAATTATCAATGTAGTGATTTGGCTTTCGTCTTAACAATGATGGCGGAGGTGTCATTACAATTATGGGAGCGTCTATTTTTTGTGCTCTTACATTATTGATAAACTCTCGCAATTCTTTGATATAACTTTCTGGATCTAAGTGATCATAGCTTTCATTTGTTCCTAGTGAAAAAACCAGCAAATCGGGATGCAACGATTTCAATTGTTCAAAGAATAATGGATATTTATTGTAATCTGAATATTTAGCACCGTTTACTCCAATTCCGCTATAAATAATTCCTGGAGCATCTTTTTCTAAAACAATTCCATTTAGTTCATAATCTTTTGCTTCTTTGTTTGGAATCAAGAAAATTCGACTTAAAGCGTTTTCTGAATTGTAATAATGACTAAACGAATCTGATTCTATTGCTAACGGAACAAATTCTGACATTGAAATGGTCTTTGCTCTTGTCTCGTTTGTGGCAATTTTTAATGTTCTTCCTGCACGAATATTATTCCCTTTTAAACGATTGTCTCTTTTAATTTCAGCAACCGAAACATTGTATTTATCTGCAATTGTTCCAAGCACTTCGCCTTTTTTAATCTTATGGGTAATAACTCTTCGCTCGGTTGTCTGAATAGAATTGATTTTAGACGAAATTGCTAAATCGAACATATTCTGATTCTGAGGCGTAATAATTTTTATTGTATTGAATTTATACGCTGGATCTTTTACATTCATCTCCATTACAAATCCGCCAGAATCTCGCCAAAGCCCAATTCCGCTTATCCCAATCGGACATTGTTTAAATGGGTGAATATTTCTATAGCTTTCCCAAGTCCTGTTCGATTTAAAACGTTCGTTGTAAGACCCGTTTGTTTTGGCCAACTGATAAGGAAATACTAAACCGCGCCCCGCATTTCCAAACCTCTGCTGCAGTTTTTTTCTGATTTCATTGGTCATCAAGTCGCCTTGAATATGTGAATCGCCAATATGCACAATATTGATTTTTTGATTCTTCTGATCTTCATTTTTTTCCAGTTTCTCAAAAAAATCGCTTATCGCTTTTGCGTTATAAATCTGGCCATCAGAAGGAGCATCAATTGCTGCTGTATCCACTTTTTGAATCATACTTTCGTGTGTTGGCTGTACATCTGTTTTAGGAGTTTTTTCATTTGTTGTAAAAAAAAGACAACAAAAGAAAACCATAAGTTTATTTATCATACACTATCTTTTGTTACTGAAATGGAATCGGGTCTGGCTCTTTTTACTGGTTTTGACTTAGTTCCTTCAGCATCTCTTTTTTGTCTGAGTACTTTATATTCTTCGTAACCTTTATTCAATTGTTCGTAAAGCAAATTACCAATTGCTTTTGCACCGCGCTGGTTAAAGTGCGTATAATCTTTATTTGCTTTTGCTGGAGTCTCATCGACCCATTTTATCATAGAACCGTCTCCACCCATCAAAGTATATAAGTTTACAAACCCTGCATGAGTTTCTAAAGCATAATGTTTTTGTGCTTTCATTAAAGGAACTACCGCTGAATCGGTTTTCATCTCCAAATCATATTTTGTCGATTTATCAGCAGTTGAAACTATTAAAATTGAAACACCGGGGAAAGATTCTTTAATTTTATTAACGGTTTTTGTCATTCCTTTTTCGTACCAAGAATAATTTTTGGTTCCGTAATTTAAAACGTTAGTTCCATAATGAAGAATAATTAAATCGTATTTCAAACTATTGTTGAAAGCTCTCATTACATCGGCATTAAACATAGAAATTGGAAGTCCTGAATTTCCTCGCTGAGAGAAATTATCTACATGAACTCCGCTTCCGTTATCAAAATTAAATCCGTAAATCGGAATAGAATCTGCTTGAACAAAATTTGCCTTAAAGGCTTTTAAACTTCCTGATGAAACTTTCAATGTATTAACTAGACTATTTGGAGAAAGGCTTTTCTTAAGCGTATCTTTTCCTATAATGAAATTTACTTTTCCAACTTTAGAAGAACGTCCATAAAATAATGTGGCATTATCTAAAGAAGTCGAATATTTGTTCAATCCTGCTTCGTACTGAACCCAAGTTGGATTAGATTTATCATTTGCAAAAAACACATGCCCATTAACTCCGAAAGGACTTGTTGGTCTTTTTACATTTAAGTAAGATTGCGTTTTCCAGTTTTTAGAATAAGTTGATTTTACAGAACCTCTCGAAGCAGCAGATTCTGAAGTGATAGGAACAAATCCAACTCCATTTCCTCCAAAACGTTCCTGATAATTAGTACGAACATCTTGAACGATTAAATCGCCATCAGTCATAGAATCTCCGTAGTAAGCAATTCTAACTTTGTTCTGCGGATTTTTCTCTAACTGATACAATTTTTCATAGAAAGAAATCAGGTATTGATATCCTTTATAATTTTCGAATGTCTCAGCAGGAAATTCGATTCCTTCGGTTTCATCAAAAACAATTTTCTGCTGATTCAGCTCTTTTTCACTTTCAGCAATACTGTCCTTATCTAAAGAAAGAGAATCTTGGGCAACAGATTCTAAAAGTAAACTGTCTATTAATATATTTTTAGAATCTAACTTACTCTCAGAAAATATTTTGTCTGGAAGGATTTGTTTGAATCCAATAAAAGCCACCAATGCCAAAGCTACGATAGCAAAAGACTGAAAAAAATAAGACTTTGTATTCACTTAAATAATTATAATAAAGTATGAAGGACTGCATTCAAAAACTAAACCAATTAATAACGGCTTAGTTACTGCAGAAAAAATTTGTGCAAAGATAGAATAACATTTTGTTTCTATTTCATTTTAACAGGAAAGTAGAACAAAAAAAAGAGGTTAGAAAAATTCTAACCTCCTTATCAAAAAAAAAATAAAAAAAACAAAGCTAATGATTGACTAGATTTTTGATGTTTTTAAAAGTACCCTATATAAAAAATCTATTCGAGATTATTAGTTTTATTAGAATGTAGTAGTGCTATTTGCCTGGTAAGCGAAATTAAAAGTGTAGTATCTTGCTACAGCAGTGTTTGGGTCTGGTGTTACAGGTGCATCTTTATAGTAGCTTAAAAATTCCACTTTTGCATATTTCCCATCGTGAGTTTTGATAACAAATACTCTTCCTGCTTTTGCAGAAACAATATGAGTTGCTCCGTTATAATCGTACCAAGCATTATCTCCTGAAGAAGGGAATGCAGAAGCACCGCTAGCATCCTGAGCAAAAGTCGATGCTGCTGGAAAAGCTGTTACGTTTGCAAAAATACCTGAAACAACACTTACTGCGCCTTGTCCTTTTCTTTCTGGTTCTCCTGTATCAGTAGCGCTAATTTTTGATCCTCCATTAACAATAACTGATGTACCACGGAAAGCGATATCCCAACTATCGTCCGTTACAATTTTATTTTGGGAAAAACTGAATTTTGCAAATTCACCGCCAACTGGCTGTCCTTGTCCTCCAGTTTGCGGAGCATAAACATTAGAAACTTTTGTAGTTGCTACTGGTGCTACTTCTTTTTTATCATCATCGCTGCTGCAAGATGCTGTAAAAATAAATAATGCTAAAAGCGAAAGTTTTAAGAATTTTGTTTTCATTTTGAAAATGGTGTTAAATAAATATTGATTAAAAATTATATTGAATTCGTGCAAAAAACTGTCGACCTGCCAAATTGCTAATTTGGCTAGGATCTGTAAAATCAAATAGATTATTGGCTCCAGCTTGAAGCATAAATTTATCTGCTATATATTTTGAAATTGACAGGTTTGTTAAAAAGTAGCCATCAACAAATGTGTCATATTTGTCAAGTATCTGATTACCGTTTGTATCAAACATTCCGTATTTGCTTCTGTAAAAAACACGCAAATTGATGTCGGTCTTAATTTTAGGTATAGTGTAGGCTAACTTAAAATTGGCCGTATGCTTTGACCTGTTAAACAATCCAAAATAATCAGATTTTTTAATTTGAATGGTTTGTAAATCTGAGTTACGGATATATTGGTAATTTTCGAAATTATCTAGAACAGATTTGTCTTTTGCTGTTAAAAACTGATACCCAAATGATACTGATAATTGTTTTGTAAAATCATAAGTTGAATTAAACTCTAGACCATAAGTAAAGATTTTACTAATATTAAAATAACTGAAGACATTCTGACCATTCGTTTTTTGGGCAACAACTCTGGTATCAATCAAGTTCTCTATTGAATTATAGAAAGCATTTACGTCTAATCTTAATTTATTTCTCTTATAAAAAGTTCCGAAATTGACATTTATTGAGCTTTCTGGTTTCAACGGTTCTCCAAAATTTACTCCATCTACTCTAGACAAAAGTTGGCCTTGCTTTTCAAGCTGATTTAAACGGTCTTCTGCAACATTATATCCCAAAACCGTGTATCCAACTGATGGATTTGTAAAATCAAAATACAATTGACGAAAATCTGGCGCTTTATATCCATAGCCTACAGAAGATTTTAGAGAAAAATTTTCATTAACCTTATAATTGACTGCTAATTTTGGACTAAACTGGGAGGCATATTCACTATGATTATCATATCTAAATCCAGCAAGAACATTCCATTTTTCGGTTGGATTGTAATCGTATTGCAGATAAATATATTGGGAATTAAAATTTACTTGCTTTTCAAAATAAGTTCTGTCTAGAGTCTCATAATTTAATCCAACTCCACCCGTTAATTTATCGTTGTTTAATGAAAGTGTTGTTCGAATTTCTGGCCGAACTAACCATTGATTGTAATAGGCACTCTCATAAAGAGCGTTATTCTTATCATTTAAAAAGGAATCATTTTTGTAATTTGTAGTATAAAACTCATATTCAGAATACACTTTTGAGCTCCATTTATGCTCAAATTTAATTTGCGAATTCCATTCTTTTTCTTTTGCATCACCTTTGTAGTTTTCAGAATCGATAATTGCTACGTTATCCATTTTCATATCGTAAAAACGGTTGTTTACAATTAACTTTAAATTCTCCGAAAAATCGTAATATATCTTAGGTTGGATTGTAAAATTATAAAATGACTCTACATTTTTTAGTGGCGTACTTTTATCTAAATCATAACCGTCTGTAGAATAAAAATTAGCAAAAAGATTAGCTGAGAATTTTTTCTTTTTCCACAGCAAATTTGTGTTAGCATCATTGGTGTTAAAAGTTGCGTATCGATAAGAAAGGCTTCCTGTAAAAGTATCTTTCTTAGGCCTTTTTGTAATTACATTTATTACTCCTCCCATTGCTTCAGAACCATACAATGCTGAAGAAGCTCCTTTAACAATTTCAATTCTTTCTATATTTCCCACAGAAACCCTTGATAAATCCAAAACTCCTGCACTTCTTCCTACCAACGGCACTCCATCAATTAAAATCATGGTATAAGCTGCATCCAATCCCTGCATTTGAATTCCTTCAAAACCACTTTCGTCAGGAATTAAAATAATACCGGTTTGCTCGCTTAAAATTTCATTTAATCTTGTAACGCCAGACTTCATAATTGCTTCAGATGTAATAATTGTCATGGGCAAAGGCAATGACGAAAGCACTCTTTCCGTTCTAGTTGCAGTAGTAACTTTAACTTCTGATAATTCATTTGTTTCCACACTATCTCTTTGAACCTCTTGAGAAACAGAAATTTGACAAAAAAGCACAACAGTAAAAAGAGTTATTTTAATTTTCATTATTTTTATTCAGTCTTAATAATCGAAGCAAATATATAACTATTTTTAATTATTCTAAATAAAATTTATATATTTGCGAAAATTTAAACAAAACAATAAGTTATGATTTCAAAAAGCCTTTTTTTGTCAGCCGCTATGGCTTTAACATGTGGTCTTGGTTTTAGTCAGGACAAAAAACAACAAGACATAAAATCTATCAAATCAATGTGTGGTTGTTATGAGGTAAAGTTTAACTTCACAGAAACTTTCTCATATCCAAAAGATTCTCTTACTTATAAACCTTCTGAAACGAAACACGAATCTGCCTTAGAATGGGTAGAGTTATTAGAAGACACTCCTAACAAAATTGTGATGCAGCACTTATTGATTGTAAGCGACGATATGATTATCAAACACTGGAGACAAGATTGGCTATACGAAAACAAAGACTTATATACTTTTGATAAAGGCAATTCTTGGAAATACAAGAAATTAGACAAAAAAGCCGTTAAAGGTCAGTGGACTCAAAAAGTATATCAGGTAGATGATAGCCCAAGATATGAGGGATCTTCAACTTGGGTACATGTTGACGGACAAGATTATTGGGCAAACGTTGCTGATGCTCCTCTTCCAAGAAGAGAGCAGACAAAACGTAACGATTATAATGTTTTGAAAAGAAGAAATATTCACGAAATCACTGCTACAGGATGGAATCACGAACAAGACAATGATAAATTAGTTCGCGACGATGCTGGGAAAGATGTTTTACTAGCTCAAGAAAAAGGATTTGATGTTTACACTAAAGTTCCAGATGTAAAATGCATTGCTGCTCAAAAATGGTGGAAAGAAAATAATGCATTATGGAAAAACGTTCGCGATAAATGGCAAACTCTTTTTGACAGACATCAAGACTTAAACTTAGAGGCAAAAGTTGATAGAAAAGCACTTTACTCTCTTTTATTTGATTTAAAACCAGATACTGCAAAAGCAGAAACAGATAAAATCATTGACAAATTTGTTAAGTAATTAGAATTAGTTGTTAAAACAAGAAAGCGGGAAGTTTAAAAACTTCCCGCTTTCTTAATCTTGTTATTTTTTTTTTACTAAAAATTCATTATATCTAAAGTTATACTTAAAAAAGCATGACAATATTTATTAACCTTATAAAGGATTCTGCACAATCAGTGGGTTTGCATCTATTTCTGCTTGAGGAATTTGAAAAATAAATCTATTATCTCCCGCAGGAATATTAAATTTACCAAATGCTGGATGGTTTGAACCATCATAATCTCTTGTTAAAGAAACTCCTAAACGCTTCATATCATACCAAGCACAACCTTCTCCCCACAATTCAATTCTTTTTTGAAGAATTATTTCATTAATTAATGAAGAACCTGAATTTGTAGAAAGCGTATATGAAGGATCTCTAGTTATTGTTATCTCATACAATACTTGCTTTGCTGAGGCTTCATTTCCTGATCTTGCAAGTGCTTCTGCCTCTATATAATACATTTCAGAAGATCTCATATAAATATAACTACCTGCATCTATAGTTGGGTCTCTAAATTTTATATTTGCATAAGCTGGCAAAGATGAATAAGTTAAATTTCCTGATAGTGAAACAAAAGCTTTTTTTCTAAAATCAGTTTCTGAAATACTATTATATAAATTTTTGTCAATATTTTTATAGATTCCCATTCCACCTGCATATCCCGATGCGTTTGTATTATCAAAATGACCAAAGAAATTTGCAACAAAAGTACTAATTGAAGAATTTAATGTTGCTCCCCACATAGTTTCATTAGATTTTGTAATGTAAAAACCATTCATCCATTCTGCTTCATTAAGCAAAGTATAGTCCTTTCTTGCCAAATGAGCCATATTCGCAGCATCTGCATATTTTCCCATTTCCAAATATACTTCAGCTAAAAAGGCCTCTGCAACCGTTTGATCTACAGAATCATTATTCAATCTTTTATAAGATGCTAATAATTCTATAGATTCCTTTAAATCGCTTTCTATCAAACCATACACATCACCCACAGTAGATCTCGCCTTACCTTCTAATGTAGGCTCTACATATAGAGGAACACATAATTTAGTCTCATTACCAATATATGTAGGACCATATGTACGCGCCAACATAAAATAGAAGTAACCTCTTAAAGCCAAAGCCTGACCTCGAATTGCTTTTAAATTTTCATCTGCAGTATTTGAAGGAATACCACCAAGTACAATATTTGTCGATTTAATCTGAGGATAGTAAGTATTCCACACTAATCTAGATCTCGAATTAGTTTGCACTCTACCCGAGTAAGTATAGAAAGATTGGTACCAACTTGATTTTGTCATTAGCATATCATTAGACATCATATCCATAGCGGCAAGCACCGATTTATGACCATAATCTTCATGATTACTTCCAATTGCGAGTCCATAAGAGCGCAATGCAGAATAAATTCCACTGACAATAGCTTGATTAGCCGATGCAGAAGTTGCTAATTGTTCTTTATTAATTGTTGATTCTGGCACTGTATCAAGAAACTCTTTATCGCAACTTGCAAGAGGCAATAAAAATACAATTGCTATTATTATCTTTTTCATGTTTTAAAAATTTACTGTTAAACCAAATGAAACACTTCTCATCACACCATAAACATTAAGTGATTGTCCATTATTTACTCTTTCTCCTAATCGATTTAGTCTAGGATCCATTCCCGTTCTCTTAGACCATAATGCTAAATTTGATCCCATTAAAGTAAATTTTGTAGATTGAATACCTAAATCCCTGAGCCATTCGTCATTATAGTTATATCCTATCGAAACATCTTGAAGGCTTATGTAATCAGATTTTATCAAAAAATAATCTGAATTTGCCATTTGGTAAATCGATATATGATCAACTCTTGGAATGTTTGAATTAGGATTATCAATTGTCCATGCTTTTGTTACATCTTTATGATAATTCTGTCCTATATTATCAGATCCTGAGTACATTGCAGATTGGTAAACTCCATCATACATGTAGCCTCCAAATTGATAAGCAAAGCTAGCTTGGAATGTAATATTTTTATATCTAAATAGTGTTCCAAACCCACCGTATACATCTGGATTGGCGTCTTTTTTACTCAAATATGTTGTAGCATCTCCAAAAACATTTGTAGTTACTTTATTTCCTGTTAAGTTTCCATTAGCATCTTTCTCATCTTTATACCATAACGCATCCCCATTTGTTTTATCTACTCCAGCAAATTCTCTCAAAAAATAGGAATAAGCAGGAGCTCCAACTTCAAAACGATAAATTCCATCAGTAAATGCTTTTGGCAACGATGTTATCTTATTTTTATAGCTTGTTGCATTAGCCCAAATATTGAAGTCTACATTTTTATTTTTAACAACATCAACTCCTAAATTTATCTCTATCCCTTTATTTCCCATGTCTCCAATATTTTTAGAAACAAATGACGTTCCTGTAGACAAAGCGATAGGAAAATTATATATCAAGTCACTAACGTTTCTTTCAAAATATTCAGCTTCAATAGAAATTCGATCAAATAAGGTAATGTCAAATCCTGCGTTTAAGTTTTTAGATTTTTCCCATTTGACACTTTTATCTGCTTCAAAAACATTTAAAACACTTGCGTTACCTTCAGAGTCGGGCACTACTTCGTATTGAGTTTCGTAAGCATAATAGTTCCTTAAACTGCCAAAATAACTGCGATGACTAATTTGCGAAGTAATCGGATAGTTTATATTGTCATTTCCTTGCTCACCATAACTGCCTTTTAGTCTAAAATCTGTGATCCATTTTGTTTTAGGAAAAAATGATTCTTTAATCACAGACCATGCAGCTCCAAATCCATAGAAATTTCCCCATCTGTTTTCTGGAGCAAATACTGAAGATCCATCTCTTCTAAAGCTTCCGTTAACAAAGTATTTGTTTTTATAATTATAGTTTAATCTTGAAAAATAACCTTCTACTTTATACAAATCATTATAACCATCCAAATAACCATATTTAGTAGCGTTACTAATGATTGGTAAATCAGATATCACTACATTGCTTTTTTGTCCCGCTAGCATTTTTGAAGTAAAATCTGATGATTCATGTCCAATTAATACATCTAGTGAATGCTCTCCAAAAGTTTTTTTCCAAGATAATAATTGCTGATTCGTTAATGTATATTGGTTTTTAGTAGCAGTTCCTATTCTTCCATTAACCCCCATATCATCCCCGCCTTCACCTGTTGTACTTGTTAAGTAATAACCAGATAATAAATCATATCCAATATTATATCTAAAATTAAAATCTTTTAAGAAATCTATAGAAATGTAAGCTCTAGCACCAAATTTATTTTCTTCATTTAATTTTGTATTTAATAATGTAGTAGCATACGGATTCAAATTTGAACCATATGGTCTATCTCCCTGCTGATTAAAATCATAAGATTTAGCTCCATCTTCATTATAAATCATATTACCACTTGCATCTCTCTGCCAAACAGGATATATCGGAGCAATATTACGAGCCCAACTAAATAAATTACTATATGTTGAAGATGACGTATTTGCAATTGGAGCATTTTGATTTGAATGTGCGTAATTTATATTTGTTCCTATTTTTACTTTACTAGAAACATTATAATCTACATTTGCTCTCAATGTTACACGTTCAAAATTCGAATTGATAGTGTATCCATCATCTGATAAATACCCAATAGACAAATAAGAATTAAGATTATCTGTACTTCCTGATAAACTTAAATATTGTTCTTGTCTTATGGCGTCTCTAAATAATGATTTTGACCAATCGTCGTGATACAATAGCTTAGCATCTGGATTTATTTCACCTGTTGCTGGATTTATAACTTGATTATTGGCTACATTATAATTATTATATCCAAGAGAATAAGTATCCCCTACTATTAAATTTTGAGCCGCAATATTTGAAGCATTAGCAGGTGTTTGTCCTTGATAAATTAAACCATTTCTAACTCTATTATATACTGCTTTATAATAATCCGCTGGATTTTTAATCATATCATACTCAGGAACAGCTCGCGAATTAACTCCAATTTTAGTTTCGTAAGTAACTGTCAATTGTCCTTTCTTTCCTTTTTTAGTGGTAACAATTATTACACCGTTTGCCCCTCTACTTCCATATAATGCATTTGATGATGCATCTTTTAAAAAACTAATTGATTCAATATCCTGGGTTGATATTGAGTTGATATCGCCATTAAATGGTATTCCGTCTACGACATATAAAGGAGCATTTGAAGATGAAATCGAACCAATACCTCTAAATCTTACTTGTGGTGCATCTCCAGGCTGACCTGAATTTGCGCTAATTTGTACACCAGCAACTTTTCCAGTTAATGATTGAACCGCATTAGATGCCTGAGAAGTTTCTAACATTTTTGAATCAATTTTAGAAACAGCTCCAGTTATTTCCTGCTTCTTTTGTGTTCCAAATGCAACAACTACAACTTCGTCTAGTTCTTTACCATCTTCTTGCATTTTGACATTAATAGTTGTAGACGCTCCAACAACAGCAGAAAAATCTTTCATACCCATATATGAAAAAACTAAAACATCTCCAGTTTTAGCTTTAATCTTATACTTTCCATCAAAATCTGACTGTACCCCATTTTTTGTGCCTTTTACAATGATATTTGCATTTGGAATTGTTCCGGAGGCATCTGTTACAGTACCAGAAATCGTTTTTTCCTGAGCAAAAAATAATTGTGAAATCAGCACGAAAGCCAACAACACCAATCCTTTTAATTTTTGTTTCATTATTTTGTTTTTTTAATTAGAGAGGGCGAACTTAAAAAATTAAAATAATTTTAACAAGAATGTAATTACTTTTAACATTATATATCGTAACACAAATACTACATTAAATATTCAAAATTATAAAAGGAAAATATTTTCTAAGAAGAAAACTGAAAGCAGAAATGCCTTTAAGAATAAAAACCATCCAATAAATTAGACGGTTTTTTTTACTCTCTTTTCATCTTCACTAAAAGTGTACTAATTCAAAATAGTTAAAAATGAATATTAGAAGAATTGACTTAAAACTTTATCACTTGCATTGTAATACTTACAAAAGCCAGTGCAAAATTACCTAAGAATGAGACTACAAAAACGCCATAGAAGCCAAAAAAGCAATAAAAAAAGCCAATAGTTTAAAAACTATTGGCTTTTTCTTTTAACTGTATTTTAATTTCTTACATTCTTTCTGGAACTTCAATTCCTAGCAAATGAAATGCAGATTTAATTACCTCAGCAACTTTTTGAGAAAGCTGCACTCTGAATATTTTTTTAGTCAGGTCTACCTCTCCTAAAATATGTACTGATTGGTAAAACGAGTTATATTCTTTTACTAAATCATAAGTATAATTCGCAATTAATGCCGGACTATGATTTTGAGCCGCATTCTGAATTACTTCTGGGAAAAGCTCGATTTGTTTTACCAATTCTTTTTCTTTCTCGTGCAGTTCTTCAATTTCAATTTTGTTAGAAAAATCAAAGTCAGCTTTACGAATTATGGACTGAATTCTAGCATATGTGTATTGGATAAACGGACCTGTATTTCCAGCAAAATCTACAGACTCTTCTGGGTTGAACAGAATACGTTTTTTAGGATCTACTTTTAAAATGTAATATTTCAAAGCTCCTAAACCAATTGTTTTGTACAATTTTGCTTTTTCTTCATCAGAATAGCTGTCTAGTTTTCCTAAATCTTCTGAAATCTGTTTTGCTGTATCGGTCATATCTTGCATCAAATCGTCTGCATCTACAACAGTTCCTTCACGGCTTTTCATTTTTCCAGAAGGCAAATCTACCATTCCGTATGATAAGTGATATAAGCTTGAAGCCCAGTCAAATCCTAATTTTTTCAAGATTAAGAATAACACTTTGAAGTGATAATCTTGCTCGTTTCCTACAGTGTAAACCATTCCTCCAACATCTGGCATATCTTTTACACGCTGAATCGCTGTTCCGATATCTTGCGTCATGTAAACCGCTGTTCCGTCAGAACGTAAGACGATTTTACGATCAAGACCTTCGTCAGTCAAATCAATCCAAACAGAGCCATCTGGATCTTTTTCAAAAACTCCTTTATCTAAACCTACCTGAACAACATCTTTCCCTAATAGATAAGTATTGCTTTCGTAGTAATATCTATCAAAATCAACTCCTAGATTCGTATAAGTTGTAGCAAAACCTTCATAAACCCATTCGTTCATTTTTTTCCAAAGTGCAATCACTTTTTCATCACCAGCTTCCCATTTCTTAAGCATATCTTGCGCTTCGATAATAATTGGAGCTTGCTTTTTGGCTTCTTCTTCAGTTTTACCAGCTTCTACCAAACCGTTAATTTCGTTTTTGTAAGCTTTATCAAACTCTACATAATATTTACCGACCAATTTATCTCCTTTTAAACCAGAAGTTTCAGGAGTTTCTCCGTTTCCGAATTTCTCCCAAGCCAACATCGATTTACAGATATGGATTCCTCTATCATTGATAATTTGAGTTTTGTACACTTTTTTGCCAGAAGCTTTTAAAATCTCTGCAACAGAATATCCTAACAAATTGTTACGAACGTGTCCTAAGTGCAAAGGTTTGTTAGTGTTTGGAGAAGAATATTCTACCATAACTGCTTTTTCATCTGGACTTGGAGCCACAAAACCGAACTGCTTCTGGTCTTTAATTCCGTTAAAGAAATTGACATAATAACTATCTGAAATTACAATATTCAAGAAACCAGAAACTACATTAAAGCGAGCAACTTCAGAAACATTTTCAACTAGATAATTTCCAATTTTATTTCCCAATTCAGCTGGATTGCTTTTAATCACTTTCAGTAAAGGAAAAATTACCATTGTAATATCTCCTTCAAACTCTTTTCTGGTAGTTTGAAACTCGATTTTATCAACAGTAACATCAAATAATGCTTGTATTGCTTTTTGTATAGAAGGTGTAAGAATTTGTTGTAATGACATGTAAACTTATTTTAAAGTGAGCAAAGATACTGCTTATTCATCAATTAGAGAAAATCAAAAACATATTAAATTCGAGAAAAGAGTTGCAATTTGACAAAAAAGCGCATTTTTTAATTGTTAAAATTATCAAAAAATCAAAACCCTAATCTCTTACAAAACAGCCAATGAGAAAAAAAAATATTTTTTTTTCTATAATTTCTTGTAACATATCAACCGTAAAAGAGTCTTAATAGAGACTTTAATTTTTTGAAGTCAGGAAAAAACAAAAAAAAAGAAAAACTAACAAAACGAAATCATCATCAATCAAATCAAAAAATAATCAGTAAAAAAATCATGAAATTAAAATTCTTTCTGTTTGCGTTATTAGGAATAATCGCAACTGCACAGGCCCAGAATACTGGAAGTGTTTCTGGAAAAATTACAGAGAAGTCAAACAACGCACCCATTTCATATGCAACAGTTTCGCTAAAAGAAAATGGAAAAGTAGTTTCTGGTGTTAATACAGATGACAACGGGGACTTTTCATTTAAAAATATTGCTTTAAAAAGTTACACCATCGAAATCCAATACATTGGATTTAGAAAATATATCGGTTCTGTACTTTTGAGCGAAAACAAAAAATCGGCAACTGTAAATGTAGCTCTTGAAGAAGAAGCTACTCAACTTAAAGGTGTTAACATTGTTGCTGAACGTTCTACTATTGAACAAAAAATCGATAGAAAAGTAGTTAACGTTGGTAAAGATTTAACTACAGCTGGAGCTTCCGCATCAGATATTATGAATAATATTCCTTCTGTGAATGTAGATCAGGATGGCAAACTTTCGCTTCGCGGAAATGATAATGTTCGTGTATTAATTGACGGACGTCCAACGAATATTGATCCTGCTCAATTATTGAAACAAATTCCATCAACTTCTATCAAGAAAATTGAATTAATCACGAACCCAAGCGCCAAATATAATCCAGAAGGAATGTCTGGAATCATTAATATTATTTTGCATAAAAATGCAAACACTGGTTTTAACGGAAGCTACAGTGGCGGTATTACTTTTGGTGAAACTGCAAAATATAATCAGTCTTTAGATTTAAACTATAAAACTGGAAAAGTAAATTTCTTTGGGAATGTGGGACAAAACTTCGGAAAATATCATAACAAAGGTTTTATCCAAAGATTTGATCAAGATATTACTCAAAATATAGATGTACTAAATGATAATGATTCCTACTTATACAAAATCGGAATGGATTATTTAATCGATGACCACAATACTTTATCTATCTATACTAACCAGAATAAATCTACAGGAAAAGGTTATGTGGACACTGATATTGATTACAATAATGTAACTGGTTCTGATATTTCGAATATCTTTCAAAAATCAAGATATTGGGGGCCAGATCAGGTTGGAACATACAATTTAGCATACAAACACATCTTCAAAAAAGAAGGTCATACTTTAGATTTTGAAGCCAACTATAGTGACAATAAAGAAACTCAAAATGCTTCTTTTGATACTGAAACGACAAAAATAGACAATACTGCAGGGAATGTCTTCTATGAAGATTATTTGAAAGGAACCAGAAAATTAAGCACAATAAACGTAGATTATGTTAATCCGTTAAACGAAAAAACAACGCTTGAAGCTGGTGCTGAAGCAAGAATTACGAGAACAGAAAACGATTATATTACCGGAAATCCTTTGCTACCTGTTGCGGATCAAACGTCTCACTATACTTATGACACAGATATTTATTCTGCTTATGTAACATTTGGACAAAAATTCAAAAAACTAAGCTATCAAGTAGGTGCACGTTTTGAAAGCTATAAAGTTCAAGCCAACTTAAATTATGGTAAAGATAAATTTGATGATGATTACATTACTTTGTATCCATCAGCTTATTTAACATACAATATCACTGAGAAAAATACTTTACAGTTAAGCTACAGCCGTCGTGTTGACCGCCCTAGTTTAGAGCAGACAAAACCTATTCGTGAATTTGCTACTCCGTTAGTTACTTCGATAGGAAATCCTGACCTAAGACCTCAGTTCACCAACTCAATTGAAGTAAATTATACTAAAACTCTTGAAAAAGGAAGTTTTACGGCAGGGGTTTTCGTGAGAAGCATTAATGACCAAATTAGTAGAATTTTATATCCTGATCCTAACGATGCAAGTGAGCAAAAGCAAATTATGAGTTATACAAATTTTGATCATAATACTGCTTATGGATTTGAAATGTCATTTAATTATAAAATCACAAAATGGTGGGATATTCAGCCATCGATTGATTTCTCAAGCATTGATCAATCAGGAGTTATATATGGTTTTATTCCAGAAGAAAATCAAATTGGACCTAAGAACAAAACGGTTACTGTTGCCGCATTTAATGGACGTATGAACTCTAACTTTAAAGTAAACAAACGTTTAAGTTTCTTAGCTTTCGGATTCTATAGAGGTGCAACAGATGGACTTCAGAACAATAGTCACGAAATGTACAAAATGGATATTGGTACACGATATACATTATTAGACAACAAAATGAATTTAAGTGTTCGTTTCAATGATGTCTTTAATACTATGAAATATGCTTTTGATACTGAAAATCCTTACCCTCAAGCTGGGCAGTTCAAATGGGAAAGCCAAACAGTCTATTTTGGTTTAACTTACAATTTTGGAGGCGGAAAAATCAAAAATTTACAGCGTAAACAAAGAGACGACAATACTAACAAAGGTGGAGGCGGAATGTTCTAATCTTACCTAAAAAGATTTTTTTAAATAATTTTTAAATATTTCTTGTAAAAAAAGTCTGGAGATGCCACTCCAGACTTTTTTTGTTTTTAGTAGATATTTATAAAAAGTTTCTTAATTCTTTTATTTCTTCTGGATTTGCAATTTCAGAATTATCGGTGATTGCTGAAGAATGATAAAAAGTCAGATCTAATTTATCTTGCAACAATTTTATATTTGAAGATCGCAAACCACCACCTGGCATAATTTCTATTCGATCTCCAGCCAATTCCTGAAGTCTTGCTAGTGCCAAAATTCCTTCCTCTACATTTACTCCTTGACCAGAAGTCAGAATTGTTTTGAAACCGCAATCAATTACCGTTTCAAGAGACTTTTCAGGATTTTTAACCACATCAAAAGCGCGGTGGAAAGTACACGACAGCGGATGCGCTAGATGCACTAATTCTTTATTTTGCTTTTTATTTACTTTTCCGTTTTCCTTTAAGATTCCGAAAACAAAACCGTCAACGCCTAGTTTTTTATAGTGCTTAATATCCTGCTTCATTTCAGTAAGTTCTTCATCCGAATAAACAAAATCACCACCTCGAGGTCTTATAATAACATGCATTTTTATATTTAAACTTTCACGCACTTTCACTACCAAAATAGAATTTGGAGTAGTTCCTCCCAGTTTCATGTTTTCACATAGTTCAATTCTGTCCGCACCATTTGCTTGAGCAATTAATGCCGATTCGTAATTAAAGCAAGCTATTTCTAGTTGATTTTTTTTCATTTTGATTTTATTAAAGGGCTCCATTTCGCTCAGCCTTACAAACTTCAAAACAATTATGTCCAATCTTTGTCACCCTGAGCGGAGTCGAAGGGCGCTCCTATTGGAACGTGGGCTTCGACTCCGCTCAGCCTGACAAGTCGCTTATATTCTACTGAGCAAAATCGACTGCTAATTTACTACTAAACATCCTTTTTATTAAAATTTTCATGAGTTGTTTTATTCAAACATTGAGAAAGTTTTTTCAAATCTTCCCATTTATCTTTTATTATAGCTTCTTTCTTTTTTCTGCTCCAGCCTTTTACTTGCTTTTCAAATGCGATGGCTTGCGTTACATCATTGAACTCTGTGCAAAATACCAACTCTAAAGGTCTTTTATTAAATGTATAGCTTTCTTTGTTTAAACCATAATTGTGTTCATTTAGTCTTCTATTTATATCATTTGTCATTCCTGTATAATAACTTCCATCAGAACATTTCAAAATGTATACATAATATATTTTCATAATTTCTATTTTCAAAAAAAATAAAAGTAAGAAAATTAATTCAAAAAAAATGATAAAAGTGGGTACTTGGAACGAGGGCTTCGACTCCGCTCAGCCTGACATACCACATAACAATATGTTCAATCTTTGTCTTCCTGAGCGGAGTCGAAGGGCACTCCTATTGAAACGAGGGTTATACTCCGCTCAACCTGACAAACCACATACCAATATGTACAATTTTTGTCTCCCTGAGCGGAGTCGAAGGGCACTCCTATTGGGACGTGGGCTTCGACTCCGCTCAGCCTGACAAATCTCTATAAAAAAACCTGCTCCCAATAAGAAGCAGGTTTTAAAAAATATAAATGTAAGATGATTATTTTACCATTTAATAATAGCACTTGCCCAAGTAAATCCACTTCCGAAAGCTGCTAGAACTACAGTATCTCCAGATTTAATTTTTCCTTGTTCCCAAGCTTCAGTCAAAGCAATTGGAATAGATGCTGCCGTAGTATTTCCGTACTTCTGAATATTGTTGTGAACTTGATCGTCTGTCAATTTGAATTTATTTTGAATGAATTGCGAAATTCTCAAATTCGCCTGATGCGGAATCAACATATCAATATCTGAAACCTGAAGACCGTTTGCTTCCAAACCTTCATTGATTACTTCTGCAAAACGAACTACTGCATTTTTAAACACAAATTGTCCATTCATATAAGGATAATAACTTTCATCATTTGGATCATTATCTGCAATAATATCTGTTACCCAACGTGCCCCCATACCTGGCGCTTGCAAAGCTAATTCTTCTGCATGCTCACCTTCTGAATGCAAGTGCGTAGATAAAATCCCTTTTGTTAAATCTTCTTCACGGCTTAAAACCGCTGCTCCTGCTCCATCTCCAAAAATTACCGAAACTCCGCGTCCGCGAGTTGTCATATCTAATCCCGTTGAATGAACTTCAGAACCAATCACCAAAATATTTTTATACATTCCAGTTTTAATATATTGATCTGCAACAGAAAGTGCATAAACAAAACCAGAACATTGATTTCTTACATCTAAAGCTCCAACTGTTTTTAACCCTAAATCTCTTTGAACCAAAACTCCTGGCCCTGGAAAATAATAATCTGGACTTAATGTAGCAAAAACTACAAAATCAATATCTTCTTTGGCAACGCCAGAACGCTCGATTGCGATTTTAGCTGCTTTCACTCCCATTGAAGTTGTAGTGTCTTCTCCACGAATAATGTGTCTTCGCTCCTGAATTCCGGTTCTTTCCTGAATCCATTCGTCATTGGTATCCATTATCTTCGACAAATCATCGTTAGTAACCACATTAGCAGGAACATAATATCCTAAACCAGCTATTTTTGAATGATACATATTCTATTATTATTTATTAAAAAATTGGATTGCAAATTTACGCATACTTTAAAATATACGCATACAAAATACTATTTTTTTCGTTATTAGCAATTTAATATATTTTAATTATCTACTCCCTTAGGATCATTTACTTCTTGAAAAAACAATTTTCAGACACAAACACTGAAAAAAATTAAAAATCGGGCACAAAATGTAACAAGACAAAAGTATCTTAGACAAACATTTTGAATACCATTTACAAACCCATAAAATTCAGACTATGAAATTAAAGGTTACACTGTTTTTATTTCTAAATATAAGTTTTTTCTCTTTTGCTCAAGAGAATCTGACTTATCAAAAACCTTCTAAATCTATTTTAGATTTGGCAGATTACCAAAGAGCGCCTTCTGTATCTATGGATACAAAAAAAGAAAACATGCTCCTAATGTATCGCAACACCTATAAAACACTCGATGATCTCAATCAGGACGAAGTTCGTTTGGCAGGTTTAAGAATTAATCCCGTTACTAACATTTCAAGTACTGTAACTTATCTAAACAATCTAAAACTAAGAAAAATAAGTGGTAAGGAAGAAATTCAGGTTAAAGGCCTTCCTGAAAATCCGAAAATAACAAACATTCTTTGGTCGCCAAACGACAAAAAAATTCTATTCTCGCACACTACAAATTCTGGTGTTGAGCTTTGGGTTTTGGATGTGGCAACAGCACAAGCAACAAAACTTACAGAAGCTAGAGTAAACGCAAATCTTGGAAATCCGTTTAGCTGGTTTTTGGATAGTGAAACTATATTAGTAAAAATGCTTCCTAAAAATAGACAGCCACTTTTGGATTCTAAAAAAGATCTTCCAACAGGTCCGATTATTTCTAACACTTCAGGAGAAAAATCTCAAAACAGAACTTATCCTGATATGTTGAAAAACAAAAACGACGAGGCTAATTTTGAAAACTGCATCACTTCTGAATTATATAAAATAAAACTAAATGGCGACGCTGTTTTATATAAAGAAGCGGCTATGTTTGCCGGAGAAAGAATCTCGCCAGATGGCAATTACATCATGCTGACAACCATTCAAAAACCATTTTCTTATGTAGTTCCATTAAATAGATTTCCATCCAAAACCATTGTTTATGATTTAAGCGGAAGAGAAATTAAAACGGTAAATGAGGTTCCTTTAAATGAAATTATGCCTAAAGGTTTTATGGCTGTCCGAAAAGGAAAAAGAGAAATGGCTTGGAGAAACGACAAACCTGCAACTTTATCTTATGTTGTGGCTCTAGATGAAGGTGATCCAGCAAATAAAGTTGATTTTAGAGATGAAGTTTTTCTTTGGGATGCACCTTTCGACAAAGAAGCTTATTCATTAGCAAAAACACCGCAGCGTTTTAGCGACATTATTTGGGGTAATGATAATCTAGCCGTTCTTTCTGAAGAATGGTACGACACGAGAAACACCAAAACATTTTTGATAAATCCATCAAATCCAAGTCAGCAGCCAAAATTGATTACCGATAGAAATTCTCAAGATGTTTATTCAGATCCAGGAGTTTTCGAAACAAGAAAAAATGCCTACAATAAATATGTTTTAGCTATCGAAAAAAATAATCTGTACAGAATTGGTGAAGGTTATACTAAAGACGGACAATTCCCTTTTGTTGACGAATTCAATCTGGAAACTTTAAAATCAAAACGTATTTATACTTCTCCATACAAAGACAAAAAAGAAGATATTTTAGAAATTGAAGATTTTAAATCTGGAAAAATATTAGTTCAGATTCAGTCAAAGACAGAATATCCTAATTATTATTTCAGAAATATTAAAAAACAAAACAGCTTAACACAAGTTACTGATTTCAAAAATCCGTTTGAAAGCATTAAAAATGTTAGCAAAGAAGTAATTAAGTACAAACGTAAAGACGGTTTGGAACTTTCAGGAACCTTATATCTTCCTGCTGGTTACGATAAAGCTAAAAAAGAAAAATTGCCGCTACTGATTTGGGCTTATCCTGCAGAATACAAAGACAGAAATAGCGCTTCGCAGTCGACTCAAAATTCTAACGAATTCACATTCCCTTATTATGGATCGTTTGTATACTGGGTTACAAAAGGATATGTTGTTTTAGACGATGCTGCTTTTCCAATTATTGGAGAAGGAACTACAGAACCAAACGACAACTTTATTTCGCAATTAGTAGATAATGCAGCGGCGGCTATTGACGCGGTTGACGCTTTGGGTTATATTAATCGTAAAAAAGTAGCTGTTGGCGGACACTCTTACGGAGCATTTATGACAGCAAATTTATTGACGCATTCCAATCTTTTTGCCTGCGGAATTGCGAGAAGTGGGGCCTACAATAGAACTCTAACCCCATTCGGATTCCAATCTGAGCAAAGAAACTACTGGGAGGCCCCAGAAGTTTACAATGCAATGTCTCCATTTATGAATGCAGAAAAAATGAAGACTCCAATTTTATTGGTGCACGGAGAAGCTGATAATAACCCTGGAACTTTTACTTTGCAGACGGAACGTTATTTTCAAGCATTAAAAGGTTTAGGAGCGCCTGCAAGAATGGTTATTCTTCCAAAAGAATCTCATGGCTATGTTGCTAAAGAAAATATTCTTCATTTGCTTTGGGAGCAAGATCAGTTTTTAGAAAAGTATCTGAAAAACTAAATTCCTAATTTAATTCCAAAAGTAAACCCGACAGGTTTCGGAAACCTGTCGGGTTTATTATTTTAACAATTAGAAATTATCTAATTTTCTAATTAAGACATTCCCTAGTTATAAATAATTTAAAGCTAAAAACACTTCTTGTTCGAGCGGTAAATCTATTTCGCTTTCAAAGAAAATCAATTGCCTCTTATAAACCGTTTCAATCAAATAATGGCTTCCTCTAAAATAAGTTCTCCTAATTTTCACCATCAATTTTGATTCTGAAACCATTTTAAATTGGTGTGGATAAACTAATGTTTTATGAGTTTCGTCTTCATATGACAATAATAAATGAGTCGGAATTTCATTCACTTCACCAAACAAAGAAGCGACATATTTAATTTTCGGGTCTTCATATATTTTTGCGGGATCATCCTTAACTAGCACTTCTCCGTTTCGCATCACTATGGCCTGATCTGCAAAAGACAAAGCATCGGTACTGTCATGCGTTGCAATAATACAGGTAATTCCTTTTTGCTTTAAATAACGGAACAAGTTACGGCGTAAAGCATTTTTTCTAAAAGCATCAATCTGACTGAATGGCTCATCTAATAAAATGACTTCTGGTTCTAAAGCCAAAACTCTTACCAAAGCCACTCTTTGCTGCTGTCCTCCACTCAAGAATTTTGTTTTCACATTGGAAAACTGCTCCATTTCTACCATTTCCAATAATTCTTGAACACGAAGTTTTTTCATGTTTGCAAAACCATTTGATAGAAACTTACCGACGTTTTCTGCAACAGTCTCGTATGGAGACAAATCAAAATCCTGAGCCAGATATTTCATGTAAGGCATTCCTGGAATCAAATTAAACTTTGGTCCCAAAACTGGTTTATCCCCATAAAAAATCTTTCCCTCGTCTAGATCATAAAGTCCATATATAAGCTTGAGCAGCGTACTTTTTCCGCAGCCACTCTCACCAATAATGGCAATGTTCTGGCCTTTTTCAATAGAAAAAGAAATGTTTTTTATAACGGGACTTTCGGTGTACGAAAAAGATATATTTTGTATGTCGAGCATGAGTTGTAATATGAGACGTCAAATTTACAATGTTTAATTTCTAAAGTCAAAAAAAAGCTGCTTCAATTATTTGAAACAGCTTTTCTGATAATTTATTTTATTAGAAACTATTTTCCAGCTTCTGCTTTAGCATCGTTAACCATTTTGTCATTTGCTGTAATGGCAAATTCAACACGACGGTTTTGAGCTCTTCCTTCTGGAGTATCGTTTGTTGCAATCGGATCAGCGATTCCTAAACCTGAAGTTTTGAAACGGCTTGCTTTTAATCCTTTAGAAACTAAATAAGCCTGAACAGAAGCTGCTCTTTGACCTGAAAGCGTTAAGTTATATTCTGGTTTTCCTGTATTATCAGTATATCCAAAAATTTCAATATTAGTATCTCCGTAATCAGTAAATACTGGAACTAATTTGTCTAAGTTAGCTTTTGCCTGAGCTGTCAAAGTTGATTTGTTAGTATCAAAACGAACCGCATTTTCATTTAATGTCAAGTGGATTCCTTCACCAACTCTTTCAACATTAGCACCTGGTAAAGCTTGATCAATTTCACGAGCTTGTTTATCCATTTTGTTTCCAATCAAAGCTCCAGTCCCACCTCCTACAGCAGCTCCAATTGCAGCTCCTAAAGCAGCGTTTCCGCCTTTACCTAAATTATTTCCTAAAATACCACCAATAACACCACCTGCTACAGCACCAATTCCAGCTCCTTTTTGTGTATTATTTGCATTTTTTACTGAATCGCAGCTTGTAAAAAAGCTAGCTAATACTAGTAAACTACTTAATCCTAAAACCGTTATCTTTCTCATTTTTTTATACTTTAAAATATTAATTAGCTCTTTGAAATTGGTAAGTCACATCTTTTACTTGACCTCCAACATTAATGTTATCGATTAACTGAAAAGAGTTATCAGTCACACCAGCTACTTTTAGCAGATATCCTTCTTTAACGTTTTTAGATTTTGTTCCTGGATTTACAATTTTAAGAACAAAAAGCCCTTGATTGTTGATACTCCAAACAATTGGCGAATTAAAAGCTGTACAACTAGGAGAATTTAAAGCCATTGTACCTTTATTGTTGTTAGAAATAAAACTCCAAGAACTTCCGATAAAACACTTAGAATCAGCCAAATCAAAAGAAGTTACTTTGATATAATCTGAACCAGGGTAAGACACATTGGTAAGCACCCAATTTCCTTTTAACGCTACTTGAGTCGGTCTGTCTAGTTTTGTTGAAAGTGTAGTAGCCTCAGAGGACGAAGCTGCTGTCGACGAAGATGATTTACACGCAAAAAACAAAGCGGCAATCATACATATAAAAATACTCTTCTTCATTTTGTACAATTTTTTTAGATTAATAACTTGCCTTTTTAACAATTATTGTACCACAAATATACGATTCATTGAGATAATTTTCGTTTTAGAATCTATTTATTTTCTTTCAAAATTAACATTTCCGACATTTTGTCACCCAAAATACAATTGGTATTCTATTTGAATAAATGAAAATCATCAAATTAAATCAAAAAATAAAAAATATGGCAACAGGTAAAATTAATGTTTCAGTAGAAAACATTTTTCCTTTAATTAAAAAGTTCTTGTACAGCGACCATGAAATTTTCTTGCGTGAGCTTGTTTCTAATGGTACTGATGCTACTTTAAAATTAAAACACCTTATCAGCATTGGCGAAGCTAAAGTTGAATACGGAAACCCGATTATCGAAGTAAAAGTGGACAAAGAAGGTAAAAAAATCCACATTATCGATCAAGGTTTAGGTATGACTGCTGATGAAGTTGAAAAATACATTAATCAAGTAGCGTTTTCTGGTGCTGAGGAATTTTTGGACAAATACAAAGATTCTGCTAAAGATTCTGGAATTATCGGACATTTTGGTCTTGGTTTCTATTCAGCGTTTATGGTAGCTGAAAAAGTTGAAATCATTACAAAATCGTACAAAGATGAGCCAGCTGCACACTGGACATGTGACGGAAGTCCTGAGTTTACTTTAGGGCCTGCTGACAAAACTTCACGCGGAACTGAAATCATTCTTCACATTGCTGAAGATTCTTTGGAATTCTTAGACGATTCTAAAATCAGCGGTTTATTAAACAAATATAACAAATTCATGCCTATTCCGATTAAATTCGGAACAAGAACTGAAACGCTTCCAAAACCAGAAGATGCTCCAGAAGATTACGTTAATGAAACTGTTGAAACTGACAACATCATTAACAACCCTAATCCAGCTTGGACAAAACAGCCATCTGAATTATCTGATGAAGATTACAAAAACTTCTACAGAGAATTGTATCCAATGCAGTTTGAGGAGCCGTTATTCCACATTCATTTAAATGTAGATTATCCGTTTAACTTAACTGGTATTTTGTATTTCCCTAAATTAGGAAACGACATGCAGATCCAGAAAGATAAAATTCAGTTGTACCAAAACCAAGTTTACGTTACTGACAACGTAGAAGGAATTGTTCCTGAATTCTTGACGATGTTAAAAGGTGTAATCGATTCTCCAGATATTCCGTTAAACGTATCTCGTTCTGGTTTACAGGCTGACGGTGCTGTTAAGAAAATTTCTAACTACATTACTCGTAAAGTAGCTGACAAATTGAAAGCTTTATTTAACGAAAACCGTGCAGATTTTGAAGCAAAATGGAACGATATTAAAATCGTTTTAGAATATGGAATGCTTTCTGAAGAGAAATTCTACGAAAAAGCAGGTGCATTTGTTTTATATCCAACTGTAGATGACAAATATTTCACTTTAGACGAATTAAAAGAAAAACTAAAAGAAAACCAAACTGATAAAGATGGTAAATTGGTTGTTCTTTATGCAGGAAACAAAGATGCACAGCACTCTTATATTGAAGCAGCAAAAGATAAAGGCTACGAAGTATTGCTTTTAGATTCTCCGATTATTTCGCATTTAATCCAAAAAATTGAAAACGATAACAGCGGATTAACTTTTGTTCGTGTTGACTCTGATCATATTGACAACTTGATTAAAAAAGAGGAAAACACAATCTCAAAATTATCTGATGACGAAAAAGCAGCTTTAAAAACTTCTTTAGAAGCATACATTCCAAAAGCGTATAGCGTTCAATTGGAAGCTATGGATTCTCAAGCAGCTCCATTCATCATCACGCAGCCAGAATTTATGCGAAGAATGAAAGAAATGAGCCAAACTGGTGGCGGAGGAATGTTCGGAATGGGCAATATGCCAGAAATGTACAATTTGGTTGTAAACACAAATTCTGACTTGGCTTCAAGCATTTTAAATACTGAAGATAAAACACACCAAGAGCATTTAGTTAAACAAGCTTTAGATTTGGCTAAATTATCTCAAAACCTATTAAAAGGTGAAGCGCTTACTGCGTTTGTTAAGAGAAGTTTTGAAATGATTAAATAATCATTCGAAAATAATATTTCTGAAATCCTGCAAATTAAGTTTTGCAGGATTTTTTTTGTTCTAAAATAGCTCTTTAAAAAAGGGTCATTTTCCCCTTTTCTCAAAAACGAACATCACATATATTTGATTATCAAAATATTAAACAAAAAATCTAAAATTCTAGAAATCATGGACAAGAAGAAGTTTACAGAAAACGGGGAAGTTCTAGCAATTATAAAAGATTTAAAAGAACAGATTGAAGGCAAAAAATTCTCTGATATTATAGATAATAATAATTGCCAATATGTTGATCTTGTGCAAGAAGGCGGAGGTGTTCTTGGAATTGCATTAGTCGGCTATGTATATGTTTTGGAACAAATGGGAATTCGGTTTTTAAGTCTTGCAGGAACTTCTGCAGGAAGCATCAATACCATGCTGATGGCCGCAGCCGGAACATGCGATATCGAAAAATCAGAATGGATTTTGGAATGTCTTTGCAATAAAAACTTATACGATTTTGTTGATGGAGATCATGATGCCCGAGAATTTATCGACGCTTTATTAAGCGATGCCGGAAATCTAAAATTAATAATGAAAGGATGTCAGGTTGTGGATAATTTTAAAGATGATTTAGGATTAAATCCCGGGAACAATTTTCATCAATGGATGACCAATCTGCTTTCACAAAAAGGAATAAAAAATTATGCCGACTTGAGAGCTTTAAGAGAAAAAGGCGTTTCAGACAAGAATAAATTATATCGAATAAATCTGCCAAATCACGGAGATAAAGTAGAATATACTCGAGTAGATCATTGGAGCCAAATGGCAATTATCTCCGCTGATATCACTACCGAAAGTAAAATCATTTTCCCTAAAATGATTGATTTATTTTACTCCAATCCCGATGTCCAAAACCCAGCCGATTTTGTTCGCGCTTCTATGTCGATTCCGTTATTTTTCACTCCTTTTAAAATTAAAAATATTCCAGGCGGAATTGATGCTTGGAACAAGTGGAACGATGCAACTTGCCTAAGAACATCGGTGCCATCAGAAGTTATGTTTATGGATGGAGGCATTATTTCGAATTTCCCAATCGATATTTTTCACGAAAATATGAATGTCCCCGCCTCCCCTACCTTCGGAATAAAATTAGGTTATGACAAAAACGAAATCAATAAAAACGAAAAATTCTCCAATTTAATAAGTTCGATGTTTGACACAGCTCGATATGGTTACGATTATGAATTTCTGCAAAAGAATCCAGACTTCAAACACTTGATTGGATACATTGACACAGGAAGCCATAATTGGTTAAACTTTAATCTGACTGATGATGCAAAAATCGACCTTTTTATAAGAGGCGCTCAAAATGCAGCCACCTTCCTAAACCGCTTTAATTGGGAAGAATACAAAAAAATCAGAAAGGCTAAAAGCAATTATTACAAATCTGTATAGAATCATTTTTAATTTAAGCAGTCATAATTTTTACTTCAAAAAATCGTTATAAAATCCTGTAAATACCCATTACAGGATTTTTTAATTGTAATTTATTTTTTTGTTACATTTGAATGCCTTATTAATCTAATCCAAAAACAAAACCATTATGAAAAAAACTGCTATTTTATTAACAGCTATTTGTACAACAGCACTTTTATATGTTTCTTGTTCAAGTGATAATCACGAAGAAACTACTTCAACAAGCTTGGTAAACATCGGAGCTTCAGTTGCAGTTGACACTTCAAACGAAATGGACCTCAGCACAGGTCTTTTAATCAGTACAAGCACATCAACAACCGGAAAAACTGCCGAAACAGCTCCTGGAATTTGCGCAACAATTACGGTTACAACAAACGAAGGAGGCTATCCTAAAGTCTTTTTAGCAGATTTCGGAACAGTAGGATGCACAGACGCAAACAATCTTACACGCAAAGGAAAATTAAAAGTTACGCTTTTTGGACCAATCACTGAAACTGGAAGCAAAATGACAATTGAAAGAATTGATTACTCTATAAAAGGCATCAAACTTGAAGGAACTATTGAATACACCAATACTACAACTGTTCAAGCTACACCGCAATGGACTAGAAAAGTGACCAATGGTAAATTGACAGATTTACAAGGAGGTGTTTATACCAATTCAGGAATCTATACTACTAAACAAACAGCTGGCGTAGATACACCACTTGTCTTATCTGATAATGTATATGAAATTTCAGAAGGAACTCATACAGTAACGGCTTCAAATGGAGAAACGCTTACTTTGACTGTAAAAGAACCATTGATTAAAAAATATTCTTGCCTATTTATCTCTAAAGGACAACTAAAAGTACAAGGAGGCATTTTAAACGGCGTAGTAGATTACGGAAATAACGACTGCGATGCACTTTACACTTATACACACGAAAACGGTTCTTCATTCAATCTTTCGATGTAAGACCTTTTCCTATACGACTTTAAAATCCCAATTTAGAAATAGATTGGGATTTATTTTTTTTATAAAAATAAAACGGCTGTCTCTTTACATTTAAACTATTTTCTTTATTTTGCACCAAAATCTCAAAAACCAATGAAAAAAACATTAATTGCTTTTGTTACTCTTGCAGTATTAGCATCTTGCAGCAAAAAAGAAACTGCTGCCGATAACCTACACATTACAGGAAACATTAAAGGTTTAAAAACCGGAACTTTATATATCCAAAGAATTGTTGACACTTCTCTCGTTGCCATTGACAGCATCAAAATTGACGGAAACTCGGCTTTTGAAAGAGACATTAAATTAGAATCTCCAGAAATGTTATACCTATATTTAGATCGTGGTGTAACAAACTCATTAGACAATAACATTTTATTCTTTGCTGAACCAGGAAATATCAATATTGACACCAACTTAGATAATTTCATCGCTGGCGCAAAAATTACTGGATCTAAAAACCAAGAATTATACGAAGAATATCAAAAAATAAATTCTCGCTTTAGAGACGAGAACTTATCTATGGTTGAAGCAAAGTTCAAAGCTTTAAAAAGAAAAGACCAAAAAGCTCTTGACAGTCTTGACGCAAAACAGCAATCAAATATCAAAAGAAAATATTTGTACGCAACAAACTTTGCTATCAACAATAAAGATCACGAAGTAGCACCTTATATTGCTTTGGCAGAGATTTACGATATCAATTTGAAGTTTCTGGACACCATTCAAAAATCGATGACTCCAAAAGTAGCGCAATCGCTTTACGGAAAGAAATTGACAAAATATGTTGCTGACATCAAAAAAGAAGAACAAAAAGCTCCTGCAGCTGCTAAAGCTGAAACGACAACAACTGAAGCACAAAAATAATTTTTCGTTTACAAAACATTCAAAGCTCTGAGAAATTCAGGGCTTTTTTTATGCTCTAAATTGAAATTTCAAATTAAATAATGCAAACACCCACGCTATTAAAAAAAACCTCTTAAAAACAACAAAAGATCCCAAATATTTAACTATTGCCATTTACCACCCATTGAAAAAACTTTATAAGTTTAAAAATTGAAAGGTGATATTTGAAATTTAAAAATTGGATTTTTTTTCATTTTGGAACAAAAAAAACCACCACATTTCTGTGACGGTTTTTGAGCCGATAGAGGGACTCGAACCCACGACCTGCTGATTACAAATCAGCTGCTCTAGCCAGCTGAGCTACATCGGCCTATTTTGCGAGTGCAAAGATATAAATGTTTTTTAATATTCCAAAAAAAATTCACACCTCTCTCTATAATTAAAAAAACCACCACATTTCTGTGATGGTTTCCGTTTTTTGAGCCGATAGAGGGACTCGAACCCACGACCTGCTGATTACAAATCAGCTGCTCTAGCCAGCTGAGCTACATCGGCGTCATTACGGGTGCAAATATAAAGCGGTTTTTCAATTTCCCAAAATATTTTTGCACTTTTTTACGCTTTTTTTTGCTTATAGTGCGTTGATTTTTTCAATCAATTGATTAGCAGCTTGTTCTAATTCAACATTAATTTGTTTGAAATGTGCTTTTTTATTTTCAACGTTTTTAGCGTTCACTTTTGTAATCAAAGTATCAAATACAGCAATAGCTTCATCAACCAAAGCATTCGTTTCTGGAGTTGGACTTCCTGTTGTTGACATCTCAAACAAGTAAACCGCCTCAATAATATCTCCTAATACAAAGTTGATGTCTTTCTTTAAATTCTTAACGTTTGCCATTTTTCTTTTTATTTTAATTTGCGTCTGCAAAAGTACATATTATCTTTAAATTTAATGCTAAGAAATGTAAATTTCTAAAATTGAAGCTTTTCCGCTCAAGCTAAATGCATTTATTGCAGCTGGAACCAAAACAGTATCTCCTTTTTTGTAGGCCTGTTTGAATCCGTCATATTCAATTTCAAAATCACCATCGATACACATATATACCGTAAATGTTTCTCCATTTTTAGCAACTTCCAATTTATTTTCTAACGGAAGAAAATTAGTTGTAAAATAAGGACAGTCTACAACCGTATTTGAAGTATTTACTTTAGTCTCGTATTTTTTCTGTGTGTCTACTTTATTATAGTTAATTGCATCTAAGGCAAGATCTACGTGCAATTCTCTTTTGTTTCCTTGTGCATCAACACGGTCAAAATCGTATAATCTATACGTAATATCAGATGTCTGCTGAATTTCTGCAACTACCAATCCAGCTCCAATTGCATGAACAGTTCCTGTTTCTAAGAAGAATACATCTCCCGATTTTGCTTTCACATCGTCTAGAATGGAAACCAAAGTATTATCGTGCAAATGCTTTAAATATTCTTCTTTACTAGAATCTTCTTTAAAACCAACAATAATTCTAGCATCGGCATCGGCTTGCATTACGTACCACATTTCTGTTTTTCCGAATGAATTGTGACGCTCTTTTGCCAATTTATCATTTGGATGCACTTGAATAGAAAGATCTTCTCTTGCATCTAAATATTTAAAAAGAAGCGGAAATTGTTTTCCAAATCTTTCATAAACTTTAGTTCCCAAAATAGCATCTGGTGTTTCATCAATTAAATCCATTAAAGATTTTCCTTTTAAAACTCCATTTGCAACCACACTTACATCTCCTTGTACAGTAGATAATTCCCAGCTTTCGCCCGTAATTTTAGAAACGATTGGTTTGTTTAGAATTGTTTTTAGTTTTTCTCCTCCCCAGATTCTTTCTTTCAAAATCGGTTCAAATTGCAAAGGGTATAAATTTTGGCTCATGTTTTTTTAGGCTAATATATTTGTTTAATTAATTTTCTATTCTGATACTATTTTGATATTCTATGATACTAATTCCTGTACGGCTTCTAAGGCTTTCGGTATATGTTTAGCAGCATTTGCGCTATCAAATATCGAAATCACCAAACCATTTTTATCAATTATATACGTAACGCGTCCTGGCAGAAGTCCGAACAGATTATTTCGGACACCAAAAAGTTTTCTTAATCTTTTATCTTGATCTGAAAGCAAAATAAAAGGTAATTTATGTTTAGCGGCAAATTTATGATGTGACTTTACACTATCGCTGCTAATACCAATTACCTCAGCTCCCAAATCTTTAAAATCTTCGTATTGATCCCGAAAACTGCAAGCTTCGGTTGTACAGCCAGGCGTATTATCTTTTGGATAAAAATAAATCACCAATGGCTTTCTTCCTAAAACGCTTTGGCTTTCAAAAAGTTCACCATTGTTGTCTTTTGCAGTAAAATTCGGAACTATATCTCCTATTTTTAATGACATTTTTTATTCTCCTTTATAAGTTACAAAATTTCGTTCCGTTTCGTTCAGCACAACTTCAAGATCAAAGTCGGCATGAATTCGTTGTCTAATTTTATTCCATATCACAACAGCAATATTCTCTGCGGTCGGATTCAAATCTGCAAATTCTGGAACGTCCAGATTGAGATTTTTGTGATCAAACGGAATTTCTACCTCTTCTCGTATAATATCCGCTAATACTTTCACATCGAGAACAAAACCAGTTTCGGGGTCAATTTTTCCTGTAACACTTACTGTTAAACCATAATTATGACCATGAAAATTAGGATTGTTACATTTTCCAAAAACAGCATCGTTTTTTTCAAATGACCAATCTTTTCGATGTAGTCGATGTGCAGCATTAAAATGTGCTTTTCTTGATATGGTTACTCTCATTTATGCTTCTGGTTAGTTTGGCTATAATTTATGGTCTTCAAGATAATGATCAAATTCATCAAAAATTATCTTAAACCATACGGTATAAATTTCGGGCTGTTTTTCAATATCTGCTTTCACATCTTCAATACTCATCCATTTCCAGTCTTCTACTTCGTCTGGATTTATGTTGGGCTCCTCATTATAATAGCCAATCATAACATGATCCAATTCATGTTCTGTCAAACCATTGTCAAAAGGCGCTTTATATATAAAATGAAACAATTCTTTCAATTCAGCTTTAAAACCCATTTCTTCAAACAATCTTCGGCTTCCTGCTTCAATATTACTCTCGCCTTCTCTCTGATGACTGCAGCAAGTGTTAGTCCAAAGCAAAGGAGAATGATATTTATGATGCGCACGCTGCTGCAGCATAATTTCGTTTTTGCTATTTAAAATAAAAACCGAAAAGGCACGGTGCAAAAGCGCTTTTTCATGTGCTTCTAATTTTGGCATTAAGCCAATCTGTTCATCGTTCTGATTAACTAATATTACGTTTTCTTCTGTCATAAGGCTTCTTAAGCAAACAAAAATACGAAAAAAGAAATGGCTTAAAAATCCTAATTCTGTTTGGCAAAAGCCAACCCTTTTACTCGATCTCTATTTTACTGATTTCCAATACAATAATTATACGCTAAAATTTAAAAGCTGTTAAAATTAAGACATAAAAACTACATTGTCGTATTTTACGTAACTAATAAAAAGTTAAAACACACTTAAAAAAATCTCAATAATAACACTCCCTGTATTTTAAAGCTAATTCCCAACGTATCTTTGATGTACAGATTAATTCACCCAAGAACTATGAAATCTAAAAATCTAATTTTCAGCCTTTGTTTTTTACTTCCGCTTTTTGTTTTACAGGCTTGCGGACAAAACACAAAAAAACAATCTGCAAACACAGCTGTTACGGAAAACAAAATCAGCAAGCCCGGAAACCCTTATTATTCTAATACTGACACGAAGAAACTAAACGTGAGCAATGCCGAATGGAAAAAGGTTTTGCCTGAAGATGTTTATGCCGTAATGCGCGAAGCTGACACCGAAAGACCTTTTACGGGAAAATATTGGAATACCGATGAAAAAGGAACGTATTATTGCGCTTCTTGCGGCAACTTGCTTTTTAGATCTACAGCAAAATTCTCAAGCAGCTGCGGATGGCCAAGTTTTTTTGAACAAGAAAACAAAAAAAGCATTGTTTTTAAAGAAGATAATTCTCTCGGAATGGAAAGAATTGAAGCGCTTTGCGGACGCTGTGGCGGACATTTAGGCCACATATTTGATGATGGTCCTCCTCCTACTGGAAAACGCTACTGCATGAACTCAATTGCTCTTGACTTTATTCCCGACAACAAATAATTTACAAATGAAAAATATACTTTTAATATGTCTTTTTGCGCTTTCGCTAAATGGCATTTCTCAAAATAAAAAAGCGAACCTGGAAACTATTACACTGGGCGGAGGCTGTTATTGGTGCGTTGAAGCCGTTTACGAAAATCTTGACGGCGTAAAATCTGTTGTTTCTGGATTTTCTGGCGGAAAAACCGTAAACCCAACTTACGAAGAAGTTTGCACGGGAGAAACTGGCCATGCCGAAGTGGTTCAGATTACTTACGACAAAACAGTAACTGATATTAACGAAATCTTTAAAGTGTTTTTTACCGTTCACGATCCCACAACTTTAAACCGTCAGGGAGCTGATGTCGGAACGCAATATCGCTCTGTTATTTTCTATAAAAATGAAGAACAGAAAAAAGCGGCACAAAGCATTATTGCTGAATTGAATAAAGCAAAAGTTTACGACAGTCCGATAGTAACAAAAGTGGAACCTTTCAAAGTTTTTTACAAAGCCGAAGATTATCATCAAAACTATTATGCAAACAACAAAAATCAGCCGTATTGCAAAATGGTAATTCAGCCTAAAATAGAAAAGTTTGAAAAGGTTTTTAAAGACAAACTCAAAAAGAAATAACGATTATTATAGATATTATTCTAAAACCGTCCATTTAGGTGGACGGTTTTTTTTTATTTTGAAAACCCTAATAAACACTGGGGTTCTCTTTTAATTGAAAAAATATTTTACTTTTTTTCAATTTTTTTGTCCAATCCTAAAAGTTCGATTGTTATTAGAGTATAAACAATTAAAAATTATACATCATGGAAACTAGACTTAATTTATTCGAACAAGGTCAAAAAGCAGTTAGCACATTATTTGGAATTAGCGGTTACTTAAAAAAAGGAACAATTGAAACTTCTCTTATGGAGTTAATAAATTTCAGAATCTCTCAAATCAACAATTGCGGTTATTGTTTAGATATGCATTCAAAAGAAGCTTTAGCCGCTGGAGAAACAACACAACGTTTATTTGGATTAAGTGTTTGGAGAGAAGCTCCTTATTACACAAAAAGGGAAAGAGTTGCCCTTGCTTTGGCAGAAGCAGTGAACGCTTGCGATGTTCCAGACGAAATTTACGAAATTGCAAAAGCTGAATTCACAGAACAAGAATTAATAGATCTTACCCTTGCCGTTGCTGCAATTAATGCTTGGAATCGTCTAAATATTACTTTTGCTAATACACCAGGAACTTACAGAGTTGGACAGTTCGGATAAACAATAATTGATTTTTATTTTCTAAAAAACAATTAACTTTATACAACTTAAAGCAGATTATTCAATTGTAAAAACATAAAAAAATGAACGAGTTTTTATTGATTTTCAGAAGAGATTTTAAAACAAAAGAAGCACAGCCTTCACCAGAAGAATTGCAACAGCATTTACAGCAATGGCAAAACTGGTTTGGAAGTCTTGCTGCTCAAGATAAACTGGCAAGACCATTGCAACGCTGGGATGGTCAAGGAAAACTTGTAAATTCGAATAAAGGAATTACCGACGGACCTTTTGTTGAAATCAAAGAATCTATTGGCGGATTAATAATCATAAAAGCCAAAGATTATGATGAAGCAGCCGAAATAGCGCAGGGATGTCCAGTTTTAAATTTTGGCGGAAATGTCGAAATTAGAATGGCGGTTTAAAATTTTAAACTAACTTATATAAAATGCCTTTGTATCTTTAGTTAGGCATTTTTTCTTAAAAATATGGAGCACAAAGAACTTTTACCCAATTTATTCAGAACCGAATATCAAAAAATAGTTTCAGTTCTCTGCAGCTTATTTGGAATTCAGCATATCGAAATTGCAGAAGATATTGTAAGTGATACTTTTTTGACCGCTTCAGAAACTTGGGCTATTAAAGGAATTCCAGAAAACCCTTCAGCTTGGCTTTATACCGTTGCAAAAAATAAAACCAAAAACCACCTGAAAAGAAACAACGTTTTTGAAACCAAAATTGTTACCGAAATAAAACACAACACTCCATTAAACAATCCGGAAATAGATATTGATTTATCTGATCAGAATATTGCCGACAGTCAGCTCGCGATGATATTTACGGTTTGCAATCCATGTAATTCTGAAGAAGCTCAAATTGCCCTTGCTTTAAATTTATTGTGCGGTTTTGGAGTAAATGAAATTTCTGATGCCTTTTTATCTAACAGAGAAGTTATTTATAAAAGGATTAATCGCGCAAAAGAAAAACTCAAAGAAGAAAACATAAAAATTCAGCATCCGAGCAATTCTGAAATAAAAGACAGAATTCAAACCGTTCTAAAAACGATTTATCTCCTTTATTCTGAAGGCTACTACTCTATTTCGCAAAATACCACTTTACGAAAAGACCTTTGCACCGAAGCCATGCGTCTAACTTATTTATTAATTCAAAACGAAAGCACCAATTTGCCTCAGACTAATGCTTTAATGGCTTTAATGTGTTTTCATTCTTCAAGGTTTGATGCACGAACTGGTCTAAATGGTGAAATTATCTTATATGAAGATCAAGACCAATCGCTTTGGAATCAGGAATTAATTGACAGAGGAACTTATTTTCTAAGCCAATCCTCAACAGGAAATACACTTTCGAAATACCACTTGGAAGCTGGAATTGCTTATTGGCACACTATAAAAAAAGAAACCATCGAAAAATGGGAAAATATCCTAGAACTCTACAACAACCTGATTATTTTAGAATATTCGCCAATTGTGGCTTTAAACAGAACTTACGCTTTGTCTAAAGTAAAAGGTAAAAAAGAAGCAATCAAAGAAGCCGAAAAACTAAATTTAACCGATAATCACTTTTATTATTCATTACTTGGAAATCTCTATTCTGAAATTGACACAAAAAAGGCTTTAAACCATTTTGAAACCGCAATGAATCTAGCCAAAACTTCTGCCGACAAAGCCATAATCAGTAAAAATATGAAGCAGTTAAACTAAACTGTTTTGCCATAAAAACAAAAAAAAGTGAAATGATTGGTTTCATTTCACTTTCTTCCGTATTTATTTTTAGACTATTGTTTAGCTACTTTTTTAAATCGCATCATTGGTATATCACCTTGAATTAAATTTAGTTTGCCATCTTTATCAATAGAATAACTTGTAATTTTTTCCATTTGTTTTAAAAACGTTTGTTCTCCTCCGCCTTCACAAAACATCATTGTTGTTGGCCCAGGCTCTCCAAAAGTTAGAGATTTACCATTTAAAGTATATGGCGCGCTGTAACCATTACAGCCATTATTTCCATAAACCTTTGTTTCTTTTTTATCAAAAGTAATTTGTGGTTTTTTATTCGGATATAATCCTTCGAAAGCAATTCTTGGCCCCGAAATATATTCCAACTCCCAAGTTGTACCAAATAAATCATCTCCACTTGAAGCAGATTTTGATGCTGTACATGAAGCAAATAATAAGGTTAAAACTGAAAGGACTGCAAATGTGTATTTTTTCATAAAAATGTTCTTTAAAGATTTATAATTTGTTTTTTGAAGATTCAAACCATTCTATAAAAATTCTTTTCTCAATATCCATGCCCAGTTACAAGATTTATCGAAGTTTATGTTTTACCATAAGCTGTTATTTCTGTAACTAAGTTACTATATTTTTTTAAAGTTCTATAGTCCAAATGTTTAAAATAAAACAAGTGCCATTATTTTTTTTGTAATTTGCGTTGATCAAAAAGCCAAAAATCATCAATAAAAAACCAAAAAAATGAAACAATTTCTATGCTTGCTTGTATTTGCATTGACAATGCCATTTGCTCATTCGCAAGAAAACCTTCCAACAGATTATCTCGAAAAAGAATTTCATCACGGGCGTCGCGAAGCTTTTAGAGCTTTAATGCCTGCTAATTCGGTTGCCGTTATTTTTTCTTATCCAGAAAGAGTCTTTTCTAGAGACGTCGATTACAACTACCACGCAAATCCCGATATGTATTATTTATCGGGACACAAAGAACCCGATGCTGTATTATTAATTTTTAAAGAAGCACAAGGAACGGAAAAGTACAATGAAGTGCTTTTTGTTAGAGAGAGAAATGCAGCGTATGAAATGTGGACAGGTAGACGTTTAGGAATTGAAGGCGCAAAATCGAAACTAGGTTTTACAACCGTTTATAATGGAAAAGATTTTAATGGATTTGCAATTGATTTCGCAAAATTTGATAAAATTATTTATGATAAAATTCCAACAGATGTAGCAGAAAACAATAATCCTGATAATTTATATGCATTATTAAAATCATTTAAATCAAAAGCTGGAATTACGCAAGTAAATGAAACTTCAACAGATTTATTCCATAAAATTACCAGTTCTCTTCGTGAAATAAAAACTCCTGAAGAACTTGTTCTGATGCGCAAAACCGTAAAACTTTCTTGTGTTGCGCACAACGAAGTTATGAAAGCTGTAGGTCCAGATATGAGCGAAAACGAAGCTGACGGAATTCATGCCTACATTCATAAACATTATGGAGCTGAAGGAGAAGGCTATGGCCCAATTGTGGGCGCTGGAGCAAATGGATGCATCCTACACTATTGGGAAAACAATGCCACAAAAATCGACAATCAATTATTATTAATGGATGTTGGCTCTGAATATCATGGTTATTCTGCAGACGTTACAAGAACAATTCCTGCTAACGGGAAATTTACTGAAGAACAAAAAGCGATTTATCAAATTGTTTATGATGCTCAAGAAGAAGTTTTTAAACTTTGTAAAGAAGGAACTCCAATTCAGGATTTGAACAAAAAAGCAAAAGAAGTTATTGCGGCTGGATTAATTAAATTAGGAATTATTACAGATCCAAAAGACGCCCGAATATATTATCCGCACGGCTGCTCACACTTTCTTGGTTTAGATGTTCATGATAAAGGAAACTATATGGGAAATCTAAAAGAAAATATGATTCTAACTGTTGAGCCTGGAATTTATATTCCTGCAAACAGCAAATGCGATAAAAAATGGTGGAATATTGGTGTTCGTATTGAAGATGATATTTTGATGCTTAAAGATTCGTATGAAAACCTTTCTGCAGATTCTCCAAGAAAATGGCAAGACATCGAAGCTTTAGCCAAACAAAAAAGTACTTTTAATGACATGAAATTCCCTAAGATCTAATTTATATTTTCTGCCACTCCCTATAGTTATCGGGAATGGCAAAAAAATAACTAAAGCCTCAAAATGAACATGCCCCAAAAAGTTAGACACTATTTGGGGCAT
>NZ_JUIV01000028.1 GCF_004151235.1 Flavobacterium anhuiense
TAAATTATCTTTTGTTTCTTCCATTATGGCTGTGGCTTTAGTAAAATAGCTTTCTATAGTTTTGATCTGCTCTTCTGAAAAAGTGGCAAGCAATTCCATAGTTTTCTGCTGCAGTTCGTCAAAGAAAGGTTTGAGAAGCTTCATGCTGTTTTCGACATTTGGAACAATGATGACCTTTCTTCGGTCTTCTTTGGTGAAATGCCTTTCCACGAGCTTCATTTTTTCCAATCGGTCTATTAATCCCGTTACGGCACCTGTGCTTAAACCCGTAAGTTTTGAAATTTCTCCCGCGGTTATAGATTCGTAGGGAAGAATAAGCCCTAAATATTTGTGGTCGGTTCCCGAAAGCCCTGCTTTTCGTGCAATCGCAGCATGCATAAATGCAGATGCATCAGAATACTTTCTGCTCGCATTTTGGAATCTTAACAGTATATTTTGGTCGTTAATTTTGCTCATAAACTAAGTATCTTAGTAGCAAAGATAAATAAATTGTATAAAAAATCTTTTTTCTGTATAAAATGTTTTTTGACTATCTACATATTAATGGTGTAAGAATGATAGAAAACTGATACTTTACTGTTTCCTGAGTTCGTGTAAAGAAGATGAAACGATATTGATAATATCCTAAAAAATTAAGATATAAAATATTTTAATGAAATAAATAGTTGGCTTTTTTTATTATAAGTTCTGTAATAATTACAATATGACCCTTTTTCTGATACAAATAGAACCATAGTTTGGCTAGTCTTTATTGTTAATTTGTTCCCTGTCTCTAAGAATTTTTCTAAAGAGGCAAACCAGCTTATTAACTAATACCTAACCAACCAATTATGAATGAAAAAAAAATGCGATGCATTAAAAAGCGCGGCTGCAGTCTTTTTAATGCAGGCATCATAATAGCAATGCTATTGTATGCCGGATTGATGTCAGCTCAAAATTCTGACCAGAAAAAAATCAAGGGCACTGTCACATCAGAAACAGATGGCCAGCCTCTTTTTGGGGTGAATGTCCAACTTAAAGGAACCAATCAGAAAACAGCAACAGATGCCGATGGAGGTTTTGCCATTACGGCAAGAATCGGTGAAACGGTTGTATTTAGCTATCTGGGTTTTGTCAAGGAAGAAGTGAAAATTACCGATACGCAGCTCACAATCAAATTGAAAGAGGATTTAAAAGCGCTAAATGAAGTGGTGGTAATCGGATACGGAAAAGCCAAGCGAAAAGATCTTACAGGAGCCATATCCTCTGTCAGCGGAGATGAACTCCGCAGGACACAGCCTGTTACTTTTGACCAAGCGCTCCAAGGAAAAGTAGCCGGTGTAGTAGTACAGCAGACTTCAGGGCAGCCTGGAGGAGGTGTAAACATACAGATACGAGGTATGTCTTCGTTTGGCAGCAGCTCGCCATTGTATGTAATTGACGGGGTTATCATTGGCCAAAGTTTTGACAGCGGTAATGGCACCAATCCACTAGCAACCATAAATCCTTCGGATATTGAATCGGTTGATGTCTTGAAAGATGCTTCGGCAACCGCAATTTATGGTTCGCAGGCCACAAATGGCGTAATTGTGATTACTACCAAAAGGGGCAAGGAAGGAGCTCCTAAAATAACCTATGAGGTTTCAACGGGATTCCAAGAGCTTATCAAGCAGTATCCGACCATGGATTTAAGGGAATATGCCACATTTATTAATCAGAGAGCTGCAGTTTGGGGTTTTGATGATAGGCCTGAGTTTGCCAATCCAAATTATTTGGGCGAAGGCACAAACTGGCAGGAAGAATTGTTTCGCAAAGCCCCTATGGTGAATCATGTCCTAACTTTAAGCGGAGGTTCTGAAAAAACGCAGTATCTGCTTTCAGGATCGTATTTTAATCAGGAAGGTATAGCCTTGGGGTCTGAATTTACAAGAGCATCAGTGCGATTGAACCTAGACAATAAGACAACCAGCTGGCTAAAGCTAGGAACCAGTCTGCAGCTGACCCACATTGATGAGAATGTGAACTCTACCGGATCAAACGTTATTCAGGAAGCGCTAAGCCAGACACCGGACATTCCCGTGAGAAATGCCGACGGAAGCTTTGCAGGGGAAGAAAGCAGTGAAGGATGGATTGCAAAGCGTGTAAATCCTTATGCATTGGCGCTTATCAATAAAAATAATCCAAAGAGAAATCAGTTTTTTGGCAATTTTTATTTAGATATCGCTTTCACAAAAGACTTTTCTTTCCGTAACGAGATCTCAGGCAATTTTCTGTACAAGACAGAAGACAGGTTTAGCCCCACCTATAAATTCGGTTTAGCCGAAAAAGTGACCAATGAAGCTTTTTACTCATACAATCAGGATTATTTTACCACATTTAGAAGTTTCTTCACCTATTCAAAAGTCTTTAATAAAAAATATAATTTCAATGCCCTTTTAGGACATGAGGCGCAGCTTACACAGTTTGAAAATGTTTCTGCGGGTAGAAGAAATTTCATCTCCAACAATGTAACCAATATCGGAAGCGGCGATATGACCACTGCAACCAATGGAGGTACCAAAGGGGACAGCGCACTGGAATCGTACTTTGGACGTTTAAATTTCATTTATGATGACAGATACCTTTTTACGGCAAATATCCGTGCTGACGGCTCATCAAAATTTGCGCCTGACAACCGTTGGGTAACCACATATTCCGGAGCATTCGCATGGAAATTAAACAATGAGAAATTCTTAAAAGGCTCTAAAATAGTCAATGAATTGAAATTGAGAACAGGATATGGCCTTACCAACAATCAAAATGTCAGAAACAATGCCTACCTGTCAACCTTAGAATCGGTATCAACAGGGCTTTCAGGCAACGCGCAAATGACTACCAATATTGCAAATCCCGCAGTGGAATGGGAAAAAACCAAATACGGAAATATAGGGCTTGATGCTGCGCTGTTTGGATGGAAGCTTAATCTATCTGTCGATGTTTACAACCGTATGACTGATGGACTATTGATGCAGATTCCTCTTCCATTATATTCGGGAACTATTGTGGGGTATTCTCCCGGAGCCATCAATGCCCCTTATGTAAATATTGGACAGGTCCGCAACAGAGGTATAGATCTTCATTTGAGCTCAAAAAATATGGAGCGCGGAGATTTTACATGGACTACAGATTTTACTTTATCCCATAATAAAAATAAGGTAATGAAATTAAATACAGACGGAGCTTTCCTTCCAGGATATTATGGAGGAGATGTTGTGTCTAGAACTGTAGTAGGCGGTTCCATTGGAGCATTCTACGGTTATAAAGTAGATGGAGTATTTGCTACAGCAGAAGATTTTAAAAACCATGCACTGCCAACCAATACCGACGGAACAGTGCTGCCGATTACTCCCAATTCGGGCGGAGTATGGTATGGAGATCTCAAATTTAAAGACCTTAACGGAGATGGAGTAATCACTGAAAAAGATCAGACCTTTTTAGGATCGCCTGTTCCGCAATTTCAGTTTGGACTTGGCAATACTTTCACCTACAAAGGTTTTGATCTGAATATTTTCTTTACAGCCAACCAGGGAAGCGAGGTCGTAAACGGAATGAGAATCAATGGAGACAATCCGCTTACCAATAACGGCTATTTGAAGTCTTTAAAAGATCACGCTGTATTGGCTTTAATTGATCCTAACGGTTCAGCTTCAGATGTCAATAACGTGTATGTGACCAATCCGGAAACGTCTATTGTGGGACTGAAAAACAATGACAGCAACAGAAACAACCGTTTTTCTGACCGATATGTAGAAAACGGTTCTTTTATAAGATGCCGAAACATGACTTTAGGATATTCTTTTCCAAGTGAGATGATGAAAAAAATACATATAAGCTCCCTTAGGCTGTATGTGAATGTCAACAATCCTTTTTTAATTACCAGCTATACGGGAATGGACCCGGAGGTGGGTTCATGGAATCCTCTGCAGGCGGGAATTGATAATGGTTTCTATCCGCAATCCCGAAGCTTTACATTTGGACTTAATCTGGGATTAACTAACTAAAAAATGAAACAGAACAATATGAGGTCTATTTATAAAAATATCATTTTAAGCCTGCTTGCTTCGGCAGTGCTTGCTGGATGCCAAGACGATTTTCTTGATCGTCCATCGCAATCAGAAATAAGTACAGAGAACTTTTACCAGACAAAAGAGGAGCTTCGTTTGGCTACTGCAGCCTTGTATGGAGGAAGAATATGGGCACAATGGAATAATACGGCTTATCTGCCTTTAGGAGATATATTAAGTGGTAATCTTATTCTGCAATATCAGGGTTCCGATCTGGTGCAACTCAATACTTTTACCCTTTCGGGATCCAATGGACGACTGACAACCGGGTGGGCAGCACTTTACATTATCGTGGCACACTGCAATACGACTATTAATGCCATTAATGAGAGAACCCCATCAACAGTTTCAGCTGCAGATAAAAATGCTGCAATAGCCGAAGCAAGATTCATACGTGCCATGGCTTACTATCATTTGGCGATGCTTTGGGGAGAAGTGCCTATTATAGAAGATAACACCAAACTGATTAAATCGCCTCTAATCAATAAAAACAAAATAGAGGATGTGTACAGATTTGTAATTGAGGATTTAACTTTTGCAGCAGAAAAACTGCCTAAAACTGATCAGCCAGGCCGAGTTACGTCATGGTCTGCTAAAGGAATGTTAAGCAAGGTTTATCTGACTAGAGCAGGAGTTGGCCAGACAGGAGGAAGCCGCAATCAGGAGTATTTAAATCTGGCAAAGACCTATGCCAAAGATGTCATTGCAAACAGCGGGCTAAGCCTGCTGCCTAGTTATGCAGATCTTTTTAAGACCAAGTTTAACGACAATCAGGAATCACTTTTTGCGCTGCAGTGGTCTGCCACTACCGAATGGATGCAGGGCAATCATCTGCTGACCTATTCGCCGAGCAATGACATTAATCCTCAAAAAGGGGGCGCTTGGGGTTCTCCAGGCGTGAGCTACGATTTGTATTTAGCTTATACAGAACAGGATTCTATCCGACGCAAAGCAAGCTTTATGCTGCCAGGAGACCATTATCCTGAGCTTAATGCTGCGGGAGGCGGTTATACGGCTGCTTCTCCTGGAATGAAAAAGCATATCATAGGCAATGAAGCCGACAATAATTCTCCTGCTATGTCTTACTTGGGATCTATTGAACATAACGCTCTTCTCAGACTTGCAGATGTATATCTGGTATATGCAGAAGCAGTGCTTGGAAATGATGTTTCAACAAGTGATGCCGATGCGCTCCTCTATTTTAATAAAGTAAGAACGCGTGCTGGTGTGAATCCTCTTACCTCAATTAATGAAGATATCATTTTGAACGAAAGAAGAGTGGAATTTGCTTGCGAGGGACAATATTGGTATGATTTGGTAAGGCTGTCATATTATAATCCCCAAAAAGCAGTACAGCTTTTAACTGATCAGCAGAGAGTATTGTTTGATTATGACAAGGATTCAAAAACAGCAACGCCAAAGGATCCTATTGGAACGATATCGCCTGCAACCTCTGCCACTTTTACCCTGCAGCTTCCAACGACAGAAGTTGTAGTGAATCCTAAACTAAATGAACCGTCAGTTCCATACTATAAATAATGACAGTTATGAAAAAAATAATAGACAATAGTTTTGCACGCCTGTTTTTTGCAAGCATGATGCTTGTAGCGGCAATGTTTGTGTCCTGCAACAATGATGAAGATTCAGGTTCTGGACCGGTGATCACAGAAGTGCGCAATTATGCGGCGGCTCCTAATGACACATTGGTTAATAAACTGGTTCCGGGACAGTGGGTTGTCCTAAAAGGATCCAATTTAAAGGACGCCGTAAAGATTGCCTTCAATGGTATAGCTGTCGATTTTAATGGAGGTCTATTTGCAGACAATTATGCAGTTGTACAGGTGCCGGCAGTGATTCCATTTCCTTCTGTAGCTGAAAATGATTTAAACACCATTGAGCTTGTCACTCCAAAAGGGAAAGTGATTTTTGATATTGATATAATGGCTGGACCTCCCGCGCTGGATCGCATATCAAATGAAAATGCTCTGCCAGGAGAAGAGGTGGTTGTGTACGGAACAAATTTGTTCCATATCAGCGAACTCATTTTTGCAGGCGTGTCAGTACAGGAATTTACAGGTTCAGATGACGGAACATCAGTCAGTTTTATAATGCCTAGTATTGCGACAAGCGGGCCTTTAAAAATAACAACAGAGTCAGGTGAAATTCTTACCGCATTTAATGTGAATGATAAAACAACTGGTGTGATATCAAATGCAGATAATATCTTCAATTGGCCATATTGGGGAGGTGCGCAAGTTGTTAATGGCGCGGGTAATTCTAATTTTCCTGGAGGAAATGTAACGAATTTCTTTGTTATGGATTTTGCTTCTTTATCCGCTGGAGACGGACAGTCTTGGAGCCATGCGGTCAGAATTGGTCAAACACAATGGATACCTGCCGAAAATCTTTCAGATCCTGTTGATAATTGGGCTTTAAAATTTGAAATAAACGTTCCAAATCCTTGGTTGGGCGGTTCTATAATGGTTGCTGCTTCAACAGGAAATTATTTAGCAAGATATGAGCCTTGGCAAGGTTCTCCAACAGGTTTTAAAACAACAGGCTGGCAGACTGTAACGATTCCTTTTGCACAGTTTCGTGATGGAGGAAATGGAAAAGGTGACATCGTGAAAAATATTACAGAGCTGGTTGGAGCAGAAGGAAAATCCGAATGTCAGATATATCTGCATAATTATGGAGCTTCAGGTATAGCTTTTAAAGCTGCTTTTGATAATATAAGAGTGGTAAAAATTATTAATGAGCAAAGTAATTAAAGAATTAAGCCTGCGGATATTCTAAATATCTGAATTTTTTCGCAAGGTTTAAATAAAATTCATTAATTCTAAAATAAATAAAATGAAACATAAATTTTTATATCAGATGCTGCTGCTCTTTATGATCAGCGCATCCTCATTTAGCTGTTCTAAAAATGCAGATGAAGAGCCGTTTTTGACAGTTTCGTCAGAATCAGTTTCTTTTATGCCTGAAGGAGGCACATCTGAACCAATTACTATAGAGGCAAACAGCAAATGGACTATAACAAATTCAGCCTCATCTTGGCTGCAGCTCAGTAAATTAAGTGGTGCTCAAGGGACAGACAAGACCACATTCACTGCCTCTGCCAATAACAGCGGAGTTAGCCGTTCGGCTGTGCTGACTGTTACAGCAGATAACGGACAGGCAAGACGAATCACAGTAACACAGACTGCTAATTTATATCCTAGCTACAATATTTCTCCCAAAGCTCCAGATGCTGCTGGAATGAGCAGCACAGCTTCAGAATTGGCTTCCAAAATGACTTTGGGAATTAATATTGGTAATACTATGGAGGCACTCGGTGGTGAAACCGCTTGGGGCAATGAAAAGATTACTGAAGAGTATATAAAATTTTTAAAAAACAGCGGTTTTACTGCGGTACGAATTCCTTGTTCTTGGGTTAACGGTTATCTGAGTGATGCCTCCAAAATGAAGATTGACCAAGCTTGGCTTAACAGGGTCAAAGAGGTAATCCAGTACTGCGTGAACAATGACATGTATGTGATGCTGAACATTCACTGGGACGGCGGATGGCTTGATGAAAACATCAGTCTGGCTAAAAAAGAAGTGACCAATGCAAAGCAGAAAGCGCTTTGGGAACAGATTGCCACCACAATGCGGGAATTTGACGAACATTTGATTTTTGCTGGTTCTAATGAACCGCCTGCAGATGATGCTCAGGAAATGGAAATCCTAAATAGTTATCATGAAACTTTTATAAAAGCAGTTCGCGAAACAGGAGGAAAGAACAGTTATAGAACATTAGTGGTTCAGGGGCCATCTACAAATGCGGGACTTTCTTATGAGTTGATGAACAAAATTCCCTATGATGCTGTTCCCAACCGTCTTATGGTTGAGGTTCACGAATACACGCCGTCGCAGTTTTGTTTTCTAGACGAAGATGTCAGCTGGGGAAAAATGGTTTTCTATTGGGGGACTGGAAATCATTCTACTCTTGAGCCAGACCGAAATCCTACTTATGGTGAAGAAGACGCCATTTTAGAATCGTTCCGAAAACTTAAAGAAAAGTTTGTCAGTAAAGGAATTCCTGTTGTATTGGGAGAATATGCGGCAATGAGACGCACGATAAATGGGAAACACCAGCCTAAAGATATAGCGCTACATAATAAATCGGTGGATTATTGGACAACTTTTGTAACCAGACAATGTAAGATCAATGGTGTGGTGCCTTTTTATTGGGAAGTAGGAAATGTAATAGACAGAAAAAATAATGCAATAAGAGATCAAGCTATGGTCACGGCATTGAAAGAAGGGATTAAATAATAATCAAAAAGAATTTATAGAGCATATTGCCGCATTTCTGATGCGGCAACTCTTATCAATGCCAAAATGCTGAGAATTAAAAGTATTGGCCAGGTAAGAATAGATTGTAAGGATGATAATATTTTAAACTTTTAAAAACAAATCAAGATGAAAAAAGCTTACTTATTATGTGTATTGATTTTATCAGTTTTTGCTTCCCAAGCCCAGAGCGTTTGGAAAAATGTTCAGATTGGAGGAGCAGGTTTTGTTACCGGCATTATTCCAAGTAAAACAGATGCCAATTTAAAATACGCCCGTACAGATGTGGGGGGAGCCTATCGATGGGATTCATCCAGCAGCAGATGGATACCTTTGTTGGACTGGACCAGTGTAGACCAGCTGGGGTATCAGGGAGTGGAATCATTGGCTATCGACCCTCAGAATAATAATGTGGTATATATGCTGGTAGGAACCGATTATTTTAATGGCCAGAAAACAGCGATTTTAAAATCAACTGACAGAGGCGTTAATTTTACTGAAACTATAGTGACCTCACAATTTAAGGCGCATGGAAACGGCATGGGAAGATCTAATGGCGAGCGATTGGCTGTAGATCCCAACAATTCTAATGTGCTTTTCTGCGGAAGCAGACGCGACGGATTGTTTAAAAGCACCAATGGCGGTTCGACTTGGACTAAGGTATCGTCATTTCCGGTTACGGCAACAGCAAATGATAACGGAATCTGTTTTGTAATTTTTGATTCTGCATCGGTTTCTGGAGGCATCACCCAGACTATTTATGCTGGCGTTTCCAGAACTGGAGCTTCCAATCTTTATAAAAGTACAGATGCTGGAAATACTTGGAATGCCGTTTCGGGAGCCACAGTAAATTATATGCCTCAGCGTGCAGTGTTAGATTCCAACAGGGCTTTATTAATCACTTATGCTGATAAGGAAGGGCCTTGGAATCCTTCTTCAGGGCAGATTTGGAAACTTTCTGCTACGGGTGCTTTAACTAATATTACTCCATCAGGTTTTTCGGGGCCTTTTGGCGGAATTGATGTTGACCCTTCCAATTCGCAGCGTCTGATTGCCTCTTCGATGAATACTTATATGGCGCAGTATACCAATGCACAAGGCAATATAATTTATGCAGATCGTTTCTTTTTAAGTACAGATGGAGGTGCATCATGGAGAGATCTGGTTGGAAATTCAGGAATCAATGTCTTAGACAATGGCTGTACTTGGATTTCAGGATCTTCAGCATCCATTCACTGGACTGGCGATATCAAATTTAATCCTTTTAATACCAATAAGGCAAGCGTAATATCTGGAAACGGCATTTTTACCTGTGATGATCTTAATGCATCAAAAACCTCTTGGAAGTTTGATGCTATTGGCCTTGAAGAGAGTGTTCCACTAGGTTTAATCAGCATTCCAGGCGGACCTTTAATGAGTGTCATTGGAGATTATGACGGATTTAAACATACTGATGTTTCGGTATATGCACCACAATATAAGCCTGCAATGGGAACCACATCTGGATTGGCTTATGCATCAGGAAATACCAATAAAATTGTAAGACTTGGAGAATATATGTACTATTCCAACAATCAAGGAACTGATTGGATAAAGACAACTGCAAACTTAGCAGGACCACGCGGAACGGTGGCACTTTCGTATGACGGCGCAACTATTCTGCATGTTCCGGAATCTTCCAGCACTATGTACCGTTCCACCAATAATGGAGCTAGCTGGACGACTGTAACAGGAATTAATTTCAATACGGTTGCCGTATCTGATGCTGTTACGAACAACAAGTTTTATGCCTACAACGGAAGTAACGGAGATTTAAAAGTAAGTACAGACGGAGGAGCTTCTTTCAATACGGTTTCTAATGTTGGAGCTTGGGGATCTAGCCTGATTAGAACAGTTCCTGGGTATGCTGGGCACTTGTGGATTGCTAAGAATTCTGGAGGACTAATAAGGTCAGTTGATGGCGGAACTAGTTTTAGTACACCTTCAACAGCTGTAAGTAATGCTTCAGCAGTCGGAATTGGTAAAGCGAAGGCTGGCGCTTCTTATCCAACTATTTACATCTGGGGTACTGTAAGCGGCGTTACGGGAGTTTTCCGTTCTGTAGACCAAGGCAGCAATTGGACTCGCGTTAATGATGATGCGCATGAGTATGGAGGTACAGGAAACGGAAACTTCGTAATGGGAGACATGAATATCTACGGACGCGTTTATATGAGCACCGTTGGAAGAGGCCTTGTTTATGGTGACGATCTTGCTGAAACCGCAGCTTATTACACCATTTCAAATAGAAGCACTGGACTGCTGATAGACGGAATGAGCAGAACCACAAATGGAAGTAACGCAGGACAATGGAACTACAGCGGAAGCAGTGCCCAGCAATGGGCTCTAGAGTATAACGGCAGCGAAGTTATGATTAAAAACAGAGCTACTGGATTGTACATCGACGGAATGAGCAGAACAGCTAATCCATCAATCGCTGGACAATGGGGCTATAGTGGAAGTGAAGCGCAGAAATGGATACAGGAAGATGCTGGTTCGGGCTATTTAAAGTTTAAAAATAAAGCGACCGGATTGTACCTGGATGGTTTAGGAAATGCAACTAACGGAGCCGATTTAAGCCAATGGAGTCTCAGTTCAAGTAATAACCAGCAATGGTCTCTTACTGCGGTATCGAGCGCAACTTTGAGGTTAAGTGCTAATGCAGAAAACCTGCAAGATCAAAAAATTACTGTAATCTGTTCTCCAAATCCGTTTACAAGCAGCTTTAAAATTGAAATAAACGATTATAAGGAACCGATAAGCGTGCGAATTTTTGATATTAACGGAAAAAATGTTGAGTCTGCGCAAGTCAAAGACCAAAGCCAGCTGTCAATGGGAAATACGCTTCAGTCGGGATTCTATATCGTAAAAGTGGAAGGAACTGGAGGCAATCTTCTCCAATCATTTAAAATGATTAAAAAAACTAGATAAATTAAATTGACAGAAGTCCTAACAGTAGAATAATCTCTGTTAGGACTTTCATATAGAGATTATGTACCTGTATCGGCAGAATCTGCTGTAAATTAGAAAGCCAATAATCTTTTGCAATAAAAGCCAAAAAGAAAAATTTAAAAATACGTTAGCTCACAGCTAAACAAAAAATAAAAATCAAAATGTATAAAAAGAATAAAAAAAAACAATTATTTACAGCTTTATGTATCCTCTGCGCCAGTTTTTTACAGGCACAGCAAAAATACCAGTCGCCGGTTACAGAGAACACTGAAAAGGTCGCTTCCGGAAAATTTAAACCGACTTGGGAATCTCTCCAGCAGTATAAAACTCCCGAATGGTTTCGTAATGCTAAGTTTGGAATTTGGGCGCATTGGGGACCACAATGCCAGCCGGAGCAGGGAGATTGGTATGGCCGATTTATGTATGATGAAGGCGGAGCGCAGTACAAATGGCATGTAGAACATTACGGACACCCGTCTAAAGCAGGGTTTAAGGAGGTTATTAAGGATTGGAAGGCTGAAAACTGGGATCCTGAGAAAATTGTAGCGCTTTATAAACGAGTTGGAGCACAGTATTTTTTTGCCATGGCCAACCATCATGACAATCTCGATTTATGGAACAGCAAATACCAAGCGTGGAATTCTGTAAAAGTCGGCCCTAAAAAGGATATTATTTCAGGCTGGGCTGCGGCGGCTAAAAAACAGGGATTGCCATTTGGATTAAGCGTTCATGCGGCTCATGCTTGGACTTGGTTTGAAACTTCGCAACGTTCAGACAAAAAAGGGCCTTATGCTGGAATTCCTTACGATGGAAAACTTACCAAGAAAGACGGAATTGGCACTTGGTGGGAAGGGTTAGATCCTCAGGCTTTATATGCGCAAAACCATCCGCTAAGCGCTGGAAGCGAGCAAAGCATTACCTCCTTATGGGGACAGTGGAACTGGGACAATGGAGCCTCTATTCCTTCTGTAGAATATTGCGAAAACTTTTATAACCGCACGATGGATTTAATCAATATTTACAAACCAGACCTTCTTTATTTTGATGATACGGGACTTCCGCTTTATCCGGTAAGCGATGCAGGCCTCAAAATAGCGGCCCATTACTACAATACCAACATGGCGGCCCATGATAACAAGCTGGAAGCAGTTCTATTTGGAAAAGTGCTGACTCCAGAACAGAAAAAATGTATGGTTTGGGATGTGGAAAGAGGAGTGCCCGACCAGATTCAAAACGAAGCTTGGCAGACCTGCACCTGTATTGGCGACTGGCATTACAGCAGGGCAATTTATGACAACAACGGATATAAATCAGCCAAAACGGTTGTTCAGATGCTTATTGATATTGTCAGCAAAAATGGAAACTTGCTGTTAAATATTCCAGTGCGCGGAGATGGTTCTATTGATGATAAAGAAATTGCAATTCTTGAAGATATAGCCAAATGGATGGATATAAACAAAGAAAGTATTTTTGATACCCGCCCTTGGAAAATTTTTGGAGAAGGGCCGATTGCTGAGACAAGCAATCCAATAAAAGATGCAGGCTTTAATGAAGGTAAGGCCAGCTTAACTGAGAAAGACATTCGTTTTAACCAGAAAGGCAATCTGCTTTATGTTTCGGTTATGGGAGCGCCTTCAGAAGATATAATCGTAAAATCTCTTGGCAAAGCAAAAGAAAGCAGAAAAATAAAAAGCATTAAAGTGCTGGGAAGCAATGAAAAAATATCATGGAAACAGAATAATGATTCGCTGGCAATTGCCAAACCAAAAGTTATACCGAATGCCATAGCGGTAGTTTTTAAGATACAGTATTAAGTCGCTGCCAAAAGTTATTAATAATTAGGAACATACAAAATTGTTCAAACTCATAGATATGATAAAAAAAATCTTTCTCATTACCGTATTTCTTGCGATTAATCTTGCAGATGCTCAGAAGATAAATGACTGGGAGAATCCAGCGGTTAATGGCATTAATAAGGAAAAACCCCATGCTTATGGTTTTCTTGCCGAGAAGAAAAAAAATAATCCAATGCTTAGGTCCCTAAATGGGATGTGGAAATTTAACTGGTCTGCTGATCCCCAGTCTAGACCGGTTGGATTTTATGCCAAAGATTTTTCTACAGATAAATGGAATGCTATTCTGGTGCCTGGGAGTTGGGAATTGCAGGGATTTGGAACGCCAATTTATACCAATGTCGCCTATCCCTTCAAAAAAGATATTCCAAGAGTAAGCGCTGAGCCCGATAAAGATTTTACAGCTTATAAAGAAAGGAATCCGGTAGGGAGTTATACAACAAGTTTCGTTGTTCCAGATAATTGGTTTAATAAACAGGTGTTTATTAATTTTGGTGGAGTCCAGTCGGCAATGTATCTATGGGTAAACGGACATAAAGTTGGCTATAGCGAAAACTCTATGTCGCCTGCCGAGTTCGATATTACTCCCTACATAGAGAAAGGGGAAAATAAACTGGCTGTAGAGGTTTACAAATACTGCGACGGCAGTTATATGGAAGATCAGGATATCTGGCGATTGGCAGGGATATTTCGAGATGTGGATCTGATTGCAAGACCTAAAATTTTTATTGGAGATTATTTTGTAAAAGCAGTTCTGGATAAAAGCTTTTCAAAGGCAGAAGTTGCCATCGATGTCCGTTTGGATAATAGGCATAAGGAGCATGTTTCAGGTTTGAAAGTTGAAGCAGCCATAAGCGGGTATTCAAAATCAGGAGATTATATAGAAAAACAGTTTCAGGCAAAAGTGCCTGTTTCATCATCAGATAAAAGCACCTTTACGATTAGCGCCATACTTGAGAATCCGAAACTGTGGTCAGCAGAAACTCCGGATTTGTACAAGCTTGTGCTAGAGCTTAAAAATAAGAAAAATGAGATTGTAGACAGAGCCGAATGCTATTTTGGCGTTCGAAGCATTGAAGTGCGCGGGGACGTATTTTACATCAATGGAAAAGCAGTGAAATTGAAAGGCATTAATAGGCATGAAATGCATCCGCGTACCGGAAAATATATCAGCCGCCAGCTCATGGTGAAAGACATGGAGCTCATGAAGCAGGCCAATATCAATATGATACGCACAAGCCATTATCCCGATGATCCATTGTTTTATGAGCTTTGCGATAAATACGGTTTTTATGTAATGGACGAGGCGAATCAGGAATCCCATGCTTTCGGTCTCGGGAATAAAGAGCTGGGTGAAGATCCTCTATGGAAAACTTCTCATATAGAACGTGCAGTATCGCTTGTTGAAAGAGATAAAAATCATGCGTGCGTTATCTTCTGGTCGTTGGGGAATGAAGGCGGAAAAGGAGAAAATATGAAGGCAATGGCAGATACCATTCGCAAACTTGATAAGACGCGTCTTGTTTTCTCGGATACCCACAGAGAAATATCAGATCTCTATGATGACAGCTATCTGCATCCTGAGGATTTTAGGAAATTGGGCGAGAGGATCAAAGACAAACCCGTAATTATGCGCGAGTATGCGCATGTTATGGGAAATTCTGGAGGCAATCTGCAGGAGTACTGGGATGTAATTTATGCAGATCCAAGCTTATGCGGAGCTGCAATCTGGGAATGGGACGAGCACGGACTGCCAAAAGCTAAAGATGGTTCTCCGTTTAAGCTTACCCAGCATCCTGACGATTATACATTAAAAGACAGTGAATTTTGGGCGTATGGCGGAGATTTTGGAGACAAGCCCAACGATGGCAATTTTGTTATGAGAGGACTGGTTTCTTCTGATCGAAAACCGTATCCGCATTATTATGAGGTGCAGAAAGTCTATCAGCCTGTCGTTTTCCAGATGCAGGATGAAAAGAAAACAAGCATTAAAGCCACCAATCGTTTTGATTTTCTGCCGCTTCAAAATTTCGATATCGAATATGAATATGTCTGCGAAGGAAAATCTTTGCAGAAAGGCCTTCTGAACTTTGGTTCTGTTTTGCCAGGCGCTTCTTCTGTTATTGATCTTCCATATCTTCAGAACGAACAGAAAACCTGTTTTGAAATCTGCCTCAATATTTATGTAAGGCTAAAAGACGCCGCGCTTTGGGCAGAAACAGGCTATTGCATCGCCCGCGAGCAGTTTGTCATTAAACCTTATCAATGGAAAAATAATGTTTCTGGAGCAAAGACTGTTAAAGTAAAGGAAAGCCCTGCTGCTATTGAGCTTAAAACGGATGATATGAATTTTGTTTTCGATAAAACCAATGGTAATTTGACAAGTTGGAAGATTAAAGATCAGGAGCTGTTAGTGGGGCCTTTGGAACCTTATTTCTGGAAAACGCCAAACGATAACCAGAAGCAGAGCGGTTATGCAAAAGAATTCTCAAAATGGAAAAACGCGACAGCCGATAGAGTGGTTAAAAAGGTTTCTGTAACCAGACAAGATTCCTTAGCTACGGTAAAGTTTGATATCAATTTTCCCCGTATTGGAGCCAATTATACACTGGAATATCAGCTCAACGGAGATGGAAAATTAGGCACAAAAGCTTTTTATAGGCCATTAAACGATACTATCGGGCAAATTCCTAAATTTGGAATGAGACTTCGCATTCCCAAAAATTATAATGCTGTAAATTGGTATGGCCGAGGCCCTTATGAGAATTACCCAGACCGAAAAACAGCTTCTTTTTTAGGAGCGTATCACAAAGATCTGGAACATTTTATTGTTCCGTATCCAGCTCCGCAAGATAATGCAAATCGCAGTGATGTGTGCTGGTTTTCTCTTGAATCTCCAAACGGAAACAGTATTAAAGTAACGGGATTGCAACCGTTGAATTTCCGTGCTTGGCCTTATACAGAAGAAGATTTGGAAAATGCCAGACATGACTATCAGCTGGCCAGACGCGATTTTATAAACCTAAATATTGATCTAAATATACATGGTGTTGGAGGCGATGATTCTTGGGGAGCAAAAACAATGGAAAAATATACCAATTCTGGCAGCAAACCGTATGAGTTTGGATTTACTTTAGAATATATCCAAAAGCAGTAGCGTCTTAGCTGCATTATTTTAGAACAGCATAAAATCAAATAACAAAAATGAATAATCTAATTCTGCATCACATACACTATTTAAAGAAAAGCATGCTGTTTTTATGCCTGCTGTTTCTAAATTTTTTATCTCTGCATGCACAGGAAAACGTAAAGAGAAAACAGCTTTTTGACGATGATTGGAGATTTTTTTTAGGAGAGAAAACTAAAGCGTCATCTGATAATTTCAATGATAAAGATTGGCGAAAGCTTGATCTGCCTCATGATTGGAGCATTGAAGGTAAAGTTCATCCAAAAAACACTACTGGCGCAGGAGGAGGATATTTTCCGGCAGGAGTCGCTTGGTACAGAAAAACTTTTACGGTGCCTGACAGCTGGAAGACCAAAAAAACAGCGATTTATTTTGAAGGGGTTTATATGAATTCCGAAGTGTTTATTAATGGCAAGTCGCTTGGGGTTTATCCGTACGGATATTCCCCTTTCAGCTATGATCTTTCTCCGCATCTCAAATATGGAGAACAGAATGTGATTGCGGTGCGAGTAGATAATTCGCAGCAGATGAACAGCCGCTGGTATAGCGGATCGGGAATCTATAGGCACGTCTGGCTAATTCATACTGATCCAGTCCATATAGCACAATGGGGAACAGGAATCAGCACTTTCGAGATTTCTCCCAAAAAAGCCACAGTCCGTGTGGAAACCAAAGTGATCAATGAAACCGAATCGTTACAGGAAATTACCGTTACAGCATTAATCCAAAATCCGAATTCCAATACCGCAGGAGGTCATGAAACAAAAGTGGCGCTTTCTCCAAAGAGCGAAAAAGTCGTGACTCAGCTTATAAAAGTTAGCAATCCGGCACTTTGGAGCCCGCTGCAGCCTTTTTTGTATAAAGCTTTAATAAAGGTTTCAAAACAGAAGAAAATCCTTGATGAGAGTATTGTCGATTTTGGAATCCGCTCTCTTAAATTTACAGTTGAGAATGGATTTCAGCTCAACGGAAAAACAATTAAGCTCAACGGAGGGTGCGTGCATCACGACAACGGTTCTCTGGGTGCCGCTGCTTTTGACCGTGCAGAACAGCGCAAAGTGGAGCTTTTAAAAGCCAGCGGATTCAATGCTGTAAGAACTTCTCATAATCCACCTTCAGAAGCCTTTTTAGACGCTTGCGACAGATTAGGTTTGCTGGTTATGGACGAATCTTTTGACTGCTGGAAGATTGGGAAAAATAAATATGACTATTCAAACTATTTCAATGCTTGGTGGAAACGCGATTTGCAGGCCATGGTGCTCCGCGACCGCAATCATCCGAGTATTTTTATGTGGAGCATTGGAAATGAAATACCAGAAAGGGAAGATCCTGATGCAGTGAATACGGCCAAAATGCTTTCTGAAGAAATAAAGAAAATCGATACAAGCCGTCCGATAACATCGGCTATTGTTAATGGCGGTAAAAATTGGGATATATTCGATCCTTTGATGGCTCAGCATGATGTTGCGGGATACAACTACAGCTTAGATAAAGCGCCGCAAGATCATATAAGAGTGCCTTCTCGAGTTATAGTTCAAACAGAATCGTATCCTAAAGATGCTTTTAAAAACTGGGAATTCGTGCAGAAAAACAAGTACATCATTGGAGATTTTGTATGGACAGCCATGGATTATCTGGGAGAATCTGGAATAGGACGCTACTATTATTCTGGAGAGGTGCCTGGAGAGCATTGGGAAAATGATTTTTTTCCATGGCATGGCGCTTACTGCGGAGATATAGATCTTATAGGTTGGAGAAAACCTATTGCACATTATAGAGGCATGCTTTATAATGATAAAGAAAAACTCTATATGGCTGTTCGAGAGCCGGCACCTGAACCTCTTGAAATCAAACAGACCTGGTGGTCGGTATATCCGACTTGGGAAAGCTGGACATGGCCGGAATATATTGGTAAAAATGTTGAGGTCGAAGTGTATTCAAAATACCCGAAGGTTAGACTGTATCTTAATGGCCAGCTTTTAGGAGAGAAGGAAACAGGAGAGAAGCAAGAATTTAAAACTGTTTTTGTCGTACCTTACGCATCAGGAACCTTGAAAGCGGTTGGTTTAGCAAATGAAGAAGAACAGGAATCCGTTACGCTGAAGACTGCAGGTGAGGCGGTGCAGATTAAATTGGCAGCCGACCGAAAGGAGATCAAAGCCGACGGGCAAGATTTAACTTATATTGCAGTTGAACTACTGGATCGGGAAGGAGTTTTGAATCCTAATGCAGATGGACGCCTTACTTTTAAAATTCAGGGGCCTGGATCTATCCAAGCAATCGATAACGCGAATCTAAAGGATTTTGAACCCTATCAATTTCTTACTCGAAAAGCTTGGCACGGAAGAGCATTGGCAATTGTAAGAAGCACACATGAAAAAGGGGAAATCAAACTAACGGTTTCAGGAGATGGATTACAACCGCAGACCTTTACTATTACATCAAATAATTAAAAGAATATGATATCAGCAGCAAGGCAAAGCCTTTTTTTAATCCTTTTTTTATGTTCATCCTGTATAGACGCCCAAAAGATCAGTTCTCCTGATGGACGCATGCAGGTTATTTTAAACCTGCCAGATAAAAACAAGCCTGATGGTGTTTCTTATAAAGTTTTATACCAAAGCGAAACGACCCTTTCTGAAGTGGTGCGCGAATCAAAATTAGGCATCACACGAGAGGATCAGCAGTTTGTGGGGAATCTATTGTTTGTTGGGCAATCCGAATCTGTTTCGGTGAAAGATACGTACGACATGATTTGTGGCAAGCGCAAGCATTGCGAAAATACAGCGGTTGAAAAAACATTTCATTTTAAAAACACAAACAATCAGACTTTAGATATCATTTTCAGGGTTTATAACAACGGAGTAGCCTTTCGTTATGTATTTCCTGATGCTTCCGATTCTAAACTTAGCATTACTGGAGAAGCTACGACATACAGCCTGCCGAAAAAAGCAGACCGATGGATGCAGCCATACGATCCTTCTTACGAAAGATTTTTTCCTTATAGCACAGGCGAATCAGCAACAGATAAGGCACAGCAATATGGATTTCCAGCATTGTACAAACTTCAAGACCAACCAGTTTGGGCACTGGTTTCTGAAGCTGATATCAGCAAGGATAACTGCGCTGCCAGATTAACGAGCACTTCAGATGCTGATGAATATCAAATCACATATCCTTCTGCTGCGCAATCAGAACAGCCGTGGCATTCCCAATGGCATACCGTAGTAATTGGAAAACTTTCTGATATCGTGGCTTCTACTCTTATTACAGATGTAAGTGCACCTAGCCGCGTGAAAGATACCCAATGGATTAAGCCTGGTGCCGTTTCGTGGATTTACTGGGCCAACAACCGAGGGTCTAAGGATTTTCAGATTGTGAAGGATTATATCGATTTGGCTGTTGAGATGAACTGGCCATACGTGCTCATTGACTGGGAATGGGATGTAATGGCAAATGGCGGCAGTATTATCGATGCGGTAAACTATGCCAAAAGCAAATCAATAAAGCCTATGATATGGTACAATTCTGGCACAAGCTGGATGGAACCTACACCAAACGATCGTTTGCAAACAGCTGAAAAACGAGCTAAAGAATTTTCTTGGCTAAATAAGATTGGAGTGTATGGCATTAAAGTCGACTTTTTTGCAGGCGATCAGCAAGAAATGATGCAGTATTATATCGCTATTTTAGAGGATGCCGCTAAATATCATCTGATGGTAAATTTTCATGGTGCTACTGTTCCTCGAGGCTGGGCAAGAACCTATCCGAATCTGATGTCCACCGAGGCAGTTTATGGAGCAGAATGGTACAACAATACGGCTGAACTTACAGATAAAGCGGCTGTACACAATACCACGCTCCCTTTTACTCGAAATGTAGTAGGCTCGATGGATTACACTCCTGTTACTTTTTCCAATTCTCAGCATCCGCATATTACTTCTTATGGCCACGAATTGGCTTTGGCAGTCGTTTTTGAATCAGGCCTGCAGCATTTTGCCGATAGGCCATCGGCATACAGATCATTGCCTGAACCGGCCAAAGAATTTCTGAAAAAAGTGCCGGTAAGTTGGGACGATACGCAATTAATTGACGGCTATCCCGGAGAAAAAGTTATTATCGCCCGTAAAAAGGCAAATAAATGGTACATTGGAGGCTTAAACGGTAAAGATCAGACTCAGACTTTAACTGTAACATTTGATTTCCTTGGCAAAGGAACTTATAGTTTTGAACTTATAAAAGACGGTAAAGACGATAAATCTTTTTCTTCTGAAATAATAAAGGTAAAAAAAGGCAGTGTATTAAAAATTGAGTGCCTGCCAAGAGGAGGGTTTACAGGGGTAATAAAATAGTTAGAATATTGACAATTAAAATAAAAGCATTTTGAAAACAAAAGGAATTAGAACCGCATTGCTTATTTTTCTGATGGTTGCAGGAAAGACATTTGGACAAAGTAAAACCATTAATCTATGGGATAAGAAAGCGCCAGGCGCTATAGCTAATGCCGGTTATAAAGAGACCAATTCAGACGATAGCTGGATGCAGCGTGTCACAAATCCGAGATTGGACGTGTATCCTGCTCCTGCAGAAAAAGCAACAGGTACAGCTGTCATTATCTGTCCTGGCGGAGGTTACTCGGGAATGGCTATCGGGCATGAGGGAAAACAGGTTGCAGAATGGCTCAATAGTCTTGGAATTACGGCTTTTGTACTAAAATACAGATTGCCAGATACTGCTATAATGACTGATAAATCGGTTGGTCCTATGCAAGACGGACAGCGTACTATCCGTTTGGTTAGAAGCAGGGCCAAAGAGTGGGGAATCGATCCCAAAAAGATTGGCATTATGGGGTTTTCTGCTGGTGGGCATTTGGCATCTACTCTTTCTACGCATTTTAATGCAAAAGTATATGATGATGCAGATGCGACTAGTGCGCGTCCAGATTTTTCATTGCTGATATATCCTGTAATATCAATGCGTGAAGATATCACACATATGGGATCGAGAATTAATCTTTTGGGTGAAAAACCATTAGCGGAGCAGGTTAATAATTTTTCAAATGAGCTGCAAGTCAATAGTGAAACTCCGACAGCATTTTTAGTGCATTCGATGGATGATGGTGCTGTACCCGTAGAAAGCAGTATCGAATATGCTTTAGCGCTAAAGAAAAATAAAATTCCTTGCGAACTCCATATCTACGAAAAAGGAGGTCACGGCTACGGACTTGGCAAATCGGGCAGCACAGAATCTGATTGGAGTCTGGCATGCGGCAGATGGCTTAAAGCAAAAGGCTTGATCAATTAAAAGAACCTAACCCGTTGGTATAAAAATTTTAAACACATAGGAACATAGATTTTATGTTTTTTAAAGTCTCCAAAAGAGAAATTTATTTCTTTCACATAGCTACTATGTGCATTTAAACTAGTGAAACGCCTTTTTTAAGCTTTTCTGAATCTATGTTTCTATGTGTTAAAATTAAATTTGGAGTAATTGCACCCAATGGGCAAGAACCTATATTTAATTTCTCAGCCACTGTCTGTTTGCGGAAGCAGATCTTTTTGGAAAACCAATCAATTCATCTTTATATGGTCTAAAATATAGATGATTACAACAATTATTGCCCTTTTTTAATACAAAGCGTACCGTAGTTAGCTATTTTTTCTTGTCAAATTTGCCCGTTGAAAAAACTTCGAAGCTATAATTCAAATTACCAATATGAATTAGTGCAGCGAGATGTCAAAAATAGTTTTCCAAAAGAGATGACGCTTACTCGAACGTTTTTAAGTTTTTTCAAAGCGCACTAAAAAACATTTACTTACTAACTAGAATAACCACACATCAAATGAACAGGACTTTATTACAGGCAATTATTTTTATATTTTTATCAGCAAGCGGATCGGCGCAAGTGCTTCATCTCAAATCTCCCAACGGAAAGATTGAGATGGAATTAGAAAACGGCACCAAAATCCGATGGTCTGTAAAACATAACAATACAGAAGTCGTTGCTCCTTCTGCTATTTCACTAACCTTGGGCAGCGGAGAGGTTTTAGGAAACAATGCCAAAATTGCAAGTACTAAAAATTCGGCTTCCAACACCATTTTTGAAACGCCTGTTTATAAAAAGAAAACGGTTGTCGACCAATACAATCAGCTGATTGTGAATTTTAAAGGGAATTTTGGCCTGATACTAAGAGCCTATAATGATGGTGTAGCGTATCGTTTTTTTACAAATAAGAATAAAAAAATTACCATTGTATCTGAAGAAGCCAGTTTTAACTTCAGTCAAGACCATAAAGCTTTTGTGCCCTATGTTCGCGATATAAGAGAAAAAGACATGTACACTTCTGCTTTTGAAGCGCTTTATGATGAAATTCCGCTTTCTAAATTTGTCAAAGATTCATTGGCTATTTCTCCGCTTCTTGTTGATTTAGGAAATGGAAAAAAAGCATCTATTATTGAGGCTGAACTCCAAGATTATCCTGGGATGTTCTTAACACGCAATAATGAGGCACAATATGGCCTGAAGGGAATATTTGCCCGTTATCCAAAAAAAGAACGTTTAGGAGGCTATAATAAAATGAACTACATGGTCTCTGAGAGAGAAAACTACATTGCGGAAACAAATGGCAGCAGAAGTTTTCCTTGGAGGGCAGTCATAATAAGCGAAAACGACAGCGAGCTTTTGAATAATGATATGGTTCAGAAACTTTCTTCGCCTTCACAAATTTCCGATATAAGCTGGATAAAGCCTGGTAAAGTTGCTTGGGACTGGTGGAATGATTGGAATATATCGAAAGTAGATTTTAAGGCAGGAATCAATACGCAGACTTATAAATATTATATTGATTTTGCCTCTAAAAACAATATTGAATATGTGGTGATAGACGAGGGATGGAGTGAAGAAACCGATATCTTGAAGATCTCGCCTGCTATGGGCATTAAGGAGCTTATCGAATACGGTAAGAAAAAAAATGTCGGAATCATCCTTTGGGCTTCATGGTATGCCATAAATCAGGTTTTAGATGATGCATTTGCGAAGTATTCGAATATGGGAGTGAAAGGCTTTAAAATAGATTTCATAGACCGTGACGATCAAAAAATGGTTAACTCTCTTTATAATATTGCCAATAAAGCAGCTTCTTACAAACTTCTTATTGATTATCACGGAATGTATAAGCCAACGGGCATTCAAAGAACCTATCCTAATATTGTGAATTTTGAAGGCGTTAAAGGATTGGAAAATGCCAAATGGACACCACATGATGACATGCCGCATTATGAAACAAGCATACCTTTTATAAGAATGCTGGCCGGGCCTATGGATTATACGCCGGGAGCAATGCGCAATGCTACAAAAGCAGATTTTCGTCCAAGCAATTCGCTGCCTATGAGCCAAGGCACAAGATGCCATCAGTTGGGAATGTATGTTCTTTATGAAGCGCCGTTGCAAATGATGGCAGATAGTCCAACAGCTTATATGAAAGAGCAGGAAAGCACCACATTTATATCTCAAATTCCAACCACTTTTGATGAAACTGTTGCGTTGGATGGAAAAGTGGGCCAATATGCGGCCATTGCCAGAAAAAAAGGCAATACATGGTTTGTAGGCGGATTAACCAATTGGTCGGCTAGAGAAATAGAGATCGATTTATCTTTCCTTGGAAAAGGAAGCTTTACAGCAGAAATTTTTAAAGACGGATTGAATGCTGAAAAAGATCCTACAGATTATAAGCGCGAAATAATTAAAGTGACCAATGCCAGCAAACTGAAAGTGCAAATGGCACCTGGAGGTGGTTTTGCGATTATAATTAACCCAGAAAAATAGTTAAAATATCTCGGAATGAATCTCTTGCTTATTGAGGCAAGTATTGTTCTGTAACCTGATAATGAATTAGAAAGTATACCATAATGAAAAAAAGATATATCACTGTACTGCTATTATTATATTTTTTCCTCTCACCATTTTTTGGATGGGCGCAAAAGGCTCTTTATTTAGATCAAAGCCAACCGATCGAAGTTCGTGTAAAGGATGCCTTATCGCGAATGACGGTAGAAGAAAAAGTGGCACTTTGCCATGCGCAGTCAAAGTTCAGCTCTAAAGGAGTTCCGCGTCTGGGCATACCAGATGTATGGTCATCAGATGGATCGCACGGAGTAAGCGATGAAAAATTGTGGGATGAGTGGAACTCGGCACAATGGACCAGTGATTCCTGCACTGCTTTTCCTGCTTTAACCTGCCTGGCGGCAACATTCAACCCAAAGATAGCACAGCTTTACGGCACATCTATTGGAGAAGAAGCCCGATACCGAAACAAAACCATGCTGTTAGGGCCTGGCGTCAATATTTACCGTACGCCACTTAATGGGCGAAATTTCGAATACATGGGCGAAGATCCTTTTTTGGCTTCGCGAATGGTGGTTCCATACGTGCAAGGCGTACAGTCTAATGGAGTGGCGGCATGCGTGAAACATTTCGCCCTGAACAATCAGGAAATTGCTCGTGGTGAAATTAATGTCAATGTAAGCGATCGCGCCTTGCATGAGATTTATTTTCCAGCCTTCAAAGCAGCAGTTCAGGAAGGAAACGTATGGTCTATCATGGGAGCATACAACAAAATATGGGGTGTACATTGCTGCCACAACGACATCTTGCTCAACCAAATCTTAAAAATCGATTGGAAATTTGATGGTGTAGTGGTTAGCGATTGGGGAGGTGTCCATAATACGGATGAAGCGGTCAATGGCGGACTTGATATTGAAATGGGCACTTATACAAACGGATTGACCACGCAAGGCCATTTTCCTTTTTCGAGCTATTATTTAGCCGATCCTCTTTTAAAGGGAATTAAATCGGGCCAATACGAAATGTCAAAACTTGACGATAAAGCAAGCCGAATTCTCCGAATGATTTTCCGCACCACTATGAGCGCCAAGCGTCCTTATGGCCGTTTTGTTTCTCCAGAACATAGCGATGCAGCTAGAAAAATAGCACAGGAAGGAATCGTACTGCTTAAAAATGAGAAACAGTTTTTGCCTATTCCACAAGGCAGATATAAAAAAATTGCTGTGATAGGTGAAAATGCCGTGAAAAGCCTGATTGTTGGCGGAGGTTCTACGTCATTGAAAGCGGCTTACGAAATTTCTCCTTTGCAGGGATTAAAAAATAAATACGGCGAAAATAATATTGTTTACAGTATGGGATATGCTTCGGGACGACCGCTTTATGGCGCCGAAGAACCCTCTAAATTAAACCTTGATTCTTTGCAAAATGCCGCAATTGAAACTGCCCGCCATGCAGATATAGTGCTTTTTGTTGGAGGGTTGAATAAAAATTATTTTCAAGATTGCGAAAGCGGAGACCGTAAATCACTGAGTCTGCCGTTTGGTCAAGATAAGCTTATTGAAGAAATTCAGAAAGTGAATCATAACGTTGCAGTTGTTTTATTAAGCGGAAATGCGGTTTTGATGCCTTGGCTTAATAAGGCAAAAGCCGTTGTGCAAGGATGGTATCTTGGCTCGGAAGCAGGAAATGCTTTGGCCGATATTATTTCGGGCGAAGCAAACCCATCAGGAAAGCTCCCTATTTCATTTCCTAAAAAACTGGAAGACGTAGGGGCACATTCTTTTGACCAGCTTTGTTATCCAGGTGATGGAAATAATGTCTATCATAAAGAAGACATCTTAGTAGGATACCGCTGGTACGATACTAAAAAAATCCCTGTGCTTTTCCCTTTCGGATATGGATTGAGCTACACCACATTCCAGTACGGAAAGCCAGCTGTTTCATCAAAAACGATTACAACTGCTGACTCTTTAGAGGTAACCGTTTCCATAAAAAACACAGGAAAAGTGGCAGGAAAAGAAGTTGTGCAGCTTTATGTTAATGACGAAACATCGAGCCTGCCTCGTCCTACTAAAGAATTAAAAGGATTTGAAAAAATTTCGCTTGAGCCGGGAGAAGAAAAAACAGTGCGTTTTACTTTAACAAAAAAAGATCTTTCTTATTACGACGACACTAAAAAAGAATGGATTGCAGAACCAGGCAAATTCAGAATAATGATTGGAGCTTCGGCTACTGATATTAGAGGTGTGGCAGATTTTAATTTAAAATAAAGCATTGCAATAATTTACAATTATGAAAAGAATAATTTTCCTTTTAATTACTATAGTCGGATGCTGCCATTTTTTGAATGCGCAAGGATACAAGAATCCAGTTATTTCTGGATTTCATCCCGATCCGAGCGTTTGCAGAGTAGGAGATGACTATTATCTGGTGACTTCCAGCTTTGAGTACTTTCCGGGAGTTCCTGTTTTTCACAGTAAAGATTTAATCAATTGGACCAAAATTGGACATTGCCTTACGCGTGCTTCTCAGCTCAAATTAGACAAATGCGCTCCTTCAGCTGGGATTTATGCTCCAACAATCCGTTATCATGAAGGCCGTTTTTATATGGTCACGACCAATGTATCGGGCGGAGGAAATTTTTATGTGCATACCGATAATCCTGCAGGAGAATGGTCAGAACCCGTTTTTGTAGATCAGGGCGGTATAGATCCTTCTTTATATTTCGAAGGGGACAAATCTTATTTTGTATCGAATCAGAATGGCATTACCATTTGCGAAATTGATATTAAAACAGGAAAAAAACTCACCAAAGGACAAACGGTGTGGAATGGAACAGGAGGACGTTATCCTGAAGCGCCTCACATTTATAAAAAAGACGGCTGGTATTACCTGCTTATTTCAGAAGGAGGCACAGAATACGGCCATAAAATAACCATAGCGCGAAGCAGGAACATTTATGGACCTTATGAATCCAATCCTGCCAATCCGATTCTGACGCATATTAACGAAATTGCTCAAAGCAATCCGATTCAAGGGACTGGGCATGGTGATTTTATTCAGGCGCATGATGGTTCTTGGTGGATTGTCTTTCTGGCTTTCCGTCCGCAAAGTCTGCTGCACCATGTTTTAGGCCGAGAAACTTTTTTGGCTCCTGTAAGATGGGATGCAGATGCTTGGCCCGTAATAAATGGCAATGGCACAGTAAATATAGATATGAATGTGCCTACTTTACCATTACAGGCTGTAAAACCTCATGATTTTTCTACGAGTTTTGATGAAATGAAGCTCGGTGTGGATTGGAATTATCTCAGAAATCCTTTCATGCCGCAATACTCGCTTACCGAAAAGAAAGGTTCATTGCGATTAAAAGCCACTTCGGTATCTTTAGACGATAATGATTCGCCAACCTTTGCAGGACGCAGACAGGAACACATTGATTTTTCAGCTTCCACCGTGATGTCATTGAATAATGCAAAAGCAAAAGATGAAGCTGGAATGACCATCTTCTATTCGAGTCAGGCTCATTATGATCTTTCTTTGAAAAAAACAGAAAAAGGCAAAAACAAACTAGTATTGCGTTATAAAATGGGCATATTGAATCATACCGCATCTGAAGTGGAAATTCCTGCCGATACAATTTATTTGAAAGTGGAAGGCAATAAGGATTTTTACAGCTTCTATTATTCTTTGGATGGAAAGGAATTTAAGTTTTTGGATAAAATCAATGTTTGGTATCTAAGCTCTGAGACAAATGGAGGTTTTACTGGCGTGTATGTTGGACTGTATGCCTCATCTCAAAATAAAAATACCAAAGCCTTTGCGGATTTTGACAGTTTCACATATAAACCCGGTAAAATGGAATAGAAAATGGATCGACTGCAAAAAATCTGCAAAGCACAGATAATAGCCGTTTTATTGGCAGTTTTTTTAGCCAGCACGACAAATGCCCAAACAGCAATGGCCAATGCTGCATCTAGAAACTCAACAAGTTTGAATGGGAAATGGAAAGTGCTGTCTGATCCGGGAGCTGCTGGCGACTGGAAGAAAGTTTGGATAGAGCCAAAACCGCAGAAGAAAACAGATTTTTTTGAATATTCATTTGACGGTGCGCCAGAATTGAATGTTCCGGGCGACTTCAATTCGCAATTATGCGAGCTTGCTTTTTATGAAGGTGCTGTCTGGTACAAAAAAACGGTTACTCTTAAAAAGAAAAATTCAAGACAGTTTCTGTACTTTGGAGCTATAAATTATAGCGCCGATGTGTATTTTAATGAAGAAAAACTGGGAAGCCATGAAGGAGGCTTCACTCCGTTCCAATTTGAAATTACAGACAAAATAGAGGATGGCGAAAATACCATAATTGTAAAAGCAGACAATAGGCGTTTAGAGAACGGAATTCCCGGTTTAGGATATGACTGGCTGAATTATGGAGGAATTACTCGCGAGGTGAAAATTATTGAAACCCCAAAAACATACATTGAGGATTATTCCATCCAGCTAGAAAAAGGCAGTCTGAGCAATGTGCTGGGATGGATTCGATTAAACGGCGAGAATTTGAGCCAGAAAATTATAGTTAAAATACCAGAATTAAATATTGTTTATCAGACAAAGACCAATAGCAATGGTTATGCAAAGCTTGAATTTTCGTCCAAGTTCCAGCTATGGTCGCCTCAAAATTCTAAACGATACCATGTAATTGTGGAATGCGACACGGATTCCATTGCTGATGAAATCGGCTTTAGAAGCATTGAGACCAAAGGGAGTGAAATTCTGCTTAATAAAAAACCTCTTTTCATTAAGGCCATAAACATTCATGAAGAAAACCCGATGAAAAAATCTAGAGCATTTTCATTGGATGATGACAGGCTATTGCTTAATTCTGCCAAAGAGCTAGGATGTAATTTAGTGAGATTGGCACACTATCCGCACAATGAAGACATGATTAAAGAAGCTGAAAAAATGGGTCTGATGGTGTGGAGCGAGCTTCCGATCTATCAGAATGTTAAGTTTTCCGATAGTTTGGTTCCCAAAAAAATGCGGCATATGCTGCAAGAAATGATTGCTAGAGACAAAAACCGATGTGCAGTCGTAGTCTGGAGCCTTTCGAACGAAACATATCCGGGCACTCCAAATAGAGATAAAGCGCTTATTGATTTAACAAAAGAATGTAAAGCGATCGATTCTACAAGATTGGTTACCCATGTTATCAATACGCAAGGTTATGCCAATAATGCATTTCATGTTTGGGATCCGCTTTATAATTATTCTGATTTAATTGCTCTTAATGAGTATATAGGCTGGTATATTCCTTGGCAAGGAAAACCTTCAGAAGTGAAGTGGAAAATAGATTTCTCTAATAAACCCGTATTTATTTCTGAATTTGGAGCAGAGGCATTATATGGAACCAGAAATGTTCCTGCAGATCAAGCTGCCTACTGGTCTGAGGAATATCAGGAGCAGGTTTATAAAAATCAGATTGAAATGTTTAAGACTATTCCAAATTTAAGAGGCGTCTGCCCATGGCTACTGTATGATTACAGATCATTGGGAAGAATGCACCCCGTGTATCAGAAGGGATATAATAGGAAAGGATTGATCTCTGAAAATGGAGAAAAGAAAAAAGCTTGGCACATTATAAATAACTATTACAAAGAAGATAAAAAATGAAAAACAAACCATTTTTAATGGCTATGCTGGCCTTGTTCTGCTGGTCTATAGGACACTCCCAAACAGAAAATGCTGCAGATAAAAAATTAAACCTGCAGCCCATAGTATTCAATGCCGACGACAAACCGGCATTTGAAGATCCGCCACAAGGATTTAGGGACAAGCACGCGGAATTAGCTTCGGGAAAACTTACTGTGGTCCAGTACAATTCCAAAACATTGGGCACGCGCCGCGAAATGGCAGTTTACACCCCTGCAGGTTATGCAGCTGATAAAAAATACCCGGTGCTTTATCTGCTCCATGGCCTTAATTCAGATAAAGGGCAATGGACGGATTGGATTCGTGCCCAGGATGTTATAGATAATTTAATCCGTGACGGAAAAATCAAACCAATGCTGGTGGTTTTTCCCAACTGCAACTCAAGTGTCACTGTTGAAAATCCGACTCCTGACCAAGAGAAGGAGAAAGAAATGGGATATAAAAGTTATGGAGTATCTTTTGAGAAAGATCTGCTGAAGGATATCATTCCGTATATTGAATCAAATTATGCTGTATACCGAAATCGAGAGCAGCGAGCTTTAGCAGGTTTGTCTATGGGAGGCGGGCAATCTCTAAACATTGGCCTTTCCAATATCGATACTTTTGCTTTTATTGGAGGTTTTTCATCAGCTCCCAATACAAATGAAGTCGGGGGACTTTCGACTCTTAAGCTTGTGCCAGACGTAAAAGCAGCAAGAAAAAATCTTAAAGTATTGTGGGTTTCTTGCGGCAGTAAAGACTGGCTTTTCAATGTGAGCCAGCGCATTCATGGCTGCTTAAAAGCAAATCAAGTGCCTCATGTGTGGCATGTAGATGGCAATGCGCACGATGATGTAGAATGGGCCAACAATCTGTATCTTTTCTCGCAGCATATTTTTAAATAAATATTCTTTTAAGCAGTTTATAGTAGTTTTTTGAAGCACTTTTAAATAAAACGAATATAGGCTGAGAAAATAAAAAAAGCAGCCTTAATGATGATATTAAAGACTGCTTTTTTATTGCGTTGTTTTTATAGTTTTTTGTGAAGTTTTAAATACTCAGAAGGAGATAAACCAAATTCTTCACGGAAATATTTTGAGAATCTTTTCGGCGAATTAAATCCAACTTCGTAGGCTATTTGCGAAACCTGCAGCTGGCTTTTATCTAAAAGCTGTCGTCCTCTTTTCAATCGGATTGTACGGATGAATTCGGCAGGGCCTTTGCCTGTTATAAACATTAGTTTTTTATACAGATGCCCTCGGCTCAAACCTAAAGTGTCTCCAAGATTTTCTACAGAAAATTCAGTATCGCTAATATGCTGTTCGACCGCTTTTATCGCTTTTTCGATAAAAATTTCATCTAGAGAGGTAATGGTAATCTCCTGCGGATTAACGTCTATTTTTTGTTTAAATGCGGCATGGCTCTTTTTGGTCCATTCTATAAATTTATTAATTCGAAGTTTGAGAATATGGATATTAAATGGTTTGGTGATATAATCGTCCGCTCCATATTTTAGCCCGTCTATATGATATTCCTCAGCAGTGCGCGCAGTGAGCAGAATTACAGGAATATGTGACCAGTAGATATTGGTTTTGACCAATTTGCAAAGCTCAATGCCATCCATTATAGGCATCATTACATCACTTACAATAACTGTAATATTGTGTTTTTGCAGCAGTTCAATAGCCTCTTGTCCATTATGGGCCGTCAGCACCGTAAAGTCATCTTTTAGGTTGTCTTCTATAAATTCGCACAGGTCTTTATTGTCATCCACAAAAAGAACGAGCTGCTGGGCAGGACTTTCTGTTTTTTCTTCTTCTTCTTCTTCTTCTTCTTCTTCAATGGTTATAATATCTGCTTGAGCAGGATTAAGCATCAAATTCTTTTCAGAGCTTTCTCTAATTGGGATTTTAAAGGTAAATGCACACCCATGTGGAATATTATCTTCAATGGTTATGGTGCCGCCATGAAGCTGTATGTATTCATTTGCAATATGCAGTCCAAGACCGCTGCCGGTTTCATTCTGGCTCTGTTCTCCTTGATAAAATCTATCAAATACAAGCGGTTTATCCTTATCGTTGATTCCCGAGCCAGTGTCGAGAACTTTGACGCAGACTTGAGTATCGTTGCGGCTAATTTTTACCTGAATTTTTCCTCCATCGGGAGTATATTTAAAAGCATTCGAAAGCAGATTGGCAAGTGTTTTTTGTATCTTATCCTTGTCAAATTCCATAAGCAGGCTGTCTATTTCGCTTTCAAAAGATAATTGGATATTGCGTTCAGCGGCATACACATTAAACGAACTGCAGATATCCTCGGCGAAACTTACAAACTCTGATGCCTTTAAGTTTAAGCTGACGATTCCTGCATCTAATTTGCGAAAATCTAGCAGAGAATTGATTAAGGAAAGAAGCTGCTGCGCATTTTTATGGATGACATTTATTTTCTTTCGCATAACCTCATCCATAGAATCATTCAAGAGCACTTGCAGAGGCGTTATGATAAGGGTTAGGGGAGTTCTCAGATCATGGCTTATGTTGGTGAAAAAGTTCAGCTTCATTTCGTTAATCTGCCATTCCTTCTCACGATTCATTTTCTCGCGCTGTTCCTCTAATTTTAAATGATGGCGGATTTTTGATCTGCGCACGGTATACCATATTAGGGCCGCGATCGTTAGCCCATAAAAAAGATACGCCCAGATAGTTAAATAAAAAGGAGGCAGTACACTTAATGCCAATACTTTGATATTATCGTTCCAACCCGAAGCATTATCATATGCTTTTACCAAAAGTTTGTAATTGCCGGCTGGCAAGGCAGAAATTGCAATTTTATTGTCCTGAATAGGAATCCATTCCGTATTAAAACCTTCAATCTTGTAAAAATACTTGACCTTATCGGCATTTAATAAATCAGTACTCGTAAACTTAAGAGTAATAAGCCTGTCATCGTGCCTTAAAGTAAGTTTGGAAAGCAGTTCTGTCGAATGCTGCAGCAATTTATGTCCATTATAGACAGAATCCACCTCTATAGTCTGATTTCCAAGAGTTAGCCCTGTAAAAATAATTTTTGAAACCGGCCTATTTTCTTTTAGCAGCTTGTTTGGATTGATTATGGTATATCCGTCCAGATTGCCAAGCAAAATATCACCGTTTCTTAATTGCAGTATAGAGTGTTTGTTAAAATAATTATCCATCAGTCCATCCCTAACCGAATAGTTTTTGCTGCTTATGGATAAATTATCATTGGCATCATAACTTACAGTTAAAATGGAAAGTCCATTAGGGGTAGTAACCCAGATGTTATTGCGGTTATCTTCCAATATGCCGCTTACAGAATTGTCGCAAAGGCCATTTGATTTGTTGAAGTAATAAATGGTATCTTTTTTCGGATCCCAGATATTCAGTCCATCATTATGGGCAATCCATAATATATTGTGTTTGTCTTTGTAGACCGTAGAAATCTGAAAGTGTTTGAATTTTTGCGTTCCTTTTTTATTGCCATACGATACGACTTTCTTATTATTGGTAATATCAATATTGAAAAGCCCGTAACCCGTACCCAGCAGAAGCTCATCGCCTGAATCGTAAAACATATCGAGCGCAAAGACTTGATCTTCAAATACAGAAATCACAGAATCAAAACTTGTGGCATCTGACGGAAGCTGCTGTATTTTTCCTCCCATAGACCCTATCCAGATATTTCCGTAACGGTCCTGTTTTAAGTTCCAGACATTGTTGTTGCTTAGTTTGCTGTTTTTCGTGGTATATTGGGTTATGGCGCCATTTTGCCAGCAAAACAGCCCATTTTGATAAGTGCCGATCCAAATGCGGTTTTTGCGATCTTCCAATAAACAGGTGATAGCTGCTTTGGGAAATGGAATTCGAGAAGTATTTCCTGATTTTTTATCTTTTTTAAAAAGTCCTTTCCCATCTGTTGCAATCCAGAGATCTTCGTTGTGATCCTCCATTATGGTGCTAATATCAGAGCATTCCGGGTGTTTGAAATTGATGAAATTTTTAAAGCTTTCATTAAAAAAAGAGAGCCCTTTTTTGCTGTGTCCAATCCAGATGGTCCTATCGTTGTCGCGATACATGCAGGTTATATTGTTGGATGGCAGAGAATTGTCTTTGTTTGAGTTTTGAACACAGTTTATTATGCTGTTTTTTGATTTGTCAAAAATAAAAAGCCCTTTATGGTCTGTTCCAATCCATATTTCGCCTGGCTTATTTTCGATAATGCTGCTAACGAAATTAATGTCGCTGTCTACACTGGATTTTAATGTTATAGAGCTCCATTTTTTCGTCTGATCATCGCGATAGAAAACTTCATTCGGACTATTGTTGAAATAAGTCCATAATCCGTTGTTGCTGTCCAGAAAAACGATATGCCATTCATCAGTTCCATTTCTTCTGCTTGAAACTGGGAGTGAAATGTTTTTAATATGACCTGTAGTACTGTTTAACTGCCAGCATTTTTGAGAATTTTCAATGCAATATACAGACTCGCCATTATCTGTTACACTAATAAAAAAAGGTTCTTCAATGCTTACGCCTGTAAAGATGGAAGTATGCCTTTTTTTTATGTCGTAGAAAGAAATATTTTTTTTATTGAAAACCCATAAATTCTTTTTTTTATCCACATAAATTTTACAGTTGCTGTCTGCGCGAATGTGCAGCTTGTTTAAAAGAAAACCGATGTCTGTAATAAAGCAGTCCTTATCTCTGTTATATATTGCATTATCATGTCCAAAATTGACCCATATATTGCCCATGCCGTCTTCTTGAAGGCCTAATATATCATTTGAAATTAGGCTGTTGGGCTTTTTAGAGTTGGTAGTGTAAACCTTGAATTCGTAGCCATCATATCTATTAAGTCCGGTTTCGGTGCCAATCCATAAAAAACCGTAACTGTCCCTTAGAAATGTCTTGACATTGGTGCTCGAAAACCCTTCGCTGGTTTTCAACTGATGAAAAATATAATTGGACTGCGCAAGAATGCTCTGGAACGAAATTATTCCAAAAACAGCAAGAAATAATAAGAGGGCTTTATGTTTTTTCATTCGGTCTAAATTAATCATTTATCTGCAGCTGCAGTATCAAAAGGACTGTTTTTATGTAAAATCACAGCCATTATTTCAATCACTATCGATTTTATTTTCTTTTAGAATCGATAGTGAAATTTGAAATATGCAATACGCTTGGCTTATTAAAGATATTTATTTTTCAAAGCTGTATTTAATGCCTTTTGAGATGGTATCCCAGTCATCTGTTCGAAAAGGAGCAGCAGGGAAATTTTCTGCATTGTATAAATTACAGTCGCTAGCATCGTCAGCCCAGCCGTAGCGGACAGCTTCAGGATTTTGTACCTGATCGCTCCAGACCAAAAGCTGACTGCCTTTTATTTGGGCTTTGGCGTAATGAAAAACATGATCAGATCCTGCAACTTCAAATCCTTTTACATATTGGTATTTATCATGAACAGTTAAACCGCTTTCGGCATTGTCAAATGTTAAGAGAATTTGGTTGCCTTTTGTTTCCATAGACTTGTATGCTGGTCCGCTGAAAACATTTCCTTTTTCATACACTTTATTTAAGGCAATGGCCGCCAGTCTATATCCTACCTCTTGTTTATTTTTTGGATGAATATCTTTTGGATCTCCAATATCTGCAGTAACACACATGCCAGTATTGGCAACATTGTTAAGGGTGAAAGCTTGCGCTTCTCTTAATTCTGCCCAATAACTGCCAACGCTGCTGTTTCCTCCAAACTCATTAAAAGAAGACAGCTGGACAAAAAAGAAAGGAAAATCACCTTGATTCCATTTTGTTCTCCAGTCATTGATTAGTAACGGAAAAGCTTTTTTATATTGTTCGGCGCGTGTAGCATTTGCCTCGCCTTGATACCAAAGCACACCCTGAAAAGAATAGGGAACCAAAGGATTGATCATGGCATTGTAAAGAAGAGAGGGATAGCTGTTTGGAGAAAGGTCTGTTTTGATTTCTGTAACCTGAAATTTCCATTTTCCTGCAAGTGGCACAATTGTCGTGCCTACAGTTAATTTTAAATCAGCTTCATCGCCAAAAATGCCGCCCCCTCCGCTGTAATCCGTTACTCGCACTGCAACCGTGTTAATGCCTTCTTTAAGCGTTCCAGAAGGTATTTTGTATATTCTTTTTTTGTCCCATTGGGTATTTTTCCCCACTTCAATTCCATTTACATAAGAAAGATCTTCATCATCTATTTTGCCTAGCTCCAGTAAAGCTTCTTTACTGGCATCTTCTTTTGAAATTATAAAAGACTTGCGCATCCAAACCGTGCCGTCTAAACTGCCTAATTGCTGGTTCCACAATTGCGGGGCATGTACTTCTGGCCATGCGCTATCGTCAAAACTTGCTGTTTTGTACTGGCTTTCAGAGTTTGAAGTTATTTTAGATTTTTGAAGAGCTTCAATTTTTGCTGTAAGCGCATCGAGTTTATTTTTTAGAAATGAATCCATTGTGCCTTTTGGAAGATCGGCAATCATGCTGCTGAACTCAGGGCTTTTTTCAAAAGCTTCTTTGCTGGTCCAGGTTTCTGAGCACGTGCCTCCCCAAGAAGCATTTATTATTCCAATCGGGATCTTTAATTCATTGTACACTTTTTTTGCAAAAAAATAGCCCACTGCTGTAAAGGCGCCCGTATTTTTTTTGCTGCTTTCTTTCCAGCTGCCAGCTTTGATCTCCTCTTTAGGTGTCGAATTTAAATCTTTGTCCACTAAAAATTGTCGTATCCAAGGATTATCTGCTTGACTGATTTCATAATCAGCATTCTGAGCTTGGCCAACGGTCCATTCCATATTAGACTGTCCGCTGCAGATCCAAACTTCTCCGACTAGAACATTCTCAATGGTAATGCTGTTCTTTCCTTTAATCGTCATTTTAAAAGGCCCGCCTGCCTTTTCAGGCTTTAAGTATAAAAGCCATTTTCCATTTTTGTCTGCTTTGGTTCTTTGGATCTGTTTATTAAAAGCGACTTCAATTTTTTCTCCTGAATCGGCCCAGCCCCAAACAGAAATGGGTTTATTGCGCTGTAAGACCATTCCGTCGCTAAAAAGCAGCGGCATTTTTACATTAGCATTTGCGCATAAACTCAGCGCAAAAAGCAAAGTGATTAATTTTTTTTTCATTTTGGTTGGTTTAAATTTATAGTTAGCATTAAATCTGCGGCAAGAGCTGCAGGGATGTTCAAAGATTGCAATTGTTTAAAAAAAATTATTGCTGCCAAACTGTTACACCGCCTGGGGGCAAAGTTTTGCCGCCAATTATTATATTTGCCGTACTGGATATTTTTTCTATCTGATAATCTTCTGAGGAATAATTTACCGCGATCCAAAAACCGTCACGCCAATTGATGTAAACACCTTTAGGATATTGTTCAACAGTAATTCCAGCCTGCTTGTATACATGCTGCAGAACGTCTTTTTCAAGTTGGGCATCATCTGTATCAGTGCCAATATAAGTAACGGTTCCTTTTCCTATTTTGTTGGTTACTGCAGATGCTGTACCTGCGTAGAATTGATTGGTATATTTAGCAAGCACATTTTCAGGTTTATTGGCTTTTACTAGATCTGCCCAGCTATTCCAGTAATACTCCTTTCCGAAACATTGGATTGTGCCTTTTGCGTAGGGTAGAAGATGGTCAAAATCTTCAATTTTGGCATCTATTAGGTCGTATATCGGATTTCCCCACCCTTGGAATAAATGTCCGTTTTTGTCCTTAACGGCGGTGCGCACCGTTAAGATTAAATGCCCGCCTTGTTTTACATACTCTGTCCATTTATTGATAAGTTTCTCGTCTGCCAGCTCATAAGCAGGGGCAATCACCACCTTATAAGAATCTAATGGCTCGTTTTCGTAGATTATTTCTGCCGGCGCGCCGCATGATTTTACGATTTCCAAATATTTCTGGAAAAAAGCTAGGGTATTCCATTGGCTTGTCTGCCCTTGGCGTCCCATGCTCCATAAATTGTCATAATTCCATAATAAGGCAGTTTTTCGAGCCTGTATTTCTTTAGGCATTTCTGTCTTAGGATTATAAGCTTTTCTCAATGATTTCATTTCCTGCATGGTCTGCTGGTAATCTTTTCCTCCCTGCGATAAGGTGGTTCCATCAAGTTTGGTAATCCCGCTGTGGTATTGTTCAGCGCCATAATTTATTTGGCGGTAACGATAGGAGCACGCAAAGGACATTCCTTCAGCCATACAATGATAAAGCCACATGCGCACCGCTCCAGGCTGAAGCAAAGGATTAACATTTCCCCAGTTGACAAAACCAGGCTGGAGTTCCATTATGCCAGAAATGTTGTCTTTAGTTTTGAAAAAACTCAGCGCAAAAGAAAGTTCCCCTGGATCGCCAAGACGAAAACCCTTTTCTCCTATATTAGGAACTCCTTTATTCGGATAACTGGTAAAAGCATTAAAATCGAGTTTTTTTGTTCTTCTTGGATCTGCTGATGGAGTAGTAGCGGTATAATTTGTTGTTACAAATTGATTTTTAGCAATTAAAGGCCTGATAATGTCTGCCTGAAAATCTAAAAAATCGGCCTGCGTATCGGCAGTATATCGTTTAAAGTCCAGCAAGGCATGCGGATTGATTCCCCACCATCCAACAAGATTTGCATTTGGAATTTTAATCTGGCCAAAACTGCTGTAAGTCTGGCTCCAAAAGGCAGTTCCCCATGCAGTATTCAAAGCGCTTATGGTGCGGTATTTACTTTCCAACCAATTGCGGAAAGCATCTTGTGAGGAAGGGCTATAGTCTTCTTTGGCTTCCGGTTCGTTGTCGAGCTGCCATCCTATTACATTTGGATTATGGCCATAGCGTGCCGCCAATTTACTAATGATGTTTTTAGAAAAATTTCTCCATACGGGATTGCTCAAAGACTGCTGTGCTCTTGTGCCATGCTCAGCCCTTTGATAATGGCTGTCCATCAAATAGATTTCAGGATATTTAATGCCCATCCAGATAGGAGAAATTGCTGTAGGGGTGCCTAGAATAACCTTTAATTTGTATTTTCCGGCAAGATTTATCACTTCATCAAGCCATTCAAATTGGTAGTTTCCTTCTTCGGGTTCCATCTCTATCCAAGCGAATTCCGCAATATGGATAAACTCAAAACCAATCTTAGAAATGTTGCTGATATCTCTTTCCCAGTCTTTTTTATTCCAATGTTCTGGGTAATAATAAATTCCCATTGCCATCAGATTTTCTTTAGGAAAGAAAATTGGGGACTTTTGTGCCATTATGCCTGCTGAAGACAGCAGCAATAAATAAATGATATATTTTTTTACTTTCATGGATCTATATTTTTCTCACTTGCATTGAGACCTGCATTAAGTTGTCTTAATGCAGGTGTTCGATGTGATTGTTTTAGAATAATTAAATTTTAATGGCTTGAAGCATTCCGTTATAATGGATTTCTTTTCCAGAAGCATCAGAAAGGAATGCTTTCGGATTAGATGGATCGACAGCGATGATTTTAAATTTTCGGTCTTTTAGCATGCCTTTAAAATCTCCTTTGCGCTCGCCAATGGTTAAAGTTTCGTTTTTTTGATCATAATTGAAGCTTATCGTGGCATAATTGCCTTTTTCGTAATTGTAGTTAACACCTTCATCTTCATACAAGGTAAAGCTTCCGTCGCGGCCTTTATAAACATACAGCACCATATTATCAGCAGGTTTCTGATCGGTGTATTGGATTTCAGGGCCAAAGGGAACTATAGCGCCTTCAGGAATAAAGAGGGGAATGCGTCCATAAGGAGCGTCAGCCTGTAGAGTCTGCCCTCCTGACACATGCTTGCCCGTATAAAAATCATACCAGTTTGTGCCAGCAGGAAGATATACTTCTCTTTTTCTGGCTCCATATTGGTAAACAGGGCACACCATAAAAGAAGACCCAAACATGAATTGGCTGCTGATGTTAACGACATTTTTATCGTTTTGAAAATCCATCACCAAAGGGCGCATAATGGTATAATCGTTAAAATGCGTCATACCGGCCATAGTATAGATGTATGGCATTAGTCTGTAACGCAAACGGTCATAAAATACAATTGATTCGTAGGCAGGATGGCCTTCAGGAGCGATGTTCCAAGGTTCGCGATATGGAAATTGCCCATGAGAACGGTATAAAGGAGCAAATGCCCCAAACTGATGCCAGCGCGTGTTTAATTCGCGCCATTCTTTGCTGTCAGAGTTTTCATTTCCACTTTTGTCGTAGTACTGCTGTGCGCTCACATAGCGGTCTTCAACGCAAAACCCTCCTATATCCATCGTCCAGTACGGAATACCGCTTGCGGCAAAATTAAGGCCTGCCGAAATCTGCGCTTTCAAATCTTCCCATCTCGTTGCAATATCTCCGCTCCAGGTTGCTGTTGAGTAACGCTGCAGTCCGGCGAAACCTGACCTAGTTAAAAGAAATACACGTTTATTAGGATCTACAGCCCTTTGTCCGTCATATATTGCTTCGGCGTTCATTAGGGCATAAGTGTTGAAATACTCTGTCGAAGGCCCTAAAGCGGTTGGTCCCTGCAATTTTTTGCGGTACTCCATATCTGTGCAGTCCAATACGTTAGGTTCGCTAGCATCCATCCACCATGCATCAACTCCTATAGGATATAAATTCTCATAAATCTGCTTCCAAAACAGTTTGCGCGCACCGCTTGCATAAGCGTCATAAAATGAGCCTACATAACCTGGGCCAACCCAGTCGCGTACATTGTCTTTAATGGCCTGCTGATACATCCATCCTTTTTGGTCGAATTCTTTAAAGTGGTCTGTGGTTTTATAAAATTTAGGCCAGACGGAGATCATCATTTTGGCATTCATCGAATGGATGGAGTCTGTCATGGCTTTTGGATCAGGAAAACGCTTAGGATCAAATTTGTGGCTTCCCCATGCATCATCTTCCCAATAATTCCAGTCTAAAACTATATTATCAATTGGAATCTGGCGCGTTCTGAATTCTTTTAAATTGCTTAAGATTTCATCTTGGGTTTTGTATCGCTCGCGGCTCTGCCAATAGCCCATTGCCCATTTGGGCATAATTTGGGATTTTCCCGTCAAGGTTCTATATCCCTTAATTATGCTGTCCATGGAATTGCCATGAATAAAGTAGTAATCGATTTTTTTGTTCATTTCGCTCCACCAGACCTGGCTGTTTTTTTCCTCAGCCAATTGAGGCGTTCTTACCCTTAATCCGCAATAGGATGTTGAACCGTCCGGTTTCCATTCTATTCTTAAAGCAGTGCGCTTGTCTGCTTTCAGATTCATAGAGAATTTGTAGCTGTTAGGATTCCAAGCTGTTCTCCATCGCTCAGGAACCACTAATTGATTGTCTAGATAGACTTTTACATATCCGGAATAATATAAAGTAAATTTATACTCTCCGTCTTGCGGCGCTTCGATTTCCCCTTCATAAGCAACAGCAGCATTCTTTAAAGGCAGATCTTTTGGCAGATTTTTAATGCTTTTAACGTCTTCAAAAAAAATAGACTGCTCTTGACGGATGAGTGGTGCATTTTTCTTCTCTGGCGTGATGTAGGTTCCCGTTAAGAAGCCTGGTTCGCCATTTTTTCCATATAATTTGAAAACCTTGTTTAGCTGCTCATAAGGACGGCTGTCTCCAAATCGGCTTAAGGAATAGCTGTCCCATAAAAGGCCATAGTTTTTATTTGATACAATAAAAGGAACCGATACCTTGGTATTGTATTGGAAAAGCTCTTCGCTTTTATCTTTGTAATTGAATTCATCCGACTGATGCTGTCCCAGCCCATAAAACGCTTCATCTTTAGGCGATTCAAATATCTGTCGCACCGTATAGCCTTTTGTCTGATCAGCCTCTATAGGAAGAAAAGTCCTCCCGCCGCCTGCTTTTTCAGCCAGCAGCATTTTGCCGTTTTTATCTTTAAACTTGATTCCTCCATCTTTTGCCGAAACCATTACATTTAAAGTCTTGGTTGCGAGTTTAATGGAGTCTTTTAATTGACTGATTTTGAAGGGGACAGTTTGCTGGCCGGGAACAATAATCAGGCTGGAATCTTTCACAGATTCTTTGGCTGACGCAGCAACATGTATCAGATCATTGCCTAAAACCTGCAGACGCAGTGTGCGCAATTGGTTTTCTGCGTTTGGTTTCAAGTCTATAAACACACTGTCATTTGTTTTGGTGTAATTTTTAACAGCGCACGATGCCAAGAGCAATCCGGCGGAAAGACCTAAAGCGATTGTGTTTTTTTTCATGTTTTTTGGTTAAGAATAGTTTATATGATAATTAGCAGTTTTTGCGATTTATGTTTTCCCCGATCTAGAAGTTACTATATTCAGTCGAGCTAAATTTCAAATGGGTTCCAAACGATGGCAAGCTGTAAAAGTCAAATGGCAATCTGCATTTTTTGGTGACTGCATGAGGCTCATTCAAGTTGTATTGGCAGCTGATAATGCTGGGGTGTAAAAATATCTTTTAATGTAAAAGGACAGGGGGCGTAAATGTGTTATTTGAGAGGCTCTTATGTATTATCAGGTTTTTGGATGCTGTAAAAGGGGTCAGAATGTATTTTATGGCTGGCGGAAATGTATTATTGCTTTTGAGCATTCAAAGTAAAGAGTACATTAGCATCTGTGAAGTTTCAGAGCTGGAGCACCGAACAGCCTACTTGAGGATTATGAAGAAGAAGCAGCTGTTCAGAATCATCTTGAAATCAAAAATAAACTGACTAACCAACCTCTATAATTATGAATATAAAATTTAGCATATGTTTATTGCTTGTAAGTTTCTTTAAACTAAACGCCCAATCGGTGGTAAAAAGTCCGGACGGAAAACTTGCGGTTTCGGTTTCTGTAAACAAGGGAATACCCCAGTATAGCGTAACATTCAATGAAAAAACGTTTATAGAAAAATCGCCATTAGGCTTAAAGACAAATGCGGGAGATTTCAGTTCTGGACTGGCTTTGCAGGCAAATAGCATCCAAAACAAAATCGACGAATCGTATCAGCTGCGCAACATCAAAAAAAGCAGCGTGCATTACACGGCCAACGAAGCTGTTTTTTCGTTCACAAAAGAAGGCAGAGCGGCTCTTGATGTGATTTTTAGGGTGAGCAATAATAATCTGGCGTTCAAATATAAAGTCTATCCGCAGAAGGAAACGCTTTCGTGCGTGGTTCAGGAAG
>NZ_JUIV01000029.1 GCF_004151235.1 Flavobacterium anhuiense
TCAACTTAATCTAGAATAAGAAAAGATTTTTTTAAGTTTCTAAGACGCTAAGATGCTCAGATACTGAGTTTTCTTCTTGTTTTTGATTTCAGTTTTTGACAGAACTTGTAATATATATTGCAAATGTATTAGTTCCCATTTTGCTTCAACTTAATCTAGAAAAAGAAAAGATTTTTTAAGTTTCTAAGATGCTAAGATGCTCAGATACTGAGTTTTCTTCTTGTTTATGATTTCAGTTTTTGACAGAACTTGTAATTTATATTGCAAATGTATTAGTTGCCATTTTGCTTCAACTTAATCTAGAATAAGAAAGATTTTTTTAAGTTTCTAAGACGCTAAGATGCTCAGATACTGAGTTTTTCTTGTTTTCGATTTCAGTTTTTAATAGAACTTCTAATCTACATTGCAAATGTATGCGATGAAGACAAAGAAAGCTCTTAATCTAGAATAAGAAATATAATTTTAGAGGCCATCTAGTTTAGAAACTAGTATTTTATTTGACAAATTTACGTTAAATAGAATTTTATCAATGTTTTGCGGTACAGTAACTTAAGCTTTTAAGTTAAAGTTAAGAATGTTAATTTTTTCACACAATGAGGAAAACCGTAAGGTTATCTATTTTGCGAATTTTAATTTTGGTTTGTAGAAATTTGAAAACGGTGATGGCCTTTACCTTTTTGGGAATCATTTAATTTCTATAAAAAACTGTTTTTGGAGAAACGTTTTTACATTGAAATTTTGACATATTCATTTGATCGTGGGTATTTGTATATAAGTTTGCAATATACATTAATGTCTAATTTTTTTAGGGTTTTAAGATTAAGTCGACGGACGTAATTTTAAGACCCTTTTTTTTACCACAATAATGAAAAGCCAATTAGCCAAAATTGAATACTATCGGTATTGATTTTGAACTTTTGAGGCGAGAAACCGTAATAGCTTTTAAATGCTGCCGAAAAATGCGAAACGTCTTTGTAGCCACATTTATAAGCGGCTTCACTTACCGTAGCAGTTTTGTTTTGAAACAATTCTTTGGCATGTTCCATTCTTAGTTTTATGATATAGCTTTTGACAGTTGTGCCAAAACAAGCTTTAAAACCTTTTTTGAGTTTGAACTCGTTTAACGAAATAAGTCTGGAAAGTTCGGGTAGAGTGGGTGTGTTTCTATAATCGTTTTCTAATATTTTTTTTGCTTCTAAGAGTTTGCTATAATCTTCATCGTTTATATTTTCTGATGCTATAGGCTTAATGGTTAAAGTTTCAAGCTGATGAATAAGAAGCTCTTTAATTTTACTTTCGATATAAATTCTTTTTAATACGCCTTCTCGAGTGCAGTTTTTTATTTCAGATGTTACCCACTGAATTGCAGGTGTAAAAGGAAGGTATTTTGAGGTTAAATAAGTAGATTGTTTATTGAGTATTTTTTTTGAGAATTTCTCATGAAGCTGCCAATCTTCATTAATTATATTATAATAAAATTCTTTGGAAAGAATAATAGACATGTAATTGATGTTTGTGAGGGCTGGTATTGTAAAGAAACCTTTAAAATTATTGGTATAAAAAATATTATGCGTGTTTTTTTTAGAATACTTTTCACTTTCCAATTGATCAATATGAGTTTCAACATTACTGCTATAAATAAAATTCATCACAACCGATTCTTCATCGATTTCAAACATTACGGTTCTAGGAGTTGAATAATACATCTGAGTATCAAGGAGAACTAATCCTTCGGTGATGAGATGTCGGCTTATAATTTTTTCAGAATCTCCATTTTGAATATTGATATTTTCTTCGGTTAAAATGCTTTTTGGATAATAGTTATCTCCAATTTGAATTTTAATTATAGGCGTTTCTGACGTTAAAAGTGTGGCTTTGATTTTCAAAATTTAATCCGTTTTTACAAAATAATAATCCGTTTTTCCCTATCTTTTTTTAAGACGTTGATGGTACTTTTGCAGCAAAGTTATTTATAATTAGTCTAATTAAATATATGTCAACTCAAAAAATTTTATTTGCCTGTTTGTTTTTTTTATTTACGTTCTTATCGTTTTCCCAGCAAAATCAGGGCTTTTTGGTGTCTGGAAAAGTTGTTGAAAATTCTGGAGAGACAATTCCGTTTGCAACGGTTATTATTGAAAAAACGGATTTGAGTGTGATTTCAGATGAAAATGGGAATTATATTTTCAAAAATGTTGCTCCAGGAAAATATGTTCTAAAAGTTTCCGCAGTTGGGTTTGCAGTTCAGAAAAAACAGATCGAAGTTTCAGCAAGTAATTTAGATGTTTCGATTAAAATGGAAAATGAATTGCAAGAGTTAGAAAGTGTAACTGTACTAGGAAGATCTCAAACAGAAAAAGTAAATAAACAAGCTTACAGTGTAACTGCAATAGATGCTAGAAAGCTTCACAATTCAACTTTAGATTTATCTCATGCATTAGATCGCGTTTCGGGAGTTCGAAACCGTGAAGCAGGCGGAGTAGGTTCAAGATCAGAACTTTCGATCAATGGATTCTCAGGAAATCAAATTAAAGTATTTATTGATGGCGTTCCGATGGATAATTTTGGTTCTTCTTTTCAGATAAATAATATTCCAATCAATCTAGCGGATCGCGTAGAAGTTTACAAAGGTGTTGTGCCAATTTGGTTGGGTGGAGATGCTTTAGGCGGAGCGATCAATATTGTAACAAACAGTAAACCTAGAACTTTTATTGATGCTTCTTATTCGTTCGGATCTTTTAATACACATCGTTCAAGTATTAATGCTGGATATACTGCAAAAAGCGGTTTTACAACAGAAATTAATGCTTTTCAAAACTATTCAGATAATAATTATTGGGTAAATGTTGATGTCGCAGATTTAAATACTGGAGCTTATTTCCCAAATCAAAGAGTGAGACGTTTTCACGATAAATATCGTAATGAAACCGTGATTTTCAATATTGGAATAACTGGAAAAAAATACGCTGATAAGTTAATGATCGGATTTACTGGTGGTGAAAACAAAGCTGATATTCAAACTGGAGCCAGAATGGTAAGCGTTTTTGGTCAGATTTACAGAAAAGGAAGTATTGTAATGCCTACTTTGAAATATCAGGTTAGAGATTTATTTACAAAAGGTCTGAATGTAAATGTTACTGGAAATTACAATTTTGGTTATGAACAGAATATAGATACTGTTTTTAGAAGATACAATTGGTTTGGCGACTATAAAGAATATGATGGTGACGGAGGAGAAAGAAGCCGAACTCTGCGCAAGTTTTACAATAATAATGGAGTAGCGACGGCCAATGCTACTTACACACTTAATGACAGACATTCGTTTATGGTCAATAATACGTTTAACACGTTTGATCGTAAAGAAAGTGACGAATTAGTTCCAGAATCTTTGGTGTATAAACAGCCTAAGAAAACGCAAAAGAATGTTTTAGGATTGGGTTATAAATTAGATTACAATGATAAATGGAGTACTTCTGTATTCTTAAAAGATTATTCGTTAAAAACTACTTATTCAAGAAGTTATAATCCGTCTGGAAACGCTGGAGATATTGCCTATCAGAAATATGTAGACCATACTTCTACAACTGGATATGGGGCTGCTACGAGTTATTACTTGAAACATAATTTGCAGATTAAAGCTTCTTACGAAAAGACATACAGACTGCCAACTCCAGAGGAAATCTTTGGTAATGTAAATGATAATTTAGAAGGAAACCTTTCTTTAAAACCTGAATCAAGCAACAACTACAATATTGGAGCGAGTTATCAGACCAGTTTCCGCGAAAAGAATGCTTTATCGTTTGATGTGAATCTTTTGCATAGAAATGCAGTCGATTTTATTCGTCCGACATTGAATAACAATCAGACCATGACTACCAATGTCAATCAGGGAAAAGTTACCAATTATGGTATTGATGGAGAGGTAAGATATTCTTATGGGAATCGTTTTACGGCTGGTTTCAACGCAACATACCAGAACATTAGAAACAAAACAATGTACGAGCCAAATCAAAATTATGTGTCTCCTTTTTATAATGACAGAATTCCGAATATGCCATATCTCTTTGGTAATGCTGATGCGACAATGTTCTTTAATAATGTTTGGAAAAAAGGAAATAATCTGTCTGTAGGCTATAATCTGTTATATGTTCATACGTATTATTTGTCTTGGCCAAGCATGGGAAGCAAGGATAGCAAACTAGAAATTCCGCAACAGTTTAGCCATGATTTAAATGCTGTTTGCACAATGGCAAACGGAAAATACAATATTGCTTTTGAATGCAAAAACTTTCTTGACAACAAGCTTTTTGACAATTTCTCATTGCAAAAGCCAAGTAGAGCTTTTTATATCAAGTTTAGATATTACTTCAGTAAATCAAATAATTAAATTTTAATACAAACACTATATTACAATGAAAAAAAGTACCACATTAGCGTTATTATCAGCTGTTATAGTTTTTACAGCTTTTTCTTGCAGCAGTGATTCTGATAAATCAGGAGGAGAAACTGGCGGCGGGACTGATACAGGAAAAACGAAATATATTATTACGGCAACAACAGGAGCAGCCGGAATTGCAGATTATTTATTAACTACAGACGATGTTTCTACAGGTTCTATTACCACTACAGGAAACGGATTGGAGCAAGACGGAACTTACCGTTACTATATTACAGCGCAAAACAACTTCTTCAGTTTGCTTTACGGACAAGGAAATCCTGGAGCTGTAACAACTTACAACTTAAACGCTGAAGGAAAATTGGTTAAAAAATCAGATTTTCAAGCAGAAACGGTTCACGTATTTGCTGCTATAAACAAAGATATTTTGACTATTAAAGTTCCGAGAAGTGGTGCTTCTATCGCCTCTATGTACAAAATCGATGCTGAAAAATCGCTTATTACTGGTGAAGCTCAGCAAGACACTAAGAAATTGGCTGGAAATGGAGAAAGAGCTTTCTATACTTGGGCAACTCAAGTAGGTGATAAAGTTTATATGCCTTATATGAGTATCAAAGGAGATGGTGTAGACAACTTTGGAACTGCAAATCCAGATAGTACTTGGGTTGCAGTTTACAACTACCCAGAATTGAAATTAGAAAAAGTAATTAAAGATAACCGTACAAGTTATTTAGGAGCTTATTTCACAAACGGATTATTCCAAGACGAAAATGGAGACGCTTACGGTTTCTCTGGAGCAATTGCTACTAGCAATGCTGTGATGACTTCTACAAAACCTTCTGCGATTGTGAAAATTAAAAAAGGAACTACAGAGTTTGACAAATCTTATTTCTTTAATGTTCAAGAAAAATCTGGTGGATATAAAATTTCTTCTACAACTTATATTTCAAAAGGTAAATTCTTATTGTTAATGTACGGAAATGTGGGTAAAAACAATGGTGCAGTTAAAATGGCAATTGCCGATGTTTACAACCAAACTTTTACATGGGTAACAAATGCTCCAGCAACTTTAACTTCTGTAACTAGCCGCTACAATATTACTTCAGAAGACGGAAATTCTGCAATTGTAGGTATCAATACACCTGACGGAAACTGGATTTACTCAATCAATGGTACAACAGCTGTTGCAACAAAAGGTATGAAGGTTGAAGGTGGACAAATTACTGCAATCCAAAAATTAAAATACTAATATTTTTTTGCCGTAAGTCCTTATTTGATGAGGACTTGCGGTTTTTTTATTTATCCTATTATCTATCCAATTATGTTTTCTTCTTCAAAACCAAATAACAAGAAAAAAAGTAAAAAGTCGTTTTTTAAGCGTATCATGGCCTGGTTGCATTTGTGGCTTGGTTTGGCATCTGGAATCATTGTAGTAATTGTTAGTCTTACAGGCTGCATTTATGTTTTTGAAAATGAAATTAAAGATTTTATTGAAGACTGGCGTTTTGTAAAACCTCAGAAAGAAGCATTTTTACTGCCGTCTCAATTGGTCTCAATTTCAGATAAAAAAATGAAGGACAAAAAAGCAACCAGTGTAACTTTTGGGGCTAAAGATGAAGCGGCTATTGTTGGTTATTTTGTAGAGAAAAAAGAAGAGGGTGAAAGGGGAGGCCGTGGTGAGAAAGGAGAGCATAAAAGAGGAAGAAAAGATTTTGCTAAAAATGAAAATGCAAAAGGGAAATCTGAATTAAAAGCTCAGCCAAATGAAAAAGGCAAAGAAAAAGGAAAGGGTGAAAAACGCAAAGGAGGAAGGAGACAAGGAACTTTTATAAGCGTTTATATGAATCCATATACGGGAGATATATTAAACGTAAAAACTTTCTCAAGAGGAGAATCGCCAGATTTTTTCAGATGGATTTTAAACGGACACCGTGCTTTGTGGCTTCCTTATGATATTGGAAGGCCAATTGTTGGAGTTGCAGTTTTAATTTTTGTGGTTTTACTGATTTCGGGTATCGTTTTATGGTGGCCAACAAAATGGATTAAATCTATTATTGATAAAAGTTTTAAGATTAAATGGGATGCCAGTTTTAAACGTGTCAATTATGATATGCATAATGTGCTTGGTTTTTACAGTTGTATATTTCTGTTTTTCATAGCCGTGACAGGTTTAGTATGGAGTTTTGGATGGTGGAGTAAATCTTTATATTGGGTAACTTCTGGAGGAAAGCCTTTGGTTGAAAACCGTGAATCTCCAAAATCAGATACAACTCACGTTGCTGCATTTAATATCACAACAGCAGACAAAGTTTTGCTGAATTTAAGAAAAGAAAATCCTCAGGCAGCCGGAATTTTGATCAGTATTCCTGCGAAACCTGCAGATCCGATTGGTGCTTTTGTTTACAAGCAAAGACACACTTTTTATAATATGGACCGATATAATTTTGATCAGCAGACTTTGAAAGAAATCTCGATTAAGACTCCATTTTCAGGAAAATATATTGAAGCTAATATTCCAGATAAAATCCGACGTATGAATTATGACATTCACGTAGGAAGTGTTCTTGGACTTACGGGAAAAATTATTGCGTTTTTGGCAAGTTTAATTTCTGCCAGTTTGCCAATTACTGGATTTATTATCTGGTGGGGAAAACAAAAGTTTGGTAAAAAGAAACCTGCTGCAAAAACTAAAGTGGCGACTAAAGCAATTCCTGTTTCTAAATTGAAAAATACAGCAGAACAAGAAGTTACTGCTTAGACATATAAAATTGTTTTTATAATTCCTTTTTGTTTTTTTTTTTTTTGATAAAAGGCAAAACTTGTAAAAGTTTTGCCTTTCTTTTTTAATTATAACCGTTTGATTTTAGCCATTCAGCACAATCTCTTGTCCAGAATTTGCTAGTGTCAGCAACACCTAATCCAAATCCGTGGCCACCTTTTTCATAAATATGCAATTCTGCTGTAACTCCGTTTTTCTTTAGCGCTAAATAGTAATTAATACTGTTTTCTGGAATAACTACAGTATCATCTGTCGCATGAATTAAGAATGTAGGAGGTGTTTTAGAAGTTACTCTCTTTTCGTTTGAATAAGAATCTATTAACTCTTTTGAAGGATTATTTCCAAGTAAATTGGTTTGAGAGCCTTTGTGGGTGATTTCATTTTCCATTGAAATTACAGGATAGATCAGCAGCGAAAAATCCGGGCGTGCACTCACTTTATATGCCGATTCATAAACTTTGTCATCGTAATGTGTTGAAGCTGTAGACGCTAAATGTCCTCCAGCTGAAAAACCTAAAATTCCAATTTTATTAGGATCAATATTCCATTTTGCTGCATTTTGTCTTACATAGCGAATGGCTTCTTGCGCATCTTGCAGCGGACCAACATTTTTATTTTTCATCGTTAAATTAGTTGGCATGCGGTATTTCAATACAAAAGCTGCAATTCCTAAGCTATTGAACCATTCAGCTACTTTTGTTCCTTCTTTTTCAAACGCTAAATGGGTGTAGCCGCCGCCCGGACAAATTATAACAGCGGTTAGATTGGGTTTTGCTTCCTTAGGAATAAAAATGCTTAAAGTAGGTACAGAAACCTGACTTGTACTTTGCATTTTTCCATCTTTCAGTTCTGGTTTTTCTTTATAATCAGGAGCTTTTATTTCATCAGGAATTTTATTCCACAACGGGATTACTTGATTTTGTGCACTCATACAAAATAGTCCTGAGAAAAGAAGAAAACTCAACGTAATGCCTCTTGAGAATTGTATTTTAGTAGTTTTCAATTTAATTTATAATTATTTGGTTTGTAATTATTTATGTTTTTGTATTTGAAAATGCAAGCGAAAAACCGAAGAATCTAAAAATACATAAAATTGGTTTGTTTAAAGTTAGCTTATGGGACAATTTTACCCCAACAAAAGGATAAATTTCACATGTTGGCTTTTAACAAATATATTGTTTAATGTGTAATTTTGTATTCCTTTTTTTATATAATATGTTTATTTTAACGAACTAAATTATTTTTTTACACAATATTATTTGGATTGTACAGATTAAAAACTATATTTGTGCAATCGATTACATTATTTCTCTCCAAAGGTATTAATTTATTGATTATACTATTCTTAGAAAGCAGTAATGAGAATCTTTAAGATTGCCAAAAATTACAAAACTATAATACCCACTTACTATGAATCAAACCGAAACTGTTGCAGTAAATCAGAGTGTTAAAACCACAGGAAAATACCGTTGGAGTATTTGTGCATTATTATTTTTTGCAACTACGATCAATTATCTGGACAGACAAGTTCTTTCTTTAACTTGGAGTGATTTTATTGCACCAGAATTTCATTGGACAAACAATGACTACGGAAATATCACTGCATTATTTTCTATTTTTTATGCAGTTTCTTTACTGTTTGCTGGAAGATTTGTGGATTGGTTGGATACTAAAAAAGGATTTCTTTGGGCAATCGGAATATGGTCTGTGGGAGCTTGTCTTCATGCTTTTTGCGGAATAGCTACTTCAGGAATTATTACAGGAGAATGGTTTGTGAGTTTTCATGGTTCAAAAGAAATAATCAGTACAATAAGCGATACAGCGTTGGTAATCAATGTGAGTGTGGCTTTATTTATTTTTGCACGTTTCGTTTTAGCAGTTGGAGAAGCAGGAAACTTTCCTGCGGCAATTAAAACAACAGCAGAATATTTCCCTAAAAAAGACAGAGCTTTTGCAACTAGTATTTTTAATGCAGGAGCAACTGTAGGAGCTTTAGCAGCGCCAATTACGATTCCGTTTATCGCAAAATCTTTCGGATGGGAAATGTCTTTCATTATTATTGGAGCTTTAGGTTTTGTTTGGATGGGATTTTGGATGTTTATGTACGATAAGCCAGAAAGACATTCTAAAGTTACAGCAGAAGAATTGGCTTATATTCAACAAGATGATATTGAGGATAGTAAAATTGGTTTCAAACCTGAAGCTAAAGGAAAAGTTTCTTTAGCAGATTGTTTTAAATACAAACAGACATGGGCGTTTGCGTTTGGTAAATTCATGACAGACGGAGTTTGGTGGTTCTTTTTATTCTGGACTCCAGCTTATTTAAGTTCTGTTTACGGAATGGATTCTACAGAAGCTGCTTTTCCATTATTTGTACTTTATATGATTACATTATTATCTATCATTGGAGGATGGCTACCAACGTATTTCGTTGAGAAAAAAGAAATGAATCCGTATGAAGGAAGAATGAGAGCGATGTTGATTTTTGCATTTTTTCCATTATTAGCCTTGATCGCACAGCCATTAGGATATATTAGTTACTGGGTTCCTGTTGTCATTATCGGAATTGCGGGAGCAGCACACCAGTCTTGGTCGGCAAATATTTTTACTACAGTAGGAGATATGTTTCCTAAAAAAGCAATTGCAACTATCACTGGAATAGGAGGTTTAGCAGGAGGATTAGGATCAACTTTGATTAATAAAGGTTCAGGAGTATTGTTTGATTATGCAAAAGACACTAATATGGTCTTTATGGGATTCAAAGGAATTGAGGCTGGATATTTTATTATTTTCTCTATTTGTGCTGTTTGTTACTTAACAGGCTGGATTGTAATGAAATCATTGGTTCCTAAATATGCTCCAATAACTGATTTATAAAGAAAAATAGACATAATTGAAATATTTTTTTCATTTCAATTATGGTTATTCCATTTAAAAAATTAATTTTGTGCAATCGATTACATTTATTTAAATTATGACAAAATATAGTTCAAGATACGCGTCAAGCCCAGAAGCTGTAAAAAAATATGATACACAGCAATTGAGAGAAGAATTCTTAATTGATGACTTAATGCAGGAAGATGAAGTGGTATTGGTTTATTCGCATTATGATAGATACATTGCAGGTTCTGCAGTTCCTGTAAAAGGAGATTTAGCCTTAGAAACAATCGATCCTTTAAAAGCGCCTTATTTTTTAGAAAGAAGAGAACTTGGAATTATTAATGTAGGAGGAAGCGGTTCTGTTGTTGTAGAAGGAACAGCTTATGAGTTAGGTTTTAAAGATGCTTTGTATATCGGAGCTGGAAATAAAGAGGTGGTTTTTAAAAGTGATGACAAAAACAATCCTGCTAAGTTTTATTTAAACTCTGCGCCTGCGCACACGACTTACCCAACTAAAAAAGTAAGTTTAGCTGAAGCTAATAAATTACAATTGGGAAAAATGGAAACGGCAAATCACCGTACCGTAAACCAAATGATTATTGGAAGTGTGGTTACAACTTGCCAATTGCAGATGGGAATGACAGAATTGAAACCAGGAAGTGTTTGGAATACCATGCCAGCTCACGTTCACGATCGTAGAATGGAAGTGTATTTCTATTTGGATATTCCAGAAGATCAGGCAGTTTGTCACTTTATGGGACAGCCACAAGAAACAAGACACATCTGGATGAACAATCATCAGGCAGTAATTTCTCCACCTTGGTCTATTCACTCAGGTTCTGGAACTAGCAACTATACATTTATTTGGGGAATGGCAGGAGAGAACTTAGATTACGGAGATATGGATGTTTGTAAAATCACTGATTTAAGATAAGATGACAAATTTATTTGATATAAAAGGAAAAGTTGCCCTTATCACAGGTTCGACTCACGGTCTGGGAATGGCAATGGCAAAGGGATTAGGTCAGGCGGGTGCTACAATTGTGGTGAACGGAAATTCATCTCAAGAAAAAATTGATCATGCTGTAGCAGAATTAAAAAACGAAGGAATTAATGCAGTTGGTTACAAATTTAATGTAACAGAAGAGCAAGAAGTGAAAACTGCGGTTCAAAAAATCGAAAGTGAAGTTGGACCAATCGATATCTTGATCAATAATGCCGGAATTATTAAAAGAATTCCGCTTCTAGATATGGAAGTTTCAGATTTCAGAGAAGTAGTTGATATAGATTTAGTAAGTCCGTTTATTGTTTCTAAGCATGTTGCAAAAGGAATGATTGAAAGACGTCAAGGAAAAATCATCAACATTTGCTCGATGATGAGTGAGTTGGGAAGAAATACAGTTTCTGCTTACGCTGCTGCAAAAGGAGGCTTGAAAATGCTGACTAAAAACATGGCAACAGAATGGGCAAAATACAATGTTCAGATCAACGGAATCGGTCCTGGATATTTTGCAACAGAACAAACCAAACCAATTAGAGTTGACGGACATCCGTTTAATGATTTCATCATCAGCAGAACTCCTGCAGCAAAATGGGGTGATCCAAGCGATTTGGCTGGAGCGGCGATATTTTTATCATCAAAAGCAAGTGATTTTGTAAACGGTCACATTTTATATGTAGATGGTGGAATCCTAGCTACAATAGGAAAACCTTCAAACGAAGAATAATTCTCAAATTATATTTTAAAAGACATGAGCCAGACATTCATAAACGATAATTTTTTATTAGAAAATAAATATGCTGAAGAGTTGTATCACAATTACTCTAAAAATCAGCCCATTATTGACTACCACAATCACTTAAATCCACAGTTTATTGCTGAAGATAAAATCTTTGATAATATTACGCAAGTTTGGATTAATGGTGATCACTACAAGTGGCGTGCAATGCGTACTTTGGGAATCAACGAGCAGTTTGTAACTGGAAATGGTTCAGATAAAGATAAATTCTTAAACTGGGGAAAAACAGTTCCGTACACTATGCGTAATCCGTTGTACCATTGGACACATTTAGAATTGGCTCGTTATTTTGATATTTATGATTTGTTGAATGAAAGGTCGGCTGAGAAAATTTATATCGAAACTTCCGAGAAAATAAATTCTCAAGCGTACAGCACACAAAACCTTCTTAAAAAAGTAAATGCTGAATTGGTTTGTACTACAGAAGATCCAATTGACAGTTTAGAATTTCACCAAAAATTCGCAAACAATTCGACTGGAATCAAGATGAGTACAGCTTTCAGACCTGATAAAGCCATCTTAATTGCTAATGATGGTTATAATGCATATCTGGACACATTAGGGGATGTGTCCGGTATTGCAATTAACACGTATGCTGATTTACAATCTGCTTTAAGAAAAAGAATCGAATTCTTTAATGCAAACGGATGTAAATTAAGTGATCATGGATTAAATCAAATTGATTTTGAAAACTTTACAGAAAGTGAAATCAATGCTATTTTCAAAAAGAAAAGAGAAAATGGAGAGTTGTCTCCAGAAGAGGTTTTAAAATTCCATAGTGCCATTTTAGTTTTCTTATCAGAAACTTATCATGAGTTTGGATGGGTACAGCAATTTCACTTAGGTGCATTGCGTAATAACAATGCTCGTATGCACAGAATCTTAGGGCCAGATACAGGATGGGATTCTATTGGAGATTATCCTCAAGCACAAAAATTGTCTGCTTTCTTAAATGCTTTAGACAGTAAAGATAAGTTGACAAAAACGATTATCTATAACCTAAATCCTGCTGATAACGAAGTTATGGCAACTATGATTGGAAATTTCAACGACGGAAGCGTTCGCGGAAAAGTACAATTTGGTTCTGGATGGTGGTTTTTAGATCAGAAAGATGGAATGACAAAACAATTGAATGCGCTTTCAAATATGGGCTTAATTAGCTGTTTTGTTGGAATGTTGACAGATTCTAGAAGTTTCTTATCGTTCCCGAGACACGAGTATTTCAGACGTATTTTATGTAATCTTTTGGGAGACGAAATCAAACGTGGAGAACTTCCAAACGATATGGAATGGATTGGAAAATTAGTTGCTGATATTTCATACAACAATGCTAAAGAATATTTTAAGTTTTAAATAAAGTCTAACCGCAAGGTTCGCAAAGATTTACGCAAGGCTCGCTAAATGAAATCCTTTTTAATCATTGTAATCTGTGGCAAAAAAAATATATAAATAATGAGTAGAGTAGTTGCATTTGGAGAAATTATGCTGCGTTTATCGACAGAAAGACATTTGCGTTTTTCGCAATCTACAGCATTTGGTGCTACGTACGGTGGCGGCGAATTTAACGTATGCGTTTCTTTGGCTAATTATGGTGTAAATGCTGAATTTGTTACCAGACTGCCTGAAAATGAAATTGGTTTTTCTGCATTAAAAGAAATCAGAAAGATGAATGTTGAGTCTAAAAATATTGTTTACGGAGGAGAACGTCTAGGAATTTATTTCTTAGAAACAGGAGCAGGAACCCGTGGAAGCAATGTGGTTTACGATCGTGCTCACAGCGCCATGTCAACGATACAAAAAGGACAGGTGGATTGGGAAAAAGTTTTGGAAGGTGCAGAATGGTTCCATTGGAGCGGCATTACGCCAGCGATTTCAGAAAGTGCTGCCGAAGCTTGTTTAGAGGCAATTAAAGTTGCTCATAAAAAAGGAATTAAAATTTCATGCGATTTAAACTATAGATCAAAACTTTGGCAATACGGAAAAACTCCGAGCGAGGTTATGCCAGAAATGCTGAAATATAGCAATGTGATTTTAGGAGATATTGATACGGCGTATTTCATGTTAGGAATTCCGAAAGTGAATCCGAATTATCAGGACGAAAAATCACTTCCAGCGGTATATGATAAATTGTTTGAATTGATTCCGAGTTTAAAAATCGCAGCAACAACACTTCGTTATTCTGTTAGCGCTTCTCACCAGAGAATCGGCGGAATTTTATATGACGGAAAAGCGATTTACAGCGCAGCAGTTAAAGAAGTTACTCCTGTTGTAGATCGCGTAGGAAGCGGAGATGCCTTTATGGGCGGATTAATCTACGGTTTATTGGAATATAATAATAACCAGAGAGCTTTAGATTTTGCAGTTGCGGCTTGTTGTTTAAAACATACAATTGCAGGAGATTACAACTTGGTTACTTTAAAAGAAGTTGAAAATATGATTGATGGTGATGGTTCTGCATTGGTATCAAGATAAACCCATTAGGTGTAACTAAAAATGATATGTTTTAACACATAGAAACATAGATTTTATATCAAAAAAAGAGAACAGAAGAAAACAAGTTTCAACACATAGTTAGACTATGTGCATTTAAATTAGTGAAACGCCTTTTTAACGCTTCCCAAAACTATATCTCTATGTGTTGAAAATAATTACACTCAACGGATTAAGATAATTTTTTTAAATAAGAAAATGGCAAAATATTCAAGAATTGAAGTAGCTCAGACCATGAAAGACAACGGTATGGTTCCGTTATTCTTTCACTCTGATATTGAGCTAAGTAAAAAAGTTTTAAAAGCATGTTATGATGGAGGTTCCAGATTAATGGAATTTACAAGCAGAGGTGATTTTGCACATGAAGTTTTTGGAGCTTTAAACAAATATGCTTTAGCAGAACTTCCGGGAATGATCTTAGGAGTAGGTTCTATTACAGATGCGGCTTCGGCTTCAGTGTACATGAGTTTAGGTGCAAATTTTATTGTAACACCAGTTTTTAGAGAAGATATAGCTATAGCTTGTAATCGCAGAAAAGTGCTTTGGTCGCCGGGCTGCGGTACTTTGACAGAAATTGCAAGAGCAGAAGAATTAGGTTGCGAAATCGTAAAACTATTTCCAGCGGATACTTACGGGCCAGAGTTTATTAAAGCGATAAAAGGACCGTGCCCATGGACAAACATTATGCCTACAGGTGGTGTTTATCCAACAAAAGAGAGTTTGAGCTCTTGGTTAAATGCAGGAGCAACTTGTGTTGGTTTAGGCTCGCAATTAATTTCGAAAGATATACTAGACAATAAAGACTTCGACGGACTTACTGCAAAAGTGAAACAGGTTCTTGACATTATAAAAGATATTAGAAAATAGATTAAGGGGTAATCATGCCTAACTCCTTATTTTATAAGTTTTTTTTAGATTTTTAGAGATTGTAATTGAACATTACGCTTGAAAAATTTGGCTAGCCATTCCTCACAGCCGGCTTTATTTTATCCAATCGGGTGTAATGTTTCATTTACAATTTTAAAGGCAGAAATATTGAAATAAGGTTTATAAATGGTTATTTATAACGCATTAAAGAAAATTTAAAATGAAAAAATTAAATAGAGTAAATACAGGATTAGAAAAGTTACAGCCAATTAAGGTAGTTCAGTTTGGAGAAGGTAACTTTTTAAGAGCCTTTGTTGATTATGCTTTTGACAAATTAAATAAAGAAGTTGATTTTAATGCCGGTATTGCAGTAGTTCAGCCTTTGAAAGACGGTATGGTAAATATGATTAATGATCAGGACGGTCTTTATACCTTGTTTATGAACGGAATTAAAAAGGGTGAAAAGATACAAGATATTGTGTTGATTAATAATATTGTAAAAACTATAAACCCATATACTGAATTTGCAAATTATTTGGCTCTAGCCAAAGAAGAAGAACTTCAGTTTATTGTTTCTAATACTACAGAAGCAGGAATTGAATTTATTGAAAGTGATACTCCAGACATGCAGCCGCCAGTATCATTTCCTGCAAAATTGACGGTTTTATTATATGAAAGATTTAAGCATTTTAAAGGAGATGCTTCTAAAGGGGTTACAATAATTCCTTGTGAATTAATTGATTATAATTCTGAAACACTTAAAAAATATATTTTACAATATGTTGATTTATGGAAATTAGAAGATGCGTTTAAAACGTGGGTATCAGATGCTTGTACCTATCATAGTACTTTGGTTGACAGAATTGTTCCTGGATATCCAAGAGCTGAAATTGAAGAGTACAATAATAAATTAGATTATGAGGATAATTTAATTGTTGCGGCTGAACCTTTTTTCCTTTGGGCTATTGAAGGTGGAGATGATTTAAAAGCAAAATTGCCTTTTCATAAAACAGATTTGAATGTAAAAATCGTTGATGATATACGTCCTTTCAAAATGATTAAAGTTCGTATTTTAAATGGTGCGCATACGGCAATGGTTCCTTTTTCACTTTTGCATGGTAATAAATTAGTAATGGAAACTGTTAACGGAGATTTTACCGGAAAATTTGTTAATAGTGTTATTAGTGAAATTAGTGAAACTCTTGATATGGACAAAAATGAAATTACGGCCTATTCTGAGGAAGTAATGGACCGATTTAAAAATCCATTTATCAAACATGCACTTGCTGATATTGCTTTAAATTCTGTATCGAAATTCAAAGTAAGAGTTTTGCCTAGTTTATTAGGATATTATAATGCAAACAAAAAATTGCCTGTTAATTTGACTTTTTCATTAGCGAGTTTAATTCGTTTCTACAAAGGAACTTGGAATGGTCAAAGTTTACCAGTTAAAGATGGTGAAGATATTACAACATTCTTTAACGGACTTTGGAAGTCTGATGATTACGAGAAAATTGCTCGTTTAACATTGCAAAACAAAGGTTTCTGGGATCAGGATTTAACTGAAATTCCAGGTTTAACAAGAGCAATTACAATTGCACTAGAAGAAATAGATTCAAACGGAATTGAAGCTGGTTTTGCTAAGTTTCAAGAAAGAATAAAATAAATCCATTTTTGGGATTGGACTAAGAAATAGTCTGATTCAATAAATGAAAATCTAATGTGATCTCCTAAAATCTTTTAAAATCTGCGTGAAATTTTTTTGCGTATTGATTTTCACGCAGATTTATACGGATCAAAGCAGATTTAAACAGATTTAAGTCTAGGCTGATGAGTAAAGTTTAGAAGAAGATTTTTTTACTCAACAGTTTGAATATAAGAGAAAAACAAAAAGAACTAAGAATAAAGGTTAATTATGGCAACGCAGAAAAAATTAATAAAAGTTCACCCAACCGACAATGTTGCGGTTGCTTTGGTGGATCTTACTGCAGGCGAAGTGATTGATTTTGAAGGACAATCAATTACCGTAGAGTCTGATGTAAAAATGAAACATAAGATTGCAATGGTTCCTTTTAATGCAGGGGACAGAATCATTATGTATGGTGTTTTGGTTGGAAAAGCAAGCGCTAGAATCGAAAAAGGCGGTTTACTTTCTACAGCAAATGTAAAGCACGAGAGTGATAAAGTTACTGGTAAAACAGAAACTATTGGTTGGAATGCTCCAAATGTAGATAAATGGAAAGACAGAACGTGGCAGGGCTATCACAGAGAAGATGGGCAGGTTGGAACAGAAAATGTATGGCTGTTTTTTCCATTGGTTTTTTGTGAAAACAGAAACATTGAAATCTTAAAAGATATTTTTGAGAAGGAGTTAATGAAACCTAAAGAAAACGATTATCAATTATTGTTGCGTTCTTTGGTAAAATCAGAAACAGGTGGAGCGGGAAATCAAGAAGCTTCAAACGATGCAAACTTGTTCAATAATATTGAAGTTAAATTCATCACGCACCAAGGAGGTTGTGGTGGAATTCGTCAGGATTCTCATAGTTTAGCTAAACTTTTGGCTGGTTATGTTAATAATCCAAACGTGGCTGGAGCAACTGTGTTGAGTTTAGGATGCCAAAATCTTCAGATTTCAATTTTCAAAGAAGCTTTAGATGCGATTAATCCAAACAGTAAAAAACCTGTTTTAATTTACGATCAGCAGTCTATCGGGACAATTGAAACGATGTTAAGCAGTGTGGTAAAAGACACTTTCGAAGCGATTAAAAAAGCAAACGAAATTAAGAGAGAGCCAGCTCCATTATCTAAACTAAGAATTGGTTTAGAGTGCGGTGGATCTGACGGATTCTCTGGAATTTCTGCAAACCCAACATTGGGAGTGTTATCAGATCATTTAGTGGCTTTGGGAGGAACTACAATTCTTTCTGAATTTCCTGAATTATGTGGAGTAGAACAGGAATTAGTAAATCGTTGTATTGATGATAAGGATGGAAAACGTTTCTTAGACTTAATGCAATGGTACGAAAAAACAGTTGTAGATGCAGGTTCAGGATTTGATATGAATCCGTCTCCTGGTAACATTAAAGACGGTTTGATTACAGATGCTATGAAATCGGCTGGAGCTGCTAAAAAAGGTGGAACTTCGCCAATTACAGGTGTTTATGATTACGGAGAATATATTAACGAACCAGGTTTTACATTGTTATGTACGCCAGGAAATGACGTAGAATGTACAACGGCAATGGTAGGTTCTGGAGCCAATATGGTATTGTTTACAACAGGTTTAGGAACTCCAACAGGAAACCCGATTGCTCCAGTTGTAAAGATTTCATCAAACACACAGTTAGCAAACAAAATGTCTGATATTATCGATATTGATACTGGTGGAATTATCACTGGTGAAAAGTCTATTGATGAAATGGCTGACGAAATGTTAGAATTTATTATTGATGTTGCCAGCGGTAACATTAAAACAAAAGCAGCTATTTTAAATCAGAACGATTTTATTCCTTGGAAAAGAGGGGTGTCATTGTAATTTTTTAGGTACAAAGTTGCAGAGATGCAAAGTGACAAAGGTTTATATAGAAGACGCACAATATGGTGCGTCTTTTTTTGTGTTAGGTTTATCTATAGAGATGTACAGTAGTTTGTCTCTTGTTTTTAGAGAAAGCTTCGGAGAAGCGAAATATTTATAGCAAAAGGTTAACGGCTATAACATAAAGCTCCAGAGGAGCTTGCAAAAAAAAGCCCATCCTAAAATGAGCTTATATAACTTATATGGTGAAAAAAAAATTAAAAATTAGTTCTCGTAGAAGATTTACGAATATGTAATTCTGGAGCAAGCACTACCTTTTTTTCAATTTTGATCGCATCTGTTTTGTCGACTTGTTCTAAGAAAACTCGGGCAGACATTCTTCCCATTTCAAGTGGTGACTGATCTACAGAAGTAATAGATAGTTCCATGAATTTGGTAAAAGGTTCGTTACTGAAACCTGCAACACAAAACTCACTTGGAATACTGATATTTCTTTCTTTTAATTCTTGTATGGCGCCCAATGCAGCAAAATCACTCGAAGAAAAAATAGCATCAGGCGGAGTTTGCAATTGTAAAAGTTTGTCAACCGATTCTTTACCTGCGTCAACGCTACTTTTGGTATAAATAACGTATTCTTCTTTAAAATCAAGTCCGCTGTCTAATAAAGCTTGTTTATATCCTAAAAACCTGTTTTTAAATATGTCTAATGATTGGTCTCCAGAGAAATGAGCAATGTTTCTGCAACCTTCGTCAATTAAATGTTTTGTGGCCAAATAACCGCCTTTAAAGTCATTTATGGTTACAGAACTCACTCCGTCAATATGTTTACTTCTATCAAAAAATATCAGTGGTACATTTTTCTCCAGGACATTCCTGAAAGCGCTGTCGTTCTCGTCTGAAATGCCAGTAACCGACATCATAATGCCGTCAACCTGTGCATCTACAAGCGTGTGAAGATTTTCATTTTCTCTTTTGATGCTTTCATGAGTCTGACAGATAATAACCTGATAACCGTGGGGATAAAGCTCTTCTTCAATTCCTCGAATCACCGAGGCGAAAAAATTGCTGTCAATACGCGGCACAATAACTCCGATATTATTACTTCGGCCACTCTTTAAAGCTAGAGCCAATTTATTTTGCTTATAATTCATCGCAGCAGCAGTCTTGATAACTAGCTCACGCGTCGCCTGCTTTATTTTAGGATTATTGTTTAACGCTCTGGAAACTGTTGCAGCTGTGATGTTTAATTTTTCAGCAATATCGTAAATAGTTACTTTTTCACTCATTCAAAAAAAGTTTATCGAATTATTTTTAAACAAAAGTACATTTTTTTTCATTATGCAATGAATATTGTTATCGATTACCATAATTAAAAACTCAAACGTTTTAGATTCTACAATGATAATAAATTATCTAATTTTTTGCATTAAATGTAATTAAAATTTGTAATAAAAATTAAATATATAATTTTTTTCTAAATTAATTTGGTCTCTTAGAACAATTTTTCTACTTTCGTGTAATCGATTACATGAAACATGAAGTTTTTGATATTCAAACAAGAAAAATCTGTGCAAATGATTACAAATAAGATAGTCGCAACAAAAAAGATTCTTTTTTTAGCCTTTTTAGGACTTTTAGTGTCATCATGTGCAAGACATTCTTCTCCTGTTTCCTCAGAGAATCCATGGCAAAAAATGGATTTGGTTATAAGAAGTATTCCTCAAGTGCATTTTTCAGATAAAGTGTATAACATAAACGATTTTGGTGCTGTTGCTGACGGAAGAACGTTAAACACTTTAGCATTCCAAAAAGCAATACAAGAATGTGCTGCAAATGGTGGTGGTCGAGTTTTAGTTCCAAACGGAAAATATTTGACAGGAGCTATTCATTTAGAAAGCAATGTAAATCTGCATTTAGAAGATCATGCTGAGATTCTTTTTAGTTTAAATCCGAAAGATTATCCTATTGTTCATACTTCGTGGGAAGGTACAGAAGTGATGAATTATTCTCCGCTTATTTATGCAAAAAACAAAACCAATATTGCGGTAACAGGAAAAGGCACGCTAAACGGTCAAGCTGATAGTACCAACTGGTGGATTTGGTCTGGAGGAAAAAACTATGGCTGGAAAAAAGGAATTCCGTCTCAAAATGATCCAACAAACCGTGAAGTTTTGGTTTATATGGCAGAAAGAGGAGTGCCGGTATCAGAAAGAGTTTTTGGCGATGGACGTTATTTAAGACCAAATTTTATTGAGTTTTTTGAATGTAATACTGCTTTAGTAAAAGATATTAAAATTATCAATTCTCCATTTTGGATTTTGCATCCAATAAAAACAAACAACATGATTATTGATGGCGTAACGGTTAATAGCCATGGCCCGAACAATGATGGTTGTGATCCAGAATATTCACAAAATATTTTAATTAGAAACTGCACTTTCAATACAGGTGATGATTGTATTGCGATTAAAGCAGGGCGCGATGGTGACGGAAGAAGAGTAGCTATACCAAGTAAAAACATCATTGTGCAAAACTGTAAAATGATTGACGGTCATGGTGGTGTTGTAATTGGAAGCGAAATTTCTGCAGGAGTAAATAATGTTTTTGTAGAAAACTGTGTGATGGACAGTCCGAATTTGGATCGTGCCATTCGCATTAAAACCAATTCAAAGAGAGGCGGAATCATTGAGAATATCTATGTGCGAAACCTTGAAGTGGGAACGGTAAAAGAATGCGTCTTGAAATTAAACATGTTTTATAATGTATACGGATCTCAGACAGGGAATTTTATTCCAACCATTAGAAATGTAAGCTTAGAAAATGTGACTGTAAAAAACGGTGGTAAATACAGCGTTTGGGCAGAAGGCTATGCGGCATCTCCAGTTGAGAATATTACTTTGAAAAATGTAAAGATTCAAAAGGTTGACTCTATCTATTTGTTAAAAAACGTAAAAAACATAAATTTTATAAATACCTACATCAATGAGAAAAAAGTAGAATCTATTACGAACTAAACACTATCAATTAACCAAACTTTAAACCACATGAGTATTAAACAATTATCTAAGAAAAAAGACAAGTACTTTGTATTTTTCTTTTTCCTGAATTTCTTACTGTGCAGTTCTATATATGCACAGACAACCACAATAGAAGGGAAGATTACCGACGCTACTGGTATGTCATTGCCAGGGGTAAACATTAATGAGAAGGGAACAAAAAATGGAACTTCGACAGATTTTGAAGGAAGTTTCAAAATTAATGTATCAAACAGTAAAGCTATTTTAATAATAAGCTATTTAGGATTTCAGACACAAGAAGTAAGCGTTGCTGGAAAATCAAAAATCAATGTGACACTTGCTGAACAATCCAATTCATTAAATGAAGTTGTTGTGGTCGGATACGGATCTGTAAAAAAGACCGATCTTACCGGATCTGTTAGTACCATCAGCGCAGCAACTATTACAGAAAGAAATACTACAAGTCCATTAGAGGCAATTCAAGGAAGCACGCCAGGAGTTCAAATTTCATCTGCTTCAGGACGTGCAGGAGACGGATACAAAGTAGTGATTAGAGGAAATAACTCATTAGTGGGGTCATCGCCTTTATATATCGTAGACGGCGTTCCAGTTGATAATATTGACTTTTTGAACCCGCAGGATATTTCTAGAATGGACGTTTTAAAAGATGCTTCTTCGGCTGCAATTTATGGTTCTAGAGGAGCGAGTGGTGTTATTATCGTAACTACAAAAAGTGGTGCTAATGTTAAATCTGGAATTAACGTAACTTTTGATACTTCTTACGGAACTAAAACTGCCGCTAGAATGCCAAAAATGATGACTGGAGAAGAGTGGTGGAAATTCCATCAGGTTGCGTATATGAGTGCAACACCTCAAACACAAACGCCAGCGCAATTAGCCGCTTTAGCAGGAAATCAGAGTCCTTTATTGGTTTCTCGTGCCAACAACGGTTATAATTTTGACTGGACAGATGCTGTTCTTAAACCGGGTATGACACAAAACAATTATTTGAATGTTACAGGACGTTCAGATTCTGGTTTGAGCTATAACTTAGGATTTGGCGTTCAAAGCGATGAAGGGCTTATCGAAAATGATTCGACAGATAAATATTCTTTTAAGTTAGGATTGAACCACAAAATCAATGATAAATTTACAACGGGAGCCAACATTACGGTAGCACGTCTTGATACACAATTAGGCAGTGATTTAGCAATGCAGGATGCTTTCAGATTAAGTCCGCTAATGTCGCCTTGGGCTGTTGATGCACAAGGAAACGAAAAAGTGGGAACGCTATTTTTCCTTCCAGGGAAATTAACTTATCCTGACGGTTCATGGGCAATTAATAAAACAAGTACCGTAAACCCTTTAATGGAAATTGCCAATTCTTCTCAGACAGAAAAAACATGGCAAACAGTTGGAAACGTTTTCTTCCAATATCAGCCTTTAAAATGGCTTTCGTTCAAAACAACATTTGCAGCCGGTATCGAAAATACTGTTACCAGTGCTTCTTATAAAGCGCAAACCAATGCAGGTGTAACCTTAAATGGTAAAAACTCGGCATCAATTAAAAATTTCAACAACTTTAATTATACTTGGGATAACCAAATCGATTTGAAACACACCTTTAAAGAAGTGCATGATTTTAGTGTTTTATTATTGCAGAGTTTGTACTCAAATGTTGATGAAACGTCTTATTTATATTCAAACAATCAGCCTTTTGATGTTGGATCAAATAATATGGGATCTGGAGTTCAGACGAGTTATAACATAAGTTCAGGTTATCAAAAGAATACTTTAAGTTCTTATGCAGTTCGTTTAAATTATGCTTTTAAAGACAAATATTTATTGACAGCTTCTACAAGATGGGATGGTTCTTCTGTTCTATCTGAAGGCAATAAATGGCAGAGTTTCCCTTCTGTAGCTTTAGGATGGAAAATCAGCAAAGAATCTTTCTTAGCAAACAGTTCCGTTGTTTCAGATTTAAAACTTCGTGCGAGTTTAGGTTATACAGGAAATGACAACGTTGCGCCTTATACTTCTCAGGCTTTATTAAATCAGCAGACTTTTTATGCAAACGGAGCCAATGTGGTTTCGGGCTGGCAGTCTGAAAATTTAGCGAATCAAAACTTAACTTGGGAAAAAACACGAGAGTTAAACTTTGGTCTTGATTACGGATTCTTAAACAACAGAATTACAGGTAGCGTAGACGTTTATGATAGACTTTCAGATAAATTAATTTATAAACAAGAATTGCCTCTTGAAACAGGTTATAAAAACACATTTGCTAATGTTGGATCTGTTAGCAATAAAGGAGTAGAGGTTTTGTTAACTACAAAAAATATCAAAAGCAAAAATGTAAATTGGGAAACTACTTTCACATTTACTAAAAACGTAAACAAATTAGAGTCAATTTACAATCAGGATCAAGTAAGTGATATTGGTAATAAATTAATCTTAGGATCTGAATTGAATCCAAACTATAATTACGTTTATGATGGAGTTTGGCAGGAAAGCGAAGCGGCGCAGGCAGCATTGTACGGAATGGCTCCTGGACAAGCAAGACCAAAAGATTTGAATAATGATGGCAAATTCAACCAAGATGATAGAACTGTAATCGGAAACGCGAATCCAGACTGGCAGGGAAGTTTATATTCTAAATTGACTGTTGGTAATTTTGATTTGAATTTTTCAGTTTTAACAAGCCAAGGGCAAACGGTTTTGAGTACTTTCCACCAAAATTTTGCTGATGTGAGCGACCGTGGACGCCAGAAATTGGCAATGGATTATTTTATTCCAACAAACGGAACAGGAATCGCAGCTAATGCAAATAATGAACACCCAAGACCAGGCCCTGTTGCTACTGGAGCAGGAGCTTATTGGACTTCTTTATTTGGGTACTACAGAGACGTTTCTTACGTGAAAATTAAAAATATATCTTTAGGATACACATTGGATTCTGAATTGTTGAAAAGGCTTAAAATCAGTAATCTGAGAATTTATGTGAATGTTTTAGACCCATTTGTATTTACAGATTTTGATGGATATGATCCTGAATGGGCTGGCGCTGCTTTTGGAGTAAACCGTCCAGCATCAGTGACTACGCAATTGGGATTAAGTGTTAAATTTTAATAAAGATATCAAATGAAAAAATTCATCATATTATTAGGAATCATTGTGGGAACTTTAAGTTCTTGCAGTAATTATATAGAAGAGGAAAGTTTATCAAATGTTCCAGCTGACGGAACTTATAAAACAGCTGCTGGTTTTCAATTATTAATAAACACAAATTATGCTTGGCTTAAAAGCATTTATGGCGGAAATCCGTGGCTTTTTGAGGCAGGAACAGACATGTACGCCGAAGGAAGAACTCCAGAGCCTGCAGGTCTAAGTCAGTATACGCTTCTAATTCCATCTTCAGACAATGTTGCCGATTTGTACAGACCTTGTTATCAGTTAATTCAATCTGTGAATAAAGCAATTTATTATTCAAGTGTAACAGAACAAACTGCCAATTTGAATATGCTATTGGGAGAAGCTAGATTTTTAAGAGCTCAAGCTTATTTCTTATTAGTTCAGACCTATGGAGGTGTGCCAATTGTAAGCGAGAATATTACAACACCAGTTTTATCTTTTACAAGAAATAGTGCAGAAGAAGTGTACACACAAATTATAACAGATTTGGATTTTGCTTTAGCCAATGTTGGAACTGCTGCTTACAGTACATCTGGAAAAGTAAACAAAAGAGCGGTAAACGATTTATTGGCAAAAGTGTACTTAACAAGAGGATACGAAACTTTTGGTAAAGCAGATGATTTTTCAAAAGCTGCCTCTTATGCAGATGCTGCAATTGCGGGACAAGCCTTAAATATTCCTTTCAATCAATTATTTGTTACAACAGCGACTGGTGACAACGATTTGAATGCTGAAACTATTTTTTCAGTACAGTATGATAAAGCTTCAACAAGTACAGATCCTACAAAATTGGGTAACAGTCAGTTTTATTATTTCAGTTCATATTTAGGAGGAGCAGAAACGGGAGCGCCATTAAGAAGCTACAATTTGTGTCCTACAGATTATGCTTTAGGTTTATACGAAAAAGGCGATGCAAGATGGAATGCTACTTTTATGACTGAAATTGTAGAAGGACCCGAAACAGTAAACGGATCTACAAAGACTATTTTGTATTATCCGTACTACAGAAGTTCAAATCCGGCTACATTAAAAGTGAGACATTTTTATGAGCCAAAATGGTTTACACCTGCAGATAAAACAGCATGGATGACAGCAAACGCTTCTAGACTAGCTTCTACATTTGTATATCATCCTTGGGGAGAATATTCTGCTGCGCATACGTTAATTAAAAACTTAGACTGTTACACAATTCCAGTTAAGAAATTTGATGATGCAAATCCGACTACGCCTTCAAGTACAGGACCTGTAAGCACAAGAGATATTATTGTTTCAAGACTTGGAGAAACGTATTTAATTGCGGCAGAAGCGTATTTAAAAGCAGGAAATCCAGGAACAGGATTAGCTCGTCTAAATGAAGTAAGAAGAAGAGCAGGAGTTGCCAATGCCACTTTAGCTCAATTTAATATCGATTATATCTTAGACGAAAGAGGAAGAGAGTTATTAGGAGAGTACAAACGCTGGTTCGACTTAAAACGTACAGGAACTTTGGTTGCAAGAGCTTCAGCTTATAATTATAAAATTAAAGAAGCAAATTTTGTTGGTGTTGACGGCAAGCTTAAAATTTTAAGACCAATACCACAATCTGCTTTAGATTTAAACCAAAATAAAGATTTTCCTCAAAATCCTGGTTATTAGTAATTTGTTAGTTTTTTGAGAACTATGTTTTTTGAAGTAGTTAAAAGGGAGTTTGACTATAGGTCGAACTCCTTTCTTAACTAAAAAGTAAAGAGTAGAAATGCGAAAGTTTAAATTAATCTTAGTGTTGTTTTTTAATGTAATTGTAATGCAAAGCCAGCAGTACAAGGTCGACACGTCATATACCATTAAAAGCACTTATGCTAAATTAATTAAGAAATATCCGTTTATCACGATTCCAGAAATAAAGATAAACCCAGACGTTGAAGAAACATTCGATTTGGTTTACAATCAAGAACAAGATCGCGTTCTGCATTTTGATGCTTTTGTTAATACCAAAAAGAAAAAAAATCCTGCCGTAATTATGATTCATGGCGGAGGATGGAGATCGGGGAATAAAAATCAGATGCAGTTTTTAGGTGCAGCAATTGCAGCAAAGGGCTATTCTTGTTTTGCTATCGAATACCGATTATCACTAGAAGCAAAATACCCGACAGGAGTTATTGATGTAAAGAATGCTATAAAATTTATCAAAGACAATGCGGCGAAATTTAATGTAGATCCAAACAAAATTGCGGTTTTAGGCTGTTCTTCGGGAGGGCAAATGGCAGCTTTGATTGGTACAACAAATACGAATTCGCTTTTTGAAGATAAAAATTTTAAAAGCCGTTCATCTTCAAAAGTTCATGCGATAATTGATGTAGACGGTGTTTTGGCATTCAAACATCCAGAATCGTCAGAGGGAGATATGGCAGCATTTTGGTTGGGAGGAAAATCGGATGAGATTCCTGAAAATTGGAAAAATGCTTCAGCACTGAGCCATACGGACAAAAATACGCCGCCGATATTATATATCTGCAGCAGCATTCCGAGATTTCATGCAGGAAGAGACAATATGATTCAGATTTTGAACCAATATAAAATCTATAATGAAGTGCAGACCATTCCAGATTCGCCACATTCATTTTGGTTTTATGACCCTTGGTTTACACAGACAATCTCGTACAGCGTACGATTTTTAGATAAAATTTTTAAATAATTTAGAATACAAATGAAAGCAAAAATTACCACAGCAGTTTTATTTTTCGCGGGGTTAACAGCCATAAATGCGCAGAAATATGATATCAAAACCAATAAAACGTATGCCGAAATATCTGCAAAAACAGATGGAAAATGGGAAGGAAGAAAGTACAAAGACGGTACGGTGTTTAAAAATGTGGACCGATTAAAGTTGGCTCCAGAGCATACTGACCATTCTTTTGACATTCGTTATGAAGGGCCAGGCTGGGAAAACAACAGAATTGGATACCGTTTGTATTTAGATTGGAGAAATGCTATTGATATCTTCGGAAAAAAGACATCAGAAAATATTCTTCCAATTGTTGGTCAAGATGGTTTCGATTCTTATCACAATATGAGCGATTGGGGAGCAGATATTTTAAAAGCAGGAAAAGGAATCGGAATTGGTTCTATTGACCGTTATTTAAACAATGAAAAATTGCACTTCCGTGAAGTAGATTCAACCATTGCGACAGTGGCCAATAAGTCGAACGAATCTACAGTAAAAATAAATTACTATGGATGGAAAACAGCTTCAGACAAAATCGATTTTGTTTCAGAATTGACTATTAAACCAGATCAATTATATACGCAGCATACCATTAAAGCATCACAAGCAATCAAAGGAATTTGTACTGGAATCGTAAAACAAAAAACGGCCGAATTGCTTAAGAAAGAAAGCAAAAATAAAAAATGGGCGTATCTCGCAACTTACGGAGAACAATCTTTAGTTCCAGATAAATTAGGAATGGCAATTTTTTATGAAATTAGTACTATCGAAAACATAGCAGATACAGACTTGGATTATCTTTTGGTTTTTAAACCAACTACAAAAGCGGTGACTTTTTACCTTCTAGGTGCTTGGGAACAAGAGGTAAACGGAATCAAAACAAAAGAAGAATTTGCTCAATATTTAGATAAACAATTAGAAGTGCTAAATAAAAAAAGCAAAATGTAAAATTGTTTTTTGCCACAGATTACAGGATTAAAGAGATTAAAAAAATCTGCTGGATCTGCTAAATCTGCGTGAGAATAATTTTAACACATAGAAACATAGAATTTATTGTATTTTAAAAAAGTATCAAAAGAAGCTCGCTTCTTACATAAAGCATACTATGTTTTTTATTGTAAGTGAAACACCTTTTATTAAGTTTTCTAAACTATGAGTCTATGTGTTTAAAAAAAAAAACAGCCAAAGAATAATCCAAATAATCCATTAATCTGTGGCTAAAAAAATAAATATGATGTATAAAAAAACAGTTCTACTATTATTTCTGCTTTTCAATGTTTTTGCAATGGCACAAAATCAGACTGAGGCATCAGACAATGTAATTCCGTACGATTTAAAATGGTCAGAACGAACAGCACTTTCTATTTTAAACAAGTATCCGAATGCATGGCAGCTAGACGGAAATGATAAACCAAAATGGGATTATAAAATGGGTTTTGTATTGTCTGGTTTTGAAAAATTATATCAGAAGACCAACAATAAAAAATACCTGAATTATATTCAAGAGTATGTTGATGGAATGATTGACAGTACAGGAAACATTAAAAAATATGATGTTAAAGAATACAATATCGATTGTTTGAATCCAGGGAAACTGCTGTTTAATTTATATGATGTTACAAAAGATTCGCGCTATCTGCAGATTATCGGAAAACTGAGAAATCAGTTGGAAAGCCAACCGAGAACAGCAAGCGGAGGATTCTGGCACAAACAGATTTATCCAAACCAAATGTGGATTGACGGTTTGTATATGGCAGAACCTTTTTATGCGCAGTTTACCGTTAAGTACGAAAAAGGAAAAAGCTTAGACGATATCGCCAAACAGTTTGAATTGGTTCAAAAACATATTGTAGATCCAAAAACAGGATTGGTTTATCAAGCTTGGGATGAAAGTAAAGAGATCGCTTGGGCAGATAAACAGACAGGAACTTCGCCAACTATTTGGGGAAGAGGAATTGGCTGGTACATGGTAGCGTTGGTTGAAACGTTAGATTATTTCCCAAAATCGCATCCAAAATATAAAGTTTTGGTAGGGTACTTGAATGAGATTTCAAAAAATGTGAATCAGTTTAAAAGTGAAAATGGGTTATGGTATCAAGTTGCTGATAAACCAGAATTGTACGGGAATTATGTAGAACCATCAGCTTCTGGAATGATTATTTATGCTTTTGCAAAAGGAGCAAATAAAGGCTATTTGGCGTCAAGCTATAAAACAACTGCTAAAAAATCATTTGGCAGTTTTGTAAAAGAATTTGTGAAAGTAGATAAAAAAGGAGAAGTCAATGTCTTGAATGTTTCATCAAATGTAGGTTTGGGCGGAAAACCATTCCGTGACGGAACAAACAATTATTATCTGTCTTCCAAAACAAAAGAAAATGGTGCAATTGGCCTAGGAGCATTTTTATTAGCATCGATTGAATTAGAAAAATAGTTGAATTTAAATATATGTTGAAATGAAAAATAGTAGAAAGCACAATTACTTCATGTCGGCTCTGATGGTCTTTGTTATGACTATTACGAGTTGTAAAGTAACCTCACAGGAACCTGCAAAAGATATCGTGATTGGAAAAAATGCGAAATGGTCTGATAAAATGGCTTTGACCTTGATGAAACGCCATCCAGAATCGTATATGATTGACGATGCTAAAAAGCCAAAATGGGATTACGTTCATGCTTTAGTGCTGCATTCAATAGAAGAATTGTACAAGAAAAATCCTGATGCGAGATACAAAAATTACGTAAGAAGTTATGTGGATCAGTTTGTGCAAACAGACGGAAGCATTACTACGTATGAGTTTGATAAATACAATATTGATTTAGTATTGCCAGGACGTCTTCTTTTTGATGTATATGAAACTTCAAAAGATGAAAAATATTTAAAAGCATTACAGCTAATTCGCAAACAGCTTGCAGAACAGCCAAGAACTCAAAGCGGCGGATTCTGGCACAAACAAATCTATCCATACCAAATGTGGTTAGATGGTTTGTATATGGGAGAGCCATTCTATGCAGAATACACAGCCAATTTTGAAAATGGGAAAAGCTTTGACGATATCGCAAAACAATTTGAAGTAATTCAGCTTAAAGCTACAGATCCAAAAACGGGATTATTGTACCACGGTTGGGATGAAAGCAAACAAATGCCTTGGGCAAATAAAGAAACAGGAAACTCTCCAAATTTTTGGTCTAGATCTTTAGGCTGGTACGTAATGGCTTTGGTTGATGTTTTAGATTATATGCCAAAAGACCATCCAAAAAGAAAAGACTTGATCAAATATTTAAACAATGCTTCTGAAGCGATTCTTAAATTTCAAGATAGCAAATCAGGTTTGTGGTATCAGGTTACAGACAAAGGTGGTCAAAAAGATAACTATTTAGAAGCTTCTGGTTCGGCTATGTTTGCTTACGCATATGCAAAAGGAGTAAACAAAGGCTATTTGCCAGCTAAATTTAAAAAAGCAGCCAACAAAGCTTTTGACGGATTAACGACAGTTTTAATCAAAAAAGTAGACGAAGACGGCGGAATCACTTTAACCAACTGCTGTCAAGTGGCAGGTTTAGGAGGAAATCCTTACCGTGACGGTTCTTACGAATATTACGTAAACGAAAGAAAAAAAGACAACGATCCTAAAGCAACAGGGCCTTTTATTTTGGCTGCTATTGAGTTGAACAGATAATTGAAAATTGATAATTGATAATTGATAATTGTCAATTGTTAATTATCAATTGCAATGCCTTGCCTTGCTGAACGGAGTCGAAGCATCGCAAAGTAACTCCTCAAAGAAAAGCAAATTTAGAACCCGACAGGTTTTTAGAACCTGTCGGCTTTAAATAAAAAAAGTATAGTTAAAAATGAAAAACATAAAAATCATCCTATTCCTTTTCTGCATTATTCCTTTTCAAAAGAATACAGCACAAGTCTGGACGCCAGATAACGGAGACGGAACCTACACCAATCCTGTTATTCATGCTGATTATTCAGATCCGGATGTTGTTCGCGTAGGCGATGATTATTATATGACAGCTTCATCTTTTAACTGTATTCCGGGCTTGCCAATTTTACATTCAAAAGACTTGGTAAATTGGAAAATTATTGGGCATGCTTTGGTAAAACAGCCACCGTTTGAAACGTACGATAGCGTACAGCACGGAAACGGAGTTTGGGCGCCAAGCATTACCTTTCATAAAAATGAATTTTACATTTATTACCCAGATCCCGATTTCGGAATCTATATGATAAAAGCCAAAAAAGCAGAAGGGCCTTGGTCTGAACCGCTTTTGGTTAAAGCAGGAAAAGGATTGATCGATCCTAGTCCGCTTTGGGATACAGACGGAAAAGCGTATCTGACTCATGCCTTTGCAGGAAGCCGAGCGCAAATTAAAAGTTTGTTAGTGGTTTGCACCATGAATCCAGAAGGAACCGTTGTGAATAATGACGAAGTAATGGTGATTGACGGACATAAAGGCGAAGAAACTATTGAAGGCCCAAAATTTTACAAGCGAAATGGATATTATTACATTTTTGCTCCCGCAGGTGGCGTTCCAACAGGATGGCAGACAGTTTTAAGATCGAAAAATGTTTTCGGACCTTATGAAAAAAGGAAAGTTCTAGAACAAGGTTCGACCGCAATAAATGGTCCGCATCAAGGTGCTTGGGTTACGACACAGACAGGAGAAGACTGGTTTTTCCATTTTCAAGATAAAGGCGCTTACGGACGAATTGTGCATCTACAGCCAATGAAGTGGGTAAACGACTGGCCAGTTATGGGAGAAGATTTTGATAAAAACGGAATTGGTGAACCCGTAACCACTTATAGAAAGCCAAATGTTGGCAAAAAATATCAGATAGAAGTTCCGGCAACTTCAGATGAATTTAACGAACCTAAACTGGGATTGCAATGGCAATGGCAGGCCAACAAACAAACCAATTTCGGATTTCCGACAAGTTTAGGATATCTGAATCTGTTTTGCAACACGACAACTTCAAACATTTTTAATGCGCCAAATTTATTATTGCAAAAATTTCCAGCAGAAGAATTTACCGCTACAGCAAAACTGACTTTTAATTCTAGACTTAAAGGCGAATCAACAGGTTTGATTGTAATGGGATTAGATTACAGTTTTCTGTGTTTTAAAAATGTTGATGGAAAACTATACTTGAATCAGAAAACGGGAACTTTTGACAAAACGGTTTCAGAAACAGGAACAAAACCAATTTTTATAGAAAACAATACGATTTATCTAAGAGTTCAAATTAAGAAAGACGGAATGTGCAGTTTCTTTTACAGCCTAGACGATAAAAATTATCAGTCTATCGGAAATGATTTCAAATCTAGAGAAGGAAAATGGATTGGCGCCAAAGTCGGACTTTTTGCTTTAGGCGAAGAAATAAAAAATGATTCTGGAAATGTTGAAATAGATTGGTTTCGAATCACAAAATAAAAAAAGTGCAAAAAAGGAAGAAAAAGGTGAATTTTTTATTTTTTTTCAAAAAAACGGCTTTCATGATTTGATTCTGCTGAACGAAAATTAAAAAGCAATATCAAAACACATTTCATAAGAAAAAGATTTCTTAAATGTATATTTAAATGATTTTTCTTATAATTAAATTGAAAATGAACTTAATTTTTCACTTTTTAGAAGATAAAATAGTTCCTTACAACAAAGCATTAAAAAACGATTAAAAGATGCAATTAAAAAAAACAGCTTTAATGCTTATTCTATTTTTAAGCATTGGAATTCATGCTCAAACCACTTACAAAAGATGGCCTGACATTATTCGTAAGAGTGATGCCGCTTGGTTTGCTTCGGCGGAAGCCAAAAAAATAGCCGAAAATGTATTGCTCTACCAAAGAGACATTGGAGGCTGGCCAAAGAATATTCAAATGCAGGATGAACTGACCGAAAAGCAGAAAAAGGATTTAATTGTACTCAAAAAAACGGCCGTAGAAACGACAACAGACAACGGAGCAACTTGTCAGGAAATGCTTTTTATGTCTAGAATGTACTCGCAGGTAAAAGACGAACGTTACAGAGAATCTTTCTTAAAAGGCTTAAATTATCTGCTTGAAGCGCAATATGCAAATGGAGGCTGGCCACAGTTTTATCCGTTAAAAAAAGGCTATTATACGCACATTACTTATAATGACGATTCTATGGTTAATATTATGAATGTCATAAAAGCCGTAGCAGACGAATCGGATTATTACAGTATTAAACCATCAAAAGAAGTTGTAGAAAAATGCAGAAAAGCTTTTGATAAAGGAATCGATTGCATCTTAAAAACACAATACAAACAAAACGGAGTTTTAACGGCATGGTGCGCACAGCATGACGAAGTTACATTGGCTCTCGCAAATGCTAGAGCTTTTGAGTTGGCTTCGTTAAGCGGTTACGAATCGGCAAAAATAGTATTGCTTTTAATGTCGATTCACAAGCCTTCAAGAGAAATTGTAACAGCCGTAAAAAGTGCTGTGGAGTGGTTCGAAAAAACAAAAATCACCAATTTAGAAGAAAAAAGAGTCTTAAATGACGCTGGAAAAATTGTAGACAAAAAAATGATTCCAACCGTAAATGCAAAACCGATCTGGGCAAGATTTATGGATTTGGAAACTAATGAACCTTTCTTTTGTGACCGCGACGGAATCAAGAAAAAATCATTGGATCAAATAGGATCAGAAAGAAGAAATGGCTATTCTTGGTATTCAGACGCACCGCAAGAGGCATTGAAAAAATTTCCAGATTGGGCAGTTAAAAATGGCACCAAAGTAGGCGCTTCAGAAAAGAAAAATGTAAACTATATTACCGTAGCGCAAGACGGATCTGGAGATTATACCAAAATTCAGGATGCGGTTTATGCAACGCCAGCTTTTCCGTATGAAAAAGTGACAATCTTTGTAAAAAACGGAACGTATAACGAGAAAGTCCGAATCCCAGAATGGAATACCAACGTTGTTTTGCAAGGCGAAAGCAAAGAAAACACCATCATTACCTTTGATGATAATTTTTCGAAAATTGCACTGGGAAGAAACAGCACCTTTTATACGTACACACTTTTGGTTGAAGGAGACGATTTTTCGGCATCAAACCTAACCATTAAAAATACCTCAGGAGAACGCGGACAGGCTATAGCATTGTCGGTTACGGCAAATCGCGCCAAAATAACAAACTGTAATCTTTTAGGTAATCAAGACACTTTATACTTATCAGGAAAAGAGGCCAAACAATATTTTAAAGACTGTTATATCGAAGGCACAACCGATTTTATTTTTGGAGGCGCAACAGTTTTGTTTGAAAACTGCACTATTCACAGCATCAAAAGTTCGTATATCACAGCTGCTTCAACTCCAAAAGGAACGCCGTTTGGATTCGTTTTTAAGAATTGTAAACTCACAGCAAATCCAGAAGCAAAAGACGTTTATTTAGGAAGACCATGGCGTATTTATGCCAAAACGGTTTTTATTAATTGCGAAATGGGCGCACAAATTAAACCAGAGGGCTGGGAAAACTGGTCGAAACCTGAAGCAGAAAAAAACGCCTTTTATGCCGAATACAATTGCACAGGCGAAGGATTTCAGCCGTCAAAAAGAGTAAAATGGTCACATCAGCTTTCAAAGAAAGAAGCGGCACAATATTCTATTGAGAACATTCTTAAGGATAAGGCTGGAACATGGTATTTTTAGTATTCAGTCGCAGTCTCAGTTTACAGGACAAACTGCAATATTTTGCGGTTAATTTTTTAACGCAAAGCACACAAAGAATACGCAAAGAACACGAAGTTTTTGTAAAGGAGACAAAGGTTCAAAGGTTTTCCGTAGAGACGCACCGCAGTGCGTCTACACAAAGAGAATCGACAAAGCTCTGTGCCCTTTGACAAAGTAAATAAAGAAAAAAACTTAGCGACCTCTGCGTAAATCATAGCGCACTTTGCGGTATAAAAAAAGAAAAAATAAATCTGCGCAGATCGGCTAAAATCAGCAAAATCTGCGTGAAACAAAAAAAAATAATATTTAAAAAATGAATTTAAAATATCTTCTCTTAATACTCATCACCAGCGCATGTTTTGCACAAAACGCAGATTTTCCGTCAGCAAAAGTCGATTCTATTGTAAACAGGATAAAGCTTCCAGAAATTCCTTCTTTTCAAATCAATGTGACGAAATTAGGAGCAAAAGGAGATTCTGTTTCAGACAATAAAAAGGCTTTTGATAAAGCGATGGCATTGTGTAAAAAGAACAATGGCGGAACTATTATTGTTCCAAAAGGAACGTATAAAATAAACGGACCAATTCATTTTGTAAGCAATGTCAATTTGAAACTAGAAAAAGGTGCAAAAATAAAGTTCAGTGACAATCCAAAAGACTATTTGCCAATGGTTTTAACAAGTTGGGAAGGAACGATGCTGTATAATTACAGTCCGCTTATTTATGCCAACAACTGCAATAATATTGCCATTTCTGGCGAAGGAACAATTGATGGAGAAGGAGGAAAGACGTGGAAAACTTTTAAAGCAAAAGAAAACGAAGGCAAAAACCGTAGCCGTGACATGAATCATAATAATACTCCATTAAGCGAAAGAAAATTTGGAGAAGGCTACTTTTTAAGACCCCAGATGATTCAGTTTTTAAACTGCAAAAACATTTTAGTCGAAAATATCAGAATCGAAAATTCGCCATTCTGGTGTCTGCACCTTCTGAAATCAGAAGGCATAACCATTCGCGGCATAAGCTATAAATCACTAAATCATAACAACGACGGAATCGATCCAGAATATGCAAAAGACGTTTTAATAGAAAATGTAACTTTTGACAACGGAGACGACAATGTTGCCATAAAAGCAGGAAGAGACCACGAAGGAAGAGCCAACACAGCCACGCCAAGCCAAAATATTATCATTAGAAATTGTAATTTTAAAGGACTGCACGGAGTCGTAATCGGCAGCGAAATGTCGGCTGGAGTTCAGAATGTATTTGTAGAAAACTGCAAAACAGCAGGATATTTAAAAAGAGGCATTTATTTAAAAACCAATGCCGATCGCGGCGGATATATCAAAAATATATTTGTTAAAAACATTCAATTAGATCAAGTAGAAGATTGCCTGTACATCACAGCAAATTATCACGGAGAAGGAAAAGGCTATCAATCGGATATATCAAATGTATATTTCTCGAATATTACCTGTAACAAAGCATCAGAATCGGGAATTGTAATTCAAGGATTCACAGATAAAAAAATCAAGAATATTTCATTAAAAAACATAGAAATAAAAGAAGCTAAAAATGCCTTGTCGAACGAAAATGCAGAAAATGTCTTGATGACGGATGTTTTTATAGGCAAACGAGCGACAGTGCCAACGGCAGTTTCCAAACATTAAATTTTTACTGCAAAGTTTTTTTAACCGCAAAGTGCGCTAAGATTTACGCAAAGTTCGCTAAGTTTTTTCTTTATATTCCTTATATAAAGGGCGCAAAGCTTTGTCTTCTTAAAACTAAATCTTTGCGAACTTTGCGCTTCCTTTGCGCACTTTGCGGTTAAAAAAAACACGCAGCACTAAAAAAACACTTAGCAGTAAAACAAAAATAAAAGAAAATGAAAAAATACATCATCCTAACATTCCTCATCAGCACAGTTTGTTTTGCACAAAAAACAACCCTATACTGCATTGGCGACTCCACAATGGCCAATAAAAAAGACCCAGAAAAAAATCCAGAACACGGCTGGGCGCAGGTATTGCAACCTTTTTTCAACGAAAATGTAACCGTAATCAACAAAGCAGTAAACGGACGAAGCACTAGAAGCTTCATCAACGAAAAACGCTGGGATTCTATTTACAGCAAATTGAAAAAAGGAGATTATGTCTTTATAGAATTCGGTCATAACGATCAGAAAATAGAAGACTCTGCACGTTATACAAATCCGCATACGGCTTACAGATACAATCTGATTCGTTTTGTAAAAGAAAGCAGAGAAAAAGGAGCAATTCCTGTATTATTAACATCTATCGCTAGACGAAATTTCAATGAAAAGGGAGTTTTAGTGCCTACACATGGTGATTATCCTCTGGAAACACGTTTGGTTGCACAAGAGTATAAAGTTCCATTTATTGACATGGAGTACTATACAGAATTATTAGAACAATCTTATGGTCCTGAAAAGTCTAAGCTATTACATTTACATTATAAAGCTGGCGAAAATCAATTTTATAATAAGGAAAAAGCAGATAATACACATTTGTCATTGAAAGGAGCGACAGAAATAGCAGAGATTTTTGTTGATCAAATTAGAAAAACAAAAGAACCTTTATTAGAAAAACTTAGAAAAGAAATAAAATAGAGATTAAATTTTTTCTAAAATCCTAAACGAAAAAATACCTGCAATAAAATTTTATTACAGGTATTTTTTGTCTTTCACCTCTTTATTCTGTTATTTTTTTAGGTTTTTAGTGGAAAAATAATTATTTCGTCTAATAATACTTTTGCCCCTCGGAAAAAATTATGCAAATCCTATGTCGTATTATTTTAAGAAAATTGAAATGAACAATTGTCATTTTAGAGGTGATCTTTATTTTTTTACATTGCTAATACTGCCTTTTATTAGTAATTAGGTTTTTTCGCAAACTGTTTCAGACGTATTACTGGCTGTCAGAACAGCGGTATTGTTATGGTGAGTAGTACATGTTTATGACAGATACGGGTTGATATTCTACTAGAAGAACGGCTATGATAATGTTACGAATCCTCTTCAGGGCTTTTCAGATGGATGCGTGACAGTTGAGTATAAGGAATAAGCTTCCAACAGGAACTTATTGTTATATGCTCGAATATGACAGCACGGAAATAAAATTGAAAGCCTATCTTTAATTAGATATTCAATAGAAAGTTAATTTTTTAGTATAGTAATGGAAAAAGACAGCTTTAAAAAATTAGCTGTCTTTTTTATTTAAGAAGTGTCTTGTTATAGCATTTTTTTAATTTTTAACGGTAATCGTATTTCTCTATACCAATTTTAAAAATTAGTAATTTTTTGGGAATCTGAATATTTTTGGTTTTTGATATTTTGATTTTTTTACATAAGTGTGGGAATTTCAGATCCTCTCACTTTTTTTATTTTAAAAAAAAGAAAATAATTACTTATAAATTTAAGCTTCAGCTACAAGAATACCCTAATTTATAATTTTTAAAACTTCTAGTGGTATTTGTAAAAATACTTTCGACGGAACTTTGTATCCTCAAATTAAGTATGTTTTAGTTCGTTTTTGTTTTGATTTCCAATTGATTGTTTAGTTAACGGATTGAAAATTTAAAGAGATACTTCATTTTGAAAAAGCAAAAATCAAATTGATAATTTAAATGTTATGAAAAATAAATTACTTCCTTTACTATTTGTGTTAGGTGGTTATTCTGCCTACTCCCAAGTAGTAATAGGAAAAGTAGAGCCAAATCCTTCTGCACAGTTAGAGGTATATGCAAATAACAGAGGTGTTTTGATTCCTCAAATAAAATTAACTAGCACTACAGATCGTACTACCATTAAGGATGGAAAAAATGTAAACAGTCTTCTAGTCTTTAACACTGCGACAATTGCAGATGTGAAACCAGGTTATTACTATTGGTATATTGATAGATGGCATAGGATTGCGCTTTCTGATGAAATTGGTGCTGGAGGTAAAACTATTTCTAATACAATAGTTAACCCAACAGGTAATCTTATTATTAACTTTTCTGATGGAACTAGTATAGACGCTGGAAAAGTAAAAGGAGATCAGGGACCTCAAGGTTTGCCAGGTAAAAATGGTAATGACGGAAAAAGTATTACTGGAACAGCTATTGATGGTTCTGGAAATCTTATCATAACGTATTCAGATGGTATAACAAAAGAAGCGGGAAAAGTAAAAGGGGATAAAGGAGACAGAGGAGATAATGGAGTAGGCATTTCGGGAACGGCTGTTAATGGTTCAGGAAATCTTATTATTACGTACTCAGACGGTTCTACAAAAGATTTAGGAAAGATATTAGGTGCCAATGGCGCTAATGGACGCGATTTCAAATATGAAGATTTCACGCCAGAACAACTGTTAGCTCTTAAGGGAGACCCAGGAACTAATGGTGCAAATGGTATAGATGGGACGAATGGACGTGATTTCAGATATGAAGATTTTACCGATGCGCAGCTAGAAAACTTACGTGGGACTCAAGGTCTTCAAGGTGAGCAAGGTCTTCAAGGAGAACAGGGACTTC
>NZ_JUIV01000030.1 GCF_004151235.1 Flavobacterium anhuiense
CAAATGTCGGCGCATTTGCCTGACAGAAGTTCTGTGTTCCTGCAGTCACCAATGTAGGTGTTCCAGGATCGCTTACAATCACGTCAACCGCCAGTCTTACAGCGCTCTCGCAGCCTGTTGCCGGATCTGAGATTGCCGCATAGTATGTGCCGCTTGTTAAAGCTGTAGCTGATGGAATCGCTGTTCCACCTGTTACAGCTGTATACCAAACTATGTTGGTTTCGTTTGTCTGAATGCTTGCAAATGTCGGAAGATCTTCTTTACAGAAATTTTGTGTTCCTGCGGTCACCAATGTTGGTGTTCCCGGATCGCTCACAATCACATCAACCGCCAGTCTTACAGCGCTTTCGCAGCCTGTTGCCGGATCTGAGATTGCCGCAAAGTATGTGCCGCTTGTTAAAGCTGTAGCTGATGGAATAGCTGTTCCGCCTGTCAGAGCAGTATACCAAACTATGTTGGTTTCATTCGTCTGAATGCTTGCAAATGTCGGAAGATCTTCTTTACAGAAATTTTGTGTTCCTGCAGTCACCAATGTAGGTGTTCCCGGATCACTTACAATTACATCAACTGTTAATCTTGAAGCGCTCTCGCAGCCTGTTGCCGGATCTGAGATTGCCGCAAAATATTGTCCTGTTGTAAGAGCTGTAGTAGATGGAATCAGCGTTCCGCCTGTTATGGCTGTATACCAAACTATGTTGGTTTCATTTGTCTGAATGCTTGCAAATGTCGGCGCATTTGCCAAACAGAAGTTTTGCGTTCCCGCTGTTACCAAAGTTGGAGTTCCTGGATCATTTACATTTACTGTAACTGCCAATCTTACTGAACTTTCACAACCTGTAACAGCATCAGTAGCTGCTCCATAATAAATTCTTGTTATTAGCGGAGTGGTCGAAGCAATTACATTTCCTCCCGTAGCCGCATCATACCAAATAACATTGTTCTCGTTTACCTGAATATTAGCAACTGTTGGCGCAGCAGATAAACAGAAATTCTGAGTGCTATTTGTAGTTGTCGGCGTATTTGGATCACTAACAATGATTACTGCATCTTGCAATGTTCCTGCTAAATTTTCACAGGTATTAGTACTTGCAACAGCTACATAATATGTTATAGGGCTTACTGCTTTTGTTAACCCCGTAACGGTTAAAATACCCGCAGCATCTATAGCATAAGTGACTCCTGCTATTACAGCCCCATTTGTAATTGGCTGTGTTTTATTGGCATCTAAATACCAAGTGAATACTGGACTAGTTAATGTTGGTGCCGACGGAGTTAAAGATGCTGGAATACCATTACAAACTATCACATCGTCAACCAAAATATCATTTACTATTGAAGGAGGCAGAATTGTGAATGTAATTTGTTTTCTGTCTGCTGCTGCAGTTTCACACAATTCATCTGAACTTACTCCAACAAAATAAGTATAAGTTCCAGGAGCCAATCCGTTTACTATCAACTGTGCAGTTGTTTCACCTGTTATTAATTGACTTGTTGTTCCATCAAAACGATACCAATGATAAATAGGATTTGTTAAAACTGGTGTTCCGCTTAAACTTGTTGCTAAAGTAACAGTTCCAGAAGCAGAACAAATTGATGTTGCTGTTCCTCCGTTTAAAGTAATATCTGTCAAAGCATTTACTGGAGCAGAAGCTTTTACTTCAACAGTAACTTCTCCTCTCGCGTAATTCTCGCAACCATAACGAACTGGCTGTACATAATATCTATAAATTCCTGCAGTTAAATTATCTGGCACCGTAAAAGCAGGTCCAGTAGCCACTAAGTTTCCTCCTGTCTGTGCATCGTACCATCGATAAGTTGAACAGGCTACTTCAGGAATTTGGAGCGTAATATCCGTTCCCGGACAGACCGTAATTTTATTCTGCGGATCTGCGCCAATGACCGTCGTATTAGCTGTTCTTTCTACAGTATGAACTCTTAAGAAATCTAACACTCCTGCAACACCTCCCAAACGAATTCTAACTCTATCATAAATTTCTGTTGGAGAAGATACCAATACCATCGCTAATGTATTTCCTGGCAATAATTTTATACTTAATAAAGTGCTAGTATTTTGAATTGGAGCACCAACTGCTACATTTCCTAAATAACGCTGAACTGAAAACCCTGTAAGTAGATTCACGCTTAAAAGAGTACCTGGTTTAGAAACCACAATTCTTAAAGTATCACTAAGAACAGATGGTGTTTTAAATTGCACCGTTAAATCTGCAGCTGCCGCAACTCCAACTCCACTATACATTGTAGCAAAAGTTGTTACGTCATTATCAGCAACATTCCAAGCATCACTTACTCCTATTAAAGCAGTTGCTGCGCCCACAGGAAGGTTTATATCTGTTGCTCCATAAAATATATCCTGAATATCTCCTGGAGTACAAGTTACCGATGTAACTGGTTTATTATAATGAGCATCAAATACTTTAGTGTTTTGGGCAACACTTAAAAGAGAAGCTGATTGAATACGAATACCATCATAATCTTGTGGTCCAGATGCATCTGAAGGAACAAAAGTAAATTCATAAGTATTGTCTCCTGAAATTAAGTTTAACAATGACCCTGATACAGGCTGCATTGCTCCTATAGGAGTCCCTCCAATGGTTCCTACTACTGATAAGTTCTGGCCAACAGCCAATAAACTATATTCAGATCCTAATTTAACAGTCACTGGGGTACCTTTTGCGATAGTAGATGACCATGTTAGGTTCTGCCATGTTGTTCCAACTCCCAAAAGTCCTAAACCTGTTGTAATTGTTGAGAATGTCTGAGGATTTCCATCAACTGCATTAGCCCCATTTGAAACACCTCCAGTGATTATAGAACCTTGAGATTGCGCAGAGGCATAAACTCTTTCTGTTAAGTTTTGGCAACTTGTAAGATCTATTACATTGATTACCTTAGTTGCAGTTGCAGTACAAGTTCCATCACTTGCAACAGCTGTATAAGTATAAACTCCCGGAATATTTAATGGACCAGTTGTAAATGGAGGTCCAGCAATTGGATTTCCTTGCGGATCAAACCATGTAATTGTTCCAGTAGAAACTGCATTTAATGGAACATCTGTTCCAACGTTAACAGATTCTTGCGGAGTAGTTACTGCCAAACTTGGTAAAGCATTAATTGTTACCGTTACAGATTGTTTAGCTGAAGGACAAGTACTTGTTGCACTTTGTGCTTCTATAGAGTAAACTCCACTTACTGTTATATTTGCAGCCGCATCAGCAGTTATAACATTATTTGAAGGATCGTAAAAAGTATAAGTAGTGGCTCCTGTCGAATCAAAATTAGTGATTGCATTTACCAAGTTAGCACTCCCACAGGCTTGCAATGGCGTAGCGATAACAGTTAAAGGAGTTGTTGAAGGGAAATTAACAGTCACTTGTTTTAAATCTCCATTCACGTTTTCACATGTACCACCATTTAGTGCAGAAATATAATAATTATAAGGAGCTCCAACAGCCGTTAAGCCGCTTAATGAAAGAACACCTGTAATAGCATCTTTTGCGAATGTTACTCCGCCAATAACACTTCCGTCTACTATTTCTGTAGTTTTATTTTGATCTGTGTAATATTTGAATTGAACGCCTGCAATAGCAGAAGATGGTGTTAAAACCGCCTCTCCAGTACAAGTCGCTTCAACTGGACTTGTAATTACAATATCTGCTGCAGTCGGTATTGGCAGAACATTAACTGTCACAGCTTGACGTAGGCTGTTTATACAAGTTCCACGAGTTGCCTCTAAATAATAGGTAGTAGTAGTTGATAAAGCTGCTGTTGGAGATACTGTTACAATATTTCCTCCTGTTGGAGCATCATACCATACAAAAGTTTCTCCTCCCGCTGAAGTTGCAGATAAATTAGCTGTCTGACCAGCACAAATTGGTGCTGCAGCTCCAGTAATTGTAGCATTTGGATATCTATAAGCCGCTTGATAAATATATAAATTACTCAATAAAGTTGCAGTACCTCCTAAGCGCACTTCTATACGATCAAATGGCGCTGTTGCAGTGAAACTAGCTTTAAATTTATTTCCAGATAATAATTGAATATTCAATAAATTATTATTTATCGCAATTCTATCATTGTTATATGTTCCGCCATTATATGTTGCTAATGTAATATTAGATAAAACACTTATATCTAAAAGTCCTCCTGGAACTTCTAAATCAACATCTATAATATCTCCAGTCTGACCAGGATTCGGAAAAATCAGCTGCTGTTGAAGGTAAGCACCTACACCTATTGGAACACTTAATTGTGAATAAGTATTGATATCGCCATCAACAGATGCATTTGGATCAACAGGCGCACATAACACACATAATATTCCATCATTTGATGATACCTGAGAGTTAGCCTGTAAACAAGTACTAGCACTCGCTATCACTGTAACTGTAACCACTCCTCTTGTTGTATTAGGACAATCAGTTGTTAAATCAGAAGCCTCTACATAATAAGTTTGATTACTTGTTAATATTGGAGTCGTAAAGGAAGTAACATTACTAGCTACTAGATTTCCATTTGTTGCCGCATCAAACCAATTGTATCTTACTCCTGCAACTGGATTTGCAATAGTCAATGTAGCACTTTGACCAGACTGAATAATTACATTAGATGATGTAAAAGTTGGTGTTGCAGGTATTGGACTTATAGTCAAATTTACTGCTGTGCGTGTTGGCGTTGCACATGCACCAATAGCAGCTTCTACAAAATAAGATGTATTGACAGTTAATACAGGAGTCGTAAAAGAATTACCTGTAAATAGTAAAGTTCCGCCTGTGGCAGCATCGTACCAATTATATGTAGTACCGGCAACAGGTGCCTGAACAGTTAAAGTCGTAGTCTGACCACTACAAATAGTTGTAGGCGATGCAGTAACAGTAGGCAATACTGGATTATCAATTAATACTTGTACTGGATTTCTTTCGCTATTCACACAACCATTTCTTGTAACTTCAAGATAATAAGTTGTTGGCGCCGTTAAAGCAGGAGTTGTAAATGCCGCTGTAGAAGCTAATGAAGCTCCGCCTGTGGCAGTACTATACCAATTTACAGTTTCTCCTACTGATAATGCTGCTGTCAAAGTCGTACTTGATCCGCTGCAAATAGTTGTATCTCCCGTTATAGTAGGGACTTTGTATCTATATGCCGCTTGATAAATATCCACGCTTGTCAAAACTGTTGCTAGACCTCCTAGTCGAATCTCTACTCGATCAAAATTGGCTCCCGCTATAACGCTTGCTCTAAATCTATTGCCACTTAATAATTGTAAAGTAATAAGAGGATTATTAATAGCAACTTGATCATTATTATAGGTAAGTCCATTATATGTTGCTAGACTTACTGCACTTAATAACTGTACGTCAGCTAAACCTCCTGGCAATTCTAATTCAACATCAACAATATCTCCAGCTTTTCCCGGATTATTAAATTGTAATGTCTGTTGAATATAGCCATTCACCAATCCAACTGGAACAGTTAATCGAGTTGCAGTTGCCGTATTTCCATCTACAGAAAAATTCGGATTTGCAGAACTACATAATAAACACAAACCGTTTTGAGTAATCTGCTGACTTCCAGCTTCAAGACAACCCATAAGTGACGCTGGCTGAACTGTTACAGTAACAGGTACTCTAGTTGCACTAATACAATTTCCATTTGGACTCTGTGCTTCAACATAATAAGTTTTAGTCGCTGTTAAAATTGGCGTAGTAAAAGTGGCTGTATTTGTAGCAACCGCTGTTCCGCCAGTAGCGGTTTCATACCAATTTAATTGTGCCCCAACTTCTGAAGTCGTTGCGTTTAAAGTTGCATTCTGACCAGATTGTATTGTTACACTTTGTGTCAAAACTGTTGGTGTAGCTGGAACAGCTGTAGAAACAACATTAACCTGAGTACGAGTTGGACTAATGCAGCTTCCTATGGAACCTTCCACAAAAAATGGAGTAGTTCCTAAAGGAACAGTAGGCGAATAAGTCGTACCTGTTGCTAATGCAGTCCCTCCACTTGAAGTAGAATACCAAGAATAAGTTGTTCCTGGAACAGCATTTACGACCGACAAAGTAGTCTGCTGTGTAGCTCCGGTAGAACAAACTATAAGCCCAGTATTACTAATAGCTGGCGCAACTGGGTTAGAAACATTTAAAACAACAGGTACACGAACATTTCCTTCGCATCCTGCCGCTCTAGTTATCCCTATATAATATGTTGTATTTGATGTTAAAGCTGGAGTAGTATAAGTGTTTCCCACTGCTAAAGCTGTTGTAGAAAATTCAGAGCTATACCATGCTAATGTAGTGCCTGCTGCAGGTGTTGCGGTAAGAGTTGTTGGAACTCCAGCGCAAACTGTCTGTGATAAACCACCTGTTACAGTTGGCTGTGCAAATTCTAATCTAACATCATAAATTCTTAAATTCACCAAGAGACTTACTAAACCTCCAACCTGTACTTGAATTTGGTTGGTATCGCCTGTTATCGGAAACTTTGCAACAGCAACAGTATTGCCATTTAGTAAGTTTAAATTCAAAAGCGGACTGTTTAAAGCCACACTTGAACCCACATTTGTTCCAGAATTTTTCGCTTGAATCGAAGCATTTGATAATAAACTTAAATCAAGCAAACCATTACCCGTACCAAAGTAAATAGCAATTTGGTCACCTGCTCGTGCCGTTTGGTTTAAAGTCATTGTTTCTTCAGCGAAACATCCCAGCAATCCAACACCATTTGTTAGAGTTGCATAAGTAGATAAGCCAGCACTATCATAAGCATTGGCTGGACTATTAACATCTACTCCTATACATAAAAGTCCTCCTCCCGTACTATTTGTCTGAGACACAGGTCTACAAATAGTCTGAGAGAATGCATGAGTACATATAAAGAATAAAGTTAAAAGTCCTAATAATCTCTTTTGAAAGAGATTACAAAAAGTAAATTTTTTTTTCATAATTTGGAAGATTAGAAAATGGACAATAAAACACCTCTTGCAGTAAGTGCAAGCACCTACGCAATTAAACAATCAGTTAAAAATCAAACAGTTAAAACAAAATATAGTGACTTATAAAAAAGCTCAACAATTCTGTTTTAGTAAAAAAATATGCTGAATTCGGTACACCAAAATATACCGGAGAACAAATTCTATCTCTCTGAGATAAAATAAGCCCTGCTTTTTGAGGAAAAATGATTTTCGTCAATTTTCCCAGAGGAGTGATTTGTTGTAGGTCTAATTTTCATAACGAAAATTTTTAGTTGGAATAGAATTGGGGATTCTTCTATATAATGAAATTCAATTTTTAAAGAAAGTTGATTAGTCCTTCTCTAAATTTAGCCATAAAAGCTAAAATTCTGAATTGTTTATATCCAATAAAATAATTACTCCTTATAAGCAACTCTCCTAGAGGGGTACTTAAAAGACAGTAAATTAAAATGCAAACCTTTTAAAAAAAAACTTAATATAGTGTAACGATTAATATTATCGTGGAGATGGAGTAAGCTTATTAGATTAACAAATAAAGCTAAAACAAAGTAAACAACTAAAGTAAATTTGATAAAGAAAGTAATTGTCAATTCCATACGCAGACTTATTAAGTTATTATTTAATTTTTCTAATTTCAATCTCAAAACAGAGAAATAATGCTATCCATTATACTTAGAAATACAAAAGAAAACTTTGTTTAACTTTTGTTATCTAAAATTAGAAAAAACAAAAACATAAAACAAGCATAAAATTCTTATAATTTATTCTTAAAACTTTAATCTTGAAATTATGAGCCGCTTTAAACATCAGAAAATACGCTACTTTTAACATAATTTTACCGCAATTATTTAATCTAAAAAATATTAAACAAAATATGTTAAATCAACAAAAACAAAGTATAATCTTACAATATTCAGCGATTTTTATCTAGAAACACCTTAATTCAGAACAAATTCAGCTTATTTTTTTACAAAAAAAATGAAATCCAAAAAAATTAAAAGATTATAAAAAAACAAGTAGAAATACGGGGTATAAATTCAAAAAAAGATTAAACAAAAGTTAAAAAACAAAAAAAGACAAGCAATTGATTAATAACTGCTTGCCTTTTTTTAATATCTAAAAAAACAAAATTATGATTCTATAATTGTATTAATCTGCTTAAATAATTGACCATCACTTAAAAAAGCTCCTTGTTTAATCAATTCAAAAATCGAAGAATTTCGTTCATCTGTAAATACCTTCTTTCCTACTTTCATTTCGATATTGTCAGTAAACATATTATCGCTCAGCCACTGAAGTCCATCTTTATTTAAAAAATCAACTTCTGGAGAAAACGATTTTAAAACAATAGATTGAATATAAGTATCAAAACAATGAAACAAGAAAATATGATTCTTAGAAAAATGTTCCAAATATTCTGCTCTCGTCAATACCCCTTCCCAGATCAAATCTGAAAAAACATCAAGCTCCTGTTCTGCAACTTCCGGTTTATTAACTTTAAGTTCTTCCCACTCTTTTCTATCTATTGCTTGTGTAGCCAAAAAACTTGCAAATTCAGCATGTAATTCGTCAAACTGTTCTTTTGTTAACCTTGCGTATTTCATTTCTTTTTAGGCTTTGTGCTTTACGCTGTACGCTCTAAGCCTCAGCCATAAGTCTAATTATTAATATCAATCCTTTATTAAACAAAAAAATCCCGATTTACATCGGGATTTTGGTATAGATTTTAAAACTATTACTTTTCAGCAACAATTTCGTATGGCAACTCAACAATTACATCTCTGTGTAAACGGATACTTGCACTGTATTTTCCAGTACGTTTTACGATACCACTAGTGATGAATTTTCTGTCGATAGCGTTTCCAGATTTCTCTAAAGCTTCAGCAATGTCGATGTTTGTGATAGAACCAAAAAGTTTCTCTCCACCGGCTTTTGCAGAAATTTTAATTTCAAGAGCTTTGATTGCTTCAGCCAATGCTTTTGCATCAGCAACAATTTTAGCTTCTTTGTGTGCTCTTTGTTTTAGGTTTTCAGCTAAAACTTTTTTAGCAGAAGGAGTTGCTAAAGTAGCAAAACCTTGAGGAATTAAAAAGTTACGACCGTAACCAGGTTTTACAGATACTACATCATCTTTAAATCCTAAGTTCTGTACGTCTTGTTTTAAAATAATTTCCATGTTGTTGTCCTTATTTTTAGAAGTTAGGTTCTGCTTCAACAGAAACCAGCGACTAGATTTTTATACTATTTTAATAAATCGGCCACGTATGGCATTAAAGCTAAGTGACGAGCTCTTTTTACAGCTACAGAAACTTTTCTTTGGTATTTTAATGAAGTTCCTGTTAAACGACGAGGAAGAATTTTTCCTTGCTCATTAACGAATTTCAATAAGAAATCAGCATCTTTATAATCGATATATTTGATTCCTGATTTTTTGAAACGGCAATACTTTTTAGTTTTGTTAGTTTCAATGTTTAAAGGCGTTAAATATCTGATATCTCCGTCTTTTTTTCCTTTTGCAGATTGTTCGATTGTAGACATAATAATTACGCTTTAGTAGATTTTAATTTTGCTCTTCTTCTCTCAGCCCATGAAATAGCATGTTTGTCTAAACTTACAGTTAAGAAACGCATAACTCTTTCATCACGTCTGAATTCAGTTTCAAAAGCTAAAAGAACTTCTCCAGCTACTTTGAATTCGAATAAGTGATAAAAACCACTTTTTTTGTTTTGGATTTCGTAAGCCATTTTTTTAAGACCCCAATCCTCTTTCGATACCATTTCAGCTCCTCTACTAGTAAGAAATTCTTCAAATTTCGTTACTGTTTCCTTCACCTGAACCTCAGATAAAACGGGATTTAAAATGAAAACAGTTTCATAATGATTCATAAATAAAAAATTTTATTTGTTAAAATTGGGTGCAAAAGTAAGCATTAAATTTATATATACAACATTTTTTTTCTTTTATTCGTCATAATGCAAAAAAGATGCCTCAACTTTAGTTTTTTTTACAAAAAAATAATACATTTACTACTGCTATCCTGAATTTATTCTAAATTTAAATGTTATGAAACTAAACTGTGTTGTTGTAGATGATAGTTCTATACAAAGGACAATTATTGCCAAATTGGTTAATAATCACCCAGGCTTGCATTTAATCGGGGATTTTTCTAATGCCATTGAAGCAAAAAGTTGTATCTCATTAAATAATATAGATTTAATATTTCTTGATATAGAAATGCCAGTTATTAACGGATTTGATTTCCTTGACGGATTAAAATCAAAACCGCAGATTATATTTATCACTTCTAAAGCCGAGTATGCCTTAAAAGCTTTCGACTATGACGCTACCGACTATCTTCAAAAACCAATTGCAGTAGATCGTTTTAATGCTTCTGTAAAAAGGGCAATCGACATGCATTTGCTCAAAAAAGACATCAAAGAAGAAGAAGGCGAGCATATATTCATCAAAAGTAATCTAAAAAAACTTAAAATCTTCACTTCAAAAATAAAATGGATTGAAGCCTTTGGAGATTACGTAAGAGTAGTAACCGAAGATGACAGCAACTTGGTTCTTTCTACCATGAAATCTTTTGAAAATGATTTATCAAAAGACAAATTCATCCGTGTTCACAAATCATACATTATCAATATAGATAAGGTTGAGCGCTTTAACAGCAAATTTGCTGAAATAGGCATCACCAAAATACCATTAAGCCGCAACAAAAAAGAAGATCTTGTAAAAGCGCTTTCAACTTCTTCTTAATTGCTATTTAATAGAAATCTACATTAATCACAACTTTTATAGCCCTGTATTGGGCCACAGCTTCAAAACTATTCAGCATTTTCTGAATAGTTTTTTTTGTGTTTCCTAAGTGAAGATTTTGCGGAATCTTAATCAAAATAGTTCTGATATATTCATTTCGAATTCTGCTTATAGCAGGCTCTTCTGGCCCTAAAACCGGCATGCCTAAATTCTGGCTTAAAACTTGGTAAAGCCACATTGCCCCTTCTTTTAGCTTATCAAAATCTTTGTGCTTTAGCGTAAGTTTTATAATCCTGAAATAAGGAGGATATCTATAAATTTGTCTGTCATACAATTGCTCTTTATACATACCTATATAATTATGGTGTGTAACCTGCTGAATTGTATTATGGTTTGGATTATAAGTCTGAATAACAACTTTACCTTGTTTTTCCGATCTTCCCGCTCTTCCAGCTACCTGAGTCATCATCTGGAAACTGCGTTCAAAAGCCCTAAAATCTGGATGATGAAGCATATTATCGGCATTCATAATTCCAACCAAACCTACATTATCAAAATCAAGTCCTTTGGCCAGCATTTGTGTACCGACTAAAATGTCAATTTCACGATTTTTAAATGTATCTATTATTTTTTCGAAACCAAACTTGCCTCGAGTAGTATCTTGATCCATTCTGGCTGTTTTGGCTTTTGGAAAAAGCGAAGACAACTCTTGCTCTATTTGCTCTGTTCCGAATCCTTTTGTAGTCAAATCAATACTTGAACAACTGTGGCAATTAGTAGGTTTTGCAATCGAATAACCGCAATAATGGCAACGAAGCTGATTTTTATGTTTGTGATAAGTCAAACTCACATCGCATTGCTGGCAATGCGGAACGTGTCCGCAAGTCAAACACTCAATTATAGGTGAATATCCTCTCCTATTTTGAAACAAAATAACTTGTTCGCCCAATGACAATGATTCAGCAATTTCTTCAATTAAAAGATCGCTAAAATGCCCTGTCATTCTTTTTCTGAAATGTTTGTCTTTGATATCAACTAAAATCACTTCAGGCAAGCGAACATTTTTATAACGTTCGGAAAGAGTTACCAATCCGTATTTATCATTTTGAGTGTTAAAATAAGTTTCGATGCTAGGCGTTGCTGAGCCTAATAAGACCTTAGCCTTATGAAAATTAGCCAAAACTATAGCCGCATCTCTCGCATGATATCTGGGCGCAGGATCAGTCTGTTTGAAAGTCTGCTCATGCTCTTCGTCAACGATTAATAGTCCCAAATCGTTAAAAGGCAAAAACAAAGCCGATCTTGCTCCTATTACAATTTGTGCTTTAAGCGAATTCTCAAGCGTTTGCCTCCAAACCTCAACTCTTTCATTATTGCTATATTTAGAATGAAAAACAGCTACTTTATCACCAAAATGAAGACGTAATCTCGAAACTAATTGAGTAGTAAGTGCAATTTCTGGCAACAAGTATAAAACCTGTTTTCCTGTATGCAGATATTCTTCAATTAGTTTTATATAAATTTCGGTCTTCCCGCTCGAAGTTACGCCATGAAGCAAACACACTTCTTTTTCTAAAAAGCTATTCTTTATTGCAGAAAAAGCTTTTTGTTGAGCTTCACTTAATTGCAGTTCTTTATCTGATTTTTCTCCATCAAACGTAACACGGTCATGTTGCAAATAATATTCTTCAAATATTTCTTTTTCAACCAAAGATTTTACCGCTGCAGATCCTGCATTTGAAACCTCTGTAAGCTTTTTGACCGTGATAGGCTTTTTTTCTGAAGCACTAATCTGAAAATAAGCCAAAACAATTTCTTTTTGTTTATTGGCATTTTTTAGCACCGTCAGCAATTCTTCAAGACCATTATCTGATTCATATTTGGAATGTAGTTTTACATACCGAACCAATTTTGGTTTGTAAGTTTCTCTTATTTCTTCGTCCAAAAAAATAATATCTTTCGCAATCAGTTTTTGCAGAATTGGAAGTATTTTTTTTTTATTCAAAATTGAAGCAATTTCCTGAACCTTCAATGAACTCTGATGATGCAAAGCTTCATAAATCAAAAACTCATCATCAGAAAGTTCGCTGTCATTTACCACAACATCGGGTTTATGCGAGATAATAGTTTCGCTCTCCAGTAATAATCCGCTTGGAAATGCTCCGCGATACACGTCTCCAATTCCGCACATATAGTAATTTGCAACCCAAAGCCAGTGTTTAATCTGGGTTTCGGTCGCAATTGGTTTTTCATCCAAAATCTGGTGAATTTCTTTAGCCTCATACAATGTTGGCGCATTTTCATGAACATCCAAAACGAGTGCCGTATATATTTTACTTTTACCAAAAGGTACCGCAACCCGCATTCCTTTTTTTATAAAATGAAATTCAGCCTCAGAAACACGATATGTAAAGGTTTTTGCTAAGGAAAGTGGTAAAATAACTTCGATAAAAAACATGTACTATAGATATGAATGCAAAGTTACTTTTTTTCGGTAGACTTTTGAGCCAAATACTCCTTAACCAATTTTAAAGTATGATCTATTGATTTATTGGCTGTTCCGCCATCATGTCCCGGAATAACATACTTTGGATTTTTAAACTTTAATTGAACTTTCTTGATTGATTTCTCCCATTCTTTGACATCAGCATCTCCTAAATATCCTAAATCTTTGGCTTCTTCACTTTTTATAAAACATCCACCATAAAGAATTTTATCTTTTCCAAACCACGCTACGATATTATCTGGCGCATGTCCTTTTCCTGGATAATAGACTTCAAACTTATATTGTCCGACAGTAAAAATAGTATCATTTGGAATTACAAACTCAGCTCTTGGTTCATTTTTGCTTTTCAGAATATCGTCGGTTAATTTACCTGAGTAGGTTTTAATTCCTTTTTTTCTATAAAAATCAAATCCTCCTGCACGATCCTCATGAGAATGCGTACCAAAGAGCATAATAACGTCTTTATTATGTTTTGCTTTTATACTGTCGAGCAAAGGTTGAAACTGCGTTTTATCCCAAGGCGCATCAAAAAGCACAACTCCTTTATCTGTAACCACATACATGGCATTGGCAGAAATAAGAGTTCCGTTGTAATCATGAAACGTTTTATAAACATAAAAGTCACCCGTAAGATGACTTATTTGTAATGGCGAATTCTTAGATTGTCCAAAACTATTTGAAACCGCAACTAAGAATAAAATTATCGAAGTTAATTTTCGCATTAGATTTTAATTAGCTTTTTACTCTAGTCCAATATTGTGTTCTTCCCATTAAAGAAATCCCAACATAACCGCGAAGTTTTAACTTATCTGCAGATTCTAATGAAATGTAACATTTGTATTTTTTACCACTTGTAGGATCCAAAATTGTTCCTCCGTTATACTCAGAGCCATCTTTTTTTAATCCGTTTATAATAATCATACCCAAAATCGGTTTGTTTTTTTCGGCACCATCACATTTTACACAAACATCTTTTTTGTGGCTTTCTCTAAGTATGTCCACTACCTTACCATAGATTTTTCCAGATTTCTCGTAAATTTCTACAATTGATTTTGCTTCACCTGTTTCATCGTCAATAGTTTTCCATTTTCCAATTACACTTTGGCTTTGCATGGTCAGCGCAAAGAAGAACACTCCGATAGTTAGCATCAAATTTTTCATATTATTTTTCTTTTTTTTGTTTTAATTTTCTGATAGAAGCATTCAATTCGAACCCTAAAAGCAGAATCATACAGTTTATCCAAATATAAAACATTAGAATTAATAATGTCCCAATTGAACCATAAAGTTCGTTGTATTTTGAAAATTTTATAACCCAAATCCCAAAAAAGAACGAAGATATAACAATTAAGACCGTTGTAAAAACAGAACCAATACTAATAAAAGGCACTTTATTGTATTGTTTTGTTCCATAACGCAATAATATTGAAGATGTTATCAAAATCATCAAGATAACGAATAAATATCGCCCTAAAATAATCAGCGGAATTCTGTCGCTCAGCACATCTTGAATAATTGTCTTTTGAATGAAGACCTCAAAAACTACGATAGTAGCCACTGTAACAAACAAAATTATGGTCATTATGAGCGAAATGGCTAGAGCTACTAAATATTGATGCAGAAAACCTCGTTTATCAAAAACGTGTTTTGAGGATTCAAAACCGCTCAAAATTCCGTTAATTCCGTTTGCCATTAAAAAAATCGAAAGCAAAAATCCCGACGATAACAATCCAGAGTGACTATTATTTAAGATATCGCTGATAATTTTACTTATCGCATCGAAAGTATTTGGCGGAACGCTCTGCTGAACGAACTGTAAGAAATCTTCCTGAAAATTGTCTATAGGAATAAACGGAATTAAGTTTAAAATAAATAAAGCAAAAGGAAATAATGCCATGAAAAAGCTAAAAGAAACTGCACTCGCATGATATGAAAATGCACCATCAATAATTCCGATAGTGTACATTTCGAGCAAATCATACAAAGAAAATCCCTCTAACCAAGGGAATTTTATTCTTTTAAAAAGTCGGGCCAGATTGCGTATTATAGGCAGCTTCTCAATCCGATCTTCTATCTCTTTCGACATATTTTTTGATTTTAGATTTTAGAGTTCCGATTTTAGATTGCAAAAATCAACTCATAACTTATAACTCAAAATTCATAACTCCATTAAAAAGCTTTCAAGCTCAAATCCATATTGTAAACAGAATGCGTTAAGGCACCAGACGAAATATAATTTACACCGCATAAAGCATATTCACGAACTGTTTTTTCGCTAATATTTCCAGAAGATTCTGTCTGACATTTTGAACCAATTAGAGCAACTGCTGTTTTTGTATCTTCATAATTAAAGTTATCAATCAAGATTCTGTGAACCCCGTCGCTCAATAAAATTTCTCTAATTTCATCCAAATCACGAGCTTCAACAATAATTTTCAAGTCAAGATTATTCTCTTTCAAATATTCTTTTGTTTTTGCAATAGCGCGTGTAATTCCACCAGCAAAATCAATATGATTGTCTTTCAGCATAATCATATCGTACAAAGCATAACGATGATTTTCGCCACCGCCAATTTTTACAGCCCATTTTTCTGCAACTCTAAAATTTGGAGTTGTTTTGCGCGTATCCAAAATCTTTGCATTTGTTCCTTCCAAAAGACTCATTAAATGGTTGGTTTTTGTAGCAATTGCCGACATTCTCTGCATAGTGTTCAAAACGACTCTTTCGGCTTTTAAAATAGATTGTGAGCTTCCTGAAACTTCAAAAACAATTTCACCATATTCTACATGCGTTCCGTCTTCGATAAAAGTTTTCACCTTTAATTTTGGATCAACATGCTCAAATATCATTTTAGCCAATTCAACTCCGGCAATAATTCCTTGATCTTTTACCAATAGCTTTGCTTGACCATGAGCTGTATCTGGAATACAGGCAAGCGAACTGTAATCGCCTGGCCCCACATCTTCTCTAATGGCATTTTTTATTAAAAGTTGTAATTCTGCTTGAAATTGAGCTTCGCTTATCATTTTTCTATTTTTAATAATAATGCTAAATTAGAACTTATTTTATGGATTTGAAAATTCCAATAACATGAAAAATTATACAAAACATTAAATCTCTCTTTTTTAACCATTAAGATATTCAGAAAAATAAAGTTACAATTCTTAACAATACTTCATCACTTAATAAGCGTTCAATTAAATATCTTTGAAGTTCAATCAAGCAAAAACCATGGGATTAATTAAAGATATTTACTCCGTTTCTTTTTACGAAAATTTCACTCAGGCTGTTGCCGAAGTGTATCCAGCGTTCAATAAAGAAAAATTTATTGAAGCGATTTACGAAGGCGATTTTGCTCAAAAAGAATGGAAAGAAAGAATGAAACATACAACCGTTGTATTTCATCAATTTATGCCTCAAAACTTTCCCGAAGCTATTTCTCTTATTGACAAAATCATAGAAAATCTAAGAAAAAATAACTTTGCAGACAGTAATCTGGCTTTTATTTTCTTTGCCGATTATATCGAAATGTATGGTTTAGACGATTTTGAAACTTCTAAGAAAGCTTTCGTTTCTGTAACCCAATTTATAAGCTGTGAATTTGCCGTTCGTCCTTTCATTTTAAAATATAAAGAGAAAATGATTGAAGAAATGGTAAAATGGTCCTTGCACGAAAATCATCATGTGCGTCGTTTAGCAAGCGAAGGATCACGTCCTAGATTACCTTGGGCAATGGCGATTCCATTTTTGAAGAAAGATCCCTCTTCTATTCTTCCAATTTTAGAAAACCTAAAAAACGATCCTTCAGAATATGTTCGCAGAAGCGTTGCTAATAATTTAAATGATATTGCTAAAGATAATCCACAAATTGTTCTGGAAATTGCTAATAAATGGAAAGGCCACAGCAAAGAAACCGACGGAATTATCAAACATGGATCAAGAACTTTACTAAAACAAGGCCATCCCGAAATCCTGAGCCATTATGGTTTAGAAAGCACTAACATTGAACTTTCTTCTTTCGAAATTAAAACTCCTGTGGTTAAAATTGGTGATTATCTTCAGTTTCAATTTCATTTAAACAATAAAAATGAAGAACCAAAAACAGTTCGTTTAGAATATGCCGTTCACTACAAAAAAGCAAAAGGGCATTTGGCGAAAAAAGTCTTTAAAATCAGTGAAAAGATTTATCATCCGAATCAATTAACGAAAATTGAAAGAAATCAGTCTTTTAAATTGATTACGACACGTGTTTTTTATACTGGAGCGCATCAATTGTCGATTATTATTAATGGAACTGAAAGTGAGGTTTTGGCATTTGAGTTGATTGAATAAAATTTAGATTTAAAACAGAAAACGAAATCACTGCTGTCAGACTGAACGGAGTCGAAGTCCCGCAAAGTGATTCAGCAAATGTGACTTCGACTCCGCTCAGTCTGACAAAAAGAGCGTGAAATCAACTATTTGAAGAATCATCAATTTTCCCTACTTTTATAGCTAACACAAAAAACAAGTTTCTTAATCTAAATTAAGTTACAGATTTCTATCACAACTGTAATTTTGTTTTCAAATCAAATAATACCACATGTCAAATATCAGTTTAATTATCGAAGAACGTTCTGCCAACATTGGCAACTTTATGGTAGGTCGTTTATTGCCTTTCCGTGAAAAAAGAGCTGTCGGACCATTTGTATTTATCGATCATATGGGACCTGCACATTTAAGTGACCATGAAAATATGGATGTTCCTCCACATCCGCATATCGGACTTTCGACGCTTACTTTTTTGTTTGAAGGAAGCATCATGCATCGCGACAGTTTAGGGACTGAACTAGAAATAAAACCAGGCGCTGTGAACTGGATGACGGCTGGAAAAGGAATCGTTCATTCTGAAAGAACTCCAGAATATTTAAGACATTCAGACAAAATGCTTCACGGATTGCAGATTTGGGTGGCGCTTCCGAAAGAATTGGAGCAAATGGATCCGAATTTCACGCATGTTGAAGCAGATGATATTCCAGCTTGGGAAGAAGACGGCGTTTCGTATAAATTAATTGCCGGTGAAGCTTTTGGAAAAAAATCACCAGTTCCTGTTTATAGTCCGTTGTATTTTATTGAAATTAAAAGTAAAGAAGCTAAAAAAATCAATATCGGACATCATTTATTTGGCGAAAGCGGTTTGTATATTTTGGAAGGAAGCATCAAAAATGGTGAACATGTTTACGATCCAAAACAGATTTTAATTACAACTGAAGCTTCTCTTTGCGAATTTGAAATTTCTGAAAACTCTACGGTTTATCTTTTTGGCGGACAGCCATTTCCTGAAGAACATTTTATCTTTTGGAACTTCGTTTCATCAGACAAAAATCTTATCGAAAAAGCAAAAATTGACTGGACAGAACAAACTTTTCCAAAAGTTCCTGGTGAAACCGAATTTGTGCCATTACCTGAACCAAGAATAAAATAAGTATGGATACACTTTCAGCAAAAATAGATACACGTTTGTATCGAACGGAAATTACATCTGCGAGCGGAAATGTCTTAATTTCTGACGAACCACAATCATTAGGCGGAAAAAATTTAGGTTTAAATCCTACTGAACTTTTGGCTTCATCACTAGCTTCTTGCACCTTAATTACTTTACGAATGTACATTAATCGCAAACAATGGAACGTCGAAGAAATCAATATCAAAATTGATTTTGAAAGAGATTCAGAGCGAAATTGTACCTCATTTACTCGAAAAATTGAAGTGATTGGCGATGTTGACCAAGAACAAAGACAAAGATTAGAAACGATTGCAAACAGTTGTCCAATCCATAAAACATTGACACATTCAATCGAAATTAAAACCACACTAATATAATTACAATGGAAATTCAGCAAATAAACGATACAAAAAGAGGCTATTTTGAAGCCGTAGAAGACGGAAAAGAAGCAGGAAAAATGACCTATACTTGGGCAGGAGACACTAAATTTATAATCGACCATACTGAAGTTAGCCCAGATTTTAACGGAAAAGGTGTTGGTAAAAAACTAGTTATGGCTGCGGTAGAATATGCTAGAGCAAATAACTTAAAAATTATTCCGCTTTGTCCATTTGCAAAAAGCGTTTTTGATAAAGTGGAAGAAATACGTGATGTACTTTTTTCTTAAAGATACTAAGGTTCTGAGTTGCTAAGGTTCTAAGTTTTTTTTTACCGCAAAGTTCGCAAAGGATTACGCAAAGTTCGCAAAGTTTTTTAGACAAAGCTTTGCGAACTTTTTCGTTTATATTAAGTTCAGCTTGAAATAAAACCTTGCGTTCTTTGCGGTAAATCTTAGCGCTCTTTGCGTTAAAAATTCAACGCAACGAATTTCAATTTTCAAATTTCCGCAGAAATTCCTATATTTGCGCGTAATTTAATCTTAGAGTATGACAAGAATAATTACGCTTTTCTGTTTTTTTATAGCACAAATCGGCTTTTCTCAATCGGCTGAGAGTTATTTAGAAAAAATCAGAAATAATGAAGCTCTCTTAACCGCTTTCTTTCAACAAATGCCAAAAGGAGGCGATTTACACCATCATTTTTCGGGATCAGTTTATGCAGAACCTCTTTTAGAAAGAGCTATTGCAGAAGACTTTTATTTGAATCTTGAAACTATGGCCGTTTCTAAAACCAAACCTTCAAACGGAAACTGGGAAAACTTCTCATCTCTTAAAAATAAAGGAAAATTAGAGTATTATGAACAGCAAATTATGCAGACTTGGTCAATTAAAGACTATAATGGGTCTGTACCTTCTGATGATCAGTTTTTTTATTCTTTCATGAAATTTGAACCAACCATTGCTGGTCATTTTGCAGAAGGAATGTTGGAATTAAAAAAACGCGCCATTGCTGAAAATGTAAGCTATATAGAAACACAATTATCAACAATTCCATGCGATATGAATGTTTCTGATTTAGATGATTTTAACGCCAAATTACGTCAGGCTTCAGCTCAAAAAGATGAAAAAGCGGTTTTAAAACTTTTGGATGAATTGTATAAATCGCTTCAGAAAAAAGACGCTAAAAAATACGCCGAAGATTTCAATACTAATTTCTTAGCAAAACTTCACAAAGACTTGAAAATAGATGACGAAAAATTCACGATGCGTTATCAAAATTTTGTGCTTCGTTTTATGGAACCTGTCGATTTGTTCAAAAATCTGGTTATTGCTTTTATTTCGTCAAGCGAAAGCAAACTGACTGCGGGTGTAAATATCGTTTCTCCAGAACATGGCGAAAATTCTATGAAAGATTATTGGTTGCACATGGTGATGTTCAAATATTGCCACTCGAAATTCCCAAATGTAAAATATACGCTTCATGCTGGTGAATTAACTTTAGGTTTGGTTCAGCCAGAAGAATTAACGTGGCACATCAACGATGCGATTTATGTGGCAGGAGCCAACAGAATAGGCCACGGAGTTGATATTGCTTACGAAGCCAATTCGTATGATTTATTGAAATATATGGCTCAAAAAAACATTCCGATTGAAATCAATTTAGTAAGTAACGAATTCATTTTGAAAGTAAAAGAAAACAGACATCCATTTACGCTTTATAAAGAGTTTAATGTGCCAATTGTAATCAGTACAGACGATGCAGGAATTTTAAGAAGCAATATGACCGAACAATATGTTTTACTGGCAAAAAGATATCCTGATGTAAATTATGAAACAATCAAAAAATACGTTTACAACAGTATCAATTACAGTTTCATTCAAGACGAATCGGTTAAAAAACAATTGATTAAAGATTTAGACAATCGTTTTAAAACTTTTGAAGCGAAATTTTCTAAAAACTAAATTCTAAACCTAACAGGTTTTAAAAACCTGTTAGGTTTGTCAATATTAAAATATATGATTCTAGAAGCCGCATTTCTATATGTAAAACCAGAATTAGCCCCTCAATTTGAAGCTGATTTTGCAAAAGCCAGTCAATATATTTCGTCCATCGAAGGTTATTTAGGGCATCGTTTAGAAAAATGTCTCGAAGTTGAAAACAAATATCTTTTATTGGTCGATTGGAATACACTTGAAGATCATACGGTAGGTTTCAGAACTTCTGAAGCGTATTTGGAATGGAAAAAGATTTTGCATCATTATTACGAACCTTTCCCTATTGTAGAACATTTCGAGACCATTTTTGAAAATAAAAAATCGTAAACTGCTTTGCTGTAAAAAATTAAACACATAGAAACATAGATATAATTGTGTCGGTTTTAAGATTAGAGAAAAAGCAAGCTTTAACGCATAGCTATGTGCATTGCAATAAGTGAAACGCCTTTTGCAGACAAAGAAAACTATGTCTCTATGTGTTAAATTAAATTCGTACTAATTCGTGTAATTCGTGGCTAAAAAAAAAAAATAACCAATGAACATCAAACTCATCGCTATAGGCAAAACAGATAATAAATCGCTTCAAACTCTGATTGACGATTATACCAAACGTTTGTCGTTTTACATCAAATTTGATCTAGAGATTATTCCTGATATCAAAAACGTAAAAAACTTGTCTGAAAGTCAGCAAAAAGAAAAAGAAGGCGAATTGATTCTTTCAAAACTTTCGCCAACCGATCAATTGATTTTGTTGGATGAAAACGGAAAAAACTTCTCAAGCGTTGGTTTCTCTGAAGAATTGCAAAAGAAAATGAATTCTGGCGTAAAAACGTTAGTTTATGTAATTGGTGGACCTTACGGTTTTTCTGAAACGGTTTATAAAAAAGCGCACGGAAAAGTGTCGCTTTCGCTAATGACGTTTTCGCATCAAATGGTTCGTTTATTTTTTATAGAGCAATTGTACCGCGGATTTACGATATTGCGGAATGAACCTTATCATCATCAATAAATTCCACTAACCTCAATCCACACCTCTGAAACATTTAAAAATCAACAACTTAATCCACAAAAAAACGGGTTAAATAAAAATAAAATCGTAAATTTATAGTGATTTATTAAATCTTAATAAAATTTAATAATTATAGTTTTTTAAACCTCTCTTTTAACATAAAAAGCATATAATTATGAAATCTTTATTTCGCCTTTCGGCAATCCTACTATTGCTTTTAATTGGAATTTCGTGCTCCAACGGGTACGATGACAACAACGACAATTACACACCAGTAATTGTGACATTTACTGCTAATCTGACCCCAGTTACAGGCGCAACTTCTTCAGCTTCTGGTAGTGCAACACTTAAATTAAATAAGACTGCTAAAACATTTGATCTTACAGTAAATTTTTCAGGACTAACACCAATACATGGTCATATACATGCGGCAGACGGCACAATTGTTATTCCGTTTCCTGATGCCAGTGTATCTACCTCTCCAATATCTGTATCTGGTTCTATTACAGATGCACAAATTACTGAGCTGATGGCTAATCATTATTACGTTAACTTACACACTACTGCTTATCCTAATGGCGAAATCAGCGGTACTCTAACAAAAACTGGCACTTCTGGCGGAGACGGCGGTGGCGGAGGCGGTGGTTATTAAATTTCTAAAACTAAAAAAGCCTTTCTTGAATCAGAAAGGCTTTTCGTTTTTTATGTTAACGTATTAAAAAATAAATTCTACAGGAAGTCTATCGAGATTATAAGTTACCTCTTTTTGCAATAGGATTTTGTATTGAATGTACTCTCCATAACTCATATCCTTATCAAATAAAAACACCAAATCTGGCACTTTTTCAAACTTTATGCTATAGAATTGCTTTAATATCTCTGATATTTTTATCTCCTTATTTCCCATAAAAACCTGTTGTTTTCCCTTTTTAAAGTAAACTACAAAATTTCCTATTTTGGGTCTTTCTGTTTTATAAAACACTTTTGTAAAAGGCAGAAAAGCTAAATTCTTTCCAACAGAATCTGCATACGAATAATAGTTCTCAGATTCTTCATTTTGATGCATTTTCTCGTTTCGCTTTTTATCCTGCATTTTCATTACTTGAGGAATTACCAATTTCAAAGGAAGACGTTTATCTATATTAAAAATCCAATTCGTTGAAATTATGGCGCTTTTTCGATTTAAATCGGCAATGGTGTCTTTTCCTTCAACTTTAAAAAAGATGTAAATTGGAGAATGGTCTTGCACATCTTTTACAATTGGGACATTTGATTTAGGCAGTAAAACATCTTCTTTTTTTCCACAAGAGAAAAGAAGTAAAGCGATAATTAATGTGACGTATTTCATCATATATTTTTTACACAAAGAATTAATGCAACGTTTTGTCATTCCGAGGAACGAGGACACGAGCGATAGCGAACTGGCAAAGCAATCACACTAGTATTTCCTCTCAGAAATTCGCCAATCTTTGTCGAGTTTCGAGTGTGATTCCTCGTTCCTCGGAATGACAAAACGATCGTTAAATATTATTCGAAACTCATTTTATTAAACAAAGTAACACATTCCACAGCTTCTTTCACATCATGCACACGAAGAATTTTTGCTCCTTTTGTCAAAGCAATTGTATTCAAGAACGTTGTTCCGTTTAAAGCTTCTTGAGGTGTAATATCAAGCGTTTTATAAATCATTGATTTTCTTGAAATACCAGCCAAAACAGGTAATTCCAACAAATTAAAAAGCTCCATCTTTTGCATCAATTCATAATTTTGATCGGTTGTTTTGGCAAAACCAAAACCTGGATCTAAAATCAAATCGTTTATTCCTAAAGCTCTCGCCTTTTTTACTTTTTCAGAAAAATAGAAAAGCATTTCTTTAATGATATCATCGTATTGCGTCAAACTCTGCATTGTCTGCGGATTTCCTCGCATGTGCATCATGATGTAAGGTACATTGTATTGGGCAATAACCTCAAACATTTTATCGTCCAATTCTCCTGCTGCAATATCATTTATAATTGCGGCACCACTTTCTATACTCGCTTTCGCTACCTCAGCCCTAAAAGTATCGATTGATAATAAAGTTTGTGGAAAATGTTTTAAAATCAATTCTATAGCTGGAACAATTCTGTCGATTTCTTCTTGTTCCGAAACAAATTCGGCACTTGGTTTACTAGAATATGCTCCAATATCGATAAACGTAGCTCCTTCAGAAAGCATTTTATCAACTTGAGAAATAATTTCGTCTTCGTTTTTATATTTTCCCCCGTCAAAGAAAGAATTTGGCGTTACATTTAGGATTCCCATTACTTTAGGAACCGATAAATCTATAAGTTCGCCTTTGCAGTTTATTGTCATCGTTTTGTTTGTTTTTGTTTGTTCAGGTTTCAGGTTTCAAGTTGATGCAGATTGCGCGATTGGAGAACTTGAAACATGGAACATGAAACTTTAAACTTTTTAAATTCCAGTTCCATTAACACTTTGTTTAGAAAAAACTTGAAACAAAGAAAACCTGAAACTTGAAACTCTTTAATTTAATCCTTATTTTTGAAGAAATTTTAGCAAATATACAGCATATAAATGAAGAATACTTCCCAAGAATTTGATAATGTTATCGAGGTTTGCCGAACCTTGTTTATCAATAAAATGAAAGATTATGGCAGCGCGTGGAGAATTTTAAGATTGCCATCGCTAACAGATCAAATTTTCATAAAAGCACAACGAATCAGAAGTTTGCAAGAAAACGATGTTCGCAAAGTGGATGAAGATGAAAAAGGAGAATTTATCGGAATCATCAATTATTCTATTATGGCTTTGATTCAGTTAGAATTGGGTGTTGTAGATCAGCCGGATCTTGATGTTGAGAAAGCGACTGAATTATACGATGCTAAAGTAAAGCTTACCAAAGATTTAATGGAGGCTAAAAACCATGATTATGGCGAAGCTTGGCGCGATATGCGTGTAAGTTCTTTAACCGATTTAATTCTGCAGAAATTGCTTCGTGTTAAACAGATTGAAGATAATAAAGGAAAAACAATTGTTTCTGAAGGAATCGATGCTAATTATCAGGATATGATTAATTATTCTGTTTTTGCTTTAATCTTAAACCCTATAAAATAAATCAAATTCCAAAAAATAAAATCCCAAATTCCAACTTTAATATTGGAGTTTGGGATTTAAAAATTTAGAATTTAAACCCTAAATATTTGCCATGAAAAACATCATTACCCAATTCTCCCGATTATTTGTCGGCGTACTATTTATTATTTCCGGATTAATAAAACTGAATGATCCTGTTGGTTTCTCTTATAAACTTGCTGAATATTTTAGTGAACCGGTTTTCAATATGCCATTTCTAGAGCCATTAGCTTTAGGATTAGCTATATTTTTAGTAATCTTAGAAGTAGTTTTAGGAGTAATGCTTTTGGTGGGTTATAAATCAAAATTAACGATTTGGGCATTATTGCTTTTAATTGTCTTCTTTACTTTCCTTACCTTCTACTCTGCTTATTTTGATGTAGTAAAAGACTGTGGCTGTTTTGGAGATGCTTTACATTTAACGCCTTGGCAGTCGTTTACAAAAGATGTTGTTTTACTGTTCTTTATCTTGATTTTATTCATCAATAAAAAACTAGTAAAACCTTTATTTTCTAAACTGGCTACCAATATTATTGTATTGATTAGTATTGTTCTTTGTGTATTCATGGCGGTTTGGGTTATCAATCACAATCCGATCAAAGATTTCCGTCCGTATAAAGTAGGAACAAACATAGAGAAAGGAATGGAAATTCCAGAAGGCGCACCAAAATCGGTTGTAGAAATGATTTTTATCTACAAAGTAAACGGTGTTGATAAAGAATTTACTGAAAAAGATTTAATGAATATTCCTGAAGGAGCAGTATTCGTTGATAGAAAAGATAAAATAATTTCAGAAGGATACGTTCCTCCTATTCACGATTTCACCATGACAAAAGATGATTCTGATTATAAAGAAGAATTATTAAAAGAGCCTAAATTACTAATCTACGTAACTTATGATTTGAATTTGTCAAATACGGAAGGAATGAAAAAATTAGCAAAAGTTACTGAAGATGCAAAAGCAAAAGGTTACAAAGTAATCGGAATGACGGCTTCTGGAGCTGATGAAATTGCTAAAGCTAAAAAAGATTATGCTCTAGACATCGATTTCTATTTCTGCGATGGTACAGCTTTAAAAACTGTTGAAAGAGCAAATCCAAGCATTGTTGTGGTAAATGACGGAACTATCGCTCAAAAAGTACACTACAATGATACAGATGATTTGAAGTTATAGTCTTCGGTAAATTCGATCGTATATTAAAAAAGCCACATTTAATTGTGGTTTTTTTCTTACATAAATATTTTATTTTTGCAGACTCAAATTAAAAAAATGAAACATCAAAAGTATGATTTATATAGAAATACAGATACAACTATTTTTGAATTTAAAAGCATTGGGCCAAATGGAGAAATAAAGAAAGTCATAATTTTTAGTCCAACCCAAACTAAAGAAATTTATAATCTAGCATTTGGAGACTTGCTACATGATGAAGTTCAAAAAAGATATATTTTGGATGACTCGATAATTACAGACAATGGCGATCGAAATATAATATTAGCTACAGTTGCCAAGTCAATTTATACTTTTACTGAAAAATATCCAGAAAAAATGGTCTTTTTTAAAGGAAGTACGCACGGACGAACACGTTTATACAGAAGGGCAATCTCTATTAATTTAGAAGAATTATCCGAAACTTTCACTATCTTTGGTGCAGTACGCAATGAATCTGGAAATATTACTAGTGTTCCATTCAAACCCGATGGTGAGTTTTTGGGTTTCATTATAAAAAGAAAAGAATTATGAAACATGTGGCAAAAAAAATTTCAGCTGAAAACAAAAATACTTCTCTAAGTTCTAAGGTTAAGCTTAATAAAAAATTAGATGCTTTAAAAAACATAGAGTCAGCCAAGCAAGAAGAAGTAAACAAACTTACTTTCAATTTAAATTTATAACGTAAATATAGCCTCAACAATAAAAGCACATAAAAATGCTTTTTATAAAAAACAATATTCTAACTTCAAAACTCAAAATCAATCCATACCAATTAAAACATGGCTTTTTATATAAGTCTTTATACATTGATTGTTTTGACTATAAAATCAAATGGAAAACTACGAATTGAATTAAGTATTAAAAAAACATAAAAGAAGCCTTCAATACTTTTAATTTTATTGAAGGCTTTTTTTATTGAAATCTGACGCTTTTCTGCTTCAATTTTCCTTTGCCAAAACAAAAAAACTGCTTTTTAATTATTTCCTAAAAAATAGTTTCAAAAAAATACTTGATTTCACAGCCAACTATTACGATTTCAAAACACTTTTTTCAACCAAAAAACGTCGTTTTGTTACAAAATCAACGACTCTTCAAATTTTGTTAATCTGCAATTGGCATTCGATTTGTTTGTTTAACTTTGTGAATTCAGTACCCTAATAAAAAATAATTTTAATAAATATGAAACAATTAGTCCTAGCCGTAATTGCATTTATTTCTTTTTCTTGCACACAAGCTCAGAAAACAGCTTTTTCTAAAGAGGCTTTATCTGAGAAATTATTAGCTGCTGACGGAAGTCAGGTTACTTTCAAAAATATCTTAAAAAAATACAAAGGAAAAACTTTGGTTATCGAAGTTTGGGCTTCTTGGTGTGGTGACTGTGTAAAAGCAATGCCAAAATTAAAAGAACTGCAAGCCAATAATCCTGACGTTTCTTACTTATTCATTTCGGCTGATAAAACGGCTGACAAATGGAAAGCAGGAATCGAAAAACATGAATTAAATAAAGGCGATCACTATATGATGAACGATGGTATGAAAGGCCTTTTCGGAAAAGCGATTGATTTAGATTGGATTCCAAGATATATAGTAGTTGACAAAACTGGAAAAATCGTTTTATACAGAGCGATTGAAACTGATTTCGAAAAAATCAATTCTACTTTACAATCATTGAAATAAGCTTCAATAACAATTGCAATGTCAAAATTCCAATATCAATATTGACTTTGCTTTAATTTCAAACAAAAAACAAAAAAATAATATAAAACTACCAAAATGAGAAAATCGATTGTTGCAGGAAACTGGAAAATGCATAAAAATGCAGCTCAAACTGAAGAATTATTAAACGAATTAATTGCTAAAATTCCAGCGAAAACAAATGCACAAGTAATTGTAGCGCCAACTTTTGTAAACTTACAAGCGGCAGCGACTAAATTAAAAAATACAACTATCGGAGTTTCTGCTCAAAACGTTCACCAAGCTGAAGGTGGTGCTTTTACAGGAGAAATTTCTGCAGATATGTTAACAAGCATTGGTGTTAATACAGTAATCTTAGGTCACTCTGAGCGTAGAGCTATTTTCCACGAAACTGATACTTTAATCGCAAACAAAGTAGATACAGCTTTGAAACATGATATGACAGTAATCTTCTGTTTTGGAGAAGAATTAAAAGACCGTCAGTCTGGAAATCATTTCAACATTGTGGAGAACCAATTGCGTGACGGAGTTTTCCATATTGCAAAAGAATCTTGGTCTAAAATTGTTTTAGCATACGAACCAGTTTGGGCTATCGGAACTGGAGAAACTGCTTCGCCAGAGCAAGCTCAAGAAATGCACGAATTTATTAGAGAAACAATTCGTAAAGCTTTTGGAGCTGAAATCGCTGATGAAGTTTCTATTTTATATGGTGGTTCTGTTAAACCAGAAAACGCTAAAGAAATTTTCTCTAAACCAGACGTAGATGGTGGTCTAATTGGAGGTGCAGCTTTAAAAGCTGACGATTTCTTAGCTATTGTAACTGCTATCTAATTCTTAGATTTATATAAAATGAAAAGCGTTCATAATTATGAACGCTTTTTTTATTCTAAATTATTCTTAAAATAAGAATGTTCTTTTAGATTTTTTTAAACAACTTTTGCTTTGTATTCTTACCTTTGCAAAAATTTTTTATTTATGTCGAATATATATTTAGGATATCATTTTACAATTGAGCCAAAAGAGTTGGGTTCTGAAATTTTAGTGGCTGAATTGGGCGAAAAAGCATTTGAAAGTTTTACGGAAACTGAAAACGGAATTTCTGCTTTTGTGAAGAAGGATTTATGGGATGAAAATATTCTGGATGATATTTATATTCTACAATCTGAGGAGTTTAAAATTGAATATACGATTGAAGAAATCGACCAGGTAAACTGGAACGAGGAATGGGAAAAGAATTTTGAACCGATTGATGTTGACGGGAAATGCCACGTTCGCGCTCCTTTTCACGAAAAAACAGATGCTGAGTTTGATATTGTAATTGAGCCAAAAATGAGTTTTGGAACTGGTCACCATGAAACTACTCACATGATGATTCAGCATTTATTGGAAATGGATGTAAAAGGTTTAAAAACACTTGATATGGGATGCGGAACTGCGATTTTAGCTATTTTGGCTGAAATGAAAGGCGCTGAACCTATCGATGCTATTGATATTGATAACTGGTGTTACTTGAATTCGATCGAAAATGCTGAACGCAATAATTGCAAACATATCTCCGTTTATGAAGGCGATGCTGCTTTATTGGCAGGTAAAAAATACGATTTAATTATTGCCAATATCAACAGAAATATTTTGTTGAATGATATGCAGGCTTATGTTGATGCTTTGAATCCAAAAGGGATTATTCTTTTTAGCGGTTTCTACGAAGAAGACATTCCGTTTATCGATGCTTCTTGTGTTGAAAAAGGTTTAACTTATGTTAAAAAGCTTCAGAGAAACAACTGGGTATCTTTAAAATACGTAAATTAGATACTGATAATCAATTCAGTACAAAAACTATAACAATATGAGTACTAAAGAAAAAGTAAGAGAAAGAGTTCGCGAAAAAGAAGCCATTGCTTTTAATAACGAGATCATTGTTTACAATGATGATGTAAATACTTTTGATCACGTAATTGATACTCTTATGCGTGTTTGCAGCCACACGGCAGAACAAGCCGAGCAATGCTCTTTGATTGTACATTACAACGGGAAATGCACTGTAAAAACAGGCCCGATAGAAAAACTTAAACCTCAATGCACTCAACTTTTGGAAGCTGGTCTTAGCGCCGAAATTGTTTAATTGATCCAATAATTTTAAAACGCATTCTGTTTTATTCTATACTAGAATTGAAGAGAATGCGTTTTTATTTGTAGAAATTTAAAATCATGAGAAATATCCTTCTTTTACTAATTCTATTATTCTCTTTTATAACGAAAGGGCAATCGAAATTTGAGCCTCTTCGTAAACAATTAATGGAAAATAAGACTTATGAATATGTCTATGGTTTTGAAAATGATTATGCCGTATTTAGAACCTTTAAGGGAAAAATGGGCTTAATTGATTCTCTTGGCAATGTGGTGCTTAAACCTAATTATGCATACATAGAGAACAGAAAAGACCTCAAAAATATATTTGAAGCGGGAATTATAATTAATAAAAACTACAAAAGAGGATACATCGATTTGCAAGGCAATGTCAAAATTCCTTTTGAGTATGAAGATGTTTTCTATTTAGGAAAAAATCTGGTTAGAGTTTCAAAAAATAATAAATATGGCGTTGTTGACCTAGATAACAAAATCATATTGCCAATTAAATATGATAATATAATGGGCAGCAATGGCATTTCATTTGTCCAGAATAACAACAGTATTGATTTGTTTGATGCAGAAGGAAAACAGATTACCAAATTTCAGGCATTTGATATTGAGTATTTTCAGCATAAAAGATCTATTGTAACGCTTCAAAACAAAAACACTTTTATCATTGATACTCTCGGAAATATTGTTTTAAACACCATTAAAAATCATAAGTTTGAAAGAGTACTTGATCACGATTCTTTCCTTATTTTCAATACCGTAACAAAGAAAAAAGGCGTTATAAATTCAAATGGAAAATATGAGATTGAATGTAAATACGATGAGATTTATCCACGTAATCTAATTTATATTGTACAAAACAATACAAAATATGGCCTTATCGATAAAAAAGATTTTATACTAAAACCTTTAGTTTATACTGGTATTTATGATGTTTATACTAAAGATAGCATTTCGTTCAAAAATCATTATTTTGCTAATAAAGGCAATTTGCAAGGTGTTATAGATCCATATTTAGAAAAAGAAATTATTCCAATATCCTATAAATACATTGTGCCTTTTTCTAATTACTACATCACAACTAATACAGAAGATAAAGGCGGCCTGCTTTCTGCCAAAGGTGAAATTATAATTCCAGAAGAGTATGATTTTTATAGCGCTTCTCAAAACAAAATTTTTGCTGTAAAAAATTCAAAGAAATATCTTCTGTCAGTTGAAAATAATAATTATACAGAAACTGAAATCTTTGTAGACGAGTTTGTAAAAAGCAATCAGTACTTTAGAGGATTTTCTAATAGTAATTATCAAATTTTTAAAGACAAAAATAAATTTGGCGTTTACAGCAATCAAAATAAAATAGCAATTCCGGCAGAATATGACGCTATTACAGAAATTTACGGCACTGGCGAATTTGTTGTAAAGAAAAATAATAAGTACGGAGTAGTAAATTCCGATAATCAAATTCAGTTGGAATTAAAATACGACTCGTTTGAGATCATTAAAGAAAACGTACGATTTAATATAAAGAACCCAAAAACAGTAAAATATCATCCAATAAAATATCCTTTTGAACCTCAATAATATGTATTCTATTTTGAATAAATAATACAATCATAACGGTTTAATTACAAATAACTCAAAATGCATTCGTTTTTATTATATATTTGAATGAAATAGAATGCATTTTTTATGGAAGAATACGGAAAGATATTGATTATTGCAATGCCGATTTTTTTAGCCTTAATTGTTATTGAAAAAATTTATGGCATTTATAAAAAAAATGATACTGCTCCATTAATAGATAGTGTATCCAGCATAAGTTCTGGCATTACCAATTCTGTTAAAGATGTTTTGGGCTTGAGCGTTACTTTTCTATCTTATGAATGGCTGGTTTCCAAAATCGCGTTACAGCATTTAGAAGCCAATGTCCTCTCCTATTTCATCGCTTTTTTTGTCATTGATTTTTACGGCTATTGGAGCCATCGTTTGGCGCATCAGATTAATTTTCTTTGGAACAAACATGCCATACACCATAGCAGTGAAGAGTTTAATTTGGCGTGTGCACTTCGTCAGCCAATTGCCAGTTTAGTCAATTTATTTACCTTTTTATTAATCCCTGCAGCTTTATTAGGAGTTCCTGCTTCTGTAATTGCTATTACCCTTCCTATTCATTTATTTCTACAATTTTGGTATCATACCAAACACATCAAGAAAATGGGGTTTGTGGAGCATATTTTGGTAACACCTTCACATCATCGTGTACATCATGCCATTAATCCAGAATATTTGGACAAAAACCACTCGCAGATTTTTATTTTTTGGGATAAGCTTTTTGGCACTTTTCAAGAAGAATTAGATGATGTACCTCCAGTTTTCGGAATTACAAGACCTGCCAGCACATGGAATCCGATCAAAATAAATTTTCAGCATTTAAGTTTATTAATAAAAGATGCCTGGCGTGCTCCAAAATGGAAAGATAAATTGACCATTTGGTTTAAGCCAACGGGTTGGCGTCCTGAAAATTTTGAGGAAAAATATCCTGTAAACAAAATTGAAAATGTTTTTAATTTTGAAAAATATGGCACCCAAAACTCTCAGAAACTAATATACTGGTCTGTTGCACAGGTTTTAATAACATTGCTTTTTGTGAGTTATCTGTTTGATAATATTGCAAAAATCGGTCTGCCTAATATTTTCATCTACGGCTTTTTCATTTTTGTAACCATATATAGCTACACAGAGTTAATGGACAAAAATAAGTATGCCGTTTTATGGGAAGGCATACGATTGGGGATTGCAGTTTGTATTATTGGTTATTATGGAGATTGGTTTGGCTTAAATCGTGTCATTCCAATTAGTAACTATATTATTTTTACTTACCTGATTTTATCTTTTTTAACGACATTTTATTTTGTTAATTTTGACTTCAAAACCAACCAAAACCAATATATCACTTCATAACCCCTATTATGAGAAACTCTTCCTTTTTTTTTATTTATCTGGCATTTAGTGTGGTTTACCTCATTATTATGCTTACTGGCCACGAGAGTTTTGATCTCTTTCTCAAACCTATTCTAATACCAATTATCGGGTTTGGAGCTTATTTTTACAAAAAATTTCCAAGTCAGAACATTTTATTGGCAGCACTTACACTTTCATGGTTTGGAGATGTCGTTTTACTTTTTACAGACCTTGGAGAAATTTACTTTATTTTAGGTCTGGTATTTTTTCTGACAGCCCATATAGTTTACTGCATTCTTTTTAATAAACAGAAAAGAATTAGAAAAAAACAGAATAAACCTCTTTTTATATTTGGCAGCGTTTTAATTGCATTTTACTTAATTGGAATGGTTTATTTTCTAATGCCTTATTTAGGAAAACTTGAAATTCCAGTTTCTATTTATGCTTCGGTTATTTCAATTATGCTTTTATTTGCTTTCAACGGATTTTTGGTATGGGAAAAACCCGGTAATCAGTTTGTTTTTTTGGGCGCGATTTTCTTTATTATTTCTGATAGTATTCTGGCTTTAAATAAATTTTACACTCCAATTCCTAAAAGTTCTTTTTTTATTATGCTGACTTACCTTCTGGCACAATATCTGATTGTAGTTGGTATTTTAAAGCTAAATTCGAAAAAAGTAGAACAAACAGTTTAACTTGACACAACCATCTGAATCATGAAAAAAATAGCTCTTTTAATTGTTTTATTAATCAGTGTTACTTCTTGCGTAAGCACAAAATCGACTTTAAAAAACGTAGATGACAATGCGCCAGATTTGATTTTAAAGAAAGATAACACTTTTTCTATAACACAATTTGCCAAAGACAAAAAATACGGTTACGATCCTGATTATCCTATTAATATATTTTATCAAAATACTAATAATGAGGCTTTAAATGAAACTCGTTTCTTAAATGCTTTGGCTGGCCCAAATGGCGAGAAAATAACGTATTCCAGATTAGAAACCTGTTGTCCTTTCCCTACTAAAAGAAGTAATATGGGTGCTGGATTTTTGAATGTTTATGAATTGAAATGGGAAGGTCAAAAAAAGCCCGTTAAGCTTTATTTAAATATTTATGAAAAAGGAATTCTAATGGTTCCTCTAGGATTAAGACTTAAATAAATATTATTAACTATTCATATTATGCTTGAAATATTACCCTTAATATTACTTGCCCTTCCCGTTTTATTTCAATTAATATTAGGAACCAAAACAATTTATAAACCTGCTTCACTTAAATTTAGTTCGGCATCTTGGATTAGTTTTGTTTCTTTTATTTTGTTTTCTTTTATTGCTTATTATATTGTCGATTATAATTTTTCAAAACAATACGAACAATATCCAAACCCAATCAGATGCGGAATGCCTCTTTTAGGCATCGTTATGGCTTCTCTCTTTTTACTTTTTATTCTGATTTTGATTATTGTGTCTCAATTTCTAATTAAAAGGAGGAAAGAAAGTAGATCAAAAAACACCTATTGATCAGAACTAAAAAATAGCAATAACTGCAAAACTCTAAAACATGATAAATGTCATCTATTAGTTTTTTTTCATGCTTTAATATTGCCTCGGAAAAAGCATTTAATCATTCTAAAGAAATTTTAGCAATTCGTTAATTTTACTAAGCTCCTAGTCAGTTATTCGAGTTCTTAAAATAATCTTAAATCTTCATCTGCTATTCATAAATCATAACTACCTTTGCATTGCAAAAAAAATAATTTTATGAACTTACAACATATTCCACAAATTAAGCATACTGACAGCGGAAATTTCTTTTTATTAGCAGGGCCTTGCGCTATTGAAGGAGAAGAAATGGCTCTTAGAATTGCTGAAAAATTAGTTGGTATTACCGACAATCTACAGATTCCTTATGTATTTAAAGGATCTTTTAAAAAAGCAAACCGTTCTAGAATTGACAGTTTCTCTGGAATTGGTGACGAAAAAGCATTAAAAATCTTAAGAAAAGTTTCTGAAACTTTTCATGTTCCAACAGTTACAGACATTCATACAAATGAAGATGCTGACAAAGCAGCTCAATACGTAGATGTACTACAGATTCCTGCTTTCTTAGTTCGTCAAACTGATCTTGTTGTGGCAGCTGCTAATACAGGAAAAACAGTAAACTTGAAAAAAGGGCAATTTATGAGTCCAGAAAGCATGAAACACGCTGTTCAAAAAGTTTTAGACTGTAATAACGAAAATGTTATGGTTACAGATCGCGGAACTATGTTTGGCTACCAAGACATGATTGTTGATTTTAGAGGAATTCCTACTATGCAGCAATATGCTTCTACAGTTTTGGACGTAACGCATTCTTTACAACAGCCAAATCAAACAGCGGGTGTAACAGGCGGAAGACCAGATATGATTGAAACTGTTGCCAAAGCAGGTATTGCAGTTGGTGTTGATGGTATTTTTATCGAAACCCATTTTGATCCAGCTAATGCAAAAAGTGATGGTGCTAACATGCTTCATTTAGACTATTTTGAAGGTTTAATGAACAAGTTAGTTGCAATCAGAAAAACAATAAACGCATTTTAATTTATAATAACTTAAGTTCTTTGAAAACAAAAATTTTATTTTTCTTACTGGCTTGTGTTTCTTTAAACACATTTGCTCAGGAAGAAATACCTGTACAAAAATATGCCGCTCACAACAAAGGAAAATTCTTTGTAATGTGGGGTGGTAATAGAGAAAGCTACTCAAAATCTGATGTAAACTTTAGAGGTAAGGATTACAACTTTACTGTTGAGAATATGGCTGCTCATGACAAACCAAAAGGATGGCATGTTGATTATATCAATCCTGCAAATATGACAATTCCTCAAACGAATTTGAGATTGGGTTACTTTTTTAGCGATCACTACAGTGTTACAATTGGTGTTGACCACATGAAATACGTAATGGCACAGAATCAAATTGCAAATGTTAACGGATACATCAATTTACCTGCAGATGATCCTGCATCAATTTACAATGGCACTTACAATAACACACCTGTAGATATGTCTCAGGGAGGAGCCAAAGAAGGTGGTTATGGTAATGGTGAAGTAAATGTAAACGGTCCAGCATTTTTAATGTATGAACATACAGATGGATTAAACTACATTAATACTGAAGTTGCCAGATTCGATGATGTTTCTAAATGGTTTGGATTGCCAAATATTGACAAAGTTCAAATTAACTTAACTGAAGGTATTGGTGCTGGAGTTTTATATCCAAAAACGAATACTACAATTTTAGGTAAAGAACGTCACGATGATTTTCATGTTTCTGGTTATGGAGTTTCTGCAAAAGCAGGTCTTAACGTTACTTTTTTCAAACATTTTTATGTTCAAGGAGAGTTAAAAGGCGGTTATATTAACATGCAGGATATTAAAACCACAACAAGTCCTGAAGATAAAGCTTCTCAGCACTTTACTTACTTTCAACGTATTATTGCTGTTGGAGGAATTTTCAGAATCTAATATTGCATAAAATATTTGTAAAAATAGCTGTCATTTTATTTGGCAGCTATTTTTTTTATTATTTACTTTGCAATTCAAAGTACTTTAAAATATACTTTATGAAAATCAAAAAATATCTATTCCCGATCATTACTTTCTTTCTAAGTTTTGGCTGTGCATTATTCGTTGCGATAAAGGTTTTTCCAAGCAATCCTTTTACTGGAAACAAAGAAGAAAAAACAACAGTAAGCAAGTTTAAGGATGGAGATCTTATTTTTCAAACATCAGAATCTAAACAATGCGAAGCGGTTCGAATTGCGACAAATTCGAAGTTTTCTCATTGCGGCATTATTTACGATATTAACGGAAAATGGTTTGTTTTTGAAGCTGTTCAACCTGTAAAACTTACCCCGCTTGAAGACTGGATTAAACACGGAAAAGACAGCAAATATGTTACAAAAAGATTAAAAGACGATAGCGTTTTGAATCCGCAGGTTTTGCAGAAAATGAAAGATTACAGTCAGCAATTTGATGGCAAAGAATATGATGCTTATTTTGAATGGACCGATAATAGGATATATTGTTCTGAATTAATCTGGAAAATATATAAAAACGCTGCAGGAATCGAATTGTCTAAACTTAAAGAACTGAAAGATTTTAACTTGCAAGATCCAAGGGTTCAGAAAATACTAAAAGAGCGTTACGGCAATGATATTCCTTTAGAAGAAAAAGTCGTTGCTCCTTCTGACCTTGCCGATTCTAATATATTGAAAACAGTAATTGACACTTATTAATATCTTAAAAAGCTAGTCCTAATTCATTCTAGCTTTTTTATTTGCTAATTAACTTTGAAATTCAAAGAACTTTTAAATCGATACTTTATGAGAGATTATTTGATTGAAAAACTGTATGAATGTTCCAAAAAACCGTATCAAAAATACTTTAAAAAGAATGAACCTTGGAATATTGATAAAACTTTATTAATGAACTATCCAGAAGAAAGTTTAGGATTCGGTTTAGGAAATTTTCTCTACAAGAATCATTTTGATATTCAAGAAAAACTAGAAGATCACGACATTATTCATGTTCTGACCAATACTGGAGTTTCGGTTTATGAAGAAATAGGCATGCAGTATTATTTACTCGGAAACGGAAAGAAAAGCTTGTATTTGTTTATGGTAATAGCAACTGGAACAATTTTTTACCCAAAACGAATGAGTTATTTCATTCAGCAATTTAAAAGAGGAAAAAAAGCAAATGCATTTCATTATCTCGATTTTTCAAAAATGCTTTTTATGCCCGTTCAAACTATTCAACAAACCTTTAATATTTAAAATCATGAAAACAATTCATAATCCCTTTAAAGAAAAACAATCTATCGAATTGACTGTTGGAACATTTATAATCAGTACAATTCTGTTTATGCTTTATATTATTTCAAATGGAAACTCAATGGTTTTAGTAATTGCATGGCCATTTGCTTTAGGAGCAATAATTGTAAATGCAATAATGTTTATCCATTTGATGGATCGTTTTATTCATTTTCCAGAACATCGAAAAGATATCGGAATGAAAATCTTAATATTACTTTCTAATATTCCAATCCTCTTTTTTTATTATTTGATTGTTATGAAATCTTGACATAAAAAAAGCCACAAGTAAAAATAGACTGCACCCAAAAGTTTAGACAAATTTAAAATTAA
>NZ_JUIV01000031.1 GCF_004151235.1 Flavobacterium anhuiense
TTAATTTTAAATTTGTCTAAACTTTTGGGTGCAGTCTATTCAAAACGGGCTTTCTCATTAATTTTTATCTTCTAATAAAGGAACAAATCGAAACTCTCCAAACTCATGTTTTTCAAATTGAGTTTCGTTTTTCCTGATTAACAATGTCATAATCTGAACATCTTCTCCCAACGGAATAACAAGCCTTCCTCCTATTTTTAATTGTGCCATTAATGGCTGCGGAATAAACGGCGCCCCTGCGGTAACAATAATACTGTCAAATGGTGCAAAATTTGGCAATCCTTTATATCCATCTCCAAAAGTAACGTGTTTGGGGCGAATGTTTAATTTCGGAAACAAATTCGATGTCGTTTTAAACAATTCACTTTGTCTTTCAACTGTATATACTTTAGCGCCAAGCATAAACAAAACAGCAGTTTGATAACCAGATCCAGTCCCGATTTCTAAAATTTTATGATCCTTTTTAACTTCAAGCAATTGTGATTGAAAAGCTACTGTATAAGGCTGAGAAATGGTTTGTCCTGCACCAATCGGAAAAGCTTTATCCTGATAAGCGAAATCTTCAAAACTAGAATTCAAAAAAAGGTGTCTCGGGATTTTTTTTATCGCATCCAGAACAGCTCTATCAGTAATTCCTTTTTGCTCTAAAGTGGTTACTAATTGATTACGAAGTCCTTGATGTTTGGCAGTGTCTTTCAAAATAGGTAGGTTTTATTTTCGCAAAAATAAGAAACAAAACAGGATTTCAAATATTGATTTTTAAATAATAAAGTGTAAAGTCAAAAGTCGAAAGTCAAAAGATCACTATCTGTCGAGTTAAGTGGAGCCCAAGCCCTTCCACTTCGTTCAGGGTGACAAACTATAAAATTAAAAGGAGCAATCAACTGCAAACTTCAAACGACCAACAACCAATAACTAACAACCAACAACCAATAATTCGATAAATTCATTTTCACGTTAAACAAATAAATTATATTTTTGTTTAAAATACATTCTCATGTTAAAAGTAGGAGTTTTAGGTGCTGGTCATCTTGGTAAAATACATTTACGCTTATTACAACAATCTGACAAATACGAATTAGTTGGATTTTACGACGAAAATCAAGAAAATGCCGAAAGAATCTCAAAAGAGTTTGGCTATAAAAATTTCAGCACAATTGCAAAACTTATTCACGCTGTTGACGTGATTGACATTGTCACTCCGACCCTTTCACACTACAAATGCGCTAAGGTTGCCATAAAATCAGGAAAACATATCTTTATCGAAAAACCAATTGCCAATACAGTTGAAGAAGCTGAAGAAATTATTGCTTTGGCCAAAGAACATAACGTAAAAGGTCAAGTAGGTCACGTAGAGCGTTTTAATCCTGCTTTTATCGCTACTAAGGAAATGATCGAAAATCCGATGTTTATAGAAACGCATCGTTTAGCAGAATTTAACCCTCGCGGTACAGATGTTCCTGTAGTTTTGGATTTAATGATTCACGATATCGACGCTATTTTAAGTGTTGTAAAATCTAAAGTAAAAAGCATCAATGCAAGTGGTGTTTCGGTTATCAGCGAAACTCCGGATATTGCTAACGCGAGAATTGAATTCGAAAATGGCTGTGTTGCTAATTTAACGGCAAGTAGAATTTCAATGAAGAACATGCGTAAATCACGCTTCTTTCAAAAAGACGCCTACATTTCTGTTGACTTTTTAGAGAAAAAATGTGAAGTGGTTCGTATGAAAGACGCACCAGAAGTTCCTGGAGATTTTGATATGATTCTTCAAAATGCTGAAGGTGTAAAAAAACAAATCTATTTCACTAATCCAGATGTTGAGCAAAACAACGCCATTTTAGACGAATTAAATTCGTTTGCAGATGCTATCAATAACGATTCAACTCCAGTTGTAACACTTGAGCAGGCAACAGATGCATTACGCGTGGCTTATCAAATTATTGATTGTTTCAAAAAATAGTTTTAAAAAGAGTAAATCAAAATAAATAGCCACGAATTCACGAATTATTTGGTGAATTCGTGGCTAAATCATAAAAAAATATCTAGCATAAAATGAAAACAATAGCTGTAATTGGAGCAGGAACAATGGGTAACGGAATTGCTCATACTTTTGCGCAAAGCGGATTTACCGTAAAATTAATCGACGTTTCTGAAAAATCATTAGATAAAGGAATGGCAACAATTGCTGCCAACTTAGACCGTATGTTATCTAAAGGAACGATCACGCAGGAAGACGTTGCTAAAACTATTACGAACATTATTACTTATACAGATTTAAAAGACGGAGTTGTTGGCGTTGATTTAGTAGTTGAAGCTGCAACTGAAAACGTTGAATTAAAACTGAACATCTTCAAACAATTAAACGAATACTGTTCTCACAATACTATTTTGGCAACGAACACTTCTTCTATTTCAATTACACAAATCGGAGCTGTTGTAGCACATCCTGAGCGCGTTATCGGAATGCACTTTATGAATCCGGTGCCGATTATGAAATTGGTTGAAATCATTCGCGGATACAACACTAGTGATGAAGTAACTAAAATTATCATGACTTTATCTGAAAAATTAGGTAAAGTTCCTGTAGAAGTAAATGATTATCCAGGTTTTGTGGCAAACAGAATTTTAATGCCAATGCTAAATGAGGCAATCGAAACGTTATATAATGGTGTTGCTGGAGTTTACGAAATAGATACGGTAATGAAATTAGGAATGGGACACCCAATGGGTCCTCTTCAATTAGCTGATTTTATTGGCCTCGACGTTTGTTTGGCAATTCTAAATGTAATGTACGACGGATTCAAAAATCCAAAATATGCTCCTTGCCCACTTTTAGTAAATATGGTAAGAGCTGGAAAACTTGGAGTAAAATCTGGCGAAGGTTTTTACGATTATAGCGAAAGCAAAAAAGCAGAGAAAATCTCGAAGCAGTTTTTATAAAAAAAAATACCATGTCGATTCAATCGAATTTAAATACGATCAAAGCAACTTTACCTGAACATGTTACTCTTGTGGCCGTTTCAAAAACAAAACCTGTCTCAGATTTGATGCAGGCTTACGAAGCTGGCCAACGCATTTTTGGAGAAAACAAAATTCAGGAAATGACTGAAAAGTGGGAACAAATGCCAAAAGATATCCAATGGCATATGATTGGTCATGTTCAGTCAAATAAAGTCAAATTTATGGCACCTTATGTGACTTTAATTCACGGCGTTGACAGTTTGAAGTTATTGCAAGAAATTAATAAACAAGCTTTAAAAAATAATAGAATAATAGATTGCCTTCTTCAAATTTACATTGCGGAAGAAGAATCTAAATTTGGTTTGGACGAAAATGAATTAAATGAACTTTTAACTTCTGCAGAGTTTAAAGAGTTGAAAAATATTCGTATCTTAGGTTTAATGGGAATGGCCACTTTCACCGAAGACCAAAACCAGATTAAAAAAGAATTTACCCATTTAAAATCCATTTTTGATTCGATAAAAGATCTGAAAGCTGAAAACTGCAGTTTGAACACGATATCGATGGGAATGTCTGGAGATTATCAATTGGCAATAGAATGCGGAAGCACAATGGTTCGCATTGGAAGCAGTATTTTTGGAGGAAGATAATTTACAAATGCCATAATCCTAAGACGCATTGAAATGCGTCTCTACAGAAAACTGAATACTAAAAAAACTGAACACTGATTACTGAATTTGTACGCAATACTTGACATAGAAACCACTGGGGGACAGTTTAATGAAGAGGGAATTACCGAAATCGCTATCTACAAATTTGATGGGCATGAAGTAGTTGATCAATTCATCAGCCTTGTCAATCCTGAAATTCCGATTCAGCCTTTCGTAGTAAAACTGACTGGAATTAATAATGCTATGTTGCGTTCTGCTCCAAAATTCTACGAAGTTGCGAAACGAATTATAGAAATCACTCAAGATTGCGTCATTGTAGCTCACAACGCCTCTTTCGACTATAGAATCCTGCGTACAGAATTCAGACGTTTAGGCTACGATTTCGAAGCTAAAACACTTTGTACAGTAGAATTAGCCAAAAAACTAATTCCTGAACAACCATCTTACAGTTTAGGAAAACTAGTCCGTTCACTTGGAATTCCAATGGCCGACAGACATCGCGCGAGCGGAGACGCTATGGCTACGACTAAGCTTTTCAAAATGCTTTTGGAAAAAGATGTCGAAAAAACCATCGTAAAAGATTTTATAAAACTCGAAGTAGAAAAAGGTATTTCTCCGAAATTCTTGGATATATTAAATCAAATGCCAGCTAAAACAGGCGTTTATTATATCTACAAAGAAGATGGGACATTAATTTACATTGGCAAAAGCCAAAATATCAAAAAAAGAGTCAATCAGCATTTTACGGGAGTTACAACCAAAAGCAAACGAATTCAGGCGGAAGTTTTTACTATTACTTACGACGAAACTGGAAGCGAATTAATCGCACTTTTAAAAGAAAGCCAAGAGGTTAAAGTAAATCGTCCACGATACAATCGTTCGCAGAAAAAAACAGTATTTCCTGTCGCGTTATATGCCGAAAAAGATTCAAATGGCTATATCAATTTAAAACTTGAAAAAGCAGACGGACGTAAAAAAGAAATCACTTCTTATGTTTCTTTGCAAGAAGGCAAAAATGCGCTTTTTAAGATTACGGCAAAATATCATTTGTGCCAAAAACTAACAGGTTTATACCAAACCAAAAAAGAGTGTTTTCAATATAAAATTAAAGAATGTGACGGAGCCTGCATTGGCGAGGTTACTCCAGAAGTTTACAATTTAAGAGTACAGCAATTTATCTCAGAAAACAGTTTTGAAAACAAAAGCATGGTTCTGATAGACAGAGGAAGAAATGTAAACGAACGAAGCGCTATTTTGATTGAAAACGGAATCTATAAAGGTTACGCTTATTATGATCTCAATTATCAAATTACCAATATTGATATCCTGAAAAATATTCTGGTTCCGATGCAACACAATCGCGACGTAAAGAATATCATTCAGAGTTATATCCGCAAAAGCAAATCATTAAAAATACTTCATTTTTAACAAATCGAAACTTTCATTATCTTTAAGGATATGAAAAAAACAAAATCACAATACGAAATCTTTAGAGAAAAAGTCAAAATCGTTCTATATGGTACCAACACCATTTTAGGACGAATGTTCGATTTAGTATTGCTGGGTTTAATTTTACTGAGCGTTCTATTGATAATGCTTGATACCGTTCAAGGCGTCAGTTCTAAATATCACGAACAATTATTAATTTGCGAATGGATAATTACTATATTTTTCACCATAGAATACATATTGAGAATTATCTCCATTCAAAAACCCGTCAAATACATTTTCAGTTTTTACGGAATCATAGATTTACTTGCCGTTTTACCAATGTATTTGTCCATCTTTTTCCCAGGTGCGAGTATTTTATCAATCGTAAGGGCATTACGTTTTCTACGATTATTTAAAATTTTGCACATTCCGCAAATCAACCATCAATCCCTGCAATTAAAAGAAGCTATCGAAGCCAGTAAAGAAAAAATTCTGGTTTTCATTTATTTTGTTTTAATCAGCACCGTTATAATTGGAACGATAATGTATCTGGTTGAAGGAAAAGAATCAGGTTTTACCAGTATTCCAATGGGAATTTACTGGACAATAGTTACTTTAACAACAGTTGGTTACGGAGATATTTCACCTCAAACTCCTTTAGGACAATTCATTGCAGCTTGCGTAATGATTTTAGGCTACGGAATCATTGCTGTACCGACAGGAATTGTAACAGCCGAATTTGCCAAAAGCAGTTTAAGAAACAATGCTGTAAGCAGTAAAAAAACATGCAGAAAATGCCAATCTCAAGTTCACTTCGATAACGCTAAATATTGCTACGAATGCGGAACAGAACTGCCAAATAATTAATTTTTAGAAGCTAATCCAGTTGTACATTCCAACTCCTCCTTATATTTGTAATTTTTTAAGGCATAAAAGGAGCTTCCGTTGGTCGCTCTTTTACACCAAAAAAATTCAACAAATATAAGTCCGGGGTTTCCATTTCCATCTGGGCTAAAAACTATGAAATACCTAATCACCATTGTCGGACCAACAGCTATAGGCAAAACAGCCTTAAGCATTGCTTTGGCACAACATTTTAAATGCGAAATCGTTTCTTGCGACAGCCGTCAGTTTTTCAAAGAAATGACTATCGGAACCGCAGTTCCAAGTCAGGAAGAACTCAATTCAGCCCAACATCATTTTATCCAAAACAAATCCATTTTTGAAAATTATACCGTTGGCGATTATGAGAAAGAAGCTCTACTCAAAATTGAAGAGTTATTTCAAAACAATGATTTCGTAATTCTTATTGGAGGTTCAGGATTATATGTCGATGCCATTTTAAAAGGTTTCGACGAATTTCCGGAAATCGATCCAAAAGTTCGTGCAGAAGTAAATTCAAACTACGGAAAGCTCGGAATTGAATATCTTCAGGAACAATTAAAAAATCTAGATCCCGATTATTATCATAAAATAACTTTAGAAAATCCACAAACACTACAAAACCCACAACGAATGATGCGTTTCGTAGAAGTTTGCATTGGTTCTCAAAAACCATATTCTTCTTTCTTAAACCAAAAGAAAAACAACAGAGACTTCACTCCTATTCTAATAGGTTTAGATGCCGAAAGAGAAATCATTTACAGCAGAATCAACCAGCGTGTTGACATCATGATGAACGAAGGACTGCTAAAAGAAGCCGAAACACTTTATCCTAATAAAGCGTTAAATGCACTTCAAACGGTCGGTTATAGAGAATTATTTAGTTATTTTGACGGAGAATTCACTTTGCCTTTTGCAATCGAAGAAATCAAAAAGAATACGAGAAGATTCTCTAAAAGACAATTAACGTGGTTCAAACGAAACGAAAACACCAAATGGTTTGATTACGCAACAAATAGAAAAGAAATCATACATTACATAGAAAATCTTACAAAGTAAGAACGTCTTTTATCTATCCTCTTTACTCTATTCTCTAAAAAAATAAAAAATGCCAATATCTCCTAATTTTACATCAGTTTTAAGCAAAGACTGGGAAATCAATTTCACACAATGCACACCAACAGGTTTCTTAAAGTATACCGATTTATGCAATCTTTTACAATTAACCGCTGCTGCACATTCTGAAGTCGGCGGAATCAGTTTTTCTGATATGCAAGAATTTGACCAAGCATGGGTTTTAAGCCGAATGCGCGTTGAAATTACAGCATTACCAAAATGGCAAGATGTTGTAACAGTAAAAACATGGATTAACAGTTTAGAAAATTCACGTTCTGTCCGTGCCTTGGAAATGTATGTAAACGGAAAAAAGATCGTGGGAAGCGAAACATATTGGGCAGTTTTCAATACCAAAGCACGTCGCCCAGAAGCATTGGCATTACCTTTTGAACATTTTGAACTATTCCCTGACAAAAGAGCAACAGAAGAAGGGTTTTCAAAAATCAATATCAATCATGAAAAAGAAGCCGTTTTTGAAAAAACAGTATATTTATCCGATTTAGATATTGTAAATCACGCAAATAACGTAAAATACCTTGAATGGTGTTTGGATCATGTTGACCCAAAAAGAATTATGAAACAGGAAGTAAAAAGCTTCGAAATGAACTTCATGAAAGAGCTTTCACTACAAGATAATGTTGTAATTCATGAAAGCGAAGACGACGACCATACAACAGCAACGTTCAGCATTACAAAAGGCGAAAAAACGTGTTTTGCTTTGGAATTGCATTGGAAGTAATTTTTTTTTCTCACTATATCCCACAATATTGTCATTTCGACGAAGGAGAAATCTCCACGAGAAACTCTACAAAGATTGGACTATAGTTGCGGAATTACTTGCGGAGATTTCTCCTTCGTCGAAATGACAAACTTTGCGTAATTATACTTTCTAAAAAAAACGATGCAAAATTTGCATCGTTTTTTTTTAGAAAAAATTACTTTGATTTCTTTTTAGAACCTTTCTTAGATTTCTTTTCTTTTTTCTTTTTCAGCAAATCAATTTTATTCTCAATCCTCTTCTCAACATCTGAAATATCAGATTCATAATTAAATTGCAACAAATGAAGTTTTGCATTTTTAATTTCTTTTAATGCCTCTTTAAACTTGTTTTGTGCTTCCAAAAGAATGGCTTTCTTGACATAAATTTCTGATTTGTTTATTCCTTTAACAGTCAGAGCAAAATCAATCAGTTTTTGAGCTTCTTCAAAATCTTCGTTTAAAATCAATGTTTTCAAATAATACGGATATACTTCAAGAGCATGAATATTAATCGATAAAGCCTGTTGAAAATAAGATTTCGCCTCTTCATAATTCATTAATTGTTCTGCTTGAATTCTTCCGTACAAACACAAAACCATTGTATTTTTATCATCATAAGAAAAAGCATAATCTAAAGATTCAATTGTCCCTTCCAACCAAAATGGATAATTATCCAAGGCTTGAAAAAGGTATTTATCAGTTGTTTTCATTTCTTAAATCATTTTTTAGTTTCTGACGAGTTCCTTTGTAGCTTTTCTCTACTTTGTTCTTTTTAAAATCACTTCCTGTAAAAACTCTCACAGGATTTCCACGCTCCACATGGAGCTGATTTTCCCATTGTTTTCCAACATGATTTTTAAGTTTCACTAGTTTCTCGTCTTCTAGTTTTTTAATTAATCTTTCTGTTGCCAGTTTTTTGTTTTGGTGCTGCGAACGGCTGTCCATTGCTACAACAGCAATTCCAGTCGGAATATGAGTTGCTCGAATTGCCGAACTTACTTTGTTCACATGCTGACCTCCCGCTCCAGAACTTCTCATGGCTTGATATTGAATATCATTTTCTGAAACTATCGCATTCTTCTGCGGTTCAATTTCAAAAATTCCAATAAACCAGTTTTTTCTTTTATGCATTTTCCTAAACTGACTCTGACCAATCCATTGAATCGTTCCAACCCAAGATTTCACAAACTGATCGGCATTTTTTCCTTTTACAGAAATCGATGCGGTTTCAATAGTTCCGTTTTCTTCTCCTTTCTCTCTTTGAAGTAAAACCACATCTAAATTCTGATCTTGTGCTTCTTCCAAAACTTTTTTAAGCACTTGGGCAACAACCCAAGTGCATTCTGCAGGTCCGCGACCCGCTGCTATCTGAATTATTTTTTCCATTTTAAATTTCTTCTTAACGATCCATTCTAACAATTTTCGGCGTAAAAGTTCCCAAAACTTCAACTAGATCAGTTTGATTCGCCATTACTTTCGTGATGTCTTTATATGCCATTGGAGCTTCGTCAATATTCCCACCGATTAAAGTCACTTCGTGTTTCTTCAATTCTTTATTAATCAAACTTTGCGTAAAAGTGCTTTTACATTTTGCTCTCGAAAACAAACGTCCTGCACCATGAGAAGCCGAGTTCAGACTCTCTGCATTTCCTTTTCCTTTTACAATAAAACCTGGGGCAGTCATCGAACCTGGAATAATTCCCAATTGACCTTCACCAGCAGGAGTTGCTCCTTTTCTATGCACAATACATTCTTGACCATTCACGATTTCTTTCCAGGCAAAATTGTGATGATTTTCAATTGTTACAACTACTCTTTTTCCAATTGCTTTTGCAATTCGTCTATGAATATCATCATGACAGGCTTTTGCATATTCTCCGGCCAAATTCATCGCCAGCCAATATTCCTGACCATCGTGCGTATTCAGATCCAGCCAAGCCAAATGCTGTACGTTTTTTGGCAACGGACATTGTTTTGTTGCTAAATACGTATAATGTTTCGCAATGTTAGCGCCCAATCCGCGAGAACCGCTGTGTGAAAGAACAGCAAAATATTCCCCTTTTTCCAATTTCCACTCGTTCTCAGGATTTTCAATTTTGGCGATTCCAAATTCTACAAAATGGTTTCCTCCTCCTGATGTTCCTAATTGTTTATAGGCTTTTGGAAGAAGATTCTTCAATAATGGAATATCTTGAAATCCACTATTGTAAAACACCTCATGATCTACACGAGAAGCGTGCGTTTCATACATTCCAAACTTTGTATTGTCTTTTAGAATGGCTTCCAATTGATGTTCTTTTCCTTTAAAATGAGAGGCTGGCAAATCAAAAATCGAAAGACTCATTCGGCAGCCAATATCAACTCCAACTCCATACGGAATCACAGCATTATCAGTCGCTAATACTCCGCCAATCGGCAATCCGTAACCCGAATGCGCATCTGGCATTAATGCTCCTGCAACAGAAACTGGCAGTTTCAATGAATCGTACAATTGAAATTTTGCCTGTTCATCAATTTCATTTTCACCAAAAATTTTAAAAGGAGCTCTGGTGTTTTTAAGCTGATGCATCCTTACTTTGACAGGTTTAATTAGCCCTTCAGCTACTTTTCCCCAAGTTCCGTTCCCTTCGTACTTTTCAGGATTTAGCAAAACATCTTTTGCTTCTGTTAGAATAGATTCTTTTTTTTCTCTTTTTCTATATCTGTTTATCTGCCCTAAGGCGATGTTTATTGAATTGTTTTTTGGAAAACCCAATTTAATCAGGTCTTTTCCAGATAATTTATTTCCCATAAATTGTTTAATTATGTTATTGTGCAGAATAAATCAGATTGAAGTCTGGAAGAAATCAAAATGAAATAAACATGCGGAATCATTTATCTTTTGGATAAATACTAAATGTTTTTCGGGAAAATTTTGAAGTGTCTAGAATAAAAAAAAGCCCGAAACTTATTGTCTTCGGGCTTTTTTATATATCTAAAAATGTATTTTTCTAAGATTGAAATAAGCCACGAAGAATCGCTGCACCAAATTCGTTTGGTGTGAAGCTTTGTGATGTCGATGTAAGTACAAACATTTTTTCTTCGTTTTAAAGGGTTATTATTTTTTTCGTGTGCAAATATTCAGAATTGTTTTTTGAATTTCCAAATTATTTTAAAGAAAATTCTTTAAAACAATTAAACCACACATTTAACTAACTTGACAAAAACACATTATCTATCTGATAATCAAAACACTAAATTTGTTTTTATTAAAATAAAGATGGCATGATAAATTTTTAAATTATATCATGTTTTTGAACTATTTACCATTTAATAAAGAGGAAATCTTCAAATGAAACTCTGCATCGAATTTCGCCAATCTTTATCGAGCTACTTGTGAGGATTTCTCCTTCGTCGAAATGAAAAGATTAAGCACTAAAGCTTTTTAAGCATAAAAAAAGCCCTGATTTCTCAGAGCTTATATTTTATTTCGGTGAATTAATTATTCAGAAACTTTGCTTTTTACTACTAATCTGAAACCTTCTCCGTGAATGTTTAAGATTTCAACATCTTCATCCGCTTTTAAGTATTTTCTCAATTTAGCGATGTAAACGTCCATACTTCTTGAAGTAAAGTAGTTATCGTCTCTCCAGATTTTTGTTAAAGCTAATTCTCTTGGCATTAAATCATTTTCATGAAGAATAAGCATTTTAAGCAATTCATTTTCTTTTGGAGACAATTTAATCGGCTCTTCATCTTGATAAGTCAAGAATCTCAATTTTGAATTTAAGTGGAATTTACCAATATTAAATTCAAACTGTACTTGTTCTGCTTTTGTATCTGCTGATTTTCTTTGAATGATTGCTTTAATTTTCATTAAAAGAACTTCAGAATCAAAAGGTTTATTTAAATAGTCATCAGCACCTGCTTTATATCCTTTTAACACATCTTCTTTCATAGATTTTGCTGTTAAGAATATAATTGGCACTTCACTGTTCTTCTCTCTAATTTCTTTGGCCAAAGTGTAACCATCTTTATAAGGCATCATTACATCCAAAATGCATAAATCATATACGTCCTTCTTGAATTTCTCGAAACCTTCCATACCGTTTTTAGCTAAAGTAACTTCAAAGTCATTTAACATTAGATAATCTTTAAGAACCGCCCCAAAATTTAGGTCATCTTCTACTAAAAGTATTCTTTTGTTAGTATTTTCCATATTTTAATTTATTAATGGTATTTTTATTATAAAGGTGCTACCTTTTCCTTTTTCGCTTTCTACATATACTTGACCATTGTGATCCTCTACTATTCTCTTTACATATGCCAATCCTAAACCATGCCCTTTTACGTTATGAAGGTCACCGGTATGCTCTCTGTAAAACTTCTCAAAAACTCGTTTCTGAGCTATCTTACTCATTCCCAAACCATGATCTTTTACTTTTATCAGAATCATGTCTTTCACATTTTCTGTAAAAATTTCAATCTTAGGTGCATCTGGAGAATATTTGATTGCATTTTCTAAAATATTAACCAATACGTTTGTAAAATGAACTTCATTTATCAAAACTGTTGTTCTGGCTGCATTATAATGCTTTTCTACTGTCCCTTGTCGGTCTTCCAATATCAGATTCACATGTTCGATTGCATCGTCAATAATATCTGTAACTACAGTAGGCTCTTTTGTAATGTCAAGCTCTCTTTTCTCTAGTTTAGAAATACGCAATACATTTTCGACTTGAGCATGCATTCTCTTATTTTCATCCCGAATCATTTGAAGATATCGATAAACCTTTTCTTTATCTTCAATAACCTTCGGACTTCTTATTGCATCTAATGCTAAATTTATTGTAGCTATTGGTGTTTTAAACTCATGCGTCATGTTGTTTATAAAATCTGTTTTAATTTCAGAAATATGTTTCTGACGCAAAAGCTGATTTAATGCACTCGTGTAAGCAACAATTATAATTAATGTAAAGACTATCGATAAGATAGTAATACTTAATAACTCGGATAATAAGAACTTCTTTTTGTGAGGAAATGTAACTGATAGTTCGTATCTGCTATTTCCTTCATTATCGGTATAAATTGGAATATTGTACGTAGCTTCTTTATCATAATGAAATCCGTCGGATTTTATCTTTGTCGGATTACCACTACTGTATATTCCGAATTCAAATTTGGTTTTTACACCGTATTCCTCCAGCTCTTTCTTCAATAATTTAAAAAGCTTATCTTTTGTTATCCTTCCTTCAATTGGAGTCAAAGAAGCAATATCTTTATACTGAATCTGTTGCTGAACTTTGTTTAATATGTCTAAACTTCCTGATTTTTCAATTTTAAGATCAGGAATAATACTCTGCCCTAAATTATTATTATCAATTCCGTTATTGTTATTATAAACTTCTGTTACTCTTTTAGAACTAAAATTTTTAAAACGTTCACTGCTGAATTTTTTGTTAAAAACCGAACCACTGATATCGTAATCTTCAGATGTCAAGGTATTGGAATAAACAATAGTTTTATTCGTTTTTGTGTTTCTCTGTACATAAAGTACTTCTAGTAAATCTTCTTTTTTTGGAATTTTCCCCGTACTGTCTTTAATACGGTTGTATTTGTCGTAAAAACTGTACTCTTCTTGTTGTTCCAGCTTATCTGCAACATTTCCAATTACTTGAGTAACGTGGTATTTAAATTGCTCTTCATTATTTTTGAACGAAGAATTGAACCAAAACACTTGTACCAGAATTATCCCTATCAGGGACAGACTCATCAATAAAACAAGTATTCTAAAAAATAATTTATTCATCGAAACAAAATTAATATTTTAACAATATACTAAATAATACATTAACCAAATATTAACATTTAAGACTGTTTTTGTTTTATATTTAAAATTTTAAGAATTTTAACAACTTCTTCTTTAGCATTTTTAAGATTATTGTTATTAATCACGAAATTGCTCTTAGAAATTCGTTTTTCATCATTCCACTGCATTTTCATTCTACTCACAACTTGTTCTCGGGTAGTTTTATCTCGTTTTATAACACGATCAATTCTCACTTCTTCTGGAGCTGTAACGGTTATAATTACATCACAATCTTTATATCGGCCGCTTTCAAATAAAATAGCGGCTTCATAAATTACATAATCTTGATTTTTATGTTCTTTCACCCATTCTTCAAAATCCAATTTTACTGCTGGGTGTACAATTGCATTCAATTTTGCCAATTGCTCTTTGTCATTAAAAACTATCTGTGCTAATTTGGCACGATTTAAAATATCACCATCAAAAATATTGCCACCAAAAGCAGATTTTAATTCTGCAAGAATATTTTTTGACTGCATTACCCTTTTAGCGCCGTCATCAGCAATGTAAACAGGAACACCCATTTCTTGAAAATAGTTTGCAACGGTAGTTTTTCCGCTGCCAATTCCTCCTGTAAGACCAATAACTTTTGCCATTCTTATAATTTAAAAAACATACGCGGAAAAGCTTCTTGAGGTTTTTTCTTTAACAAAATCACTTTCACATATGATTTTAAAAATCCTGTTCCGTAACCATAAAACTGTTTCCACACTGCTATTACAGATAAGTACCCAATTTTGACGCTTTTGTTTTGAATACTTGATGTAAGAAAAATTATAACGAAATATACAAAATATAATTGTAATAAAATATCGATATTAAAAATTAACAATAAAAAAGCTAATAATAATCCAAGTATAAAAAATGTCGGAAAGAAAAAAGTCAATTTATTATGCTCTGGATACCAACTATTTAAAATTGGTCTTGCGATACCAAATTTATTAACCTGAACTGAAAATTTCTCCCAGTCGATTCTTCTTTTATGATACACATAAGCCTCTTTAAACAATCTTGTTTCAAATCCAAGATTCCATAAACGGATCGATAAATCTGGATCTTCTCCTGGATGGATATTTCCAAAACCTTTTGAAGCTTCAAAAGCTTTTTTAGAAATTCCCATATTAAAACTACGCGGCTGAAACTTATTGATTTTCTCAGAACCGCCTCTAATTCCACCTGTTGTCAAAAAGGAAGTCATAGCAAAATTGATTGCTTTTTGAATATCCGAAAAACTATCAAGCGCTTTGTCTGGACCGCCAAAACAGTCTACATAATTTGCATCTAATTCTTTGCGAACTTCTGTCAAATATTGTGATGGAATGATACAATCTGAATCAAAAATGATAAAATAATCTCCTCTAGCCCTCTGCATTCCGAAATTTCGAGAATCTCCCGGACCTGAGTTTTCTTTAAAATAATATGAAATATTTAATTTTCCTTGATAATTCATCACCACATCTCGACATGGCACTGAAGATCCATCTTCGACAAGAACAATTTCAAAAGCTTCATTATAATCAGATTTTGAGAGACTTTCCAAAAGCTCATCAACTTCATCTGGACGATTATACACGGGTATAATTAAAGAAAAAATCATAGCAGAATGCGCGTTATTAAAGGGTATATTTTTAGTGTTGTAAAATTTTAACAAAGATATGGTATATTCACAAAAAAACCATCAACTTTTGGCTGATGGTTTTTCGATTTACTAAGTAAACTAGTATTATTTGATGCTTTCAATCTCAACAACTTCGTTAGTGTCTGCGTTGTAATCAACACCTGGAACTTCAAATCCGAATAAGTTTAAGAAATCATTTCTGTATCCTGCTAAATCACCAATTTCTGGCAATGTTTCAGTTGTAGCTTCTAACCAAAGTTTAGCCACTTTTTCCTGAACATCTTCACGCATTTCCCAGTCGTCAATTCTGATTCTTCCTTTTTCATCAACAGGAACTTCAGAACCAGTGTATAATCTATCTTGGAACAAACGCTGAATTTGCTCGATACAACCTTCGTGAATTCCTTCTTCTTTCATGATTTTATATAAAAGAGAAATATATAACGGAATTACTGGAATTGCAGAACTTGCTTGTGTAACCAAAGCTTTATTTACAGAAACATACGCTTTTCCTCCAATAGATTTTAAAGAATCACCGATAGTAAATGCAGTAGCCTCTAAATGATCTTTAGCACGACCAATTGTTCCTTTACGGTAAACTGCTTCAGTCAATGCTGGCCCAATATAAGAATAAGCAACTGTTGTAGCTCCTTCAGCTAATAAATTTTCAGCTTTTAAAGCTTCAATCCACATTGCCCAGTCTTCTCCACCCATAACAGCAACTGTATTTTCAATATCTTCCTCATTTGCAGGAGTAATTGAAACATCAGAAACTTTTCCTGTATGGAAATCAACTGTTTTGTTTGTAAACGTCTGCCCAATTGGTTTTAAAACTGAACGGTGCGTAACGCCTGTATTTGGATTTGTACGCACTGGAGATGCTAAACTATAAATTACAAGATCTACTTGACCTAAATCAGCTTTAATTAAATCTAAAGTTTCTCTTTTTATTTCATTTGAGAATGCATCTCCGTTAATGCTTTTTGCATATAAACCTGCTTTGTGAGCTTCTTTTTCAAATGCCGCTGAATTGTACCATCCTGGAGACGCAGTTTTTCCTTCAACTGGCGGTTTTTCAAAAAACACTCCAATTGTTGATGCACCAGAACCAAAAGCACTAGTAATTCTTGAAGCTAATCCGAAACCTGTAGAAGCACCGATTACCAAAACTTTTTTAGCTCCAGCAATTTCTCCTTTAGATTTTACGTATTCGATTTGATTTTTTACATTTTGTTCAGCTCCCGTTGGGTGGGCAGTCAAACAAATAAATCCTCTCATTCTAGGTTCTATAATCATCTTGCAATTATTTTTTTTGTATTATTTCAATTTCAGTTTTAATTTTTCAAAAATAGACATTTTATCCTTAACCCTTTTCATATTAGCCTTCATATTGTCAATAAAATTTGGGTTTAATGCATTTTTCACAGCTTCTTTATAATACCCATAAGCCACAATATATTGGTTTTCGTATTCCGCCATTCTTCCTAATTCACTGTTATAAGAAGAGTTATCAGCATTTTCTAGATTTGCTAATGCAAAATCAATATGCTCTTTTGCTTCGGCATATCTCCCAATATCAATTAGCAGATAAGTATAATTTAAGTATGGAGCAGGATATTTAGGATCAAATTTCATAGCCAATTTATAGTGATAGATTCCTCTTTCGTAATCACTTAGCTTGTTATAATAAATCCATCCCAGATGATTATGTGCTTTTCCAAAATCAGGATATTGCGATAAGATTTCTTCCAGCAATTCCTTTGCATCTGCCGAATTCCCTTCAGAAATTAACGAATCTGCTTTAATAAACTGATTTTCGTAAAAACTCAGACTTTCCATTTTTATCTTTTAATTCAATAATTCTTTTGCATGATTCAAAGCTGAATCAGAAATATTTGCTCCTGAAAGCATTTGAGCTATTTCTGTAATTCTTTCTTCATGAGACAATAATCGTAATTCTGACTGGGTATCATTTCCAACTGTAGCTTTAGAAACTTTGAAGTGCGAATCTCCTTTTGCTGCAATTTGAGGCAAATGAGTAATAGCAAATATCTGCATCGTTGTGCTCATTTCTTTCATAATCTCTCCCATTCTAATTGCAATTTCTCCAGAAACTCCCGTATCAATTTCATCAAAAATTAAGGTTGGCAATTTTGAATATTTAGCCAAAATCGCTTTCACAGCCAACATAATACGAGACATCTCCCCTCCTGAAGCTACTTTTTTCAGCAAACCAAAATCAGTTCCTTTATTGGCAGAGAATAAAAATTGCAATTCGTCTTTTCCGTTTTGAAAATAGTTTTCTGAAGGCAACAATTCCATATTAAAACGAGCATTCGGCATTCCTAATGTTTCTAAAATAGCAACCAATTGTGCTGATAGATTCGGGATTGCATTAACTCTGTTTTCATGTATTTTAGAAGCATAATTATCCAATTCTGATGCTTTTTCTTCGATAATTTTAGACAAAGAAACAATCTCTTCATCCATATTATCCAATTCTAATAAAGAGTTCCCTAAATCTGATTGGATTTGAAGAAGATCATCTACAGAACTCACCTGATGTTTTTTCTGCAAATTATAAATCAGCTGTAATTTTTGATTTATCAATTCTAACTGAGCCGGATCATTTAATAATTTCTCTGAACAGTTTTCCAATTCTTTAGAAATATCATCAAACTCAATTGTCAAACTTGTAATTCTTTCGAATAGATTTTGATATTCTGGCGAAAAAGGAGCTACTTTTTGCAATGCATTTTTGATTTCATTCAAATTATGAAAAACGCCAAATTGTTCTTCATTGGCAATTGCCAAAGATTTATCTAGAGATTCCTTAATTATCTCAACATTATTCAGTTTTTCGTAGTCGGCTTCTAATTCTTCTTGTTCTCCAGATTTTAACTGTGCTGAAACCAATTCATTTAATAAAAATGTATGGTATTCTTGTTCCTTGCTTGCATCACTTTGTTTTTTAAGTAATGCGCTTAACTTAGATTTATCTGATTTATAAGATTTCAGCAGTTTTTGATATTCAGCGATTACATCTGAATTATTCGCAATGGCATCAATAATTTTAAACTGAACGCTCTCATCAGAAAGTTCCTGAGTTTGCTGTTGCGAATGAATATCAATTAAATACAAACTTAAATCTTGCAATTCCTGAAGATTTACGGGGCTATCATTTATAAAAGCACGAGATTTACCAGAAGGAAGAATTTCTCTTCTTATGATTGTCTCATCTTCATAATCTAAATCATTAGCCTCAAAAAAATCTTTTAAATTGTATTTTCCGATTTCAAACTGTGCTTCAATAACACATTTTTCTTCTTTATTCTTTAACGAAGTAAGATCTGCTCTCTTTCCCAAAACAAGACCGATAGCTCCCAAAATAATCGATTTTCCTGCACCTGTCTCACCTGTTATTATAGAAAAACCTTTAGAAAAATCTATGGCTAGCTTTTCGATAAGAGCATAATTTTTAATTGACAGCGATGTAATCATAGGGCGATTTGGTAAAAATAAAAGTTATAATGATAAATATAAAGATTGTCAAAAGAGAAACGAGATTAGTATTTAATCTGTGACCATTTGGTAGAGTTTAACGGTGAAACTTTATTCAAAACATCCGTTAAATCTGTAATTGGAATACTTGGTCCGCCAGAAAAAATAGAAACAATTTCATCTGATTTTGCGTCAAAGAAAACTCGAGTTATAAAAGCATTTGGTTTTACTGAATTTAGTTTTCCTATTAACAGCAAAGCATTTTTTATTTTTTCTTTTGCAGCTTTTTGATCCAATGTCATTGCATCCAATCCTGTATGATAAGCATAAGTTGTTTGGCGTAGATCGCTATAAGTTGGCGCGATCATATCATTAATCAAATAATAACGATTTTGTAATCCGTCTGATTGATTCCACCCTTTAAATCCGCCTTGTTGCGCCACATTGGCAATATTTTGCGCAGTTTGAAGATATGGATTTCCTGCACCCATTTGAAAAGTGTCAGCATCCATACCTAAAATCATATAACAATAAAAAGAGATTACAGAAACTAAATTTGAATCATAAGTGTTAGGATTAAATAACAATGGCTCGTATTCTGTATATCTAAAGTTAAAATCTTTATCGTTATAATTCAAAACAGGAGAAGAATATGTAGAATTAAAAATCAACCTAGAAGACTGAACTTGAATGGTTCCTGTAAATTGATCTGAACTATTTGATGACAAAGTAATATACATCGAACAGTTTATTCTCTCGTTTTGTTTTAAAACTGATCCTGTCCAGTCTGTTTTATTTACAAATTCAGCCAAAGATGTCTGAAGTGTTTTAAAAACCTGATTATTTGGATTTGTCAGACGTTCTGTATTGATAGTTACTGTACAATTTAGCTGTTGAGCTTGTACAAAACCAAAGCTTAAAAACACTAATAGCGTAACTAATTTATTCATAATCGTCTAAATATTTAATTTTACAAACATAAATTGCTTCCAAATTATGCTTTCGGCGTATATTTTAAATTGATGATTTTGAAAAATGCAGAATAACCTTATTCAAAATATCAGCCGCTACAGATTCTTTTAATTTCAATTCCATTGGTTCCATTTCAAAATTTTTATCAATAAATGTTACTTTATTGGTTTCTTTTTTAAAACCGGCACCTTTATCTTGTAAGGAATTTAAAACAATCAAATCTAAGTTTTTTTTCTGAATTTTCAGCTTAGCATTTTCAATTTCATTTTCGGTTTCTAAAGCAAATCCAATTAAAAACTGATTTTTTTTGATGGCACCCAAAGAAGACAGTATGTCTTTTGTCTTTTCCAGCTCTATTGAAAATTCTTCTGTAGTTTTCTTAATTTTCTGGTCTGCAACAAATTTAGGCCTGTAGTCTGCAACAGCCGCAGCTGCAATTGCCGCATCAACTTCATTAAAATACAAATGACAAGCATCATACATTTCTTGAGCTGAAACAACATCGACCACTTTTATTAGACTATTTTTAGCTTTTAAATGAGTCGGACCCGCAATCAAAAATACTTCTGCTCCTAAGCTCGCTGCTTCATTGGCAATATCAAACCCCATTTTACCAGAAGAATGATTTCCAATAAAACGCACAGGATCTATCGCTTCGTATGTTGGACCAGCAGTAACAAGTATTTTTTTTCCTTTTAGCGGCAATTTACTTTCTAAATCAGCTTCAAGAAAAGCAACAATATTTTCAGGTTCAGCCATTCGGCCTTCTCCAGATAAACCGCTAGCCAATTCTCCGCTTTCAGCAGGAATCATAATGTTTCCATACTGTTTTAATGCAGTAAAACTCGATAAAGTTGAAGGATGCTTGTACATATCCAAGTCCATTGCAGGTGCAAAATAAACTGGGCATTTTGCCGATAAATAGGTAGCAATTAAAAGATTATCGCAATTTCCCGTCGCCATTTTAGACAAAGTATTTGCAGTAGCAGGCGCAACCAGCATAAAATCTGCCCAAAGAGCCAATTCTACATGATTGTTCCAAACCTCATCTTCATCATCTTGATTAAAAAAACTTGAATGTACTGGATTTTTTGATAAGGTAGATAATGTAAGTGGAGTTACAAAATCCTTAGAAGCAGGTGTCATGATCACTTGGACATGTGCACCTGCTTTTATAAAAAGTCGTACTAAAGTGGCTGTTTTATAGGCTGCAATTCCACCGGAAACACCCAGTAAAATCTTTTTCCCGTTTAAAACTGACATTGTACTATTATTTGTTTGAACTTCTGTGGTAAGTTTTACCGTCTAACCATTCTTGAACAGCTAAAGCGTGTGGTTTTGGTAATTTTTCGTAAAATTTAGAAACTTCAATTTGTTCTTTATTTTCAAAAACTTCCTCTAGACTATCATTATAAGTAGCAAACTCTTCTAATTTTTCAGTCAATTCTTTTTTAATCTCTGAATTAATTTGATTTGCTCTTTTAGCCATAATGGTAATTGCCTCATACACATTTCCTGTTGGCTCTTCAATAACTGTTTTGTTGTAAGTTATTGTGTTTACAGGAGCATTCGTCTTTTTTAAATCCATGACTTTATTTTATTTAGTAAATTTTTGTAAATCTGTTTCAACTCTGGCATTCATTTCGTCTGCCTTTTCTTTGTATTTTGTATCGCTTTTAAACTTCAATAGATTAGCATAAGCAGTTTGCGCAACATGCAGACGCTCTTCCATTTTTGAAGGAACACTGTTAATTGCCAATTGATATGCTGAATCGTATTTATAAAACAATGCATCTTCTTTTAAAGGCGTTCCAGGAAAATCAGCTATAAAGTTATCAAAAGCTATTATTGCCGATTTATAATCGGAAATTGTATTGTATCCTTTAGCATTTTCATATGCTTTTTTCTCTAATTTTCCATTCAATTTTTGCACAGCCTCGTTTGCTTGAGGAATGTATTCTGAGTTTGGATAATTATCAATAAAAGCCTGTAATTTTTCTAATGCTTTTACGGTATCAGCTTGATCTAAACTGTAAACTGGCGATAATTTAGAGTAGCTATATGCCCCCAAAAAAGCAGCTTCCTGTACTTTTTCACTTCGTGGATAACCTGAAACAAACGCTTCAAACTGATAACCAGCCAAATAGTATTGTTTTGTTTTATAATACGATTGTGAAAACATGTAAAACAGCTTTTCTGCCTGAGGTTTTCCTCGGTAAGAAGTGGCTAATTGCTCAAAAAGACGAATCGCTTTTGTGTATTTACCGGCATCATACATTTTTGTTGCCATTTCAAATTTTGCTGCAACATCTTCATTTTTCAACGCTTTTTGATATTCTCCACAAGAATAAAAAAGAGTTACAACAATTAAAAGCAATACTGTTTTTTTCATTTTCTTACTGTTATTACAATCTCAGACAATTAATTATGCCAAAGTGAAATCGCACCGAAGTTTCGGTGGCAAATTTAGTTATTAATTTAGCTACTGCAAAATAATTTTTTAGTATCTTAAAATACTAACACTTTAACAATTATTTAATGCTGTTTTTTACAAACTCATTAAGCCTTGCCGCTAGAGAATCATCAACAGAAACCAAAGGAAGACGAACAGTATTTTCAGCAATTCCAAGCGCTTGGAAGATTTGTTTGATTCCGGCTGGATTTCCCTGCTCAAAAATCATATCGATACTGTCTGATAAAAAGTAATGTATTTTGAAAGCATCTGCTGCTTTTTTATTCAATCCTAAACGAATCATTTCTGAAAATTCTTTAGGAAAACCTTGTCCAATTACAGAAATAACTCCTGCTCCACCCGCTAAAACGATTGGAAGCGCCAGCATATCATCTCCAGAAATCACTAAGAAATCTTTTGGAGCATTTTTAATAATCTGCATTGCTTGAGCCATATCTCCAGCAGCTTCTTTAATCGCTACAACATTTTTAAAATCGTTAGCCAAACGCACCACTGTTGAAGGAAGCATGTTGCTTGCTGTTCTTCCAGGAACGTTATATAGAATTACAGGAACTGGAGAAGCCTCAGCAATTGCTTTAAAGTGCTGATAAATTCCTTCCTGAGTAGGTTTATTATAATATGGAGAAACAGATAATATCGCTTCAAAAGCAGAAAAATCTCTTGTTTTTAACTCTTCTACAATCTGCATAGTATTATTACCTCCAACTCCTAGAACTAGAGGCAGTCTTCCCTTATTCACATCGATTACAGTCTTTATAACCAATTCTTTCTCTTCTGCTGTAAGGGTTGCATTTTCTGCCGTTGTTCCCATCACAACAAGATACTCCACTCCTCCATCTATAGAGAAGTTTACAATTCGCTGTAAAGCTTCAATGTCAACTGAAAAATCTTTTTTAAATGGCGTTACAAGTGCAACTCCAGTTCCTATCAATGATTGCATATTAATAATTATAATTTATTTTATATTTTTTAAATACCTAAACAATTCTGAAACGAACAGTTTATAGTTTCCTAATCCCGTATTAATCATCAAACGATTCAGATTTTGATCTACAGCAGAAAATCCTACTTTAAATTTAGCTTTTGATTTGCTGGTTGCCAACATCAAAAAAACATTTTCAACGTCATAATAACTCAGCAAAAGATCAAATTTTGAATTTATAAATTCATTCAAAAAACCTTCTGTAATTTCACCGTTCCAATTGATGTGTTTTTTACCAAAAGTTGGACGAGAATAGGTCTCTTTTTCCTTAAATTTTTCCCTGTAAGCGAGAACTTTTATATTTTCTAAAGCGATTCCGTGGAGCGTTAACTCCTTTATTAATGCTTCTGAAGATTCAAAAGTACTCTCATCTATCAATAAACCAATTGTTTGAACGTTTTTAGTAAATACTTCGCTTTTTTCATTATTTAAATTAACATTTAATGATTTTTTTACAAAAAACTCCTTTATATAATTCAAAAACATAGTACTTTTACCAGATTACAAAATTAATTATTTAAGTTGCATTTAAAATGGTAAAACTAAAAAAGTATAACGGATTTTTAAAACTTTTTGTTATATTCTTAACACTTTTTTCAATCTCTTCTTGTAGTACAAAAAACTACAATCTAACTAAAATTGAGGGAAAACAAGTTCCAGTTACTGAAAAAGCTGGAGAAACTTCTGAAATTGAAAACTTCATTAAACCTTATCGTGATCATATTAATCAGGATTTGGATAACGTATTGGCTTATTGCCCAGAAACTCTTGACAAAAGCACAGGAAAATGGCAAACTGGCATTGGAAGCTTAATGGCAGATGTTTGTGTGCAAAGAGGTAATATTGTTTTTAACGCTCGTGAAAAGAAAGATATTGATGTATGCCTTTTAAATCATGGCGGTATTCGCGCTATTCTTCCCAAAGGGAATGTTACAACTAGAACGGCTTTTGAAATTATGCCTTTTGAAAATAGTTTGGTTGTGATGGCCTTAAAAGGAGATCAGATCTTAGAAATTGCTGCCTATATTATTAAGGAGAAAAAACCTCAGCCTTTGTCTGGAATGACTTTTACTATTACAAAAGATAACAAGGCAAAAGACATAATGGTTCAAGGCAAACCGCTTGATCTAAACAAAACGTATTATGTTGCTACAAATGACTATTTGGCAAATGGCGGAGACAGTATGACTTTCTTTGCAAAAAGCACTCAAAAGTTTGACTTAAACTACAAACTTAGAGATGTTTTGATTGATTATTTTAAAGAAGTAGACACCGTAGTTGCTCCAAAAAATATCAGAATAACAGAAGAATAAAAGAGTTTGCCGCGAATTACACAAATTTGCACAAATTTTTAAATGATTGAAAAACCAATTCGTGTTAATTCGTGAAATTGGTGGCTAAAAAAAATAAAACGACATAGCGCCTCTGGCAAAAAAATATATAAAATGAAAAGAAGAGAGTTTATCGAAAAAACAGCAGCAAGTACTGCCCTACTAAGTTTAGGATTGTCTTTGAGCAGTTTTGAAAGTAACGATATTAAGCATCTAACAATTCTACATACGAATGATGTGCACAGCCACATTGACCCATTTCCTGCTGATGATCCGCGTAATCCTAATAAAGGCGGTGTTTCTCGTCGTGCAGCTTTGATTGAAACTATCCGTAGAGAAAATCCTAATGTTCTTTTGCTAGATGCTGGAGATATTTTTCAAGGAACACCATACTTTAATTATTATGGGGGCGAATTGGAATTTAAACTCATGAGCATGATGAAATACGATGCTTCAACAATTGGAAACCACGATTTTGATAATGGTCTTGACGGTTTATACGCACAGCTTCCGCATGCAAGTTTCGATTTTATCAATTCTAATTATGATTTCAAAAACACGGTTATGGATGGGCATGTTAAACCATACAAAATCTTTAACAAAAACGGAATTAAAGTTGGTGTTTTTGGTGTTGGAATTGAACTTCAAGGTTTAGTAGACAAAAAATTATACTTAGAAACGGTTTATAATAATCCTGTTGAAGTTGCTCAGGATATGACAAAACTTTTAAAACAAGAACAAAAATGCGATTTAGTAATTTGTCTTTCACACTTAGGCTACAAATACAAAGATGAGCCAACTAAAATAAGCGATTTGACATTTGCTGCACAAACTCAGGATATAGATCTTATTATTGGAGGCCACACACATACTTTCTTGGATAAACCTACAATAGTAAAGAACAAGGCTGGGAAAGATGTGCTGGTAAATCAAGTGGGATGCTACGGAATTAATTTAGGCCGTATCGATTTCTATTTTAACAAAGACAAAGCACATACAAACCAAAGCGCTACTATTGTGGTATAGTCTTTCTTTGAATTCTAGCTTTTTCTAAAAAGTATTCTACCATAAAGAAATAAGCTAGGATTTGAGTTGTATCTCGTATTAGGACTAGAACAACCGAATACGAGAAATACTCATTAAAAATATAAAAGATATCAGAGAAGATGTAGCTTATTGCCATGAGCGACATTAGTAAAGCTATATGTGTACCTTTTGTGATGTAACTTACAAAACAGAAATAGCTTAATATACTGAGAACGATTCCGTATACAGTGTAAATCCAAATAAATTTTCTCATACTGTCAAGCTGCAGACTCAAAACAGAAATCAATAAATACACTATAAAAACAACTACAATAGAAATTGGCAAAATATCTCGTTTAGTTAGTTTTATCCGTTCATGTTCTCTAATAAATAAGGTAACAATTAAGCTATAGACCACCAGAAAGCAAAGCACTCCTCCTAATTCGGAACTTTCTACATCCATCAAATCATAAACTTGTCCAACAAAACAAAAGAGAAAAATGACACCTTCTGTTTTTTTTATTTCGAACTCACTGCTAATTAAATAATAAATAAAAATAGCAGGAAGAACAATCGCTTTTGAGTATGTCGCAAAAACTTCTTGCTGAGTCCAATCAAAAATAATTGTACACAACAAGGCAAAAAAGAACAAAATTAATGACGGTTTATTAAGCTTCATTCAGTTTGTTTATAAAATCTTCTTCTGATAATATAGGGATGTTTAGCTTTGTTGCTTTTTCCAGTTTTGCTGGTCCCATATTATCTCCTGCCACTACAAAATCTGTTTTTGCAGAAATTGAGCTTCCTACTTTTCCTCCGTTATCTTCGATGGCTTTCTTTAGTTCGTCTCTAGAAAATTGACTAAAAACGCCAGAAACCACAAAAGTTTTTCCAACAAATTTATCAGTAGCATTTGGGTTTATTTTTTCTTCAATTTCAAATTGAATTCCATAACTTTTTAATCGTTCAATAATTTTTTGGTTTTCTTCATTTTCGAAGAATTCAATCACACTTTTGGCAATTCTTTCTCCAATTTCATCAACCAGAACTAAATCCATTAATGAAGCTTGGGCTAAAGCATCGATATTCTTATAATGTTTGGCTAATTTTTTAGCTACAGTTTCTCCCACAAAACGGATTCCAAGCGCAAACAATACGCTCTCAAACGGAATTTCTTTTGATTTCTGAACTCCATTTACCAAATTTTCTGCAGATTTCTGAGCCATTCTTTCCAAATGCAGGATATCTTCGACTCTCAACTCGTACAAATCAGCATAATTATGCACTAAACCATTCTTAAATAACAAAGCAACTGTTTCGCCTCCAAGGCCTTCAATATCCATTGCTTTTCTTGAAATATAATGCTGGATTCTTCCAATAATCTGCGGAGGACATCCATAAAAATTAGGACAATAATGATTGGCTTCACCTACATTTCGAACCAATTCGGTGTGGCATTCTGGACAATAAGCAATATAATGGGTTGGTTCTGAATTTTCAGGACGTTTTTCTAAATCTACTGCAATGATTTTTGGAATGATTTCTCCCCCTTTTTCAACAAAAACAGTATCGTTTATTCTGATGTCTAATTTTTCTATCTGATCAGCATTATGAAGAGAAGCTCTTTTCACAATGGTACCTGCAAGCTGTACAGGCTCCAAATTCGCCACTGGTGTTATAGCTCCCGTTCTTCCGACTTGATACGAAATTGATTTTAATACAGTTGAAACTTGTTCTGATTTGAATTTGTAAGCAATTGCCCAACGTGGTGATTTTGCTGTATAACCTAATTCTTCCTGATGCTGAATACTATTGACCTTTATCACAACTCCATCTGTTTCATAAGGTAAATTATGGCGGTGAGTATCCCAATGATCAATAAAGTCAAAAACCTCATCCATACTGTTGACTAGTTTTGCTTCCATAGGCACTTTAAAACCCCAGCTTCTAGCCAGTTCCAATCCTTCATATTGAGTCTTGAATGGCAAATTATTCCCTGTTACAAAATAAAGAAGACACTCCAGCGGACGTTTGGCAACCTCAGCGCTGTCTTGCAATTTCAAACTTCCTGAAGCTGTGTTTCTTGGATTTGAATAAGGTGTTTCACCAATCTCTATTAATTCCTGATTCATCTTTTCAAAACCAGCAAATGGAAGAATTATTTCGCCTCGAATATCAAATTTATCTGGATAATTTCCTTTTAAATGCAAAGGAACTGATTTGATTGTTTTAATATTAGTTGTTACCTCATCACCTTGAAAACCATCTCCACGCGTTAAGGCCTGAACTAATTTCCCGTTTTCATAAGTAATGCTTATTGAAGCTCCATCATATTTTAATTCGCAAGTATATTGCAAACTAACATTTCCTAAAACTTTCTGAATACGGTTTTCCCAATCCAAAAGGTCTTCTTTAGAATAAGAATTATCCAAAGAATACATTCTATACTGATGCGCAACTGTTTTGAAATTTTTGGTAACAGCTCCACCAACTCTTTGTGTTGGTGAGTTTTCGTCAAAAAACTCTGGATGTTTATCTTCTAAATCCTGAAGTTCTTTTAGTTTAATATCAAAATCATAATCTGAAATTGTAGCATTGTCTAACACATAGTAATTATAGTTGTGTTGATTAAGTTCATTTCGTAATGCTTGAATGGTCTCTTGAATGCTCATAAATTGTAAAATATTGCAGATTATTGTAATGAAAAACTGAATATCAAAATTAGAATTTATTTTTGTTACAATGCAGAAAAAATAAAAGTTTTAGAAATCAAAAATCAGACTGCAAATTCATGCAGCCTGATTTTCTCCTTGTCCATTATTCTTAAAAAAGAATTAAAAAAAACCAACTTCCAAATGGTTTCGACGTTTTATATTTTTAACTGAAAATCAACATTTTACAGCGCAAATATAAAATTATTTTTGAATAATGATAAAGTCTGAACGTCTATTTAACAGATGCTCTTCTTCAGAACATTTTACACCATTTTTACATTTATTAATTAATCGGGTTTCTCCATACCCAATGGCACTTTCAATTCTAGAAGCATCTACGCCTTGCGAAAGGATATAATCTCGAGTTGATTTTGCTCTATTGTCTGAAAGTTTCAAATTATAGGAATCTTTTCCTCGCGAATCGGTATGAGATTCAATTTTGATTCTAATGTTTGGAAATTTTTGCATAATGAACACAACCTTAGTTAATTCTTCTACGGCTTTTGGCGTAATGTTGTATTTATCGTAGTCAAAATAAATAGGGTTTACATCTACTTTTTCAACTCCTTGTTTTTTAACCACCAAATCATCATAATTGCTTAATTCAAAATTCACATCTTTTATTTCGCCACCATTTTGATCTGTTGTTTCTACAGTTTTATCGTCACTGCTGTAATTTGGTTTTGCAGCAATCATTTTGACTACTTTATTACAAGGAACTTCGATAGCATATTTTCCATCAAAATTTGTTTTGGTTTCTCCTAAAACTTCGCTAAAAGAATTGTATGCCATGATCGTAACATCTGTTAAAGGCTTTTTCGTTTTTCGATCTATTGCCATTCCAGAAATACTTTGGTTGCAAACTGGTTTTCCTTTTACGAAAGAATAAATATCATCGTCTCCTTTTCCTCCTGCTCTATTTGAAGAGAAATAGCCGTAAGCATCTGTTTTGTCAATTATAAAAGAAAAGTCATCTTTATTACTATTAATAGGAGCCCCAAGGTTCTTTGGCACTGAAAAAGTTCCGTCAGCTTGAAGTTTGCTTTCGTAAACATCCAAATCTCCCCAGCCGTAGTGTCCATCAGATGAAAAATATAAAACTCCGTTTTGAAAGAAAGGGAACACTTCATTACCTATCGTATTAATATTTGGTCCTAGATTTTGAGGTGAACTCATTGTTCCATCAGCCGCTATTTTTACCATGTACAAATCGGTTTCTCCTTGTCCACCTGGCATGTCTGAAGCAAAGAAAAGCAATTTTCCATCTTCACTTAGTGAAGGGTGTCCAACAGAGTAATCATCGCTGTCAAAAAACACTTTTTCTGGATTTTCCAGTTTATTATTAACAATAGATCCTTTTACAATTTGGAAATTATTTACTCTTGCTTCATCAACAACCAATTTGTTTTTCTTTACAATATTCGTCGAATAATAAATCGTTTTTCCCTGATTGTCAAAACTTGCCGTTGCTTCGTGATATTTGGTCATTACATTTGGAAGAAAAACCGTTTCATTGAATAAATTTCCATCTGCTGGATTTCTTTCTGCGATATACAGGTTAAGAAAAGGCTGATTGTTCCAAGTATACAATTTTTCACTAAACTTTGTAGTATCACGAGCCGAAGTAAATACGACATTGTCTTTAAAAAATGTAGCTCCAAAATCTGACTTACTGGTATTGATATCTAAATTTTTAATGGTATAAAGAGGTTTTGCCTTTGCTACGCTATCCATATATTTCTTTTGGGCAACGTATCGGTTAATCTCTGCTTTATCACCTTTTTTATCTAAATACTCTTTTGTGATTTTATCTGCTTCATCATAATCCATAACTGCTTTCATAGATTGGATGTAACGCAAATAGTAAATATCAGTCAGATTATTTCCTTGCACTTCATACAACTTTCTGTACCATTTAAGTGCATTTCTAGAATCAGAAATAAAATAATAGGAATCTGCTGCATTCTTCAAAGTCTGTGCTGAAGGATCTTTTATGTTTTGCAAACATTCTTCATAAGCTTTGGAAGCATCCGAATAAGAAAAGCTTCTAAACAAAGCATCGGCTTTCTTTAAGTTAGTTTTTTGAGCGAAACTAAACGTAACGCTCAAAATTAAACATAGGATATATAGTTTTCTCATAAGTTTTGTTTTTAGAAGAATCGAGGAGATTTAATTTTACTTTGTTTTTGCACAAATTGATAACGCAAGATGAATTCGTGAGAACCATCATTGTATTTGTTCAATTGACTTACAGTGTAATCAAAAGCATATCCAAGAAAGAAACTTGGTGAAATTTGAAAACCTGCCAGTATACTTACCGAATCATCTGTTCGATAAGCTCCTCCTATAACAAACTTTTCCTGAATCATGAAATTTGCCGATATATCTGCTGTAAGTGGAGCACCACTCACTGCTTTTACTAAAAATGCTGGTTTAAATTTCAAATTTGGATTCAAATCAAAAACATAACCTCCCATTAAATAGTAATGCATACGATCATAATTAATAGACTCTTGAACATCGTCATAGTAATCATTCTGAATAAAACTCGGAATAGAAAATCCTACATACCATTTTTCTGTATAATAGTAAACTCCTGCTCCAACTGCTAGTTTCATCTGATTGTTAATATTCTGATTTAACAAAACATCATCATCATCGTAGTATCTTCCTTTAGACCAATCGATGTTTAACATCCTAGTACCAGCTTTTACACCAAAAGCCAATCTTTGTTCATAGCCAAGAGGTATTGAATAAGAGAAATTTCCATCCAAATACAGTTCATTTGAAGGTCCGATTTTATCATTTACAACGCTTAAACCTACTCCTAGTTTTTCATTTCTAAGTGGAGAATGAATGGAGAAAGATTGTGTTTCTGGAGCGCCTGGCATTCCTACCCATTGAGAACGATATAAAAGTGCTGCTTCTATGGTTCCGGTAGATCCAGCATACGCTGGATTTACCGCCATAGTGTTATACATATACTGCGTATATTCGGGATCTTGTTGTGCCGAAGCGCAAACCGTAATAAAAGAACATATTAAAATTAAATATGTTTCTAATGATTTTATATATAGTTTCATAACGATACTTATTTAGTTTAATTAATTAGATGATTAATAGAAGTGGGTTATCTCATGATAGACAACCATCCTTTTTTAACCGTTCCATCTCCAATGGTTATCACATAAAAATAAGTACCTGTTGGCAGCATATCTCCTCTATTAATTACACCGGATACATTTGCTGTTCCGTTCCAATCATTTTCATAATGTGCTTTACTATACACTAACGCTCCGTATCTGTTAAATACTTTCAGCTCGTTGTTTGGATAAGACTCAATACAGTCTATTCTGAACAAATCGTTTTTGCCATCATTGTTTGGCGTAAACTCATTGTAAACAGTTAAACAAATTGGCACTAATGTTACCGAAGCTGAATTATTTGATGCATCAACATCTAAAGGAGTTGAAGTTTCGACAGTTGCTACAGCAGTATAATTTCCATTTGGCAGAACTTCTGCAACAATTGTCAATACTACACTTTGACCTGCATTTAATGTTGGTATTGTCCAAAGCTGTGTTGCTGGGTCATATGTTCCTGATGTTGCAGATGAACTCACTAATTGTAGACCGCTAGGAAGTAAATCACTAACAAGTGTGTTAATAAAATCGCCTTCACCTACATTGTTTACTGTAATAGTAAAGGTTACTTGATCACCAAAATTTGGAGTTGGATTATCAACTGTATGAGTAATCGTTAGATCTGAACAACTTTCTACAGTAACATTTAAAGTCTTCATTGTTCTTTCGTCACAATTGTTAACATAAGCTACAGTTACAGTTCCTGGTCCTATGTCTGACCAAGAAACGGTTACAGACCCATCGTTTGTACCTCCGCCTGAGATAATAGTACCTCCGTTAATAGTCCATACATAATTAGACTTTCCATTTGCAATTGAATAAGTTACACCTTTGAATACACATGGAGTATCATCTGTAGAAGTAAGTTGAACTGCAGCATCATTTTCAAATGCAATGGTAATTCCTAATCTTGGTCCGTTATCACAACCATTAAATGTATTAGCTAACGCCCCTGCATAATAAGTAGTTGCCGTAAGCGGAGTGGTACTTGCTAATGGAGTTCCACCAGTTGCAGACGCATACCAAACCACATTTGGTTCGTTTACCAAAATATTAGCTAATGTTGGCAAAGCAGACAAACAGAATGTCTGTGTTGTTCTTGGTGTTGTAATCACACTTGGTGAATTTACATTTACCGTAACAGCTAATCTTGTTGGATTTTCACAACCTATAGCGCTTGAAACCGCTCCATAATAAGTACCTGTCGTAAGAGCTGTTGTTGGTGGAATTGCAGTTCCTCCTGCAGCTGTGCTATACCAAACCACATTTGCTTCGTTTACTTGAATATTTGCCACCGTAGGCGAATTTAAAGTACAGAAGTTTTGAGTTGTATTAGCTGTAGTTGGCGTAGGGCTCGGATCTACTATTGTTACCTTTACCTGAAGACGAGTTGAGCTTTCACAACCTGCTGGATCAACAATACTTCCAAAATATACTCCAGAAGTAAGCGCTGTTCCTGCAGGAATAGCAGTTCCTCCAGTTGAAACTGTAAACCATGTTACATTGCTTTCATTTACTTGAATATTTGCAATAGTTGGTGCATTAGCAGAACAGAAAGTCTGTGCTGCATTGTTTGTTGTTGGATTTATTGTATTACCAACCGTTACAGCGACTTGCAATCTCACGCTACTTTCGCATCCTGTTGCTGGATCTTTAATTGCTCCAAAGTAAGTAGCTGTTGTTAATGCAGCTGTCGAAGCTAAAGCAGTTCCACCAGTTTGCGTTGTGTACCAAACTACATTGCTTTCGTTCACTTGAATATTAGCAACAGTTGGGTTTGTCCCTGTACAGAAAGTCTGTGTCGCAGCATTTGTTGTTGGCGTTGCTGGATCCGTTACATTCACATCAACCGATAATCTTGTAGTGCTTTCACAACCTGTTGCTGGGTCTGAAATTGCTGCATAGTATGTGCCGCTTGTTAAAGCTGTAGCTGATGGAATCAACGTTCCGCCTGTTAAAGCTGTGTACCAAACTATGTTTGTTTGATTGAACTGTACGCTTGCAAAAGTTGGAGCATTTACCATACAGAAGTTTTGCTGTCCAGGTGTTACTAAAGTCGGTGTTCCTGGATCGCTTACAATCACGTCAACCGCCAATCTTACAGCGCTCTCGCAGCCTGTTGCCGGATCTGAGATTGCCGAATAGTATGTGCCGCTTGTTAAAGCTGTAGCTGATGGAATC
>NZ_JUIV01000032.1 GCF_004151235.1 Flavobacterium anhuiense
TTAAAGTTAAATTTTGTTACCGAATTATCTAACCTTTACAATTTCGACGAAGGAGAAATCTTCGCAAGTAACTCCACAAAGCATATTAAAAACCTAATACTAAAAGAAAGAAAAATTTTAAATAAATTTTATCTTTAGCATCAAAAAAAAAAAAAATGCTACATCAAGAAGGCTATCATACTTACTACATATACATTCTCACGAATAAATACAAAACCGTTTTCTACACAGGAGTTACAAATAACTTAAAAATTCGTTTGAGTCAGCATAAAGAAAATAACGCAAATGGAAGCAAAAATTTTACATCAAAATACAATGCTACATTCTTACTATATTTCGAAAAGTTTGCTTGGATTCAAGAAGCCATTGCTCGCGAAAAAGAAGTAAAAGACTGGCGCAGAGAGAAGAAAATCGAATTAATAAAAACTATTAATCCTGATTTGGATTTTTTGAATTATTTATTTGAATAACGTTTCCAATCTTTGTAGAGCTACTTGCGAAGATTTCTCCTTCGTCGAAATGACAAGATTGTGGATAAACTTTACGCAATCAAAACAAAAAAATTATTTAATGCCTAAACAAATGGACTTTGAAGTACTTAAAATACGAAAAATAGACTCTTCAACTGGAAATTTCAAATTACATGAAGATTACATTCTTTCTTATGATCATTTTGATGGTTGGTCAGAAAGATTATTGAGTTTAGGGATTTATGTAGATATCATTTTTGAATGTAAAGTTCGATTACATTTTCTTGATAAAAATATGGCACGAATTGAGAAACAATTTGAATGCGAAATACCACCTGAAATTAAGACCTCAATTTTAGGGATTATAAATCTTGACCAAATAGTATTAAAACATTACTATGCAGATATGTTTTTAGAAGATGAAACTAGACAAAATTATGTTATTAACCATTCTGGAAAATCACATAACATTACCATAGGGACTTTGCTCAAAAAATTGCAACCAGAAAACTCATCCGAAGAATTATTTTTTAATCTAATAGATCTTTTCAAAAAATGGCGAGAAGAATTTTATCATGAATGCTTAAAGGAATTAGCACCATCCGATCAAATTCCTATCAATGAAAAGCGGAAACGAAAAAGATAAAAGTTTTCAAAAGCATAAATTAAATTATCATGCTAGTACTAGCGTCTCGCTCGTGAACATAATCTAAGTAAATTAACAACCGAAAGACTTTGCGGGCATATGCGAGACACTCGTGCTAGCAACAGTTTTTTTTATAATATGAACTTTAATTTAGTAATCCATTTCTAAATGAAAAAACTTCAATTCCTTTTTATTGTTTTTCTATTGCCCTTCTTATTATTATCACAAAATAAAATCTCCAAATCTGAAGTTCAAAAAATAATTAAAGAAAGTCAAATACAAAAGAAAAATGGTCGGATTAGTTTGCCTTCAATCAAATCATGGAAATTTAATAATACTGATAGTTTATATTTTAAAAGCGATACGTTAATTGCAATTCAAAATAAGACAAATACACAAAATGATTTTTGCGAATTTATTGATTGGACTTTTTACAGAAAAAATGCATTTATTTTAGGTAATACTTCCTACTGTGAAGAACCACATTCAAGATTAGTTACAAAATATCCTGAAGATTATTTTTATATTGCAGTATATCAAATTGAAAACAGAACAATGATTGATATGCTAAGAAACGATAAAATGATTGTTGATTCATTTAATGTAATAGAAATAGAAAACAATGATGAGTTTCTAAAAATTAAATTAGTTCGAAGATTTATTCCTCTACCTTATAATAATAAAATTTAGATAAATTTACATCCCAAATCAAATCCCAAAAATCAAATGAAACCTACAATCCTACTATCAACGCTATTCCTATTATTTGCAACCAATTCATTCAGCCAAACCCTAGCCGATTTAAAACTAAAACCAAAAGAAATTCCGAAAGGCGGTTATATGGTAAGCGACGGGAATGTTTGCATTACGCCACAAGCCTGTAGTTTTTATAATGATATTGAAACCTACAGCAATATTGTTGGAACTGTAAAAAGTAAAGCCATTCAGAGTTTTAAAAGCAAAGCAGATCGCGGTTCTATTATGTATTTTGAATTTGATCATGTTTTTAAGGGCGATCGTTTTCTGCAAGGTTTACTTTGGGGAAAAGCAGGCGAACCAACAGATGAACATCCGGAAGAATATGTTGTAAAAGGAAAATTTCTAATCATTTGGAGTTTGAAGGCAGATAGTCCGCTAAAGGAAAAATCGGAAACCAAAATAGAAACGCTTTTGCCTTAAAATTCTAACTAAAGTTTTTTACACCTTTCAAAACATTAGAAATAAACTAAACATGAAAAAAATACTTTTTATTCTTATATCTCTTTTAGCGGTAAGTTGCAGCAATGACGATAAAACTCCTGAAACCGATAAAACTTCTATCAATTTAGTCACTGGAATTAATGTCAGAAATACTGCAGATGATACTGGACTATATTTAGGGAATCCAAATACTTTGGCTAATCAAAAGTTTGTCCTTTATCCAAATCCTGCAAACGAAACGGTTTACATCTTAGCGGAACAAAATGTTACAAATGTATGGATTGTACCTGCAACTGCAGAAAAAATTTATCAGGATTTCAACTTTAGCAGTATTTTGAACAACAATTTGTACAGCGAGCAATCTATTATTTCAAATTCAAACCTTTCGCTTAACGGATTATCCACAAATAACCCTAAACTGAATATAAGTACTCTTGCAAAAGGATATTATAAAGTTTTCATTAAAAGCGGAGGCGTAATTTACTGGGATAATTTATACAAATATGAAAGTAACGGAAATAACGAAGAGCAATTTAATACCATTAAAAATTTTTGGAAATAAATCTAAAAAAACCTTAACGGCATTTTAAGACTTTAAGCACTATCTTCGTATTTAAAAAATTATCATATTAAACAATACAAAATGAAACCGCAAATAAGAATCCTGATTTATTCTATCCTCTTCTTTTTATACCTTACTTCTACGCATCTTCTGCTTGAATTAAACGAAAAGTTTAAAGGTGATCCTTTTGTAACTTTAGGAGCTGGTTTCGGTATTTTGAATCTTATTTATGCTTTTACAGCTTTAAAATGGAAACCTTTGCTTAATGCACTTTGCGCTGTCGGAATTGCAGCTTTAGCAATGTTTCTCGCTTTACAGTTTACCAATTTACATTTGTTTGTCAATTACGATCCTTATCAGGTTAAAACGGCCATTTTTGCTAATGCTATTTTCTCAATTATCTTTTGGGAGATTGTATATCAAGTCAAGATTAGAAAATCTAAATAAACAAATTTTCAATTGCCTCCAGCTTTAGCTGGAGATTCATAAAAAGTCTCAAAAGGGCTTTAGCCAAATTAATATTTTTTGGCTAAAGCCCTTTCTTTTCAATACACTCCACCTCCAGCTAAAGCTGGAGGCAATTCATAATATCATTTATAAGGATAATATTCAACAATACATAAAATTGTATAAATTCGTACGTAATTTTTTATATTAGCATTTTAAATTTATCTAAGCCTAATATGAAAATTAGAACTCTACTCCTTTTATCATTACTAACTATTTCTTGTAAAAAGGAAACAAAAACAGAATCAGAAACTTCTAAAATTGCGTCAAAAGATTCTTTGGAAGTAAATGAAAAGAAAGAGCCAGAAACACAAAAAACAGATACGATTGTACTTTCCACAAAACATAAAACCAATAAAATCTTATGCGATCTTGACGGAGATAATCTAGAAGAAACTGTAGAAATCTTTAGAAGCACAAACAACCAAAAAAGCGGTTTCAAAATCACTTACGGAAACGGAAAAAGAACTGATTATTTAGGTTTTGGAAATGATATTTTAGGACAAGGTTTTGACGAAATTGATTGGGCAGGAATATTTGAAAAAGCGCCTAAAAATGAGTTTTACTTTAACAATGTAAATGAAAATGGCGATATTATTGGCGAAGAACAAGTTGCAGAAGAAGACAAAATAAAACTGCCAAATGACGGAATCTTTATTCATGCCGAAGAAAGCTGCGGAGGCGGTGTTATTTATCTGAAAAACGAAAAATACGAGTGGATTCAGCAGGAATAAACTTTTAATAGTAACTCTTAAATTACTAAATATGAAAAGTACAACAGAAATTGCTAATCGTTTCAGAGAAGTTATTTTAAACGGAACTTGGATTGCAAACACCAATTTTAAAGATCAGCTAGAAAATCTGGATTGGAAAATTGCAGTCAGTCCGATTCAAAATTTAAATACGATTGCAGCTCTGGCTCAGCATATTCATTATTATATCAACGGAATCAATCAGGTTTTTAAAGGCGGAACGCTTGATATCAAAGATCAATTTAGTTTTGACTTTCCTCCTATTCGTTCGCAAGAACAATGGAACAATTTTCTAACTAAATTTTGGAATGATGCTGAAACATTTGCCTCTTTTGTAGAACAAATGCCTCACGAAAACCTAGATGCTGTTTTTGTAGATGCAAAATACGGAACTTACAAAAGAAACATCGAAGCTATGATTGAACATAGTTACTATCATTTAGGACAAATTGTGCTGATCAAAAAACAACTCACTTAAAATTACATACACGCCTTTTATGAAAAAAATTACAATTTTATTATTATTTATTGTTTTGTTTTCGAACTGTAAACCAGAGAAAAAAGATGACGTAAAAACTGCCGTTTCAAATGAAAAACCTTCAACGGAAGAACCTTTTGTCTTAACAGTAGAAAAAATCGATTCTACTCAATTTCCAACTTCAATAAAATACGAAGGTTTTATAAAAAATGCTGTTCGATGGAAAGATAAATTGGGCGATAATATTGTAATTACTACAGAAACAGGTTATCATATCAACAAAAAATTTACGCACGAAACAGAAGGTTCAGATGCTGAATTATTTGGGTGTCATTTTATAGTTTCAGGCAATGAAGTGAAGCAAACTTGGAAAGTTTACGATTACATTTCAGATTGCCCAGTAGACATTGTAGCTTCATTTGTAAAAAACACTTTTCAAGTTACAGATTTAGACAAAAATGGAATTGCCGAAACTTGGCTCATGTATAAAACAGTTTGTCACGGCGATGTTAGTCCTTCTGACATGAAGATTATTATGTATGAAGGGAATACAAAATATGCCATGCGTGGCGAAAATAAAGTTGCTGTTGGTATAGATGATAATGGCAAAAAACAGTTTGAAGGAGGTGAATATAAACTGGATGAAAACTTTAAAAAAGGCCCAAAAATCTTTAAAGATTTTGCTCTGAAATTATGGAGTGATAATGCAATTGAAACTTGGGAAAATTAATTTTTTCTTACACATCAAAATCTCCATCCTGCTCCTCAAATAAATTAGAAAAGGCATAGTTGTTGAAAGTTAAAAAAGATATATTTACACCTTCAAAAAACACACTATGCAAAAAATTACTTTTTTATTTTCTATATTGTTTTTAGCTTTTTCATCTTGCGGGGTAAAAACAACACAATCAATGCTTAGCGATGGAAACTACGACGGCGCAATTGACCGCGCTGTTGAAGCGCTTCGCACCAAAAAAGATTCTAAAGGAAAACAAGATTATGTTTATTTATTGGAAGAAGCTTTTGCAAAAGCCAAAGATCGTGATCTTCGAAATTTGGAAATGCTGAACAAAGAAAACAATCCTGCCAATACAGAACGCATTTATAATACTTATTTACAGCTAAATAATCGTCAGGAAAAAATTCGTCCATTATTGCCTTTGCCTTTATTGAAGCAGGGAAAAAATGCTTATTTCCCATTTGATAATTATTCGAATGAGATTGTAAATAGCAAAAATGCACTTTCGAAATATTTATATGAAAACGCTTCATCACTTTTAAAATCGAATAACAAATTAGATTTTAGAAAGGCGTATGACGATTTTGCCTATTTGGAAAGCATTAATCCTGGCTACAAAAACACTAAAAAACTGATGGACGATGCTCAGTTTAAAGGAACTGATTTCGTTGATGTTTATGCTAAAAACGAAACCGAAATGGTCATTCCGAAAATGCTTCAGGATGATTTATTGGATTTTAAAACCTACGGATTAAACGATAAATGGACGGTTTATCATAGCGCAAGACAAAAAAATGTGAATTATGACTATAGTTTAATTTTAAGTTTTAGACAAATTGCGATTTCACCAGAACAAATTAAAGAGAAGGAATTTGTGAAAGAAAGACAAGTTAAAGATGGTGTAAAAACACTTTTAGACAGTCGCGGAAGACCTGTAAAAGACAGTTTAGGCAAAGAAATAAAAGTAGATAATTATAAAACGCTTCGTGCAACAGTTTACGAATTTAGACAATTTAAATCTTGTCTGGTAACGGCAAAAGTGGATTATGTAGATTTGAAAAGCAATCAGTTGGTACAGACTTTCCCGATAAGCAGCGAATATGTTTTCGAGAATATTTATTCTACTTACAAAGGAAATAGAAATGCCTGCGATGATAATTATCTGGCGTATTTTGACAAACGTGCTGTTGCGTTCCCAAACAACGAACAAATGGTTTACGATACAGGCGAAGACTTGAAAGCCAAGTTGAAAGATATCATTGTAAAGAATAAATTTAGACGCTAATTATATAACACGATTATAAAGAAAAGACGCATTTTTGATGCGTCTTTTTTTGTTTAGAATATTCTAATTTAAAAAAAAATCGCGTTTTTTTATTGCGCAACCAAAAAGTTGCGTATATTTGCAACTGATTAGTTGCGAATAAATATTCAGAAAAATGAAAAGAGATATTTTTCAAGCTATTGCCGATCCGACGAGAAGGGCAATATTAGTTTTGATTTCTTCAAGCGCATTAACCCCAAATGCTATTGCAGAGCAGTTTCAAACTACAAGACAAGCGGTTTCTAAACACATTAAAATATTAAATGAATGTGATTTATTGGAAGAAAAGAAATTGGGCAGAGAAATTTACTATCAGCTCAAAATTGAGAAAATGAAAGAAGTTGATCAATGGCTGGAGCAATTTAAAGCAATTTGGGAACAGCGTTTTAGCCAATTGGATCAAGTATTACTAAACTTAAAATCTAAAGAAAATGAAGACTGATTTATTAATGATTTTTTCTGTAGACAAGGAAAATAAAAGAGTGAATGTAAAACGTGAATTCAATGCACCATTGTCAAACGTTTGGTCTGCATGGACAGAACCTGAAATTCTAGATTTATGGTGGGCACCAGCTCCGTTTAAATCTAAAACCAAAACCATGGAGTTTAAAGAAGGCGGACGAAGATTGTATGCTATGGTTGGCCCTGATGGTACAGAACGCTGGAGTTATTTTGAATATTCTTCGATTTCTCCTAAAACAAACTTTAAACATTCTGCTACTTTTTCTGATGCCGAAGGAAATGCAAATTCAGAATTTGGAAGTTCGTATTGGGACATTTCTTTTTCTGAACAAGATAGTTCAACAATTGTTGACATTTTGATTAGACGCGACAGTTTGGAAGAACTTGAAAAAATTATCGAAATGGGATTCAAAGAAGGATTCACATCTGCAATGGAAGGTTTAGACAAAATCTTAGCCGAAAAATAAAACCATTTCTAACAAATTACTATTAACGAATTTAAAATCTAAAGAAAATGAAATCAAATCTTTTAATGAATTTTACTGTTGATAAAGAAAATAAAACTGTAAACGTAAAGCGCGAATTTAATGCTTCGCTGCCTCAAGTTTGGTCTGCATGGACAGAACCTCAGATTCTAGATTTATGGTGGGCTCCTGCTCCGTGGAAATCTAAAACAAAAAGCATGGATTTTAAAGAAGGCGGACGCAGATTGTATGCCATGCTTGGACCAGAAGGAGAAGAACATTGGGCAATTGCCGATTTTACTTCAATTAGTCCGAAAACTAATTTTAAATATTTAGATGCTTTTAGCGACAGCGAAGGGAATTTAAATAAAGAATTTCCGCGCTCTGACTGGAATGTGACTTTCTCTGAAAAAGACGGATCTACTTTTGTTGATGTTGTCATCAAACACGAAAAACTATCTGATTTGGAAATGATCATTCAAATGGGATTCAAAGAAGGTTTTACCATTGCAATGGAAGGTTTAGATGCTATTTTTGCTGAAAAAAAATAAAAACCAAACAATTAATATCATTTGTTAAATCCTGCATTTTTGCAGGATTTTTTTGTATTTTCGATCAGAAAATTAAATTTCGATTCTAAAAACTAAAAAAAACACAAATGATGAAATTCTTCACTTTCCTCTTTTTGTCCATTTCAGCTGCTGTTTTTTCTCAAAACAGATACGAGCTTTCCGATGAAGGACAAGACAAACTCTATCTTTCTGATTCTATTTCAAATCTTGCCAAAGCTGGAAAAATTACAGATCGTCCAATGGTTGTTGTCGATGGAATTACTCACCGTTATGAGGATCTAGAAAAAGAAAAACTTGCTCTTTCGAAAATTGAAATTGCCAAAATTATTGCTCTTCAAAAACAAACTGGCATTAATATTTATGGAAAGTCTGGAGAACCAGGCGTTTTAATTGTTACAACAAACAGAAATAGTTACTACAAGCCAGAACAAGAAGTAAAACAAGAATCAATGCCACAAAATTTCAAAAATTAATGACCAAATTTATTACCTTCGCCTTTTTACTTTTTTCTTCTACTTTCGCATTCAGCCAAAAGAATAAAGCCAAAAACATAGAAACTTCAAAGCCTTTTGTTTTAGGTGTAATCGAAGAAATTCAATCCAAAGAATTAAACGAAAAAAGAATTTTAAACATTTATCTTCCTGAAGGCTATAATCTAGCAGAAGACACAAAATATCCTGTCATTTATTTATTGGACGGTTCTGCCGATGAAGATTTTATTCATATTTCTGGGCTAGTTCAGTTTAATAGTTTTGAATGGATCAATCAGGTTCCAAAATCAATTGTAGTAGGAATTGCTACAGTTGACAGAAAAAGAGATTTCACTTTTCCTACTACTGTTGAAAATGATAAAACTCGCTTTCCTACAACTGGACATTCTGATCAGTTTATTGCTTTTATCGAAAAAGAATTGCAACCATTTATTGAGAAAAAATACAAAACAAATGATTCTAAAACCATCATCGGCCAATCTCTCGGCGGATTATTAGGAACCGAAATCCTGTTTAAAAAGCCGACTCTTTTTAATAAATATGTTATTGTAAGTCCGAGTTTATGGTGGAACAATGGCTCTTTGCTAAGTTTAGATTCTGAAATGCTGAAAGAAAATTTCAATCAGCAAACTGAAATCTATATTGCTGTTGGCAAAGAAGGATTAGCTCCAACAGCAATTCCGCATGTCATGGAAGTTGATGCTAATTTACTAGCTGAAAAACTAAAAGAATCGAAAAGTAAAAGTGTAAAAACGTATTTTGATTATTTCCCAGAAGAAAGCCACGGATCGATTCTGCACACAGCTGTTTCTAATTCTTTTAAATTCTTTTATCCTCGCACTTAAATGAAAAGATAATCTGTTTTGTAAAAACAATACGTTTTGTTTAGCCAAAAAATCATAAAAGAAACTATCTCTTTTATGATTTTTTGTTTTAAAAAACAATAATAATATCTGTAAATCAAACGAGAATAAAATCAAAAAAAGAATAGGAAACCATACACGTAAAAAAAAAAACAACACTACGGTTTCCCGTAAAGATCATAGACCCTTATCTAATATATTTGCCTCAAAAAATTATAACCTATTTAAATTAATCTACCCTAAACCCAACTCTTTTTAATCTCAATTATAAAAAATAATCCCTTTAAATACTAAATCAAAATAAAACAAATCTATATAACCTATTTAATTTAATGAAAAAACAAATTTTATTTATTGCTTTAACTTTACTCTTTACTATTAAAAATTATTCTCAAATAGCTTTCGAAAAAGGATATATTATCTCAGGGAACAATCAAAAAACAGAATGCTTAATTGAAAATATAGATTGGAAAAACACTCCAACCAATTTCAGATACCGTCTTTCTGATGGCTCACCAATTATAGATGCAGATATTAAGACTGTAAAAGAATTTGGAGTTTCTGGTCGAAATAAATTTATACGATCAATTGTAAATATAGATCGATCTACAAAAAACTTGCAAAATATGACTAAAGATAAAAATCCTATTTTTCGAGAAGAAAATCTATTTCTACAGGTACTTATGGAAGGAAATGCTTCTTTGTACTTGTTTGATGACGGAACTGTTAGACGTTTCTTTTACAAAATGAATGATTCTGAAATTAAACAGCTTGTCTATAAAACTTACTTTGCAAGTGACGACCAAATTGCTAAAAATAATCAATTTAGAGAACAGCTTTATCTTGATTTGAAATGTGACAATATTCAACAAAACGAATATGAAACATTAGCCTATACTAAAAATGCTTTAATGCGCATTTTTACAAAATACAATAAATGCACAAATTCTGAATTTGTTGATCTTGACGTAAAAGAAAAGAAAGACTTATTCAATCTTACACTTAGACCTAGATATAATAACAGTTCGTTATCTTTGGAAAATAATGTTTTTGAAGGAATGAATTTTGATTTTGGAGGAAAATCAAGCTTTAGTTTAGGAATTGAAGCAGAATTTATTTTACCATTTAATAAAAACAGATGGTCTATTATTTTTGAACCTACCTACCAATATTACAAAGGAGAAGAAACAATACAAAACTCTCAGGTTGTTGGCGAAACTTTAATAGGTAAGGTAGATTACAAATCAATTGAATTACCGATTGGCCTTAGACGTTACTTCTTCATTAATAAAAATGTCGAAATATTTGCTAACGCGTCTCTTGTGGTAGACTTAAGCAACAACTCTAAAGTGAGCGTAACGAGAAATGATGGATCTGCTATAAACAATTTGGATGTAAAATCAGGCTTCAATTTGGGATTTGGCTTAGGATGCAAATTCTTAGATAAATTTAGTGCAGAACTAAGATATCAAACTCCTAGAGGCGTATTGGCTGAAAATCCAAATTGGAGCTCTTCTTACCAAACCACTTCTTTAATTGTTGGGTATTCTTTCTTTTAATTTAGCTAATTAAATATGCCAATTGGGAATCTTCTCAATTAGCATATTTAATTATAATAAAATTACCCCAACCACCCTTCTCGATCCAAACTTCTATATTGAATTGCCTCAGCAATATGAGATGAAACAATATTTTCTGAATGATCTAAATCAGCTATGGTTCTCGAAACTTTTAAAATTCTATCATAAGCACGTGCAGAAAGATTAAGTCTTTCCATGGCTGTTTTTAGTAATTCTTTTGAAGGTTCGTCTAAAACACAATACTCTCGAATCAGCTTACTGCTCATTTGTGCGTTGTAGTGAACATTTTCAACGGTTTCAAATCGTTTGGTTTGAATTTCTCTTGCTGCTGTAACTCGCTTACGAATTTCTACACTGCTTTCCGCTTTTCGCTCGTCTGATAATTTATCAAACGGAACTGGTGTAACTTCTATATGTATGTCAATTCTATCCAATAAAGGTCCAGAAATTTTACTCATATAACGCTGCATTTCATGCGGTGAAGAAGTATTCGGCATACTCGGATCATTAAAAAATCCGCTTGGACTTGGATTCATACTTGCCACCAGCATAAAAGACGATGGATAAGTAATCGTAAACTTGGCACGCGAAATTGTTACTTCACGATCTTCTAAAGGCTGGCGCATTACTTCCAGAACATCACGTTTAAATTCTGGCAATTCATCCAAAAACAAAACACCATTATGCGCCATCGAGATTTCTCCTGGTTGAGGATAACTTCCGCCACCGACCAAAGCCACATTAGAAATAGTATGATGCGGACTCCTAAATGGTCTTTGATTCATTAATCCGACTTCTTTTAATTTTCCTGCAACGCTATGAATTTTAGTAGTTTCCAAAGCTTCACGCAAAGTCATAGGCGGTAAAATGCTCGGAACTCGTTTTGCCAGCATCGTTTTTCCTGCACCAGGCGGACCAATCAAAATAATATTATGGCCGCCAGCCGCCGCGATTTCCATACAGCGCTTAATGCTTTCTTGTCCGCGGACATCTGAAAAATCATGTTCGGGAAAATCAAGCGTTTTATAAAATTCTGCTCTTGTGTCAATAACAGTCGGCTCTAGCGTTCCCTTTCCATTAAAAAAATCAACTATTTCTTGAAGATTAGAAACACCGTACACATCTAAACCTGCTACAATTGCTGCTTCTTTTACATTTTGAATAGGAAGAAAAAATCCTTTATAACCTTCTTCTTTGGCTTTAATTGCAATAGGCAAAGCACCTCGAATAGGCTGTAAACTTCCATCGAGAGAAAGTTCACCCATAATAATATATCGTTCAATTTCCGGCGCTTTAATCTGATCTGAACCAACCAGAATTCCCATAGCCAATGTCAAATCGTATGAAGAACCTTCTTTTCGAAGGTCGGCAGGCGCCATATTGACTGTAATTTTCTTTCCCGGAAAATTAAATCCGTTATTTTTTAAAGCAGCCGCTATTCTAAAACTGCTTTCTTTTATAGCATTATCTGGAAGTCCAACTAAATGATAACCAATTCCTTTGTCCATATGTACCTCAACTGTAATCGTCGTAGCTTCAACTCCAAATACGGCACTTCCGTAAACTTTTACTAACATAAATAAATTCTTATAAAAAAGTAAAAGTATTTAATTAAATGCGAGTAAAAAATACAATTTGTAAATATTTTACTACTTTAAATTATAACGCTCTATTCATATCATTTTCTTTATCTAGCCATTTTTGATCATTTAGGTCTTTTTCATATTCAGATGTTCCTATAAAACCATATTCTTCAAGCTTTTTCAAATATGGAGTATAATCAAAAAATGGTTCGTTCCACCCTTCTGTTTCCCAAATACTATCAACTACTGACGCCAACCATCTTGGTGGTGGATTATATTTCTTAAAATAAGCAATTCTTTTATCAGTTGTTTGACAATTTTCTTCAAACCAAATATTAAAGACAGTCACAAAATTCATCACCACTTCCATATCTCCAAACAATACTGTAAGGATGTGAATCTGGTTTATAAATCCAATGTGGAGGCACCTCCCCATACTTCTTAATAAACTCATTTATTTTATTCACCAGAAATTCTGTTTTTTCAATCATATAATTATATTATTACTAAAATGAATGCTTAAAATGGAAGTTTTATTTGAGTTTTAATCTCCTCCACTATTCTGCTCAAATCCAAACTATTCTGATGTGACCAAAGTTTACTTTCAATTTCATTGTTCAAAATACAATTTTGACATTCGATTATTTCATGAGAATATCCTTTTCCTAAAGCTGGAAAAGTAAAAGTAGCTTCTTTTTCTTCATTTATAAATAAAGAATAACCATCGGCAACAAACCATGGAGCGTTTAATTCTATTCGACCTTTTGTTCCTGAAATAATAGCTTTCATATCAGATTCAGAAACTATAGAAGCGTGTAAAATAGATTGAGCTGTTTCGTATTGCAAAATCATAGAAGTCTGCAGATCAATATCATTTTTATGTTTGATTGCTTTTGCTGCAATCTCTTTTGGTTTTCCTAAAAGTATATAAGACAGAAATAAAGGATAAACACCAATATCAAATAAAGCTCCTCCACCCAATTCTTTATCAAAGAGTCTTTTGTTTTCTGTTTCACTTCCGTGAAAAGCGAAATCGGCTTTTATATAATTTACATCTCCAATTATTCCATTGTCAATTTTCTGAAGAAGATTTTGAATTGAGGGAATAAACCTTGTCCAAAAAGCTTCCATAAAAAACACATTGTTTTTTTTAGACGCTTCTATCATTCTCTCTGCATCTTGATAAGACAAAGCCATTGGTTTTTCGCATAGCACATGTTTGCCTTTTCCTAGTGCTTTTATAGATAATTCAGCATGCAAATTATGAGGAGTTGCAATGTAAACAATTTCAACTTCCGAATCTTCAAAAAGTAAATCATAAGAATTGTACATTCTTAAAGCATTAAATTTTCCTCCAAACTCTTCGGCTTTAGTAAAATCTCTAGATGCAACTGCCGTCAGTTCAGCATTTTCAATCAATAAAAGATCCGATGCAAACTGGCTTGCTATATTTCCCAATCCTACTATTCCCCATTTAATACTTCTATTTCTCATCCTTATATTATAATCATCAAATTTGTTAAAAAGATTAAAAAATATCCATTACAACATCCAACAGACGTTTTTTAAACAACAAATATCTATTATCCTACAAAAAATAGCAATCAATTACCCCAAAAATTATCAAAAATCACAGTAAGTGAAAAAAAAATGTTGCCAAATTGTAAATTTTAAGTTTGTTTTAAGAAATTCACGCAAAATGATAGGGGTTAAATTTTAAATTTAACAAAAATCAAACATCAAACCCTATTTTTTTAGGGGGTATTAAATCATTTTATACTTTTATAAAAAATTTTAAAACTAAATAACTATGCGAAAAATTATTTTAAGTGTGATTCTTATCACGATTTTAGTCCTAAGCTTTATTTCGAACTTTATCATTGCAGACAACCCAATTCCTGCAGAAGCTGTAAAGTTTGATACGGGAGATACTGCCTGGATGATCGTTGCAACTGCTTTTGTATTGCTAATGACTCCTGGATTAGGATTCTTCTACGGAGGTATGGTAGGTAAGAAAAACGTAATTAGTACTATGCTTCAAAGTTTTATGGCTATGGTAATTGTTACTATACTTTGGACTGTTGTTGCTTTTGGATTGGCTTTTGGACCAACAATTGGAGGAATTATCGGAAACCCGTCTGAGAATTTGTTCTTTGCAGGAGTTGGAACTAATACAGCTTGGAGCCTTGCACCAACTATTCCATTTATATTATTCGCATTATTTCAGGCAAAATTCGCTATCATTACTCCTGCTTTAATTACAGGTGCTTTTGCAGAACGTATTCGTTTCTGGGCTTATTTGTTATTCATGGTTTTATTTATAATTATAATATACGCACCACTTGCTCACATGACATGGCATCCTGATGGAGTTTTCTTCAAAATGGGAGTTCTTGACTTCGCTGGAGGAACGGTAGTTCACATGAGCGCTGGATGGGCTGCATTGGCTGGAGCTATTTTCTTAGGAAAAAGAAAAGTTCAAAAAGTTAATCCTGCTAGAATTACTTATGTATTATTAGGAACTGGTTTACTTTGGTTCGGATGGTTTGGTTTCAACGCTGGATCTGCTTTAGGAGCAAATGGTCTTGCTGCTCAAGCTTTAGGAACAACTACTGTTGCTGCTGCCGCTGCTGCAATGGCTTGGGTTTTCCTTGATAAAATTTTAGGACATAAATTATCTGCTCTTGGAGCTTGTATCGGAGCGGTTGTAGGTCTTGTTGCTATTACACCAGCTGCCGGATTTGTAAGCATTCCTCACGCAATCTTTATTGGTTTATTCTCTGCAATTGTAAGTAACATTGTTGTGAGCAAATTCCCTAAAGGAAAAATCGACGATGCTCTTGACGTATTTGCTTGTCACGGTGTTGGAGGTATGGTAGGTATGCTTTTAACTGGTGTTTTCGCATCAAAAGCGATCAATCCTGCTGTTGGAGACAATCAAGGTTTAATCTTCGGAACTCCAACTTTATTCATTAACCAATTAACTGCTCTTGTTGTTGTTTCAATCTTCGCTTTTGTTGCTTCTTATGCTTTATTCTTCATCGTAAACAAAATCACTCCACTAAGAGTTACAGAAGAAAAAGAAGAACTAGGATTAGACATCTCTCAACACGGAGAATTCTTATAAGAAATTAATTTTCACTTTCGCTTGATAAATAAAAAAGCACTCTAAATTTGACTTAGAGTGCTTTTTGCTTTTGAGTCGTTTCAACTTCAAACTATTATTAGACAATTCTATACTAAATCACTCTGCACTGAAAGTGCAGAGGTTTGTTTTGACGAGAGACTGAAAGTCTCTCAATTTTAAAAACTTTTATCAAAACTAAAAAATTCAAAAGATTATATTTTTTCGCATTACTAAAGTACTGCAATAAATTGCAGGGTTTTAAACCCGAATCTGAGACCAATAAAAAAGCGCTCTAATAAATTAGAACGCTTTCGTTTGAATTAATTTCAACCCCCAAGAAAATATTTATTTTTTTCGAATAAAGCTTTTAAAACTAAATTCTAAACTTTTATTTAAAATTCGAAATTCCTTCTTTCAGCCATTGCAAATATTCTTCTGTACTCACATAACTGATTGTTGGCTTTGTGCTGTTTAAATTATTTCCTTCTAAATCTGTAATAACATACAAAGGCTGTGTATTTGTTTTATATTTAGAAATCATAAAATCTGTCCATTTATCTCCAACTGTAATGATTTTATCTCCTGCATCAGTTGTAAATTGCTCTTCTTTTGGCAATTCACGTTTATCATCAACATAAAGTGAAATCAAAACCACATCGTTTTTAAGAATTGGTAAAACGGAAGGATCTGACCAAACATTATTTTCCATTTTTCTGCAATTCACACAAGCATAACCTGTAAAATCAAGCATAATTGGCTTATTGATTTCTTTAGCATAAGCTAAACCATCTTCGTAATCATGGAAAACCATAATTCCGTGAGGCCCTAATTCAGCACCTTCTGGCATACCTTTAATAGATCCTGCCGAAACCGCTCCGTTTCCTGAACCTCCAACTCCAAACGGACTTTCGCTATATTGTGGCGGCGGCGGGAATGCACTGATTAATTTTAAAGGTGCTCCCCAAAGCCCAGGAATTAAATACATTGTAAACACAAATGTCAATAAACCTAGATACAATCTTCCAACAGAAATATGGTTCGTTGGACTATCGTGAGGCAATGTAATTTTTCCGAATAAATACAAAGTCAAAGCACCGAAAATAGCAATCCAGATTGCAATAAATACTTCTCTTTCTAAGAAATGCAATTGTAAAACCAAATCGGCATTTGATAAGAATTTGAACGCCAATGCTAATTCTAAAAACCCTAAAACTACTTTTACTGTATTTAGCCATCCACCAGATTTTGGCAACGAATTTAACCATCCGGGGAACATGGCAAATAACATAAACGGAAGCGCTAATGCCAACGAGAATCCTAACATTCCAACAATTGGAGCAATTCCTCCATTTGAAGCCGCCTCAACCAATAAAGTTCCAACAATTGGTCCTGTACAAGAGAATGATACAATTGCTAAGGCTAAAGCCATAAACAATATTCCGATTAATCCACCTTTATCTGCCTGCTGATCGGCTTTGTTTGCCCATGAATTTGGAAGCATAATTTCGAAAGCACCCAAAAATGAAGTAGCAAAAATGACCAAAATCACAAAGAAAATCAGGTTAAACCAAACATCTGTAGATAATGCATTTAAGGCATCTGCACCAAATATTTTAGTTACAATAAGACCTAAAATCACATAAATTGCAATGATTGAAAATCCGTAAATAATGGCATTTCTAATTCCTTTTGCACGGCTTTTACTTTGCTTTGTAAAGAAACTTACCGTCATCGGGATCATTGGAAAAACACAAGGCGTTAACAATGCTGCAAATCCAGATAAAAAGGCAATAAAAAAGATAGACCATAAACTTCTTGAAGGAGCTGGTGCTGGAATTTCTGCCGCAGCCGTTTCTGCTGTTTTCTCTGCTTTTGGCTGTACAGCTTCTTCTTTTTTAACGGTATCTACCGCCAAACCAGCAACTTTTGTTTCGTCCAATTTAGCCTCAGCTACAACTGGAACTTCATCCATTTTAAAAGTTGAAGGAACAGCAATCGAGAATTTCTTGCTTGAGTTGATACATACTTCTTTACAAACCTGAAAATCAAAATCTACATCAACCGTTTTTAAATTTGGGTTTATGATTTTTATTTCTTGTTCAATATGTGCCTTGCCTTCAAAGAAAGTTTCATCTACACCAAAAACATCATTAAAAGCTGTTCTTGTTTTACCTTCTTTGGCTTTTCCAATCAACTCGTAATTTCCTTTTTGATTTTTAAATGAAATTTCCAAAGCAAGCGGACCGCCTTCCGGCGTAAACTGAGAATACATATGCCAGTCTTTTTCGATCGTTCCATCAAAAATTAGAATAACCTTATCTCCTTTTTTCTCTATTTTAGAGGTCCATTTTACTGGTTCTAAAATTTGAGCGTTACTTGCTAATGTAAAGAAGAAAAAGAGTAAAAAAACAGTTATTTTATTCCAGATACTTTTCGAAGTTACCGACTGATGGGCTTGTGTAAAGTTCATTATATTAATTCTATTTTTAGTATTTTATTTGTGGCTTTTTCTATTTTAAAACGTTCGTCTTGTCTCATTCCGACTACCCAGACTATTTCATTTTCTGAGCATAAAATCCAAGTTTTTTCTTTTTCGATCAAGGATAGCTTTTCATCTTTAAAAAGCTTGCTCAATTTTTTAGATTTTCCATGCATTCCAAAAGGCTGAAAAACATCGCCTTCTTTCCATTTACGCAAAATCAAGGGATAACGGATTTTATCAGAATCGACAAATATAACCTTATTTGAACCGAATGTTGTGTGACCTACGTTACAAAGACTCATTTTTAAGGGAAAATTAACTTCTGTATCGTTTTCACTAATTTCATATTCGTCTTTTTCTGATGTTTCAGAAAACGGACTTAAAATGAGTGTTTCTCTATTTTTTAGCAATCTAAATTCCTCAGAAAGAACTTGTTTGCCAGATTGCCCTTCGACCAAATCATAAATATCATTCCATGCTGAAAAACCAAATTCTTTCAGCCATTGATACAAATACGATTTATAATTAGGAAGTTTTTTTAACTGATTTAAATCAAAATGAATATCATCTCCTTCTTCTTTTGCTACTTGTTGATAAACAATAATCGATGCATCTTCAACCATTTCTTTTGATTCTTGAAGAAAAGATTGCGTTTTTTGAAAAGCATCCAAAAAATTCGGATTGATTTCTTTTAAAACTGGAACCAAATTATGGCGAATCTTATTTCTGAGATATTTTGTAGAAGCATTGCTGCTGTCTTCTCTCCATTCTATCTTATTTTCCTCTGCATATTTCAAGATTTCTTCTCTTGAAAAAGGCAATAGTGGACGAATAATTCTATCATTTTGTTCGGGAATTCCTGTCAAACCTTCTAATCCAGTTCCACGGGTTAAGTTGATGATAAAAGTTTCCAGATTATCATCAGCATGATGAGCAGTTAAAATGTAATCAAAGTTTTTTTCTTCTAAAAGTTCATAAAACCAACTATAACGCAATTCTCTCGCTGCAACTTGCGTCGATAGCTTATAATCTTTAGCGAAAGCTTCTGTATCAAAATGAGTGGTGAAAATTGGAATATTATTTTGATTGCAGTAATTCTGAATAAATTCTTGATCTCCAAAACTTTCCACTCCGCGAAGTTGGAAATTGCAATGCAAAACGGCAATTTCACAAGGCAGTTGATTCATCAAATGTAGCAAAACCATACTGTCTAGTCCGCCACTTACAGCCAGAAAAAGTTTTTTTTCTACTAAAAACGGAAATCTTGAAACGATATGATTTTGAAATTTTGAAAACATCTGATAAAAGTAAAAAATTAAATTCGATCTATTTTTAAACGAAATGTTAAGCGTTGTTTTTTTGCCACGAATTGCGCGAATTTGCACGAATTATTTTTTTGCCACAGATTAAAAGAATTTACACAGATTTTTTTAATCATTTTAATCTGTGGCAATATTTTTTCACCTTGAATTGAAGAAAAAAAATTAGTGCAAATTCGCGCAATTCGTGGCAACTTTTTTATCGCAAAACTTCGTGCATTGCTTTTGCCTTCAACAAACATTCTTCGTATTCTTTTTCTGGAACTGAAAGCGATGTTATGGCGCTACCAACCGAAAAAGAAACATACTTATTTTCCTGATTGTATAAAATACTTCTGATCACGACATTAAAATCAAAATCACCTTCTGGGGTAAAATAACCAACTGCACCGCTATATAATCCTCTTTTGGTTTCTTCTAGATTTTCAACAATTTCCATTACCGAAATTTTTGGTGCACCAGTCATGCTTCCCATTGGGAAAGTTGTTTTCAAGACATCAACTGCAGAAAATTTAGAATCTAATTTTGAAGTCACCGTAGAAATCATTTGATGTACTTGCAAAAACGAATAAATTCCGCAAAGCTCTTCAACCTCGACAGAACCTTTTTTCGCAGTATGCGACAAATCATTTCGAACCAAGTCGGTTATCATGATATTTTCAGCTCGTTCTTTGGCATCAGAAGCTAAAATATTTTTTGATTTTTCGTCTTCAGCTATATCAGCAAAACGTTTTGAAGTTCCTTTAATGGGCTGCGAAATTATCTTTTCTCCCTCTTTTTTCAAATAACGTTCTGGTGAAGCTGAAAGCAAATAATTTTTGTAATTTTTAAAGAAAACCGAAAATGGTGCTTGTGAAATCTCATTCAGTTTCTGAAACTTTTCTAACGGATTTATAACTGCATTTTCAGCATAAAACTCCATACAGAAATTGGCTTCGTACATATCACCAATATGAATATGATGAAGCATTTGATTTACTTTTTCAACATACAATTCTTTCGAAATGCGTTGCTTCACTTCGACTCCGCTCAGTGTGACAAATGTTTCGGTCTCAATTTTTAAAATTTCTTCAAAATCTTCTTCAAGTTCATCATCGCAAAGCAATAAATACTGGATTTCGAGTTTATTCCCTTTTAGCATAAAAACTTTTTTAGGCTGAAAGAAAAACAAATCAGGAAAGTTCAAGCCATCAAAATTATGCGACTGAAGGTTTTCTATATCGTTCTTTAAATCATAAGAAAGATATCCAAAAAGCCAGTCTTTTGTGTTTTGCTGATATTGTTTTAAATCTTCAAAAGCGTTGTAATAATCTGTTTTTAAAGAAGTAAAGGCATCAACTGCCAAAATACAATCAAAACTTGAATACTGCTGCGGATAAGAATTACTGTCTAAAAAAACGACTTCACGAAATTGCTGCGCCCAACTTAAAAGCTGCTCTTTAAAAAGTTTTGGATTGGCAATATTTTTACGGATAGAAACTCTCAAAAATGGTAATTTTAAAGGTCAAAATTACGACAAAAATCTTTCATTAACAGAAAACAAAAAAATATTCAAATGATTCGAATTACATTGCAAAACTGTTAAAAAGACATTCATTTTATAAGAAAAAATTCGTTATATTTGATATACAATTAGATTAATCCCAAAAGAGCATTAATTTAATTATAAGATCCTTAAAAAAGAACCTCAAAAAAAATAATTTGCGATTCTAATTTAAGCCTATAGATTGTTTCTTTTCCAATAACTTAATTATGTTTTTTAACCTTAAAAAATCCTAAGTATTATGAAAATTGCCACAATTATTGTCCGCGTTTTAATTGGCCTTTTGCTACTGTTTGCCTCTATCAGTTATTTTTTCCATCTCATGCCCGAACCAGAAACTACGGGAAACTTTAAGGCTTTTAACGTAGGTTTAATGGCTTCCACGTATTTAATGCCACTGGCAAAATCTATCGAGTTATTGTGTGGAATTGCATTTGTGACTGGGCGTTACGTAACTCTAGCAAACATCTTGATCTTACCCATTACGGTAAATATTTTGTTCATCAATTATTTCCTTACTCCAGATGGTCTGCCAATTGCAGCTCTTCTTTTCTTAGGAAACCTTTTCTTGATTTACAGATACTGGGATAATTACAAAAGTGTTTTTACAGCATAAATCATTTGCAAATTAAACAAAAAGCCCGTCAGAAAATCTGACGGGCTTTTTGTTTAATTTGTTCTCTCATGTTTAACCCAGACTAAATCGGTAACATTATATCCAATTTCCTGAGCTTTGATAAGAAAATCTGCTTTTATACTTTCTGGAATTGTTTTTTCTCTAGAAAGTATCCACATATATTTTAAACTCTCTCCAGCTACAAGTGTGTATTTATAATCAGGGTCGATTGCTACGACATTGTAACCAGAATAAAAAGGACCAAAAAATGAGACTTTCAGCATACCAATGTTGTCCTTTTTGACAAATCTAGCTTTCCCGACACTTTGTTCCCACTTGTCTTTTTTGACATTATAGCCCTTATTATCGACTTTTATTGTTTTATCTTCGTTTAAAGAATATTCGGCAGTTACATTGTCCAGATCTTTTTCCCACTTATAATCCAATCTAGCAATTTCGTACCACTTTCCGAGATATTTTGCGCTGTCAAAGTTTGTTACAGCTTTTGCATTTTTTGGAATTCCGCCTCCGCAAGAATACAATGCGAATCCAATTCCCGCTCCAATCAAAATCGGAACTACATATTTAGTTTTCATGACACTATCTTTTTAATTATCATAAAGATAGCGACTAAAACATACATCTAATTTACAAAATTATTTTTGATTATTATATTATAGGGAGCATAAAAAAACCGTCTCGTTTTTTAACGAGACGGTTTGTAAATATGATTTAACGTAAAAATTATACGTGTAAAGCTCTATTTTCAGTTGCTGCCAATGCTGCTTCTTTTACCGCTTCCGCGAAAGTTGGATGCGCATGGCTCATTCTTGAAATATCTTCAGCAGAAGCTTTGAATTCCATTGCAGTAACCGCCTCAGCAATTAAATCTGCTGTACGAGCACCAATCATGTGAACTCCTAAAACCTCATCTGTTTTCTCATCAGCCAAGATTTTTACAAATCCATCTAAGTCAGCACTTGCTCTTGCACGTCCTAACGCTTTGAAAGGGAAACTTCCAGATTTGTATTTAACTCCAGCTACTTTCAATTGCTCTTCTGTTTGTCCAACTGCAGCAACTTCTGGCCAAGTGTAAACTACCCCAGGAATTAAGTTGTAATCGATATGTGGTTTTTGGCCTGCTAAGATTTCAGCAACCATTACTCCTTCTTCCTCTGCTTTGTGTGCTAACATTGCTCCACGAACAACATCTCCAATAGCATAGATATTTGGAACATTAGTTTGCAAATGATCATTTACTTCAACTTGCCCTCTATCTGAGATTTTAACTCCAGCCTTGTCAGCGTTTAATCCGTCTGTGTAAGGACGACGACCAACAGAAACTAATGAATAATCGCCTTCAAGAGTGATAGTTTCTCCTTTTGCATTTTCGGCCTGAACTACAACAGCATCACCGTTTCTTTCAACTGATTTTACTTTATGAGAAACGTAGAATTTCATTCCTTGTTTTTTCAACACTTTAGTTAATTCTTTAGAAAGAGCTCCATCCATTCCAGGAATGATTCTGTCCATGAATTCAACTACAGAAACCTGAGCTCCTAAACGAAGGTAAACTTGTCCAAGCTCGATTCCGATAACTCCTCCACCAATAATTACTAAGTGTTTTGGAACTTCTTTTAAAGCCAAAGCTTCAGTAGAAGTGATGATTCTTTCTTTATCAATTTTAATGAATGGTAAAGAAGATGGTTTTGATCCTGTAGCGATTACAGTATATTTTGCTTCGATAGTTTCAGATGTTCCGTCAGCTTTTGCAATAGCAATGTGAGTTGCATCTACGAAAGAACCTAAACCATTGAAAACAGTAATTTTATTTTTATCCATTAGGTAGTTGATTCCACCCACAGTTTGATCTACAACGGCTTGTTTGCGCGCGATCATTTTCTCTAAATTGATTTTTACATCACCAGAAACTTCGATTCCGTGATCTGCAAAATGAGCGATTTCTGAATAATGGTGAGAAGAAGATAATAATGCTTTTGAAGGAATACAACCTACGTTAAGGCAAGTTCCGCCTAATGAATTATATTTTTCTACAATTGCAGTTTTAAAACCTAATTGTGCGCAACGAATTGCTGATACATATCCTCCAGGACCTGAACCTATAATGACTACGTCAAATGAACTCATAGTATTTTGTTTTTATTTTAGCGGTTACAAAATTAAGCAATAAAGTTCTGTTTGAGGTTTAATTTTCAATGTTTTTTGTGTGAAATTTTGGAGGAAGGTTTTCTGCCACAAAGGCTCGAAGACGCAAAGTTTTTTTGTTTTTCAATTAAACTATCGGAAGCAAAGTCGCAAAATTTATACGCAAACTTGTCATCCTGAGGAACGAAGGATCACACTAGAAGCTCCGCATGCAAAATCGCTAATCTTTGTAGAGTTTCGGGTGTGATCCTTTGTTCCTCAGGATGTCAAACTGTACGTTAGACGCACTGCAGTGCGTCTCTACAAAAAAAAACTTAGAACCTCAGCAACTCAGAACCTTAGCATCTTAGAAAGAAATCACCGTAGAATTCTTCACTTCACTAATCATAAACATACTTTGCGTACTTCCAATATGTTGAAGTGAAGTCAGTTTTGTGACTAAAAACTCTCGATAAGCTTCCATATCTTTTACCAGAACTTTCAGAATATAATCGTAATCACCGCTTACGTGATGGCACTCTAGAACTTCATTAAGTTTAATGACTTCACTTTCAAATTTGGTTAGAAATTCTTTTGTGTGTTGAATGAGTTTTAAATGGCAAAAAACCACAAATCCTTTTTCGATTTTGGATTTATCTACTAATGCCACGTAGTTTTTTATGATGCCTTCGCGTTCTAATTTTTTAATTCGTTCATATACTGCCGTAACCGAAAGATCAAGTTTTAATGATAATTCTTTGGTTGTTTTTTTACTATCGGTTTGAAGTAAAACCAGAAGTTTTTTATCTGTAGCGTCTAAAGTCATTTTTGTTTGTTTTTAGAAGATGAAAGAAAATCTATAAAATCACATTTTCTATTTCAAATATAGATTAAAAATCACTATAAATACATTTTAGTAGTTTTAAAATCTAATTATTCAATTCATAGTTGATTAATTTTCTAATTAGATTTTATTTTGAATAAAATTTCTTTTTAAAATGAGTGCCTAGCCCTGATAGAAGTGGAAATCCTTTTGTGCCGGGGTTCGGCACAAAAGATTGGAACGGATAGCAGGAATAGCTCCTTATCCTTCGACTTCGCTCAGGATGACAATTGCAATTTTAGCAACTTGAAACAAATAAAAACTTGAAACTAACTATAATGAAAAATTTCAACCCAGCAGATAAAATACAGGATTTGCAATATTTTGGCGAATTTGGCGGTGTGAATCCGTCGATTTCTGATTCATCGACTTATACTTTTCTTTCGGCTAAAACCATGTTTGATACTTTTGAAGGCAACATGGAAGGCTGTTATTTATATTCGCGCCATTCATCTCCAAGTAATTTATACTTAGATCAGGCTTTGGCAGCGATGGAAGGAACGGAAACGGCAAACGTTTCGTCTTCTGGAATGGGGGCGATTACGCCTACTCTATTGCAACTGTGCGGTGCGGGAGATCATATCGTTTCGAGCCGAACTATTTATGGCGGAACTTACGCTTTCTTAAAAAACTTCACGCCAAGATTCGGCATTGAAACAAGCTTTGTTGACATCACAAAATTGGATGTTGTTGAAGCTGCAATCACACCAAAAACTAAAGTTTTGTATTGCGAAACGGTTAGTAATCCGCTTTTGGAAGTAGCCGATATTTCTGGTTTGGCTAAAATTGCTAAAAGACATAATTTGAAATTGGTTGTTGACAATACGTTTTCGCCATTATCAGTTTCTCCTGCAAAATTAGGTGCTGATATTGTAATTCATAGTTTGACAAAATACATTAACGGAAGCAGCGATACGGTTGGCGGCGTGACTTGTGCTTCTAAAGAATTTATCAATTCGTTGAAAAACGTCAATTCGGGTGCGAGTATGCTTTTAGGACCAACGATGGATAGTTTGCGTTCTGCAAGTGTGATGAAAAACCTTAGAACACTTCATATCCGAATTAAACAACACAGCCACAATGCGCATTTTCTGGCTGATATGTTTGAAAAAGATGGTTTAAAAACGGTTTATCCAGGATTGAAAAGTCATCCGAGTCATGAATTATACAAAACGATGATTAATCCTGAATATGGTTTTGGTGGAATGCTGACGATTGACGTAGGTTCTTTAGAAAAAGCTAACGAATTAATGGAATTAATGCAGGAACGAAACTTAGGCTATCTAGCGGTAAGTTTAGGTTTTTATAAAACGTTATTTAGCGCGCCTGGAACTTCAACTTCCAGTGAAATTCCGTTAGAAGAACAGAAAGAAATGGGATTAACCGATGGATTGATTCGTTTTTCTATTGGTTTGGACAACGATATTCAGCGCACTTACGAAATGATGAAAGCTTGTATGGTTGAACTTGGAGTTTTAAAAAAAAGATTCTAAGGTTCTGAGTTGCTATCCCGATAGCCATCGGGACTAAGTTTTTTTACTTCCCTATAAATAAGAAACATCACTCTATTAATAAATTTGCACATTTTTTTTAGATTGTTTTGAATCCGCTGGAGAGCTTTTCTCTAAGCGGATTTTTTTTGGAAATTAAAAAGCCGTTCTAAAATCTTAGAACGGCTTTTTGCACTTTATCTTGGCTCAAAATGTCTAAACGATTGCCAATATTTGTCTTTGTAGATTTCGTAACTTATTTCAAAAACTCCACTATATTTTTTAATTAATTCATCGGCAATTTTTGATGGTTTTCTAAAGTCTTTGCAAGTAAAAAAGATTTCTCTTTTATTGTTTGCGGTTTCTCTTCCCACATTTAAATAGCCTTCGGAATCTGGTAAACTGTATACAATTTCTTCTTCGATTTCATCCAATAGTTTGTATGTCTTTTCATCTGGTAATCCGCCATTATCGCAATCATCAAAAGGAACAGCCACTATAAAAACCCATGGATGTGATGCTTTTTTGTCCCACTCAATAATTGTGGTATTGATCAAAGCCAAAACGATTGAACCATCTTGCTTTTTACCTTCAAAATTAGCATAACTGTCATTCTCCGTATTATGTCGAGTTCCTTCGTATTTCTCAACAAATTCTTTTTCTCTCCAAATTAAATAATCTTTTAATTTTTCAATCGGTATTAACTCTTCCGAAGTTTGTTCTGGTCCTGCAACTACAAGATTATCAATTAAGGTAACAGAATGCAGTTCGCCCAAATAATTATCCAGAAAAATATAAACTCCGTTAGCTATATTAGATTTTTTCTCTTCAATAAAATGATCATAAACAATTACTAAATCTATTTCGTCTGGATAATCTTCGTGAACACGAGGATAAAATTTCAGGTTTTCTTTACTGAATTCAAAATCCTGATAAGTAATGCCTATATTATTGATATCCGAAGCCGGTTTTAGAGCTGTAAATTTCCAACCGTCAATTTTAGGAGCGTTCGCAACCAATTCTTCTATAGCGTAAATGTTTCTAATTGCTCCATCTGGCGTCAAAACCAACTCAGCGGTCTGATCGTCAAACATTCCGGTAAGGAAATAAATTCCTTCGTGTATTTCATCCAGCTTTGGAGCTAGTTTATCAAAAAAACCTTGATGTATATTTTCTCCGCTTTGAACCGTTTTAAAAAATGCTTTTTCATTTGCTGAAAACCAATTCCAGAAATCATTATAAGATTGTATTGGAGCTTCTTTTTTGCCCAATATTTTATCGAGAAAACTCATGTACTAAAAAAATAATTTAAATTTTGCGAGAAACAAACTTAAGGAAAAGTCCTTTTAAAATTTAAGAATATTTGTATAAAAATTATAATATTTTAAAACGTTCTCATTGCGAATGAGTTAAACTTTAAAATTTATATCACACAGATTTAAATAGATTAAGGCAGATTTAAACCGTTTTTTTTATATAAAAATCCAAAACTAAATCTGCTACAATCATTTAAAATCTGCGTGCAAATAATTTTTCCATAAAAAAAGCCGTTCTGAAATTATTCAGAACGGCTCACTTATAATTTATAACTCTTAACTTATAACTTATCCACAAAGTTCAGCTTACTATTTTTTCTACTGTAAGTAAAGAAAATTAGTAATCCGATGATTAACCAGATTGTAAAATAAATCCAGTTCCAAACGCTTAACTCTGCCATCATGTACAAACAGCAGATTAATCCTAAAAGCGGAATTAAAGAAAGATTTTTTCTGAAAGCCCAAACCGCTAATCCAACCAAAACGAATAAGAATATCCACATTGGAATTTTGTGTTTAAACAAACCAAAACCAGACTCATATTTTGCAGAATCAGCAATTGGAAGACCTTTTACAACCTCAGCATATTTGGCTTCATCATCCTGATATTGTCCTAGTAAATGTTCTAAATCTGAAGTTTCAGCAGTTTTATTCTTAACCTCGATACTTTCTAAATATTTGAAAACTTGTTCTGATTCAGATTTATCTAAAGAAGTTACAATCGAAGTAGCATCGTAAATCTGTGGATCGTTATTGATAAACGCCATAGTAGCTTTATTGTTGAATGCAAAAGCATAATACAATCCAGCAATCATTAAAACAGGCAAAATGAATTTTGAATTGATATAAGGCGTTTTAAATTTTCCTCTAGGAATTTCAGGTTTGTTCTGCAATACTAGAACTCCTGCACAAACTAATACAAAGGCAAATAAAGTCCCGATACTGCATAAATCGGTTACCATTGTAAGGTTTAAAAATAATGCTGGAATTGCTACCACAAAACCTGTAACTATAGTTGCAAACGAAGGCGTTTTGAATTTTGGATGAACCGTAGAAAATTTCTTTGGCAATAAACCATCACGGCTCATACTCATCCAGATACGAGGCTGTCCCATTTGGAAAACCAATAAAACGCTCGCCATTGCTACTACTGCACTAACAGCAATAATTCCAGACATCCACTTTAAGTCTAATTTATCGAATACAAATGCCAAAGGATCTCCAACGTTTAATTCGTGGTATTTTACCATTCCGGTTAAAACCAAAGCAATGGCAATATATAAAAGTGTACAAATAATAATGGCCCACATCATACCGCGCGGTAAATCTCTTTGCGGATTTTTACATTCTTCGGCAGTTGTCGAAATCGCATCAAAACCAATGTAAGCGAAGAATACTGCTGAAACTCCTTTTAAAACCCCGCTAACTCCATTTGGCGCAAACGGACTCCAGTTTGCAGTATCTACATAAAATATTCCAACTGCAATTACTAAAAGCACTACGCAAAGTTTTACGACAACCATTAAGTTGCTTGCGTTACGAGATTCTTTCATTCCTCTATAAACCAAAGCTGTAATCAAAATAATGATGAATAAAGCTGGTATATCGGTTACAAAATGGAAAGATCCTATTGTTGGTGCTGTGGTCCAAGCTGTGTGTGCCTGTTGTAACGCAACACTTAAATTTTCGAATGATTTTCCGCCTCGCATTAAAGCTTCGGCATCCTTAAAACCGTTTGATGCAGTTAAGTAATCCATTTGGATCCATTGCGGTAAATGAATCCCGCCACTCTGGAGAAGTCCCGTAAAATAATCACTCCACGATATGGCTACGGTTATATTTCCAACGGCATATTCCATGATTAAAGCCCAACCGATAATCCAAGCAATTAATTCTCCAAAAGCTACATACGAATAAGTGTATGCGCTTCCAGAAACTGGGACCATCGAAGCAAATTCTGCATAAGCAAAAGCGGCAAAACTACAGGCTAAAGCAGTAAATAAGAATAAGAAAATAACCGCTGGTCCACCGTCTGCACTGGCTTTTCCAATGGTGCTAAAAATTCCTGCTCCAACGATAGCTGCTATTCCAAAAGCCGTTAAGTCCTTAGTTGTCAAATGTTTTCCTAAGGCATTATGACCGTCTGTTTCGTTCTGTGCAACCTGCTTCAGAATATCCTGTACTGTTTTCTTTCGGAATAAACTTGAAAATGCCATATAATGCTTTGCTGTTATAAATTAATTTAATTCAGTGCTTTTTGTTTTATTTTGCAAATAATGCAAAAATTATCCTGATTTCAAATATATAAAACGATTTTGTTTTTACAGGTGTTTTTTCTGCCACGAATTCACGAATTATTTTTTCAAATCTTTGTCTATAAATTTTCTCACGCTCCCGATAGCTATCGGGATTGCGCTCTTTGCGGTTAAATCTATTTCAATCACAAATGTAACATTTCCTCAAATCGGCTTACTAATTAAATAGTATTTAATTTTTAAAGAATCATTTTATGGAAAAAATAACAAGACGTTCTTTTGTAAATAAATTAGGACTTGGTGTTGGAGCTTCGGCTGTAATGATTACGCTTCCTTCTTTTCTAACCGAAACAGAAAAAACACATCAGCCTTATACTGGGAAAAAATTAAATATTGCTTTGTGCGGTTTAGGAAACTATGCTTCATTACTAGCTGAAGGACTTCAGGTCTCTGAATATTGCCGGCTTGCCGGAATAGTTACCGGAACACCATCAAAAGCTGAAACATGGAAAAAGAAGTATAACATTCCTGAAAAGAATATTTACAACTATGAAAATTTCGATTCAATCGTAAAAAATAAAGACATTGATTTAGTATACGTCGTTACTCCAAATGCACTGCATAAAGAATTTACTGTCCGCGCTGCAAAAGCTGGAAAACATGTTATTGTCGAAAAACCAATGGCCATTACCGCCGAAGAGTGTGAGGAAATGATAAAAGCTTGCAACGATAATAACGTACAATTGGCAATGGGTTATCGCTTGCATTACGAACCTAATCATCTAGAAATAAAACGATTGGGACAAGAAAAAGTTTTGGGACAGGTTCGCTATATTGAAACTGGTCTTGGCTATAGCACTTATGATGTTCGTGACATAAATAAACCTGTTGATTTAAACGCCCGCAATCAATGGAGACTGACTAAGAAATGGGCCGGCGGCGGTTGTTTAATCAATCTAGGAATTTATTGCATTCAGGTTTCGCGTTATGTTCTAGGCGAAGAACCAATTGCCGTTACTGCACAATTTGGACATGTCAATAATAAAAATATGTTTTCTCAAGTTGAGGAAAATATCACTTGGCAAATGGAATTTCCGAGCGGTGCTGTTGCTAATTGCAGCAGTTCGTGTGGTTTTGGCATTGACCGGTTTTATGCCGCTGCCGATGAAGGTTTCTTTGAGATGAGCCCTGCTGTAAGTTATGGACCTTTTGTAGGCAAAAGATCGGATGGAAAACCATTTAATTTTCCTGTTATCAACCAGCAACAAACTCAAATGGATGAGATTTCTAAAGTTATTTTAGCCAATAAAAAACTCCCAAATCATATTACAGGCGAAGAAGGAATTAAAGATGTTAGAATCATTAACGCCATTTATAAAGCTGCTGAAAGTGGAAAGAAGATTAAACTTTAATAATTTTCTGCCACAGTTTAAGGGAATTTTTTCTCTCATTTTATGTCATTTCTGTAAAGGTTAGATAATTCGGTAACAAAATT
>NZ_JUIV01000033.1 GCF_004151235.1 Flavobacterium anhuiense
GTTAGTTAGTTAGTTAGTTAGTTAGTTAGTTAGTTAGTTCTGTTTTTTCATTTTGATTTTGTTCGATTATGAATGGGAAGATAAAAGGCGCTTTTCCGGTTTCTGTTTTTTTCTTGGACATAGTTTATAGAGCCCTATTGATTTAAATCCTTTATACACCTGTGATAGGTAACATAACCGGTTATCTTTGCTATTTTCATAATTTGATGCCTGTAGGTTTTGATAGGATTGATACTGTCCTCATTTGCTCTGAATTGAAGCAGAGATAACCATGTTCAAATCATTCTGTAAATTGTCGGCCTAAATTTTAAAGCCCTATTTGATTCTGACAGATGCGGCAGAAGAGTTTTTTTTATGTCTTTTTAGCATAATTTGAGTATGATGCGACCCGCATTACAGCAATCGTCTAAAAATAATTCCGTTTAAATTTTCCACTATTTTTTTAACATTACGCAGAAGTGTGATCAGCTGCAAATAATTATATTTGATTTAAAAAATTGCATTAAATTTGAAACAAACTAAAATTGAATTTTGACAAATCTTTCACAATGGAAAAATTGATACGACTTAAGGTGAGAAAAGATTTGGATGCCAAAATGCAGCACAATATTCTTAAACTCAAAGGAAGCCTGATTGCAAAAGGCTACACTGAAATTATACATATTCTGGATCAGGACGAGGACTTCCATATCAATACCTTTGAAGCGGAATTGGAAAAATACAATGAAGTGCGGCAGTACATTGCCTCCTTTATAGAGCAGGAAAGCCTGGCAGAAACTATCAGCTTTAAGTAAATCCAGCTTCCAAGTGTATTTACTGGCCTGGCCCGCCAGCTGTAAAGCTGTCGGGCTTTTGGTCTTTTATGAGGGCGTAAAAAGGCGATAGATATTTTGGCTGTTTTCATAATTTCATGCCTATAGGCTCTGGCAGGCTGATGCTGCCCTTATCTGCTGTGGATTGAAGCATTGCCGCAAAATTCCAACAAGGGGTGGCCTTGGCGGGCTGCGCTTTATCAGGTGCAGAGCGGAAAGGGGCGTTTTTTTTTTCGGCATGAGGGGCTGCGTATACAGGAACAGCGGCCAGATTATCGGGGGGTGTGATATTAAAAGCGATAAAAAATGTTATAAACCCTATTTTTTTACTTTAATGTTGCTGCAGCATATTGATAAGGGATAAAGATATTCTATGTCCCGCCAAAGGCGGAGGCAGAAATAATCGGGTGTTAAGGCAATCGGGTGTTGAGAGCTGCTGCTGTAGATTAACTTGGAGCTGTTGGCATTGTCAATTTTAATTTTAATTATTATTATTCTCTAAGTTTATTTTTTTTTGGAGCTGTTCCCGCTACCCGCTCTAATCTTCTGCCCCGGACCCAGGCACAGAAGGATTTCCGCTTCACACGAGCGAAGCGAACTGGCGAAGCAATCAGGGCTGGGGCTGCTGCTGAGACAGCAGAAGCTTCAGGCAAATCTGTATCAACTGCAAATCACGATTAATAACCATTGATAAAAGCAGATCAAATACAGCAGCTATCAGAGTCTATAACAAGCTCTTGTCCTCAAAGATTAAAATCCTGCAATGTAAATATATTAACAATATTGCAGAACAAGATCATCGTTTTATCAGGTGGCGCATACAAAACGCATTGGGTTTTAAAAGTTTTGAATCTGCAAAGAGAACTCTAAGCTGAATTGAAGTTGCGAATATGCTTAGAAAGAATCAGATGATTGAACCAGGGGTACCTATGTTTAAATCATTCTGTAAATTGGCGGGCTGACTGTTAAATCACTTAAATTCTTAAATTTTATTCTGACAGATGCGAGAGAACCTAAATTTTCCTATTTAAAAAAACTGGTAAATTAAAAAAGCATACACCAATATGGGCGCATGCTTTTAGATTATCAACTTATGGTTCTAAATTAAATTTTAGTTTGATAAACAGATTTTCCGTCTAATGAAACTTCAATTAGGCCAGTCCTTTCGGTAAATGTTGTTCTTAAGACACTTCCTTTAAAAAGAGAAACATCACCGTAAACTTTTCCCGTTTCATCGGTAACATATTCGAACAGTAATTTTTTGTTGTCCGGTTCGATTCCCAGCTTATAACTTGAAAACTTTGTTCCTTTTAAATCGAATGACTGCTGGGAATCGATTATTTTATCATCCGCATAGAAATTTGTAATTGCCTTGTTCAAGGTAATGTCCGGATAATATTTATTTATTTTTTCAAGCAGGGAATACTGAGCGGTGTTAGCATCTTCGAGTTTAGATGTAATGGTCTGGGCAAATGAAGCTGCTGTAAAAACAAGAGCTAAAAGCAATGTGATTCTTTTCATAATTTAAATTTTAATTGTTAGAGTTTTAAAATAATCTCTAAAACTTCTTAATATCCATTTTTTGCACGATATGTGATATTATTTTTATCAAGGTACTAAATATTCAGCCCTGTCGGAAATAAAAAGCAAAGTTTTAAGAAAATAACTATAAGAAAATGTATGGGTTCTGCCGCATCTGAGAATAACTTTTATTTTAGGAATTTAATCCAGTCGAAAAATGAATACGAAAGGTCATTGCTATCCGAGGTCTATTATATTGCAGGCAGTATATTTTAAGCTTAGGTTTACATTAAGTTATCGGGATGTTGAAGAGATTATGAAAATGCGAGGAGTTCATTTTGATCATGCTACCATTCGGCGCTGGGTATATAAGTTTTCACTGTTAATGGAGATGCAAATGAAGAAACGTAAGGTACAAGGTAGTGGTAGTTGGAGAATGGACGAGACTTATATTAAGCTTAAAGGGCAATGGTGTTATTTATATAGGAAAGTTGATAGGTCTGGCAATACAGTTGATTTCTTATTAACTAAGAGAAGGCAGAGGATGAGCGCCCAGTCATTTCTAATTAAAGGAATAAGTAGCAATTGTCGCCCAAGAGTAATAAAGGCGGTTCTAATACTGCAGCGATCAAAGTCTATAACAAACGTTCTTTATCGAAGATTAAAGTCCGACAGTGCAAATATCTCAACAATATTGTCGAACAGGACCATCGTTTCATCAAGTGGAGCATACAAAACAGATTAGGTTTTAAAAATTTTGAATCGGTCAGATCAACGTTAAGCGGAATTGAAGGTGCATATGCTTAGAAAGAATCAGATGATTAGACCAGAGATATCTATGTTTAAATCATTCTGTAAATTGGCAAGCTTTTTTTTAAATTATTTAAATTTTTATATTATATTCTGACAGATGCGACAGAACCGACCCTGAAATCATTTAAAAGCAGAATTATATACTTCATAAAAAATTCTATTTGCATGAGTTGCAAATATAGGAAATAAGCATCTCTTTTTTGTTTTAAAATATTGGTTTTTAGTTTTTTACGGTGTATTTTTTTGTTTTTAAAATGAATCGGGCTCTTAAATGAGAATGCAGCAATTTAAAGATGATAAATTTATAAAGTAATAATTCTGGGCCGTATTTTGAAGAGGGAATGCTCTGCGATTTTCAGTAGGCAAAAGTTTGATCTTAATGATTTAATATGCATATAGAAAGTTATCCGCCACAAGTATGCCAGAATAGTTGGAATGGCAGATTTTTTGAAATAATGTTTAATTTTTTGTAACAGAAATAGTATCAGCTCCAAAGAACAGGTGCCATGTTTTGGCGCAAAATTAGGTTGTCCAAAAATCTTTAAAAGACCGCTGATTTCTTCCAGCAAAATTAAGGGCAGACCCAACATGGGCGCGCGCTGCCGCAAAGATCTAGAGGGGAAAATTATTTATCTTAAAATTATGGAGTGATTGAAATATTTTTGGCATTTATGTACTACATTTGATAAGCATATAACCGATTCAAGATGATAAGTTCAGAGAATTCCCGCCCGGCTGCTGAAGGGGCAAATGAAAAAGAGCCTGTAAAGATTATACTGGCAGAAGATGATAAGGACGACCAGGAATTATTCATCGATGCCTTGGATGAGGCGCAGGTCCCCTCAGAGGTAACCACCGTTGAAAACGGGCAGCAGCTCATGGACAGCCTCAGAGACAAATCCCAGCCAGATCCCGATATTATTTTTATAGATGTCAATATGCCTGTTAAGGGGGGCAAGCAGGCGCTGGAAGAAATAAAGGGCGATAAAGATTTTCGGGACATTCCTGCCGTAATGCTCTCCACCTGGAGCCATCCTTCGGATATTGAAGAGAGTTTTGAAAAGGGGGCGGACCTTTATGTCCAGAAGCCAAATTCTTTTGCAGGCTTTGTGATGGTGCTAAAGAAAGTGTTCTTTCTGCACTGGGCAAAAGCTTTATTGAGGCCGGCCATAAATTTATTTTTTGTTTCGGAAAAGAACACCTCCGAGAGCGACTTGTAAGGGCTCCTGCCTGCATTATCCCTCTATTTTGCCCTTGTGATGCTGCTTTAGCCATTTTTCCATTTTCTGGAGCAGCTGGATCTGCTCTGGATTCCCTGAGGGATCGGAAAGCCCGGTGACGGTTCTCTTGTAATTGAATCCTTTGTCTTCGAAAAGGCTGGTGAATTTCGGGAACTCGCTGTGGGATACCATCCAGGTGCCCTTTCCTGCATATTCAATTTTAAATTTTTTCACTTCCGTCGTCTTTTTAATCTCTGCAAACAATCAGGCGCGAATGCGTCTGGGCTGTTTTGCCGCTCAGTTTTAAACTGTAAAAATAGAATATTAGTGCAGGTGATGGATAGTAAAGGATGCAGGATATTTGAATTTTATATGGTATCTGTCTTCTGTTCTAAAGGCAGGGTAAGGGTAAATTCCGCCCCATTGCCCTTTTCTCCGGCAGCAGTTATTTTTCCATTATGCCTTTCGGCTATTTTTCTGCACAGTGCCAGACCAAGTCCATTTCCCTCGTACTGGTCTTTGGAGTGCAGCCTTTCAAATGCCGTAAAGATCTTTTCAGCGAACCGGCCATCGATTCCAATGCCATTATCCTTTATTTTTATCTGCACAAAATCTTCCCCGCCAATATGGATTGTGCTGTTTGTTATGGTCACCCTGGGCGGCTGGTCCGCTTTTGAAAATTTTAAGGCATTCTGAAGGAGGTTATAGAAAAGCTGGCTGATTAGAATCGGCGCCCCCTGAATCTGCGGCAGGTCAGAAGCAATTAAAACAGCGCCTTTTTCTTTTATGACCAGTTCCAGATCTATTTTTATATTTTCAATAACCTCATTGAGATCGATGGCTTCGATATGCTGCAGGGTTTTATCAACGGTCGAATAGGCCAGGATCCCTTCAATAATATTTTCCATCCTTTGGGCGGACTGGGCTACTTTATGAAGGTATTTTTCAGATTTGCCACTGGCGCTGCCTTCCATGTCATCTCTTAAGAGGGTATTGAAAATTCTGATTTTTCGCAGCGGTTCGCGAAGGTCATGGCTCACCGCGCTGGCAAAATGCATAAGGTCTCTGTTGGAGCGGTTAAGCTCATTTGTGCGGCTTTCGACCTGCTTTTTTAATTCTTCCTGAAATTCTTTTTGTTCATGTATATCCTGCACAATGCCGATTATGGTTTTGGGGCTGCCTTGTCCATCCTTTATAATCCTGCCGTTGATTTTAGCCCAGCGGTGCGGGCGGCCTTCATTTAAAATCCGGGCTTCGTAGCATATTTTTCCTGTCGCTTCCGCTTCTTTATGCGCCTTTTCCCGCGCCGGGAGGTCATCGGGATGCAGTTTTGCAATTAAATCTTCATTGGTTGCATCACCTGAAATGGAACAAATGGCATCGAAGCTTCCCGATGTTGTGATTTTCTTTGTGGCAAAATCTATTTCGTAGCTCCCCATGCCCGAACTCTCAATGGCCATTTTAAGTTTTTCATTGGAATACTGCACTTCCTGTTTGGCCAGCTGCAGATCCGTCACATCAGTGCCTGTATTAAGCACGCCGTATACTTCTCCCTTCTGATCAAAGAGTGGGATAAAGCTGTAATTGAAGTAGTGTTCAGTCATCACGCCGTCTATCGCCAGATCTACTTTTTTGGCTGCGGCATGAAAGGCGGTGCCGGTTTTAAGCACGCCCAGGGCCTCATCGAGAATCTGCTGCTTTTCAATTTCTGGAACAACCTCAAGATAGGTTTTTCCAATAACATCATTCCCTTTTCCGTAAGTTTTGACCATGGCGGCATTGGCCAGTTCAATTTTAAGATCATCTCCCACATACACCCCTACGGGCATTGGAATAGCATCTATTATATTTTGCAGGAGCCTTGGATTGTGGTGCATAGCAGTAAGGTTTAATTAGTGAAGTTCTTAGGGCGAAGCTATTGCTATTTAAAATTTTACTGTTATATTATCTTAATGAAGTGTTTCATAATTTTATGTTTTTATTTTCAGGTGGTCAGGAAAAACGATTGTCGGCAGGCTATAATAATTAGGGGCGCACTGCTTTTGCCGCCGCATTTTGAAAATCGCATCAGCCTGACCGTATTTCAGAAATTGCGTTTTAAACGAGAAAATAAATGACGCTTTTCTTGCGGCTGTATTTTTTAGGAACATAGTTTAACAGCCGTATTGATTTAAATCCTTTATGCGTCTGTGATAGTTAACAGGACTTGTTGTCTTTGCTATTTTCATAATTTCATGCCTGTAATCCGGGGGAATGTTATTTTAGGTTTAATATTATTTTTAGGAGCTTTATCCAGCTATCCGCTGCAATCTTTTGCGCCGAACCACGACGCAATAGGATTTACGATTCTATCGGAGCTAGAAAAATGCTGAAGGCTGTTGGGAATACACCAATTTTTCTCGTAATTAGAAAAAAACATATCTTTAGCTCTTAGTTAGTTAGTTAGTTAGTTAGTTAGTTAGTTAGTTAGTTAGTTAGTAGGTGTTTTTTTGTTTTGGCCGGCGAAGGGGGAGTTCGGAGAAGTGTGGTGTATTTAAGCGGGGATTTTTTTATAGTCATTTGAAATCTAAATGATTTTAGAGCAGAAAAACTAATGAAAGTCGTTTGTGAGATAGTTGGTGCGAGTATTGTTGTTGTTACTAAAAACTATAAGATATTTCTGAACGGAAGAAGGACTATAAACCAGTCTAAATAAAAACGATTTTATTTCAATCGAGGCGATGCCTAATAATTCGAAGTAAAGCAAGTTGGATTAGGGGGTATCAAAAAAAAGGAGAATTAGCTGCACTTTTAAATCTTTTTGGGCTTTATTTAGTCAAATCACTTTTGCATCCTTTAAGTTACCTGTATTCAGGTAATTTATTTGTATAAGTTTCTGGTTATTAGGCTGTAGATGTTTTTTAACTTTAGCGTAAAAAAATAAAAGAAATGTTTTTCCTACTTTTATGCCGATTTTTTAACAAAAAGTATCTTCTTAATATACTGGCATTTAAACATTAATCTATGGAGAGAAAACTACTTATGGGATTGCTATTTTTATTTGGCAGTCTTTCTTTATTATCGGCAAAAAACAGTGCTAATATTCCCATACCGGATTCAGAATATCAGGCATTGGTAGATTTTTACAAAGCTACAGGAGAAGCCAACTGGACCAACAAATGGAATACAAAAGAAAACAATCTGCATGAAGTGCCATGGTACGGGGTTACAGTTGAGGACGGGCATGTTACAGCTATTAACCTTAATGGGACAAGCAATATTTCTGGCTCAATTCCGGCTTCTTTTGGGAATTTAAAATTTCTTAAAACACTTTCCATATACGGAGGCAATTATGCTAAAGATCTCAGCGCAACCGATTTAAATGTTTTTTCCGAGTTGGAAGCTTTAGAATCTCTAGATTTAAGATATGCCAAGTTAAAAGGCATAATTCCGGCATCATGGGCGAAGTTAAAAAAGCTTAAAACCCTTTATTTGAGCAGCAACGCCATTACAGGTTTATCTCCAGAATTTGGCCAGCTTGAAAGTCTTGTAACGGCCGAACTTTCAGATAACCAGATCCCAGTTTTAATCAGAGAGCTGGAGAATTTAACAGCATTGAGAACCTTAAATTTAAGCAGCAATAAAATTGCTTCAGTTTTAGCTCTATTGCCGAGTACGGTAAATCTCAGCCTGCATTATCAAGCAGTAGACATTGAAAATATTATTTACAAAGGAGTAGATTTAAAAATAGATAACCTGCCTAATATTGTTACGTACAATAGAACTAAAAATGATTTTTCTGCCAGAAGGCAATTTGCAGTTTATGTTCGCGGCAGTGAAATTGGTAATGCCGTTATGGCGGCAGATGGCAGTTTGACAATTCCTGCGGCCTATTTATCTTCTTTAAAAAATGGCGACGAAGCATATTTGTACCAGCAGTACGACTCTTCAAGCGGAAGCGTTTCTTATTACAGCAAGGTTTATTTCACAAACATAAAAGTAAATCAGCCTGCTGTTTCTAATATAGAATATCAGGCATTAGTAGATTTTTACAATGCTATGGGAGGAAGCAGCTGGAATAATAAATGGGATATAAACGAAAACAATCTTAATGAAGGCGCATGGACGGGTTTAAGTATAGAAAATGGCCATGTCACAGGATTAAACCTTAATAATACATCTAATGTTTCTGGTTCAATTCCGGCTTCCTTCGGTAATTTAAAATATCTGAAAAATTTATCTCTTTATGCGGGAAACTATTCTAAAAACCTAACTGCAACAGATTTAAATGTTTTATCAGAACTGCAGTCTCTGGAAACATTGGATATGAGATACTGCCGAATACAAAATGCCATCCCATCTTCATGGAGCAAGCTAAAAAAATTAAAAACGATTTATTTTTACAATAACTCAATTACCGGATTGCCTGAAGAATTAGGAGAAATGGAAAGCCTTGTTACTCTAGAAGCGCCATACAATCAGATAAAAACTATCCCAGCTTCCATTGGAAATCTTCAAAATCTGGTTACGCTTAATTTATCAGACAATCAGATTCAGGTTATGGCAAAAGAGCTGGAAAATGTTTTAACATTAAAAACATTAAATCTTGCAAGCAACTATATTTCAAATGTTGCGGCATTGCTTGGCAGCTCGGTCAATTTGCAGCTCCATTATCAAAATATCAATGTTGAAGGACTGGTTTATACAGGTTCTGATTTAACGGTTTCCAATCTGCCAAATACTGTTTATTACAACAGAAATCAAAATGATTTTTCTGCCAGAAGGCAATTTGGAGTCTATGTTGGAGGCAGTCAGGTTGGAAATAATGTAACAGCAGCTGCAGACGGAAGTGTAGTAATTCCTGCGGCTTATCTGGCTTCGCTAAAAACAGGAGATTCGTTTTATTTATATCAGCAGTATGACTCTTCAACAGGAAGCGTCTCTTACTATTCAAAAGTTAATTTTGTAAATGTAAAAGTAGATCAGCCAAAAATCCCAGATTTAGAATATCAGGCTTTAGCGGATATTTACAATGCAATGGGCGGAGCACGCTGGAATAATCAATGGAATATTGCAGAAAATAATCTGCATGAAGGAGCTTGGTATGGCGTAAGCATAGAAAACGGACACATCACTGGGCTTAGTTTTAATAATATTTCGAATGTTACGGGAGCAGTTCCAGCTTCAATCTCCAACTTAAAGTTCCTTAAAAATCTTTCGTTTTATGCAGGAAACTACAGTAAAGATTTAAGCACAACAGATTTAAATGTTATTGGAGAATTAGAGTCCTTAGAATTTTTAGATTTTAGATACAGCAAAATCAAAGGTGATATTCCTGCATCGTGGAGTAAATTAAAAAAACTAAAGACACTTTATTTAGCATATAATGCTTTAGCTGCTTTGCCAGACAATATTGGCGCAATGGAAAGTTTGGTAACGCTTGAAGCTCAGAATAACCAAATAAAAGCGATTCCGGCATCGATTGGAAATCTTCAAAATCTGGTTACTTTAAATTTATCTGATAATAAAATTCCAGTTTTGGTAAAAGAGCTTGAAAATATAGCTTCTTTAAGAACGCTAAATCTTTCTAGCAATAACATTTCTGATGTTGCAGGATTGCTCAATGCTAATGTTAGTTTGCAGCTTCATTATCAAACCATAAATATTGAAGGGCTTGTGTATACCGGCGCCGATGTAAAAATTGAAACACTGCCGAATATTGTTCATTACAACAGAAACCAGAATAATTTTTCGGCAAGAAGACAATTTGGGGTGTATGTGGGAGGCAGTCAAGTCGGCAGCAATATAGCCGCATCAGCAGACGGAAGCATTCTGATTCCGGCTTCTTATCTGGCATCAATAAAAACGGGAGACAGTTTTTATCTGTATCAGCAGTATGATTCTTCAACAGGAAGCATTTCGTATTATTCAACTGTAAATTTTGTAAATGTAAAAGTAGACCAGCCCAAAATTCCAGACGAAGAATATCAGGCTTTAGTTGATTTTTATACCGTTATGAATGGTGCAAACTGGACTAATAAATGGAATGTTGCCCAAAACAATCTTCATGAAGGCGCTTGGTACGGAGTAAGCATAGAAAACGGCCATATTACAGGTATTAATTTAAACAATAACAGTTCGGTTACGGGGGCTATTCCTGCCTCGATTAAAGATTTAAAATACCTGAAATCTCTGTCACTTTACGGAGGCAATTACTATAAGGATTTAAGTGCAGCAGATTTAGGTGTTTTATCAGAACTTGCCAATCTTGAATATTTGGATTTAAGATACACCAAAATCAAAGGCGATCTTCCAGCGTCATGGAACAAGCTTAAGAAAGTAAATACGCTGCATTTAAACAACAATGAACTTACAGCGCTGCCTGAAGATTTTGGCGGCATGGAAAGTTTAGTAACCGTAAATGTATCATCAAATCAGATAAAATCAATTCCAGCATCTACAGGAAATCTTTTAAAGCTAGCCACTTTAAATCTTTCTTATAATGAGATTGAAGTGCTTATTAAAGATCTGGAAAAAAATACTGCTTTACAGACTTTAAGCATTACTGGCAATAAGCTTTCGACTATTCAGGCATTACTGCCAAACCAGGTAAATTTAGAATTAACATCTCAAACGCTAACTATTCCTAATTTTTTATATGAAGGAAACGATGTAAAAGTGAGCGGCCTGCCAAATATTGTGCTTTACAACAGAACGGCAAATGATTTCTCGGCACAAAGGCCATTTCGACTGTTTGTAAAAGGAAACCAAGTTGGAAATAATTTAAGGGTGGCTTCAGACGGAACCATAACAATACCTGCCGATTATCTTTCGACTTTAAAAACGGGAGACGAATTGTATTTGTATCAGGATTACGAAGGCGGTTCTTCTGCTTCTTACGATTCCAGAATTTATTTTGCCAATGTAAAAGTAGATCAGCCAAAAATTCCAGATGCTGAATATCAGGCTTTAGTTGATTTTCATAATGCTATGAATGGGGCAAACTGGAATAATAAATGGGTGACAGCAGAAAACAATCTGCATGAAGGCGCTTGGTACGGAGTAAGCATTCAGAACGGACACATTACAGGTTTAAACCTTAACAACAATTCGAATGTTTCTGGGACAATTCCAGCTTCGTTTGCCAATTTAAAATACCTGAAGAATCTTTCTTTATACGGCGGCAGTTATACAAAAAACTTAAGCGCAACAGATCTAAATATTATTTCAGGATTAGAATCTTTAGAATCTTTAGATCTTAGATACACAAAGTTAAAGGGAGTTATACCATCATCATGGAATAAACTGCAGGCTTTAAAAGCGTTATATTTAAGTAACAATAATATCGAAGACGCAGATGAATCCTTGGCTCGTTTGCCACTTTTAAAAACAGTTGATTTTACGTATCAAAATATTACAATTCCAACTATCGAAGTAGGGGCAAATGAACTGGCAATTAATCTGCCTGTTTTATCAACGTTTTTATTTAATGCAAACGGAGGTGCTGTTAATAACAAAAACCATTTTACACTTTACATTAACGGTGTAAACAAAGCATCGAATTATTCTAACAGCGAAGGAAAATTAATTTTTAAGGACATTGCCTTATTCGGAATAAAATTAACAGATAAAATTAGAATTGTCCAAAACGACGGAACAGCACAAGGAACAGCAATTAATTATACTCAGATTGTTTTTGGAAAGCCATTGGCAGATGAAGAATTCGAAATCCTGAAAAAAATCTATGCAAGTGCAAATGGAGCGCAATGGACGCAAAAATGGGATATTTCGCAAAACAAACTTCACGAAGTAAGCTGGTACGGGGTAGGAACAAAAGACGGGCATGTAGTTTCGCTAAGTTTAGCTGCGAATAATTTATCAGGAACACTTCCTGCAGAATTATCCGGTTTGACTTATTTGGAAACTTTAAATCTGCAGTCGAATGCAATTGAAGGAACGCTTCCTTCTGATTTAGGAAGATTGGCAAACCTAAAAACGCTTAATTTGCAATCGAACAAATTTCAGGGAACACTGCCTGTTTTATCTGGAGTTTCTGGATTGAAAAAACTTTCAATTGCCGGAAATGGATTCAAAGGAACAATTCCGGGGCACTTCAACGATTTTGAAAATATCGAACAGATTGATCTTTCAAACAACGGTTTCGACGCTTTAGAAAAACCTTTTACCTACGATCTGGCCAAAGTGTATATTAACCTGAGAGGTCAGGTTATCGCAAAAGAGGAATATTTATATCTAAAAGGCGACGAAATTATAGCTGATCTTCCAGCGCTTGCAACCTACAACGAAACAGCACAGGATTATACAGGACAATACCAGTTTGAACTGCAGGCCAACAATTTCAAAATTTCTGAAGCGACGGCTGTAGGCAATACCATTACGTTTCCAAATATTTCTGTGGCCAGTGTTCCGGCAGGTGCTAAAATTGCCATTTGGCAGAAAAATGGGACGTCGCAAGGAACTTATATTCAGTTTAAAGGAATTGCAGACGGTTCTGAAACACCACTAATTGCAGAAGAATATGATGCTCTAGTTGCTTTTTTTCAAAATGCAGGCGGAACAGGATGGAAAGAAGTTTGGGATACATCATCTAACAATCTTCATGAAAAGAAATGGAAAGGCGTTACAACCAACGACGGACATGTGGTTTCAATCAATCTTCCCGACAACAATTTGACTGGAACGATAAGTGCAGAAATTGGAAAATTTAGCGAACTGCAAAATCTGAATCTTTCCAAGAACAAACTAAGTGGAGCCATTCCGGAAAGTATATCAAAAGTAACCAAGCTAAAAACGGTTGATCTTTCGGAAAATGAATTAACAGGGATCGATGCGGCATTTTTACCGGCGGTAAGCTTTAAAATCGATCGCCAGAAAATCAATTTAGGAGAACTGACTTTAACGGTAAATGCAGTTTTAAAAGATCAGAAAATCAATCATTACGACCATACAAATTCTATATTTAGTGCAACCCAATCCTATAACATGACTTTAAAGGATTATTTCCAAATGGTAACAGTTCCGGAAGACGGCATTAAATTAACGAATATTTTGAGCGAATGGAATGTTCCAAATAACCAGACTTTAGAATTAAGGCAAATTGCAGGACCTGCAAGAAACAGTATTCTAAGTTATACCATTGCCTATAGGGAAGGAGATTCTAATTTAGACGGAATTGTAAATATTCTGGATATTCAGTCGACTTTAAATTATACTTTAAGCCAGAAGCCAAAATTCTTTAATTATGGTGCGGCCGATATCAATAAAGATAAGAATCTGAACGTATTGGATATTATTTCCTTAATTAATAAAATCCAAGCAGGAACTCTCGAAAATTCAGGCAGCACAAAACGCATGGCTTTGGCCAGCAATGAAGATGTGGTTTTAAGTATTGAAGATAATATGCTTTATATTGACAATCAGTCGGCTATGACAGCAGCATTTGACATTCGTTTAAAAGGCGGAAGTAAAACTGAAGTAAAAGAACTTCTTTCTGGCATTGGTTATACGGTTTCAATTGCAGAACATGAAGGTGAAATAAGCATTATAGGTTTTTCTATGAATAAGTCACTTTCAGGCAAGCACGCCATTGCTTCCTTATCTTCTAAAACAGCGATTGCTTCTGCCATGATTTCTAATGCCGATGCCCAATCATTGAGCTATAAAATAGCAGGAACTTTAGGAGTTGGCGATATAGATCAAGAAACCGCCGCTGTACTTGCAAATTATCCAAATCCATTTACTGATAAAACGGTGATTCAGTATCATGTAGCTGAAAACGCAGATCAAGCCATCTTAAAAGTTTTTGATGCAGCAGGAAGAACCGTTTACACAGAATCGGGTCTCGATGCATCGCAAGGAAAGCATGAATTTACTTTCCAGCGCAGAAATCTTGCTTCTGGAATTTACTTCTACAGCATCGAAGTGCAGAATAGGGTAAAACCTGTGTTTTTTAAAGGAAAAATGTTAATACAATAAACTTCACCATAATGATATCTAACGAATTGAAAACAATGAAAATAAAACCGTTTTTGGTGTTTATCTTCCTATTTATGGCTGCGTTTGCACAAGCCCAGAATAGTTTAAAAGTATTAAATGCATCAGCAGGACCAGGCGAAAAATCAAAAATTGCAATTGATCTGGCTAATGCCGATGAGGTCGTGGGAGCTGAGTTTACCCTTACGGTTCCGCCAGGATTAATTGTAAGCGAAAAAGACAGTAAAATTATCGAAAGCCGTAAAGGCGATCATGCTATTTATGTGAACATCGAAAAGAATAATCCGCGCAATTATCACTTTATTCTTCTCTCGCTAACAAGCACTTCTTTTAAAGGAAACAGCGGTGCTTTATTAGAAATTCCGATCGAGATTCCATTGAATTATACCTCGGGGCAGATACACAATTTAGACTTAAGCAGTGTTGTTTTAAGTTCTAAAAATGCTGTCGATATAGGGGCAAACCACGTAAACGGAAAGCTGACAATTGCCGCAGCACAATATCCTGATTTGACAATTTCAGGGATTAGCACAGCAGAATCTGCTATTGCTCCTGACGGCAAAATTAATGTATCATGGAAAGTAGAGAATATTGGAGACCGAATCGCTTCTGGCGGATGGGTGGAGCAGATTAGCATTGTTTCGGATCAAACAGGTTTAGAATACAATTTAGGAGCCGTTTCGTATAGCCAAGATCTTGATAAGCAAAATTCTGTAAACAGAACGGCAGCTTTTAATCTTCCTAAAATTTTAGGTCTTGACGGCAATATAAAAGTGAGAATCAATATTATCGCCAATACAGCGGTAAAAGAACCAGAATCTCTAAAGAATAACAATAAAGTTACTGCGGCAAGTTCTATTTTGCTTGAAAAACGTTTGTTTTTAACGCTTGACAGAAAGAGCATCGATGAGAACTCTACCGAAGTGATTAGAGCAACACTGCTGCAAAGCGGTGACCGAAGCAGTGATAAAATCTATAATTTAACCGCTTCTTTGGCTTCGCAGCTTCAGTTTGATTCCCCACTCAAAATTGTAAAAGACCAGTCTTCGGCAGTTTTTTATATCACACCGATCGATAATACAGAGAATGACGGAAACAGAACTGTTTCGTTATCAATTGCAGGAAACGATTATCCTGCCGTTTCCGATAATATCGAAATTATAGATAATGAATTTTCAACCATTACGCTAAGTCCTTCAAAAAGTACAGCAACGGATGGCGAAACGGTAACGGTTACTTTAGAAACTGGTTTTGCCAAAACAAAAGATGTAAAATTTACGATTACGGCAGACCAAAGTTCACGATGGACTGTTCCTGCAGAAGTTACGCTTCTGGCAGGAAGTAAAACAGCTTCGTTTACTGTAACCGTAAAAAACAATAAAGTTCCTGAGCAGACCGTAACAGGGAAATTAACGCTTAGGGCTGAAGGTTTTCAAGCAGGAAATGCAGAAGTAATTTTAAAAAGTTCGAATGTTCCAGCTTTCGAATTGGAGATTGCACCGCAAACTATTTCTAAAGGCGATGGAGTTTACGCAACTTATGCGACATTAAAGCGGATCAATAAATCAGAAATAAGCACATCAGTTCGCTTAAAAGCAAGTATCGCTAATGCTTTGATTTTACCAGATGCTGTTGATTTTCCTGCCAATGTAAATTCGAAGAAATTTAATATTGGAGCTGTAAACAATGGAATCGTAGATGGAACAAAAGTGGTGAGTGTAACAGCGGATATTTATTCTGCATCATGCAACTGCACCATTTCTGCAGGAGACGGAAGCAGTGCCAGCAAAGATATTACCATTCTTGACAGCAATGGACCGGCTTTAATTGTAAAAGCAAATCCGGCAACAGTTAAGGCAGGAGTTCAAAAAGCGGCAAAAATTACCATTTCCAGAAATACAGTGGACACTTCTAAAGCCATTTTAGCAAAATTATCGTCAGATTCTCCAACTATTGTTTCAATTCCGACAGAAGTTTCAATTCCAGCCGGACAGCAAAGTATTGAGCTAGAAATCAATACAATTATAGATCCGCTAAAAACAGGAGATCAGACCGTACGAATTCAAGCTGAAGCCGATACTTTCAGTTCAGGATTTGCTTGGATTTTGGTTACAGATCAAAACAAGCCAGATGCTGTTGCTGACTCGGTAAAAACTGTAGCAGAAGCAAATGGTGAGGATACTATAGAAGTGACAGTTTCTATTGCCAATCAAGGTTTTGCACTATTGGCAAAAGGTTCAAAAATAGAATATTTTCTATCTAAAGATAAATTAATTCAAAATGCAATTCCTGTATTTGCCTCACAGCTTGACAGCGATATCGAAGCAGGAAAAGCGCTGGATCTTGTAAAATCAATCAAACTCCCTCAGCAGGCCGGCGATTATTATTTGGTGGCAGCGGTAAATTCAGATCAAAAGATAAATGAATTATCGTATGCCAATAATCAGGCTTATTCGGCTATAAAATTACTTTCGAGTTATAGTGCCGTAAGTTCGGTTTCTAAACCGGTCTACAAATCGGGAGAAGTTGTTGCAATTACAGGATCGGCCAAAATGGCAAACAATTCTCCTGCTATAAATAAAGAAGTAGAAATTATTGTTGCGGCTGGAAGTTTTACACGCTCTTTTAAAGTAAAAACAAACGCTTCAGGAAATTTTGCCTACGATTTTGAACCCTTACAGGCAGAAAGCGGACATTATACGGTAAGTGCAGGATATCCTGGAACAAAAAACGCAGTTCAGGCAGAATTTGACATTGTTGGTTTTGAATGGACAAACAAACCTTCTGATTATTTAAAATGGGAAGTGGTAGCCAAAGTTCCGTATAAAGGTGAATTTGTCTTAAAGAATAACAGCAAGACACCATTAACCAATATTAATATTGAATTACCGGCAGAGGCAGGCTTCGCCATAGAAACAGATCCCTTAACGCTGGCATCGGGGCAAGAAGCCGTTTTAAGTTATACGATATTGGCAGAAACAGCATCGGCAGAACAAAAATATTATGAAATCAATTTTAACATAGTTTCAAACGAAGGGGCAAAACTGCCTGTCTTGGCGTATTATCATGCTAAAGCGCAAACACCTAAATTGGCAGCAAATCCGGTAAGCATCAATACTACGATGATTAAAGGAAACTCTCGTTTTTATGAACTTACAATTTCGAACACGGGAGCAATAGACGCAGAAAACGTAAAAGTGGATGTTCCGAATCTGGAATGGATGAAGCTTAAAAGTGCAGCTGTTATTGATAAAATCGCGCCAAACGAATCTGCAAAAGTCATTTTGGAATTGGTGCCAACAGATAAGCAGCAATTAAATGTCCCATTAACCGGAAACTTAGCTTTAAATCCTTCAAATGGAGGAGGAGTAAGCATTCCTTTTAAAATAGAAACCGTTTCAGAAGCAACAGGCTCTTTAATAGTTGACGTTGTTGACGAATATACTTATAATACAGAAAAAGCTCCTCACGTAAAGGGAGCTAAAGTAACAGTGCGCCATCCGTTTTCTGGTGCAGTTTTGGCAGAAGGAATTACAGATGAAAATGGTTTGTTTGCCACACCTCAAATTCCGGAAGGATATTATACGGTAACGGTATCGGCAGATAAGCATGCCTCATATCAGAATAATTTGTTAATAGATCCAGGTAAAGTAACGACTCAAAAGGTATTTATTTCGTATCAGGCAGTAAGTTATGAATGGGTTGTAAAACCAACAGAAATTGCAGACGAATACCAATCTGATTTAGTAGTTAAATTCGAAACAAACGTACCAAAACCAGTAATTGTTATCGATATCGACAATCCTGTTCTAGATTTAAAAGCGGGCGAAAGCAGAATGAGTTATGCAACGGTTACAAATCACGGTTTGATCGCATTATCAAATGTGACTTTTAATGTAGATGCTCAGGGAGATTATAAGTTTAAACTCATGATCGATAAGCTTGGCATCTTAAATGCAAAATCGAGTATCATAGTGCCGATATTAATCACAAGACCGGCTTCGACCGCAAGAAGCGCAGCGGCAGCGGCGGCTGGGCAAAACTGCAGTTACAATTTAATTACAAAAGGAACTTATGTATGTGAAACCGAACAAGATTTAGCGGCGTTTAAACCCTATTATGTGCTGACTTGTTCTACACCAAGCACTCCCGTAGTAACCGGTATACCTAATTTTAATGGAAGCGGTTTTGGAGGATTGATTCCTATTGGAACAGCAATTGGAAATATCGTAACATCGCTTCCAACTATTTGCACTAATCCTTGCCTTACTTCGGTATTTGGTATGGTTATAGGATGTGCAGGCGGGCCGGCAGGAGCTGTTGCAGGATGTCTTCTTGGTCTGGCTACCATGAATGGAGAAACAATTAATCAAGTCATTGCCGTTGCTGGCTGTATTCCAGGGCCAATAGGCTGTGTTGCCAGTATGGTTGGAACATTAAAAGCTTGTATTTATGATCCATTAGCTTCAGGTAAAAAAGCGAACAGTAACAGCAACAGTTTCCTTGAAAGCATGTATAATGATTTCTATGTAATGGACAATGCGCAAAAAGCTTTAAATAGCAGGCTCAAGGCTTATTTGGGCAATGAGAGAATTATAGACAGTCCTAATTTTCATGATTTCATGAAAGAAACGGCTTTAAATCTTGATATGCAAAAAGCATTTTCTGCTGCTGATATTACCAGAATTAAAACGAATCTTTCAGGTTCTGATATTACAAGCCAGGAAATTGAAACATTCTGTAACAGATGGAATAAAACGGTAGAAGCATGGAATAAAAATATTAAAGCTCCAAATGCTGAATATCCGGATATTGTAAACAAAAATGATATTGAAGAGTATGATAGAGTAAGACAATTACTAGTTGATCTTGTAAAAAACAGAGGTTTTGCATCTGCTGAAAAAATGTACAATCAAGACATGGCAGATTTAAAAGAATATATTGAAAGATTGGCTTCTCAATCTTCCGTTTGCGCAAGCGTAACTGTAAAATTCTCTCAAAAAATCACCATGACCAGAGAGGCTTTTGAAGGTACTTTAACTTTAAACAACGGTAGCGAGACAAATACAATTAAAGATCTACACTTAGATTTATTGATTAGAGACGAAGCTGGAAATGATATGACGCATCTGTTCCAGATCAACAAAGATGCTTTCCTTAGCGGAACAGGACTTGTCGGGCCAAACAGCAGCCAGTCAGGAACAGTAATTTTTATTCCTACTAAAGATGCGGCGCCAACTGTACCCAAGTCATATTCTTTTGGAGGAACTTTATCGTATTTAGATCCCAATACAGGCGACAGGGTGACGGTGCAATTATATCCGGTGACTTTAGAAGTAAACCCAAGCCCAGATTTGGTAATGCATTATTTTATGCAAAGGGACATTTTAGGAGATGATCCGCTTACAGATAAAATAGAGCCGATTGTTCCGGCAGAAATGGCTTTATTAATTAAAAATGAAGGATACGGAATCGCTAAAAATGTTCAGGTAGAATCTGTTCAGCCTGAAATTATAGAAAATAAAAAAGGCTTATTAATAGATTTTGAAATTATTGGAAGCAACTTTAACAACGAACCAAAACAATTAGGTTTGCTGAATGTTGATTTCGGAAACATCGAAGCTCAAAAAACAGCACTTGGACAATGGTGGTTTACCAGTACTTTGTTAGGCCATTTTGTTGAATATGATCTTAAAATTAAGCATTTAAGCAGCTATGGCAATAAAAACCTAAGTCTGATAAAAGCATCGTATGCCCACGAATTAATTAAGAGCGTAAAAGCATACGGTGCAGGTCAGGATAATATCAACGATTTCTTAGTAAATGATGCAGTCGATTTAAATGATACTCCAGATGCTATTTATTATTCAAACGGAGAAAGCGATGAAGTGTATAAAGCAGCAGCAGGAACGGTTTCGAATATTATTTCTCCAAGCCAGCTTACAACGACTTTAACCATGGATTCATCTAAAACAGGATGGAACTACGGTAACACAGCTGATCCAGGAGCAGATAAGTACAAACTCGAAAGAGTCGTCAGAATCAGCGATAATCTGGAACTGCCAATAGAAAACTTTTGGCAAACGCATGTAACGCTGAGAGACGGACTTGAGCCAAAGTATGAAAACAGACTTCATTTCCTTGATAAAATATCAGGATTAGAAAGATATACTTTGTATTACAGTGTCATCAATACCAACATTCCAAAAGTAGCATCTTTTGAAAGTTTGCCTCCGACAACCACAAAACCAGTAGAATCTGTTCAGGTAAACTTTAATAAAGCAATTAACCCAAGTACATTTACAGCGCAGAATGTCAGTTTGATCCATCAGGGAGCAAAAATTCCGTTTAGCGATAGTTTTATTGGAAAAGTAAACGATTCGACTTATGTTTTAAATATCAAAACACTATCACTTGCTTCTGGATATTATGAGTTAGCAGTTCAATGTGCCGGAATAAAAGATTTGGAAGGAAACGAAGGAAATGAAGGGAAAAGCATTTCATGGATTCAGATAATCGGCGAACTTGGAATTGTTCAGTTTAAAACAGACCAAATAGAAGCACAGGCTGTAAATAGTGTCGAAATTGTATTTAACAAACCTGTAAAACCTGTTCAGTTTACAAAAGATAAACTGACTCTGAACGGGAAACCGCTGGAGAATGTTTCTATTGTTACCGATGATAATTTAAAATATACTATTGTCGGATTAAACGGGTACAACAAAGAAAATGGCCAATATGAGCTGGCAGTTGATCTTCCGTCAATAAAAGCAGAAGACAACACTTTGGGATTAATTGTGCAAACCCAAAAATGGAAAGTGGATACCACTATTCCAGAAATTGATGCGTTTATTCCTAAATATCAGGGAGCAGTACACAGCCAGAACGTAACAGATATTGTCGTAACTTTAACTAAGCCAATAAGCAGTTTTGAGAAAAACTGGGTTACACTTTACAAAGGCAGCATTAATTTAAATGCAAATCTAATTGTGATAAAACAAGACGATTTACATTATTTAATTTCTGGTTTAGGAGAATTTACTCAGGCCGAAGGCGGTTATAAAATTGTAGTAGACCAAACTGGCTTTAAAGATCTTTCTGGCAATTTTGGAACAGGAAATTCAAGCACAATGTGGGAAGTGAAGTTTGGAAAACCTTCTGCACCTTTCAACATGCGTATTGCGCCGGACAGAGGATCATCGGCTTTAGATAATATTACTTCCGGCAATGATTTATCGATTGCCCTAACCACTACTGGAAACAAACAAACTATCGAGCTGTATGCTGTAACGCCGACTGGAAGAACTTTGGTAAGCAGACAAAAACAGGAAACGGCAAAAGAAGTTTTAATTCCGATAAAAGGATATTTCGGGAAAAATACTTTTGAAGCGGTAGTTCTCGATGAGTTTGGAAACTCAAGCGATGTAAGCAGAATAGATGTTTATATTGACATTGTAGATCTTAATTGTACAGTTACTCCGTTGAGCGATGCAAATAATAATTGTTTTGAAACAGATATTTTGAAAGTGGTGTTTGCCGATGAAATTATGGCTTCGTCATTGACTAAAAATGATATTATTGTGAAATCGGGCGGAATTGCAGTTTCTAATGAAAACATAACTTTAACTAAAGTTTCGGACAAAGAATTTGAAATTGGAAACATAGAAAAGTTTGCAGGAGATCATACTTTTGGAGTTGATTTAACAAAACTGAGTAAAAAATCAAGTGGCCTGCAAGGAAAAGGAATTGTCTCTGTTAATGTTGAAACTGCTTTAAATAATACAGCAGCGATTACTGGTGACATACTTATTACCAATGATAATACAACAGTAACGTATACAGCTACACCGTCTATGCAGCTTTATGCGTGGAATGTTACCGGTGGAGAAATTATAGAACAAAATAGCAATATGGTAACCATTAAATGGACAGAAAAAGGAAATCAGACACTTTCTCTGAATTATTTAACTCAGGCATCATGCAGTAAAACAACAGCATTGGAAGTAAAAGTGGATGCATCGCTGTCTGTGGAATATCCGATTTCAGATAAAAAAGGTTTCTTCATTTCCCCAGTTCCAAATAATGGAAACTTTACTTTGCATCTAACTGGCGATCAGGGAACTTTTGATCTGATTATTTTTGATGCCGGCGGTAAAGCGGTTTACAGACAATCTAAGTTGGAAATCGATGGCGTTTTCAGCAAAGAAATAAAAACACATTTAAGAGCCTCGGGAGTTTATTTCTTAATGCTGCGAAATGCAGATTCGAGTTATAAAACGAAGTTTTTAATCAAATAGAGAAGAAAAAGGATAATGCATCAGGTGCGCTAGGGGTTAATTATTGCATCCGGCATCCATAGATCATAGATGATTTATACCTACTATCGCATGAAATAAAAAACAGCCTTCGGGCTGTTTTTATTTTAAATTTTTTCATTTAAATGATAGATTTTTAAGTTAGCCAGTTTTCTTTTGTTCCTTCTTTCCTGATTGTTTTTAGTTTTTTTGATTTTGATTTTGCTTTGGCCGTCGATGGCGAGGTTTGCTGAAAGGTGGGGGTATTTGAAGAATTGCTTTTAGACTATAGAAGGGATACGGGGAATCACACCTAGGGTCTCTTATCCGCTCGCGTATTACATTTCTATGTTTTTGTTCTATACCACGATTCTGCCACAAAGTTTTTATGCGTTTCTTATGAATATTTAAAGTTTCGGACGAGTGTAAACCTATCTAAAATTTACGCAGTAATTCGTGATTGTTTTACAAGGGGAGTTTTGTGATTTTAAAGGAGCATATGTAAATAAAAATCAAACTATTTAAAAGATGGTGCTATAATTAACTAGTAATATTTATCGTTTTTTACGGTTAAAAACTCCAATTATCACATAACTAATGCTTTTGAGCTGCAGGCGTTGTCCAGCTTCCGTCAACAATCTCCGTGTCTCCCCAGCATGCGCTAATATGCAATTAAAAAAATGCTCTGCAGGGGAGCAGGGAGCAATCTATGTTTAATCATTCAGTAAATTGGCGGACTGATTTTAAAATTGCTTAAAGTCTGATATTGGCTCCGGCAGTTGCGGCAGAACCAAATTAATCATTCCAGAAATTACCTTTCTTTTCGTTTTCCCTTCTCTCTGCAGACTGTTTTGATATGGCAGATGCGTTTTGCTGCTGGCTGTTTGCTGCTGCATTTTTTTTTGCTGTCTGCTGGAAGCTGAATCGGTTTACCTGAAGACTGCTTTTGGAAGCCAGATTGCTAAAAGCGTCCAGCATTTTTTGCGCATCTTCGGCATTCAGATAATACCCTGAAATGTAAACTTTTCCAGTGCCAAATTTCTTCAGACTGGAGGCAACAGCAGGTTTATAGGGAAAACTGCCGTCATCTAATTTTTCTATAGGAATGACCCCGCTCAGAGCAATTGTCGCATTTTCCTGAGCCAGCAAAAAATCTTTGTCTGCTAGGTAGGCAAAGATGTACACCTGGTGCTGTTTTAAATGGTGGGATTCAAGGGGGAGTTTTCCATCTGGAAATAACTCAAACAATTTTGTGCGCATTCCCAATACTGCCGCTTTCCTTCTGCTTTCAATTGCGGCCAGTTGGGCTTCTCTTTCGGCTCTTAGCCTTTCCTTATTTTCGCGTTCTTCTTTCTCGGCCTTTATCTGGCTGAAAAGCCCTCCTATAGCTTTCATGCTGCTATTAATAGCATCATCGTACTGGGTTCCTGTTCCAGAGGAAGCATCAATATAACTGGAAACAGATGCTGCTTTTGAAGCAGCGTAATTATTTGATTCCTCCTCTATAATCTGCATCTGGCGGCTGTATTCTGCATTAAGCTCCTCTACTGAATTAAAAAATTTATCGGAAAGCCCGGCTTCCTGCATCGCCTGAGAAGAAGCAGATGCCGCATTTGCATGGGTAAAGGACTGTGATAGGCTGCCTGCTTTTTGAACAAGATCCGTCTCAATGCGTTTGGCTTGTTCTTGTTTTCTTTTAATTTCGGCCATCTGTGCAGCTGCTATTTCAGCATTACTCTGCCTAGGTGCCTGATTTTGGCCTCTTGGCTGTTTTATCACAGGCTGCTGTATGCCAAGAGTGGCTGGTTGTGCAGTGCGATCGGAATTATCGAGAGGCTTTTCAGGTGTTTTTGCACTTTCATTTTTTTGTTTTTCCTTAAAGGCATTTTCTATTTTGGCCAGCTGCGTTTTAGGATAATTTTCGGAAGGTAATATCGTAAGCGCTTTTTGATACAGCATGCGGGCTTCTTCAAGTTTTTTTCTGCTGTATGCGTTATCAGCATTTTCAATAATGTTCTTATAATCCGCTTTGTTCTGTTTTAATTTTTCGAGATTACTGATCCTGCCTTCAAGTCCGCTGGAATTGGTCCAGTTAAGATCCTGCAGGTAGGAGCCAGCCCACATTAGATCAAGATGATCCATATTGGTGTCTTTTGTTATTTCGGCTGCATGATGTACGCTGCCCGTCGCCGAATTTACCAAGACAAAGCTGTTGGATCCGCCAGCATTAGGCTGCGCCGCCAATACTTGTATCTGCATCTTGACAGAGGTGATCTGCAGCTGTTCAAATCCGGAAGTTCCAAGGCCGTCTATGACGTTCATTTCGTTGGCCAGATATGCTTTTCCATTATATTTGTAAGCGGGAATGCCAATCCCTAAAAAGTTCATTTTGCTAAAAGAAATATACAGATTGGCGTAATGCTTGGCGCCAATCGTTTCCCTTTCAAAGTAAAAACTGCCGCCGATACCTACCTGCATAGGACCACGCTGCATTTCAGCAGGAAGCTTTAATGTCCAAAGAAAGTTTTTTACAGATGATTTTTCATTTTGTGCGGCCCCGTTCAAAACGAAGAATAAAAGGAAAAAGGATACTGTGCAGATTTTTAACGGCAGTTTTTTCATGCTCTAGCAAATAATTTAGGATAGTTTATTTTAGATTCTTTTTTTGAAAATAATATAACCTATGGAAATGCCAATATTGCTGTTTTTGATGTGGCTGCCGCTGTCAGAAGAAGGGTAATTCAAAATATTGGCAAGACCCTGCGAGTATATGCCACGCAGTGTAAGGCCATTGCTAAATACGTATCCTGCGCCGAGATTAATGCCGTAGTCGCTTCTTTTGTAAGAGTAATCCCCATCATCGATTTTCAATTCACCTTCTTTTGTTTCTGCTGAAACCAGATATCCGTAATATCCTCCCGCAGAAAAAAAGAAACTGCTTTCAATAGGTTTAAGCCTGTAAACAAAATCTACCGGCGCTGTAATATACCCTAGCGTGATAGTAGTATTATTAGGAACCCCTTCCAGTTTGGATCCAGCATTTCCATAGAAGATTCCAGGATTGATCGAAAAACGGGCATCTTCAAATGGAATCCAGTAGACAAAACCCAGTTTTCCCGAAAGGGTAGATTTATGCGAGTCAATTTTCTCACCTGCGGATTTTTCGCTGAATTTGGCAATTCCGATTCCTCCAACAGCTTCAAGCTGTGAGAATGCAGAGGTTACAGTAGTAAGCATTACTGCTAAAAGTAGTTTTCTGATCATAATTATAATTGGTTTTAATTTACTTGTTATTGTTTTATTATCCTTACCGTAAGAGAGCATTTCCACCTTTTGGCATTTTTTTCATCGACATAATTATCGCTGAATAGAATCACAGACTTGCCCTCGTGTGACCATTTCCAGCTGTCTTGATGAGCTGCAAATTCTATGGCGTCGGTCTGGTCTCCGCCCGACTCAAATTCATTTTTATAGTCTTGCACGTATTTTGTGATTTCAGCTGCAGCCTGCTCATGGGTAAGGCTTCCGCTGCCTTTGCTGTTATAATAAAAAAGATTTTTCTGCAACCCTACAACCCGTTGGTCTTTTACTATTAATGCATGAATGTCTGTGCCATATAAAGGTGCTCCCGTCGAAGCATTGTAAGGAAGCAAAAAACTATTTTTATTTTCGAAGTTGATATTCTTTGAATGGCATATGTAAATTATATCGGCTTGCGCATCTGAAGAACCCCAATTTGTTTTGGTCAATTTATAATTTTTAGGCATAAAGTTCGGATACTGCTGTTCAAACTCTTCTAATGGCAATCCCAGAGCCAGCCCTTCTACAGCGAATTTTTCAAAAGCGGCTTTCCCCTTTACGGACTTTATTTGCTGCTGCTGCTTTTGAATCTTAAGTTTTTCCAGCTCGGCCGTCAGCTGCACCTGTTTTTCTTTGAGCATTACTTTATTTCGGGCAGTGATAGTCTTTTTGTCCTTTGAGAAGTCACTGATGCCTGGAGCATTTTCAAATTTACTGATCAGATCCAAAATATACTTGACTCTATCCAGATTATTATAGCCCTTATCCAGCTCTATGGTTATCTGCAAGTAGAGAAGTTTCGGTTTACGGCCTATAATTTTTTCAGCCTGCTCTAAATAAAGCAGGGCTTTATCGTATTCGGTGCTGCTGTAAGCTTCCTCTGCCAGCTGGTATCGTGCTATGGCTTCTAATTCCTTTTCGGACTGGCCTATCGAATTTTGGGAGGATAATAACAAAACAGTAAAGAGAATGATATTCCAAACTTTCATAAAGATATAGTCTAAGCGTTTTTTTTATAAACAGTGCTCAAGCAATCTGCCCAGCTTTTGAAAATGTCGCAGCAGACATGCCGCCGTACGAAATAATATTGCTACGGGCCATTCTGGCAGGCTGAAAATTAACTGTTTATGGCGTTTCTTTTATTGGAGCGCGGTGCGAATCTAAAAAAAAAGTGTTAAAAAAACCAAAAAATATTTCTGCTGTTTTCAATGTTTTTTAAGACTTTATCGTGAAAAAATAATCGCAGGCGCTGTATTATAAGGCCTTTGAACCTTTGAGCAGAAAATTTGTAAAAAACAGTTCGCAACAAAATGCTATAGGAAAAGCGATACAAAGCCGATAGCAGTCCGCAACGTTTTGCAGCTATGAGAAATTTTCAAGCGTTGAAAATTAAAGTATGAAACATTTATAATTCTGCACTTTTGCAAACTTAAAAAGGACTGATTAAATAAGGCAGAACTTAATTTTTCATTTCAGGCCAATCATACCTGCGAATAATAAGAATCCAAGTTTAGATTTTCATTTCCAGCTTAAATGTACTCGAACCTAAATTGAAATGTGCTACTTTTATGGTGGTTTTGCTTATTTAATATTATTAAATTCCATGACAAATATCAATAAAATTCTCCTGAGCTTTTGTGCGTAAAAAGTATCAAATCCGATTTAATGTGAAAAGAAGCAGCAGCATAGCCAAACATTCATTCTGTAAATGCAGCAGTTTAATTTTGCATTACATTTTTTTAATTAAAATAGTTTAGATATGAAATTTCAAAAATTCAGCTGTGTACTTTTTCTAGGCCTGTTTGTGGGAATGATTTGTTGCCAGGCTCAAAATAAAGCATTTGAAATAGACGCTCTAATGCTTGCATTAAAGAAGGCGAAGAAATTCAACGGAAGCATACTTGTAGCCCAGAAAGGGAATTTGCTTCTCCACAAAGGTTATGGAAACAGGAATTTTAGGGACGGCTTGGAGTGCGACAGCAGCAGCATTTATCAGATTGCTTCAGTAACCAAGCCTTTTACTGCTTTGCTTGCTTTAAAATTGGCGGAGCAAAAAAAATTAAGCCTAGAGGATAAAATTGAAAAATATTACGACGACTTTCCAAAAGCTTCCACTGTCACTATCAGCCACCTTTTAAACCATACCTCAGGCATATCGGATCACCAGCCTGACAGTTCGGAAGCTAGATATGATTCGGAAGAGAAAACATTTATTGAGCTTCTCAAAAAGAGGCCTTTTGACTTTGATCCGGGAACTTCATGGAAGTACAGTAATTCAGGTTATATACTTCTCGGATATATAATTGAAAAGGTTTCAGGGTTAACCTATTACGATGCTATAATCCAGTATGTTTTTAAGCCATTGAAAATGAATCAGAGCGGTTTCGATTTTACTGCTCTTAAAGATAAGAGAAAAGCTGTGGGCTACTGGACATTTCCAGATCATAAAACTGACGAGCCTGCAAAATTAATCCATTATAGTGCTCCGGCCGCTGCTGGTGCTATTTACAGCACAACGGGTGATCTTTATAAATTTCATGTGGGACTGCAAAGCGAAAAATTGGTTCGGGCATCCGTTTTGGAAAATGCCTACACGCCAGTTATAGGGAATTATGGATATGGCTGGTTCGTCGATTATTTTAACGGCCGAAGGCTGGTGCATCACAGCGGTGATATATGGGGTTTTAAATCTGAATTTGCCAGAGTGCCTGAAGATGACATCTGCATCGTCATGCTGAGCAATATCGAGGATGAAGAGCTTCATGGCATTACTATTAAAATCCTAAACATTCTTTATGGCCTGCCTTACCAAATGCCTGCTGAAAACAAAGTTGCTTTAACCCAAGAGGAACTGAAGGAATATGAAGGAAAATATGAGCTTCGCCCTAACGAATTTATTGCTCTTACAGTTAAAAACGACATTCTACAGGGGAACGGACAGGTGCTTTATGCGCAAAAGAAGGATCTTTTTATGCTTGATAATGGCAGGGAACAGCGGGAACTTACGTTTGAAAGAAACAGCGCAGGAAAAATATTAGGTTTCAAATTCAGAAATGGAGAAATTGAAACATTCTGCAAAAAGAATTAGATTTTCAATCAATAGGAAGTTACAAGTGCTGTTGGATGTGCTAGAGAAAATAAGCTGTGCCCATTGGGCGCTGATTTGGACATCTGAAGATCTAGAGAAAATGACGTTTTGGTATATTTCATTGTCGAGAGAAAAATTGGAAATTTAGCTAGCAGGACAGTATGCACTCGAAGAGGTAAAATATTTACTTCTTAGCCCATACAGACCTAAAGCCAGCAAGCCTCCATTAGACTGATTTTTAATTGTAGTTAGTTAGTTAGTTAGTTAGTTAGTTAGTTAGTTAGT
>NZ_JUIV01000034.1 GCF_004151235.1 Flavobacterium anhuiense
GGCTCTGCATTACCACCCTTATCTACTTTTTAATGAATGGCGCACAGATTTTCGAAACTCTGGTTTTTGTGCCTAAATGGACCGAATCGGCACCTGAAAATTTTAAGCTTTTACTTGATGGAAAAGGCGCTAGCCTGAAATTTTTCTGGATTATATTTCATTCTCTGCATGAAATCGCCTTTATCCTTGCCATTATTTTCTGCTGGAAAATTGACCCCGTACGAAACTGGCTTTTAGTTCTATTTGCTGCACATTTTGCAGTTAGAGCATGGACACTCTCCTATTTTGCACCAAATATCATTGATTTTCAAAAAATAGCAGAAAATCCTTCACTTGCAAAGGATCTTGCAAAACGAACTTCCCTTTGGCAGACGCTCAATTATATCAGGGTCATTATATTTCTTATCATTTCCTGCGCATTAATTCCCTTGTGCATTAAATTATTCAGTCTAAGAGCATAACAAAAGGCAGTGTAGATTTACACTGCCTTTTGTTTTATGCCTATTTCGGTTCCTTTTTTATCATTACACTGATATTTTATAAAAAGCGCAGTTTAGAAAACACTCATGCCTTCTAATGCCGCTTATTTTTTGTTTTTGCTTATCGCAAAGGCTGAAAATACATCATTTGTCGCACATAATGCTTCAAATTTATTATTTAGACTTCTTTCCTAAAAGTACATTTACATCTTTTATTTTTTGTGCATTTTCTTCGCAAGAATTTACATTGTACAAAAGCAACAAATCTTATTATAAAAACCTCAACAATAAAATTAAAACCACAATGATGAAAAAGCAATTTAAACGATATGCATTTTTACTGCTTATTGTTTATGGAACCAGTTACGGCCAGACAAAAAAATATCTTGACCCAACCAAACCTATTGAAGAAAGAATTTCTCTTTTAATGAAAGAAATGACATTGGAAGAAAAAATCGGACAAATGAATCAGTATAACGGTTCATGGGATGTTACCGGACCTAAACCAGAATCGGGCTCTAATGAAGAAAAATACAATAACATAAAGAAAGGATTGGTAGGCTCTGTTCTTACCGTTAGAGGTGTTAACCAAGTCAGAACTTTGCAAAAAATGGCTATTGAAGAAACCCGTCTTGGAATTCCGCTTCTTTTTGGTTTTGATGTCATCCACGGCTACAAAACTTTAAGCCCTATTCCGTTGGCGGAAGCTGCCAGCTGGGATTTGGAAGCCATTAAAAATTCGGCTAGCGTAGCTGCTTTGGAAGCTTCTGCATCTGGATTAAATTGGACTTTTGCACCTAATGTAGATATCTCAAATGATGCAAGATGGGGAAGAGTTATGGAAGGCGCTGGCGAAGATCCTTATTTGGGAAGTAAAATTGCGATAGCAAGAGTTAAAGGTTTTCAAGGCGAGCGTTTTGACCATACTAAAATCATCGCCTGTGCAAAACATTTTGCCGGTTATGGTTTTGTAGAAGCAGGCCGAGATTACAACAGCGTAGATATGAGCAATTCTAAACTATACAATACGGTGCTACCTCCTTTTAAAGCGGCAAGTGACGCAGGAATCCGCACTTTTATGAATTCATTTAATACCTTAAACGGAATTCCAGCGACTGGAAATTCATTTTTACAGAGAGATATTCTAAAAGGCGCATGGGGATTTAAAGGATTCGTGGTTTCTGATTGGGCTTCAATAGCCGAAATGATTACTCACGGCTACGCAGCAGATGGTGCGGATGCGGCTAAAAAAGCGGCTCTCGCAGGTTCTGATATGGATATGGAATCGAATATATATGTTACAGAACTGGCTAAACTGGTAAAAAATGGATCGGTAAAAGAAAGCGTAATTGATGATGCCGTGCGCAGAATCCTTCGAGTGAAATTTGAATTGGGTCTTTTTGATAATCCTTATAAATATTGTGATGAAACTCGCGAAAAATCAAATATAGGCAGTAAAGCAAACAACGACGATGTTCTGGATATGGCCAAAAAATCGATTGTGTTATTAAAAAACGATAAAAATCTTCTGCCTTTAAAAAAGTCAGGCGCTAAAATTGCTTTAATCGGCGCTTTGGCCAATGATAAAAACAGTCCTCTGGGCAGCTGGAGAATCGCCGCAGATGATAATACTGCGGTATCGGTTCTGGAAGGAATGCAGCAATATAAAAACAGCGCATTAGTTTATGAAAAAGGGACTGATGTTGCTACAAACAAGCAATCCTTTTTAGACGAAGTAAAAGTCAATGCCACTGATTTTTCTGGATTTGAAGCGGCTAAAAAAGCGGCTAAAGAGGCTGAAATTGTTGTAATGGTGCTGGGCGAGATAGGTTTTCAAAGCGGTGAAGCGCGCAGCAGAACAGAATTAGGACTGCCAGGCAATCAGCAGCAATTATTGGAGGAAATTTATAAAGCAAATCCAAATATTATTCTGGTATTAAACAACGGACGTCCGTTGTCTATACCTTGGGCGGCAGAACATATTCCTGCTATTGTTGAAGCTTGGCAACTAGGAACACAATCTGGAAATGCGATTGCGCAGGTTTTGTACGGAGATTATAATCCGAGTGGCAAGCTGCCAATGTCTTTTCCAAGAAACGTAGGCCAATGCCCTATCTATTACAATCTGTACAATACGGGAAGACCTACAGACAAAGACAATAATGTTTTCTGGTCGCACTATTCTGATGTCGAAAAAACTCCTTTATACCCATTCGGTTACGGATTAAGCTATACTTCTTTTGACTATAAAAACCTGAAGATTTCAAAAGCTTCTTTCCAAAAAGGAGAAAAAATAGAAGTTTCTGTTGATGTGACCAATACAGGTAATTTTGATGGGAAAGAAATCGTCCAGCTCTATATAAATGATCCTGTTGCAAGCATTGCAAGACCTGTAAAAGAATTAAAAGGTTTTGAGCTTGTCGAATTAAAAAAGGGAGAAACCAAAACAGTTCAATTCACATTGACAAATAATGAACTTGGATTCTACGACAACAACGGTAAATTTTTAGTTGAATCTGGCCAATTTAATATTATGGTGGGCTGGAATTCTAATAATGGACTTAACGGTAAATTTGAGCTAAAATAAAATCACAAAAATAAAGCCCAAAAGGATTATTCTGTCTTAACAAGAATCGAATATCTTTTATTTTTTTATATCCTGAGTACGATAATTCCTTAATAAGGTTCATAATCGTACTCAGGATTTTGGCAATAAGACAGATTTGAATAAAAAAAAAAATAAGTGTTCAAATTAGTTTTATTAATATTGTTACCCATATCCTGAAAAATCCACTTAAACAAACCGGATAATGCATACTGTTACATCTACATGAAAAAGACAACTTATATCCTTTTATTCTTTTTAAGCATTGCAAACCCGCTATTTTCGCAAGGCAAATTTGACAGCTACCAGTTTAGGAGCATACAAGAAACTGCTTCAAAACGAGCTGTTTCTTCTATCATTCAGGATAAAAATGATTTTATATGGATTGGTACAAGCGGTGCTGGTCTGTATAGATACGATGGCGTAAATTATTTCGGATATAAATACGATAACAAACCCGGCTCGGTAAACAGCAACTTTATTTATTCGACGTTTATCGATTCCAAAAATAATCTTTGGGTGGGCACCGATCAGGGTTTATGCTTATATAACAGAGATTTGGACAACTTTACCCGAATCAATATTGAAGATGCCATAACACAGGGATACACGCAGCCTATTACGATAAAAACAATTATTGAAGACAATAATGGCAATCTATACTTAGGCGCTTACGGTTTTGGATTATTCAAACTTAACATAAAAACTCTAAAAGCTTCTCTGGTGCATTCAAAAGTGCTGGACAAGCCCAATTTTCTGATAAAATCCTCGGTTAAAAACAAACAGGGAATTATTTATTTAGGAACCAGTTACGGACTTTTAGAAATTGACACCAATGGAAAAGCCAAACAGGTTTATAAAGACAAATTTAAACGAGAACCTCTAACTAACGACATTGAAAGTCTTGTTATAGATAAATTTGGATACCTATGGATGGGCACAACCGAAAACGGACTGATAAAAATTAAGCCTGAAACAGATAATTATCAGTTTGAAAACTATGCTATTACCAAAAATAAAATCCTATCAATCGTGCAAAGCAGTTTGGGCTACATTGTCTGCGGCACCGAAAATGACGGATTGTTGGTTGTGAATTATAAGGGAGAAGTGCTAAAAAAATACCTGCACAGCAAGTACAATAGCGCCAGCTTAAAATCCAATTCGGTTTGGTCCTTGTACGAGGACAGAGAAAAAAGATTGTGGCTAGGATATTTCAATAAGGGACTTGGCGTTTTTGACAAACCAAATAATAAATTCAATTCTCTTGAATCGCTTGCTAACAATGAAAATTCTCTGCAGACAAGTTATGTCACTTCGGTTGCAAAAGACAAAAAAGGAAACCTGCTTATCAGTAACGAAGGAGGCGGACTTGACATATATAACCTTGCCAATAAAAGCTTTATTCATGTAAATAAAACAAATCAAAGTTACTACTCTGGTTTAGATGCTGTCGATATTCAAGTCATTTTTATAGACAGCAGGCAAAACATCTGGCTAGGAAGCTGGGACCGAGGGATCTACTTTCTAAAAAACGGAACTTCCAGATTTATAAACTATAATACAGCAAATACACCTGGATTAAAATCGAACCGAATTTTTAGTTTTTCAGAAGATTCAAAAGGCAGAATCTGGATCGGAACTTTTATAAAAGGACTGCATTACTTTGATAATAAGAGCAACACATTTGTGCATTGTGATACTGAGCCATTTGTCAAAAACGGTTTAGATAATGCTTTTATCCGTAAAGTTTTTGTGGATTCTGATAATGTTTTGTGGGTCGGCACTATCTTAGGATTATATCAGATCAATATAAAGGACGAGTCTGGCTTTAAGGTCACAAAAATGCGCGATGCCATGTTTGGCGGCATTAATAAAAACAATAGCATTCAGATTATTTTATCTATTTATGAATCTAATGATAAAACAATTTGGATAGGAACAGATACTCAAGGGCTGTTTAGCTACAATAAAAAAAACAAGACATTCTCCAATTATGATGATTTTCCTGGATTTGACGAAAAATCAATTCGTGCTATAATTTCAGACAATAATGGCGCTTTATGGCTAAGCGGCGGATCTGGGCTTACAAAACTTGATCTTAAAAACCGAAAAAGCACCAACTTTAATAAAGATGATGGTCTTATTGATAACGATTTTAACAACAATGCTGTTTATAAAGACGGGAACGGAGAACTTTATTTTGGAGGTTATGAAGGAGTAAATTATTTTAATCCAAACGAAATTAAAAAAGCTGAAAAAGCCCCACGCCTTTATTTCAGTGATTTTAAATTATTCAATAAATCAGTAAAGCCAAATGAAGAAGGCTCGCCATTAACCAAAGTAATTTCACAGACTAAAGAAATTACACTTAATTACACGCAATCTGTTTTTACAATCGAATATGTGGGAATCAATTATAATTATTCTAAGAAAAACCAATACGCCTATTATCTCGAAGGTTTTGAAAAAGACTGGAACTATGTAGGAAATAACAGAACAGCAACCTATACCAATCTGGCTCCGGGAAATTATACCTTTAAAGTAAAATCTGCCAACGCAGACGGCACTTGGAGCGGCAATCAATTAGAACTGAAAATAAAAGTGCTTCCTCCATGGTGGAAAACCATTTGGGCTTATTTAATCTATTCTTCTATTTTAATTTTCCTGATCCTGTATCTTAACAAGATCTATCAAAACCGTTTCAAAGCGAAACAGGCTATCATTCTGGAAAAGGAAAAGAACATTCAATTGGAGAAATTAAACAATAAAAAACTGCAGTTTTTCACCAATATCTCACATGAATTCAGAACTCCTTTAACACTGATTATCAACCCACTAGAAGATATTTTAAAAAGTAAAAAAATATCTCCAGAGATATACAACAAACTAAAAATAGTGCACAAAAGCTCCGACAGGCTCTCCAGACTGATTAATGAGCTTATGGATTTCAATAAATTGGAGTTTAATAAAATTTCGCTTCAAGCCAAGAAAGTTGAAGTCGTATCGTTTACCGAAGCGGTTATAGGCTACTTTTATGAAGAAGCTTCTGCTCGAAACATTGCTGTTAATTTTGAATCGCCTGTAGACGAGCTCGAAGATTGGCTGGATCCCAAAATGCTGGAAAAAATACTGTTTAATATTATTTCGAATGCATTTAAATTTACGCCTGATAATGGTTCGATTCATATTTCCATAAACACATCAGAGACCGAAAATGAATTGATTATCGACGGAAATAAAGTGCCATCATTTTCAATAACCATTGCCGATACAGGTTCGGGAATACGAAAAAAAGATTTAAACAAAATTTTTGACCGTTTTTACCAAGTCAATAATCTCAATAAGGAATATTACGGAAGCACAGGAATTGGCCTGGAGGTTGTAAAGGAATTTGTCGAACTTCATAAAGGAAAAATTGAAGTTGAAAGCCAAGTTGGGCAAGGCACAAGCTTTAAAATAACTTTTCCGCTAGACAGCTCGCTATATAAAGGAAGTGAGATTATTGATCAGAAATATAAAATAGAGCACAAAAACGAACTTTTATCTGAACCTGTTCAAAATGAAATAGAATATAATTCTGAGACAGAAACTCAAAAAGCATATACCATTTTAATTGTAGAAGACAATACAGAACTGAGAAACTATTTAAAAGAGGAACTTAGCAAGTCATACAAAGTAATTACAGCAGAAAACGGCCAAAAAGGTTACGATCTTGCTGTACAGAAATTGCCTGATTTAATCATAACCGATGTCATTATGCCAGTCATGGACGGACTTGAATTGTGCAAAAAAATAAAAGGCGATTTAAAAACAAGCCATATTCCTTTATTGATGCTTTCTGCCAAAGCAATGGTGAAAGACCGACTGGAAGGCATCGATTCTGGCGCTGACATGTATTTAAGCAAACCATTTGAACTGGATATTCTAAAATCGAGTCTGGCGCAGCTTATCACTAGCAGACAGATTATGTTTAAAAAATTTTACAGTGGCATCACTAAACAAGGAAAAGAAAAAACAACTTCGCTTGATAATGATTTCATTCAGAAAATTCTACATTTCATTAATGAGAACATCAGCGAACCTGAATTAACTGTCGAACTCCTTTCTTCTAAAATCTTTTTAAGCAGAAGCCAGCTCTATCGAAAAATAAAAACCTTAACGGGTGTTTCGGTCAATGAATTTATCCGAAATGTACGATTAGAAAAAGCAAAACAGCTGATTGAACAAGGCAATAATAATATCAACGAAATAAGCTTCAAAGTTGGTTTTACTTCTCCCTCCTATTTTGCCAAATGCTATAAAATCAAATATGGCCATTTGCCCACTCAGGAAAAAAGAACGAAAGAATAGCAAAATATCCATAATTAAACATCAAATGGCAGAGAGCTTCGGTTTAAACCGAAGCTCTTTTTTTGTCAGTGATTTTTTTCAAAATCTAAGCTTTTAATTTTCAGCTGAAAATCAGTATATAAAAATTAAACCCTTAATATTTTAAACAAACAATATTTTTTAGGTGAAAAAATTAGCAAAATCTCAGCACAGGTAATAATGCCTTTAGGGTGCTATTTTACCCATTATAGGGGTTTAGACGTTTTTTTTGCATCATCTGTTGCAGAATATGCATCATCTGTTCTACAATGCAACACCTCTAGAATCTACTTTCGTTAAGAAATATTTAAGAAAAAGTTCTGCTGTCCAAACCTCTAATAATTATCTGGCAAAAGATCCAATTTTTAAAATGTTTTCTTAAAACTTAACGAATTACTAATTATTTCAATTTAAACTAAACAACCAAACTTTATGCAGAAAAAAACATTGAAAAGACTATTGTGCTTAATAGTATGCTTGTGGGGAAATTTTTTCTTCGCTCAAACTATTAAAGGTAAAGTAACATCGGGAGGAAACAGTCTTCCAGGCGTTAGTGTAATAGTACAGGGAACCAAAAATGGAACAGTCACGGATTTTGACGGTACATTCGTATTGAATAATATTGAACCAAAAGCAATGCTGCTTTTCACTTATATAGGATACAAAAATTTAATCCTTGAAGCCAAACCGAATATGCAGGTGGTGATGGTGAGCGACCTCGAAAAACTAAACGAAGTGGTGGTTATCGGATACGGGACATCAAAAAGAAAAGACATAAATGGTGCAGTATCTTCTATTAAAGCTTCTGAAATTCAGGATAAGCCTTTTATTTCCATTGATCAGGCTCTTGTGGGTAAAGCCGCAGGTGTGAATGTTACGCAGAACTCCGGTACTCCAGGTGGGGGAATCTCGGTTCAGATTCGAGGAATTACCTCTATTAACGGGAATGAGCCTTTATATGTGATCGACGGAACACCTGTTTTTGCAGACAAGAACAATGATTCCTTTTCGTTTAGCGCTCTAGGCGGAGGAAACGGACAGACTAAAAATTCTGCTTTGTCTGGATTGAATATTTCAGATATAGAAACAATCGATATCTTAAAAGACGCTTCTGCAACAGCGATATATGGATCAAGCGGTGCAAATGGAGTGGTTTTGATTACTACTAAAAAAGGAAAAAAGGGAAAATCTAAATTTACATACGAAACCTATTTAGGAACTCAGCAGATAAACAATACGGTTGATGTTTTAAACCTGCCTCAATATGCCGCTTATCAGGCAAAAATCTACAAGTTAAATGGTGAGCCTGTTCCGTATCAATATCAAAAGCCTAATCTGCTTGGAAATGGCACAAACTGGCAGGATGAACTTTTTAGAACGGCAACCATGTACAATCACCAGCTTTCTTTCTCTGGCGAAAAAGATGGAACACGCTTTTATACTTCTTTAAATTATTTTGATCAGGAGGGTATTGTCTTAAATTCAGATTTCAACAGATTGGCAATGCGTCTAAATGTAGATTCCAATGTAAAATCTTGGCTTAAAATTGGCAACAACCTCTCAATAAGCAAATCATCTCAGCAAGTGGTAAGAAATGATGACAGAGGAGGATTGGTTATGAATGCCTTAAGACAGTCTCCAGAATTGCCGGTTAGAGCTGCAGATGGTTCTTATGCGGGACCAACATCCGGTTTGGGATCATCGGCAAATGAAGCCACTAACCCAATTGCCTTATCTGAATACAATAATGCCACTACAGAAAGATTCAAAATCAATGGAAATCTATTTGCTGATTTTACTATTTTAAAAGGATTGGTTTTCCGATCAGAATTAGGATACGATTTGAATTTCTCAAAAAACAGCACTTTTGTGCCTAAATATACTTTAGGAAACGTAACTGAACTTTTAAATAAATCGTTCAAACAGCAAGATCAGAGCTATTACTGGAATATCAAAAACTATTTGACATATAACAAAACGCTAAACGAGAAACATAATTTTACTTTTTTACTAGGCCAGGAAGCACAGGAAAGCTATTATGAATATTTAAGCGGTTACAGAACAGGCGATTTCCTAAATAAAGATTTCACCAACCTTAATATCGGTGATATTGCCACTGCATTAAACGGAAACGGTTCAGGACGCTGGTCTATGACCTCTTATATTTCAAGATTAAATTACAGTTTTTCTGACCGATACTCTTTTTCTGCTTCCTTAAGAGCAGATGCTTCGTCTAACTTTGGACCAAACCACAAATGGGGATATTTCCCTTCATTTTCAGGAGGATGGACAGTTAGCAACGAAAAATTCTTTGAGCCTTTGTCAAAAAGCATCAATTATCTGAAATTAAAAGCTGGATACGGTCTTGTAGGAAATCAAAACATTCCGGCAAATAGATACCAAACTATTTTATCGCTACTAGCATCGCCATTTGGTGGGGTTTCGCCAACGATCGATAATTTAGGAAATCCAGACATAAAATGGGAATCTCTTAAATCTTTCAATACTGGTTTTGAACTGGCAATGCTTAACAACAGAGTAAAATTAGATTTTGATTATTACATTAAAAATTCTTCAGATTTCTTGACCAAACAAATCAACGATGAATCCAATCAAAGTGCACTTAATTATTATTTGAATACAGGTGAAATTGTAACCAAAGGGATTGAGCTTACTTTAAATACAAGAAATATCGTTACAGAAAATTTTAACTGGGATACAACGATCATTTTTTCAAAATACAATAATGAATTGACTCGTTTTCAAGGTCAGGGCAAATCATTGTTGGGAAAAGTGCAGTTTGATTTATACAATGTTACCAGAACTACCGAAGGACAGCCAGTAGGACAATTTTATGGCTATGTAACAGATGGCTTGTTTAAAAATGCCGCAGAACTGGCAGTTGGGCCAATTCAAGAAGCAGGAACAGGCGTGGGAGACATTCGATTTAAAGATCTTAATGGTGACGGAAAAATAGACAGTAAAGACCAGACAGCCATAGGAGATCCCATTCCTGATTTTACCTACGCTATTACTAATAACCTTAGATACAAAAACTTCAATTTTTCGGTTTCTTTAACAGGAAGCCAAGGCAATAAGATCTACAACTTTACGCGTCATTATATTGATGGCATTTATCCTGGTTTTGGAGACCGATTTGGAAACGTAAGCACACAGGCAATGCAAGCTTTTGAACCTGGAGTGAATGAAAATACAGATGTTCCTAGAATTACGCTTAATGATCCGAATGGCAACGGAAGAATTTCGAACAGATTTGTTGAAGACGGTTCTTATTTAAGAATCCAGAATGTTTCTTTAAGCTACGATCTGCCAAATAAGATTTTCGACAATTCTATTATATCTAAAGTAAGATTGTATGCAAACGTTCAAAACTTGTACACGTTTACAAAATATACCGGATTTGATCCAGCTCTTGGAAACCTAGACCAGAATATAACACTGAGCGGTATAGACTTAGGGCGTTATCCTGTGCCAAGAATAACTTCTATAGGGGTAAATTTAGAATTCTAAGCTTTATAAAAACACATTTAACTTAATGATTCATAGTCATTAATATAAAAAAAATAGTTATGAAAAAACTTTTTAAACTTTTTTTGATGGGAATGCTTATACCATTGCTGTCTTTATTTTCCTGTTCAGATGAGTTTTTGAATGCACCATCTGAAAATCAATTAACGCCAAGCGATCTGCCTGAAGGCGTTACCGCTTTTGACGGAATCGCCGAGAGCTTGTACTTTAAGCCTTGGTTTGCTTTTAACGATAAATTCCTTATTGCTGTAGGAGATATGTATGCCGGAAACGCCTTTACATTTGACGGTGCTTATGCGCAGTTTAAAGATGCTCAGGTAACATCTCAAAATCCGATTCTTACAGAAGGATACGTGGCCTTGTTTTCGGTTATCGACCAGTCTAATAATTTAATGAGTCTGGTTGAAGCCAGAAAAAACGAACTTCCTGAGGCTTCTTATAAAAATGCAATTGCCATATCAAGATTTATGAGGGCCAATGCCTATTTCTATTTGGTTAGAACTTTCGGAGCCGTGCCTATCATCAATAAAGCGGGTTCTGCAGCACAGCCAAAAAGAAATCTTGTTGAAGATGTTTACAAATTCATCAAGCAGGATTTAGAATACGCGGCAGAAAATTTACCGGAAAAAGGATTAAAGAAAGGTTACGTGACTAAATATGCCGCAATGGGAATTTTAGCCAAAGTGCATCTGACTTTAAATGAATATGCTGAATGTGCTGCTTTAACCCAGAAAATTATCGGAAATCAGTATACTTTAATTCAAGAATACGGAAATCTGTTCAGCAGTCCGGAAAATAATAATAGTGCAGAGAGCATGTTTGCGCTTCAATGGAAAGCTATTGCTACAGAATGGGGAACGCAAAACACCAATCAGGCGTATATTGTTCCAGGAGGCACAGGAATTACAGGCGGCGGTGACGGATGGGGAGTTTACCTTCCTTCTATTTCTCTGCAAAATGGATTTGAGCCAAAAGATATCAGAAAAAAGAGCACCATTATGACTGATGGCGATTTTTACCCTGAATTATTAAAAAGTCAAGGCGGTTTTACATACAAAAAAATATATTCTTCAACTGCTGCAAATTTCAGAAAATATATAGTAGGATCTGCTGCAGAAAGAAACGATGTATTCTTTATGAGAACTTCTCAAAACACGATTATTTTAAGATATTCCGATATTTTATTGATGAATTCTGAGGCAATTATGGCTGGAGCACCTTCCACTACTTCAGCAGCCGCTTTAAGTTCTTTTAACGAAGTAAGAAAAAGAGCAGGATTGCCAATTAAAACAGTACTTACAAGAGATGAGCTTTTTAATGAAAGAAGAATTGAATTTGCTTTGGAAGGACAATATTTCTTCGATTTAAAACGCCGCGGTCTGGCTGAAGCAACTGCGATTATCTCGCAGCAGGAAGTAGGTTTTTATTCTGATGATGCCAGAACAGAATTGGTTTCAAGAAAAATAACGCCTGGCAGCAATTATTTTGAACTTCCATTGCCTCAGTCTGCCATAGATACCAATCCATCATTATTAGAAGCTCCGGTTCCTTTTAACTTTAATAACTAAACTATGATCAATACAATAAAATATAGCATTCTACTACTTTTTGTGCTGGCTTCTTTTACAGCCTGCCAGAATGATGATGCAACTAGCGCAAACATAGATGCAATGGTTGCCGAACCGGGAGATTTACTAAATCAGGCCTTTCCAAACAATAAAGTAAGAGTTGAAGGAGAAGGTTTAACGGGATTAAAAAAGATTACACTCGATAATACTATTAATATTGCTTTTAATCCTAATTACAATTCAGACAAATCGTTTATTTTCACTATTCCTTTTGATGAAAAACTAGGAAGCAGATTTGGTGTGCAGCCTATTACTTTTACAACTGCAAATGGTTCTGTTACTAAAAACATTGAGATTCTACAGCCTGTACCTACAATTACCAAAACAACTCCTGCTGTTGCAACTCCAGGATTTCCGTTAGAAATCGAAGGAACTTGGTTTTATAATATTTCCTCTATTACCTTGGCAGGAAAAGAGGTAAGCTATACGGTAAAATCGTCATCTTCTATCATCATCGGTTTGCCTGCAAATGCAGCTTCTGGATCAGAACTTGCCATTACTACACCTGGAGGAACAGCAAAAAAGACAATTGATTTTGCAACAATTATTCTAGTATCTGATTTTGACGGAAATGGTGCTAGAAAAGATTGGACATCTTATGGAGACGTAGAAAGTTTCAACACCAGTACAGCTGGAGGTCCTACTGGAAATTACACAACATTAGTTTGGGCAGGTTCAACTGCCAATGGCTATAACGGAAGCAGTGGCGGCGGAGGAGCTAGTTTCCTAAGCGCTTCTAATACAGATGCAGCAAAAGCTTATATTGATATTGACGTAAGTGCAAATGTTATGGGTGCCCAATTTGCAATCCAATTAAATACTATCGACGGAGTAAATTATGGCTATAATTTTAAAATTACGGATGTAAACTGGACTACAAAAACTATATCAATTGCTGATTTTAAAGACAACTATGGTTTTGGATCTAATACAGCTGCAAATTTAAATCCATCTAAAATCAACGAAATTAAAGTTGGAATTGCTCAGGGAGATACCCCTAACCCTAGCGCTATTAAATTTGATAATATAAAAATACGTTACCAATAATCTGAAATTTAATTTAAAGAGGCTGTGGCCTAAAAACAGCCTCTTATATTAAATCGAAAAAATAATCATAAACAAGAATATTCTTTTCAAAAAGAATGTCCATAATACAAACAGTATGAAAAGTAAATTTTTATTAATGCTGGCCGGCCTCGTCTTTTTTTTAAATGCATGCTCGAAAGACGATAACGAAACTGTTGAAACTCTAGAAACGCCAGTTGCCAATGCTCCAAAAGATGTAAATGATCATGGTTTTAAAGCAAAGTGGAATTATGTTTCCTATTCTAAAAGTTATCTTTTAGATGTTTCTACCGACGAAAATTTCACCTCTATTCTGCCAAATTATAATGCAAAAACTGTAACTGACTTAAACGAAGTCGTAGTAGGTTTAACTGGAGGAACGCAATATTATTACAGAGTGAGAGCTAAAAACGAAACTCATATTTCAGATTATTCAAATGTAATTAGTGTTGTTACGACAGGCTCAAGCGGTATTCCTGAAGATCCTACATTTTTAAAGGTAAAAGTAAATAAACTAGCCAATCCGTTTTTTGTTGGTATGGCGATAAAGGCTTCACAATTGACAAACGGAAGTCCTTATGATGTTATTCTGAAAAATGAATTCAGCAGCATTTCTGCCGAATATGAAATGAAAATGGATCAGATCTCGACTGCAAGCGGCGTTTACAACTGGACTGTAGCCGATAAAATTGTAGCCTATGGAAATGCCAATAACATTAACGTACACGGTCATGCTCTAGTTTGGCATAATGCAGTACCACAATGGCTTAAAGATTTTTCTGGCACAAATGCCGAATTTGCTGCAGAAGTAAAAAAATACATTACAGATGTAGTGACACATTATGCAGGCAAAGTTAAATCTTGGGATGTGGTTAATGAAGCTGTAGATGACAGTGGTGCCATGAGAAATACTATTTTCTTGCAGCGAATGGGACCAAATTATGTTAAAGACTGTTTTCAATGGGCAAGAAATGCCGCTGTTGCTGCTGGTGATGCTTCTTTATTATTATTCTATAATGATTACGCTACCTCAACTAATACAGCAAAACAAGATAAAGTTTTTGGTTTACTGGATGATTTAAAAACAGCTAAAGTAATTGACGGTGTTGGTTTTCAGATGCACAATACCTATTTAAGTCCAACTAAAGCACAAATAGAAGCAGATCTTAACAAAGCAGTAGCAAAAGGCTTAAAAATTCATGTTTCAGAATTGGATATACAGGTAAACCAGTTTAATGATATTTCGACTTTTACAAATGAAAGAAGATTGGCTCAAAAAGCAAAATATAAAGAGATGGTGCAACTCTATAATGCTCTTCCAGCAGCAAACAAATACGCTTTGACAATTTGGGGAATGAGAGATAATGAATCATGGATTCCGTTCAGCACTGAACTGAATCACCCAGGCAATGACTGGCCTTTATTGTACGATTCTAATTTTGCAGTTAAAAGCTCACACAGCGGATTTTTAGAAGGTTTAGATTAAAGCAAAATAAATTTGAATTAGATCGGCAGCCATCTGCCAAAAAAAAAACACCACTCCGTTATGAGTGGTGTTTTTTATTAGCAGCAATATGAAAAACGGCAGAGTTATTATAGCGCTCTTTTATAGACCGAAACTTGATCTACCCAGATGATTGCAGTTGTAAACAAATTTATTTTATCAGGATTTATAAAACTAGAGTCATTTGACCCGACATTCATATTTAAAACAATATTATGCTTTTTGAAATTATTCAAATTCAATTTTGATACGCCACTGTTTGCATAAGTTGCAACAATAGTGTCATCAATTTTTATTGTTATGGTTATCGCATTATCTTTCATTCTTATAAAACATTCATATAAATGCCATCCATTGTTTCCATCAATATTAAAACTTCCAGGATATTGCCTTTCTGCCAGATTTCCCAATTGATTTGCCCCTACAGCTGTCCCGTAAAAAAGATTAGAGGCAAATCGGGAAGCATTTGGAGCAAAAGAATAGCCTTCCATAATATCAATTTCGCCATGTGTAGGCCATCCATTTTCCTGAACTGTCCAGAAGGCCGGCCATGCGCCATATGTTTGCGCAAATGACTTATAATTGGCTCCATCCATTGCCAGCAGTTTTATCGTGGCAGACAATCTGTATTCGGTATTATTTTCAGGCGTGTACTCATAAAGCGACTTCACAAGTCCTGACTGGTATTTAGTTGCGCTGAGCTTGGCTGTTTTAATTTCCATGCATCCTTTTCCGTCTCTAGATTGCACTGAAGGCACAGAGCTTTTGTAATCGCAATATTTAGAATTATAGTCGGTACGCTGCACTTTTGTCCATTTTGAAAGCGAAATATCTGTGTCAAAAGTGTCTTCGAATTGTTTTATCCAATCTGATTCTGCGGTTTTATTAGTCTTCGTGTTTGCATTTATCCCATCCTGTTTTTTCTCTGTGCCTGAATTTTCAAAACAAGAAGAAAATCCAACAGCACATGTGAGCATTAAGGCAACCTGACTTAATTTTTTCATGAAATGTTTTTTAGTTATTATTTAGTTTCTATTAAGGACTAAAAGTAACTTTATATGAAAAAACAGAATGCCACATTTGAGGCAGTTAATGCCATAGATGTTGCATTTTCACTGCTGTGTCAAATACAGCTTGCGATAAGAATAATTTTACTCTAAATGATATCCCAGTACAGTCTTATTTAAAGTCGGCACTATCAATAGCTTTTTCTCTGCGATATATTCAATATCTGCCGCAGCAATCTTTTCTTTTCCTAAATCAATGATGAGTTTTTTATTTCCTTTTGAATCGATATGAAACACTTGTCCCTGCCATGCTCCAGACACTAGTAATCCGTTACCACCATCACTGGCAATACCGTCCAAATTATCAATTCTATTAAAAATTTCATAAGCCTTGCCAGTCGATTTATTAACCGCAAAAGCAGTTCTGCTTTTCATATTCAGTATTAAAACTTCATCTTTTCTGCATAATAATCCATTTGGCATAGAAAGAAAATCAGATTCAAGCCATACCTTTATTTCTCCATCAGATATTTTATAGATTTTATTATCAAAACAATCCGATATGTAAATGTCTCCCTTGGCATCTGATGTAACATCGTTGAAAAATTTTGCAGAATCCACTTTATATACCTTTTCTATTTTAGACGTATTGGTATTTATTTGCAGAACTTTATTAATATCAGCCACAAACAGTTTATTTTTAAATAAAGCCATTCCTTGCGGATTGTCCAGTCCATCAATCCATTTTAGAACTTCTATTTGTCCATTTGTTTTAATTTTAGAAATAAATCCATTTCCGTACTTGGCTAAGTATTCCCCATTTATATTGGAGATATACACAATCTTTTTCGAAGAATCATAAAGCGCCGATTCTGGTTTAAGAAACAAAGAATCCGATTCCCATACTTTAGTTGCACTTTGACTAAAGGCAATCACAGGAATCATCCCTATCATTAGCAAGAGACCTAATTTTTTCATGATTTAATTTTATATGATTTGATTTTATTGCCACTAATGTTTGAACGATCCGCTAGGAAATGCCCTATGCTGCAAAACTCCAGCTCTTTTCATTAATTTTTTTTTATTGTGCAAAGACATCAATATTAGCAAAAAAATTCACTGTAACACAACCGATTGTTTTATTTTTTTAAACAAATTATTGCAAAATGGTTGTAAAAATCCTAACTTTAAGTTTAACAAGTTCAATACCATACAAGTATAAAGTAACATTCAATTACTCTAAAGAAATGATTGAAAAAAGGGCTAAAATGTCCATAACATCATAGCCCTTTACTTATTTTTATTTTGCGTTTCTTTACTCCTTCTATTTGCCGATGCAGAAATTAACATTCCTTATTTTATCGTAGGCAAGCAATGTCGAGGTACAAATAAGGTACAAATTTTACAAAATAAAGTCTTACAAAAACATCATTTGTTATCTGTCCGATCATTTGGTAAAATAGCTAGTTTTTCAAGAGAACATTTAACATAGTAGTTAGTACAAATATATACGAAATAATCTTACAACTTTGAATAGTCATCATAATTTAACATGATAGTATTTTATTCTAGTATTGCTATTTGGATTTTTTTTAAAATTTGGCGAAACATAATTAACATATTGTTTCACAAACAATTACAATTAAAAGTTGTAAATTGCTTAAGATGCCCCCAGTAGATATGCACTAAACGTTTTATTAGAATAATAAACCAAATCTCTATGGGAACATCACATCGTTATTTTAATCCCGAATTTAAAGAAAAGGCAGTACTTTTGAGTTACACCCGAAACAATAACAGCAAAACTGAAAGAGAACTCAATATACCTCAAGGCTTATTACATAAATGGCGCAGGGAGTACGAACTATTGGGAAACTATTGTTTCCTCGGTAAAGGTAAACCTAAAGTAAAAATGGAGAGTCTCGTTATTGCTAAGCAATCCAAAAAAAGACGAACATCAAAGAACCTTTTTTTTAGTCCTGAATTTAAGGAGGAAGTGGTCCAGCAAAGTTATCGGAGCACTAATATTTCAAAAATGGAAAGAGAACTCAATATTCCAAATGGACGTCTTCACAGCTGGCGCAAAATCTATGAAAAATTTGGCTCGGGATGTTTCTGCGGATATGGCCGAAGTCGAATAGACCAGCCTCGCCAACAAATAATGGAACTGGAAAAAAAATGTCTTGATTCAGAACTTAATTGTGAAATCTTAAAGAGCTGCGTTCCCTACTTTCGTAAAGGTTCACTTGCCGTATTTGAGTTCATAAAAGAAAATGAAAGAAAATATACCATTCATAGAATGTGCCGGGTGTTGCAAGTATGCGAAAGCAGTTATCGTATTTGGAAAGCCCAGCCAATTTCAAATACTAAGAAGCGTATAACTTTACTAAAAGAAAAGATAGCAGAGACATTTAAAAGCTCCCATGGATTTTATGGATGCACTAAAATCGCTAAAGAACTCACCAATAACGGCACAAAAATATCTTACACCCAGGTAGGGTTATACATGAAAGAGATGCGATTGCGTCCAAAAGCAAAAAGGAAATTCAAAATCACAACTGATTCCAAACACAATCACTATACATCACCAAATCTTCTAAACCAAAAGTTTAATAGTACATCTGAGTCAATGGTCTGGGTTTCAGACATTACTTATATACAAACCGATAAAAGGTTTTTATACCTTACGATCATTATGGATTTGTACGACCGGAAAATAATAGGATGGAGTCTTAGCACTACTATGTCTGCCCTAAAAACCACAATTGCTGCCTGGGACATGGCCGTTGCGAATCGCTCAGTTTCAGAAGGGTTAATATTTCACTCTGATCGTGGCGTACAGTACGCCTGCAGAGCTTTTACCAACAGACTGCAATCATACAAAGGCATCATCCGCAGTATGAGTCGCAGGGAAAACTCACTAGACAATGCCCCTGCCGAGAGTTTCTTCAATACACTTAAAAGAGAATTGATATATCAAAACAAATTATTGCCTAAGAAAGATCTTAAAATATTGATTATTGATTACATAGAAAATTGGTACAACAAAATAAGAATACATTCCGCCCTTAATTATCTGACTATCGAAGAATTCAATGCGATGCATAAACCATAAAATTTATTAATTTTCATACCGGACAAAACTTTTATCTAATATGAAAAAGAGTCAGAGAATTTATGACCGTGATTTCAAAGAAATGGCTGTATTATTGAGTCATGAGGGAAGTACTATTGAAAAAATTGAGCAAGAACTCAATATAACAAAAACACTCCTGAACCGATGGCGCCAGGATTTTTATAAATATGGCAAAGGAAGTTTTCCAGGTTGTGGAAACCTAAGACTAAGTCCCGAAGACAACAAAATTTATCTGCTCAAAAAAAGAATTGAGAAAGCAGAGCTTCATTCTTCAATTATATCAAATGCAGTTCCTTATCTTTCTATGGGACTAATCTCCATATACCATTTCATTGAGAGATTTGAAAAAAAGTGTTCTGCAAAACAAATTTGCAAAATTCTTAGCGTAGACCAGCGTTCCTACAGCAGATGGAAAAACCGCCATTATATCCACGAAAGAAAAAAAAGAAAAATAGAATTACAGCAGATCATAACGGCTCTTTTTAATGAAAATAAAAAAAGATACGGTTATATGAGAATAGCCGCTGAACTTCAAAAAAGAGGCTACAAGATCTCAAGCTCAACCACGGCGAGGTACATGAGGGAATTAGGCCTTTGCGTTTCAATTAAAAAGCCTTAAATCTACAGATCCTTATTATAATATTATATCAGCATTAAGGATACTACGACTAATTATTAGTCCAAACCCATAATTTCCAACTCTACGCTAAAACTTTTTAAGCAAAAAACAGATGTATAATTAGTTTTAGCAAGTCACCATATACTGAAAATACAGAAGCTGTTTGACGAGAAACCGAAGGGCTCTCATTTTAAAAACCTTTTATCAAGCTGCTGACGGCTCATAGGGAAGGATCCAAAAGGAGTGACTAGGAATGCCTGTAACTATCTTATCTTTTAAAGGAATAAGCATATTACTTTATAGCGCTTCCTGCTATAATAGAATATTTTTTTTTAAATTTCCTCTTAATAATATTAAAAAAAGAGTATTATGGCAGAAAAACGAAGAGTATTTAGCCCTGATTTCAAAAGAATTGCCATTAAGCTAAGCTATCAGAAGAACAGCACTAAAGAATCTGCCGAAGAATTGGGAATAGAAATGCATTTTATCCAGAGATGGCGTAGGGAGCATAGACAATTCGGCGATGGAAGCTTTTGCGGAAAAGGCCAAATAAGGGTGCATCCTGAACAAAAGACCATATATGAACTTGAACAAAAATTAAAAAAAGCCGAACTGAGATACGAAATATTGCAAAATGCCACTCCGCATCTCTACAACGGGAATGAGGAAATCTACCAGTTCATAAAAAACAGCCATAAAAAATATGACCTGATGCAGATGTGCCAGGTGCTGGATGTGGGTAAAAAAAGATACAATATATGGAAAAAGAACGGCCTCTCTGAGAAGAAGCGCCATATCATTGCTTTAAAAAAAAATATCACTAAAATATTCCTTAACTCAAACAAACGCTGCGGGAGCAGACAAATCACATCCGAATTAAATCAGCTTGGATGCAATCTGAAACAATCCAAGGTAGATTTCTACATGCGACAGCTGAAGCTGAAAAGGATTCCTAAAAGAAAATTTGTGGCAACCACCGATTCCTTCCATAACCATTACATCGCCACAAATGTCTTAAACAGAAATTTTACTGTGGGCGCTCCCTCAAAAGTATGGGTTTCAGACATAACGTATATAAAAACAAAAAAACGCTTTATGTATCTTACTGTAATAATGGATCTATTTGACAGAAAAATAATAGGCTGGAATCTAAGCGTCAGCATGTCTGCGGAAAATACCATTCTACCCTCATGGAAGATGGCAGCAAAGAACCGCAAGGTTTTAGAAGGAATGATATTCCACTCTGACAGAGGAGTGCAGTATGCCTGCAAAGTTTTCAGTGACATTCTTGATTCATTCGGCTGCATCCGAAGTATGAGCCGAAAATGGGATTCCAATGATAATGCGGTATGCGAGAGTTTTTTCAGCACCTTAAAAAACGAATTGGTTCATCAGAAAATCAAACTGATCAGCCAAAGACACATGAGGAAAGAAATATATGATTTTATAGAAACATGGTATAATAGAAAAAGGATCCATTCCTATCTCAAGTATAAGACCATTGAACAGTTCGAAGCAGAAAACCAAACCATTTATAATTCGCACTTAGAAATGTAATGAGACGAAAATACGACCCTGATTTTAAAGAAAAGCTAGTCCTCATGAGTTACGGAAACAAAAGCATCATAAAGCTGGAGAAAGAATTTGGCCTACATAGAGGCCTGCTGACCGATTGGCGCCAGAAGCATGAGAAATGGGGAAACGACAATTTCAAGGCAGAATACTTTTCGAGGCTTCGTCTCGAGAATGGGAAAATTCAAGAGCTAGAAAAAAAAATAAAGCATATAGAGGAAAAATTCCAGATTCTAAAAGCCGCTGGCCGATACTTAAATGAGGAAGCGGCCGGACTTTTGAACTTTATCCAAAAAAACGAAAAAAAGTACAGCATTAGGCTAATGTGCAACGTATTAGATGTTAACAGATCTTTCTACCACAAATGGAAAAGAAATATTCCTACAAAGACGCAGAAGCTAAAAGCAATTAGACAACAGAAGATAAAGGAGGCATTTTTTAACTCGCAACAGCGTTACGGCGCCCTTAGAATTGCTGCGATGCTTCAAAATGACGGCTTTCAGATTTCGATTTCAACGGTAAAGAGATATATGAAAGAAATGGGATTGCAATGCAATATAAAAAAAAGGGCTGCTGCCAAGTGAAGTAATATTATATAATTTCGTTTAATAATCAAGTTTTCAAAAGAACATTCAAGTTAGTAGCTGGAGCATAAATATAAAAAAAAGTGCTAATTTTAGAAAAACCATTCATAGCACGATCATTTTCAATATTTAACATTATATTCCCATCATGCAAAAATAATTAGGAACCTTAACTCTGACTTTAAAGAGAATAGCGTTCTGCTAAGCTACGAAAGAAAAAATGTCAAGGAAAAGGCTATTGAACTTGGCGTGACCCCAAGACTTCTTTCCAAGTGGAAGTCTTATTCTCATAGTTTGATAAATCAGCAGGTATTATTCAAGGAATTTAGCCTCCCTAAAATTAGCAGCGAAAATCCTCCTGCCCCGGAATCCCGAAGAAATCAAATGATATTTTGACAATACGACTCCTCATTTACAGGTGGACTGGAAGCCTTGGGCAAAGATTCCCAGCTTTTTTTAAAAAGCTGCTATACGTGGATAAGGACTTTCAACGGCCCGCTTGAAATGTGCTCCGCATGGCGGCATCTCAGGGATTTCTACCTGCTGGCAAGGAAAACCCAGCCCAGTCAGACATCGGATCTGCAGGGAGAATAGAGTTGAAATATTATTGCTATATTTGCTTTAAAAGCCTACCGGCTGCGCCTGGCCTGCAAACAAGGATACACCGGTGTTATTCGGATTGTATAGGCAGGCCAAAGAGTCAAAACCTAGAAGCCGATTAACTCAGATGTCCGATATATTTAAAAACCATATAGCCAAGTTCGCCCAGGTCCCGGAGGACGACTTTGAACAGATCATAAAATTCTTTGAAATCAAGCAAGCGGCCAAAAAAGAAAACCTGCTGGAAGAGGGACAGATCTGCCGGCACCATTATTTTGTTTTGGAGGGCCTGCTCAGAAAATTTTACATCAACGAGAAAGGCACCCAGCAGACCACTGAATTTGCCATAGAAACCTGGTGGCTTACCGATAACTATGCCTACGAGAACCTATTGCCGACAGAATTTTACATTCAGGCAGTGGAAAAATCCACCCTGCTTTATATCACTCCCGAGAAGCAGCAGAAGCTGCTGGAGGAGTTTCCGGCAATGGAGCGCTATTTCCGCTTTGTCTACCAGCGGGCTTATGCAGCGGCCCAGAAACGCATCAAATTCCTTTTCTCGTTCTCCAAGGAAGAATTCTATTTTCAGGCAGTCCGCAACCACCCTGAATTCATTCAGCGCGTACCCCAGTACCTGATCGCATCCTATCTGGGATTCACCCCCGAATATCTGAGCGAGATCCGCAAGAGGTCTCTTTCTTAAACCAGTTTAAGTTTTTTCATTTTCTTATTATCCAATTTTGCATAGAACAATTTTAAAAGAATAATACAATGCAAAAACGACTAAACATCAAGCAGGCTGCCCCGGATGCGCTGAAAGCGATGATCGGCCTGGAAAGCTATCTTTCAAGGATTTCCATCTCCAAGACAGCCAAAGAACTGATAAAGATCCGCGCCTCGCAGATCAACGGCTGCGCATACTGCATCAATATCCACACTCAGGACGCGGTAAAAAACGGCGAAACAAACCAGCGCATTTTTCTCCTGAGCGCCTGGAGGGAAGCTGGGAATATTTTTACAGAAGAAGAAAAAGCAGTGCTGGCGATAACGGAAGAAATAACCTTGATCCATCAACAGGGATTATCAGATCAAACCTATTCAAACGCCGTGCATTTTTTCAGCGAAACCCAGATTGCAGATATCATAACTGCCGTAATTACGATAAATCTTTGGAACAGGGTTGTACTCAGCACCCGACTGCCTATAGGACAAAGTCTCGCATAAAATTGCAAGGAAGCGTGGGTTTAAGAGACTTCACACAAAACTTTAGAATTAATCAGATCTGATAATAATGAGCCCGTTTGTTTCGGGCTCATGTCTTTACAGGAATAGCAAAGCCAATTAGCCACATCACAGTTAAAAAATAAGAACTCAGTCCCAGCAGTAACTAACTAACTAACTAACTAACTAACTAACTAACTAAC
>NZ_JUIV01000035.1 GCF_004151235.1 Flavobacterium anhuiense
TTTTTTTTTTTTTTTTTTTTTTTTTTTTTTTTTTTTTTTTGTAAAAAGTTAAAAATAATTATTTTGTTGAATATACCGTATTTATACGTAAGAAATTGTGACTTTATTTGAGTTAAGTTTAATATTTTAATGTTATTTATAATTTTTTAAAAATGCTTTTACCGTCAAAATGAATGAAAAACGTTATTTTAACGAGTTTTTAGGCATTTTATCGGAAATTTTTCTTGTAAAAATTATAATAGTCTAGTTTTGAGGTGTTAAGACAATGAAAGTTGTTTAATCCCTAAAATCTACTATTATGAAAAAATTACTACTAACAGTATTGTTTGTAAGTTTTTTGAATGTGAATGCACAAACACCGATTCAGGAATTTAATTTTAATGGTACTTTAAACAATACAGCAAATACGATTTCATTTATTGGTACGACTAATTTTGTAGCTGATAGAGCAGGAGTGGCAAAAGGAGCTCAACGATTAAATAATAAAGCTTTAGAAGCCGTAATCGATGACGTTCCTCAGGGAAAAAGCTCACGAACAATCAGTATTTGGGTTAAATTCAATGATATTTCCAATGCAAATTATATTTGGGGCTACGGAAATCCTTTAAATGCTCAATATTGCGGTTTATTGCAGCAAGGAACAACTTCTTCTAACTCTGACCTAAGCTTAGCAGCTTGGGGAGCTTCTAATGATGTTATTGTATCTACACCGCTAGAAAAAAATATTTGGTACCATTATATTATTACTTATGAAGGAACTACTTCTAAGATATACCGTGACGGTAAATTACTGAAGTATCTTGAAGGCATGATAAGATCTACAAATGGAAATATTTTTAGATTGGGAGAAATCAATACAATGGTTGGAATAAATGCTGATATAGATGATTTAAAGATTTACAACATAGCTCTGACTGCAGATCAGATTAATGCATTATATGAGAGCGAAAAGACAGCGAATTTGATTGTTGCGGCGCCTGCAGAAGCTAAAACAGTAAAAGTAGCTGTAAAAACAAAAACGGCAAACGAAACAATTATTGCTTCAAGCGAAGTGAATGGTGCTATAAAAAATGTAGAAGTTTATTCTCAAGGGCAGAAAATAGTAGGAAGCAATGCAACAAACATATCCGATCTTCCTGAAGGGACTTATTTATTAAAAATTACCAGTACTCCATCAAAAAAAATTACCTCAAAATAAATGGTTTTTTAGTTTGTTTTTAAATGTTAGTTAGTTTTTTTATTGCGTAAGCAATTGAGTTTTTGGAATAGTAAGAAAGGCTTTCTGTGTTCAGGAGGCTTTTTTTAATTTAACTTCCATCCAAAAGTAGTCTGGAAAACATAATCATCTTTTGATGCTCCTTCTTTAGGCTTGTTATCATAGTTATAAACAAATGACAGCTTGATGAAAAAGTCTAATGGCAAGTTGTATTTGGTGTCTATAGAAAAATCGGTACGAACCCTTTTGCTTTCTGTTAAACTAGGAAAAACATTTACTTTCGACTGAATGCTGAAATCTCCAATATCATATAAGTTTAAATCGCTCCCAAGGAATAATTCCAAACTTTTGTTGGCTTCGCTTGTTCCTGTGAAACGTTCGTTATTAAAAGATAATCCAGAAGCAATTCCCCAATATTTTTTATTGCTATGTATTAAGTATTTTCCATATCCGGCTTTTGAAACCACACGAAGGTCAATGTCTTGTTCGGTATTTTTTAAAGTAACAACAGACAGAGGAATAAAATAATCTCGCGGAAGAAGGTGTATATAGCTTAAGTCAGTATCTATTCTGCGTATGGGATCGCTCTCGTCTTGTATAGATTGGAGCTGTTTGTATGTAGCCGCTCCGTACCATTTTTTTGCAGTGTAGCCTAAATTTACGTTTACGGTTAATTGTTGTAAACTTTGAGCTTTAGTTAATTTTATTCCTGCATCAAAACTGGCGTCTAGTCTAGCCCAAAAGCTATCATCAACAGGTTTTATGCGTACAATATCAGAAAGATCAATAATGCTTTTATTTTGCGTATCGATATTAGTAATTTCGCATTTATTAGGAATTTTGATTTTTGTAATTTTTCCGTTTAGTAAAGTACCGTTAGAAAGATTAATAATGTAAACCCTCTCAGAACTAATGTTTCTAACATATTTCCATTCTAGTTTAAAATCTTCTTTGCTGTAATCGGTTTCGATCTGTAAAATTCCCTTATTCATTGTCTTTATCTCGCCAACAATGACATCATTGTTTTTCAAAACAAGAGTGTCGGAAATCTGCGCACTGATTTTTAAGAAAAATAAAAGAAAAAATAAAAGTAAAGTTTTCTTCATATTTAAGTTTATTTCTTTGATTTACAGCCCATACTGTTAAAGTTAGAAATAAAAATGCAATGTAAGGCAGAATCGTGAAAAAAACCTGATTTTACTGCCATCTAGCTCTACAAGAAAGTAGGATTAGATTTGAAATTTTTTTGCTAAAGAAAGTTTTTTAAGTCGTATAATTGTTTTTGTGAGAATTCTGTATTTGTGTGTAGGAATCTCTTGGATATGCTGAATTTTAATTATAGTTTTAACAAAATTTTTAAAAATATTGAATGAAATTTTAGAATTGTAAAGCATACAATATTTAAAATTTATAATCTATCGCTATTTGCCTTAAAACGAACTATCTTGATAAAAGCTACCACTATGAAAAAAATAGTACTCACTTTAATGTTTATAAATTTTTTAACAGCCAATGCGCAAAATCCAGTGCAGGAATTTAATTTCAACGGAAATTTAAACAGTGCAGATAACACGATTTCTTTTTTAGGTGCTCCAGTTTTTGTAAGCGATAGAATGGGAAGTCCTAAAAGTGCTTTGCGACTTGCAAATAAAGCATATCAGGCTGTAGTAGGAGAGCTTCCTCAGGATAATAAGCCAAAAACAATATCGATTTGGGTAAAATTCAATGCAGTCAATATTCCAAATTACATTTTAGGATACGGTGCAGCAGTAAACGGACAATATTTTGGTTTAGTGCAACAGCCTGTGTCTGGAAGCAATTCAGATTTGAGTTTGGTTGGCTGGGGAGATGCAAATAATGTGATCGTTTCAGTGCCATTGGCAAAAGAAACTTGGTATTTTTATAGTATTACATATGACGGAAATGTTTCGAAAATTTACCGAAACGGTGAATTGCTTAAATCTGTAGAAGGAATTCAGCGTTCGGCAAAAGGATATATTTTAAATCTTGGTAAATTAAACACCTCAACGAGTATCAGCGCAGATATTGACGATTTAAGATTGTATAGTGTTGCCATGACAGACGAACAGGTTCGAGAAGCTTACAATAGCTCGAAACCAAATGGAACGTCAGTAACGGAAACAATACCTGCTTCAAGCGCCAATGTTTCAAATGTGACAAAAAAAACTGTCGCAGCACCTGCAAAAACACCGGCGCCAGCAGCTGCTCCGGCAGAAACCAATAAAAGCACTAAAACAATTGAGGTATTTTCTCAAGGAAGACAAATAATGAGTGCCAACGCTTCTAATATTACCGATTTGCCAGAAGGAACTTATTTGATTAAAGTTATTAATTCCAAAAAATAATTGTGGTTTAAAATGATATAGTTTTCATTTTGAGCATATATTATTGTAGTTATGGGATTAATTGGTTCTCTGTTAAATAATCTTTCCAATCTCTAATGAATTCGTAGATTTCTTGTGTTGGAAGTTCAAGAATAATTTTGTCATCAGTAAAGATGTCAATTATAGATGAAATGTTTTTGTTGCAATCAATAGAGTAAACCTCATATCCAAAATTATATTGCTGTAAATTACCCGACAAAACTAGTTTGAGAGAATTAACGATTTCTTCTAAATAATGTAGATTTAAATTTTTAATTTCTGTAATGAAATATTCTCCATATTGTTCTTCATTTTCAATTGCTATTAATGCTGTTGATTTGTTACGATTATCTCTTTCATCAAAGTGATTGTATTTTTCAAATATATACTTCATTATTTGACATTTCTAGGGAAAATAAAACTGATTTTCGTTTAAAATTAAGATAAAAATAAAAAACCTTCTGAAATTCAGAAGGCATTTTTGTTATCTCTTTTTCTGCTGACCTGGAGCATATGCTTTTGCACTTTGGTCTCCATTCATTTTTTTTGCTTGTCCTGGGGGTATTTTTTTACCTGATGGAGCAGGAGCATGAGTGTGTACATGTGTACTGCAGCTGATTACACTTAGTACTAAGAACAAAAGTACTAGGGCTACTACGGCAATTCGAGTGATTTTTGATGTTTGCATTTTTAGTTTAAATTATATTTGAGGTGTTGCAAATATAATCGAAATGTTATCTTTAGAAGTACCTGATCTTAGTTTAAAATGAGTTCAAATAAGCATCTCATTTTAAACTCAGGTACATATTTGCAATTTGCCTTGTGGCTTTTATATTTGAAAAGCAAAAGTTCTACAAAACAAAAAAAGCCCCAGAAAATCCAGAGCTTTTTTTAAAATATATTTTAGAAAGATTAATCTTCTTTCATGGTATGATAAACGTTCATTACGTCATCATCTTCTTCGATTTTTTCGATCAATTTCTCAACGTCAGCAATTTGAGCTTCCGTTAATTCTTTAGTGATTTGCGGAATACGCTCAAAACCAGAAGAAAGGATTTCAAGACCTCTGTTTTCTAATTCTTTCTGTAAAGCACCAAAACTTCCAAAAGGAGCATAAATTAAGATTCCGTCTTCGTCTTCAAAAACTTCCTCAGCACCAAAATCAATTAATTCTAATTCTAATTCTTCTGCGTCGATACCATCTTTTGCAATTCTGAAGTTGCAAGTGTGGTCAAACATAAACTCAACAGAACCTTGAGTTCCCATTGTTCCGTTGCATTTGTTGAAATAACTGCGGATGTTTGCTACAGTTCTATTGTTGTTATCAGAAGCAGTTTCAATTAAGATTGCAATTCCGTGAGGAGCGTATCCTTCAAACAAAATTTCTTTATAGTTAGCAGTATCTTTATTACTTGCATTTTTAATCGCGCGCTCCACATTGTCCTTAGGCATGTTAGCGGCTTTTGCATTTTGAATAACAGCTCTTAATCTAGAATTGGCGTCTGGGTTTGGTCCGCCTTCTTTAACAGCCATTACGATATCTTTACCAATTCTGGTAAATGTTTTGGCCATTGCTGACCAACGTTTCATTTTTCTTCCTTTTCTAAATTCGAACGCTCTTCCCATTTCTAATTTTTAGTTTTGTGATGCAAAAATACGGTTTTCCTAATTTTTACAAAAACAAAATTGTTCTTTTTTGTTTCAGGTTTTAGGTTTCAAGTTACTTAGTTTGTGTTGAATTTAACCGCAAAGTACGCAAGCCCGATAGCTATCGGGAACGCAAAGCTCACAAAGAAATTTTTAAATTAAGCGATAAAATAAAAAAGTTCACAAAGCTATATAAATAAAACTTTGCGCACTATAGTTATCGGGATTGCTAAAAAAAACTTAGAACCTTAGTATCTCAGTATCTTAGGACCTTTTAAAAGAAAACTACTTAACCCCTCCATTAAATTCATTAATAATATTTACAGCCTCATTCAGGTAAGGGTTAGTTTTAAGATTATCCATTTGGTATTGGTTAATCGTTTTATCATTAGGATAAGCTCCTAAAAGAAACTGATTGACGCTAGAATTGTATACATCTAGCGGATTATTTTCGTCATTAAAAGTATTAATCTCTGTCCAAAGCGCATTCAATGTTTTTTTCTGTTTAAAAACTGCATCTAATGTCAGTGGAATCTCTGCTTTTGGAGTATTTACAAGTTGATCTATCTTGAGATTGATCTTTTTTATGTTGCTAAAAAAGTAATTGTCTGCTAATCTTTCCGAACTGTTTTTAGCAATTTTATCAATCAAATTTCGTTTCACATACGTCTTGTATTTTAAGAAAGGTTCAATGCTGTCGTTTTTTATTGCCGTCGGGAAATCGCTTTCTTTCTGGTAAATATCTTCATAAAATTCAGGAAGAACAACATCTGGTTTTACTCCAACGTATTGATGGCTTTTCCCTGTAATCCTGTAGAATTTATTGATTGTAATTTTTAAGAAATCGGTATTTTTTTCTTCGTCAAGCGGAAGAATAGTTTGCATGGTAGCTTTTCCAAGTGTAGAGCTTCCTAACAAAAGTGCGCGATTGTAGTCTTGCATGATCGAAGAGAAAAACTCGCTTGCCGAAGCCGTATTGCTGTTTACTAAAACCACAATGGGACCTCTATAAATTACGCCTTTAAAAGGATCATTAATTACAGATTTTTCTTTTTTGCTGTCAATTACAATCGAAAGCGGACCGTAATCTACAAACATTCCAGCCAATTTTATGGCTTCTTCCATAGAACCGCCGCCATTGTCAATAAGATCAATTACCAGTCCTTTTATGCTGTCTCTTTGCAGTTTTATAACTTCGCGTGCCACATCATCTGCACAGCCTTTTCTGCTTGTGCCATCAAGATCAGCATAAAAACTCGGAATTTTTACATAACCAATTTTGCTGTCTTTGCCAATGATGAAACTGAAAACCGAATTTTCTTCATCCTTCATCATCTGTTTTTCAATATAAACATCAAAACTTTTACCTGAATTGCGTTTTAAGGTAAGCGTGATATGCTTGTTATTTTCAGACAAAATCATAGACGATATAGATTCTAGAGAAGCACACGAAACCTGAAGCGTTTCTTTCTGATTGGAAATCGAAATAATCTGATCGCCTTTTTTTATCTGTCCTGTTTGATATGCTGGACCATTTGGATCTATTTCATCAATGATAATTTCATTTTTCTCGTTGAGGTTTACCGTCATTCCTAGCGACAAATGCTCTTTTGATAAAGAAGCAACAAAACTAGTTTTAGAATCATCACTAAAATAAGCCGTATGTGGATCAAAATACGTGCAAAAGAAATTATACAGTTTTTCTTCCTGTTTTGTATTAGTTTCTATTAATGTATTAAAACGGCATATTTCATTAGAAAGAATTTGATTTTTAGAAGCTTGTTCTATCGATTTAAAATTCGTTTTTAAAGAATCTAGATTTTCACTCATTTCAGCAATATCGTCTAAGATTTGATAGCGTAGTTTTTTTATCCAAACCTTTTCTATGTCTTCTTTTTTTAAATAAAAGGCAAAAGATTTTTTATAAAAACGAATTGTATCTTTCTTAGTGTAATCTATCGGGATGGTCTGAATCTTTTCTAAAACCTTTTTAGTGCGTATGAGGCCATTTACGTATTTTGCTTTTATATCAGTAAGAAAACTGCAATCGTTCTTTAGAATCAAATCGTCTAAGTTGTATCGGTATTTCTGAGCCAATTCGTCATATTCGCTTTTAAAAAAGATATTGCGAGAAGGGTCAAGTTCGTTAATGAGATTGTCAAAAACGAACACAGATAAGCTGTCATCAACTGGTTTGGGTCTCAAATGTTCAGCTTGAATAAGCGCATTTATTTTGTTTAATATTTCACAAGTTTCAGCGCTGTTTTGACCAAAGGATATAGTTGATGTCAGCAAAAAAAGGAGTAGTGAAATCTTTTTCATAAATGGAAATTCAAGGTTCATGATTAAAGTTACACTAATTTTTTTAGAAATTGTAGTATTTTTAGCAAAATATCGACAACGAAAAGCATTTAACCGTTAAACGAATACACAACAAATAAATTAACCTGAATCTGCTTATTTTACAGCAAAAAAAATGCGTTACAACCGTAACGCATTCTTTAATTTTATAAAGTTCAAAACTTATTTCTTGTAAAATGGTAATTTAACCACTTTAGCAGGAACATCATTTTTTCTGATTCTAATAAAAATATCGCTATCAACAGCACTGTTTGCAGTTGTAACATAACCTAAACCAATTCCTTTATTCATAGAAGGAGACATAGTTCCAGAAGTTACAATTCCGATTACCGCTCCAGAACCATCAACAATTTCGTAATCGTGTCTTGGCACTGCACGCTCTTGCATTTCAAAAGCAATTAATTTTCTTGTAACACCAGCTTCTTTTTGTTTTTTAAGAGCTTCAGAATTAGTAAAGTCTTTTGTGAATTTTGTAATCCATCCTAAACCAGCTTCAAGTGGAGAAGTAGTATCGTTAATATCATTTCCGTATAGGCAGAATCCCATTTCCAAACGTAAAGTATCACGAGCAGCAAGACCAATCGGTTTAATTCCGAAAGCAGCTCCAGCTTCAAAAACTTTGTTCCAGATAGCTTCAGCATCAGCATTTTTGCAGTAAATTTCAAATCCGCCAGAACCAGTATAACCAGTAGCAGAAATAATAACATCACTGAATCCTGCAAAATCGCCAACCTCAAAGTGGTAATATGTAATCGCAGACAAATCAATAGAAGTCAAAGACTGCATAGCTTCAACCGCTTTTGGACCTTGAATTGCCAATAAAGAATATTCGTCAGAAAGATTCTTCATATCAACTCCTAAATCGTTATGAGATGAAATCCAGTTCCAATCTTTTTCAATATTAGAAGCATTTACAACCAGTAAATACTCTTCTTCTTTCATTTTATAAATAATCAAATCGTCAACAATTCCGCCTTCATTATTTGGAAGACAAGAATATTGCGCTCTTCCAATTGTCAAAGTAGATGCATCGTTTGAAGTCACTTTCTGAATCAAAGCCAATGCATTTGGACCCGATAACAAAAATTCACCCATGTGAGAAACGTCAAAAACGCCGACACCATTACGAACTGTTTCGTGTTCAGCATTAACCCCTTCATAAGTAATAGGCATATTATAACCAGCAAAAGGAAGCATTTTCGCTCCTAAACCTTCATGTATGTGCGTAAGCGCAGTATTTTTCATTGTGTTGTTTTATAAAATTGTTTTGCAAATCTATTCAAAAAATATCAAATTAAAAGACCTTAAATTATAAATTTCGCAATAATTTGGAGCTATTTCCTGCTATCCGCTATATTCCCGATTAACAAAAACTACGGCTAAAAAGCCTTGTTTTTCTAAATCGGGAGATGCCGCTACTATCAGGGCTAGGGCTAACAGTTTCATTAGAAGAATCATGTTTTCAATTTTTTATGTAATTTTAGTATAAAAATTAAACTTTTACATTTAGCTATGTTTATTTAAATAAGTGAAACGCCTTGATGTGTAAAGGAAAGCTATGATTCTATGTGTTTAAAATTAACACCAACTAAAGAATGAAATCACCGTATTTAATTAATAAAGAAGAATTTCAGAAATTATATAAACCTGTAAACCCTCAAACTCACAAAGGAACACAAGGTCATGCGGTGATTATTGCTGGAAGTTACGGCAAAATAGGAGCGGCGGTTTTAGCTTCAAAATCCTGCCTCAAAACAGGCTGCGGACTCGTAACGACTTTTATACCCAAATGCGGTTATCAAATACTCCAAATTTCTATTCCCGAAGTAATGACCGTAACCGACGAAAACACCAATTTTATTACCAATATCCATCTTCCGTTTATTCCGCAAGCCGTTGGAATTGGCCCAGGAATAGGAAAGGAGCTAGGAACACAAAAAGCATTATTCGAATTTTTAAGAGTTAACAAAGCACCTTTAGTTCTCGATGCCGATGCATTAAACATTATTTCAGAAAATTTATCATGGTTAGAATTGGTTCCTGAAGACACGATTCTAACACCTCATCCAAAAGAATTAGAACGCTTGATAGGAAAGTGGAATTCGGAAGCCGAGAAATTCCAGAAAACAATTGCTTTTTCAGAAAAATACAAAGTGATTGTGGTCATGAAAGGTGCGCCAACCTACATTATCAATAGAACTTCAGTCTACGAAAACACAAGCGGAAACGCCGCACTTGCAACCGCAGGAAGCGGCGATGTTTTAACTGGAATCCTCACAAGTCTTCTAGCGCAAGGATACGAACCCAAATACGCTTCTAAAATGAGCGTTTACCTCCACGGTTTAACAGCCGATTTAGCCTTGCCAAAAACAGGTTATGAGTCTTTTACGGCTTCTACGATTATAAAGTATCTTGGAAAAGCTTTTTTGAGTTTAGAAAAGTAATTTTAACGCAGAGAGCACAAAGATTTTTCACAAAGTTCGCAAAGAATATTTTCATTTTTTGTCATCCTGAGCGAAGTCGAAGGAACACAAAGATATTCCTCAAAGTTTAGTTTCTTCGTCGAGCTACTTGTGTCCCTTCGACTTCGCTCAGGGTGACAAGCCGAATGCGTTACTATGTAATTAAATCTTTGTGATCTTAAAAAAGCAATACAAACTCAAAAAAAACTTCGTTTTCTTTGCGTAAACCTTTGTGAACTTTGCGGTAAAAAATAAAATCTAAAATCAAAAATTGTAAGTTTGTAATATCAAAGATTAGAAACTTAGCAACTCAGTTTCTTAGCATCTTTGAATCTTTAAAAATGAAAAATTTCGACTTAAGAACAGTAAATGTCATGCGTTATATAACGCCACTGCGCGAAGGCGGATCTTTACCCGCTTTAGCAGAAGCCGATGACGACTTTAAATACGTATTAAAATTCAGAGGCGCTGGACACGGCGTAAAAGCTCTAATAGCCGAATTAGTTGGCGGACAAATAGCCAAAGCCTTAAAACTGCAATTGCCAGAATTAGTTTTCGCAAATCTAGACGAAGCTTTCGGAAGAACCGAAGCCGATGAAGAAATTCAGGATTTATTGCAAGGAAGTCAGGGATTAAATTTGGCGCTTCACTTTTTATCAGGAGCTATTACTTTTGATCCTGCTGTAACAACAGTTGATGCTAAATTAGCGTCACAGATTGTTTGGCTAGACGCATATATTACCAACGTAGACAGAACCTTCAAAAATACCAATATGCTGATTTGGCATAAAGAATTATGGCTAATTGATCATGGTGCGTGTTTGTACTTTCATCATTCTTGGCATAACTGGGAACAGCACTCTAAAAGTCCGTTTGCGTTGATAAAAGATCACGTTTTACTGCCTCAAGCTTCAATGTTAAAAGAAGTTGACGCTGAGTTTAAAGCGATTTTAACACCCGAAATTTTAGAAGAAATTGTCAATACAATTCCGTTAGACTGGTTGCAATGGGAAGATGCAGACGAAACTCCAGAAGGATTGCGAAACGTTTATTTGCAGTTTTTAAAGACAAGATTAGAGAATTCAGAAATATTTGTAAATCAGGCGCAAAATGCAAGATAATCACTTATACGAATATGCTGTGATTCGTGTTGTGCCAAGGGTAGAGCGCGAAGAATTCCTGAATATCGGAATCATTTTGTTTTGCAAAAAAGCCAAATTTATAAAGGTTCTTTTTCATTTAAATAAAGAAAAAATTCAAGCGCTTTCTAATGATTTCGACATCGAACAATTAGAATGCAATCTGACTTCATTAGTAAAAATAGCCAACGGAGCCAAAGATGGCGGTCCAATCGCTGAATTTGAAATTCCAGAGCGTTTTCGATGGTTAACGGCCATTAGAAGTTCGGCAATCCAAACCTCAAGACCTCATCCGGGATTGAGTCAGGATTTGGAGAAAACCATTCAACGTTTGTTTGAGGAGTTGGTGCTTTAAAAAGGGACTAAGATGCTAAGATTCTAAGGTTTTTTAGTAGAGGCGCATAGCAGTGCGCCTATTTATTTGCCATAGATCAAAAGGATTAAAATGATTTTTGTTTCACGCAAATTTTGCAGATTGAAGCAGATTTAATTTAATTACTAATCTAATTTTAAATCTGCTTCAATCTTTTTAAATCTGCGTGAAAAATCTTTGTGCTTTAGCTCCCGATAGCTATCGGGATTGCTAGATTAAAAAACTTCGTGTCTTAGCGCCTTTGTGGCAAACAAAAAGCTACTAGAAAGAACCACAAACATTACCGCCCAAAGTAGGCCCTGCATTTGCAGAAATATCAGCTTTAACAGCAGTTTTTGCCAATTTCACGATAGAATATGGAGGAGTAAAAGCCGTACCGCTTCCTGCTTGAGTTCCCGTTACATTTGTAAATACATTATCTGTAGCCGTAACCGCCGTATAACCGCTCATTAAATCGATTGGGTTTTTTACGCCTTCAAACACATTGCTTTCTACGCGAATATTTGCTTCAAATCCTGCTGCGATACATTTGTTGCTTACCGTACTGTTAAAGAAACTGTTTACAATATGAACTTGTCCAAAACGAACTCTAGGCATTCTTTCTTTACATCCTGGAGCCCACCAGCATCTTGCAAATGTGATTCTTAATTTTCCGCGATCTGCAGTTGCGCCGTCGCTAGAACCAATTAAGTTAGAGAAACGGTGATCATCAGTTCCGCCAGAACCTCCAGCTTTTGGTGCTTTTAGATAATGGAATTTAGAATACGTAACAGAAATATAATCTGATTTGTTTTTGATGTCGAAATTTCCATCTACACCATCTCTAAATTCGCAGTGATCTACCCAAACATTTGTACATTCATCCAGAATGGCATTATCCCATCCATCAGTATCGTAAGCGCCAGGGCCTTCAAAAATCAAGTTTCTGATGATAATGTTTTTACATCTTTTAATGTTAATAATTCCAGAAGCATCCTTTGTCTGATTTGTAGAAACCAGTTTTGCACCGCTTGCCCCGTAAATAGTTTTTCCAGTCTGATCCTGAAATGATAATCTTGTTGTAACCGTGATTGTTCCAGAAACTTTAATCACTTTTACAGAAGTGTTTTCAATAGCCGATTTAAGCTGAGCGTAAGTTGTAACTGTAGTCTCCGCAGCAGAGCCACCACCCGTTGTTCCACCGTTTTGTGAAGCCCAGCCAGGAACCTCAGCGCAGTTTCCGATTTTAGCAGTCGGATTGGTTGCAGATGCATCAATCGTTTCATTTGTTGGTTGAATACTTGCTTCTGTGTTTGAAGCGATTTCTTCGGAGTTACATGCCGTAAATCCGAAAATCAATGCTGTAGCGAACATTGAAAGTTTTGATTTTAAGTTCATAATTAAGTTTGGTTATTTAAAAAGTTTAACAACGCAAAACTCAATATTATTTGTAGGAAAAAAGTTGAACAAGTTCAAACTTTGGTAAAAAAATCTATGAAATATGTTTTTTTAACAGTTCTAAATTTACAAAAATGTATTTTATGTCTATTTTTACGTAATCGATTACATTAATTTAAGCCCCTAATTAATAATGAGTTGAAAAAACAAATTTAAACCTCACAAAAAACCACAAAAACCACAAGATGTACAACCTACTACGAGCAAACATTGAGCGAAAGATTCCGCTCACAGATGAAGAATGGGATATTATTGTCTCAAAAGCAGAACTTATCAAACTGAAAAAGAATCAATTCCTACAAGTTCAGAATTCGAATAGTAGTTACGAAGGATTTATTTTGAAAGGCTCATTCAAAACTTATATTTTAAACGAAAACGGAACAGAAACCGTCATTTTCTTCTCTTTCGAAAACGAATGGATTTGCGATCTGGAAAGTTTTTACCACCAAAAACCAACTACATACAACATTAAAGCCATTGAAGACAGCGAAATCGTGGTTATCAGTAAAATGCAAAAAGCGTATTTGTTTGCCGTAATTCCAAAACTAATTAAGTTTCATGTTTTAATGATCGAACGTGCGAATGTTGCCATTCAGCAACGTCTTTTAGATGTGTTGCATAAAACCTCAAAACAACGTTACTTGGATTTTAAAGAACGTTATCCTCAAAAAGTGAGCTCGATTAACAATAAGAATTTGTCATCGTATTTGGGCGTTTCGCACGAGTTTCTTTCAAAGATAAAAAGGAGATGCTAAGGTGCTAAGATTCTGAGATTCTAAGTTTTTATTTCACGCAGATTTTATAGAGATTAAAGCACTAATCTCATTTTTGTCATTTCTGTAAAAGTTACTTATTTCGGTAACGGAT
>NZ_JUIV01000036.1 GCF_004151235.1 Flavobacterium anhuiense
AATCCTCATCATTAATCTGATGGGGATTTTTTTGTTTTTGATGCGTTTTTGGAAATGATCCTCCGGATTCTTAAAGGATTTTCTTTGAGAAAACCTCCTAAAAACGATATTTTTTAAAGTGATATTCTGCTTTGTGATCTAAGAGCTGTGTTTTTAATAATTCGGCTTTAAATCGCAAAAAAAAGGCCTTGAATGAATGTTTTATAGGATATTGTTGTTTTATAATTATCAAATTAAAGACTTTAAATTTGATAATACAATAAAGAAAAATAAATGGAAGAACTAATTCAAGTCATTAATGGTTTTCAGGAATTAGATTCAGGTACAGAACTTGCGCTGAAAAAATATTTTGTTGAAGAAACTTTTGAAAAGAATGATTTTATTATTAAAGGGGGTAAAATCTGTGATAAGATCTATTTTATAAAATCGGGTGCGGTAAGACGATTTTGCATTGAAGATGGTATAGAGGTTACGAAGTGGATTTATACCGATAATCAGTTTATAACTTCGTTGAGTAGTTTTTTTGAACAAAAGCCATCATTTGAGAATTTTCAAACTTGTGAAGAAACAGTTGTTTATTCGTTGTCTTATTCAGATGAACAGGCTTTGCTAGAATATCCCTTATTTGTGAAGTTTCATATTAAACAGCTTCGATATTATCTTTCCAAAATAAATGAATTCAATCATTTATTTCGTTTAATGACTGCTGAGAAAAAATACTTATTTCTTTTAGAGTCATTTCCTAAAATTATAAAGAAAGCCAAATTGAAGCATATTGCCTCATTAATTGGCGTAAGTCAAGAAACTTTGAGCAGAATTCGGGCAACAATTATTTGACATTACATCAATAAAAAGTATCTGGAGTTTTTCAATTTTTGTAGTTATTTAAAAAGAGAAAAATTGAAAAATACTTTTATTGATAAAAATGCTATTCTAGGCAATAACATTAGAATTGGCAATGGCGTAACGATTGAGGAAGATGTTGTAATTGGGAATAATGCTCAGATAGGAAATCATGTAACAATTTTAAGCGGTTCAAGAATAGGTGAAAATTGCCAGATTCATTCAAATGCAGTTTTAGGCGGTATGCCGCAGGATTTGAAATATAAGGGAGAATATACTCTCTTAGAAATTGGCGATAATAATATAATCAGGGAATTTGTAACGATTAATAAAGGGACAGTTTCTAAAGGTAAAACAAGTATTGGCAATTCTAATCTGATTATGTCCAACGCTCATATTGGACATGATTGTGTCATAGGTAACAATTGTATTATTGGATTTAGCGTTGGCATGGCTGGTGAAGTAATTGTTCAAGATTGGGCAAATATCAGCGGATTGACTGCAATACATCAGTTTTCGGTTATAGGTGAACATGCTATGATTAGTGGTTTGAGTCGAGTAGTAAAAGATGTTCCGCCTTATATTATTGCTGCACATGAACCTTTGAGGTTTGCAGGATTAAATACTGTTGGTTTAAAAAGAAGAGGGTTTGACTCTTGCAAAATTGATGAACTTAGATCAATTTATAGGGTTTTATTTCAAGAGATGAGAAATACCAAATTTGCTTTAGAATTAATTGCGGAAAGGTTTGAAGAAACTGTTGACAGGAACAAGATTTTAAATTTCGTTCATCAATCCAAAAGAGGAATTATTAAAGGTTTTGAGTTTTAAATATATAAAAATACTAAATTTATATACTTATTAAACTAACCCATTATGACAAAATATAGCACGAACTCTAAAGTTGATTTTTATTTTGAAAAGGCTGAGAAATGGAAAGCTGAAATTGAAGAAATGAGAAAAATTGTTTTAGATTGTCATTTGTCTGAAGAATTGAAATGGGGATCTCCTTGTTATACTTTCGAAAAAGCAAATATTGTATTAATCCATTATTTTAAAGAATATTGCGCTTTTTTGTTTTTCAAAGGTGCTTTAATGAGAGATCCAGATAATATTTTGATTCAACAGTCAGATAATGTGCAGGCGGCTCGTCAAATTCGATTTACTAATGTTGAAGACATTTTGGCGAAAAAAGAAATTTTAAAAAATTATATTTTTGAAGCTGCTGAAATTGAGAAATCAGGACAAAAAGTAGAACTGAAAAAAGTTTCTGATTTTGAAATTGCTGAAGAACTTCAGAATAAATTTAATTCTGATGCTAATTTTAAAAAAGCTTTTTATGATTTATCTCCTGGAAGACAACGAGCATATTTGCTTCATTTTTTACAACCTAAACAATCCAAAACTAGAGAAGCGAGAGTGGAAAAAAATATTTCACGAATTTTAGCTGGAAAGGGATTGAATGATTAAATAGTTAGTAGTTTTGAATAAATCTGATTTTGATTTGAATATTAATTTGTAGAACTTGCAACGTTACCAAATCACCTAAATTATAAGTTTATTATAATCTAATGAATACAAGCCAGTCAACTACAACAATTCTTGAAACAAAACAGCATTTTGAAATTTTAGACGGATTAAGAGGCGTCGCTGCTTTTGCAGTAGTTGTGTTTCATTTTATGGAATGGATTTTTAGTGATCCAAGTAAAAATTTTATCGGACACGGATTTTTAGCTGTCGATTTTTTCTTCTGTCTCTCAGGTTTCGTAATTGGGTATGCTTATGATGACCGCATTGTAAAAATGGGACTTCGCAATTTTTTTATTGCTAGAATTGTCAGACTTCATCCGTTAGTTGTTGCGGGTTCAATACTTGGTTTATTGGCTTTTTTATTTGATCCTTTTGGAGGTTATTTAGAATTGTACAGTACTGGGAAAATTATTTTGACATTTATCTGTTCAATTTTTCTTATTCCGTTTCCAGTTATTGGTGATCGCGGATTTAATTTGTTTAGTTTTAATGCACCGGCTTGGTCGCTTTTCTGGGAATACATAGCCAATATAGTTTATGCTTTTGTACTTTATAGAATTAGAAGAAGCTTTTTATTGCTATTAACGATATTATCTGCGGTGGCTATTTGTTACGTAGGATATAATTCTGGCAATTTATTAGGAGGTTGGAGTGGCCCGACTTTTTGGGATGGATGCGCTAGAATTTCATATTCTTTTTTAGCTGGATTACTTATTTATAGATCTAGTTGGATTATTAAAAATAAACTTGGTTTTGGTGGATTAACCTTTTTATTGCTATTAGCTTTTGTTATGCCGTTTTCAGAATGGAATTGGATTTCAGAACCGTTAGTTGTTTTACTTTATTTTCCATTATTAATTTCTTTAGGAGCAGGCGCTGTCTTAAAACCTGGATTGAAAAAAGCTTGTATTTTTTCAGGAAAAATATCCTATCCATTATACATGACACATTATGCCGTTTTATGGATGTTTGGAAATTATTATACCAATTATAAACCAAATACGACACAATTGACTTTAATTGTAATAACTTCAGTTGTTTTGTTGGTCGGATTCGCTTATTTAGTAATGGTTGTTTATGATATTCCGTTAAGGAATTATTTAAATGCTAAAAGAAAAGAAAGACTGGCGAAATAAAAATCTTTAGCCTAATCATAATAAAAAACTCCATTAGAAGTAATGGAGTTTTTTATTATTTTTTGTTTTGAGTTATGATCTTCTAATGGGTATTTAATCAGAAATTAGCTTAACTTGATCTCGATTTTCCATTCGTTAAAACTATTAAAACCAAATAAACTATGAAATTTCCAATAATTACAACTTTACTGCTATTACTCGGTACAATTAAATATTTACTCACAAAAACTAAATTGCCAAGATTTTAGAACGGGTAAATTTGAATTAATCGATGAAATAAATCAGCAGAAATATATTTATGAGCGATTCGAAAATTTTCAAACTGAAGAAACATTCGATATGAAAACCGGAAAAGTTTTTGAGGAAAAAGGCTATTATTTTAACATGGATAAATGACTGTGAATATAATTTAAAATTAGATACAACTAAAACGAAGGGAGACGATATTGCTTTAGCTGTAAATGCAAGAGGTGGTGTTAATTCCAGAATAGTATTTGTTGATGGTAGTTGCGCTATTATTGCTGTAACAATTGCAGACGAGGAAATTGAAACTGCCTATGGAATGTGTAAAATTAACTAGTGCTTCTTAAATATAAATAAGTATTCAATCTTAATAATGAGAAATAGACTTTTGATAATAAAATTTACAAAAAGAGTAAAAACATTGTGTAATGTGTCTTGTTGTAAAAATGTTTTTGTCTCATTTCTTGCGTTTTAAAAACAAAAAAATAGTATATTTGAAACCTAAAAGTATAGACTCTGCTCTATGCTTTATTGTTTTGTTAAAAAATAAATGATATGCTTGTAAACGAATTATCAAAAAAAACGGGGTTGTCAATTCATACTATTAGATATTATGAGAATTTAGGAATGATTAAAGGATTGACTAATGAAAATGTGACATCTAATAATTATAAACATTACGATGCTAATACTATTGAACGTTTAGAAATCATTATAGAAGCAAGGGAAGTTGGTTTTACTTTAGCAGAAATAAAGAAAATATTAATCAGTTGGTTTGAAAGTACTGATTCGAAACCAGAAACGCTTGAGCTTTTTCAAGCCAAGATAAAAGAGATTGACGATAAAATGAGATATTTCAAAAAGACCAAGAGCCTTCTCGAAAAAGTATGTGAAAAAATAAAAAGTAATGATTGATAATTTGTTTTCAAATCAGTGAAGTATGTAAAAGAAAAACTCCATTATTTCTAATGGAGTTTTTTTTATGCTTAAAAAGGTTATTTTCCTTTTATTATTTTTTCGAGATATTCAACTTTGTCTTTTTCTGCTTGTAATAAACGCTCATAAAGTTCTACAATTTTATCAAGTGGATTAAAAGTAGGTTGAACATTGATTCCATTTATTGTTGAAGTGTCATGGCTATTAAATGTATTATTGATAATACTTAAAATAGTTTCATCACTATAATTCTTAATGCCTTCTGCAGTAACGCCAAGTGCTTTTGCAACTTCTGCCAGTTTTGCGTCATCAATTGTTTCGCTGTTTTCAATAGCAGAAACCGTTTGTTGACTAGTGCCTAAAGCTTGTGCCAATGCTTCTTGTTTCATATCGCGAAGTTCACGAATACGGCTAATATTTCTTCCGATATGTTTTGGTCTTGATAGTGTGCTCATAATTCAAAGATAATAATTAAGTGAATAAACCAGAACTGTAAAAAACAGATTTTAAATGTATGTTACAGATTTTCTTGGGGAGCGGTAAACAAAAATACAATTTTTATGGTAAGAATAAGATCATGAATAGTTGTTTGTGATGCTGGATTTTATAATACTATATTAGCATTTGTAAATTTTAAAATATAAACTCATTGTAGAAATGGATTGTATTATTATTGAAAATTTAAAAGTGCTGTCAGAAAACTTCAAACACAAATTTGATACTTTTTCAAATTCAGTTCTTTTTGTTAGTGAAGTGAATAAGATAAAAATACAATTTGAGGATGATAGCTATTTTAAAGTTACTTATAATCTATGTTTTAGTGAAAAAATAGTGTTTGTTCCAAAAGAGGCACTTTATGATTTCTGTTTTGATTTATTTAGGAGGCCAAATGAAGATACAGAAGTGATTTGTAATGTGGGTAAAACAATTGAAATAGAGAAGTGGCTTGAAATCGAAAAAAATGAATCTTTGGATGTGCTTAATAATATTCAAAAAGAATTGAATTACAATTATAGAATAAAACATTTAGCTCTAGAGAGTTTTCAATTTAATATATTTTATTTCAATGGATTGCTCGTTTTTGAGCACAAAAACAAAGAGTATTTGTCTAATGTTTTTGATTTTAAAAGCATAAAATATTGATAGAAGACTCACTGTTAATTAATTATTTTTGGATTTAGTTACTCTTCTGTTTTTTTATCTTCATATTTCCAATATTCTGTTCCATATTTTTCTCTTAACAAATGATATTTTTTAAGACCATTAGCTATAGCTTCAAAATCATTTTTGTTACAGAAACCTATTTTTACGTAATCTTTTGGTCTAGTGTCTCCATGAGTTTCTTCCTTGTGTAATTTGAAAAGTATTTTTGGGATTTCTTTTTCAAATCTAAAAACTAATAAATTTTTGTGTCCCCTGTCAATAGTGTCGATTGGTGCCCATCCTTCATAGATTGATTGAGTTAAAATAAATTTCTCGAAAACAAACTCATCAGGGTTGTTGATGTTGAAAATGCAATCGAATTCTTTATTTATCTTTAAGTCTGCTTAAGCATAAAGTGTAAAGACAATAATTTCATTTTCTTGTCTTTTCCAGTTTATGTATCTATGATAAAACTCATCTTTATTGCGATCTGCGAATCGTTTAATTATTGCTTTTTTTGATAATTCAATCCCTTTGTCAGATAGATACATGTCAGAAAATAAATATCGATGAATTTTTGTGCAATCTTCTTCATTTTTCATGTATGTTTTTTTTGCTAGATAAAGAGTTCTTTAATTAATCCAAAAGTAGAATATTAATAGATAAAAAAAAACTCCTTAATTTCTTAAGGAGTTTTTTGGTGGGCGATGAGGGGTTCGAACCCCCGACCCCCTCGGTGTAAACGAGGTGCTCTGAACCAGCTGAGCTAATCGCCCTATTTTACTAGGTTGCTATCGTTTGTGATTGCGAGTGCAAATATACGCTAGTTTTTGAGTTCTGCAAAGAAATTCGAATAAAAAATAAAACTTTTTTAAAAATAGTTTATATCTCCTTGTTTATGAATTTGTTATTAAAATGATTTTTTTGAAGTTTTTTCTACATCAAAAGTATATTTTAGTTCAAAGGCAATTCGGCAACAACAAAAGTGCTTCCGCCAACGTAAATAAAATCATTTTCTGAGGCATTTTTCTTTGCTTCCGCGAAAGCGATTTCAACAGAATCGTATTTTCCTCCTATTAAACTGAAACTTTCGGCTGCATTTTTTAAAGTTTCAGCCGGCAAAGCTCGCGACGAATTTGGATGGCAGAAATAATATTGTGCATCTTTTGGGAAAAGCGGTAAAATAGAATCCAGATCTTTGTCATTTACAACACCCAAAACTATATGCAGTTTTTCGTATTTCTCGTTTTTCAGCTGATTCATTACAACCGATAATCCGTGTTTGTTGTGTGCTGTGTCACAAATAATTTTCGGGTCTTCTCCCAATTGTTGCCATCTGCCTTGCAAACCTGTATTTTTTACAACATTCAGTAAGCCTTCTTTTAGTTGTTCGGTCGAAATTTTAAAATCGGTTTCATTATTCAAAATCGAAATCGTCTGCTGAACCGTTTTTTTATTATGAAACTGATAATCTCCAATCAAGTCCGACAAATAAATTTGGTCAATTAAATCTGAAGCAAAATAAATAGAGGCGTTGTTCTCTTCGGCTTTAGCCAAAAATACAGGTTTAGTTTCATCGGTATATTCGCCAATAACAACTGGAACATTCGGTTTTATAATTCCCGCTTTTTCTCCAGCAATCGCTTCCAGAGTATTTCCTAAAAACTGAGTATGGTCTAAACCAATATTGGTAATTACCGAAACCAAAGGCGTAATAATATTCGTTGCGTCCAATCTTCCGCCCAAACCAACTTCGATAATAGCAATGTCTACTTTTTCTGCAGCAAAATAATCAAATGCCAAACCAACCGACATTTCGAAGAAACTCATATCATTAGCTTCAAAAAAAGATTTATGTTTGGCGATGAATTCAATAACAAATTCTTCTGAGATTTCTTTTCCGTTTATTTTAATTCTCTCTCTAAAATCTTTCAAATGCGGAGAAGTATACAAACCCACTTTGTAACCTGCTTCTTGAAGAACAGAAGAAAGCATGTGCGAAGTAGAACCTTTTCCGTTTGTTCCCGCTACATGAATGCATTTTAGCCCGTTCTGCGGATTGCCAAGATGAGCTGCCAATAATTTGATATTCGTTAAATCCTCTTTATACGCAGAAGCACCTTGCAATTGGTACATTGGAAGCTGATTAAACATCCAATTGGTAGTCTCTTGATAGTTCATTTGTTTAGATAAAATGGTTGTTGATTGAAATAAATTTCGATTTTTGTAGTTTAATATTACAGCGAAAATTATCTTTATTGCAAATTTCAAATATTTTTTAGAATTAATTATTAAAAACCAGAATTAATATATGTTTACTTTTATTCAGTTACAAACAGATACAATCGCAAATGCTTCAAATGTAGTGGTCGAAAAGATCGCGGCACCGCAAAATGAAATTTCAATGTTTGGTTTCATCATGAAAGGGGGAGTGTTCTTAATTCCAATCGCGTTGTTGTTGTTTTATACGATCTACCTGATTTTTGAACGTTACATGTACATTAGCCGTGCGTCTAAAATTGACAGCAGATTAATGCAAGATATTGGTGAAAAATTACATTCTGGAAATATTGAATTGGCAAGAACAATTGTAGAAAGAAATAATACTGCAGCTGGGAATATCTTGAAAGAAGGCGTTCTAGTAATTGGAAGACCAATTGCTGAGATTGAAGCCAACATGGACCGCGCTGCCGATATCGAAATTGGAGAAATGGAAAGACATTTAGGCCATCTTGGACTTATCGCAGGTATTGCTCCAACGCTAGGTTTCATCGGAACAATTTCTGGGGTTATCAAGATTTTCTACAGTATTTCGGTTACCGAAAATATTAGTATCGGAAATATTTCTGGAGGTTTATACGAGAAAATGATCAGTTCTGGTTCTGGATTAATTGTGGGGATTATTGCTTATAGCGCTTACCACTTATTGAACGGAAAGATTGATAATTTTGCTTTAAAAATTCAGAAACAGATTTTAGAATTTGTCAATATAATTCAAAGAGCATAAGCCATGTCTATTAAAAGAAAAAGAAGATTTCACGCCGAAGTTGCGACTTCATCTTTGAGCGATATCATGTTTTTCCTGCTGTTGTTTTTCTTAATTATCTCAACACTGGCAAATCCGAATGTGATTAAGATGACATTGCCAAAAGCTAAAGCGAATGAAAAGACCAATAAACAGCTAATTAGTTTATCGGTTACAGAAGATAAAAAGTTCTATATCGACAAACAAGAAGTAGATTTTGAAAACTTGGAAACGAGTTTAATGTCTAAAATAGGAACAGATAAAGAGCAAACTGTTGTAGTTCGAATTCCGTTTAATCTGCAAGTTCAAGACTTAGTAGATGTTTTACAAATAGGTGTGAAGAACAACTTGAAGTTTGTAATTGCAACCAGTCCGAAGTAGTCATTGCGAGGAATGAAGCAATCACATTAAGGAATGTGCCACAATCTTGTCATTTCGACGAAGGAGAAATCTCCACAAGTAACTCCGCAACGAGAATCCAATCTTTGTAGAGCTTCTCGCGAAGATTTCTCCTTCGTCGAAATTGTAAAAGTTACTTATT
>NZ_JUIV01000037.1 GCF_004151235.1 Flavobacterium anhuiense
AAAAGCGGAAAAAGGCACTACTTTTGCACCCGCAACGGCGAAAAGCGCTCTTAGACATTCCGGCAGCCTGATCACATTTTAAGGAAAGAGATTTTCGAAAAAAAAAGATTGAAAAAAGCTTGCGGGAAAAGAAAAAGCTTTTTACATTTGCACCCCGCAAAACAGGGAAGCTCATTGAAAGATTGGAAGAAAAAGTTGAGAAACTGAAGCGAAAAAAAGCTTCAGAAATTTTTCAAGTTTTTCTTGCGAGAAACAGAAAGAAGTTTTAGTTTTGCACCCGCTTTGAAACACAAGCGGAAAAAGAAAAAGACACGTTCGTAGACATATTGAATTGACAGCCGTTTTGAAAGAGATTTCAAAACAAGATAGAATAAGAGTAATGGAATCGAAAGATTTTTAAAAGAACCGATAGCAAGGCGTCGCATATACATTATTAAAATATACGATGAAGAGTTTGATCCTGGCTCAGGATGAACGCTAGCGGCAGGCTTAACACATGCAAGTCGAGGGGTAGAGTTCTTCGGAATTTGAGACCGGCGCACGGGTGCGTAACGCGTATGCAATCTGCCTTCCACAGAGGGATAGCCCAGAGAAATTTGGATTAATACCTCATAGCATCATGTCCCGGCATCGGGATATGATTAAAGTCACAACGGTGGAAGATGAGCATGCGTCCCATTAGCTTGTTGGTAAGGTAACGGCTTACCAAGGCAACGATGGGTAGGGGTCCTGAGAGGGAGATCCCCCACACTGGTACTGAGACACGGACCAGACTCCTACGGGAGGCAGCAGTGAGGAATATTGGTCAATGGGCGCAAGCCTGAACCAGCCATGCCGCGTGCAGGATGACGGTCCTATGGATTGTAAACTGCTTTTGTACGGGAAGAAACACTCCTACGTGTAGGAGCCTGACGGTACCGTAAGAATAAGGATCGGCTAACTCCGTGCCAGCAGCCGCGGTAATACGGAGGATCCAAGCGTTATCCGGAATCATTGGGTTTAAAGGGTCTGTAGGCGGTCTTGTAAGTCAGTGGTGAAAGCCCATCGCTCAACGGTGGAACGGCCATTGATACTGCAGGACTTGAATTATTGGGAAGCAACTAGAATATGTAGTGTAGCGGTGAAATGCTTAGAGATTACATGGAATACCAATTGCGAAGGCAGGTTGCTACCAATGGATTGACGCTGATGGACGAAAGCGTGGGTAGCGAACAGGATTAGATACCCTGGTAGTCCACGCCGTAAACGATGGATACTAGCTGTTGGGGGCAACTTCAGTGGCTAAGCGAAAGTGATAAGTATCCCACCTGGGGAGTACGAACGCAAGTTTGAAACTCAAAGGAATTGACGGGGGCCCGCACAAGCGGTGGAGCATGTGGTTTAATTCGATGATACGCGAGGAACCTTACCAAGGCTTAAATGCAGACTGACCGATTTGGAAACAGATCTTTCGCAAGACAGTTTACAAGGTGCTGCATGGTTGTCGTCAGCTCGTGCCGTGAGGTGTCAGGTTAAGTCCTATAACGAGCGCAACCCCTGTTGTTAGTTGCCAGCGAGTAGTGTCGGGAACTCTAACAAGACTGCCAGTGCAAACTGTGAGGAAGGTGGGGATGACGTCAAATCATCACGGCCCTTACGCCTTGGGCTACACACGTGCTACAATGGCCGGTACAGAGAGCAGCCACCCCGCGAGGGGGAGCGAATCTATAAAGCCGGTCACAGTTCGGATCGGAGTCTGCAACTCGACTCCGTGAAGCTGGAATCGCTAGTAATCGGATATCAGCCATGATCCGGTGAATACGTTCCCGGGCCTTGTACACACCGCCCGTCAAGCCATGGAAGCTGGGGGTGCCTGAAGTCGGTGACCGCAAGGAGCTGCCTAGGGTAAAACTGGTAACTAGGGCTAAGTCGTAACAAGGTAGCCGTACCGGAAGGTGCGGCTGGAACACCTCCTTTCTAGAGCCCAAAGTGTTAGCCGGAAGGCACGCTTGGGAAATAAGATGCCTGTTTTAGGTTTTGGATCGTGAAATTGCATTACTCTTGCTGTTAATTTAAAGAAATAAACTTTTAAGTAAAAAAAAACAGAGTCTCGTAGCTCAGCTGGTTAGAGTACTACACTGATAATGTAGGGGTCGGCAGTTCGAGTCTGCCCGGGACTACTTTTTAAAGCTTGAAGAGAAGGAAATTCTAGAGTTGAAGCGTTATGAATCTTAATTCATAATTCATAATTCACAATTCATCATTAGATTTGGGGGATTAGCTCAGCTGGCTAGAGCGCCTGCCTTGCACGCAGGAGGTCAACGGTTCGACTCCGTTATTCTCCACGAAGCTGCCGTAAAAACGGTAGGTAAAAGTTCATTGACATATTGGGATAAGAAAATAATAAGAAAGTAGAAAGCGTTTTTATCGGCAATGATAAAAACAAAACAAAACGGTCTTGTTCTAACAGGCAAGATTGGTGCAATAAGCAAAATAAGGGCGCATGGGGGATGCCTAGGCTCTCAGAGGCGATGAAGGACGTGATAAGCTGCGAAAAGCTGCGGGGACGGGCACACACCGATCGATCCGCAGGTATCCGAATGGGGCAACCCGCTATATTGAAGATATAGCACACCGATAGGTGGGCAAACCCGCTGAACTGAAACATCTAAGTAGGCGGAGGAGAAGAAAACAAAAGTGATTCCGTAAGTAGTGGCGAGCGAACGCGGATTAGCCCAAACCGGCATTGTTACGGCATTGCCGGGGTTGTAGGACCGCGACATTTCATGCGCAAGGAACCGGAAGCTTCTGGAAAGGAGCGCCATAGAGGGTGACAGCCCCGTATGGGCAACGAGCGTAATGGATAGCGGCATCCTGAGTAGGGCGGGGCACGTGAAACCCTGTCTGAATTCGGCGGGACCATCCGCTAAGGCTAAATACTCCTGAGAGACCGATAGTGAACCAGTACCGTGAGGGAAAGGTGAAAAGAACCGTGAATAACGGAGTGAAATAGATCCTGAAACCATGCGCCTACAAGCGGTCGGAGCCCTTTCGTGGGGTGACGGCGTGCCTTTTGCATAATGAGCCTACGAGTTAACGCTGCTGGCAAGGATAAGTGGTTAAGCCATGGATCCGCAGCGAAAGCGAGTCTGAATAGGGCGCTTTAGTCAGTAGTGTTAGACGCGAAACCGTGTGATCTACCCATGGGCAGGTTGAAGCTGTGGTAACACACAGTGGAGGACCGAACCGGTTGACGTTGAAAAGTCTTCGGATGACCTGTGGGTAGGGGTGAAAGGCCAATCAAACTCGGAAATAGCTCGTACTCCCCGAAATGCATTTAGGTGCAGCGTTATTTTAGTTATATAGAGGTAGAGCTACTGATTGGATGCGGGGGCTTCACCGCCTACCAATTCCTGACAAACTCCGAATGCTATATAATGATTGATAACAGTGAGGGCTTGGGTGCTAAGGTCCAAGTCCGAGAGGGAAAGAACCCAGACCATCAGCTAAGGTCCCCAAATATATGCTAAGTTGAAAGAACGAGGTTTGTCTGCCCAGACAGCTAGGATGTTGGCTTGGAAGCAGCCATTCATTTAAAGAGTGCGTAACAGCTCACTAGTCGAGCGGACGAGCATGGATAATAATCGGGCATAAGCATATTACCGAAGCTATGGATTTGCATGTATGTGCAAGTGGTAGGGGAGCATTCTGACAGGGCTGAAGGTGTATCGTAAGGTATGCTGGACCGGTCAGAAAAGAAAATGTAGGCATAAGTAACGATAATGCGGGCGAGAAACCCGCACACCGAAAAACTAAGGTTTCCACAGCTATGCTAATCAGCTGTGGGTTAGTCTGGACCTAAGGCGAACCCGAAAGGGACAGTCGATGGCCAACGGGTTAATATTCCCGTACTTCTTATTGCTGTGATGGGGTGACGGAGTGATGAAAGCGCCGCGAACTGACGGAATAGTTCGTTAAAGCACCTAGCTATAGGCTCTCTAGGCAAATCCGGAGAGTTTGGTGAAATGCGATAGTACTCGGAGTCTTCGGACAAAGAGATAGTGCGCCTAAGGGCTTCCAAGAAAAACCTCTAAACTTCAGGCAGTAAGAACCAGTACCGTAAACCGACACAGGTAGTTGAGGAGAGAATCCTAAGGTGCTCGAGAGATTCATGGCTAAGGAATTAGGCAAAATAGACCTGTAACTTCGGGAGAAAGGTCGCCCCCAGCAATGGGGGCCGCAGTGAAGAGGTCCAGGCGACTGTTTATCAAAAACACAGGGCTCTGCAAAATCGCAAGATGAAGTATAGGGCCTGACACCTGCCCGGTGCTGGAAGGTTAAGAGGAGATGTTATCTTCGGAGAAGCATTGAATTGAAGCCCCAGTAAACGGCGGCCGTAACTATAACGGTCCTAAGGTAGCGAAATTCCTTGTCGGGTAAGTTCCGACCTGCACGAATGGTGTAACGATCTGGACACTGTCTCAGCCATGAGCTCGGTGAAATTGTAGTAACGGTGAAGATGCCGTTTACCCGCAGTGGGACGAAAAGACCCTGTGCACCTTTACTATAGCTTAGTATTGACCTTGGATAAATGATGTGTAGGATAGGTTGGAGACTGTGAAGTGGCGTCGCCAGGCGCTGTGGAGTCATTGTTGAAATACAACCCTTTGTTTATCTGAGGCCTAACCCCGTGTTGCGGGGGACAGTGCTTGGTGGGTAGTTTGACTGGGGTGGTCGCCTCCAAAAGAGTAACGGAGGCTTCTAAAGGTTCCCTCAGTACGCTTGGTAACCGTGCGTAGAGTGCAATGGCATAAGGGAGCTTGACTGAGAGACATACAGGTCGATCAGGTACGAAAGTAGAGCATAGTGATCCGGTGGTTCCGCATGGAAGGGCCATCGCTCAAAGGATAAAAGGTACGCCGGGGATAACAGGCTGATCTCCCCCAAGAGCTCATATCGACGGGGGGGTTTGGCACCTCGATGTCGGCTCGTCACATCCTGGGGCTGGAGAAGGTCCCAAGGGTTGGGCTGTTCGCCCATTAAAGTGGCACGCGAGCTGGGTTCAGAACGTCGTGAGACAGTTCGGTCTCTATCTACTGCGGGCGTTAGAAATTTGAGTGGATCTGATTCTAGTACGAGAGGACCGAATTGGACTAACCTCTAGTGTATCTGTTGTCCCGCCAGGGGCACCGCAGAGTAGCTACGTTGGGAAGGGATAAGCGCTGAAAGCATATAAGCGCGAAACCCACCACAAGATGAGATTTCTTTTAAGGATCGTGGAAGATGACCACGTTGATAGGCTACAGATGTAAAGGCAGTAATGTCACAGTCGAGTAGTACTAATAATCCGTAAGCTTATGCACAGACTTTTCCTCCCCGCCCTGCGGGGAGGAAGGAACTTTCTTAACTAGAAAAGCTTATTTGTTTCTTTATCCCAGTATGTTAAAATATTGTCTGATTGATCATTAACAATTCACAATTGATAATTAACAGTCGGAAGCTGCTTGCAGCGAATAGCCTTAAGGTGGTTATTGCGGCGGGGCTCACCTCTTCCCATCCCGAACAGAGAAGTTAAGCCCGCCTGCGCAGATGGTACTGCAGTCATGTGGGAGAGTATGTCGTCGCCTTTCTTTT
>NZ_JUIV01000038.1 GCF_004151235.1 Flavobacterium anhuiense
CGTCAGATCCTTTGACTTATTCAGCACAAGGAACTTATACTATTAACTGGACTTTTAACGACGGTAACGGAAATACAGAAACTGCTGCTCAAAAGGTAATCGTTAAAGACACCCAGAAACCTGCAAAACCAATATTAGCCGATGTTACGGGGGAATGTTCTGCAACAGCAACGGCTCCAACAACCACAGACAACTGTGCAGGAACAGTAATCGGAACAACTTCCGATCCTTTGACTTATTCAGCACAAGGAACTTATACCATTAACTGGACTTTTAATGACGGGAATGGAAATACAGAAACGGCCACCCAAAAGGTAATTGTTAAAGACACCCAAAAGCCTGTAAAACCAACATTAGCCGATGTTACGGGGGAATGTTCTGCAACAGCAACGGCTCCAACAACCATAGACAACTGTGCAGGAACAGTAATCGGAACAACTTCCGATCCTTTGACTTATTCAGTACAAGGAACTTATACTATTAACTGGACTTTTAACGACGGTAACGGAAATACAGAAACGGCCACCCAAAAGGTAATCGTTAAAGACACCCAGAAACCTGCAAAACCAATATTAGCCGATGTTACAGGAGAATGTTCTGCAACAGCAACGGCTCCAACAACCATAGACAACTGTGCAGGAACAGTAATCGGAACAACTTCCGATCCTTTGACTTATTCAGCACAAGGAACTTATACGATTAACTGGACTTTTAATGACGGTAACGGAAATACAGAAACGGCCACCCAAAAGGTAATTGTTAAAGATACCCAGAAACCTGTAAAACCAACATTGGCTGATATTACAGGAGAATGTTCTGCAACAGCAACAGCTCCTACGACTACAGATAATTGTGCAGGAGCGGTGATTGGAACAACGACAGATCCTTTGACTTATTCAGCTCAGGGAACTTACACCATTAATTGGACTTTTAATGATGGGAACGGAAACACAGAAACAGCGACTCAAAAGGTAATTATTAGTGATATTCAGAAACCATCAATCACATGCCCAGTAGTGGTAGTGGTTTCGGCAGATGCCAATTTATGCGCAGCATCAGGAGTTGTTTTAGGAACGCCAACGGTATCAGACAACTGCACCGGAACTGTAACGGTAACAAATGATGCGCCATCAAGTTTTCCAATCGGAAACACGACTGTAACTTGGATAGCAAAAGATGCAGCAGGAAATACACAGACCTGTACGCAAACGGTTAAAGTAATTGGAGCTATTGAAGCAAATGATGATACAATTTCTTCATCAGATGGGGTTATTGGAGGGACTGTTATTGCTAATATTTTTGATAATGATATTTTAAATTGCAATGAAGTAAGCAGAATTGATATTGATGTAACATTAACTAGTTCTTTACCTTCAGTATTAAATTTCAATGATACAGATGGTTCAGTCTCAGTTAAACCAAATACGCCAACAGGCACTTATACTTTTGACTATTCAATTTGTGAAATTGCGAACAGCGGAAATTGTAATTCAGCTACTGTAACAATTAAAATAGTAAATGATTTAGTTGCTGTTAATGATAATTTCGGAACAAAAACTTCAGGAACGTCAGCGGCAACTATCGGAAATGTAAAATCAAACGATACTTTAGATGGAGTATTTGTTACGTCTGGCAACACAGTAGTTACCATTGACAGTGACGGACTATTGAGCGTTGATGCAAACGGAGACGTTACTCTAGCTGCAAACACGCCAAGCGGAACATACAGCATTATCTACGAGATCTGCGAGAAAAACGCAAACCCTTCAAACTGTAAAAAAGCAACAGCAGAGGTTAAGGTTGTAAATACAATAGACGCAATAGTAGATACGATTGCTCCAATAAATGGAAACATTGGCGGAACAACAATATCACTAGTAGAAAACGATACGCTAAATGGTGATAAAGTTGCAATTGGAACTAATTCACAAGAAGTGACGATCAATATTGTAGGCACTTTACCATCTGGACTAACATTAAATCCATCTGGAACTATTACAGTAGCTCCAGGAACTCCAAAAGGAAACTATAGTGTAGAATATATAATTTGCGAAGTAGGGGCAGTTCCAGCAAACTGCGATTCAGTAACTATCACGGTACCGGTTACGGCAGGAAATCTTGTAGCGAATGCAGATGAAATTCCATCAGTTTTAGGATCGAATGCTCCTCAGACATTAGGGAAAAATGTTTTTGATAATGACACTAAAAATGCTCAGCCGTTAGACCCAGCAGATGTTACGCTGAAAACTACGGTTGCAGATCCAAAAGGATATCTGACTGTAGATGCAAATGGAAGCATTGTTTTAGGAGCTAATCCGCCAGCTGGAACTTATGAATTGACTTATGAAATCTGCGAAAAACTGAATCTGGACAACTGCAGTTCAAACACTGTGAAAGTAACAGTTGGAACTCCAGTAATCGATGCGG
>NZ_JUIV01000039.1 GCF_004151235.1 Flavobacterium anhuiense
GTAATCTTACCATCACCTATACGGACGGCACATCGAGCGAAGTGGGGAATGTGAAAGGAGAGAAAGGAAATGATGGAAAAACAGGTCCAACAGGTCCGCAAGGTCCGCAAGGTCCGCAAGGAGCGCCAGGTTCCGATGCTACAGTTACAAAAGCTAGTTTAATTGCAACAAGTCCAATTACGGTATCAGGTTCTGGTAAAGTTGTAGATAGTAATTTGACTATAGGGATTAATTCAAAAAATCTAACAACAACAACTCCAGCAACAGTATTAAAAGTTGTTAATGGTAGCGGTGCAGCGTTAACAGATGTGCAAGTAAATATGGTTCCCGCTGTTACAAAACCAGCATATTTATATACTGACCCTACAGGAATAATAGCATGGTCACTAGATATGCCTTGGGTATTGGGAGGAAATGATGCAAATGATGGGCTTACTAAAGAGAAAAATTTTGGTACCGTAACTAACTTTGATTTACCATTTATTACTAATAATAAAGAACGAATGCGTTTGGATACAGATGGTAGGCTAGGTATTGGTACAAATAATCCTAAATATGGTATTCATCTTATTAATAACTCAACAGATGATTTAATGGATGATTTGAAATTGGCAACATATTCAAATGGAACAAATTCACCATCATTCTCTTTTTTACATAGTAGAGGCTCAGAAACTGCGCCAGCTGTACTTACAAGTGGGCTTGCAATGGGAGCGTTCAACTTTCAGGCACAGACAGGTACAACTGCAGGTGCGATTCAATCGCTTTCTAGTGTGATTGCATATTACGAGGGGGGAACTGGAACAGCTGCTAAGAGTAATCTTGAATTTAAAACTAGTAATACTTTAAGTTTAGAAATTGCATCGAATGGTGACTTGTTGCCTGGTGTTGATGCTAGTGGAGTTACTACGGGAGTTTTGAATTTAGGTAATATTAATCAAAGATGGAGAACATTGTATTGTGCAAATGTGGTTAATGTGTCTGATATTCGTTTGAAACAAAATATTGTGCCTTTAAAATACGGTTTAAAAGAGATTATGAAAATTGAACCTATTTCTTACACTTTAAAAAATGATGCAACAAATGAGATTCAGTTAGGTGTTTCTGCTCAACAAATGCAAATTGTTTTGCCAGAGGTAGTTGAAGAAGGAAAAGATGTAAATAAAACTTTAGGTGTTCATTATACTGAAATGATTCCAGTATTAATTAATGCAATAAAAGAACAGCAAGCAGAAATTGAGCAATTAAAATCTCTTGTGAAGGAATTAACAGATAAGAAATAATTTTTTCTTTTAGAAACTAAAAATCCGATTATTTATAATCGGATTTTTTTTGCTGCAATACAATCCTAAGGATTTATTTCTTTACAAGTGATGATATGATCAATCTGTAATCCCTAGTATATTATCTTGTTATTTAGATTATCTGGAAAAAATCAAATAATGTAAAGCATGTCTTTTTCTTTCTAAAAATATAGTTTAATGAAATTTTCAAAATCGAAATATGTCTTAAAATATAAGAATATAAACTTTTAGGGGTAAGAAAAAAACTATTATAAAAGAATCTTTGCAGGATTAGAACTGAACTTTTAGATAAAATGTGGTTGTAGATCAATCATATATAATTATCAAATAATTTAATAACACATTAATAGATTAAATCTTATGAAGAATAGATTACTTCCTTTACTTTTTGTCTTAGGTGGATACTCCGTCTACTCTCAGGTAGTAGTTGGAAAAAAAGAAGTAACAACACCCTCTGCTCAGTTAGAAGTTTATGCTACAGACAAAGGTATTTTGATTCCAAATGTTAAATTGACGGGTTCAACAGATGCTACAACAATTAAGACTGGTAATGAAGAAAGTTTATTGGTTTTTAATACTGCAACAGTAACAGATGTTAAGCCAGGTTATTACTATTGGTATGCTGGAAAATGGCAACGACTTGCTGTTTCAGGAGAAATTACATCTGGTAAAGATGGTATTGCAGGAGGAAATGGAGCTCCAGGAACAGACGGAGTGTCAATTCCTGCCGAAGCAAATTTGTATATAGATTATAATACTAAAACAGTTTACGTTCTTAAGCCTAATTCAGATCCTAAAGATCCTAATAACTGGATTCCTACCAATGGTAAAAACGGCATCGACGGCATTGCCGGAGTCGACGGCCGACCTG
>NZ_JUIV01000040.1 GCF_004151235.1 Flavobacterium anhuiense
GTTTTGTAACTAATCCTGTAGATTGGAAATACAGCTCTGCCAGAAATTATGGCGATAACGATCAAACTGTTTTAGAAATTGATATTAATTGACTTTCCTGTGTGTGCACGAGCGAGACGCTCGCGCCAGCAGGGGGAACTTACTTGGAGAATATGGTGCAATTTCTGATTTTAGGTCTTATATGTCTATTCATTTTCCAGATGAGAACTTAGATGCCTTTAATTCTATTCAAAAAGAAATGAACAGAGCCCAAATAGAATATGATAAATATAAACATTTAATAATTGTAAAATAATTTTCTGCAATAAATCTTCAAGTTAAATTAAGATGAAGCTTGTTAAAAAAAAAAATGAAAGTTTTTTATTACACAAAAATATCTGATTTACAAAAACAAACTATATTTGAGGATTCATATTCACTTAAAATAACAATATTTAAAATGCAATTAAAACAATTCAGCAATCTATTTTTCAAACTTTCCGGCCTTTTTATAATCTACAGCCTGCTTTTCAAATATACGATAGGAGCTGTATTTGGCATTAACGAAAGCAATATAAGTCATGGATATTCTGGGTTTTCTCTAAATTGGAATATTTTTTTCATTATTATATTATGCTTTGTAATTTTAATTAAAAACTCAGATTTTCTGACTTATCTTTTTTATAGAAAAAATTATATCGTTGAACTAAATGAGAAAAATCAATATAGAATTTTAAAAGTCATTTTTACAACATTTAGTATTTTTCGATTGCTTACACTTTTTTTCACTCATAACGAAGTCAGCTTTTGGAATAAGTTATTCTCTACGATTTCAATTACATTCTTCTTTTTGATTTTATTTCATAAGATCATTATAACATTTATGATTAACCGAATTAATTCTTATTCTAAAAATCAATCAAATTATATTTTTATTTTTTCGTTGATTCCAATTCTTATATATTTTTATTTTTTTTGGGAATATAAGATCGGTGCTGGTTCATTAAATATTTTTGAACTCATCTTTCGCGTAATCATATTACTCATTACTTTAAGCTCTCCATTATTTTTTAGATTGTTATTAGAAAGAGATAAGCTCATTAAAAGCTCCCATTTCACTTTCATTTTATTTTTTTGGATTTTATTTCTTTATAATCTGAACGAATTTTTATTCAAGTTACCCAATTATGAAAGAGATAATATGTATCTCGTCAAAGATTTAACATTCCATGTAGTAATGCCTTTATTTTTTTTAAGTTGTCATTCAATCTTTGCGAAAATCAAAAGCATTTCAATCTTACAATTTGCATTTATTACATTCGGAATTTTATCAATTTTCTGTTCAATTTTAAAATATTTAGATGGAACCTTATATGCACGTAGATTGTATTTGGTTACTGGTATTTTATCGCTTTTTTTATCTACAATAACTTCTCTAATAGATAAAAAACTTGAAAATATAAAGTTGAAAATTAAAATAAGATCCGTTGATCCATCTTTACTAAATAGTTCCTCATTTATATATATACCATTGTTATTTCTTACAATTTCAAAATACTTTATTATACTTTTTGATTATAGACCAAGTTTTACTGATTTAATATCTTTTGCTGTTGCCATAATGCAATTAGTAATTATTGGAATAATAGTATCGAAAAAGAATTTAAAACTAGATAATGCAGATGATTACATAAATATTACAATGACGTTCTTTTTAGTATTAATATTTTGTAACAATTATTTATGGTATTTAAATGTTCCTATTTTTAGTAATCATTCATTTTTCAGTTTTGATACTGTGTGTTTTATAGTTTTGTTACTCGCAATACTATTGTCTTCTTATTTAACAAAATTGATAAAAACATTATTACCGAAAAGTTATTTTAAAGATTTCCAGAGCTAGAAAAACTATACACGATCTCCCCGCTGGCGCGAGCGTCCCGCTCGTGAACGCAAAGTATTTCTTACATTAGCTCAAAAATAATAAATGAGCAGAAAATACAAATTTGGAGATAA
>NZ_JUIV01000041.1 GCF_004151235.1 Flavobacterium anhuiense
TCTTGTACAGCTACTGCAACTGTTGAAGTAATTCAGCCTGATGCACTTACTGCGACAACATATCAAACAGATGTTTCTTGTAATGGAGGTTCTAACGGATCTGCAACAGTAAATGTCACTGGGGGAACTGGAACTTACACTTATTCTTGGTCACCAGCTGGAGGAACTAATGCAACTGCCACTGGCCTTACTGCTGGAAACTATACGGTTACAATAAAAGATGCTAACTTATGCGAAACAACAGCTAGTGTTACTATTGCTGAACCACCAGTTCTTACAGCAACAATAACCAAAACAGATGTTTTATGCCATCAGGCTAGCAACGGAACAGCAACTGTAACTGCATCTGGAGGAACTGGAACTTACACATACTCTTGGTCTCCATTTGGAGGAAATACAGCAACAGCGACTGGATTAAGTCCAAACACTTACACAGTAACTGTAACCGATGAAAATGGCTGCTTTGTAACAGAGTCTGTACAAATTACAGAACCTGACGCGCTTACAGCAACAATATCAAAAACGGATGTTTTATGCAATCACGCAAATAATGGAACAGCTACAGTAGCTCCTTCTGGAGGAACTGGAACTTATACCTATTCTTGGTCACCATCTGGAGGAACAGCAGCAACAGCGACGGGATTAAGTCCGAATACATATTCTGTTACAATTACCGATTCTAATGGATGTTCTATAACAGAAACGGTGCAAATTAAAGAACCTGATGCACTTATTGCAACAATTTCTCAAACTGATGTTTCTTGTAATGGAGGTTCTAACGGATCTGCAACAGTAAATGTTACTGGAGGAACAGGAACTTATACATACTCTTGGTCTCCTTCTGGAGGAACTGCCGCAACTGCTTCTGGTTTACCGACAGGAACATATACAGTTACTGTCAAAGATGCCAACCTATGTCAAACTACGGCAAGCGTAACTATTACGGAACCTCCTGTTCTTACAGCAACGGTAGCTAAAACAGACGTTTTATGCTATCAGGCAAATAACGGAACTGCTACTGTAACTCCTACAGGAGGAACCGGATCTTATACCTATTCTTGGTCACCATCTGGAGGAACTGCCGCAACAGCGACTGGATTAAGTCCAAATACTTATACTGTAACTGTAACTGATGAAAACGGATGTTTTGTAACAGAGTCTGTACAAATTACAGAACCGACAGCACTTTCAGCAACTGACACACATACTAATGTGTCTTGCAACGGAGGCAATAACGGTACAGCATCTGTAGTTGCAACTGGAGGAACCGGAGCTTATACTTATTCTTGGGCTCCGTCTGGCGGAAGTGCGGCAACTGCAACAGGCCTTACAGCAGGAATATATACCGTAACGGTTACAGATGAAAATTCATGTTCTACAACAAATACCATCACAATTACAGAACCAGATGCTTTAACCTTAACTGCAACTCCGACAACAGTATCTTGCCATAACGGAAATAACGGATCGGCTACAGTAAGCGTAACAGGCGGTACAGGAGCTTATACTTACTCTTGGGCTCCATCTGGCGGAAATGCCGCAATTGCAACTGGTCTTGCAGCAGGAACTTACACTGTAACTGTTACAGATGATAAT
>NZ_JUIV01000042.1 GCF_004151235.1 Flavobacterium anhuiense
GCAAAAGTAGTGCCTTTTTCCGCTTTTCCAACACTTTTCCAACACTTTTCCCAGACTTTTTTCAATCTTTTTTCCCGCCAATCCCTAACCTTCTCATAACGCGGAGTTTACATTTCGGATATTTTTCACAGAACGTAAGGCTTTTCTTCGTTACCCCCGGAATCGGGCTGTTTTGCCGCAAAGGCGCTAGGGCGCGAAGCCTGTTTTTTCCGCTTTTCGGCCCCTAAAGACGCCAAGCTTTACAAAAAATCTTCATCTGGAAACCGGTGCCATAGCCCCGATAGAAGCGGAAATCCTTTTGCTTTTTTCTTTAAAACACAAACAGATCTGAACATCTTTCTATCCAAAATTTAAAATAACATCCATCAATAAAGAAATTGCTACTTGTTTTTGCATTTTTTTACAAAACCAAAACATGACAGTTATCCAATATCCAGAAACATCTTCACAGAAAAAAAGACCAGTTTTATCAATTCATAATTAACCTCAAAAGTAAAGATAAACAATGCAGAAAAATATTTGTCAAAAATTAATTGCAAAAATTATTTTAGACACCTTCATACCTAATCAGACTATACCATATTTTTTTGAGAAAAGCATTATCCAGGCTTACGGAAATACAAGCATCAAAAAAGAACACTCCCTCCATTCAGAAGAATCCCGCATAAATAAAACATTATTAACCAAAAGAAATTTAATTCAAAAGAGTCTAAATAAAATTCAAAAAAAATTACCATACACATTGTCTTCAAAAACAACAAGCAGTAAATATTTAAGCACACTAATAGAGAGCTTCCTTCGAGTCAGACTGCCCGCTAAATCTTTTACAAAAAAAGCTTTAGAAGTGCAACATTTAGCAAAATGATACGTCTTATATCCCTAACGCGATCCTGTATAAAGAAGAGTTTATTTTTCAAAAGAAATTCTAATTCTAAAACTTAGGGACAAAATTCCAAACTCAAAGAATTAAAAATTCTCAGCTTCAATTACACCTCAATAAACTTTGCAAACTTTACCACTTTGCAAGGACTACAAAATAAAACTCATTGCACTCTTTTCAGCTAAATCCTAATGTGGATCTCCATACAGCTTTACATACTTCATAACTCTCAAGAAGAATCATCGACTAAGTTCTCTGCGGTTAAATTTTCAAAGCAAACCTGCCAGAAAGCAGAAAATCCTGCCCGACAAATCGAGAAGGACTTAAAAGAAAGGCGACGGCCCCATAGTTGCCGTGTCTCCCACACGGCTTCAATATTATTTTCCAAAAACAAAAAAATCCCCATCAGATTAATGATGAGGATT
>NZ_JUIV01000043.1 GCF_004151235.1 Flavobacterium anhuiense
GAATGTGTAGAATTGGTTTTAAAGAAAAAATATTCAGCTGGATATGTTTCAAAATTGAAACAGACCGCAAGATGGAATATTCGTAAATGGGTCAGTTTTTATGAGGCATATGGTGAAATTGGTTTATTGCCACGAATAAATCAAATTTATTCAACCGATTTTAAGCTAAAAGTACTAAGGAGCATAGAAAAGGATTCTCTTTCTTTGATGCAGGCTGGTGTAAGATTTAATATTCCCAGCATTTCTATAATTTTAAAATGGAAAAAAGATTTTGCTAACTTTGGATTGGCAGGATTAAAACTAAAGCAACCAGGCAGACCTATATCGATGAGTGACCATAAAGGCAAAAAGCGCAAATCAGACAAGCTTCTGACAAGAGAAGAAGAACTATTAAAGGAAAATGAAAGACTTCGTTGTGAGAATGAATTGCTAAAAAAGCTTCAGGCCTTAATTCAAGCCAAGAAAAATCCAAAGCCATAAACGAATTAAGGCATAAATTTGGTTTAGAACTACTTCTGAACCTGACAAACATGGCGCGCAGCAGTTTTTATTATCATCAAAAACAAAGTAAATCACCTGATAAATATAAAGAGACTAAAGAGTTGATTAAAGTTATTTATCAAAGACATAAAGGACGTTATGGTTACAGACGAATAACTGATGAACTGCATAACCAAGGACTGGTTGTCAATCATAAAACAGTTCTCAGATTAATGAATCTATTAGGGTTAAAAAGTAATATTAGGGTAAAAAAATATAAATCTTATAAAGGAGAAAATGGCAAAATAGCTCCCAATATACTGGAACGAAATTTTAAAGCACAAGCTCCAAATCAAAAATGGGCAACTGATATAACAGAGTTTAACGTAGCTGGGAATAAATTATATCTCTCGCCAATAATTGACTTGTTTAATCAAGAAATTATAAGCTATGAACTTAAAGAGAGACCAGTGTTCATTCAAGTAGTTATGATGCTGAAAAAAGCCTTTAGAAAAATACCGGACAATACAAATCTAATACTTCATTCTGACCAAGGCTGGCAATATCAAATGAGCCGGTACCAACATCTATTAGAACAAAAAGGAATCAGACAAAGCATGTCAAGAAAAGGAAACTGCTTGGATAATGCAATTATTGAAAACTTCTTTGGGACATTGAAATCTGAAATGTTTTATACCCAAAAATTCAAATCAATAGAACAATTAAAAAAAGAAATTAATAAGTATATTACCTATTACAATAACGAAAGAATTAAATCAAATTTAAACA